>NZ_LWHQ01000001.1 GCF_001653715.1 Methylobacterium platani
TCGCGGCGAGCCGCGCCGGCCTGACGGCGGGGGACGGGGCGTCCGGCGCGACGGCTGCCGCCTTGCCGGCCTCGGGCGCGGCCGGCGCCCCGGCGGCCTTCGCCGGCGGGTCGCTCCACGGGCGCGGGCCGGCGGCCGGGTCTTGAGCGGTCTGGTCCTGAGCCCGTGCCGGCGGCGCGCACAGGGCGCCGAGGATCAGGGCGAGGCCGAGAGAGCGGCGCATCCCCTCACGCATGATCGCACCTCCGGATCGGCGGGCCCGGCCCGCCCGGCTCCTCGGTTCCGCGGCGGGACCGTGCCCGCGCGGCGATCAGTGCGGCTCGTCGCAACCTGACCGTGTTGTGGAAGGTAGCGGGCTGCGGCCACGCCGTCCACGCGCGGAGGTGAGGAATCCACGACGCTGTCTCACCCCGCCGCGTCCCGCCCGGCATCGACGGGTATCGCCGACCGGGCTCGTTGCCGCCCGGCAGGCCGCGTCCGGTGTGCCGCGCAGCGGGCCCGCCGCTTGCCACCGCAGCGCCAGGACCTCACGGAAACCGGCAGCGATGTTTCAAGTCGACACGAAGGCGTCCGCCATGGGACGGGCCGCCCCCTCCGCCGTACCGTTCGAGGCCAGGCTGCGCCAGGCCGCCGTGATGCTCACCCTGGCGGTCGGCGTCCCGCTGGTGCTGGCGTGGTTCGGGCTCCTCGGCTGGGGCGTGTTCTGGCTGGCGCGGAGCGCGCTGGCGCTCTGAGCCGGGGGCGGGCCCGCCGGACGACCGGGCGGCGCGGGAAGCAACCCGGGACGGCGCGGCCCGCGGGTTGCAGGGGCGCCGGGGCGATGCCAGGAAAAGGCGTCCGCCTCTCGGCCCCGGAGTGCCCGCCATGCTGTCCATCGATCTCAATTCGGACCTCGGCGAGGGCTTCGGCGATTACCGCTGCGGCGACGACGCGGCGATGCTGGAGGTGGTGACCTCGGCCAACGTCGCCTGCGGCCTGCATGCGGGCGATCCCGAGATCATGGCCCGGGCCTTCGCCATCGCGCGCGAGCGCGGCGTCGCGGTCGGCGCCCATCCGGGCTATCCGGACCTGTGGGGCTTCGGCCGCCGGGTGCTGCCCTTCACCCCCGGCGAGGTCGAGCGGCTGGTCGCCTACCAGATCGGCGCCGCGGCCGGCCTCGCGGCCTATGCGGGCCACAGGATCACCTACGTCAAGGCGCACGGGGCGCTCGCCAACCTCGCGGCGGTGGAGCGGGAGGTGGCGGACGCCATCGCGAAGGCGGTCAAGGCCGTCGACCCCTCCCTGTCGCTGCTCGCCATCGCGCTGACGGCCCAGGTCGCGGCCGGCGAGGCGCAGGGGCTCGACGTGCACCAGGAGATCTTCGCCGATCGCGGCTACACCGAGGCCGGGTTCCTGATCCCCCGCGGCCAGCCGGGCGCGATGATCACCGACGAGGCCGAGGCTTCCGAGCGGGTGCTCGCCATGGTGCAGGAGGGGGCGATCATCGCGGCGAGCGGCCGGCGCCTGCCGACGCCGATCCGCTCGGTCTGCGTCCACGGCGATTCCGCCCACGCCGTCGCCACCGCGCGCGCCGTGCGCGCCCGGCTCGAGGGCGCCGGCGTGCGCCTCGCCCCGTTCCGGGCCTGACCGCCGATGCCGTTCCCCTCGGAGAGCCCCCGCCTCCTCGATGCCGGCGAGGCCGCCCTGGTCGCCGAGTTCGGCACCACCGTCGATCCGGCGATCCACGACCGGGTGCTGGCCCTCGACGACGCGCTGCGCGCCGCGCCGCCGGAGGGCCTGCGCGAGACGGTGCCGACCTACCGCTCGCTGATGATCCACTACGATCCGCTGGTGCTCGACCGCGACGACCTCGCCGACCGGGTGCTGGCGCTCGCCGCAGCACCCGGCGCGGCCCGGGCGGGCGCGGCCGTGTGGACGCTGCCGTGCTGCTACGACCCGGCCTGCGCCGAGGATATCGGCGCGGTGGCGCAGGCCACGGGGCTCACGGTCGAGCGCGTCGCCGCCCTGCATGCGGGGGCCGAGTACCGGGTCTACATGTACGGCTTCGCCCCGGGCTTCGCCTATCTGGGCGGGCTGCCCCGGGAGCTGGCCGTGTCCCGCCGCGCCACGCCGCGCCCGCCGCACCCGGCGAACGCCCTCCTGATCGGCGGCGGGCTGGCGGCGGTCGGCACCTTCCCGATGCCGACCGGCTGGTACGTCGTCGGCCGCACGCCGGAGCGGCTCTACGCGCCGCACCAGCCCGACCCGTTCCCGGTCGCCGTCGGCGACACCCTGCGCTTCGCGGCGATCGACGCCGCGACCTTCGCCGATCTCGAGCGCCGCGCCGCCGCCGGAGAGCTCGTCGCCCAGCGCCGCGAGGCCGCATGACCGCGACACTCAGCATCCTCTCGGCCGGCCCCGGCGTGACGCTCCAGGACGGCGGCCGGCACGGCTACCTGCGCTACGGCATCACCGCCGCCGGGCCGATGGACCCGCTGGCCCACGCCACCGCCAACCGGGCGCTCGGCAACTCCCTCGGCGCCACGGCGCTCGAGGTCTCGCTCGGCGGCGTCGAGGTGACGGCGGAGGGCGGACCGCTCGGGATCGCGCTCGCCGGCGGGGCGTTCCGGATCAGCCTCGACGGCACGCCGCTGCCGGCGGCCTGCGCGCTGACGCTGAGGCCGGGGAGCAGCCTCGCCGTCCGGGCGGGCCGGGCCGGCGCCTGGACCTACCTGGCGGTGGCCGGCCGCCTCGACCTCCCGGCCACCCTCGGCGCGACCGCGACCCATACCCGCTCCGGCTTCGGCGGCCTCGACGGGCGGGCCCTGCGGGCCGGCGACCGGCTCGCGGTGGCGGAGGCGCGCCCGGGTCCCGGCGATCCGCACGCCCTGGTCGCCCCCTGGCTCGTGCGCCCGGCCGAGGAGATCCGGGTGGTGATGGGCCCGCAGGACGACTTCTTCGCCGTGGACCAGATCGCCGCCTTCCTGGCCGGGCCCTGGACGGTGACCACCAAGGGCGACCGGATGGCCTGCTTCCTCGACGGGACGCCGCTCACCCACGCCAAGGGCTACAACATCGTCTCGGACGGCATCGCCATGGGGGCGATCCAGGTGCCGGGGGAGGGCTGGCCGATCGTCCTGATGGCTGACCGGCAGTCGACCGGCGGCTACCCGAAGATCGCCACGGTGATCGGCCCGGATCTCGGGCGCCTCGCCCAGGCGCAGGGCGGCACGCGGATCCGCTTCCGGGCGGTCGACCGCGCCGAGGCGGTGGCGGCCCGCCGCAGCGAGGCCGCTTCGCTCGCCGGGACGATGGCGCTGGAGCCGCTGATCCGCACCGATTTCAGCGCCGAGTTCCTGCTCGGGCGGAACCTGATCGGCGGCGTGGTCGACGGGGCCGGGGCGCACGCGCCGTAAGGGGGCGGCGCTTCCCAGGTTTCCCGTCGACGCCCGTTGCTCCTTCGTTGCCGAACCGCTAGGCTTGTCGCCGACGGTTCCCTCCGGGGATCAAAAGGGAACGCGGTGAGGGTTCGCCCGATGCCGCGGCTGCCCCCGCAACTGTAAGCGGCGAGCTTTCCATCACTCATGTCACTGGGGACCGTCGCAGGTCCCTGGGAAGACGATGGCAGGCGCTTGACCCGTGAGCCAGGAGACCTGCCGTCAGCCGTGGTCACACGCGAGCACGTCGGGCGGGGTGTCCTGATGGGTGGTCGAGGCGGGTGCCAGAGGCATCCGTCCCGCCGTCGTTCGCGGTGACGTGCCACAGCCTCGCGCCGTCCCGCCCGTGCCCCTCGCCCTCCTCCCCCGATCCGCCGATCCGGTGCGCCGCATGCGCGGACGTCGCGATGCGCGTCGCCCGGAGTTTCGGATATGTAACTTTATAACGTTACATATCGGCGAGGAATCGTTACGGACGGAGCGACAGCCAGTTCCGGACTCCGCCATGCCCGCGCTCCGCGCCCCTCGTTTCATCACCGTCGCGGCCACCTTCGCCGTTGTCCTCGCCGCCCGGCCGGCCGGGGCCGACGACCTGCCCCTCGATGCCATCGACGTCGCGGGCGGGCGCAGCCGCGACGCCGCCGCGCCCGGCCTCAACCTCGCCACGCCGTCGCGCTCGGGGTCCCGCCTCGGCCTCACCCCGCTCGAGACCCCGGCGAGCCTCGACATCATCAGCGGCGAGACCATCCGGGCGCGAGGCCAGACCACCGTCGAGGAGGCGGTGACCCAGAACGCCGTCGGCATCACCAGCATCGCCGCGCCCGGCAACGGCAACCTCGCCTTCACGGCGCGGGGCTTCGCCGGCGCCGGCTCGGTGCAGCAGCTCTACGACGGCACGCGGCTCTATGTCGGGGCCGGCACCGTGACGTTCCCGTTCGACACCTGGTCGGCGGAGCGGATCGAGGTCCTGCGCGGCCCGGCCTCGGTGCTCTACGGCGAGGGCGCGATCGGCGGCATCGTCAACGTGGTGCCGAAGAAGCCGGTCTTCACCGCCATCGGCGAGGCGCGGGCGGCGATCGGTTCGGACGGCGTCGCGCGGCTCGCCCTCGATACCGGCGGGCCGGTCGGCGAGGACTTGGCCTACCGGATCAACCTCAGCGGCAACCGGGCCGACGGCTGGGTGAAGCCCGACGGCGATTTCCGCAATCTCGCCCTCTCGGCCGCGGTGACCTGGCGGGCGGCGCCCGATCTCAGCGTCACGCTCTCGCACGACCTCGGCACCAACGAGCCGACCCGCTACTGGGGCTCGCCGCTCGTCGGCGACCGGGTGCCCGACCGCTTGCGCTTCACCAACTACAACGTCCGGGATTCGCAGATCGCCTGGTTCGACAACTGGACGCAACTGCGCACCGAGTGGAACCCGAGCCCGGACATCACGATCCGCAACACCGCCTACCGCCTCTCGACCGAGCGGCACTGGCGCGACGTCGAGCAATACACCTACCAGCCGGCGACCGGGCTGATCGGGCGCAGCGACTACATCGAGATCCGCCACCACGAGGAGCAGATCGGCAACCGCTTCGACGCGACCTTCCGCGGCAGCCTGTTCGGGTTCAGGAATTCCGTGGTGGTCGGCTTCGACGTCAACCACGTCGATTTCCGGCGCGACAGCAATTCGCCCTATGGCGGCGAGAGCGTCGTCGACCCGTACACCTTCGCGCAAGGCCGCTTCATCAACCTCGCGGGCACCCGCACCGACATCCTGTCGCGCACCCGGCAGGCCTCGGTCTTCGCCGAGGACCGGCTGGAACTGTCGCCCCAACTCGCCCTGGTGACGGGCATCCGCTACGACGCGCCGACCGTGGCGGTGAGCCGGCCGCTGGCCGGGACCGCGTTCGAGAAGACGTTCGATTCGGTGAGCACCCGGGTCGCGGCGGTCTACACCCCGACGCCCGACCTCGCCCTCTACGCCCAGTACGCCACCGCCGCCGATCCCCTCGGCAGCCTGATCACCACCAGCGTCGCGGAATCGCAGTTCCGGCTCGCCACCGGCGACCAGGTCGAGGCCGGCGCCAAGGGCCTGTTCGACGGTGGGCGCGGCGAATGGACCTTCGCGGCCTACCACATCCGCAAGGACAACCTGCTCTCCCCGATCCCCGGCCGGCCGACGGAGGTGGCGGCGGTCGGCAGCCAGTCGTCGCGGGGCGTCGAGGTCGCCGTCGCCTACCAGCTGTCGGACGAGTGGCGCATCGAGGCCAACACCGCCCTGCTGCGGGCCCGCTACGACGCATTCTCGCAGAACACCGATGCGGGCCTGGTGTCGTTCGCCGGCAACGTCCCGATCGACGTGCCCCAGCGCGTCACCAACGTCTGGCTCGCCTACGCCTTCGCCCCGGGCTGGGTGGCGCGGCTCGGCGTCAACGACGTCGGCCCGGTCTTCAGCGACTTCGCCAACACCTTCCGGCGCCCGGCCTACACGCTCCTCAACGCCACCCTGGACTGGCAGGTGACCCCGACCTCGCGCCTGTCCCTGCGCGGCTACAACCTCACCGACCAGCTCTATGCGGTCTCGGGCAACACCAATTCCTGGCTGCTCGGCCGCCCGCGCTCGGTCGAGCTCGCCTACCACGTCACGTTCTGATGCGGGCCCGGTTGCGCAAGGGCCCGGTCAAGCGGCTGAAGCGGTGGCTGCATCTCGGCCACCGCTGGCTCGGCATCGCCACCGGGCTGCTGTTCGTCGCCTGGTTCGTCTCCGGCCTGGTGATGCTGTTCGTCGGCTTTCCCGCCCTGACCGAGGCCGAGCGGCGCGGCGCCCTGCCGCCGCTTCGCCTCGACGCGGTGCGGCTGGCGCCGCAGGAGGCGATGGCGCGCGCCGGCCTCGCGCGGTTCCCCGCCCGCCTCACCCTGGCGATGCGGGGGGGCGAGCCGGCCTACTGGATCACCGAGGCCGACGGCGCGCGCCGGGCGATCTCGGCGGCGACCGGCCTCGCCTTCCCGCCCCTCGACGCGGCGGGCGCGGCGGTCCTGGCGGCCACCCATCCGGCGGCCCGGCGCGTCGTCGATCTCGGGCCGGTGACCCGCGACCAGTGGACGGTGACGGCCCGCTACGATCCCGCCCGGCCGTTCCGGCGCGTGGCCCTCGGCGACGGAGCCGGCACCGAGCTCTACCTGTCGGTCGCCACCGGCGAGCTCGTCCTCGACACCACCCGGGCCGAGCGGGTCTGGAACTGGGCCGGCGCCGTGACCCACTGGATCTACCTGACGCCGCTGCGGGCCCGGGCGGGGCTGTGGCAGGACGTGGTCCTGTGGGTCTCCGGCATCGCCCTTGCGGGGGCGCTCAGCGGCTACGCCCTCGGCCTCGTCCGGCTGATGCGCGACCGGCTGACGCCGTATCGCGGCTTTGCCGCCTGGCACCACCTCGCCGGCGTGGCGGGCGGCCTCGTCGTCGTGACCTTCGTGCTCAGCGGCTGGCTGTCGATGAACCCGCGCGGCTGGTTCGGGCCGCGCGCGCCCGACGCCGCCATGCGGGCCGCCTATGCCGGCCAGGACGCGCCGGTCTTCCCCCTCGGCCTCGACGCCCTCCGGCAGGCGCCCGCCGGCAGCGTCGCGCTCGATATCGCCTGGATCGGCGGCCGGCCCCTCGTCGCCGCCGCCGGGCCCGGCGGGGTCGCGCCGTGCTGCGGGCCCGGCCTGACGCCGGAGGCGGTGGCGGCGGCCGGCCGGGCGATGCTGCCCGGGGCGGCGCTCCGGTCGGCGACCCGGATCACGGCGCCGGATGCCTACTGGTACGACCGGCACGGCGCTCCGCTCCTGCCGGTCCTGCGCCTCGCCTTCGACGATCCGGCCGGGACCTGGTTCCATCTCGATCCGGCCACCGGGACGATCCTCGACCGCACCGACCGCAGCGGCCGGGCCAATCGCTGGCTGTTCGACGCCCTCCACACCCTCGATGCCGGTCCGCTGGCGCAGCATCCGGGCTGGCGCCTCGGCCTGATCGGCATCCTCAGCGCCCTCGGCCTGACGATCTCCGGCAGCGGCGTGGTGCTCGGCTGGCGCCGGTTGCGCCGCCGCGCCTGAATGCGCCAGATGTCGTGGCCCGATCCGCCGCCGATCGAGCGTATCGCGACATGTCGACGGTCGAGCGAAACGCCGCGGGATCGACCTCGTGCAGGATCCGACCGGGGCGGCAGAGCTTTGCGCTCCGGTAATTTGTTTCGGCGTCGTTTCGCAGTCGATCGAATACGTCGGCTGTTCTCGCCGTCGCGATCGGCGAGACCGCGTCAGGACGCGCCGCGGACAAACGGCGGACCGGCGGCGCCGGGACGGGGGTTCGAAGATCGAATTGAGCGCGATCGACTGAGCCGACGGGACGAATCCTAGACCTGACACCCCGATGCGGGGCCGGGTTCGTCCTTCGCCGTCGACGACGACACATCAGTTGTCACTACCATTGGTTGTGTTCTGGTGTATCGACTTTCGTCGGCTTCAGGTTTCGCAGGATTTGACGCTCGGGCGGCCGCCGGGGGGCGGGCAGAGCGGCCGCTGGACCCAGCTATACAACCAAAGACCATCCTGTCCAGCCAAACAACACATCAGTCGAGCCACGGAGCGGCAAAGCTATGCCACTGTATCCATTCGCGAAACCGTCGGAATGGGGCTGGCGCATTTAGATCCCGATAACTTTCGCGGCGCATAGTTGCGCGGTCGAAGCCGCTGGACGAGCCGGGATGGCCCTGTACCTCACGCAATTTCCGAGATTCCTGGCGGAGCGCCGTGGGCCGGTGCTCCTCGGCCTGATCGTGGTGGCGCTCCTGTGGGCCGGCGTCGCGGTCAAGCACGAGAACGACGTGCAGGGCGCCCTCCAGGATTCCGAGCGGACCACGCACAATTTCGCGATGGTGTTCGAGGAGAACGTCCTGCGTTCGATCGGCGAGATCGACAAGTCGCTGTTGTACATGCGGCGCAGCATCGAGAACCGCGCCGGGCGGGAGGATTACGGCACGATCGTCAACACGACCGATCTCCTGAGCGAGATCATCGTGCAGGTGGCGATCATCGGGCCGGACGGGGTGATGCGGGCGACCAATGCCGGACCGCAGCCGCCGCCGGCGACCGACCTCAGCGACCGCGACCATTTCCGCGTCCAGGTCGAGAGTCCCGAGGACATGCTCTACATCAGCCGCCCGGTGATCGGGCGGGCGAGCGGCCGGGTCTCGGTGCAGTTCAGCCGACGCTTCCGCGGACCGGACGGCCGCTTCGGCGGCGTGGTGGTGGCTTCGCTCAACCCGAGCCACCTGACCAAGTTCTACGACAAGATCGACCTCGGCACCCCGGCGGCGATCTCGCTCATCGGCAGCGACGGCGTGGTGCGCTCCAGCGGCGGCGTCGGCGGCGGCTTCGGGGTCGGCGCCGACCTCGGCCGGACCGAGACCTACGAGAAGATCCGCTCGGGCCGCTCCGGCACCTTCACCCTCGAGATGCCGGACGGGGCCGAGACCCGGCTGGTGACGATCCGCAAGGTGCGCGAGCATCCGCTCTGGGTGAGCGTCAGCGTGCCGGAGGCCGAGATCTACAAGGACGCCCGCGCCGCCCTCCGCATGGACGCGGTGGTGGCGGCGATCCTGACGCTCCTCGTCGGGGTGGCGGTGGAGAAGCTGCTGCGCATCGAGGCCAAGCGCTCCGAGGCCGAGGCCCGGGTCGCCCGGCTGGCCTCGCAGGATCCCCTGACCGACCTGCCGAACCGCCGGGTGTTCCGCGCCTCCCTGGAGGGCATGGCGGAGGCGGCCCGGGCGGCGCCCGGCACGCCTTACGCGGTGATGTTCCTCGACCTCGACCGGTTCAAGCTCGTCAACGACACCCTCGGCCACAAGGTCGGCGATCACCTGCTCCAGGCGGTCGGCGACCGGCTCTCCGCCATGCTCGATCCCGGCCACGTGCTGGCGCGCCTCGGCGGCGACGAGTTCGCCCTGCTGGTCCCGCATGCCGGCGACCGGGCGGCCCTGGAGGCCCTGGCACGGCGCATCGCCGAGGCGGTCCTGCCGCCCTTCGAGATCGGCAGCCACCAGATCCGCTCCAGCGTCAGCATCGGCATCGCGGTCGGGCCCGAGGACGGCGCCACCGCCGACGACATCCTGATCGCCGCCGACCTCGCGCTCTACGCCGTCAAGGCCGGCAAGCGCGGCACCTTCCGGTTCTACGACCGGACGATGAGCGAGGGCCTGGACGAGCGGCGCCAGATCGAGGCCGACCTGCGCCGGGCGATCGAGCGGGACGAGCTCGAGCTGCACTACCAGCCCTCGGTCGTCCTGAAGACCGGCGAGATCGCCGGGTTCGAGGCGCTGGCGCGCTGGCGCCACCCGGAGCGGGGCAACGTGCCGCCTTCGCTGTTCATCTCGATCGCCGAGGAATGCGGCCTGATCCACGCCATCGGCGAGTGGTCCCTCACCGAGGCCTGCCGCCAGGCCGCGACCTGGCCCGAGCGGCTGAAGATCGCCGTCAACCTCTCGCCGGTGCAGTTCTCCGGCCCCGACCTCGTCGGGATGGTGCGCGGCGTGCTGCAGCGGACCGGCCTGCCGGCCCACCGCCTTGAGCTCGAGATCACCGAGCAGATGCTGCTCGACAGCGGGGAGGGGACGCTCACCATCCTGCGCCAGCTCAAGGCGCTCGGCCTGCACGTCGCGATGGACGATTTCGGCACCGGCTATTCGTCGCTCAACTACCTGCGGAGCTTCCCGTTCGACCGCATCAAGGTCGACCGCAGCTTCGTCACCGGGCTCGGCTCCGGCGCGCAGAACACCGCGATCGTCCGCGCCGTCATCGACATCGCCCGGGTGCTCGGCATGCGCACCACCGCCGAGGGAATCGAGACCGCCGACCAGCACCGGGTGCTGGCGCTGCTCGGCTGCGACGAGGTCCAGGGCTACCTGTTCAGCCGCCCCGTCCCGGCCGAGGAGGCCCGCGCGCTCATCGGCCGCTGGCGCGCCGAGGAGCGGCGGGCCGAGACCCTGGCGGCGTAGGGACCCCGGCGGCGTGAAGATCCCGGCGGCGCGATCGGCCCGGACGAGGGTGCGGGCCGGACGAGGACCTAGGACGCGACCGTGACGAGGGTGGCCGAGTCGAGGTCGAAGCTGCCGTCCGGGCCGACGGCGAAAGCGTCCCTGACGACGGCGGGCGCGCGGTCCTGCAGCGAGCGGATGGCCGCGGCGTGGGAGGCGGGCGTCCGCGTCCGGGCGGTCCAGACGGGGAACTCCATCCGCAGCCGCCGCATCGTGAGGCCCTCGACCGCGAAGCCCGCGCGCGACAGGGCGGCGATCAGCTCGGCCGTGCTGTAGTTGCGGACATGCGAGGCGTCGCGCAGCAGCTCGACCGCCTGCAGGTGGCTGTCGAGGACCCGGTCGGCCGGCGCGACGGTGTCGATGAACACGCCCCGGCCGCCGGGCTTCAGGACCCGGCGCGCCTCCCGCAAGCCGGCCTCCAGGTCCTGCCAGTGATGGGCGGTGAAGCGGCACAGGACGACGTCGAACGACGCGGCCGGGAAGGGCAGCGCTTCCGCGGCCGCCTGCCGGACCGCGATGTTGGACAGGCCGCGCTCGGCCGCCGCCGCGGCGACCGCCTCCAGCATCGCCGGCGTGATGTCGCACGCGACCACCTCGGCCACGTGGGGCGCCGCGCGGTAGCTGACATGGCCGCCGCCGCAGCCCAGGTCGAGCACCCGCGCGGCGGCGAGGCCGCGCACGATCGCCTCGACCTGGTCCAGGTCGCCGCCGGCGCTGTGAACCGCGCTGGCGACGTAGTCCGCGGCCCGGCCGCCATATTCCTGCGCGACGAAGGCGTGCTGCGTTGTCATGGAGTGTCTCCGCTGTGGAAGCACCACCGTGCCGGCGTCGTCATGCTGGTACAAGTTGGCAGGGTATCCTGGTATATCCGGCACCGGCATGTCCTTGCCTCGATACCCCTGCCTCGATGTCCTAGCCCCGATGTCCCTGCCGATGGATCAGCGGCGCCTCCTCGGCGCCTTCCTCCGCGCCCGCCGGGAGGCGCTGTCGCCCGCCGTCGTGGGGCAGCCGCCCGGCGCGCATGGCCGGCGGCGCACGCCCGGCCTGCGGCGCGAGGAGGTGGCGCAGCTCGGCGGCCTCAGCACGACCTGGTACACCTGGGTCGAGCAGGGACGGGACATCGCCCTGTCCGCGGCGGCCCTGGCCCGGCTGGCGGAGGCCCTGCGCCTGAACCCGGCGGAGCGGGCCTACCTGTTCGAGCTGACGCGCCGGCGCGACCCGGCCGTGCCCGCCGCGGCGCGGGAGCCGGCCGCCGCGCCGCCCGAGTTGCTGGACACGCTCGCCACCCTGTCGGTCCCGGCCTACCTCCTCGACCGGCTCTGGCAGGCGCGCGGCTGGAACGAGGCCGCCGGGCGCCTGTTCGCGCCCTGGCTCGACAGCGGCGAGCCGTGCCTGCTGCGGTTCGTGTTCCTGCACGAGGCGGCGCGCCAGTTCATCGTGGACTGGGAGGAGCGCGCCCGCCGCCTGCTGGCCGAGTTCCGGGCCGATACCGGGCACAACCCGGACGATCCGGCGATGGCGGACCTTGTCCGAGACCTGCGCCGGCACAGTCCCGACTTCGCGATGTTCTGGAACGACCACGCGGTGCTGGCCCGGGAAGGGGGCCTGCGCACCTTCGCGCACCCCGAGGACGGCCGGTTGCGCTACGAGCAGGTCACCTTCGTCCCGGCGACCCAGCCGGACCACAAGCTCGTCGTCCTGCTGCCGCGGTAGGCCGCCCGGCGCGTCCGGTCGGACGGGTCGTCCTCCGATGTCCGCCCGGTCGACCCGGAAACGAGAACGGCGCGCCGTCCCGCTCCCGAATGGGGGAAGGGAGGCGCGCCGTCCTTGTTCGAACGGACCGGGCGGACATCGTTCTACGCCGCGTAATCTCTCGTCAGGCCGAGGGTCTCGGGCCGGTGCAGGCGCATGGCCGCCGGCCGGGCGAGCCGCGGGGGCGTCGCGTCGTGCGCGCTGGCCAAGATCCTGCGGGTCGAGATCCCGGCCAGGATGCGACCGGCCAAGGTCCGGCCGGTCCCCGTCCGGGGTGCCCCGGTCCGGCCGGCCGCGGCCCGGCGCGTCCAGGTCTCGTGCCAGAGGAGCAGGGCGCCGGCCGCCACCACGATCACGCCGCCGACGACGAGGTGCAGGTTCGGGACCTCTCCGAAGGCGAGGTAGCCCAGCCCCATGCCCCAGACCAGCATCAGGTAGTAGAACGGCGACACCGCGGTGGCCGGCGCCGAGGCGAGCGCCCGGGTCCAGAGATACTGCGCGCCGACATTGGAGACGCCGAGGAGCCCGAACAGCGCGGCGTCGGGCAGGCTCGGCAGCCGGAAGCCGAAGACCAGCAGCACCGAATGCGCCGCCGCCATCACGGCCATCTGCCAGATCAGCAGCGTGCCGGCCTTCTCGGTCTTGGCCATGCCCCGCACCGCCACCGTGACGGTGCCGTACATCACGGCGTTGCCCAGCGCGAACAGCGCGCCGACCTGGAGTGAGTCCGCCCCCGGATTGGTCACCACCAGCACGCCGAGGAAGCCCACCACCAGCACGCCCCAGCGCACCGGGTCCGAGGCCTCCTTGTGCCAGAGGATCGCCACCACGGCGGCGAAGAGCGGCGCCGAGAAGCCGATCGCCGTGACCCCGGCGAGCGGCATCAGCCCGAGCGCCAGCACCGTCAGCGTCTGGGAGATCGCCTGGGACAGGCCGCGGGCGACGTGGGCCCCCGGCTTCTTGGTGCGGAACACCGTAAGGCCGGTGGCCGGCAGCATGAAGGCGCAGACCAGCCCGAAGGCGATCGACGAGCGCAGGAACATCACCTCGCCGACCGGATAATGCGCGACGAGGTGCTTCGAGAATGCGTTCGACAGGGTCAGCAGGACGGTCGCGCCGATCATCAGCGCGATGCCGAGGGGGATGTTGTCGGCGGGGCGGGCAGCCTCCGCCTTAGGCCGTTCGGCGGCCTGCGAGCCGGCAGCGCGCGTCATCGGGTGGTCTCCGGCGATAAACGCGGCGAGGTCAGGAGACCGGCTGCCCGGCCGGGGACGAGGCGTCCGAGGACGCGGATTCCAGGGACTTGGCCTCCAGGGACTTGGCCTCCGGAGACTTGGCCTCCGAAGACTTGGCCTCCGGGGTCTCGGCATCCGCGAGCTTGGCGGCCGCGAACCCGGCATCCATGAACCAGGGCTTCACGCCGACGCCGCGGCGCAGGGAGTACATGTAGAAGATCGGCATGGTGGCCGGGAACAGGTCGCGGAACTCGCTGCCGTTGAAGGTGACGAACACCGCCTCCGGGAAGGCCGCCGCGACCGCGCGCTTCTCGACCATGTTCATGCGGTGGTAGTCGAGGGCGCCCTGCGCGGTGGAGCCTTCGCCGCGGTACCACTTGGCCGCGCAGGCCATCAGGCTGGCCAGGACCTCGCCGGTCGGCTCCTCCTCCGGCGCGTCGGCGCCGATCTCCCGGGCGAAGGCGACGACGTCGCTGAGCCGGGCGCTGGCGAAGCCGCGGGCCTGCGCGGCGGCATCGATGGCGCCGAAATAGGCATCCACCACCTCCGCCGGGTGCCCGTTCAGCGAGGCGTGGGTGTCGGTGAAGATCAGCCGGAAGATCGCCCCCGGCGCGTAGGCCTGGCGCACCCGCTCGGCGAGCTGGCCGAGATAGTCGAGGCAGGCGAGGTCGGGCGCGGCGATCTCCGAGCGCGGGCCCTTGCCCCAGTACAGCACGAATTCGAGCGGCCGGCCGGCGCGGGCGGCCGCCTCGACCATCGGCACCAGCCGCTCGGGGTTGCCGGGCTGCTCGCGCTTGAACGCCCAGGTATTAAAAGATTTGATAATCAACTCAGGATTGAGTTTGGGTGCCGGCTTCGCCTTCAGGACTTTAGTCCGCTGCGGGGCCAAGTCGACCGGCTGTTTGTCGGCCGTGGGAAGGTCCGTTCCGCTGCGATACGCCGCTTGCATGTCTTTCGCCCCTGTCTCGTTCGCGAACGTATATCCGACAGTAGACTTTTCTAGAGTTGGCATGACGGCGACCTGTTCATCGTCCGGAATGCGCGATAAGTGGGTTAATGACTTGCTAAAGTCAATCGAATTGCAAATAAATAGTTAACGCGATCGTCGACAAACGCTTCGCCGGCTCAGGGTCGCCGCCGCGGCCCGGGCAGGCGGCGAAAGGGGCCCGCGCCCCCGCCGCGTTGGACGCGATCTTGCCTTAAGGTAGCCTCGCGCCCCGCCCGGGGTGCGGGTGGGCGGCTCGCGGGAAGGCTCATGGATCTCGACGGCATCACGGAGGTGGTGGCGCCCCGCGCCCGGGCCGGCTTGCCGGCTTGGCGGCCCGGCGACGCCTGGCTCGCCGGCGGAACCTGGCTGTTCTCGGAACCGCAGGAGGGGATCGGCCGCCTGATCGACCTGCCCTCCCTCGGCTGGGAGCCGCACGCGGTGACGGCGGAGGGCGTGCAGATCGCGGCGACCTGCACCATCGCGGCCCTCGACCGGCTCGACCTGCCGGCGTCGTTCACGGCCGCGCCGCTGATCGGCCGCTGCTGCCGGGCGCTGCTCGGCTCGTTCAAGGTCTGGAACGCCGCCACGGTCGGCGGCAACCTCTGCCTGGCGCTCCCCGCCGGGCCGATGATCGCGCTCGCGGTCGCCCTCGACGGCACCGCCCTGATCTGGACCCCCGACGGCGGCGAGCGGACCCTGCCGGTGCGCGACCTGGTGCTCGGGCCGCAGGCGACGGCCCTCGCCCCCGGCGAGATCCTGCGCCGGATCGACCTGCCGGCGGCGGCTTTGCGCCGCCGCGCCGCCTTCCGGCGCCTGTCCCTGAGCCCCGAGGGCCGCTCCGGCGCCCTGGTGATCGCGACGCGCGATCCCTCCGGGGCCTTCGCCGTCACGGTGACCGCCGCGACCCGGCGCCCGGTGCGGATCGACCTCGCGGGGATTCCGCGGGCGGAGGAGCTCCGGGCGGCGCTCGCCGCGGCGATTCCCGATCGCCTCTGGTACGACGACGTCCACGGCGCGCCGGACTGGCGCCGCCACGTCGCCGGGCTCCTCGCCGAGGAGGCCCGGGCCGAGCTCGCGGGAGGCGGCGCATGAGGCTCACGGTCAACGGCCACGCCCACGAGGCCGCGCCTCGCCCGGGCCAGTGCCTGCGCACGCTGCTGCGCGAGCTCGGCTGGTTCGGCGTCAAGAAGGGCTGCGACGCGGGCGATTGCGGCGCCTGCACGGTCCATCTCGACGGCGAGCCGCTGCATGCCTGCCTGGTGCCGGCCTTCCGGGCCGCCGGGCGGGCGGTCACCACGGTCGAGGGACTGGCCGGTCCCTGCGCGCCGGGCGACGGCGTGCCGGACCGCCTCCACCCGGTCCAGGCGGCCTTCGTCGCCGGCCAGGGCTTCCAGTGCGGCTTCTGCACCCCCGGCATGGTGATGACGGCCGCCGCCCTCGACCGGGGCCGGGTCCGCGACCTGCCGGCGGCGCTCAAGGGCAACCTCTGCCGCTGCACCGGCTACCGGGCGATCGCGGATGCGATAACCGGGGAGGCCGCGCCGTCCTGCGCGCACAGCCCGCCGGCCCCGGACGGCGGCGCGATCGTCAGCGGCCGGGCACGCTACACCCTCGATCGCGACCTGCCCGGCGCCCTGCACCTGAAGGTGCTGCGCTCGCCCCATCCCCATGCGAGGGTGCGGAGCATCGATGCGACGGCGGCCCTGGCGCTGCCCGGCGTGGTGCGGGTGCTCACCCATGCCGACGCGCCGGACCGCCTGTTCTCCACCGGCCGGCACGAGAACCCGGCCGACGACGCCGCCGACACGCGGGTGCTCGACCCGGTCCTGCGCTTCGTCGGCCAGCGCGTCGCGGCGGTGCTCGCCGAGAGCGAGGCGGCGGCGGAGGCCGGCTGCCGGGCCCTGATCGTGGATTACGAGGCGCTGCCGGCCTGCCTCGACCCCGAGCTCGCCCTCGCCCGCGAGGCTCCGCTCGTCCACGGGGCGCGGCAGACCGGCGAGGACGCGCCGCCGCTCCACCCCCATCCCAACCTCGCCGCCGAGGCGCATGGCGAGGTCGGCGACGTCGCGGCCGGCTTCGCCGAGGCGGACGTGGTCACCGAGGGCACCTACCGCGCGCAGCGGATCCAGCACGCCCATCTCGAGACCCATGCGGCGATGGGCTGGCGCGACCCGGACGGGCGCCTCGTCATCCGCTCCAGCACCCAGGTGCCGTTCCTCACCCGGGACGCCCTCTGCACCCTGTTCGACCTCCCGCGCGAAGGGGTCCGGGTCGAGTGCGGCCGGGTCGGCGGCGGCTTCGGGGCCAAGCAGGAGATGCTGACCGAGGACCTGGTGGCGCTCGCGGTGCTGGCGACCGGCCGGCCGGTGCGCTGGGAGCTGACACGCACCGAGCAGTTCACCGCCGCGACCACCCGCCACCCGATGCGGGTGCGGGTGCGCCTGGGCGCCCGCGCCGACGGCACCCTGACGGCGATCGCCCTCGACGTGCTGTCGAATACCGGCGCCTACGGCAACCATGCCGGCGGGGTGCTGCATCACGGCTGCAACGAGGTGATCGCCGTCTATCGCTGCCCGAACAAGCGCGTCGACGGCGCCGCCGTCCACACCCACACCCTGCCGGCCGGGGCGTTCCGCGGCTACGGCCTGAGCCAGACCGTCTTCGCGGTGGAATCCGCCATGGACGATCTCGCCCGCGCGCTCGACCTCGACCCGTTCGAGCTGCGCCGCCGCAACGTGGTGCGCCCGGGCGACCCGATGGTCTCGACGAGCCTCGAGCCGCACGACGTCCGGTACGGCAGCTACGGCCTCGACCAGTGCCTCGACGCGGTCGCGCAGGCCCTGGCGGAGCCGCCGCCCGCGGCCCCGCCGGGCTGGCGCACGGGGTCGGGCATGGCGCTCGCGATGATCGACACCATCCCGCCCCGCGGCCACTTCGCCGAGGCGCGGATCGCGCTCCGGGACGGACGCTACTTCCTGAGCGTCGGCACGGTCGAGTTCGGCAACGGCACCGCGACGGTGCACGGCCAGATCGCCGCCGAGGTGCTGGGCACCGCGCCGGACCGGATCGCCCTGCGCCAGGGCGACACCGACGCGGTCGGGCACGATACCGGCGCCTACGGCAGCACCGGGATCGTGGTGGCGGGCCAGGCGACCCTGCGGGCCTGCGAGGCCCTGGCCGCGATGCTGAAGCAGGGCGCCGCCGCCCGGCTCGGCCTCGATCCGCAGGCCTGCCGGCTCGACGGCGACGCCGTCGCGGCGGGTGCGGCGCGGGTGCCGCTCGCCGAGCTCGGAACCCTGGAGGCGGTCGGCCGGGCCGACGGCAGCCCGCGCTCGGTGGCGTTCAACGTCCAGGGCTTCCAGGTCGCGGTGCGGCCGGGGACCGGCGAGGTGCGGATCCTCCGGAGCGTCCACGCCGCCGATGCCGGCCGGGTGATGAACCCGGTCCAGTGCCGCGGCCAGATCGAGGGCGGCGTCGCCCAGGCCCTCGGCGCCGCGCTCTACGAGGATCTCCGGATCGACGCCGAGGGCCGGGTCGCGACCCCGTCCTTCCGCACCTACCACGTCCCGGCCCTCGCCGACGTGCCCCGCACCGAGGTGGTCTTCGCCGACACCCACGATTCCGTCGGCCCGCTCGGCGCCAAGTCGATGAGCGAGAGCCCGTTCAACCCCGTGGCGGCGGCCCTCGGCAACGCCATCCGGGACGCGACCGGCGCGCGGCTGACCGCGACGCCGTTCGCGCCCGACCGGATCTACCGACCGATCAACGACGCACTCGACAGGAGCGAGGGGGAGCGATGGACCTGAAGCGCGACGACGGCCTGACCCGGCCGAACGGATTCCTGGAGCGCACCTTCGCGCTCTCGGCCCACGGCACGACCGTGCGGACGGAACTGCTCGCCGGGCTCACCACCTTCCTGACGATGGCCTACATCGTCTTCGTCAATCCCAACATCCTGGGCGATGCCGGGATGCCGAAGGGGGCGGTGTTCGTCGCCACCTGCCTCGTCGCGGCGATCGGCTCGCTGGTGATGGCGTTCTACGCCAACTACCCGATCGCGCTCGCCCCCGGCATGGGGCTCAACGCCTACTTCGCCTACGTGGTGGTGCTCCAGATGGGCTACACCTGGCAGGCGGCGCTCGGGGCGGTGTTCATCTCCGGCCTGTGCTTCATGGCCGTCACGCTGACCGGCCTGCGCCGGATCATCGTCGACGGCATTCCCCGATCGATGCGGATCGCCATCACGGTCGGCATCGGGCTGTTCCTCGCCATCATCGCGCTGAAGAGCGCCGGCGTGGTGGCGGCGAGCCCGGCGACCTTCGTGACCCTCGGCGACCTGCACAAGCCGAGCGCGGTGCTGGCCGTCCTGGGCTTCCTGATCGTCGCGGTGCTGTCGGTGCGCAAGGTGCGCGGCGCGCTGCTGGCCGGCATCCTGACCGTCACGGCGTTGAGCTTCGTCGTCGCCGACAACCACTTCCAGGGCGTCGCCTCGCTGCCGCCCTCGATCGCCCCGACCCTGTTCGCCCTCGACATCAAGGGCGCGCTGTCGGGCGGGCTGCTCAACGTGATCCTGGTGTTCTTCCTCGTCGAATTGTTCGACGCCACCGGCACGCTGATGGGCGTCGCCAACCGGGCCGGGCTCCTCACGGCGGGCAAGATGGAGCGGCTCGACAAGGCCCTGATGGCGGATTCCTCGTCGATCTTCGTCGGCTCGCTGCTCGGCACCTCGAGCACCACCGCGTATCTCGAGAGCGCGTCCGGCGTCGAGGAGGGCGGCCGCACCGGGCTCACCGCGGCGACGGTGGCGGTGCTGTTCCTCGCCTGCCTGTTCTTCGCCCCGCTCGCCGGCTCGGTCCCGGCCTACGCCACGGCGCCGGCCCTGTTCTACGTCGCCTGCCTGATGCTGCACGAGCTGGTCGACCTCGACTGGGACGACCTGACCGAGGTGCTGCCGGCCTGCGTCACGGCGCTCCTGATGCCCTTCACCTACTCGATCGCCAACGGCGTCGCCTTCGGCTTCATCACCTACGCGGTGATCAAGCTGCTCACCGGCCGCTTCCGCGAGGTGAAGCCGGTGGTGTGGGTGATCGCCGGGGTGTTCCTGTTCAAGTTCGTGGCGACCGGCAGCGCCCATTGAGCCGCGCCGGCGCCCGCCTGCGTCGGGCGGGCGCCGGGGGCTCGCGGCTCACGTCCCGTAGATCGGGAAAAGCCGGCACAGGGCCAGCACCTCGCTCCGGACCGCCGCCAGCCCGGCCGCGTCGTGGGGCGCGGCGACCACCCGGGCGATCCAGCCGCCGATCCGGCGGAACTCGTCCGGGCCGAAGCCCCGGGCGGTGCCGGCATTCGAGGACAGGCGCAGGCCCGAGGGCGCCTCGGGCGGGCGGGTGTCGAACGGGATCTGGTTCTTGTTGACCGCGAGGCCCGCGCTCTCGAGGGCCTTGGCCGCCACGTCGCCGGTCACGCCCTGCGGGCTCAGGTCGACCAGCATCAGCCCGCAATCGGTGCCGCCGGCGACGAGGCGCATCCCGGCCGCGGCGACGCTGTCGGCGAGCGCCCGGGCATTGTCGAGGACCGCCCGGTTGTAGGCCGCGAATTCCGGCCGCAGGGCCTCGCCGAAGCAGGCCGCCTTGGCGGCGACCGCGTGCATCATCACCGAGCCCTGCACGCCCGGGAAGATGCCGTGATTGATCCGGTCCGACAGGGCGGGGTCGTTCCACAGGACCAGCCCGCCGCGGGCGCCGCGCAGCGACTTGTAGGTGGTCGAGGTCACCACGTGGGCGTGCGGGAAGGGGTCGGGGTAGAGCCCGGTGGCGACGAGGCCGGCGACATGCGCCATGTCGACCATCAGCAGCGCCCCGACCTCGTCGGCGATCGCCCGCAGGCCCGCGAAGTCGAGGGCGCGGGCATAGGCCGAGCCGCCGGCGACGATCATCCGCGGGCGGTGCTCGCGGGCGAGCCGCGCGACCGCGTCGAGCGCGACCCGCTCGCTGTCGCGCTCCACGCCGTAGCGGACGATGCGGTAGTCGCGCCCCGTCAGGGTCGCCGGATGGCCGTGGCTGATATGGCCGCCGGCCTCGACGCCCATCGACAGGATCGTGTCGCCGAGCGCGAGCAGCCCGAGGAACACGCCCGCATTGGCGTTCGAGCCCGAATGCGGCTGCACGTTGGCGAAGCGGCAGCCGAACAGCCGCGTCGCCCGGGTCACCGCCAGGGCCTCGATCGCGTCGGCATGCTCGGCGCCGCCGTAATAGCGCGCGTAGGGCAGCCCCTCGACGGTCTTGTTGGTGAGGACCGAGCCCTGCGCCTCCAGGACCAGCCGCGAGACGATGTTCTCCGAGGCGATCAGCTCGATGCCGTCCCGCTGGCGGGCGAGCTCGCCGCGGATCGCGGCGGCGAGGTCCGGGTCGGCGTCGAGGCCCCGGTCGAAGTAGCCGTCGTGCAGGAGGCGCATGTGGAAGGTCCGGTGGCGTCTGGCGGAGCCGGAGTGTCGGGCTTGCCCCGGCGGCCGGCAAACGGGATAAACCGAGGCTCAGGCCAAGTTTTCCTTGGCCTCTCCCGCCAGGGGCCTCGCGATGGATCCGGGCGGCCGGCCCTCACCTCCCTCCCTCACGGCGTTGCGCGCCTTCGAGGCGGCGGCGCGCCACGGCGGCTACGTCGCGGCGGCCCGCGAGCTCCACGTCACCCCGGCGGCGATCGGCACCCAGGTGAAGGGGCTCGAGGCCTGGCTCGGCCGGCCGCTCTTCCACCGGCTCCCCAACGGCCTCGTCCTGACGCCGGAGGGTCGGGCGGCGCTGCCCGCCCTCACGGCGGCCTTCGACGCGCTCAACGGGGCGGTGCGGGCGATGCGCGCCGCCGGCCGGCCGCGCGAGCTGACGCTGGCGGCGCTCCCGTGCATCGCCCAGCTCTGGCTCGCTCCCCGGCTGCCTGAACTGCAGGGAACCTTCGGTCGCGACGTCGCGATCCTGACCCGGGACGAGCAGCCGGACTACGCCCGCGAGCTCGTCGATCTCGGGCTGTACTTCGCCGACGCTCCGGCCGGCTGCACCGCGGTCGTGCTGGCCCGCGACGACCTGTTCCCGGTCTGCGCGCCCGCCCTCGCGGCGCGGCTGCGCGATCCGGGCGACCTCGCCGGGACGACGCTGCTGCACGATTCGGTCTGGCACGAGGACTGGCCGCGCTGGCTCAGCCGCCACGGCGCCGGGGCTTTGCGCCCGGCCCGGGAGGCTGCGTTCTCGCTCTACGGCATCGCCCTCGACGCGGCGCTCGCCGGCAGCGGGGTCCTCATCGGCCACAGCGCCCTCGTCGGCCCGGCGCTCGCCGCCGGACGCCTCGTCGCGCCGTTCGGCGACCGGATGGTGGCGGGCGCGCCGCTGCGGCTGATCGTGCCGGCGGGCGGGGAGGGGACGCGGCTCGCGCCGGTGATCCGGTGGCTGAGCGGGGAAGTGCGCGCGAGTCAGACGGCTAGATCATACGCAAGACTGATCCGAGTGAAGGGAAATAAGTTGTTTTAGATGCATTGTATTCCGTTATTGAGAATCGATGATTTTGTGTTCGAAGGTAGGCGTGGGGTCGGAGATTTCGTCGCTCGATGATGGAGGCTATGCATGGGCACGGAACGTGCTATAAAAAGAGTCGGCCGCCGCATGATCAGAGTAAGCCATGCTACCATACGACAGCGACGCCGAGGAATCGGTTTATGCTGAAGCTCAAGCCAGGAGCGATTTTAAGCTCGCTGTGCTTGAGATTTTGATTGTCAAGAAAAAGGCGTATTTTGATTTCGTGATTAATATGTTTATATTGCTCGCCTGTGTGTTTTACTTTGTATTGGTTGTAGAAAATTTAGATGTTGCGAAAAATAACATCATGAAAATAATCAGCGGGCTGCCGATCATAAGCATTGTCCCCCTCGGAGGCATGATCGCATCTCTCATAATAATGACCAAATCTGCTCTTCTACGGCATCGCGCTGATCTAATGTATAGATATTTCAACGAAGAATGGTCGAATAAGCAATAGAGTGGCCACAATGAACGCGCTGATAGTGGGACGCGCCAAGCGCGTAGCGCGCGATTTAATTGCGATCGGCAAGCAGATCGATCGGGCAACCACGGCTGTTGTACTCAGCATGACTTCTGCTTCGTTGAGTTATGTAATAGGAAGCTCATGGTTCGAGGATCCGCCTCGGCTTATAGCAGTGACGCTTGCCGGGGCTGGCGCTGGAGTGCTGCTGAATCGATTGCCCAGAGTATTTCGCCAAAATCCTGAGCAGACGACTCAGGAACTCAGGGATGATTTTGATCAATTGGAGGAGATGAAAAAACAAATCTCTAGTAATAAAGTTAAAGAAGAAATAGTAAATACACAGATCGAGATAGTTCGTAAAATCGGTGAGACGGCAAGGGGCCGGCCTCATATTGTGACGATCGATCAGCAAAAGCACCTGCCGCCCCCGAATCCTGACGCCTAGGTGTGCTTGCTAGATGCCGAGACGCCAAATTCGATTTCCTTGCTATTTTTTAGTATTTCACAATTTGCCATTGCTAAATAATTGTAAATACGCTTATTCCGCCATCTAAGGTGATTTTCATCGGCATTAGGTGCTAAATCGGCATTAGGTGCTAAAAGGAAGGTTTCGCAGGCGGCGTGCAAGTCGATTTTGACGATGGCGCTCCCGCCTCCGGCAGCGGCGCCTCCACCGTCGCCACCACGCCGCGGGACCGGTACTCGACCTGGGCGGTGCCGCCGAGCTCGGCGGCGAGCACCCGCTCGATCATCCGCGAGCCGAAGCCGCGGCGGGCGGGCTCGGCGACCGGCGGGCCGCCGATCTCCTCCCAGCGCAGCCACAGGCGGCCGGGCTGCGAGCCGTCGACGATGTCCCAGTTGAGGATCACCCGCCCTTGCGGGGTCGAGAGCGCGCCGTACTTGACCGCGTTCGTCGCCAGCTCGTGCAGCGCCATCACGAAGGCGAGGGCCAGCCGCGGCGGCAGGCGCACCGGCGGTCCCCCGGTCTTGAACCGCACGCCCGCGCCGGTGCGGAACGGGCGCAGGGCTTCCTCGACGATCTCCGCCAGGGTCGCGCCGTCCCAGCTCTCGCGGGTCAGCACGTCGTGGGCGGCCGCGAGGGATTGCAGGCGCGCGTTGAAGGCCTTGCGCGCCTCGTCCAGCGAGGTCGCGTGGGTCAGGGTCTGGTTGGCGATCGACTGGATCGTCGCCAGGGAGTTCTTCACCCGGTGGTTCAGCTCCTCGGCGAGCAGCGCCCGGTGCTCGTCGCCGCGCTTGCGCTCGGTCACGTCGAGGGTCACGCCGGCCATGCTCAGCGGCGCCCCGTCGGCGTCGTAGAACGGCTGGCCCCGGATCTGCAGCCAGCGTACCTCCCCCGACGGGGTGCGGATGCGGTACTCGATGTCGTAGTCGCTCCGGCTCTCGATCGAGGCCCGGATCGCCGCCTGCATCCGGTCGCGGTCCTCCGGTAGGATCGCCGCGACGAGGTCGTCGAAGGAGAACGGATCGCCGGGCTCGCGGCCGACATTGCGCTTGCAGCTGTCGGAGGCGACCAGCCGCATGTCGGCGAGGTCGAGGGTCCAGGAGCCGAGGCGGGACGCCTTGAGGATGAAGTGCAGCCGCTCCTCGCTGCGCCGCAGGGCGGTCGAGCGCCGCTCGATCTCCCGCTCCAGGGCGTCGCGGTCGCGCTGGACCCGCACCAGCCGCTCGCGCTCCAGCGTCACGTCGAACTGCGAGGCGAAGAAGTAGGTCAGCTGCCCGTCGTCGTCGAAGACCGGCGAGACCAGCAGGCGGTTCCAGAACGTCTCGCCGTTCTTCTTGTAGTTGATGAGGTCGACCTCGATCGAGACCCGGCGCTCGACCGCGTCGCGGATCCGCGCGACGTCGTCGCGGTCGGTGTCGGGGCCCTGGAGGAAGCGGCAGTTGCGGCCGAGGATCTCGTCGCGGGCGTAGCCGGTGAGCTTCGAGAAGGCGTCGTTGACGAACACGATCGGGTTGTCGGCCTGATGCGGATCGGTGATCAGCATCGGCATCCGCGTCGCCCGCACGGCGGCCGCGAACGGATCCGGGCTCGCGCCGGTCCGGGTCAGCTCGCTGGCGATGCGGTTCTCTTCGCGGGTGTCAGGCACGCCTGCGTCGCCCCCTGTCGCGACCGTCGGATCAGGATTTCGCGGATCGGCGGAGCTCGCGCGCCGATCTTCGTCTCATGAGCAACAGCCGGGCTTCGCGCAACGGATGCGATTGCTGCAAAAGCGCGCATCCGGCCCTCTCGTCTTGTTTGTTCGAAATAAGACATGCCGACGCGACCGCGGATGCAGCCCTCAGGGATGCGCCTCCGGAAACCCGTGGCGCCGGTGCAGGACTTGCAGGATCGCGTCCTTGTCGTCGACAAAGCGCACCCCGCCGTGGCGCCCGGTGGCGAGGCCGTCCGGCGCGTCCGGGGCCAGCACCAGGAGCGGCAGCGCCTGGTGGGCCTCGCCGACCCGGTCGATCAGCGCCTGCCGCGGCCGCGGCCAGGGCAGGCGGCTCACCGCGATCCGCCGGCCGAGGGCCGGGAATCCCGCCAGCACGCCCTCGATCAGGGCGCAGTGCCAGCAGTAGAACCGCCGGCCCGGAAACGCCGGATCGGTGAAATCCGGGGCCAGCAGGTAGAGGTGGTCGCGCCCGCCCTCGGACATTCTCGTCTCACACGTCCTGGCGCGGCAGCATCCGGTCGAGGAGGGCGTCGCGGCGGGCGATCAGGTGCCAGGCCGTGGCGAGGACGTGCAGGGTGACGAGGGCGTAGACCGCGTACTGGCCGGCGAGGTGGATCTGGTCGGCGAGATCCTGCACCGCCTTGTTCTTCTCCATGAACGGCGGGATCGGGAACAGGTAGAAGTACTGCGTGGTGTTGCCGGCGGCGGCCGACATCACGAAGCCGCTGACCGGCATCAGCAGGAAGACGAGATAGAGCAGCCAGTGGTTGATCCGGCCGAGAAGCGCCAAGCCCGGCGGCACGTAGACCTCGGGCGGGGCCGGGTGCCGGGCCCGCCACAGGATGCGGAGGGCGACGATCGCGAAGATCGTGATCCCGACCGACTTGTGCATCTGGAAGTAGAAGCCCTTGGCCGGGCTCGCCGGCAGGCTCGTGGCGATCCAGGCCAGCGGCAGCACCGCCAGCACCAGGGCGGCGGTGATCCAGTGCAGGGCCTGCGCCAGCGCAGTGTAGCGCGGCTGCTCGACGCGGGCGATCGTCGCCGGGGCGCGGGTGGACAGGTCGAGCATCCGGGGTCGTCCTCGTGGGGAGCGCCGTCACGCCGCGTGAGGCTGGTCCTCGCACAGGCTAGACCGCGCGCGACCCACGGTCACCCTGGAACGGCTCGAAATTCCGGGGACGGGCGCGGCGTCAGATCGCCGCCGCCGGATCGCCCCCGAGGGGATTGCCGTCGTCCTCGTTGCGGCCGTCTTGGCGGCCGTCTTGGCGATCGTCCCGGCGATCGTCCCGCCGCCGGCGCCGGCGGCCCTCGGTCAGGGACTGGGCCAGCGCCCGGAACGGCGCGGTCAGGCGGCGCACGTCCTCGGCCCGCTCCATGAAGCGCTCGCCGTTGCGGATCTCGCGGTCGAGCGCCGCCATGGTGCGGGCGAGCGCCGGGTCGTCGTCCTCGAGCCACACCTCCATCACCCGCGCGAAGGCGATCACCACGCCCTGGAGCTTGAGCCGGCCGAGCGGCCCCTCGGTGCTGATGCCGGCCGAGGCCAGCATGAAGCGCTGCGAGTTGAGCGCCACCTGGTTGAGGGCGGCGAGGGACAGGGGATCGCCGCGCAACGCGAAGGCGATGCGGCGCAGGGCCGGCTTGTAGGGATCCATCGCGTCGAGGCGGCGCATCAGCACGTCGAACAGCCGCTCGCGGGTCGGCTCCTCGTCGAGGTCGTCGCTGGCGCCCTCGAGCACCTGCTTGTCGATCATGCGGGCGAAGCCGCCGAGCACCGCGCCCTTCGAGGGGTAGGCATCGCGGAACTCGCCCAGGCTCACGCCGGCCTCGCGGGCGATGTCGGCGATCTCGATGTCGTTCCAGGGCTGCTCGGCGGCAAGCCGCATCAGCGCCTCGACGATCGCCTCCCGCGGCGGCAGGCGGGTGGCGTGCGGCGTGTCGCCGGCGCCATCGCGCTCGCCGGACGTCTTGGGATTGCGGGCCATGAGGGCGCTCCGATACCTGAAGGTCGCTCAGCGGACAGGGCGCACCGTCGAGGCCGGTCCCGCCGCCGTTGGCTTCCTATCTAGGTCTCGCGCCGCCCGAAGGGCAGGGCCCCGCGGCGACGCATCAGCCCGCCAGCTCCCCGGCCCGGCTTTTCGCCGCCGCCACGGCGTCCCGCATCAGCGGCGCCAGGCCGTCCCCGGCCATCAGCACCTCGAGGGCCGCCGCGGTGGTGCCGCCCGGCGAGGTCACGTTGCGGCGCAGGGTGCCCGGCTCCTCGGGACTCCGCCCGAGCAGCTCGCCGGCTCCCGCCACGGTCTGGCGCGCGAGGCGCGCGGCGACCTCGGCCGGCAGCCCGGCGGCGATGCCGGCCTCGGCCAGCGCCTCGGCGAGCAGGAACACGTAGGCCGGGCCCGAACCCGAGACCGCCGTCACGGCGTCGATCAGGTTCTCGTCCTCCAGCCACTCGACGAGGCCGTTGCTGGCGAGCAGCGCGTGGGCGGTGCGGCGCTGGTCCTCGCTCGTCTCCGGCGAGGCGGCGGCCCCGGTGGCGCCGCGGCGGATGCTCGCCGGGAGGTTCGGCATCGCCCGCACCACGGCGCGGGCCCGGGGCAGACGGTCCTTGAGATTGGCGATGGTCTTGCCGGCGAGCACCGAGACCACGACGGTGGCGGGACCGGCGAGCGGCGCCAGCCCTTCGGCCGCCGCCTCCAGGCCCTGCGGCTTGATCGCCAGCACCAGGGCCTCGGGCTCGGACGGGTGCGCCGGGTTGAGGGCGATGCGGTGCGCGGCGCAGAGCGCGACCATCGCGGGTGCCGGGTTCGGATCGATCACCGCGACGCGCTCGCCCGGCAGGCCGTCGGCGAGCCAGCCCTCGAGCATCGCCCCGCCCATCTTGCCGGCGCCGACCAGGATCAGCGAGGCCGGCAGGAGGGAGGACCCGCTCACGCCTCGCCCTCGGTCTCGAACAGCACGGCGTCGAGGGCCTCGCGGGCGGTCTTGCCGGCCCAGATCACGAACTGGAACGCCTGGAAGTAGCGCTCGCAGGCCTCGACCGCGGTCTTCAGCATCGTCTCGCACTGGCCGTGCGTCGGCTCGGCGCCGCCGGTGAGCACCAGCGCGTGGCGGAACATCACCACGTGCTCGCTGTTCCAGAGGTCGAAGTGGCCGACCCAGAGCTGCTCGTTGACCAGCGAGACGAGCCGCAGCACCTCGTTGCGCCGCCGGTCCGGCACCTTGAGGTCGAAGGCCGAGGCGACGTGCAGCGCCTCCACGTCCTCGATCCACGTGAAGGCGACGTGGTACTCGGCCCAGCGGCCGGCGACCGCCACCGACATCTCGTCGGTCTCGGCGCGATCGAAGATCCAGTCCCGGAGGGAGGCGAGGCGCTCGACGACATCGAGCGGGTGCTCGGCGCGGGTCAGGTCGTCGATGTTGAGCTGGGTCATGGCGATCCAAGTTTGGCTCGTCAGAGCGGAAAACAGCTGCGTCAGCGGACGCGGCGGCGTGTCGTCTTCAAGGCAGATCGCGACCCGGGCACGGTGAGGGCGTGCAGGCGATAAGCTAAAGCGTCGACTTGTTGTCCCCCTGGGCGGCGGCGAATCAGTGCGTGACCCACTATAGCCCGGGCGAGTCCAGGGACTCAAAGCGGAAAGCCGCGGTGCCGGCGGCAGGCCGCCGGCTATCCACCGAAGCTTCCTGTGCACAAGCGCGGGGGCTTCGCGCCCGCGCGCCGGTCCGGCGCACCCGCCCGGGGCGCGGGGGGTCAGGCCGTCGCGGTGCCCCCGGAGGCCCCGCCCCCGGCCTTGGAAGAGGCCTTGGCGGGCTTCGCCTCGGGGGCGGCTTCCAGGGCGGCGACCCGGGCCGTGAGGGCGTCGTTCTGGGCCCGCAGGGAGGCGACGAGGTCGCGCAGGACCTCGACTTCCTCGCGGGTCGCCACGTCCATGTCCCGCAGCATGCGCTCGATCTGCGCCTTGACCATGGTCTCGGCCTCGCGGCGCACGCCCTGGGCCGCGCCGGCCGCGTCGGTCATCAGGCGGGCGAAATCGTCGAACAGGCGGTTCTGCTGCATGGTTGACCCTCCGGGGCTGGTTCCTGCGCCCAGTCTCTAGTGCATTTCTCGGCCCGGTGGGCCCCGGCGACGCGGTTTTCCCGGGCGCCTTCGGGGGTATCACGGTTTTCCCCGGCCCGGCCGGCGCGCGGGACATTGCCGAGGGGGCTTTGCATGGCGGGAAAATGCGGCACCATCGTGGGGGTCGCCGCCACCGGGCGTGCCGCCCGGCGGCGGCGACCCCATGCGCCTCCTGCCTTGCGGGGTTGCGCGACGTTGTCGCGGCGCCCGCCAGCAACACACGGATGCACTTTGATGGCTTCAAGCAAAACCCGGTCTGCGGCATAAGGCGAACCCGTGAGCACGACACCGCACATCCTGATCGTCGAGGACGATCGCGAGATCAGCACGCTGGTCGCCCGTTATCTCCGCGGCAACGATTGCCGGGTCTCGATCGCCGGCGACGGCCGCGAGATGGACCGGCTGCTGGCCGATTCCCGGGTCGACCTGATCGTGCTGGACCTGATGCTTCCGGGCGAGGACGGGCTGTCGATCTGCCGGCGCCTGCGCGCCGGCTCCGGCATGCCGATCCTGATGCTCACCGCCAAGAGCGAGGAGATCGACCGGATCGTCGGGCTCGAGATCGGGGCCGACGACTACCTCGCCAAGCCCTTCAACCCGCGCGAGCTCCTCGCCCGCATCCGGGCGATCCTGCGCCGCGGCGCGGCCGCGCAGGGGCGCGACGACGAGGGCGTGCGCCGCCACGCCTTCGCGGGCTTCGTGCTCGATGCGGGCCTGCGCCAGCTCCTCAACCCGGAGGGCGCGCAGGTGGCGCTGACGGGGGCCGAGTTCGACCTCCTGCACGCGATGTGCCTGCGCCCGGGCCGGGTGCTCTCCCGCGACCAGCTCCTCGACCTGACGCAGGGGCGCGCGCCGGGGCCGTTCGAGCGCAGCATCGACGTGCTGGTGAGCCGCATCCGCCAGAAGATCGAGCGCGATCCGCGCAACCCCGAGATGATCAAGACGATCCGCTCCGGCGGCTACCTGTTCACCCCGGAGGTGATCTCGACATGACGGGCAAGGGGCCTCTGCCGGGACGGATCGCCGGGCAGCTCGCCCTCCTGGTGGTGGCCGCGATCGTGGTCACGCACGTCGTCGTGACCGTGGCCTTCGTGCTGCTCCGGCCGGAGCTGCGCCGCTCCGACGAGCGCCCGAGCGCGCTCGCCAACCGCCTCGTCACCGTCGTCCACATGGTGGCGGCCGCGCCCGCGGACGACCGGGCCGACGTGGTGGCGGCGGCGCGCCACAGCGCCTCGGCCCTCCACCTGACCCTGCTGCCCGCCGACGCGCCGAACGCGCCCGTCGCGCCGGGCGCCGACGTGCCGGAGATCACGGGCCTGCGGGCGGCGCTCGGCCCCGCCTACGGCCTCGCGGCGGAGCACATGCCCACCGGCGCCCTGCACCTGCGCATCGCCGGGCCCGCCGGGCTGCAGCTCGCCGCCGAGCTGCCGCCGCTGCCGCTGGCGCACCCGCCGCTCACCAGCGCGATCTTCATCACCCTGGTCTTCCTCGCGCTCTCGCTCACGCTTCTGTCGATCTGGGCGACCCGGGCGCTCACCGCGCCGCTCGCGCGCCTCGCCGAGGCGGCGGAGGCCTTCGGCACCGCCACCGAGGCGCGGCCGCTGCCGCAGCGCGGCCCCGAGGAGGTGCTGGCGGTGTCGCGGGCCCTCGGCCGGATGCGCGACCGGGTCCTGCGCCTGATCGACGACCGCACCCACATGCTGGCGGCGATCAGCCACGACCTGCGCACCCCGATCACCCGCCTGCGCCTGCGGGCGGAGTTCCTGGAGGACGAGGTCCTGCGCCGGCAGTTCCTGCGCGACCTCGACCAGATGAACGCCCTCGTCGAAGCCGCCCTGTCCTTCGTGCGCGACGGCCAGTCCCGCGAGGGGCAGCCGCGCGGGGATCTCGGCCTCGTCGACCTCGCCTCGGTGGTGCAGACGGTCTGCGACGGCTTCGCCGATATCGGTGAGGCGGTGCGGGCCGAGGACCTGCAGCCGGCGCTCGTGCGCGGCTCGTCCGGCGAATTGCAGCGGGCCCTCACCAACCTGATCGACAACGCGGTGAAATATGCCGGGGCCGCCACCGTGCGCCTCGTCGAGGCCGGGCCGGGCCGGGTCGCGGTCGAGATCCTGGACGAGGGCCCGGGCATCCCGGAGGCGGAGCGCGCCCTGATGCTCCAGCCCTTCGTGCGCGGCGACCGGGCCCGCACCCTCAACGAGGCCGGCGGCTTCGGCCTCGGCCTGTCGATCGCGAGCGCCATCGCCCAGTCGCATGGCGGCGTGTTCACCCTGGAGAACCGGGAGCCGCACGGCCTGTGCGTGCGCCTCGAGCTGCCGCGGGCCGCCGGCGCCGTGCCGCGCCAGCCCCCGGCCCAAGCGGCGTGAGCCGCACGTCCAAGATGTCGGCGTGAGCCGCACGTCCAAGATGTCGGCGTGAGCCGCACGTCCAAGACGTTGGCGTGAGCCGCACGTCCAAGATGTCGGCGTGAGCCGCACGTCCAAGATGTCGGCGTGAGCCGCGCGATCGGTGTGAGCCGCAAGATTCTGCAACATCGGGCGAAGATGTAACCGCGCGTTGCGGCCTGGTGCGGTGCAATGGCCGGAAACCCGATTCCCGGGACGGTGAAGGATCTCTTCAGCAACGGCGGCCGCAGGATGGTGCGTGCCGGGGACATCCGATCGTCCCGGCCTCCACGAGGTCTTGCAACGCCCATGACGATCGTCTCTGCATCCAGCTCCGCCGCGCCGCAGGTCAGGCCGCCGATGACCGGCGCGCACAGGGCCGGCGCGCCCAAGCAGCGGCTTCTCGACCAGATCTCGGCGCAGCAGCAGGCGGGCAGCCTCAGCGCCACCGATGCCGACGCGCTCACCGGCGCCGTCCAGGACATCGACCAGTCGATCTCCGGCGCCTCGGGTACCGGCAGCTCCGACCTCGCCCCGTCGCAGGCGAAGGGCCGGATGGACGACCTGATCGGCGCCGAGGTCGACAAGGGGACCCTGACGAGCGACCAGGCGACGACGCTCAAGGGCATGCTGTCGTCGCACGGGGCCGGCGACCGTCACGGCGGCCCCGGCGGAGCGCCGCCCGCGGACGCCGTCGCGGCGACCGGCTCCGCCGATGCGACCTCCGGCTCCTCGAGCGCGAGCGACCTGCTGTCGAGCTTCCTCAAGCAGCTGCAGGACGGGCAGAACCAGACCCAGGCGAGCGGCTACGGCGGGAGCGGCACCGCCGCGACGTCGGCGCAGGCGAGGGTGTTCGACTTCAAGGTCTGAGGCCGCCGGCCGGGACGACGCGGTGCGTCCGCCCCGGTCGTGGGCCGGCGCCGGCGCGCGGGCCGCCCGATGCACCGCGGTTCGGCCCTGTGATCGGAACCGGCCGCACCGGCGAGAAAGATCTCTCAAGCAATAACTGCCGTCGACCGGCCCGCGCCGGGGTTGACGGATCGTCCTCGCCCACGCGAAAGGTGTCCGCCTGACGGATGGAGACAATGCTTCGCGTGGCCGGCTCCTCCGAGCATCGATCCGTCTTCCTGCCCGCGCGCCCCGCCGAAGCGCCGTCATCCCTCGCGGGTCCGCGGTTTCGGAGCCCGGCGGTCTTCGCCGACCTCGCAATGATGTCGGTTCGCGATGCGTCCCCCGCATCGACGCGAGATCGATTTGATCACGCCATGGACAGGCGGCCGGTGCAGTTGCGGTCGCGTATGCCTTGGCATAGCGATGTCTGCACAGAACAAAATTAGCCTTTTATTGCGAGGGATCGATGAAAATCTGCTTGAATATGATTGTGAAGAACGAAATATCAAATATTAAAAGATGTCTTGACGCTGTTTCCGCTTGGATCGACTGCTGGGTGATCTGTGATACGGGATCTTCCGACGGAACGCAGGCGTACATCACGGAGTATTTTGCCGCGAGGAGCCTGCCGGGAGAGCTTCACAGCACGGAGTTCAGGAATTTCGGGCAGGCGCGCAACGAGGCGCTGGATCGCGCGCGCCGGTCCGACCTGTCGTTCGACTACCTGCTTCTCGTCGATGCCGACATGGAGCTGGTAGTCGAGTCGCCCGACGTGTTCCGGACGCTGACCGCCTCGGTCTACATGCTGCAGCAGAAGGCCGGGATCACCTACTGGAACGCACGCCTGCTCAAGCGCGATGCCCAGGCGTGCTATCGCGGCGTCACCCACGAGTACCTCCAGGTCTCGTCCGGCGAATCGCAGATGCTGAGCGGCGCGCTGTTCGTCGACCATGCCAGCGGCGCGAACCGTCCGGGCAAGTTCGAGCGGGATGCCAAGCTCCTGCGGGACGCCCTGGCGACCGAGGACGATCCGGGGCTGGTCGCCCGCTACACGTTCTACCTCGCCAACTCGCTGCGGGACGATGGGCGGTCGGAGGAGGCGCTGGCCGTCTACCTCGACCGCGCCCGCCTCGGCCATTGGGAGCAGGAGGTCTACCTCAGCCTCCTCTTCGCAGCGCGCCTGAAGGAAGCGCTCGCCCATCCGGCCGAGGACGTCCTCGCCGCCTACGCGGCGGCGGCCGGGACCTGCCCGACGCGCGCGGAGGCGTTCCACGGCGGCGCCCGTTTCTGCCGGAACAACGGGCTCCATGGCCGCGGCGTCGACCTCGCACGTCAGGCTCTCGACCTTCCGCTCCCCGCGGACGCCTTGTTCCGCGAGGACTGGATCTACACCCACGGCCTGCGCGACGAGTTCGCGGTGAATGCCTACTGGGCCGGGCATCACCGGGAGAGCCTGGAGGCCTGCCTGACCCTGCTCTCCGGCGAGGCCCTGCCCGACGGGGACCGGGCCCGGGTGGCCGCCAACGCCCGGTTCGCCCTCGACCGGCTGGCCGAGGCGGCCCCGCCGCGCGCGGTCCCCGCCGCGCCCGCCATCGCCTGGCCGACCACGGGCGGAACCTGGCGTGCCGTCGCCCGCCCTCGCTCCGACGCTCCCTGGGCGCCCGACCGTCCCCTGGCCGGCACCGAGCTGATGGTCGAGGGCCTCCGGGCCCGGATGGGCGGCGCGCTCGAGGCGGTCCAGCTCTGCGTCAACGGCTACGATCCGGCCCGCCTCGACGGCCGTCCCCTGGTGGTATGGGTCCACCACGACGTCGACCAGCGGGCCGTGCAATGGATGCGCGACGGGGGCCTCGCGGCGCGGGTCGACCGCTTCGTCTTCGTGTCGGAGTGGCAGCGGGCGCGCTTCGTCGCGACCTTCGGGCTGGCGCCGGACCGCTGCCTCGTGCTGCGCAACGCCACCGAGGTCCCGGCCGCCGACCGGGTCCCGGCCGTCCGGCGCCCGCTCAAGATCGCCTATACCAGCACCCCGTTCCGCGGCCTCGCGGTGCTGCTCGAGGCCTGGGACCGGCTGCGGCCGGAGGGGGCCGAGCTGCACATCTGGTCGTCGCACCGGCTCTACGGCCCCGCCTTCGACGACGCGCCCCACGCGGCGCTGTTCGCCCGGGCGCGGTCGCTGCCGAACGTCCACCACCACGGCATCGTGCCGAACCCGGAGCTGCGCGAGGCCCTGCGGGACATCGACGTGCTCGCCTATCCGAGCACCTTCGCCGAGACCTCCTGCCTCGCCGTGATCGAGGCGCTGGCGGCGGGCTGCCGGGTGATCTGTCCGACGCTCGGGGCGCTGCCGGAGGCGGTGGGCGGGTTCGGGCGGCTCTACGCCTTCCAGCCCGATCCGGTCACCCATGCGGAGGTCGTCGCGTCCCTGCTCGCGGAGGAGATCGCCGGCCCCTGGGCCGGGCGCCCGGCGCTCGCCGCCGAGCAGCAGGCGGCGATGCGCCGGCTCTACGACTGGCCCGTGCGGGTGGCCGAGTGGCGCCGCGTGCTGGACGACCTGACCGCCGCGCGGCCGCCGGCTCCGGCTCCTCGGCCGCTCCTGGCCGGCCGCATGATCGAGGCGCTCGCGGCCTTGCGGGCGCGGGGCTTCGCACCGGCGGGCCTCCTCGACATCGGCGCCCATGACGGGCATTTCGCCCGCGCCGCCCGCCGGATCTTCCCCGACGCCCATATCCTGATGGTCGACGCCCTCGCCGAGAAGGGCCCGGTGCTCGCGCGCACCGCCGCCGAGATCGGCAACGCCGCCCACGCGATCGCCCTCCTGGGCGACCGGGAGACGGAGGGGACGCCGTTCTTCGTCGTCGACACGGCGGCCCGCCCCGACCTCGTCACGACCGGCTCCTCGAAGTTCCGCGAGAACGCCGACTTCCCGATGGAAGAGCGGCGCGTGCCGCAGCGCCGCCTGGACGGCCTCGTCGCCGGGCGCGGCGTCCCGTTCGCCTTCGTCAAGCTCGACGTGCAGGGCGCCGAGGTCGAGGTGCTGCGCGGCCTCGGCGACCGGCTCGCCGAGGTCGAGGTGATCCTCCTGGAGCTGTCCCTCCTGGACTACAACGAGGGCGCGCCGCTGATCGGCGAGGCCCTGGGCGCACTCGCCGCGATGGGGTTCGTGCTCTACGACGTCGTCGACGAGCACCGCTACCGGGACGGCTCGCTGCTGCAGGTCGACGGCCTGCTCGTGCGGGCTGATTCTCCGCTGCGCCCCAAGCCGCCGTTCTGGAGCGCGGGGTAATACCGCCGCGCCTTCGAATGGATCCGTTCGAGGGCGCTGGCTAAGCCCGCAAGGTTTCCCTGTCCCCGCGTCGGCGCCGATGCGCCGGACGCCTTGGCATCGACGTGTCGATGCCAAGGCGCGAGGGTATAGGAGCGCGGCGCCGCCGGCTCAGCGCGCCAGTTCGCGCAGGCCCAGGCGGATCAGGGTCTTGGCCTCCATCGCGGCCGCGCCCTCGCCGGCACCCTTGAGCGCCGCGGCGACCGCCGCCGAGGCCTGGACCTGGGCGTAGCCGAGATTGACCAGCGCCGAGATCGCGTCGGCCACCGGCTGGGGTGCGGTGTTGGCCTCGACCGCCCCGGTGAGCTGGATCAGGGCCGGATCGACGGGGGAGAAGGCCGGCGCCTTGTCCTTCAGCTCGGCCACCAGCCGCGCGGCGAGGCGCGGGCCGACGCCGGGCGCGCGGGCGACCGCGCCCTTGTCGCCGGTGGCGATGGCGGTGGCGAGGTCGCCCGGCTCCATCACCGACAGCACCCCCAGCGCCACCCGGGTGCCGACGCCCTGCACGGTCTGGAGCAGGCGGAACCACTCGCGCTCCGCATCGGCCCGGAAGCCGTAGAGGCGGATCATGTCCTCGCGCACATGGGTCTCGATCGCCAGTTCCGCCGCCTCGCCGGTGGCGGGCAGGCGCTGCAGCGTGCGGGCCGAGCAATGCACCACGTAGCCGACACCGTGCACGTCGAGGATCACGAAGTCCTCGCCGTAGGAATCCACCACGCCCTTCAGCTTGCCGATCATGCCGTCTCGTCTCTGGCGGGAGGGGCCCCGGACCCGGCCCATACCCAGCCCGGCCGCAGGCGACAAGGCGGCGCGATGCAGCGCGTCGCCCCGTCGGAGGTGCCGGGAGTTGGCCCCGGGTCCTCCCTCACCGACCGCGCGGGGGATGATCCGGGCCGCAGCGGAATGCGAAGTCGGACCCGGCTTCCTATATGGTCGCTGACGGGTCCGGTCCCAGCATGCGAGGCCTTGAAGGATGGCGAGCGAAGCGACGAGGGACGATGCCGTGCCGGTCAGAAAGGCCAAGCGCTCCCTGCTGCGCATCTTCACGATGGGCTTGGGCGCACCGGCCTTGCTCGTATCGGGAGCGCAGATCGAGTCGCGCAGCCTGCGCAGAGGTGAAACGGTGGACCATGCCTGGCGCAGTGTCGGCGATAGCCTATCCCGCAGCATGAGACGGATTGCGCATGAGCAGCGGACCGGGCAACGTTCCGCCTAGCGACAATCGTCTGCCTCAGGAGGTCCGTCAGGAGATCTTGCAGAAGATCAGCGAGAACCTCGACGGTGTGGTCGGCCCGGAGCTTCAGCCGGAGATCGTCGATCGCGTGTTGAACGCGATCGGTCAGGGTATAACGGTCACGCAGACCGAGGTGCTGTCCAGGCAGCATGGCGGGCCGATCCCGGCGCCGGAAACGGTCGCCGGGTACGAAGGGATTTTGGCAGGGTCGGCCAATCGCTTGATCGAAATGGCTGAGCGCGATCAGCGTGCGTACATATCATCAGCGACTCGCGCGCAGTACCTTGATTTCTCGTTCAACATCATCGCGCTCATCGGCGGCGTGACGGGCTTGTTGGCAATCTTGTATGGCGTCATCAGGCTCGCGGAGCAGCAACATGATGCTGCAGCGATGGCTCTGGCGGGCTTGGGCGTGAGCGGCATAGTCGGGGCGTTGGTGAATGCCCGCATGAAGAAAATCGATTAGTCGACGGGGACGGCAGAGCGCCCGGCTCGAATCCGGTGCAGGCTCGTTCTCCCGGCCGCGGTGTTTCCGGTCGAACCTCGGCCGTCGATCGGGGCTCGTCATTCTGCCTGGTTCCCCGAGGACGCCGGTTCGTTCGCGTCCGGCCCAGTGTGGCGTCTTGCGTGGCGTCTTGCGCGTAAGGTGGCAAATCGCTAGAGATCCAACGGCCTAGCGCCAGTCGGGGCGTAGCGCAGTCTGGTAGCGCATCTGGTTTGGGACCAGAGGGTCGCTGGTTCGAATCCGGCCGCCCCGACCATCCACCCCACGGATCAGAGCCCGCGATGTCGACCGCCCGCATCTTCCGCCCTGCCAAGGACCCGACCCAGTCCGGCCTCGCCCGGACCAAGCAGTGGACGCTGGAGTTCGAGCAGACGAGCCCGCGGGAGACCGAGCCGCTGATGGGCTGGACCTCGTCCTCCGACATGCTGCAGCAGGTGCGGCTCGAGTTCGACTCCAAGGAGGAGGCGATCGCCTACGCGACCCGCGAGGGCATCGCCTACCGGGTCGAGGAGCCGCAGGAGGCCCTGCGCCGCGGCCTCTCCTACTCGGACAACTTCAAGTACAACCGCACCGCGCCCTGGACCCACTGAGCCGGGACGTCCGGGGGCGCGCGCCTCAGAAGGCGTAGCGCACCCCGCAGGACGGCAGCTCCTCGGCGAGCAGCGCCTTGAACCGCGACAGCCAGCGGCCCTTCCAGCCGGTGCGGTAGCGCAGGTTCTCCATCCCGCCCTCGGAGCGCTTGGTCTCCTGGATGTCGGGGCGCCAGAGCAGCGCCTCGGCCTTCGGGTGCCAGCGCAGGTTCACGTCGTGGAGCGCGGCGTTGTGGGTGAGGAAGATGATCTCGGCCTTGAGCTGCGCCCGCGCGGCCGGGCCGATGCCGGCATCGAGCGCGCGGAACAAGGCCCGCCAATCCTCCTCCCAGCCCTCGTACAGGATCACCGGCGAGAAATTGGCGTGGACCTCGTAGCCGGCGGCGACGAAGGCGTCGATCGCGGCGATCCGCTCCGCCATCGGCGAGGTGCGCACGTCGACCACCCGGGCGATCCGCTCGGGCATCAGCGAGAAGCGGATCCGGGTCTTGCCCTCCGGCGCGTAAGCCAGCAGGTCGGGATTGACGAACTTGGTGGCGAACGACGCCTTGGCGTTGGGTATGCCGCGAAACAGCCCGACGAGGTCGCGCACGCTGTCGCAGGCGAGCGCGTCGACCGAGAGGTCGCCGTTCTCGCCGATGTCGTAGACCCAGAATCGGTCGTCGATCTGGTCGGGGGCGGGGAGGGGGCCCTGCGCGGCGGCGTGGCGCCCGATCGCCCGGCCGATCGCCTCCGTGTTGACGAACAGGGTGATCGGGTTGGCGTAGCCCTTGCGGCGCGGCACGTAGCAATAGGCGCAGGCCATGGCGCAGCCGTTCGAGCTCGACGGCGCGATGAAGTGGGCGCTGCGGCCGTTCGGCCGCGAGGCCAGGCCCTTCTTGACCCCGAGCACCAGGGTCGAGCGCTTGATCCGCACCCAGTCCTCGACCGAGCCGGCATTGCCGTGCAGCTCCGGGATGTTCCAGTGCGACGGGACCGCGATCCGTCGCGCTTGCGGAAAGCGCGCCAGGATCTCCCGGCCGCGCTCGTGCGCCTCGACCGCGGGCTCGCAGTAGATCGTGTCGATGTCGAGGAGGCGGGCGGAGCGGGACAGGGGCGGGCTCGGAAACGGCGATCGCTACGATCTAGGGCGGTCGCGGGGCTCCAGCAGGGGCACGAGCAGGCTCGCCGCCGCGAAGGCGCCGCCGACCGCGCAGAGCGCCGGCCAGCCCCCGGCCGCGAAGGCCCGCGTGCCCGCCGAGGCGCCGAGCGCGCCGCCGGCGAAGACCGCGGTGAAGAACACGGTGTTGATCCGCCCGCGCGCGCCGGGGGCGAGCGCGTAGACCCGGGTCTGGTTGGCGATCAGCGCGGTGTTGATGCCGATGTCGATGAGCAGCACCCCGACCGCCAGCGCGACGAGGGAGAACCCGCCGAACAGCCCGAACACCGCGAAGGCGGCGAGCGTGAGCACGGCGCCGCCGATCAGCACCGGCCGCGGGCTGCGGGTGTCGGCGAAGCGCCCGGCCATCGGCGCGCAGAGCGCGCCCGCCGCGCCGATCAGCCCGAACAGGCCGGCGCCCGCGGGATCGAGCCCGAAGGGCGGCGCCTCGACGAGGAGCGCGAGCGTGGTCCAGAAGGCGTTGAAGGCGGCAAACAGCAGCGCCTGCGACAGGGCGGCCCGGCGCAAGGTCGGCTGCTCGCGCACCAGGTCGAGGATCGAGGCCATCAGCGCGCCGTAGCCGAGCCGCGCGGCGGGGGCCGCCTTCGGCAGGCCGAACCAGGCGAGCGCGGCAAAGCCCACCGAGAGGCCGGCCGCGCCGACGAACACCGCCCGCCACCCGAGCCAGGACCCGACGAAGCCGCTGAGCGTCCGGGCGAGCAGGATGCCGAGCAGCAGGCCGGTCATCACCTGGCCGACCATCCGGCCCCGCGTCGCGTCCGGTGCCAGCTCGGCGGCGAAGGGCACGGCCTGCTGGGCCGCCGTCGACAGGACGCCGATCAGGAGGCTCGCGAGCACGAGGAGGCTCAGCGTGCCGCTCAGGCCCGCCAGGACCAGCACCGCGGCGAGCAGCAGGAGCTGGCCGACGATCAGGCTGCGCCGCGCCAGCGCGTCGCCGAGGGGCACGAGGCCGAGGATGCCGAGCCCGTAGCCGGCGAGCGTCGCGGTCGGCACCAGCACCGAGGCGTCGTGGCCGAAATCCTGGACCAGGAGGCCGAGCAGCGGCTGGTTGTAGTAGATGTTCGCGACCGCCCCGCCGGCGATCAGGCTGAGGCTCAGGCGGGTCGCGGCGGAGAGGGCGTGCATGGGATCCCGGCGGCGTGTCATGCGGTGCGCCCGACGGGCGTTGCGCGCACGAGATAGCGGGTTTTCGCGGCCTCGCACCGGGCCCGCCCGCACGGCCGCCCCGCCCTGCGGGCATGCCGCTCGCGACCCTGTCGCCGGGACCCGGCGCCCCGCCGATCACACGCCCGTGAGGCACCTTCCGTCGGCGCAGATCGTCGCCACATGGAGGAACGAGCGGCCGGAAGGAAGGCTTGCTCCGGCGCGGAGCGCGCCGATACCCTCTTCCCGATCGTGGTCGATCGGTTCCCTCGTGGCGAAAGGCGCATCGGCGCGCCCCGTCCACGGCCCGGCCGACGGCCGCGGCGAGGTCGCCTCGGGAGCCCTGCGGACGGTAACCCATCCCGTGTCGACGCGATCCACCGCCTGAAGGAGACGGTCGATGTCGCAGTACCGCGTGCTGTTCGCCAAGCAGATCCTCGGGGTCCCGTTCACGGTCGGGACCGTGGAGATCGCCCGCGCCCGGGATCCGGACCGGGCGGTCCGCGCCGCCGCCCTGCGCTTCGCCCGCCAGCACGGCGTCGAGGATTGGCGCGAGCGGGCCGACGTGGCCGAGCTCGAGGCCGGGATCGCCCAGATGTCCTGATCCGGTGCGTCCCGTTCGATCCGACGCGGCGCCCGATTGCCCCGCGATCGGGCGCCGTCCTATGAGGCGCACGGACCTTCCGCCGACCGACATCCCGAGGACGCCCCGCCCGATGGCACGCCTGCGCTCCGACTTCTGGGTCGCCGCCCACCTGCGCCGCTGCGCGGTCGAGGGGGTGAGCGCGGTGCAGCGCCGGCGCGGCGCGCCGGAGGCGGGTGCGATCTTCGTCAAGGTCGACCGGCTCGACGGCCGGGCCGACCTCTACGGCCCGGCGCCCCAGGCCCTGTTCGAGGGCGACGAGACCGGCGGCCGCCGCTTCGAGCCGCTGATGCGCGAGGCCCTGCCGCCCGACGTCGAGACGAGGCTCGCGCGCGAGATCCGGTTCGATTCCGACCTCTGGATCGTCGAGATCGACGACCGCGAGGGGCGGCACTTCCTCGACCTCGCCGGGTAGGCGGCAGCCCCCGACCCCGGCGACCGGTCCGTGATGCGCCCATGCGCGCTCGGCGATGCGCGCTCGGCGATGCGCGCTCGGCGATGCGCGATCAAGCTGATGCGAGGCCTGTGAGGCCTTAAATCTGGTACGCGCCAGGGAGGTTTAGATTCCTTCGAAAGTGCAGGGCTCTTTTTATCAATTGACTTATGGGTATTTTTTCGTAAATCACGCGAATGGCTCGTCGCGTGACCTATCAGATCTTCGACATGCCGGACGGACGATTTTCCGTCATGGTGACCATCGAACCGGACAAGACGATGACGCGCGACGGCTTCGCGACCCAGGCCGAGGCCGGCGCCTGGGTCGACGGTTTGCGGGACATCATGGCGGTCCTCGGCGCGCCGGTGAGCCTCGCCTTCCCGGATTATCCCGGGTCGCTGCCGATGAACGAGGTGCTCGCCTTTATCCGCAAGGCCCCGACCGAGGCCGACTGAGCGTCCGCGACGGGCCTGCGCCCGCTGTGCGCCGGGGCCGGAACGCGGCATAAGGAGGGCGTTCCGGTCGTCCCGCGGCGGCCTCGCCCCCGGCGGATCCCGCGACCGGCCCGAACTCTCGTCCCCGGTGGGCGTCCCACCGCGTCCCGTCAGGCCCCCGTATTTCCCATGACGTCCTCCGACAGCCAGTCCGCCGCCATCCAGGACCTTCTCGCCACCCTCGTGGCCTTCGAGACGGTCAGCTCCGCCACGAACCTGCCGCTCGTCGATTTCGTCGAGGACCATGCCCGGCGTCACGGCGCGACGGTCGAGCGGGTCGTCGACGGGACCGGCGAGAAGGCGGCCCTGTGGATCACGATCGGGCCGGCCGACCGGCCGGGCTACGTCCTGTCGGGCCACAGCGACGTGGTGCCGGTCGAGGGCCAGGACTGGACGCACCCCCCCTTCCGGCTGACCGAGATCGACGGGCGCCTCTACGGCCGCGGCACCTCGGACATGAAGGGGTTCCTCGCGGTCTGCCTGGCGCTCCTGCCCGAGATGGCGGCGGCGCCCCTGACGCGCCCGCTGCACCTCGCCGTCTCCTACGACGAGGAGGTCGGCTGCCTCGGCGTCCGGCCGCTGATCGCCCACATGCGCGAGCGGGGCGTCCGGCCGCTCGGCTGCTTCGTCGGCGAGCCGACCGGGATGGACGTGGTGATCGGCCACAAGGGTAAGTACGGCGCCAAGGTCACGTTCCGGGGCCGGGCCTGCCACTCGGCGCTGGCCCCGACCGGGGTCAACGCGATCGAGTACGCGGCCCGCTTCATCGAGCGGGTGCGGGTGACCGCCGAGGGGCTCGCCCGCGACGGCACCCGCGACGACCTCTACGACGTGCCCCACACGACCGGGCTCACCGCCCTGGTCCAGGGCGGCACCGCGCTCAACATCGTGCCCGACCGCTGCACCGTCGGGTTCGAGTTCCGGGCCATCGCCGCCGACGATCCCCGCGCCCTCGCCGGGACGGTGCTGGCCTATGCCGAGGACGTGCTGGTGCCGGAGATGCGGGCGCGCGACCCCGCCTGCGGGATCGCGGTCGAGCCGGTGATCGACTATCCGGGCCTCGACGTCGCGCCCGACGCGCCCCTCGTCACCCTCGCCAAGCGGCTGGCCGGCCGCAACGGCCACGCCAAGGTGTCGTACGGCACCGAGGCCGGGCTGTTCCAGAGCCTCGGCGACGTGCCCTCGGTGGTGATCGGCCCGGGCGACATCGCCCGCGCCCACAAGGCCGACGAGTACGTCGAGGCGCGGGAGCTGGCGGACTGCGCGGGCTTCGTGCGCCGGCTGATCGCCGAGAGCTGCGCCTGAGCCTGCCTCACCGCCGCGAGGCCAGGTCCCCCATCCGGGCGGCCCGGCCCTGCTCGACGTGCCAGCGGGCATCCGCCACCTGCCGGCGCAGGCTGTTGCGGCGCCAGAGATGGTAGAGCCGGAACGGATGCGGGGCGGTGCCGGCCCGGGTCTCGTGATGGTTCAGGCGGCGCAGCAGGCCCGGCAGGCAGGCGCCCGCGGCCTCGCCGGTGGCGATGTCGCCGAGGCGGACCTGGCGCAGCAACTCGGCCCGGTAATCCTCCACGCTCGATCCCTCCCCGCCTCGCGTCAAAGGAGCGGCCGGCTCAGGGCGCGCCCCGGTCCGGGTCGCGCCGGCCGGCGGTGCGGCAGGATGGGAAGCTTCCGGGGCGCTGGCAACGCGGCATCGTCGACCGCCGGCCGCGCTCCGTCCTCTCGGCGCGGGGCCGGCCCGTCGCCCGCTCGCACCCAAAAAGAGGCCCTGCCGGCGGGAGCGAGCAGGGCGGTGAAGTCGACTTGGGGGCCTCAGCAACATCCCTGATGGTCGTCCACCCGGTCGAGACCGGGCCAACAGGGACGGTCGGGCAAGAATTGCCGCAACGATTGACAGGTTGCTGGGCTTTTCGGGCCTTTTCTATCACTTATGTGAAGAAGCCCGGGACGCATGCGGTATCGCCGGGGAGAGGCGGCCGGTCCGGCCCGGGGCGGACATCAGCGCGGCGCCGCTTTCGCGAGGTAGGGGTAGTCGGCGATCGAGGCCAGGGCCGGCACGTCGCGCAGGGTGATGGCGGTGGCGCGCTGCTCGATCAATCCGTCCCGGCGCAGCTGCTGCATCGTGCGGTTCACGTGCACGACGCTCAGGCCGAGGGCGTCGGCGAGGATCTCCTGGGTGATCGGGAACGAGAAGCGGTCGTCCTGGACCCGTCCCACCGCGGCGAGCCGCTCGCGCAGCTCGAGCAGGAAATGGGCGACGCGCTCGTAGGCGGTCTGGCGCCCGAGCCGCACCACCTGGTTGACGAGCCAGATCTCCTCCATCTCGCGCGCCTGCCGCAGCGCGGCGGCAAGGCCGGTCTCGTCGCCCGGCGCGCCGCCGTGCCCCGCGGCGCGCTCGCGCAGGGGGCCTGCGTCGCAGACCTGCGCCGGCGTCAGGGTGGCGACGGCGCCGAAGGGCAGCGGCCGCCGGCGCCGGTCGAGGCCGATCACGTCGCCGGGCAGCAGCACGACGACGATCTGGCGCCGCCCGTCGAGGAGCAGCCGCTGCCGGCAGGCCCAGCCCTCCACCAGCACCTGGGGACGCGGCGAGGCCTCGCCGTCGCGCACCAGCTCGGTGCGGGCCGCCATCGGGACCGGTCGCGCGGTGATCTGGCGCAGCAGCGCCTCCTCGTCGGGCGCGAGCGGCGCGTAGGCCGACAGCCGGCGCAGGACCGCGTCCGGCGGGGCGGGGTTGCGGGCGAGGAGCTCAACCGGCATCGTCGGCCTCCCCCGGCGCGGCGCCGACGCCCCGCGCCGCCCGGTCCGGTGCCGCGAGGGTCCGGTACGGCAGCTCGATGACGCAGCGCATGCCGCCGGGGCGGTATTCCAGCGCGGTCGCCGCCCCGAGCTCGTAGACCAGCCCCTGCTCGATCAGCTCGCGCCCGAAGCCGCGCCGGGTCGGCGCGGTCGCCAGCAGGGTGACGCCGCTCTCCTGCCAGTCGAGCCGCAGGCGCCGGTCGAGGCCGTCGCCGTCGAGGTGCCAGGCGATGGCGATCCGCCCCTCGGGCCGGGCGAGGGCGCCGTACTTGATCGCGTTGGTGGCGAGCTCGTGCAGCGCCAGGCCCAGGGTCTCGGCGGTCTTCTGCGGCAGGCGGATCTCGGGGCCCTCGAGGGTCACCTGGCCCCCGTCCCGCACCGCGTGCGAGAGCACCTCCTCGCCGACGAGCTCGGCGAGGTCGGTGGCGGCGTCGGCGCTGCGGGTCAGGATGTTCTGGGTGCGGGCGAGCGCGCCGAGGCGGCCGTCGAAATGCATCACGAAGTCGTCGAGCGAGCTCGTGCCCTCGGCGGTGCGGTTGGCGACCGAGCGCACCACCGCCAGGATGTTCTTCACCCGGTGCTGCAGCTCGGTGAGCAGCAGCCGCTGGCGGTCCTCGGCCATCCGGCGCTCGTGGCTGTCGGTGCAGGAGCCGAACCAGGTGACGGCGCCGCCGTCGGGATCGGCCATCGGCTCGGCCCGCGCGGTGAACCAGCGATAGGTGCCGGCCGCCGAGCGGATGCGGAACTCGTGCTCGAACGTCTCGCTTCCGGCGACCGCCCGCTGCCGGCGGCGCCGGTTCTCCTCGACGTCGTCCGGGTGCACCGCCGTGAGCCAGCCGAGGCCGAGGGCCCGGCCGTCCTCGAGGCCGGTATGCTCGTAGAAGCGCGGGTTCACGTAGAGCCAGTCGAGCCCGGCATCGGCGGTGAACAGGAAGGCCGGGACGACGCGCTCCATCCGGCGGAAGCGCTCCTGGCTGGCGCGCAGGGCCCGCTCGGCCCGGGCCGTCGCGCTGATGTCCAGGAACGTGATGACGACGCCGGCGATGAAGTTGTCGATCGAGCGGTAGGGCAGCACCCGGGCGAGGTAGCGCGCGCCGCCGCTCTCCGGGCTGCCGACCTCGCGCTCGATGGTGCCGAGGGTGCGCAGCACCTTGCGCACGTCCTCGGGCAATTCGGGATAGTGGATCCGCGCGGCGATGTGGGTGATCGGCCGGCCGAGGTCGGACTCGATCAGGTGGAAGATGTCGGTCACCGCCGGGGTGAAGTTCTTCACCCGGAACTCGTTGTCGAGGAACACCGTGGCGATCTGGGTGCTCTCGAGCAGGTTCTTGAGGTCGCTGTTGGCCCGGCCGAGGTCGGTGACCCGGTGGCCGAGCTCGCCGTTGACGGTCTGCAGCTCCTCGTTGACCGATTGCAGCTCCTCCTTCGAGGTCTCGAGCTCCTCGTTGGCGGATTGCAGCTCCTCGTTGATCGACTGGTATTCCTCGTTGGAGGATTTCAGCTCCTCGTTGGTGCTCTCCAGCTCCTCGATCGTGGCCTGGAGGCGCTCGCGGGTCAGGCGCAGCTCGCTCTCGAGCCGCTGCACGTGCTCGTCGCGCAGGAAGGACGGGGTCGGCTCCCCGGTGCCGTCGCCGTCGAGGGTCTCGCCCTCCTGGAACAGGATGACGAAGCTCGGCGGATTGTCGGGGCCGGGCACCGGCTCGACCACGAGCGTCACGAGGCGCCGCTCGCCGTCCGAGCCCATGGCGGTGCGCTCGGCCTTGACGGTGCGGTGCTCGGCCCCGGCCTTCAGGAGGGCGGCGCGCAGGTCGAGGCGCAGGTCGCGGTGGACGAGGTTGAGCAGGTTGAGGCTCGCCGCGCCCGTCGCCGGATCGATGTAGCGCCCGGTGCGGCCGGAGAAGTGCAGCACGTCGTAGGCCTCGTCGACCACGACGTAGGCCGGGGCGTAGCGCTCCGCCACCCGCTCGGCCCGGCGCGCGAGGCCGCCCTCGATCGCCCGCGGCGGGAAGGCGCCGCCGGTCTCCGCCTGGCGCCGGTCGGCCGCCACCGTGAGGGGGAATTCCGGCAGGACCCGGGTGGCGCTCTCCAGGCGCCGGAAGATGCGGTAGCGTCGGTCCACGGGTGCGAACAGCTTGGCGTGCCGGGTGACGTTCTCGGAATTGCCCAGGAACAGGAACCCGCCCGGCCGCAGGGCGAAGTGGAACAGCGGGATCACCCGGTTCTGCAGGTCGCCGTTGAGGTAGATCAGCAGGTTGCGGCAGGAGACGAGGTCGAGGCGGGAGAACGGCGCGTCCTTGATGACGTTGTGCTGGGAGAAGATGCACATCTCCCGCAGCTCCTTGACGACGCTGTACGTCGTCCCCTCGCGGACGAACCAGCGGGCGAGGCGGTCGGGCCGGACCTGGCGGGCCACCGCCTCGCCGTAGCGGCCGACCCGGGCGGAGGCCAGCGCCCGCCCGTCGATGTCGGTGGCGAAGATCTGCACCTGCGGCACCGCGTCGAGCGTCGCCATGTGCTCGCGCAGCAGGATGCCGATCGAGTAGGCCTCCTCGCCGGTGGCGCAGCCGAGCACCCAGACCCGGACCTGGTCGCCCGAGCCCTTGCCGGCAAACAGCCGCGGGATCACCGCGCTCTCGAGCAGCCCGAACTCGCGATGGTCGCGGAAGAACTGCGTCACCCCGATCAAGAGGTCGTTGAACAGGTTCTGCACCTCGTCCGGGTCGGCGCGCAGGTGCTCGACATAGGCCTCGACGGTCTCGACCTGCACGACCTGCATCCGCCGGTGGACGCGGCGCAGGAAGGTGTTCTGCTTGTAGCCGTGGAAGTCGTGCCCGGTCTTGTTGCGCAGGATGGTGGCGATGCGCAGGAGCGCTTCGCCGGCGGTCTCGGGCTCCGCCTCCCGGGCGGCCCTGCGGCCGCGGGCGAGGTGACGGGCATAGGACAGGATCCGCTCCGTCATCTGCTCGGGCGGCACGACGTGGTCGGCGAGGGCCGCGGCGGTGCTGGCGGACGCCGCCTCCTCGCCGCAGGGCTCGGCCAGGGTCAGGCCGCCGGCCTCCTTGATCGCGGTGACGCCGAGGGTACCGTCGCCGCCGGTGCCGGCGAGCACCGCCGCCACGGCGCCCGCGCCCCGGTCCTCGCCCAGGGCGACCAGGAAGGTGTCGAGGGCGCCCCGCGCCTCCGCATCGCCCACGGGTCCGAGCCGGAACCGCCCTCCGGCGAGGGTCGCGCTCCGGCCCTCCGGCAGGACGTAGAGCCGGCCGGGCTCGATCGCCCCGCCTTCCTCGACCGTGGCGGGCACCAGGGCGGCGGCCCGCGCCAGGACGGTGCGCCAGCGCGCCTCGTCGAACAGCTGGCGCTGCTGCGGCGCGATCACCACGGCGATGCCCGGCATCTCCGGCGCGTGGGCGAGGAAGCGTTCGAGGGAATCGATCGCCGTCCCGGAGGCGCCGACGCCGACCACCACCAGAGGCTCCTGCGACCGTCCTTCCTCCATGGGGCTTCCCGATCCCGCACGGGTCTTCCTGGCCAAGGGTCGTCGTCTCCGTGTCTGGCGGCGGACGGCAGGCGCGGCCGGTCGACCCCGATCATACGCATCCGGGGCGGCGCTGTCAGGGTAAGGCGGCGGGTTTCTCCCGGGGCAACCGGCTCAGCCGGCCGGGCCGGCCTCGTCCGGCCCGTCGCGGCCCGGCCCGTCGCGCAGGGCCCGGCGGATCGTGCGCACGTGGCCCCCGTATTCGCGGGCCCGCTCCTCGTACATCCCGGCCATCAGGGCGTTGCCGCGCCGGTGGGCCTCCGCGGCCATGCGCCCGACGAGATCCGCCCGCTCCTGGACCACCCGGAGGGCGATCCGCAGGGCGTTCTCGACCGCGTCGCCCTGCGCGTCGGCGAGGGCCTCGGCGGTGTAGGCGTGGCCGACCTGGCAGCGGAAGCGCAGCACCCGGCCCTCTCGCAGCTGGGACAGCACGCCGCCGCAATCCGGGCAGGTGATCGGGGCCGGTTCGGCCCGGCGGCCCGGCTCCGCGGCGGGAAAGCGGCCCGCCGCGATCGCGACCTCGAGGGCGAGGTCGTCCGGGACCGGGCCGGACGCACCGGCCGGGCGGGCGACGAGGCCGGCCAGCGCATCGCCGAGGCCGCCCGTCGGCACGCAGGCATCCGCCGCCACCGCCGCCAGCGCGCTTCTCGGCATGTCGGGCGCCTCGGCGTCGTCGGGATCCTGCACCAGGGCGAGGCCGCCGCAGGCCTTGATCGCATCGAGGCCCGCCGCGCCGTCGTGCAGGAGCCCGCTCAGCAGCACGCCGACCACCCGCGGCCCGTAGGCGAGCGCGGCGGAGCGGAACAGGGCGTCGATCGCCGGCCGGCTGGTATTCTCCCGCGGGCCGCGGCCGAGGCGGACGCGGCCGGTCTCCACCAGCAGGTGCCGGTCCGCCGCCGCGAGGTAGACGTGCCCCGGGCGGATCGCCAGGCCGTCCTCGGCGGTCACCAGGGGGAGCGGCCCCGGATTGGCGCCGAGCCGCGCCGCGAGGCGCCCGCCGCTCGCCATGTGCAGGACGACGAGATACGCCGCCGGGCCGTCCGGCGGCAGACCCGCCAGGATCGCCCGCAAGGGGGCGACCGCCCCCGCGGAGCCGCCGATCACCACGATGTCGTGCGCGGATGCGGCGGCGTCCGGCGCCGGAGGGTCTCGTCTGTGTGCCGGGGGCATGGCTGTCGCCGAAGGGGCGGCGGCCGCGCGCGTCGCGCCGCCTGGGGGGAGGGCGAGCCTCGCACCGGGCCGCCCCGGTCCGCTCCAACACAGGTTAAGCGGCGGCCCGTCAGCGGCTCGCGCGCCGGCCCTTCGCCCCGATCCGGCGCTCGTAGTGCTTGGCGACCCGGAGGTGGCGCGAGATCGCGTAGTTCATCGCGGTCAGGAAGCCGTAGGCGCCGCGCACGCAGTGGCGGCGGCCGAAATAGGCCTTCAGGAAGTTGCCCGGCAGCTCGACGAACAGCCGCCAGGTCGGGATCGCGACGCCGCGCGCCTCGAGATCGTCGGCCTGCTGGTCGGAATAGCGGTTGAGCTTGTCGAGCTGGTCGCCGAGGGAGCGGACCGAGAAGTGGTGGATCACCCCCTTGAGGCGCCCGACCGTGGCGCCCGCATCAAGGTCGACCCGGTCGTGGACCGGCGAGGGCGAGTAGCGGCCGCGGTCGCGCCGGTAGAGCCGCACCGGCCACAGCGTGTAGGCGAGGCGGTGCGGCCGCGTCTCGCCGGGAAACACCTCGGCGATGCCGAGCGCGTAGGCCGGGTGCGGCGGCTCGCCGGCGGAAAACAGCCGGCGGATCTCGGCGTTCAGCGAAGGCGGCACCACCTCGTCGGCGTCGAGGTTCAGCATCCAGACGTGGCGGCACTGCTCCTCGGCGAAGCGCTTCTGCGGCCCGTAGCCGGGCCAGTCGCGCGCGATCACCCGCGCGCCGAGCGAGGCGGCGAGCTCGCGCGTGCCGTCGGTCGAGCCGGAATCGACCACGATCAGGTCGTCGGTCAGGTCGCGCACCGCCGCGAGGGTGGCGCCGATCCGGTCGGCCTCGTTGTGGGCGATGAGGAAGATCGAGAGGGGGAGGGGGGCGACCATGGACCGAGGCGAGGATCCCGGCCCGCCGGGAGGGCGCCGGGTCTGTCGGGCCAGCCTCTAGAGCATCTTCCGGGTTCCTGAAAACCGGCCCGGGCGCTGCGGGCCCGCGGCCGGGCGGGAGCGTGCCCCCGCGGCCACGGTGGCGCGGGGAAATGCGCGCCGGCCCCGCCGCCCCATTGGCGCCGCATCGGTTTGGCTCATCCTTAAGGAGTGCCCGCAAGAATCGGGCGCGAGGAATCGCCGGGCGCCGCAGGGTTCGCCGGCGCGTGGCCTTGAGCCTGGCCTTGGGGAAGAGCGGTGTTGGCGATGGGGATCCTCGTGCGGAGCCGGAGCTTGGGAATCCTCCTCGCCGCGACCGTGCTCGGTGCCTGCGCGGGCACGCCGAAGGGCGTGCTGGCGCCGGTCGCCGCCACGGTGCCGGGGGCGTCGCGGGTCGACATGCTGGTCGCCACGACCCGCAAGACCGCCGCCAATCCGGGCGAGATGTATTCCGGCGACCGCGGGCCGGCCCTGTCCTACGCCGACATCACGGTGTCGATCCCGCCGGACTCGATGCGCAAGCCCGGCACCGTGCAGTGGCCCAAGGAGCTGCCCGGCAACCCCGCCACCGACTTCGTCACCCTCAAGGCCGAGACCCTCGACCGGCCGGAGGCGGCCGCCCGCCTGCGCCGCACGGCCGCGCGGACGGGCAAGCGCCACGTGCTGGTCTTCGTCCACGGCTTCAACAACCGCTTCGAAGACGCGGTCTACCGCTTCGCCCAGATCGTGCACGACACCAAGGCCGACGTGATGCCGGTGCTGTTCACCTGGCCGTCCCGCGGCAGCGTGCTCGCCTACGGCTACGACCGCGAGAGCACCAACTACTCGCGCAACGCCCTCGAGGGCGTGCTGCGGCGCCTCGCCCAGAACCCGGAGGTCGGCGAGATCACGGTGCTGGCCCACTCGATGGGCAACTGGCTGGTGCTCGAATCCCTGCGCCAGATGGCGATCCGCGACGGGCGCGTCGCCGGAAAGATCCGCGACGTGGTCCTGGCCGCCCCGGACGTCGACGTCGACCTCGCCCGCGAGGCCTTCCGCGACATGGGCCCGACCCGGCCGCGGCTCAGCCTGTTCGTCTCCCAGGACGACAACGCGCTCGCGGTCTCGCGCCTGGTCTGGGGCAATTCCGGCGCGCGGCTCGGCGCCATCGACCCCTCGACCGAACCCTATCGCAGCGAACTCGCCCGCGAGAACATCGCGGTGCTCAACCTGACCGCGATGAAGGGCGAGGACGCCCTCAACCACGGCAAGTTCGCCGGCAGCCCGCAGCTCGTGGAGCTCCTCGGCAACCGCCTCGCCGACGGCCAGACCATCACCGATTCCCGCGTGGGCTTCGGCGACCGCATCGTCCAGATGACCGCGGGCGCCGCCGCCACCGTCGGCACCGCCGCGGGCCTCGCGGTCTCGGCCCCCGTCGCGGTGATCGACCCCCAGAGCCGCGAGACCTACGGCGAGCACCTGCGCAACCTCGGCCAGGGCATCGGCGACACCGCCGAGGGGGCGGTGGACCTCGCCACCGCGCCGGCGCGGGCGCTCGGGGGGCGGTGAGGGCGGCGTTGGCACCGCGCGCGCATTCGGCTTAAGGCAGGGCGGCAGACGAGATCCGGCCCACGGGCGCGAAGCAGCCCCCGGAGCGGCCGGACACCCGGGAGGCCGACACCATGCACCACCCCACGCGCCGCGCCCTGATCGCCGGCGCCGCCGCGACCGCGCTCCTCCCGGCACCGCACCTCCGCGCGCAGGCCGGGGCCTTGCGGCTCAAATGCGGCGTCGTCACCCCCGACACCCATCCGGCGACGATCCGCCTGCGCGAGGCGGCCGACAGGGTCGCCAAGGAGACCGGCGGCGCCGTCGAGGTCGCGGTGTTTCCCAACGGCCAGCTCGGCTCGGACACCGACATGCTGAGCCAGCTGCGCTCCGGCGCGCTCGAGATGTTCGCGCAATCCTCCTCGAACCTGGCGACCCTGGTGCCGCGGGCCTCGCTCATCAACATCGCCTTCGCGTGGAGCGGCTACGACAAGGTCTGGCCGGCGGTCGACGGCGAGCTCGGCGCCTATATCCGGGGCGAGATCGCCAAGGCCGGCCTCGTGCCGTTCGAGCGGATGTGGGACAACGGCTTCCGCCAGACCACGACCAGCACCCGGCCGATCCGGGGGCCGGCCGATTTCGAGGGCCTGAAGCTGCGGGTGCCGAACAGCGCGCTGTTCACCTCCGCCTTCCGGGCGCTCGGCGCCGCGCCGGTAGCGCTCAACTTCTCGGAGGCGTACTCGGCCCTGCAGACCAAGGTGGTGGACGGCCAGGAGAACCCGCTCGCCATCATCGCGAGCTTCAAGCTCGCCGAGGTGCAGAAGTACCTCTCCTTCACCAACCACATCTGGGATGGGTTCTGGCTGATGTCCGGCAACCGGACCTGGTCGCGCTTGCCCGAGGACGTGAAGGCGGTGCTGACCCGCCACTTCAACGCCGTGGCCCTCGACCAGCGGCAGGACATCGCCGGCCAGGGCGTGGCGATGCGCGAGGCGCTGGGGAAGGCCGGCTTCGCGATCAACGACGCGCCCGCCGGCCCCTTCCAGGACAAGCTGCGGAGCGCGGGCTTCTACACCGAGTGGAAGGGCAAGTACGGGGCGGAGGCCTGGGGCCACCTGGAGAAGTTCGCCGGGGCGGTGTCGTAGGGCGCGGTCACTCGCCCGAGGGCGCGACGGGCGGCGTCGCGACGTACGCCGGCCCGGCACGAAGCCCAGCGCCTCGTAGAAGGCGTGCACCCGCGGATCGGCGCGCCCGCTCTGCATCAGGACGTGGTGGCAGCCGCTCGCCCAGGCCCGGGCGAGGGCCGCCCGCACGACGGCCCGGCCGTGCCCGCGCCCCCGGGCCTCCGGATGGGTGACGACGTTCTCCAGGAAGCCATGGGCGCGTCCTTCGCGCAGCAGGTTCGGCGCGGTGACGAGCGTGCAGGTCGCCACGATCCTCCCGCCCTCCTCCGACACGAAGACCGCGACGCCCGGATGGGCCAGGGTCTCCTGCCAGATCCGCTCGGCCGCGGCGACCGGGGCGGCGCGGCTGACCTCGGAGGCGGAAAGAAGCGCCAGGAGCGACGCCAGGTCGGCGGCGCAAGCGGGACGGCCGGCCGGCCGCCGCCCCCGGGTCGGCCGTCCGTCGCGGGCTCTCGCGTCACGCCCGCTCCAGCGGCCGCATCACCGCGTAGAGCGCGCTCTTCGCCTCGAAGCCGATGCCGGGCACGTCCGGCATCGCGACCCGGCTGTCGGCGACCGGCACCGCATCGGCGAAGCCGCCGAAGGGGGCGAAGACGTCCGGATAGCTCTCGTTGCCGCCGAGCCCGAGGCCCACCGCGATGTTGAGGGCGAACTGGTGCCCCCCGTGGGGCACGCAGCGGCGCGGCGACCAGCCGTGGGCGCGCAGGACCTCGAGGGTGCGCAGGTACTCGACGAGCCCGTAGGACAGGGCTGGATCGAATTGCAGGATGTCGCGGTCCGGCCTCAGGCCGCCGTGGCGGATCAGGTTGCGGGCATCCTGGTGCGAGAACAGGTTCTCGCCGGTGGCGAGCACGCCGTCATAGGTCGTGGCGAGCGCCGCATGGGCGAGATAATCGAGGGGATCGACCGGCTCCTCGTACCAGCGCAGCCCGTAGGGCGCGACCGCCCGGCCGAAGCGGATCGCCTCCTCGAGGGTGAAGCGGCCGTTGACGTCGACGCAGAGCCGCGAGCCGTCGCCGCCGAGCACGGCGAGCACCGCCTCGATCCGGGCGACGTCCTCCTCCAGCGGCACCAGCCCGACCTTCATCTTCACGGTGCTGTAGCCGCGGTCGAGGTAGGAGCGCATCTCGTCCTGGAGCGCGCCGACGCCCTTGCCCGGGTAGTAGTAGCCGCCCGCGGCGTAGACCCAGGCGGTCGGGTCGGCCTCGCCGCCGCGGTAGCGGTCGGCGAGAAGCCGCCAGAGCGGCACGCCCTTCGCCTTGGCGAGCGCGTCCCACAGGGCCATGTCGAGGACGCCGACCGCCACCGAGCGCTCGCCGTGGCCGCCGGGCTTCTCGTTCCGCATCATCGCCGCCCAGGCCCGGTGCGGGTCGATCAGCCCGTCCTCGCCCTGGAGGTCCTCGGGCGCGGCCGAGAGCAGGCGCGGGATGAAGCGCTCGCGCAGCAAGCCTTGCGGCGCGTAGCGCCCGTTCGAGTTGAAGCCGAAGCCGACGACGGGCCGGCCGTCGACCACGACGTCGGTCACCACCGCGACCACGCTCGCCGTCATGGTCGAGAAGTCGATCCAGGCGTTGGCGATGTCGGACTTGATCGGCGCGACGATGTCGCGGATGGCGGTGATGCGCATGGATGATCCCCTCCGAACCTGATGATCCGTGTCGTAGGGGCGCGGGCCGGCGCTGACAAATGCGCCGGACGCGCGGGATCTCGGCGCCGGGATCTTGGCGCCGAGATCCCGGCGCCGGAATCTTGGCGCGCAGCCGCGTTCTATCTCAGCGTGCGGTGCCGTTCTTCTGCGAGCCCGGGCCGGTGCCGGGGGCGCCGCTGCCGGTCGGGCCGTCGGTCTTCACGGTCGGGCCGGGGCCCATGTTGCCGCCGCTCGACCCCTGCGAGCCGGTCGAGCCCATGCTGCCCGGGTTGTTGCCGCCGATGCCGGTGCCCGGCGGCTGGCTCGCCATGCCGGAGCCGGTATTGCCGCTCGAGGGCGGGGCGACGCCGGTGCCGTTGTTGATGCCCTGGGCGGCCGCGACGGTCGCCGTGCCCGCGACGAGGGCGAAGGCCAGGAGGGAGGTGCGGATCGGCAAGGAGGCGGGCATGGGAGGTGTCCGGTCTGTTCGGGCGGGAAGCGGACCGGGGCAACGGTGGGACCGGGTCGGCGTTCCCCGCCCGCCCCGCGGCGAAGCGGCCGCCGAGGCCGCCTTGCGGATGAAATCCTTGGCATTCGGTCCGCTCTGCATGCAGACTGGGCATCCTGTCGTCCCCGCCGCCGTCGTCCGGCTGTCATGGGGCGGCGGCTATGGCCACCCGCAGAAGGTGGCGTGGATCTTGAAAGGGAGCGCGCGGGGTCCGGTTCCGGCCCGTCCTCGCGCGATAGGAGTCGTGATGCAGGTATTCCTGGTCGCCCTCGGGCTCATCGTCGTTCTGGTCGCCGTCGGCGTGTTCGGTCATCATCCCGACCAGCGCGAGCTGCCGGACCCGAATCGGCGACCCTGACGGTATCGCGGGCGGCGCAACGGGCGCTCCCCTGCCGCGTTGGATCCTGCGGACGGCCCCGCCCCGGCTGTTGATCGTCCTCTTGCGACAGGAGCCCATCATGCCCGCACCGCGTCCGCTCATCCGCGCGCTCCTCGTCGGCGCGCTCGTCTCCGCCGGCAGCGTCGCGCAGGCTCGGGACCTCCCGGACCAGACCGGCACCGGAGGCGGTCCGCGCTCGACCATCACGGCGCCGAATACCAGCTCGGTCGGTCAGGTCATGCCGCATCCCGGCGGGCCCGACGCGCGCCTGGAGCGCCGGATCGACGACCGCACCCGCCAGGAGCGCCTCGACGACCGGATCGACAGCGGCATCTGCACCGGCTGCGGCCGCTAGAGTATTGTCCGAGGAAGTGGGAACCGGTTCGTCGTAGAAACTCGGCAGAACAAAGACCTGGAGAGCTTCGCGATCGCAGCGCGATCATGGAGTTCTCTAGGGCATGGTCCGGCGAAGCGGCGACGTCTCAGCCCAGCATCTCGGCGAGGCGCGCCCGGGCGCGGTTGATCCGGCTCTTCACGGTCCCGACCCGGCACTCCATCGCGACCGCGATGTCCTCGTAGGAGAGGTCGTGGACGGCCGAGAGCAGCAGCGCCTCGCGCTGGTCCGGCACCAGGCGGTCGAGGGCGGCCTGCACGTCGTGCAGGTCGAGGCTGCCCTGCTGCGCCGGCAGGGAGACGAGGCTCGCGGCGAACAGCCCGTCGGGGTCGCCGACCTCGCGCGCCCGCTTCTGGTGCTCGGAATAGAAGCTGTTGCGCAGGATCGTGTAGAGCCAGGCCGACAGGTGGGTGCCGGGCGCGAACCGGTCCTGCGCCGCCCATGCCTTGAGCAGGGTCTCCTGCACCAGATCGTCGGCGCGGGCGTGGTTGTTGCACAGGGTCAGGGCGCGGCGGCGCAGCCGCGGCACCTCGGCGAGCAGGTCGCGGCGGAACGCCTCCGCCGGCGCGACGTCGATCCCGGCGAGCGCCACGACGAGGCGGGCGACCAGCGCCTCCAACTCGCCGGAGGGCGGCAGCGCCGCCGCGTCGTAGGCGGCGCGCAGGGTCGTGCCGAGATGGGCCTGGATGCCGGCCGGCAGGGCGGGGGCCTCGGGGCGGTCCGTATCGGTCCCTGCCGGGCCCCTGGTGATCAGCGACGGCATCGCGCGGTCTCCTGTGACCGGCGCTTAAGGCACGTCGCGGCGTACCATTACAATGATCTCGACGTACTAGTCCTCCGGGCGCCGGTCCGGCGGGCTCAGCCCGCCGCCGCGCCGGCGGACGGGGGCGTGCCGGGCAGCCAGCGCCCGCGCATGTGCCGCTCCGCCGCCTGCCCCAGCCGTTCGGCATAGCCCGGATGCGCGGGTCCGATCAGCGGCAGGCCGAAGGCCGCGATGGTGGCCCGGATGCCGTCCTCGTCGAGGCGACGTCCCGCCGCCGCGGCGTGGCGGGCGATCTCGAGCTCCTGGCCCCAGAAGTAGATCTGCGCGGCCCCCACGTTCTCCTGCATGCGGCGCACCTCCTCGACCCGGCCGTCGGAGACGAGCGGCAGCCAGATGTCTGGCATCAGCAGGTCGACCGGCCGGTCTGGCCGCCAGGCATGGGCGTCGCCCTCGACGATGCGGATCTTCGCCCGCGCCTCGGGCGCCAGCTGGGCGGCGAGGTCGAGCTCGCGATGCAGCGCGATCACCTCGGGGTCGCGCTCGACCACCGTCACCGCGGTGACCTCCGGCCTGACGGCGCTCGCCACCGCCGACCAGCCCATCCCGAGGCCGAACACGACGACGTGCCCGTGGGCCAGGCGCACGCCGATCTCCTGGCTCTCGAGCTCGACCGGCGTCGTCGACATCCAGGTGTCGCCGCCGCGGATCAGCGTCACGAGGTCCGGCACCAGCAGCGCCGGGCTCCAGTAGCCCTGGCACAGCACGTTCCGCGCGTGATGCACCCGCCAGGCACCGGCGCGCAGCGGCCGGTATTCCGGCACGAACAGGTCGAACGCGAAGGGGGCCAGGCCGGGTGGAATCGTCATGTCGTCGCCTTCGTCGGTCGCGTGCCGAGCCGGCCCGATCCCGGCCGGCCGCGCGCAGTTAGGTCCGATTCCCCGACCTGACGCAAGGCGAGGCGGCGCCTATCGGGCGTCTCCCCGGTCCGGCTCCGTCCCCAATCCCCGCACCAGCGGCAGGGCTGCCGCGCAGGCCGCGGCCATGACCCAGAACGCCCCCGGGCCGAGGCGGCCGTAGAGCGGGCCGGCCGCCAGGGTCGCCAGGGTGGTGGCGAGGCCGAGGCCGAGGGTGCCGTAGAGGGTCTGGGCCGTCGCCGCGAGGTGGGGCGGCACCCTCCGGCTCAGGATCCGCATCGCCGCGAGGTGGAGGAGCGCGAAGGTCAGCCCGTGCAGGGCCTGGATGGCGACGAGCGCCGGCAGGGCCGCGGTGAGCGCCGCCGCCGACCATCGCACGAGTCCGGCCGCGGCCGCGATGCCGAGGGCGGCGGCGGGGCCGATCCGGGCCAGCAGCGGCGGGCCGAGGACGAGGAAGACCAGCACCTCCGCCGCCACTGCCTCGGCCCAGAGCAGGCTCGCGGTGGCCGGGCTCAGCCCGGCGTCGCGCCAGCGGATGATCGCGAAGGCGTCGTGCACCGCGTGGCTGCCGATCACCAGGGCCGCCACCGCGACGAGGCGGCGGAAGACCGGGGCGCGCAGGAGCAGCCCGGCCCCGGCGGTGGCCGGCGCCCCCGTGGCGGCGCCGCCGTCGGGCAAGCCGAGCGTCGCCGCGGCGAGGCCCGCGAAGGCGACGGCGCCCGCCGCCGGCAGGGCCGACAGCCCGGCGAGGCCCGCGACCTGGCCGGCGACGAGGGTGCCCGCGATGAAGGCGGCCGAGCCGGCGCCCCGTACGGTGCCGTAGGCGAAGCGGGCGGTCTGCGCGGCGGGCAGCGCCAGGGCGTCGGCGAGCGGCGCCAGCGGCGCCGTCGCGGCGGCGTGGGCGAGGCTCGCGAGCATCAGCCCGGCGAGGCCGTGGCCGGCGAGGTACAGGAGGGCGCTCAGCCCCGACAGGGCGGCGCAGGCCGCGAGCACGCCCCGGCCGGCGGCCATCCGGTCGGCGATCCGGCCCGCGAGCGGTCCGGCGGCGAGGCGGATGCCGGTCCCGGCGGCGAGCACCAGCCCGACCTCGGTGGGCGACAGCCCGCGCTGGCTGAGGAGCGCGGGCAGGAACGGCGTGGTCAGGCCGTAGCCGGCATAGAGCGCGGCGTAGACGAGGACGAAGCGCGGCAGCGCACCGCGCATCGCGTGCGTCAGATCAGGCCGGCGCCGTGGGGATGGTCCCGCGGCGGCTCGACCGTGACGATGGCTCCGAGGCCGAGGATGAGGGCGCCGGCGGCACAGAAGGCGAGGGAGAGGGCTGCGATGATCATGGACGCGAGCTTCGCGATCGCGTGCTTAACGCGAGCTTGCCGAACGGGGTGAAGAAGCGGAAAACCCCGGCATCCACAACGCGAATGCGGACGGGTGCGGACACGCCGCCACGGCCACGCAAACGCCATCATCACGCGAGGGACGCCTGTGGAATACCGCATGCTCGGCCGGTCCGGCCTGAAGGTCTCGCAGCTCTGCCTCGGCACCATGATGTTCGGGGGGCCGACCCCCGACGAGGAGGCCGAGCGCATCGTCGCCGATGCCCGCGACCGGGGGATCACCTTCATCGACACCGCGAACGCCTATACCGGGGGGCGCTCGGAGGAGGTGGTCGGCCGGGCCGTCGCGCGCGACCGCAACGCCTGGGTGATCGCCACCAAGGTGGCGAACCCGATGGGGACGGGCCCGAACGACCGCGGCCTGTCGCGGGCCCATGTCGTGCAGGCCTGCGAGGACAGCCTGCGGCGGCTCAACACCGACCGGATCGACCTCTACTACCTCCACAAGGAGGACCACGACACGCCGCTCGCCGAGACCGTGCGGGCGATGGCCGACCTGATCCGCGCCGGCAAGGTGCGGTATTTCGGGGTCTCCAACCACCGCGCCTGGCGGGTCGCCGAGATCTGCCGCCTGTGCGACGAGCACGGCATCGACCGGCCGGCGGCGAGCCAGCCCTACTACAACGCCCTCAACCGGATGCCGGAGGTCGAGCACCTGCCGGCCTGCGCCCATTACGGCCTCGGCGTCGTGCCCTACTCGCCGCTCGCCCGCGGCGTGCTGACCGCCAAGTACCGTCCCGGCGAGGCGCCGCCCGAGGGGACCCGCGCCGGGCGCGGCGACGCCCGGATGATGCAGACCGAGTGGCGGCCCGAGAGCCTGCGCATCGCCGAGGAGCTGAAGCGCCACGCGGAAGCCAAGGGGGCCACGGTGATCGACTTCGCGGTCGCCTGGGTGCTCAACAACCGCGCCGTCACGGCGGTGATCGCCGGGCCGCGCACCTTCGCCCAGTGGCGATCCTACGCCGATGCCCTCGGCTACCGCTTCACGCCCGAGGACGAGGCCCTGGTCGATCGCCTCGTGCCGGCCGGCCATCCCTCGACGCCGGGCTACACCGACCCGGCCTATCCGCTCGAGGGGAGAACCACCTGGACGGCGGCCCTCGACTGAGCCACGCTCGCGGATGTCGGGCTCACGGCGTCATCCGGTGTGGATGACGCCGGTCGATGGCGGATTTCCTCTTGGAACGCGCCGCGCACGGCTTAGTTCTTGATGCTAAGTGCCCAGGCATGTCCACTGTTCGACCCTGGGAGACGGGTTGCAGACCGGAGGAGACCGATGGCGACCAAGACCACCAAGAAAGCCGAGACGAAAGCCGAGCCCGAGGCCGCCCCGAAGGCCGCCAAGGCCGCCGCCCCGAAGGCGGCCGCCAAGGACGACGGCAAGGACGAGGGCAAGGGCAAGAAGGTCGCGGCGCCGAAGACCGGCGACAAGCCCAACGCCCTGCAGAAGCCGCTGCAGCCCACCGCCGAACTCGGCGCCATCGTGGGCGACAAGCCGATCCCGCGCGGCGAGGTGGTGAGCAAGGTGTGGGAGTACATCCGCAAGCACTCGCTCCAGAACCCCGAGAACAAGCGCGAGATCCTCGCCGACGACAAGCTGAAGAAGGTCTTCGGCAAGGACAAGGCGACGATGTTCGAGATGAACAAGTACCTCGCCCAGCACCTGAAGTAGGGCGATCCGCGTCGGTCGGGCGACCCGCCTCCTCCCGCCCCGGATGGCCGCGCGACGCGGCCATCCGGTCCGCCCTTCGGCGGAGCGGACCGGCCCGGGGGCGATGCATCCGCGCGATCAGGCAGGCCCGGCATCTCCCGCCGCCGTCCGCGCGACCGCGGCCGACCGGACCAATCGGGCCGGGCGTTCCTTCGATGACGACACCCCACGACCCTGACGACGCCGCTCGACGACGCGCCCTCGCCGCCATCCTGTTCCTGCTCGTCCTGGTGCTCGGCGGCGTCTGGCTCGCCGGGGCTTTGCGCCGGGAAGCGGCGCGCGAGGACTGCCTGGCGAGCGGCCGCCGCGATTGCGCCGTGCTGCCGCGCTAGGGGCCGTGCCCTGTCCCGCCTGACCGGGCGAGGGGCTGCGTCCGGCATCGGGAGCGGTCCGGCAGCGTTCGTCGAGACCGAGATCCTCGATTCCTCCGCTCTCGCATTTCCCGGCTGATCGCTTCGCGATGCGGAAAACGGCCTCGCTCGTGCGCCGCGCGGGCTGATGGCATGAAATCCGGAAGATCACTTTCGGATTTCATGCCGGAAGCAGCTCGGAGAGCCTGCTTGATTGGGAAAATCGGTTACATCCCCCAATGTCATCCCGGGGCTCGCCGCAGGCGAGAACCCGGAATCCATGACCGCCGACGGCGGAGGGTAGTGCGATGTTCCGCTTCATCCTGCATCGTCAACGGTCATGGATTCCGGGTTCCGCCGCGCCTTGGAACGGATCGGTTCGAAGGCGCCGGCCAAGCCCGCAAGGTCCCCTTTTCCTTCGCCGGCGCTGAAGTGTGCCGGCGCCAGCGGACTGCAAGGTTCGTCAGGCGGCACCCCTGTCCGCCTGGAATGCCGCAGCCCTTTTCAGGACGGAGCGGACGACAAGGACGTGCCCGGGCATGATGGCTGCGAGATAGGCACGGCCGAGCCGGTTGCGGCAGCGCACGACCGTGGTAGCGACGAGGTCCGCCCGCCCGTCCAGGCTTGGGCTGAGAAGAAGCGACAGGCAAAAGTCGAGATGAATGTCGTCCTCTCCCAGGACGATCTCGCGCTCGGACCGAGAGAGGACCGGGAAGAAGTCGATCCGGTCCCGGCCGTCGGCCTTCAGCCGGGCTCTCATCTCCCCCTACGTCCGGATGCCGAAGAGGCGTACGGCCGCGTCGCGCAGTGTCAGGGCCGCCGTGATCCAGGGGGCGGGGTTCGAGAGCCCGCTCCGAGCCAGCCTTGCCAAGTCTAGCCTTGCCAGGTCCAGCCTTGCCAGGTCATGCGGTCCCGGCCCGGGCAGCGTCACCGCGAAGGAGTCGACGAGGTCCGCGCCCGGATACCACGAGGCCACCGCGCAATCGGTCGGCGGCATCGTCGTCCGGATCCGGGTCAGGCGTTTGGGCATGCTCACGGCTCCGGATTCCGGCCTCGAGGGGGCGGAGCCTACAGCCGCGGCTTGCCGCGATCACCCGCCCGGTCATCCGCCGTTCCTCGTCCGATGCGACGACGGAGACGATCGACGTGATGTCGGATGTCTCGCAGGAGGAGCGTCCGCTTGCGAGGGATAGGTCGACGCCCGCATCCCGCCCCGGCGGGCCTTCGCAGGCTCGCGCCGATCGAGCGTCGATCCCTGGCGCCGGCCCGGGTCGTCGCGGGCGCGCATCCGCCGGGGCGGAGCGCCGTCCCTCGCCTCACGCCGTGCGCCGCTCGCCGTCCCGGATCAGGGCCTCGAACGCCGCCGCCTCCATCGGCCGGCCGAACAGGTAGCCTTGCGCCTCCTCGCAGCCCTTCGCCCGCAGGCGCCGGGCCGCGGCTTCCGTCTCGACTCCCTCCGCGGTCACCGCGAGGCCGAAGCTGCGGCCGAGGCTGAGCACCGACTGCACGATCGCCCGGTCCTGGGGCGAGGCGTCCATGCCCTGGACGAACGAGCGGTCGATCTTCAGCCGCGTGAGCGGAAAGCGCTTGAGCAGGCTCAACGAGGCGTAGCCGGTGCCGAAATCGTCGAAGGCGAGACCGATGCCGAGGTCGCGCAGGGCCCGCAGCGGGGCGATCAGGGCCTCGTCGTGCTGCAGGATGATGGTCTCGGTGATCTCGAGCTCGAGGGCGGAGCCGGGCAGGCCGGAATCGGCCAGAGCCGCCCGGACCTCGTCGACGAGGCTCGCCGAGTGGAACTGCGCCCCGAACAGGTTGACGCTGACGCGCAGGTCGGGCGCGCCGGCGGGGTGGCGGGCGCTGCGCCACGCCGCGGCCTGGGCGCAGGCGGTGCGCAGCACCCAGCGGCCCACCGGCGCGGCGAGGCGGCTCGCTTCCAGGGGCGCCAGGAACTCGCCCGGGGCGAGGAGGCCGAGGCGCGGGTGGCGCCAGCGGATCAGCGCCTCGGCCCCGAGGATCCGGCGATCCCGCAGGTCGACCTGCGGCTGGTAGACCAGCGCGAACTCGCCGGCCGCCAGCGCCCGGGGCAGTTCCTGCTGGCGCGCGGTCCAGGACAGGGTGGCGTCGCGCAGGGCCGGCGTGAACAGCCGGTGGCAGTGCCGGCCGGCGCGCTTGGCCTCGTAGAGGGCCATGTCGGCGCAGGCGAGCAGCGCGTCGGTGAGGGGGCCGTGGCGCGGGCTCAGCGCGATGCCGATGCTGGCGCCCAGATGGATGGTCTGGCCCTCGACCGCGAACGGCTCGGAGAGGCTGTGCAGGATCGTCTCGGCGGCGGCCTCCGCCGCCGGCCCGTCGCGCCCGGGCAGCAGGATCGCGAACTCGTCGCCGCCCATCCGGGCGACGAGGCCGTCCCCGCCGATGCAGGCGCCGAGGCGCTCGCCGGCCTGGCGGATCAGGATGTCGCCCGCCTCGTGGCCGAGGGCGTCGTTGACCTTCTTGAAGCCGTCGAGGTCGATCATCAGGGCGGCGGCCGGGCCCTCGGGCGCGGCGGCGGCCTGCGCCATCGCCAGGGCGAGGCCCCGGCGGTTGCTCATCCCGGTCAGGCCGTCGGTCTCGGCCTGCCGGCGCAGGGTCTCCATCAGGCGCGCGCGCTCGCGCAGGCGCTCCTCCAGCACCGCGAGCGCCTCGAACAGCCGCCGGATCCCGGTGATGCGGATGATCGCCGCCGGACGGGCGGGACCGCCCGGCGGCGGGCTGTCGCGCAGGGCGTCGCCCCGGGACAGGGCGACGACGATCTCCCGCGCGACGAGGAGCGGGCGCAGCACCGTGGCGCTCAGCGAGTGCAGCAGGGCGACCAGCAGCGCCAGGACGACGGCGCCGCCGACGGCCACCGCGACGAGCCGCCGGCGCATCGCGTCGCGCTCGGCCGAGAAGCCCTCGATCAGGCCGGCGAGGTAGCGGTCGCGCAGGGCCTCGACCGGCTTCAGGGCCGGCACGTAGCGGTGGGTGAGCTCGTCGGCGGTGAGCGAGTAGCGGCCGGTCCCGCGCCCCTCCGCGATCGTCGCCTCGATCAGCGCCAGCCCCCGCCCGGCGAAGGTGGTCTCGACCGCGGCGAACAGCGCCTCGTAGGGCTGCCCGGGCCCGAAGGCCGCCTGGCCGCGCAGCAGCCGCAGCATCTCCAGGATGCGGCCCCGCATCTGCCGGGCATCCGAGAGCTGGGCGGCGTTCAGCGGATGGTGCACGGCGACCGCCGGGATGATGGCCGAGCCGATCCGGCCGCCGTACTCGCGCAGGTCGCTCACCACGTGGGCGATCAGGGCCGGCCCGGCCAGCGACGGATCGGCCAGGCCGATCTCGCGGATCTCCCAGGCGACCGCGTCTTGGAACGTATCCACGGCGGCGATCATCCGGGCAATCGCGCCGGTCATGTCGTCGAGGCTCCGCTCCGCCGCCGGCAGCCCGGCCACCCGGTCGACGTCCTGGCGCGCCTCGGCCAGCCGGGCCGCCGTCGCCGCGAGGAAGCGGTAGGGCAGGGTGGGGAGCGCGGCATCCGCCGTCGGCGCCTCGAGCCCGCCGAGGGCCGCGAGCGCGCCGTCGCTCGCCGCCCGGAACGCGGCGAGCCGGGCGAGGGCGGCCGGATCGCTGCCGGGCGGGATCGACATCGCGACGTTCGCCGGGCCGCGCTCCGCCGACAGCCGGTTGGCGGCGGCGAAGACCTGCCCGAGCCGGCTGACCCGGGCGAGGTTGTCCCGGCTGTCGCGGTAGGCGGTGACCGAGGGCGCGACGACGAGGGCCGTCAGGGCGAGCAGGCTCGCCGCGAGCGCGATCGCGGTGATCCACAGCCGGTGCCCGAGGCCGAGGTTGCGGCCCCGGCGCCGCAGCCGCCGCCAGGACCGGCCGACCCTCGTGAACCGCGCCGCAGATGGTTGATGCACGATGAATCCTCGGCACTCTCGACGGCGACGCTCAGGAAGTTCCGGCCGACATCTTGCCGCTCTAGAGCGGATTCATTGCCGATTGCTTAGGTCGGCCCGGCGACGGGTGAGTCGAGGGTTAGCTCCGCACCCCGGACGACGGCGGCGAGGCGGCGGATGCCGGCGCGGATCGCCTCGGGGCCGTTGCCGGCAAAGCCCAGGACCAGCCCGGCCCGGTCCGGCCGCGCCGCCGCGCGGAGGTAGAGCGGGCCGACCGGGTGGACGCCGATGCCCGCCGCCCGGGCCGCCGCCACCAGGGCGGCCTCGCCACCGGCCGGCACGGAGAGGAACCACGCGACGAGGTGCAGGCCCGCCGCCGCGCCCTCGACGCGGACCCGGTCGCCGAAGCTCTCCGCGAGGGCGGCGAGCAGGGCGGCGCGCCGGGCCGCGTTGCGGCGCCGGACCTGGCGCAGGTGGCGCTCGTAGCCGCCCGAGGCGAGGAAGCGGGCCAAGGCCGCCTGTTCGAGACCCGGCGCCTGCCGGTCAGCGAGGCGCTTGGCCTCGGCGAAGGCCGCGCCCAGGGCCTGCGGCACCACGAGGTAGCCGAGGCGCAGCTGCGGCGAGAGGGTCTTGGAGACCGTGCCGACATAGATCACGCGGCCCGCGCGATCGAGGCCGAGCAGCGCCTCGACGGGCTTCGCGTCGAAGCGGTACTCGCCGTCGTAATCGTCCTCGACGATCGTCGCGCCGCACCCCTCCGCCCAGGCGAGCAGGGCCTGCCGGCGGGAGGCGGGCAGGACCCCGCCGAGGGGAAACTGGTGCGAGGGCGTGACGTAGGCGAGCCGCGCCGGGTCGAGCGCCGCGAGCGCATCGGTGCGCAGGCCGTCGCCATCGACCGGGACCGGCAGGATCGTCGCGCCGGCGGCGGAAAAGACGCCCCGCGCCGCCCGGTAGCCCGGCTCCTCCATCACCACCCGGTCGCCGGGATCGACGAGGAGCCGGGCGCAGAGGTCGATGCCCTGCTGCGAGCCGTTGACGACGACGATCTGGTCGAGGCCGCAGCGCAGGCCCCGGGCGCGCCAGAGATAGGCCTGCAGGGCCGCGCGCAGCTCCGGCAGCCCGCGCGGGTCGTCGTAGCCGATCCGGGCCGGCCGGCGCAGCAGCGCGGCGTCGAGCGCCCGCCGCCAGGCCAGGGCCGGGAAGTCGTCGCCCGAGAGCTCGCCGGTGCGGAAATCGATCGCCGGGCCCGGCGCCGCATCGTGTGCCGGCATCGCGAGGATCCGCTGCCCGAAGGCCGACAGGCGCGGCGGCTGCGGCGGCGCGGCCGCGACCGGCGGCGGGGCCGGCAGGACGCCGGGGGCGACCCGCGTCCGGCTGCCCGGCCGCGTCTCGAGGTAGCCCTCGGCGACGAGCTGGTCGTAGGCCGCCGTCACGGTGGTGCGCGACACCCCGAGCTCGACGGCGAGCGCCCGGGTCGAGGGCAGGGGGCTGCCCGGCGGATAGGTGCCGTCGGCGATCTGCGCCTTCAGGTCGGCGCCGATCCGCGCGCTGACGGACAGGAGGCGGGGCGAGGGAGCGTCCAGACTGGCCCACCCTTTTCGGTTCGAACCGGGTGGTCAGCATGGGCCGGTTTCGCGCGGAGGACCAGGGGCCCGCGATGCGCCGCCGCCGCCCTCGCGCCGCGATTTGCACCCGGTACGAACCTTGCTCCACTATGCCGGGCGCGCGATCCGGGACGGGGCATGGCGGAACTGAGAAGCCTGGAGATCTTCTACTGGACCGCCTCGCTGTGCAGCTTCCGCAAGGCGGCGGAGCGGATGAACACCTCGCAGCCGGCGGTGTCGCAGCGCATCGCGGCGCTGGAGGAGGAGTTCGGGGTGCGGCTGTTCGAGCGGCGCGCCCGCTCGGTCGTGCTCACCGCCAAGGGGCGCGACCTGCTCGCCTACGCCGAGCGCTTCCTGCGCCTGCGCACCGAGATGGAGCAGGCGGTGGCGGGGCCCGGCGCGGTGCGCGGCGTGCTGCGGCTCGGCGTCTCGGAGACCATCGTCCATACCTGGCTGATGCGCTTCATCGCGCGCATGAACGAGGCCTATCCGGGGGTCACCGTCGACATCGCGGTCGACATCTCGCCCAACATGCGCGACGCGCTCCTGAACCGCGACCTCGACCTCGCCTTCCTGGTCGGGCCGATCACCATGCCGAACCTCGTCAACCTGCCGCTCTGCAGCGTGTCGCTCGCCTGGATCGCCGCGCCGCATCTCGACCTCGGCCCCGGCGAGGTCAGCCTGGCGGGCCTGCTGCGCCATCCCCTCATCACCTACCCGAAGAACACCAACCCCTACGTGTCGTTGCGCGAGATGCTGGCGCAGTCGAACCTGCCGCCGCCGCGCCTGCACAGCAACGCCTCGCTCTCCACCATCGTCCGGATGGCGCGGGAGGGCATCGGCATCGGGGTGATCCCGCCGGACGTCGTGCGCCAGGACCTCGCGGCGGGCTCGCTGCGGGTGATCGCCCCGGCGCCCGCGCTCCCCGACATCAGCTTCACCGCCACCTATGCCAGCGCGCCCGATTGCGGGCTCGCCGCGACGGCGGCGCGGCTGGCCTGCGAGGTCGCGGCCTCGCCCGAGTGGCGGCAGTGACCCGCTCCCACCGGCGCGCCGGGTGGGCTTGCGATAAGGGAAACTTATCGAAACCGATGCGAAATCACGATTGGCCCTTACCTGCCTGCGATGTGATCATGGCGCATCCTTGAGCAGAGGAACGGTGATGACCCTTCCCTTCGACCGGGCACGGATGAGCGGCGAGGCCGCCCGGCTCGCCTGCCGCAGCGGCGCGATCACCGGCTGCACCGCCGGCATCGCCGACGGCTACGTCCAGGGCAACCTCGCGGTGCTGCCCGCCGACCTCGCCGACGAGTTCCTGCTGTTTGCCCAGCGCAACCCGAAATCCTGCCCGATCATCGGCGTCTCGGCGCGGGGCGAGCGCAGCATTCCCGAACTCGGCCTCGACCTCGACATCGCCACCGACATTCCCGGCTACCGGGTCTGGCGCGACGGCGAGGTGGTGGCGGAGTGCGACTCGGTCGCGGAGCACTGGCGCGACGACCTCGTGGCCTTCGTCATCGGCTGCTCGTACTCGTTCGAGGCGGCGCTCGCCGAGGACGGCCTGCCCTTGCGCCACGTCGAGATGGGGGTGCGGGTGCCGATGTACCGCACCGGCATCCCCACCGCGCCGGCCGGCCGCTTCTCCGGCCCGATGGTGGTGTCGATGCGCCCGCTCACCCCCGCGCAGGCGATCCGGGCGGTGCAGATCACCTCGCGCTTTCCCTCCGTCCACGGCGCCCCGGTCCATCTCGGCCGGCCGGACCTGATCGGCATTCGCGACATCGGCACGCCCGATTACGGCGATCCGGTCGCGATCGGCGACGACGAGATCCCGGTCTTCTGGGCCTGCGGCGTGACCCCGCAATCGGTGATCGCCGCGGTCCGGCCGGCCTTCGCCATCACCCATGCGCCGGGCTGCATGCTGATCACCGATCGCCGCAACAGCGAATTTGCGGTTCTCTGAAAGATGTCCCCGATCCTTTCGTCTTAATCTCTTGTTCGAGCATCATTCCCGCCGTCGGGCTGGTGACAGCGTCGACACCGGCTTTTCAAAGCCGGCGGAATGAGGCTTAGAGGAACTCCCCGCCGCCTGGAGGCCAGCGCATGATCCGTCGTCGAGAACTCTTGGTGGGGGCCGGCGCCCTCTCGCTCGTCGCCTCACGGGGCACCCCCGCCCGCGCCGCGGCGCCGGAGATCGTGGTCGGCGTGCTCTACGCCATGTCGGGCCCGAGCGCACAGGTCGGCGTGGACGCCCGCCACGCCATCGAGACGGCGGTCGACCTCGTCAACAACGACCACGACCTCGACCTGCCGGGCGCCAAGGGCTCGGGGCTCGCCGGCATGAGCGGCGCCAAGATCCGCCTCGTCTTCGCCGACCACCAGGCCGACCCGCAGAAAGGGCGCGCCGAGGCCGAGCGGCTCATCACCCAGGACAAGGTCGCGGCGCTCGTCGGCTGCTACCAGTCGGCGGTGTCGGCGACCGTCAGCGCCACCGCCGAGCGCTACGGCGTGCCCTTCGTCTGCGCCGATTCCTCGTCGCCGAGCCTGCACCGCAAGGGCCTGAAGTACTTCTTCCGCCCGGCCGCCCACGACGAGATGTTCTCGACCGCGATGTTCGACTTCCTGGACTCGCTGCGCAAGCAGGGCCAGAAGATCGACTCGGTCGCCCTGTTCTTCGAGGACACGATCTACGGCGTCGATTCCTCGACCGTGCAGCGCAAGCTCGCCGCCGAGCGCGGCTACAAGCTCGTCGCGGACGTGAAGTACAAGAGCAACTCGCCCTCGCTCACCGCCGAGGTGCAGCAGCTCAAGAGCGCCAACGCCGACGTGCTGCTGCCGACGAGCTACACCACCGACGCGATCCTGCTGACGAAGACGATGGCCGAGCTCGGCTACAAGCCGAAGAGCATCATCGCCCAGGCCGCCGGCTTCTCCGAGAAGGTCACCTACGACGCCGTCGGCGACAAGCTCCAGGGCGTGATCTCCCGCGGCAGCTTCTCCCTCGACCTCGCCGCCAAGCGCCCGATGGTCGCCACCGTCAACGGGATGTACAAGGCCCGGTCCGGCCGCGACCTCAACGACAATTCCTCGCGCCAGTTCATGGCGATGATCGTGCTCGCCGACGCCCTCGACCGGGCCGGCGCGACCGACGGCCAGAAGATCCGCGCGGCGCTCGCCGCCACCGACATCCCGGGCACCCGCACGGTGATGCCCTGGACCAAGGTGGCCTTCGGCCCCGACGGCCAGAACGTCCATGCCGATCCGGTGCTGCTGCAATGGATCGGCGACAGGTTCGTCACGATCTTCCCCGAATCGGCCGCGGCCGCGACGGCGAAGTGGCCGATGAATGCGTAATCGTTCCCCTCCCCCTTGTGGGGAGGGGCTAGGGGTGGGGGTGGTGCCGGATAGGCCGTTGAGCTTTACGCGGCACCACCCCCACCCCCTCACCCCTCCCCACAAGGGGGAGGGGAGGCGCCTTGGTGACAGCGCCCGCATCTCTCGAGCCCCACCGGAGCCCTTGACCCCATGACGACGCAAGCCCTGGTGCAGGTGCTGGCGAGCGGCCTCCTGATGGGCTTGATCTATGCCCTGATCGCGGTCGGACTCTCGCTGATCTTCGGCCTGATGGACGTGGTGAACTTCGCCCACGGCGAGTTCCTGATGCTCGCCATGTACGCGACCTTCGGGCTGGTGCTGGTGACCCATCTCGACCCGGTGGTGCTGATGCCGCTGGTCGCCGGCCTGCTCTTCGTGCTCGGAGCCGCCGCCTATATGGGCGTGGTGCGCTTCGCGATGCGGGCCAAGGCCAACCAGGGCATGGTGCAGATCTTCGCGACCTTCGGGCTCGCGATCCTGCTCCAGGGCGCCGCCCAGTACCTGTTCACGCCGGATTACCGCAACGTCCAGAACACCTGGCTCGGCGGGCGCACCCTCGATCTCGGCGGCGTCTTCCTGCCCTGGCCGCAGATCTTCGGCGCCGTGGTCTCGCTCGCCGCCTTCGGCGGCCTGCACCTCCTGATGAGCCGCACCGATTTCGGCCGGGCGCTCGAGGCGACGCGGGAGGACCAGGGCGCGGTGGCGCTCGTCGGCATCGACCGCAACCGGGTCTTCGCCCTCGGCTGGGGCCTGGGCGCCGCGCTCGTCGGGCTGGCCGGCGCGGTGCTGGCGATCTTCTACTACATCCACCCCCAGGTCGGCGCGAGCTTCGCGCTCATCGCCTACGTCACGGTGGCGCTCGGCGGCTTCGGCAGCGTGGCGGGTGCGCTCGTCGCCGGCATCATCGTCGGCCTCGTCGAGGCCCTCACGGCGGTGATCCTGCCGCCAGCGCTCAAGTCCATCGGCGTCTACGCCCTCTACCTCGCGGTGGTGTTCGTGCGGCCGCAAGGCCTGTTCGGGAGGCTCTGATGACCACGCTGACCACCGCCCTCGCGCCGGGCTCCGGCCTCGCGCGGGCCGAGGCGAGCTACGCAGGCCGGCGCCGGCGCAAGCTGATCGTCGCCGCCCTGGTCTTCGCCGCGCTCGCAGCCCTGCCCTACGGCATCCGCGACGTCTACCTCCAGAACGTCCTGATCCTGACCCTGATGTACGCCGCGCTCTCGCAGAGCTGGAACATCCTGGGCGGCTATTGCGGGCAGGTCTCGCTCGGCCACGCGCTCTATTTCGGCCTCGGCGCCTACGCCACCACGGTGCTGTTCGTCAATTACGGCGTGCTGCCGTGGTTCGGCATGCTGGCGGGCGGCGTGCTCTCGGCCGCCGTGGCGCTCCTCCTCGGCTATCCGTGCTTCCGGCTCGCCGGCCACTACTTCTCGATCGCCACCATCGTCATCGCGGAGATCGGCCTGCTGCTCGTCCACAACTGGGACTTCGTCGGCGGCGCGATGGGCATCCAGTGGCCGTTCAACCCGGATTCCTGGTGGACGCTCCAGTTCGCCCGCGACAAGATCCCCTACGTCCACTTCGCCGTCGGCCTGCTGGCCGTGGTCTGGTTCGTGACCTGGCTGATCGAGGGCTCGCGCTGGGGCTACTGGTGGCGCGCGGTCAAGGACGACGCCCAGGCCGCCGAGAGCCTCGGCGTCGAGGTGTTCCGCTCCAAGATGGCGGCGGCGGCGGTCTCGGCCTTCTTCACCGCGATCGGTGGCGGCTTCTACGCCGCTTACGTCTCCTATATCGATCCCGAGAGCGTGATGAGCTTCCGCTTCTCGCTGCTCTTCGCCCTGCCGGCGGTGCTCGGCGGCATCGGCACCCTGTGGGGGCCGCTCGTGGGTGCGGCGATCCTGATCCCGCTCACCGAGATCAGCCGCTCCTATCTCGGCGGCAGCGGCAACGGCCTCGACCTGATGCTCTACGGCCTGCTCGTGATGGTGGTGGCGCTCGCCCGGCCCGAGGGCGTGCTCAGCCTGTTCCGCCGCACCCGCAAGGCCCGCAACGAGGAGGCGACACCGTGAGTGAATCCCTGCTGCGCATCGATCACGTCACGCTCCGCTTCGGCGGCCTCGTCGCCAACGCCGATGTCAGCCTCGACGTGCCGGAGGGCCAGATCCTCGGGCTGCTCGGGCCGAACGGCGCCGGCAAGTCGACCCTGTTCAACCTGATCTCCGGCACCTACCGGCCGAGCGAGGGCAGGATCTACTTCCGCGGCGAGGACATCACCGATCTCCCGGCGCCCGAGCGCTGCCGGCGCGGCATCGCCCGCACCTTCCAGGTGCCGCGCTCGTTCGATTCGATGAACGTGGTCGAGAACGTCATCGTCGGGGGCTTCGCCCGCCACGCCGGCGCCGCCGTGGCCCGGCGCGTGGCGCTCGAGACCCTGGATTTCGCGGGCTTGAGTCACCGGGCCGAGGCCGTGGCGGGGGAACTGACCCCGCCGGAGAAGCGCCGCCTCGAGGTCGCCCGGGCGCTCGCCACCGAGCCGAAGCTCCTCCTCCTCGACGAGGTGCTGACGGGGCTCACTCCGAGCGAGGCCAAGGCCGGCGTCGAGCTGATCCGCAAGGTGGCGGCGAGCGGCGTCACCGTCATCATGGTCGAGCACGTGATGGAGGTGGTGATGCCGCTCGTCGACCGCGCCGTGGTGCTGCATCTCGGCCGCGTGCTGGCCGAGGGCCACCCGACGGAGGTGGTGCGCCACGAGGGCGTCATCACCGCCTATCTGGGGGAGCGCCACCGTGCTGCTTGAGGTCCGCGCGCTCTCCACCGCCTATCAGGGCCTGCTCGCCATCCAGGGCGTCTCGATCGAGGTCGCGACCGGCGAGATCGTCGTCGTGGCCGGCGCCAACGGCGCCGGCAAGTCGACCCTGCTGAAATCCATCGCCGGGATGGAGCGCCCCCGCTCCGGCGAGGTCGTCTTCGACGGCGCCCGCATCGACGGGCTGCCCGGCCACGCCATCACGGCGAAGGGCATCGCCTACGTGCCGGAGAACAAGCGGCTGTTCCCGCGCCTGTCGGTCTCCGACAACCTGCGGCTCGGCAGCTACCTCCACCGCAAGGAAGCCGACCGCGAGGCACCTTTGGAGCGGGTCTTCTCCCTGTTCCCCCGCCTGAAGGAGCGCCTGCCGCAGCGCGCCGGCACGCTGTCGGGCGGCGAGCAGCAGATGCTCGCCATCGGCCGCGCCCTGATGACCCGGCCGCGCCTGCTGATGCTCGACGAGCCCTCGCAGGGCATCATGCCCAAGCTCGTCGACGAGATTTTTTCCGCGGTCGAGGCGATCCGCGCCTCGGGCACGACGATCCTGCTGGTCGAGCAACGCCTGGCGGAATCCTTGAGCATCGCCGACCGCGCCTACGTGCTCCAGACCGGCCGCCTGATGCTCTCGGGCCCGGCGGCGACCCTGCGGGACGATCCGGAGGTGCGGCGGGCCTATCTGGGGATTTGATCGACGCATCGAGAGCGGGCGCCTCCTGATCCTTGCGGCGGCCGACTCGACGGTCCCTGAACAATGAGGCGCGGATCTCCACTCTCCCCGCCCGCGGGGAGAGGGAAAGGGGCCGCAGCGCCAAGACTCCCGCCCACCCGCCCGATGCTCTACAGAGGTCCCCGCACGGAGACCCATCGATGACCAGCCGCACCACCGAGATCACGCTTGAGCGCATCGCCCTGATCCGGCGGCTGGTCGTGGCCTGGGATCCGGTGGGGCAAGGTGCCCCGGTGATCCACCCGGACGCCCCCTACGGCAGCCTCGACCGCGACGGCGACATCGCCAACGTCACCGGCGACGACGAGGGCGCGGCCGAGGAGCACCGGGCGGTGGGCGAGGCGCTGGTCGCCTTCCTGCGCCACGCCGAACTCAAGCCCGGCCGCTACAGCTACCACAACCCGCTGACCAAGCTCGACCTGTCCCACGTCTCCGACGTGTTTCGCGACGAGAGCGCCGGGACGTCCCCCGAGCAGATCGTGTTCGAGGTCGGCCCCGAGCACATCGCCCTGATCCGCCACCTCGCCATGGGCTGGGACGCGGCGCGGGGCGTGCCGGCGGTCGATGCGGGCGCGCCTTACGGCCCGGGCGGCCTGGACGAGGCGATGACCCGGGCGCTCGGCGGTCCGCGCGAGGACCTGGCCCACCTGCACCGGTCGATGCAGCCGGCCCTGCAGATCTTCCTGCGCAGCGCCGACATCGCGCCGGGGGATTTCGCGGTCTGACGAGAACTCCACTCACCCCGCTTCGTCAATAAAGCGCGGGATCCCCTCTCCAGGCGATGCCGGGCTTGCCCGGTATCGCTGCGAGGTGTGGGAGAGGGGCAGGGGTGAGGGTGACACGCTTCCGTGTAAAGCTATGACCGTCGTGCTGGCAGTGTGACGACCTGAGCTTTACTCGGAACCGTAGCACCCTCACCCCTAACCCCTCTCCCACACGGGAGAGGGGATCCCGCGCTCAATTCTGAAACATAAGCGCAAAATAGGGCGTGTGGCAGCAACACCGAGCCGGCCGCCTCACGCCACCTCGACCACGTGCCCCTCCGCCACCGCCCCATGCCCGCCATGCTGCTTGAGCGGCCGGTTGCCGGTCAGCCGGCGCAGCAGCACGTAGAAGACCGGGGTCAGGAACAGCCCGAACGCCGTCACCCCGATCATGCCCGAGAACACCGCGACACCCATGGCGCGGCGCATCTCCGAGCCGGCCCCGGTGGCGGTGACCAGCGGCAGTACGCCCATGATGAAGGCCATCGAGGTCATCAGGATCGGGCGCAGGCGAAGGCGGCTCGCCTCGATCGCCGCCTGGATCGGATTGCGGCCGGAGAATTCCAATTCACGGGCGAATTCGACGATCAGGATCGCGTTCTTGGCCGAGAGCCCGACGAGCACGATCAGGCCGATCTGCGTGAAGACGTTGTTGTCGCCCGCCGACAGCCACACGCCGGTCATCGCCGCGAGCAGCCCCATCGGCACGATCAGGAGGATCGCCAGCGGTAGCGCGAGGCTCTCGTACTGCGCCGCCAGCACCAGGAAGACCAGGAGCAGCGCCAGCGGAAAGACCCACACCCCCGAATTGCCGGCGATGAACTCCTGGTAGGTGAGGTCGGTCCATTCGAACGAGAAGCCCCGCGGCAGGGTCTCGGCGGCGATCCGCGCGGCGGCCGCCTGCGCCTGGCCGGAGGAGAAGCCGGGGGCGGCGCCCGCGTTGATGTCGGCGGTGAGGAAGCCGTTGTAGCGCATCGCCCGCTCGGGGCCGGAGGTCTGGCGCACCCGCAGGAGCGTCGAGAGCGGCACCATCTCGCCGGAGCCCGCCCGCACCTTGAGCAGGCCCACATCGTCGGAGCGGGCGCGGAACGGCGCGTCGGCCTGGACCCGGACCGAGTAGGTGCGGCCGAACTTGTTGAAGTCGTTGACGTAGAGCGATCCGAGATAGATCTGCAGCGTGTCGAACACGTCGGTGACCGGGATCTTGAGCTGGCGCGCCTTGGTGCGGTCGATATCGGCGAAGAGCTGCGGCACGTTCATCTGGAAGCTCGAGAACAGGCCGGCGAGCTCCGGCGCCTTCGCGGCCCTGGCGAGGAAGGCCTTGGTCGCCTCGTTCAGCGCCTCGTAGCCGAGGCCGGCCCGGTCCTCGATCTGGAGCTTGAACCCGCCGATGGTGCCCAGACCGTTGACCGGCGGCGGCGGGAACATCGCGATGAAGGCCTCGGGGATGCCGGCGTATTTCCTGTTCAGGGACATCGCGATCGACGCGCCGTCGAGCCCCGGGCCCTTGCGCTCCTCGAAGGGCTTCAGGGTCGAGAACACGATTCCGGAATTCGACGAGTTGGTGAAGCCGTTGATCGAGAGCCCCGGAAAGGCGACCGCGCTCTCGACGCCGGGTTCCTTCAGGGCGATCTCGCTCATGCGGCGGATCACCTCCTCGGTCCGGTCGAGCGTCGCGCCGTCGGGCAATTGCGCGAAGCCGACGAGGTACTGCTTGTCCTGGCCCGGCACGAAGCCGCCGGGGATCTGGCGGAACAGCAGCGCCGTCACCCCGACGAGGACGAGGTAGACCGCCATCATCGCGCCTTTTCGCGAGATGACCCCGCCGACGCCGCGGCCGTAGCCGTCCGAGGCGCGCCCGAAGGCGCGGTTGAAGCGGCGGAAGAACCAGCCGAGCAGGGTGTCGAGCACCCGGGTCAGCCGGTCCTTCGGCGCGTGGTGGCCCTTGAGCAGCAGGGCCGAGAGGGCGGGGGACAGGGTCAGCGAGTTGATCGCCGAGATCACGGTCGAGATCGCGATGGTCAGCGCGAACTGCTTATAGAACTGGCCCGTCAGCCCGCTGATGAAGGCGAGCGGCACGAAGACGGCCACCAGCACCAGCGCGATCGCGATGATGGGACCTGAGACCTCGCGCATCGCCTGGTAGCTGGCGTCGCGCGGCGACAGGCCGGCCTCGATGTTGCGCTCGACGTTCTCCACCACCACGATCGCGTCGTCGACGACGATGCCGATGGCGAGCACGAGGCCGAACAGGCTGAGCGCGTTGATCGAGAAGCCGAAGGCGTGCATCACCGCGAAGGTGCCGACGATCGAGACCGGCACGGCGAGCAGCGGGATGATCGAGGCCCGCCAGGTCTGCAGGAACAGGATCACCACCAGCACGACGAGGGCCACCGCCTCGAGCAGGGTGTGGATCACCGCCTCGATCGAGGCGCGCACGAACTGGGTGGGATCGTAGACGATTTCGTAATCGACCCCCTCGGGCATATTCTTCTTGATCTCCGCCATGGTGCGGCGGACCGCATCGGAGATCTGGATCGCGTTCGAGCCGGGCGATTGCGAGATGGGAAGCGCCACCGCCGCCTTGTTGTCGAGGAGCGAGCGCAGCGCGTAATCGGCGGCGCCGAGCTCGATCCGGGCAATGTCGCGCAACCGCGTGATCTCGCCGTTCTCGCCGGTCTTGACCACGATGTCGCCGAACTGCTCCTCGCTGGTGAGCCGCCCTTCCGCGTTGAGCGAGAGCTGCAGGTCGAGGCCTGGCAAAGCCGGCGAGGCGCCGATGATGCCGGCGGCGGCCTCGACGTTCTGGGCCTGGATCTCGCGCACCACGTCGCCGGCCGACAGGCCGTGCTCGGCGACCCGTTGCGGGTCGAGCCAGATCCGCATCGCGTAGTCGCCCGAGCCGAAGAGCTGAACTTGGCCGACGCCGTCGAGGCGGGCCAGCCGATCCTTGATGTTGAGCACCGCGTAGTTGCGCAGGTACGTCATGTCGTACCGGCCGTTCGGCGAGACGAGGTGGACCACCATCGTCAGGTCGGGCGAGGACTTCACCGTGACGATGCCGAGCTGGCGCACGATCGCCGGCAGCCGCGGCTCGGCCTGCGAGACCCGGTTCTGGACCAGCTGCTGCGCCTTGTCGGGATCGGTGCCGAGCCGGAACGTCACGGTCAGCGTCATGATGCCGTCCGTCGTCGCCTGGCTCGACATGTAGAGCATGCCCTCGACGCCGTTGATCTGCTCCTCGATCGGCGTCGCCACGGTCTCGGCGATGACCTTCGGGTTGGCGCCCGGGAAGGTCGCCCGCACCACGACGGAGGGCGGCACGACGTCCGGATACTCGGAGATCGGCATCGCGAGCAGCGACAAGAGCCCGCCGATGAAGATGAGCACCGAGAGCACGCCCGCGAAGATCGGGCGGTCGATGAAGAACTTGGAGAGGTTCATGCCGCCCTCCGGGGGCGCGAGGGATCCTGAAGGCGGTCGCCGCCTCGAATGTCAGGATAAGAAAATGGCGCGGGATCCCCTCTCCCGAGTGGGAGAGGGGTAGGGGCGATCGAAGATCGCGCGAGGGTGATACGGTTCAGGATCGAGCACTGATCGGGATGCCGGGACCGGAACAATCCGAGGTTATCTCGGCAGCGTGGCACCCTCACGCGGGATCTTCGATCCCCCGGCCCCTCTCCCACACGGGAGAGGGGAACTGAGCTTTGTTTGGAAAACGGAGCCGGATTCGGAACGGACTATGGTGCGCTCCGCAGACCTGAAACCCGCTATGTCATCCCGGGGCCGCGCAGCGGAACCCGGGATCCATGACCGCTGACGATCCCGGATGAGGCAGGACGCTGATCGCCGTATTCTCCAGCGCCAGCGGTCATGGATCCCGGGTTCTCGTCAAGGCTCGCTCCAGGATGACGGGGAGAGATGCCGGCCGATGGCCCGAAAGGCATCCGCCCACTTCCCCTCACCGCTGCGCGAGCTTCCCCGGCTCCTGCATCGGCCGCGCCCCCATCGTCACCGGCGAGGGGCTGACGAGGCTGCCCGGGCGCACCCGCTGCAAGCCGTTGACGACGATCCGCTCGGACCCCGACAGGCCGGAGGTGACGATCCGCAGGCCCTCGACCGACCGGCCGAGGGTCACGGCCCGGAACTCCGCCCGGTTGTCGGCCCCGACCACCAGCACGAAGCGCTTGTCCTGGTCGTTGCCGACCGCCCGCTCGTCGACGAGGAGCAGCCGCTCGGGGACCGCCTGGCCGAGGCGCAGGCGGGCGAACTGGCCCGGGATCAGGTGCCCGTCGGCATTGGCGAAGGTGGCGCGCACCCGCACCGTGCCGCTGCGGGGATCGACCTTGTTGTCGATGAACTGGAGGTGCCCCTTCGCCTGCTCGCCGTCGGCGGTCGTCATCTCGACCGGGATGCGGTCGAGCCGGCCGCGCCGGCCCGACGCCTCGGCGATGCCGGCGAGCGCCCTCAGGACCACCGCCTCGTCGGCGTCGAAGCTCGCGTAGATCGGGTCGACCGAGACGAGGGTCGTCAGCACCGCGGCCCCGGCCCCGGTCGCCACGAGGTTGCCCGGCGTGATCTCCCGCCGCCCGACCCGTCCGCCCACCGCCGCCCGCACCTGCGTGTAGTCGAGGTTGAGGCGGGCCGCCGCCAGGGTCGCCGTCGCGGCGTCGAGATTGGCCTTCGCCTCCTTGAAGGCGTTCGCCCGCACGTCGAGGTCGCGCGCCGTGACGATGCGCTGGTCGGACAGGCGCTGGCCGCGCTCGTAGTCGCTCGCGGTGAGCGCCAGGCGCGCCTCGGCGCCCGCCACCTGGGCGTCCAGGCGCCGGACCTCGGCGGCGTAGGGCGCGGGGTCGATCGTCACCAGCAGGTCGCCGGCCTTGACGAGCGCTCCTTCCGAAAAATGCGTCGCCTGGACCGCGCCGCCGACCCGGGCGCGCACGTCGATCCGCTCGACCGCCTCGAGACGGCCCGAGACCTCGTCGTAGAGCACCACGTCGCGGGGCTCGACCGTCGCGACCGGGACCGGGATCGCGGGCTCGGCGGGGGGCGTGGCGGCGACGGCCTGACCCGGGGACAAGCGCGGCAGCGGCAGGTAAGCAGTGGAGGCGCCCGCCGCCAGCGCGACGGCGAGGCCGGCCGCGGCGAAGCGGGGGAGGCGGGACGGGACGATAGCGGGATCGGGATTCACGACCGGCTCCGACATCTGTAAGGTGCGTTACACATGTCGGCATGGACGCCGGCCGTCAAGAGACTTATCTACCACTCGATACAAAAATTGGAGCCGGCGGACAATGACGATGGGGCGGCCCCGGGCCTTCTGCACGGAGAAGGCCCTCGACGAGGCGATGGAGGTGTTCTGGCGCCACGGCTACGACGGGGCGACCCTGGCGATGCTGACCAAGGCGATGGGCATCAAGCCGCCGAGCCTCTACGCCGCCTTCGGCAGCAAGGAGGGCCTGCTGAAGGCCGCCCTCGACCGCTACGCCGAGCGCCGCTCGGAGCACATGCGCTACGTGCTCGACGGGCCGACCGCGCGCGACGTGGCCGAGCGCTTCCTGTCGAGCATCGCCGAGAGCCACACCGACCCGGCGAACCCGCCCGGCTGCCTGCTGGTCCAGGGTGGCCTCGCCTGCGGCGCCGGCTCCGAGAACATCCCGTTCGAGCTCGCCGCCCGCCGCGCGCAAGGCGAGGCCGAGTTGCGCGCGCGCTTCGAGCGGGCAAAGGCGGAGCGCGACCTGCCCGGGGACGCCGACCCGGCGGCGCTCGCCCGCTTTCTGTCGACGGTGGCCTCGGGGATGGGCGTGCTAGCCTCGTCCGGCGCCGACCGGGAGGCGCTGCGGGAGGTGGCGCGGGTGTCGCTGGGGGCGTTCCCCCCCGGGCGCGGGGCCGGGGGCGCACCGGCGTGAGGAGGCGGTGCCGCGGGTCCGCGCCGGCTCGCCCGCATGCCCCGGTGCCTTCCCCGCCGTGGCGCCCGGGACCGTTGCTCGGTTCCGCCGGAGAGACCGCTCCGACGGCGTGCAGAATTGTCTGGCCGGAATACGATCGCTATTCCGAATACGACGAGTTGTATTTCTTCAATGTCCTGACGGACAGGTAGCCTCGATTTGCATTGAGCACGGCAAATATCTTATAAGACGCCTCCTCGTGTTCGAAGGCGAGTGTGACCGGCCATTTTGTGGGAATGCGACCATTGAATTTGTAATTTTTTTTATCTGAGAAATCTCATCGATGATGGCATCGAGCAGCAATCCGACCGAAACTTTCAATTCCCTCAGCTGGGTCTGAAGGCCATACGACACGGAAAATTTCCTTATTTTAATGGAATTCGTCGCGCCGGTTTTGACGTACGATTTGTCGAATAAACCCCCGGTTCGAAAATGGTCCACATCCGTTTCTTCGACGGTCTGTTTCAGCTTCCCGCGCCGCGCCGCGCCGTCGAGGGATCGGACTCCTCCGCCGCCGGGGCGCTGGACGAGGCCGGTTCGGGCAAAAGCCGGTGTTCGGTGATCGCCGTGCGGGCACCCTCCGCCTCCTCGGCAGCCGCCTCGGGCGCGAAGCCGATGACTTCCAGATCGAACAGGACCGTCTTGATCGAATCCGGATGCGACGTATTGAATTCGTCGATCGCGCGCAGGACGGACTTGAATAATAAATATGATATATCTTTCAATGATCGTTGTGTTTTGGGAACGATCTTGAGCGTTCGCTTGCCTTCGGCATCGACGACGATTTCGAGGTTTCCCGGATAAGGGACGGTCGTGACGACGAAGTTCGGATTGCCGATGAAGGCGTGCGATTGGCTGCCAGCGTCGAGAATCTGGACACGCTCGAAGACCGGCTTGCCGCCAAATTTCTCGTGCGCCAAGGCAACCGGCAGCACGATCGCGTCGAAATGCGCGTTCTTCACCCCATCGTCATGGCGCGAAACGACATGGATCGATCCGGTTTTGCGGAGAGCATCCGTCCACCCGTGCAACACCGCGTCGCGGCTGTCTGCAATCGTGATCCTCGTCCGGTTTGTCATGACGCGAACCTATACGCTCATGTGATCTTTGACATGGACATTCAGAATTTTCGATAAATTTTCGTTGCAAATAAGTATCGAAACAATCGAAATATCGACAATAAACATGGACTCATCAGAAAACACTGATGCGTCTACTTCTCCTGAGGAAGCAGTGTAGGGTCCTTCCTTGATGTATGATTTGTAGGCCACCCTGGCGTAATGTGAAACATCGTCCATGGTGGTTGAAAAATACTTGCCCTCCGATCCGTACGGCGCAGCGTGAAAGCGTCCGTGCTTCTCAATATCATTTAACTCGGGCTCCTTAATAGCTCAAAAAATCTCGACGGCCGGCACGTGACGCTCTCTCGGAATGCGACCCAGGATGACGTCACGTACCTAGAGGAAGATATCGACGATTTTCAAGTTATCAATGTCTGGCGCGGTACGACCGAGGCGGAGACCAAATCGGTCCGGGGCCATGCCTCGGTTGCCGATGTCGCTCGCGACCGACCGGTTCCGGTTGTGCGCCGGCGCACGCCGCGTCTTCATGGCCATGTATTGAAACGGCCTGGCGCCGATCCGCTGCGATCTTGATTGCAACATATGATATGTCGCGTGATGGCATCAATATATCGATCTGCTGGTATATTCCCGATACGGAGTCCCGGCCGATCGACGAGGCCGGGCGGTCACCTTGACGATTGCAAATCGTATCGAACGATGATCACCGATCGAGTGTGGCCGGACGTCGCGCGCCCGGTCGCCGTCTCGCGGCCCGGCCGCGCGCCGCCGCTGGTGCCGCCCCGCCCCCCGCGTACCGGCGATGCCGGGTCCTCCGTGCATGACGCAGTCTCTCCGCGCCGGATGGCCGATTGTCGTGCGCGCGATCGGGGTTCGCCGGGGCCCGCAATGAGACTTTTCGGGTAACGGGCGCCGGCTGACGCAGTGGTGACCGGAATCGGATCTTTTCACGGAAAATTATCCGGATCCCGGCAGTGTGGCGGCAACGGAAGCCCTGTCCCGATCTCCATGCCTTGAGCGGCCGCCGCCCATCGCGAGCTGGATTACCTCATGCTGTCCCTATCGAAGCTGGCCGTCAGGCTGCCCGCCACCATCGTCGGACTGGCCCTCGTCAGCGCCACCGTGATGGGCGGCCTGAGCTGGCATTCCGCGAGGAGCAGCCTCGTGTCCTCGGTCCAGGATACGCTGCGGCTCGCCGCGACCGCGACCGGTCAGGGCATCGCCCTCGTCGCCGATCGGGCGCAGGCCGATTTCGTCGCCGCGGCCGGGCACCCGCAGGTGGCCTCGAACTTCACCGACCTGATCGAGACCCTCGACCCGGGCAAGCCCGACTATGCCGGGATCCTCGCGGCCTTCCGCGCGCCGGCCGGTCTCGAGGCGCGGCTCGCTTTCGACGGCGCCACGACCAACACGATGTACGGCCGCCGGCACGGCAAGGTGCAGGAGGTCGCCCGCAAGCTCCTGAGCCATCCCGGCTACGCCGACCTCATGTTCCTCGATCCGAACGGCCGGATCGTCTACACGGCGACCAAGGGCGACGACTTCGCCGCCGCGGTGACCGACGGCCCCTTGCGCGACACCGGCCTCGCGCGGCTGTTCGAGCAGATGAAGGGCGCCGGGTCCGACGCGGTCTCGTTCGCCGACTTCGCCGCCTACCCGGTCGGCGGGGAGCCCGCGGCCTTCATCGGCAAGCCGATGAACCGGCGCGCCAACGTCGCCATGGGCACCGCGCAGGCGGTCGAGCGCGCCGGCTACATCGTGATGCGCCTCGCGCCCTCCCTGTTCGACCAGGCCCTGTCGCAGCGCGCCGGCCTCGGCGAGACCGGCGAGACCCTCGCGGTCGGCCCCGACGGGCGCCTGCGGGCCAAGCCGCCCCTGACGCAGGGCGCCGCGGCCGGCGCGGCCGCGAGCGATCTCGGCATCACCCCGGACCTGGTCGCCGCGCAGGCCCCGTTCAGCTACGAGACGCCCTCGGGCCGCCGCATCGCGGTGAGCGCCGTCGCGCCGGTGCTCGGCACCCGCTGGACGATGGTCGCGGAGCAGTCCGAGGCCGAGGCGCTCCGGGCGGTGGACGCCCTGTCGCGGATGCTCGTGCTGATCGGCCTCGGCGTGCTCGTCGGCACCGCGCTCCTCGGCCTCATGATGTCGCGGGCGATCGTGCGTCCGCTCGCGGCGCTGACCGGGGCGCTGAAGGCGCTCGCCGCCCGCCAGGCGCTCGACGAGGTGCCGGGCTTCCGGCGCCGCGACGAGATCGGCGACATCGCCCGGGCGGTGGTGGCGATCCGCGACGTCTCCCTCGAGGAGGCGGCCCGGCAGCTGCAGACCACCGAGGCGGCGCGCCTGCGCGAGGAGCAGGACCGGCGCACCCTGCTGCGCGCTCTCGCCGACCGGTTCGAGGTCTCCGTCGGCGGCATCGTGGCCCGGGTCTCGGGCGCGGCCGAGGGGCTGACCGGGGCCTCCGACGCCGTGACCCACGCCGTCGAGGGGACCGCCTCGCGCTCGGTCAGCGTCGCGGCGGTCGCCCGGCAGACCAGCGGCAATGTCGGCGCCGTCGCGGCGGCCGCCGAGGAGCTCGGCGCGACCGTGGCCGAGATCGGCCGTCAGGTCGTGCAGGCCGCGGGCCTGTCGGCCGAGGCGGTGGCGCAGGCGCGCGACGCCGGCGGCACGATGGCGGAGCTCTCGACCGCCGCCGCCCGCATCGGCGACGTCGTCGGCCTCGTGTCGCAGATCGCCGCGCAGACCAACCTGCTCGCGCTCAACGCCACCATCGAGGCGGCCCGCGCCGGGGCGGCGGGCCGCGGCTTCGCGGTCGTCGCCGCCGAGGTCAAGGAGCTGGCGGGACAGACGGCCCGAGCCACCGACGAGATCGGCCGCCACGTCGCGGCGATCCAGTCGACCAGCCAGGGGGCCGGGGAGGCGATCGCCGGCGTGACCGCGCAGATCGAGACGATGAGCCAGGTCGCGACCGGCATCGCCTCGGCGATCGAGGAGCAGGGCGCGATGACCCAGGAGATCGTGCGCCAGATGGCCGAGGCGATGGACGGCACCGCGGCGATGACGGGCGACATCGCCGAGGTCGCCGAGGCGGCCGGGTCGGCGGGCCGCGCGGCATCCGAGGTGGCGCAGGCCTCCGGCGACCTGTCGGACCAGTGCGCCCACCTGCGCCGGGAAGTCGACGGCTTCCTCGCCAGCGTCCGGGCCGCCTGAGAGTTGCGGCTGCGGCCTCAGCCCGCCGCCCGCGCGGGGGCGGGCTCGAGGCCGAAATCGTAGGCGAGGTGGCGGTAGGGCCGGTCCATCGCCCGCCCGTCCGGCGCCGTGCCGGCCGGGTGCGCGACGAAGTCGGCGACGAGCGAGGTCTTCACCCCGAACACCGCGTCGGAGTCGAGCCAGGGGCTGTCGGCCGAGAAGACGTGGGTGATCAGGGTCTCGTGCCCCTCCGCCGCGACCATGAAGTGGACATGGGCCGGGCGGTTCGGGTGGCGGCCGGTGGCCTTGAGCATCGCGCCGACCGGCCCGTCGTCGGGGATCGGATACCAGGCCGGCATGATCGTCCAGAAGTGGAAGCGGCCCTCGGCGTCGGTGCGGAACCGCGCCCGGCCGGCGAGGCCGCCGAGCGCGTCGAGCTGCTGCACGTCGTAAGCGCCGTCCTCGTCGGCGTGCCAGACGTCGACGGTGGCGCCCGCGAGCGGCGCGCCGCCGGCCGACACGACCGAGCCGGTGACGAGGAGCGGCGTGCCCTCGAGCGGGCCGGCGATGTCCGACCCGCTCGGCCGCTCGGGCGCGTCCGCGACGTAGAACGGTCCCAGCACCGTGGTCTCGGTCGCGCCCTCGCGCAGGCGGTGGGCGAGGGCGTCGACCAGCATCGAGACGCCGAGCGTGTCCGAGAGCAGGATGAATTCCTGCCGGTGCCGGTCGCAGGCCTGCCCGGTGCGGGTCAGGAAGGCGATTCCCGCCTGCCACTCCTCGAAGCTCAGGTCGACGTCGCGCACGAAGTCGTGCAGGTGGCGCACCAGGCTCGTCAGGATCGCCTTCAGGCGCGGGTCGGGCGTGTCGGCGAGGCGCTCGACCACCGCCCGGGTGATGGTGTGCTCGTCGAAGTCGCGCATCGGTGAACCCTCCTCCCTCGCCCGCCCCGCGGCCCGGCCTATCGCTGGAGATGCCTGTCGAAGAACCCGGCGATCTCCTCGAACACCTTGCGGGTCTCCGGCGCGGTGTCGTCGCGAATGTAGTGGGCGTGCGACTGGCCCTCGCCGACCTGGAGGAAGGCCTCGACGCCGGCATCCCGCAGCTTGCGGTGCACCCGCACGGTATTCGACAGCAGCAGGTCGCGGGTGCCGGTGGTCAGGATCGTCGGCGGGAAGCCGTGCATGTCGCCGTAGACCGGCGACAGCATCGGGTCCTTCAGGTCGTGCCCGGCGGCGTAGACCTTCGCCCCGTCGTCGCAGAAGCCGTCGGGCGAGACCAGCACGTTGTCGAGCATCGCGTTGGTGACGAAGCTGTCGCCGACCTTGGTGGTGTCCGACATCGGCGTGCCGGGGGCGATCGCGGCCGGCAGCGGCAGCCCCTCCTGCTTGGCCCGCAGCACCATCGCGAGGGTGAGCGCCCCGCCCGCCGAGGTGCCGAAGATCGCCGTCTTCCTCGGATCGGTCGTCGTCACGACGGCCTTCCACACCGTCATGGCGTCGTCGTGGGCGGCCGGATAGGTCGCCTCCGGCGGCATCCGGTAATCGACCGAGACGACCTTGAACCGGCCGAAGCCGGCCATGAAGATCGCTTCCGGCAGGCCGGCCTCGCCGGGATTGAGCACGTAGCAGCCGCCATGGACGTGCACGAGCAGCCGGTCGCGGTTCTCGGGCGGGAGGGTCTCCGGCGTCAGGACGAAGGCCCGCACGCCGTCGATCGTGGTGCGCTCGACCTTGACCTTCAGGCGCTCGAGCATCCCGGGCACCTGCTTGGCAAGCGCCGCCGCGCCGGCCTCGGCGATCGGCTTCCACGCCTCGCCGGTCTTCGGGTGGATGTCCCAGTTGGAGCGCAGCGGCGCGCCGACGATCCTGGCCATCTGCGGGCTGATGTCGGCCGGCACGGGCACGCTCTTGGCCGGCACCTGCAGCGGCGGGGCGCCTTGCGCGGCGGCCGCCGTGACGAGCGCGGTCGCCGCGACGGCGCCCGCCAGGGCGGCGCCGAGCCGGCGCGACAGGGATTGCATCTGCATGTCGTCCTCCCGAGGGACCGCCCGCGCCGTCTCGTGCGGCGCTGCGCGGTCGGAGGAGAGTAGGGCGCGCGGGCGCGTCCGCCCACCGCCGCAACCGGCTCCGCACAGAGGGCAGGGAGGACAGGCTGTGGCAGAGATCTCCCGCAAGGGGGCGACCATCACCTTGGCGATCGATCGAAACTCTTCATTCGGTGGTTTCGTCGCCTCCCGCCTCGACGAGCTTCATGCGGCATTTCTCGATCAGCAAGCGTCCGAGATCCGGATCAACCCCGAGGACGAGAAGGATCCTGGGAACCCGGGGTGATCGCGTCACTCCTCGAGTTGCCCGTGGCCCGGTTCCTCGCGCAGCGATGCCAGATAAGGGGCGACCAGAGCCCGTTCTTCGTCGGACGGGTCGGCGGAGCGATCAGCGCTCATGTCCTGCGACGCCCACGCGACGCCGTCATTTCCTGACACGCTCGCCCGCCGCGGGACGTCCGATCCAGGTACGGCGCTGCCAGACGTCGAGATGCGTGAAGCTGTCGTAGAGGCCGATCCCGCCCTCGGAGAAGAACGATGCGGCGAGAGCCACGGCGCGGGGCGGGTAACCGCGCACCTGGACGTCGGCGGCGTAGCCGTACAGGTGCATCGAGTTGCGCGCGGCGTTCTCCAAGGCGGCGTTGTGCCCGGGCGTGCGGTAGCCGCTCGTCACCATCAGGGGGAGGGCTCCCCCATGCACCGCCGACATGCTGGCCTGCACGCCCGCCAGGAGATCGAACAGGGCCGGCTCCATCCAGACCGCCCTGCCGTCGTCGCGGATGTCGCGCATGAACCAGGACAGGAGCAGGATCTGCGTGCGGTCCTGGCCGGCCTCGGTGCGGAAGCGGCAACGCAGCTCCGAGCCGTCCGGCCGCTTGAGCCAGAGTCGGTCGCGGCCCGTCGGCGCGTCGTGCAAGGACTCGGCGGCGCCCGCCACCGCCCGGTCGAGTGCAGCCAAGGAGCCAGTTGCAAGGCCGGCTCCGCCGAGGAGGGCGCGGCGGGTGAGGCCGCTCACCGGAAGGCGGCCGGCCGGGCGGACCGGAACTTCGGGCTCACCACCAGGCTGACGATCCGCTCGCCGACGAAGGCCCGCTCGCCGCCGGCCGCGATCCGGACCGGGTGGGACCTTCGGGCGACCACCGGCAGGCTCACCGCGCCGCTGCGGGCGAGATCGTGGTAGCGGCCCATGCCGGTAAAATCGCGGTCGAGACGGTTGAGGTTCGCCACGAAGCTCGCCCGCGCCTCGGCGATGCCGACCGCGAGGCCCGCCTCGAGCGCCACGCTCCAGACGCCGTCCTCGGTGGAGTCCTCCGGCCGCACCTCCGCCGCCGGCCCGTGTGGGGCGGAGGGCACGCCGGTGTTGTAGAGGTAGTCGCGCCAGTCCGGCGGCCGCAGCGCGAGGCGGGCCGGCCGGACGATCTCGAAGGCGCCGAGCGTGAGATACAGCGTGCGGTCGGAGACGCGCTCGGCGAGCCGGTCGAGCTCCGTGATCACCGGCGGCACCAGGGTGCGGTCGATCATCAGCGGCCCGAAATCGTACCGCCGGTCGAGCTCGGCCCCGTAGGCGCCGTCGAGCTCGGCGTTGAGGCGCGCCGTCTCCTCCGCGAAGCCCTGCCGGATCCCGACGCCGCGGGCGGCCTGGGCCAGGACCTGCTGGCGGATGTCGCCGTTCTTCGACAGGAGACCGCCGTAGCGGCCGAAGACCGGAGAGCCCGGATCCTGCAGCAACTCGTAGCTCGTGGCGGGGTTGGGCGTCGGCAGCGTCGCGCTCCCGGCATTGCCCCCGCCGCCCGGCGCACCGCCGTTGCCCGGCCCGCCCCCGGCACCCCCGCTCCCCCCACCGCCGCCGAGCAGCCCCGGCATCTGTGTGGCGCCGGCGCGGCTCGCGATGTTGGGGTTGTTCTGACCCTGGGTGAGCGCGGTGAGGCCCGGGTTCTGGGTCTGGTAGGGCGGGTAGTAGCCGCCGTAGCCGTAGGGTGCCCCGTACGGGGAGAGGGGCGCACCGGGAACGCCCGGAACCTGGGTGGCCGCGACGATCGGGTTGAGCTGGGCCATGACCGGGCTGCCCGTGAGCGTGGCAAGACACCCGGCGACAAGCGCCGCACTCACAAGCCGCGGCGGCCCATTTCTTCCTTGAGGAAGGTTCGCGTACTTTCCGGCGAACCGGGCCGTGTTCCCGTAAGGGAGCACCCTTGCAGACATGCGGTACAGGAAAGAACGAGAAGCAGCCATAACGACTTCATGTCCGGTCGTCCGCCAACAGGGGGTGTGTCATCGTCGTTCGCCTGCCGCATGTCAATCGATATACGGAGCCGACGCAGGGTTCATTCGCATGTGTTGCAGCTCTGGCACATGAATGGCGCCCCGGCGGTTGTCGGACGAGGGTTTTCCGGCAAAAAATCGTGATGACTCTGCGACCTGAACTCTGGAAATCGCCGTCTGTTGCACGATGTACGTTGCCTTGCGCGCCGTTGCCACGGCAGAGTACGACGCTGCAGCGGGCGAGTCGCAGAAGGTTGGGGCCGGCAGGATGGCGGGACGGATCTGGTCGGCGGGGTTGATGCTCCTCGCCGCTTCGGTGACCCTGGGAGGTGCCGCGCCCGTTGCACAGCCGCTGCGCGTGGCGCAGCAGGATGGCGCGCCGCCGGCCGCCTCGATCCCTCCGGTTGCGAAGCCCGCCGAGCCGGATGCGAAGCCTGCGCAGCCGGAAGCCAGGCCTGCCCCGCAGGACGCGAAACGGACCCCGGGCACCGAGGGCCAGCGCGCCGCCTCGCCGCCGCCGCCGCGGGAGCTGACTCCAGCGGAGATCTCGGCCCTGCAGAGCGTGATGACCGACCGCTCCGGCAGCGCGATCCTCACTCCCGGCAATGTCGGGGCGATCCGCAACCGGGTGATCGACGCGCAGAGCGCGGCGATGGGCGGCTACTCCGACGAGGCACCCCCCAAGGTCAGGCCGCGGCTGATGAGCGTGCAGCCGCAGGTCGACATGGCGGCGCCCCAGACCATCCACCTCGCCTTCGGCATGGTGACGCCGATCACGATCCTCGACGCCGGCGGGCGGCCCTGGCCGATCACCGCCTCGGCCTATGACCCGCGCATGTTCGCCGTCGACGGCGGCGGCTGCGGTGGCCAGGCCTCGGCGCCGAGCGAGCGGCCGACCACGATCCACATCATGCCCTGCCGCGTCTCCACCTTCGGCAACATCTCGATCACTCTCGAGAACTATCCGCTGCCGATCGTCCTGATCGTGAAGAGCGGCGGCCGCGGCGTCGAGGCGGTCGATCTGCCGGTGACGATCGAGGTGCGCGGGCGCTCGGCCCCCGCCACCGCCCAGGCTATGGCGCCGGCCGGCGCGACCGCTGCGGCGGTGCCGCCCGGCGCCACGATCCGGCTACCGGATCCCTCCCAGATCCCGCCGGGCCGCCATACCGCCCTCGCGGCCGCACCCTCGGGGCCGGTTCGTACGATCGCGGCGGCGCCGGTCCGCACGGTGGCCGCGCGGGGACGCGGCGCCGCCACGCACGATCCCGACCGGCTGATGGACGAGTTCGGCCTCGGCACGCCGCCCCGCGGCGCGGCGCGCCTGCGGGTCGACGATTCCTCCGTCTCGGCCTGGACCTACGGCGGTCGCCTCTACGTGCGCGGCCCGGTGGTGGTGGTGAACCCGGTGCAGGACGCCATGGCGCAGACGCCGGACGGCATGCGGGTCTGGCGATTCGACCGGCCGGTCCCGCGCCTCCTCGTCACGGATGCGGACGGACGCGAGCGCGCCGTCTCGATCGAATATTGAACATGCGTTCCCGGTGGCCGGAAGCGGCCTCGGGGTCACCATCATCCTGCACCCTCCGCGACGGGCCGGCGCGTTCGGACGGGGGATGCGCCAGCGCCAGGGAGCGGGAGGGTTCCGCCATGCCGATCGTCGCACTGATCCTCGCCGCCGCACTCGCCGGGCCGGCCGGAGGCCCGATCGTCCTCGCCCAGGCGAACGGGCAAGGGAATGGGCTGGGGAACGGGTCCGAGGCGGCCCCGGTCCAGCCGACGCCGCAGGCGACGATGCCGTTCGTCCAGCCGCCGCTGCCCGGCCAGGCGCCGGCGGCGCCGAGCGTCGTCTACCAGGGACCGCCCGGCCAGGTTCTATCGGACCCGGCGATCGAAGCCCGCATCAACGCGCAGATCCAGACGCTGATGGCTCCGCCGAGCGGCGGCTTCATGGTCCAGCGCTACGCCCGGCCGGAGCCGGCCGCCGGCAGTTCCGCGGCGGGTGCCGGAACCGGCGGCAACGGCGGCCGCTCCACGCCGACGCTGCAGCAGGCGGGCTACCCGCAGGCGGGCGGCTACGGCGGCCCGGGAGGGCAGGGCGGCTACGGTCAGGGGAGTTTCGGTCAAGGCAATCATGGCCAGGCCAATGCCGGCCAGGGCGGCTACGGCCAAGGGAGTTTTGGGCAAGGCAGCGTCGGCCAGGGGAATTTCGGGCAAGGAAATTCCGGCCAGCCGGGCCAGGGCGGCGGTGGCTTCGGAGGCATGCCGGGCCAGGGCGGCTACGGCGGCCCGGTGCGGCCGAGCGAGCGGCTTTTCGCCGTGGCGCGGGCGGGCGACACCGTCTACGCTTCCCTCGATCAGGGCTTCAATTCCGACGACCCGCAGGCGCCGATCTTCGCCACGATCTACGACGTCGACGGTGCCGGCCGGGCCGGGCCGCTGCACAACGTCCGGCTGATCGGGCAGATCGTCTACAGCTCGAACCAGGCCGCGATCCAGTTCACGCAGCTCGTCCTCGTCGACGGCCGCCAGTACCCGCTCAAGGCCTACGCGATCTCGCCGCGCGACGCCCGCACCGGCATCGCGCGCGACGTCGACGACCACGCCTTCGAGCGCTACGCCGGGCTGTTCGCGGGTGCGCTCATCCAGGGGGCCGGCCAGGTCGGGCAGCTCCTGCTGCAGACGAGCCGCAACGTCGCGATCGACCCGGTCACGGGCTTTGCCCTCTCCACGCCCGGCGGCGGCCAGCGCACCCAGGCCGCCCTCGGCGCCCTGCTGCCCCTCGGTCAGACCGCGACCGCGATCGGCGCGCAGAACTTCAACAAGCCGGCGACCATCGCGGGCGTGCCGGGCCTGCCGATCGGCGTCGTCTTCCTGGAGCCGCCGGCCCTGCCGCGCGACGCGATCTATGTCGGCGGGTCGGGGTCCCGGCCGTCACTGCCCCTCTCGCGCCTGAACTGAGGCCGCCCGCGCGGGACCGCGAACGACGACGGGAGAGCGATGACCCTCACGCTGCGAGTGCTGCAGGCGCCGGCCGGCGTCCCGGAGATCGAAGCGCGCCGCCTCGATCCCGAGGGCGGCCCGTTGTCGATCGGGCGCGGCCGGGACAACGACTGGGTGCTGCCGGACCCGGATCGGCACGTCTCCAAGATCCATTGCCGGATCGAGTCCGGGGCGGATGGGTTCTACCTCGTCGACCTGTCGAGCAACGGCGTGTTCTTCGCCGCCGAGGCGCGGCCGGTGGGGCGCGGCAACCGCCGGGCGCTCGATGCCGGCGACAGTTTTAGGATCGGCGACTACCGCATCGGGATCGTCCGCGAGCCGCAGGCGGTCCCGCCCGAGACCGGTGGGCCGGCGGACGGCGTCCCGGAGGGCGGGATCGCCCCGCCGGGAAGCATCTCGGCGATCCTCGCCGACACGAGCGCGGCGCGCGAAGCCCGCGCCGCGCAGAGCCTCGGCGGGCCGGCGAGCGACTGGCTCGCTGCGGTGCCCGGCGGGGCCGCCGACGCGCAGGTGGTGCAGCCCTACGGCTGGCAGGCCCCGCCCGCCACCGCGCTCACCGACGTGCCGGAGGCGGAGGTCGACGCCGTCAGCGACTTCGCCAGCCGCAGCGAGCACGTCGCCCCGATCCACCAGGCGCTACAGTTCGCGCCGGCCCGCACCCTGCTGCCGCCGGACTGGCACCTCGCCGAGCCGGCGGGGGTGGGCTCCACCGGGCCGGCGCCGTCCACGCCTGATTGGGGCGAGGTCTGGGCCGCCCTGATCGAGGGCACCGACCTTGGCGGGCGAGTGCCCGGGCCGGGGCCCTGCGATCGTGCCGCCCTGGTGCGGACCGGGCACCTTCTGCGCTGCCTCGTCGACGTGCTGGCGACCGTCGAGGCGGTTCAGCGCGAGACCGCGCGGGATCTCGGCCTCGCCGAGGCCCCCAAGGGGATCGATTCGCCTGGTCCCGACTTGCCTGGTTCCGACTTGCCTGGTTCCGACTTGCCTGGTTCCGACTTGCCGGACCTGCTGGCGGAGCTTCTCGCGGCTGGCGGTGCCGATGCGGGCGACCGGTTGGTCGCGCGCCTGGCGGGCGTCGCCCGCGACGCGCGGACCTTCGGCCTCGCGGTCGCGGGGGCCGCCGACGCCGTCGGCGCGCAGATCCAGCCCGACGCCATCGAGGACGCCGCCCGCGAGGGTACCCGGCTGGCGGCCGGCCCGCTGCTCAAGGCGGCCTGCTGGGAGCGCTACGCGGCGATCCACGCCAACCTCGCCGGAGGGGAGGGGGCCGCGGCCGCCGATGTCGTCCTCGTGCCCCTGCGCGGGATCTACGCCCGCCGCACCTGATTGATCCAGCCGACCCGGGAGCCCCGAGAACGATGCTGAGCGAGAACCGCGTGGTCTGGTCGGAGGGGATGTTCCTCCGCGTCCAGCACTTCCAGCAGGCCGACCGGTGGACCGAGCGCTTCGTGCGCGGCCTGACCCGCGACCTCGTCCCCTATCCGTGGGGCTTCTCGGAGATCGGCATCAACCGCGAACTCCTCGGCGTCGGGCGCTTCGCCCTGTCGCACGCCCGCGGCATCTTCGCGGACGGGACGCCGTTCGAGGCCCCGGGCGACGCCGACCTGCCGCCGCCCCTGGAGTTGCTGCCGGGCACCCGCGACGTCACGATCCACCTCGCGGTGCCGACGCGCCAGCCAGGCGGCGCCGAGGTCGGGGGCGACCGGCGCGAGGACGTGGCGGCGCGGCTGCGGCGCACCGCCTACGACGCGCCGGACGCCAACGGCGACGGCTCGGCGAGCGCGACGCTCGAGGTCGGGCGGCTGCGCCTCTCCTACGCGCCGTCGAACGGGCCGCTCGCCGGTACCGAGCGGCTCGCCGCCGCCCGCGTGGTCGAGGTCCGCTCCGACCTCACCGTCGTGCTCGACGAGAGGTTCGTGGCACCCTGTCTCACTTGCGCTGCGGAAGCGCCGCTCGCCGCCTTGGTGACGGAGCTGCAGGGGCTGGTCACGCATCGGGCCGAGGCGTTGTCGGCCCGCATCGCCGACCCGACGACGCGCGGCGCCGGCGAGATCGCCGACTTCCTGCTGCTCCAGGTCCTCAACCGGGCCGAGCCGCTGCTGCGCCACGCGAGCGCCCAGGCCGGGCGCCTCCACCCGGAGGAGTTCTACGCCTTCTGCCTCGGGCTCGCAGGCGAGATCGCGACCTTCACGGCGCAGTCGCGGCGGGCGCCGCAGCTGCCGGACTACCGCCACGACGACCTCGCCGCCACCTTCGCCGCGGTGTTCGCGGAGCTGCGCGCGGCGCTCTCGGCGCTGCTCGAGCAGGTCGCGGTGCCGATCGAGCTGCAGGAGCGCCGCCACGGCGTGCGCGTCGGCACGATCAACGACCGCACGCTGCTGCGCGGGGCGGGCTTCGTGCTCGCGGTGCGCGCCTCCCTGCCCGCCGAGACCCTGCGGCGCTCGCTGCCGAACCAGATCAAGATCGGCCCGGTCGAGCAGATCGCGCAGCTCGTCAACGTGGCGCTGCCGGGCATCGGCGTGCGCGCCCTGGCGGTCGCGCCGCGCCAGCTGCCGTATCGCGGCGGCACGGTCTATTTCGAGCTCGACACCACGAACCCGCTCTGGCGCGACCTCGACCAGTCGAGCGCGGTGGCGATCCACGTCGCCGGCAACTTTCCCGATCTCGATCTCGAACTCTGGGCGATCAAGGGATAGGTGCATCCTGTACGGCAGGCGAGGTCCGATTCCGGCCTCGTCGAGATCTGAGGAATCCGCCAGGACATCTGGGGCGGAGTACCGGCCCCTGCCTGGCGGAGGATGCTCTTTAGCCGCCGCGGCGACCCCTCGGGCAGATCGTCGCCAAGATTGCGGAGACCAGATTTTCGACGTTCGGATCGCTGCGCTATGCGACGCTCGGGCGTTTCGTGCATTGTCCATGTCGAGATCAGTGTCGAGCTTGCACGGGAGCGCGTGTCCGCGATGACGATGGTTCCGGTCGGGAGGCGCTGATGGAGGCGGATCGGCGCAGCTTCGACTCCGAATCGACGGTGGTGAGGCCGACCCCAGGCGGGGTGCGACCAGCGCCGGCGCTGCAGGTCGACCAGCGGTCGATTCTCCCTCCGCCGCCGTCGGCCTATCCCGAGCCCGAGGCCGGCGACTTCGCCCGGACCGGGATGCCGCCGATGGTCGAGGCGGCCCTGCCGCTGCTCAGCCTGATCGCGCGGCTGCGCACCCTGCCGGGCGCACCCGACCTCGAAGCCCTGCGCCTGCGGGTGATCGCCGCCGTGAAGGCGTTCGAGGCGGCGATCCTGGGCGTCGCGGTGACCCGCGAGCGGGCGCAGGCGGCGCATTACGCCCTCTGCGCGACGATCGACGACGTGATCCTCAACTCCTCCTGGGGCGCCTACAGCGTGTGGGCACGACAGGGCATGGTCTCGACCTTCCACACCGACGTCACCGGCGGCGAGCGCTTCTTCGACCTGCTCGCCCACCTGCACAAGGATCCGGGCTCGAACCGCGACGTCCTGCTCTTGATGTATCACTGCCTCTCCCTCGGTTTCGAGGGGCGGATGCGGGTGCATCCGCAGGGCCACCTGGAGATCGGCCGGATCCGCGAGGGCCTGTACCGGACCCTGCGGGACGAGGCCGAGCGCGAACTCTCGCCGGCCTGGCGCGGGGTCGATGCCCGCCTGACCGCCGCCGGCACCCGGCGTCTCGTCTGGGCCGCGGCGGGGCTCGCGGTCCTGGCGCTCGCGGGCCTCTACCTCGTGCTGCAATCGGCCGTGACCCGGCGCTCCGACGCGACCTTCGCGGCTTTCATCGCGGCGCCACCGAACGCCGCCCCGAGCCTGGGCGCCGAGCGCCCGAGCCCGCCCGTCCGGGCCCGGACCGCGCCCGCCAAGGCGGAGAACCGCCTGGTCGACGGCCTGCGGCGCGCGCTCCAGCCCGAGATCGACCAGGGCGCGCTCGACGTCGTCCCGAACGGCAACGGCGCCACCCTGCGCATCCGCAACGCCGGCCTGTTCGAGAGCGGCAGCGCCGACGTGGCGCCTGCTTACGTCGCCCTGTTCGACCGGATCGGCCAGGCGATCCGCGGCGACGACGTCACCGTGCAGGTCATCGGCCACACCGACAACGTGCCGATCCGCACCGTGCGCTTCCCGTCGAACTACGAATTGTCGGTCGCCCGGGCGCAGGCGGTGGCGGCGATCCTCGCCCGGTCGATCGGCACCGACGCGATCCGCGCCGAGGGGCGCGGCGAGGCCCAGCCGGTGCGCCCGAACGACAGCGCCGAGAACATCGCCTTCAACAACAGCCGCGAAGGCCGGGCGCAGAACCGGCGCACCGAACTCGTGATCCGCCGCAACGACGCCGACAGGTCCGTCCCGCCCGCCGGAACGGAGCCCGCGGGAGGCCGGCCGTGAACATCCTCAACTGGATCTACGAGATCCGCTCCTACGCCACGACCTATGCGAGCCGGGTCAAGGCGTGGTGGCTCGTTGCGCTGATCTGGGCGCTCGTCGCCGCCTGCGTGGTGTTCTTCTACGGCGAGGCGGTCTCGTTCGGGACCTGGCGGCCCTTCGCGGCGGTCCGGACCCGGATCTACGCCGTCGCGGCGATCGCGGTCGCCTACCTCGCCTACTGCGCCTACGTGCTCGTCCGCGGGCGCCGCCGCGACCAGGCGCTGATCGACGCGGTCTCCGAGTCCGACCCGGCCCGGGCGGGGCAGGAGGACGTGGCCGAGCTGCGGGCGCGCCTGCGCGACGCCCTGAAGCTCCTGCGCCGGACGATGGGCCGTCAGGCGGCCTACGCCCTGCCGTGGTACGCGCTGATCGGGCCGCCGGGCTCGGGCAAGACCACCGCCCTGCGCAATTCCGGCCTGCGCTTCCCCCTCGCCGACAGCGTCGGCGAGTCGGTCGAGGGGGTGGGCGGCACCCGGTTCTGCGACTGGTGGTTCACCAACGACGCGATCCTGATCGACACCGCCGGGCGCTACACCGCGCAGGAGGGCGACGGGGAGGCGGATGCGGCCGGCTGGCAGGGGTTCCTCAAGCTCCTGCGCAAGCACCGCCGGCGCCAGCCCCTCAACGGCGCCATCGTGATGCTCGGCATCGACACCCTGATCCAGTCCTCCGCACCGGAGCGGCTCCACCACGCCCGCACCATCCGCAAGCGCCTGCGGGAACTCGACGAGGCCTTCGGCCTGCGGGTACCGGTCTACGTCGTGCTGACCAAGGCCGACCGGCTCGCCGGCTTCCAGGCCTTCTTCGAGGACCTGCCGAAGAGCGGCCGCGAGCAGGTCTGGGGCACGACGCTGGCCCTGCCGAAATCCGGCATCGAGGGACGTGACCTCGCCGAGCAGTTCGGCCGCGCCTTCGACGGGCTCGTCGCGCGCCTCAACGATCTCCTGCTCAAGCGCCTGCAGGACGAGCCCGACCCGGAGCAGCGCGCCCAGATCTTCGCCTTCCCGAGCCAGCTCGCCCTGGCGGCCGAGCCGCTGCACGAGACCCTCGGCGAGATCGCAGCGTCTTCGCGCTTCGACCCGCCGCCGCGCCTGCGCGGGCTCTATCTCGCCTCGGCCGAGCAGGACGGCAGCGTCCTCGACCTCGTCAGCCGCACCGCGAGCCGGCGCTTCTCCCTCGACCTGCCGCGCTTCGCCGCGGCGAGCGCGGGCGGGCATCGCAGCTTCTTCCTCGCCCGGCTGTTCCGGGACGTGATCTTCAACGAGGCCAACCTCGTCTCGACCAACCCGGCGGCCGAGCGCCGCCGGCGTATCCTGAGCCGGGTCGCGGGCGGCCTCGCCGCCGCCCTCGCCCTCGGGCTGGCCCTGACCTGGCTCGCCGCCTACCTGCGCCAGGACAACCTGCTTGCCAAGACCGATGCACGGCTGACCCGCTATGCGGCGCTCGCCGCCACGCTGCCGGTGGAGAAGGTGGCGGATGCCGACTTCGTGCGCGCCGACGCGGTTCTGTCCCAGGCCCGCGACGCCGCCGCGTCCTACGACCGCATCACCACGCCGGCCCTCCTCGCCACCTTCGACCAGGGCGCGAAAGTGCGGGCGGGGCAGGCCAACCTCTACGAGCGTTCGCTGACCGGCTACCTGCTGCCGCGCCTGCTCGTCTCCCTCGGCACCACCTTGCGGGAAGCGGAGGCGGGCCGACCCGCCGGCGAAGCCGGGAAGCCTGCGGATGAGGCCGGAAAATCCGCCGGAGAGACTGGCACGCCACTCGGCATTGCCTCCAGGCCCACCGGCGAGGCAGTCAAGCCGGCCGGCCGGCCGAAGAAGACCGCCGGCCGCCCGGAGGCCGCACCGCCGGCCGCGCCCGACCTGTCCGACACCCTGCGGCTCTACCTGATGCTCGGGGGCGAGGAGAGCCTGGACCGGGCCTTCGCGACGGAGCGCCTGTCGGGCCTGTTCGCTCGCCTCTACCCGGAGGGGCGCCAGGCCCCGCTGCGCGCGAGCCTCGACGGCCACGTGGCGGCGCTCCTGTCCCGCCCGCTGATCCCGATCGAGCTCGACGAGGATCTCGTCGCCCGCGCCCGCGACCGGGCGCAGGTACGGGATCTCGCCGGCCGCTGGGCGCAGGAGGGCGGCGAGCGCGCCTGCCGGACGGCGACCGAGCGGCGCTACCCCTTCGACCGTACGGCCGCCGCCGGGACCGGGATCTCCGAGTTCTCCGCCCTGTTCGGGCCGGAGGGCCTGTTCGCCCGCTTCTTCCGCAACCACCTCGCGGCGGCGGTCGACACCGAGACGAAGCCCTGGCGCTGGCGGGACCGGGACGGGGACGAGGCGCTGCTGCGCAGCTTCGAGGCGGCGGACGAGATCCGCCGGGCCTTCTTCCAGACCGATGCCGACCGGCCGGCGATGAGCTTCGAGGTGCTCCCCCTGCGCCTCGACCCGGAGGCGAGCTCCGCCTCGCTGGTCTCCGACGGCCAGGAGGTCGTCTACACCCGCGGCAGCGCCCGGCCCCTGAAGCTGACCTGGCCGGGCCAAGGATCCGGGATGAATGGATCGGGGGACCCGGTCGCCCGGGTGAGCGTGCAGCCGGGTCCGTCCTCCGCCATCTCCTTCACCGGGCCATGGGCGCTGTTCCGGCTCGTCGATGCGGGGCGGGGCGAGGCCACGGGCGGCGACCGGCTGCGGCTCACCTACGCGCTGGGCGGGCACGAGGCGAGCTTCGAGTTGCGCAGCCCGACCCGGCCGAGCCCCTTCGCCCTCGCCACCCTGCGGACCTTCCGCTGCCCGAGGTTCCCGTGACGGGGCGGCGGGCGGCCGGCGCCACGCCGGAACCCGCGACGGTCGGGTTCTTCGGCAAGGTCCCGACCCGGGGCGACTTCGTCAGCCGCCGCCTCGGCGGTCCGCTGCACGATGCCCTCGACCAATGGCTGTCGCGGGCGCTGGTGGCGAGCCGCCGCCAGCTCGGCGAGGCCTGGCTGCCGGCCTATCTCGTCGCCCCGGTCTGGCGGTTCGTGCTCGGCCGCGGCACGATGGGGCCGCACCCGGCCGTCGGCGTGCTGATGCCCTCGGTCGACCGGGTCGGGCGCTACTTCCCCCTGGTGCTGGCCGCCGAGATGCCGGGCCTCACCGATCCCTGGCGGCTGTTCCGTCTCTCCGGCGGGTGGTTCGACGCTGCCGAAGCCCGCGCCCGCGCCTGCCTCGACGACGATTTCGACTTCCACGCCTTCGAGACCGGCCTCGCCGACCTCGGCCTTCCGGGCCTGCCCCCGGGCGACCTCGCCGACGCGCCGCGGCGCTTCGGCCTCGACGGCGAGGCCGAAGCGCTGCGAGCCTATGCCGACGCGGTCGAGGGCGTGCTCGCCGGCTCGCGGCGCGCCTTCACGCTGTGGTGGACGACCGGGTCCGAGGCGGTCGCGCCCTCGCTCCTCCTGCATCGCGGGGTGCCGGCGCCGGAGCAGTTCGCCGCCCTGCTCGACGGGCGCTGGGACGCCTGGGGCTGGCAGGACTGGACCCGTGAGGAGGTCCGGGCGCAGGCCCCCGTATCCCCGGTGCCGGAGGCGCCGGCCGCCCTCGCGCCGTCGGCGCCGCCGGACGCGGTGCGGCTCGTCTCGGCGGCGCGCTCGCACAAGGGCACCCGCCGCAGCCGCAACGACGACGCGGTCGTCGCCCGGCCCGACCTCGGCCTCTGGGCCGTGGCCGACGGGGCGGGCGGCCACGCCGCAGCGGACGTCGCCGCCGCGACGGTGGCCGAGCGGCTGACCGGGCTCCCCGCCGGCCTCGACGCCGCGCTCACCCGCGCCACGATCGAGCGGCTGATGCGCGAGGCCAACGAGGCCCTGCGCGCCCGCGCCCGACGGCTCGGCCCCGACGCCGTGGTGGCGGCGGTCGTCGTGGTGCTGATGGTGCGGGCCGGGCGCTACGCCGTCGCCTGGGCCGGGGATTCCCGCGCCTACCTGCTGCGCGACCGCACGCTCACCCCGCTCACCCGCGACCATGCCCACCGCGAGGGCCGCAAGGTCGTGACCCGGGCGGTCGGCGCCGAGGACGCCTTCGCCCTCGACTGGGCCGCCGGCCCGGTGCGGGCCGGCGACCGCTTCATCCTGTGCAGCGACGGCCTCGTCGCCGCGCTGGGCGAGCGCGGCCTCGCCCAGGTCGCGGGCCACGGCGGCCCGTCCGAGGCGGTGGCCAGCACCATCGACGACGCCCTGATCGCCGGGGCCCGGGACAACGTCTCGGTCGTGGTGGTCGACGCCGCGGGCGAGGGGGATGCGGCGCAATGAGCCGGGAGGCCGAGGCGGCGCGGCGCGAGACCCTGCGGGTGCAGGTGCGGCTCGACGCCCTGGCGGCGGCGATCGGGCGCGACGGCGACGGGCATCCGCGCCCGGAGGCGGAGCGCCGCATCGTCCTCGACGCCGCCCGGGCCGCCCTCGACCGGCTCGGCGACGGCGCCCTCCCGGCCGCGCCGCCCGCCCCACCGGAGGCCTCGCTGCTGCCCGAGACGATCATCGCCAACACCTACACGGTGCGCGAGCGCATCGGCCGCGGCGGCCTCGCCGAGATCTACCGGGTGCGCCACCGCGACCTGCGCAGCGACCACGCCGCCAAGGTTCTGCGGCCCGAGCGCGCCCTCGATCCCGTGCTGGCGCGGCTGCACGTCAGCGAGGCCCGCGCCCTGATGGGGTTGTCCCATTCGGCGATCCCCCGTGCCCGCGACCTCCTGCGCCACGGCGACGGCCGCTCGGTGATCGTGATGGATCTCCTGCACGGCGAGACCCTGGCGGAGACCCTGCGCACCGGCGGGGCCCTGCCGCCCGAAGCGGTTGCGACGCTCGCCCGGCGCCTCGCCGGGGCGCTCGCGGCGGTGCATGCCGCGGGCCTCGTCCACGGCGACGTGTCGCCCGAGAACGTGATGCTGTGCGGCGGGCCCGACGGCGCGACGCTGATCGATTTCGGCGTGGTTCGCCGAGCCGGCGAGGCGCTGCCGGACGTCGCGTTCGCCGGCAAGTGGTCGGTCGCCGCCCCCGAGCAGCTCGCCGGTGAGCCCGGCGGTCCCCCGGCCGACCTCTACGCGCTGGGCCTGCTGCTCGCGGCGGCCGCCCGAGGCGAGCGCTACGGCCTCGGACGCGATCGCGACAGCGCGTGTGCCGCCCGCGCGCGCCTGCCGGATCCCGGTATCGGCGGGCGACTCGGGCGGGTGGTGCGCGATCTCCTCCGGGACGAGCCGCAGGCGCGGCCGGACGCGGACGGGGTCGTGCGGCACCTGTCCGGGACGCCGCTCTTATGGCTCAAGGCTCGTCTGGTGCCGGGCGGAGCGCGATCTCGTACGGAGGCGTGAGACGATCGCCGGGCCCGCCGTCCTGCGCGACGCCGGAAAGACTGAACCGCCCCGAGTTTCTCGGAGCTGTTTGTCTTGGGTCAGGCAGCCAAGGCTTGGTCGCCGACTTGGTCGCCGACTTGGGCATGATAGCGCGCTTCGGCCTCGGCGGGAGGGATGTCGCCGAGCGGCGCGAGGCGGCGGTGGTGGGACCGGTCAACCCACTCCAGGGTGGCATGCAGGGCGATTCAGAGAATGC
>NZ_LWHQ01000002.1 GCF_001653715.1 Methylobacterium platani
CACAACCACACACGATGACGAATGCTTGCCGGACGAACGTGCTTGGCCGGTCTGGTGGTCTGAGCGGGGTGATCAGAACTCGATCCCATCTCGAACTCGGCCGTTAACCGCCCCAGCGCCTATGGTACTGTGTCTCAAGACACGGGAGAGTCGGTCACCGCCAGACCTGCCAAGCACGTCACCTTCCCTCATCGCGACAACACCCTGGCGCGGGGTGGAGCAGCCCGGTAGCTCGTCAGGCTCATAACCTGAAGGTCACAGGTTCAAATCCTGTCCCCGCAACCAACCACACGAAAACCCCCGCCGGGCGCGCCCGGCGGGGGTTTTCGCGCTTACGCCGGTGCGTAGCCGGGCTTCTTGAAGATCGTCTCGGCCTTGGCGGCGATGTCGGGTTCGTAGACGGTCGACGTCCAGGCGCTCGGCTCGACATCCTCGATCCCGACCGAGATCGAGCCTTCCGAGGATCCCGCGGCACTCATCAGGGCCTTGGTGACCTCGTCGGCGATGCGCTGCTTCTGCTCGTCGCTGCGGCCGGCATAGAGCTTGACGATGACGTGCGGCATGGCGGGTCCTTTATCGCGCGCCGTATTCGGCGTCGGTCACGGGTTCGAGCCAGGTCACGGCGCTGCCGTCCTGCTTCTCCTGGATGGCGATGTGGCTCATGCCGGTGGCGGCGCTCGCGCCGTGCCAGTGCCGCACCCCGGGCGGGAACCACACCACGTCGCCGGGGCGGATCTCCTCGATCGCACCGCCCTCTTCCTGAGCCCAGCCGAGACCGGCGGTGACGATCAGGGTCTGGCCGAGGGGGTGGGTGTGCCAGGCCGTCCGCGCGCCCGGCTCGAAGGTGACGTGGGCGCCGGCGACGCGGGCCGGGTCCGGCGGGCTCATCAGCGGGTCGATCCGCACGCGGCCGGTGAAGTACTCGGCGGAGCCCGTCTGCGACGGACGGGATCCGCTCCGGTGAATCTCCATGACATGACCTCCTGGCGCGTGCCGCGCGGGATCGGACTGCCTTAACCCAGTCCCGGGCCGCGTCGCCAGGGGGAGGGGAGTGGTCAGCGCGCCGCCTCGCGGCCGACGCGGCTGTGGCGCCGGCCGTAGCCGAAATAGATCGCGAGCCCGATCGCCAGCCAGACCACCAGCCGCAGCCAGGTCTCGCCGTCGAGGGAGAGCATCATCGCGAGGCAGACCAGGATGCCGGCCGCCGGCACGAACGGCACCAGCGGCGCGCGGTAGCCGCGCGGCTCGTCCGGGTGGGTGCGCCGCATGATGACGACGCCGGCGCAGACGATGATGAAGGCGAGCAGCGTGCCGATGCTGGTCATGTGGCCGAGCGTGCTGATCGGCGTGAGCCCGCCGAGGAGCGCCGCGAACACCATGAAGAACAGGTTCGAGCGGTACGGCGTGCGCCAGGTCGGGTGGACCGCGGCGAAGAATTTCGGCAGCAGCCGGTCGTTCGCCATGGCGTAGAATACCCGCGACTGGCCGTAGAGCAGCACCAGCATCACGGTGGTGAAGCCGGCGATGACCCCGAGCGTCACCAGGCTCTGGAGCCAGGGGAACGGCGTCTGCTTGATGGCGGTGGCGACAGGCGCCGCATCGCCCTTCATCTGGGCGTAGGGGACGAGGCCGGTCAGCACCGCCGCGAAGGCGATGTAGAGCACGGTGCAGATCGCGAGCGAGCCGAGGATGCCGACCATCATCGTGCGCTGCGGGTTCTTGACCTCCTGCGCCGCCGTCGAGACCGCGTCGAAGCCGATATAGGCGAAGAACACCACGCCGGCGGCCCGCATGATGCCGCTCCAGCCGTACTCGCCGAAGGTGCCGGTGTTCTCGGGGATGAACGGCACGTAGTTCTGCGCCTTGACGTAGAACAGGCCGACGCCGACGACGGCGAGCACCACCGCGACCTTCACGACCACGATCACGCCGTTGACCCGGGTCGATTCGCGCACGCCCCGCATCAGCAGCAGCGAGATCAGGCACAGGATCAGCACCGCCGGCAGGTTGACGAGACCGTGGACGCTCGAGCCGTCGGCGAGCTGCACCGTCTCGAACGGCGAGTGGAGCAGGCGCGGCGGCAGGGTGATGCCCCAGTCCTGCAGCAGCGTCGCGACGTATTTCGACCAGCTCACCGACACCGTGGCGGCGCCGACCGCGTATTCGAGCACCAGGTCCCAGCCGATGATCCAGGCGACGAACTCGCCCATCGTGGCGTAGGCATAGGTGTAGGCGCTGCCCGAGACCGGGATCATGCTGGCGAGCTCGCTGTAGCACATGCCGGCGAGCGCGCAGCCGATCGCCGCGATGGCGAAGGAGATCACCACCGCGGGGCCGGCATTCTCCGCCGCGGCGATACCGGTCAGCGAGAACAGGCCGGCGCCGATGATCGCCCCAATGCCGAGCCCGACCAGGCTCCACGGGCCCATCGTCCGCTCGAGGCCGTGACCACCGCCTTCGGCGTCCTGCCGCAGGCGGTCGATCGGTTTCGTCCGCATCAGCCCCTCGGACAATGTCTCCTGCGCCATCGCGTCCTCCCGGATCTTCGGGATTAAACGCAGCGTCACCGCCAAGGCTGCACGGACGATGCGCGTTTGTCGCGGATACGCACCGTGGTCGTGCGGGGAAAATACTGCACCGCGATCGTCTCGCCCGCGACGCATCGGCCGCTTGCCGATCGGCGCCGGACTTCAATATTCTTCGCGCAACAGCCAGGGAGGAGCCCCCAATGTGCCGGATTTTCGCCGAGCAGACGCCGGAGCGCTATGCCTACGAGACGCGCTCGCTGCGGATCGGCGGGCACTGCACCTCCCTGCGCCTCGAGACCGCGTTCTGGGGCATCCTGGAGGAGATCGCCCGCCAGGAGGGATTGAGCGTGGCGAAGTTCGCCACCAAGCTGCATGACGAGGTGTTGGAGCGCCACGGCGAGGTGCGCAACTTCGCCTCGCTCCTGCGCTGTTCCTGCCTGATCTACCTGTCGCAGGGCCAGCGGGCGCCGGTGCTGATGGCCGCGGAGTAGCTCACCGCGCGTCCTCCAGGATCATCGCGGCGCCCTTCTCGGCGAGCATGATCGTCGGCGAGTTGGTGTTGCCCGAGGTGATGCGCGGCATCGCCGAGGCGTCGGCGACCCTCAAGCCCCGGATCCCGCGCACCCGCAGGCGCGCGTCGAGCACCGCGCCGGCATCGTGGTCGGCCCCCATCCGGGCGGTGCCGACGGGATGGAAGATCGTGGTGCCGAGGTCGCCGGCGGCCTTGAGCAGCTCGGCATCGCTCGCGATGCCCGGCCCCGGCAGGTGCTCCTCGGGCCGGTAGCGGGCGAGCGGCGCCTGGGCGACGATGCGGCGGGTCAGCTTCAGCGAATCCACCGCCACCCGGCGGTCCTCCTCGGTCGAGAGGTAGTTCGGGCGGATCTCCGGGGGCGCGAGCGGGTCGGGGCTCGCGGCGTGCACGCTGCCGCGGCTCGACGGGCGCAGGTTGCAGACGCTCGCCGTGAAGGCCCCGAACGGGTGCAGGCCCTCGCCCCACTTGTCGAGCGAGAGCGGCTGGAAGTGGTATTCGAGGTTGGCGGTGGCGTAATCGGGCGAGGAGCGGGTGAACACCCCGACCTGGCTCGGCGCCATGGTGAGCGGTCCGGTGCGGAACAGCGCGTATTCGACGCCCATCCAGCCGCGCTTGACGAGGTTGGCGTAGGTCAGGTTGAGGGTCGGTACGCCGGTCACCTTGTAGACCGGGCGGATCTGCAGGTGGTCCTGGAGGTTCTCGCCCACACCCGGCGCGTGGTGCGCGACGTCGATCCCGAGGTCCCGGAGCCGCGCCCCGTCGCCGATGCCGGAGAGTTCCAGGAGCTTCGGCGTCGCGACGGCGCCGGCCGACAGCACGACCTCGCCGGTCGCCCGGGCGAGGAAGCGCTGCCCGCCGCGCGCGAACACCACGCCGGCGGCGCGGCCGTCCTCGATCAGCACCCGCTCGACGTGGATCCCGGTCTCGAGCCGCAGGTTCGGGCGGGCCAGCGCGGGTTTCAGGAAGCCGCGGGCCGCGCTCCAGCGCCGGCCCCTGCGCTGGTTGACCTGGAAATAGGACGAGCCCTCGTTGTCGCCGGTGTTGAAGTCCGGGATCTTCGGGATCCCGGCGGCCTCCGCCGCGTCGCGGATCGCGTCGAGGATCGCCCAGCGGATCCGCGGCGGCTCGACGCGCCACTCGCCGCCGGAGCGGTGGAAGCCGTTGGGCGGCGCGATGTGGTCCTCGTGCCTGAGGAAATGTGGCAGCACGTCGTCCCAGCCCCAGCCCTCGAGGCCGAGCTGGCGCCAGCCGTCGTAATCGGCGGCCTGGCCGCGCATGTAGATCATCGCGTTGATGGCCGACGAGCCGCCGATGACCTTGCCGCGCGGATAGGCGAGCTGGCGCCCGTTCAGGCCGGCTTCGGCCTGCGTGGTGAACAGCCAGTCGGCCCGCTTGTTGCCGATGGCGAAGAGGTAGCCGGCCGGGATGTGGAACCAGATCCAGTTGTCGCGCCCGCCCGCCTCCAGCACCAGGACCCGCCGGCGGTGATCGGCCGAGAGCCGGTTGGCCAGCACGCAGCCCGCCGAACCCGCCCCGACCACGATGTAGTCGTAGGTGCCGAAATCCTCGAACCCGTCGCCGGCCGTGGTGCCTGCCATCGCGCGTCCCGCCCTGATCTCTCGTTCCGGCGGGTTTAGCGCATTCCGCTGGCGACGGCGCAAGGGGTTGCGGCTAAGCTCCTCGAAAAGCCGGGAGGGGACGATGCGACGGAGAGTGGGGATCGCGGTCGGCATGGCCGCCGGCCTGTTGGCGGCACCGGCGCTCGCTGGCGAGTGCGGGGCGCTCGCCAACCTCAGGATCGAGGCGGTGAACCTCCACTCCGCCGCGGAAGTGCCGGCCGCGGGCGACCTGCCGGCCTATTGCCGGGTGCTCGGCACGGTGCGGCCGGCGATCAGCTTCGAGGTGCGCCTGCCGCTGCAGAACTGGAACGGCAAGTATTACGGCACCGGCTGCGGCGGGTTCTGCGGCGGCCTGAATTCCGACGCGCCCGGCTTCACCAACGCGATGAATTACGGCCTGCGCCGGGGCTACGCCGCCTCGACGATGGATTCGGGCCATTGGGGCACCGGCTCGGTCGACGGGCGCTGGGCCGCCGGCGATCTCGTCGCCCGGATGGACTGGGGCCAGCGCGCGGTGACCGAGACCGCCCGGGTCAGCAAGGTGCTGGTGCGCGCCTTCTACGACCGGCCGCAACAGAAATCCTACTTCGCCGGCTGCTCCACCGGCGGCCGCATGGCGGCGATGGAGGCGCTGAAATACCCGAAGGACTTCGACGGGATCGTCAGCGGGGCGCCGGCCCTCGACTATACCGGCCTCGTCGCCACCACCTTCGCCTGGGTCACGAAGGCGAATACCGGCGCCGACGGCAAGCCGATCCTGACGACGCCCCGGGTCAAGCTGGTGGCGGACGCGGTGGCTGCGGCCTGCGGAACCAAGGAGAGCGCGGGTCTCGTCGCCGATCCGCGGCAATGCGGCTTCACGCCGTCGTCGCTCCGCTGCACCGGCGTCACCTCGGACACGTGCCTGAGCGAGGCCGAACTCGGGGTGGTGGAGAAGTGGTATGCCGGTCCGACGGACGGCGCCGGCCGCCAGCTCTATCCGGGCGGCATCCCGCTCGGCTCGGAGGCGCATTGGCCGCGCTGGCTCACCGGGCTCGGCAACGCGCCGGCGATCCTGCCGCTCTTCTCCGCCGACTTCCTGCGCTACATGGCGTTCTGGCCCTCGCCCGGGCCGGCCTACCGCGTGACGGATTTCGATTTCGCCGCCGATCCGGCCCGGATGGCGGCGCAGGCGCAGGTCTACAACGCCGCCACCTACGACCCGGCGGCCGGGACGGTGCGGCCTGCGGCCGATCTCGCGCCCTTTCGCGATGCCGGCGGCAAGCTCCTGATCTACCACGGCTGGGCCGACCCGCTGGTGACGCCGTTCATGAGCGTCGCGTTCTACGAGGCGCTGGCCAAGGGGATGGCCCCCAAGGGGATGGCCCCCAAGGGTGCGGCGGCCGGCGGCCTCGACGCGCTCAGGGACACCGCGCGCCTGTTCATGGTGCCGGGCATGGACCATTGCGGCATCGGCACCGAGGGGCCGGGCATCGCCGATACCGGCATCGATCCGCTGACCGCGCTCGAGCGCTGGGTCGAGGCCGGCGAGGCGCCGCGCGAGCTCGTGGCGACGAAGCGCGATGCCGGAGGGGCGGTCCTGTGGTCGCGGCCGGTCTGCGCCTACCCGCAGGTCGCGCGCGCCGAGGGGGGCGGCCTTACCTGCGCGGCGCCGTGAGGCGAGCGGCCGCGGCCGCCCCCGGCCGGCGGCACCGACCGGCCCCTGGCCGGTCGGCCTAGGGCGACCGTCTCGGCACAGCGGTCGAATTCCTTCCCGTTCGCATCATGTTAGGATTTGTGCGTGGCTGCTGTCATGGCATCTGTGCCGCAGGAGAGTGGCAGGCATGACCGACGACGCGCGACCCAGGGTTCTCTCGATCACCAGCATCACCGCCGTCAGCACCATCGACGGCGGCGACACCCTGGCGGCCGAGGTGAGCGGGCCGGATGGCGGCACGGTCTTCCTGCTGATCCCCCTCGGCACCGCCGGCGCCCTCATCACCCACCTCACCGACGCCGCCGAGCGCGGGGCGCGGGAGCGCCGCCTCCACAGCCAGGGCCGCCGCCCGGCCGCCGAGGATTAGGAAACTTTCCTCAAGGAGACGGTGCGATCGGTCGAATGCGAGCGATCGCCTGAACCGATCGTTACGGGAGAGGCGGGAGAACGGCCCTTCGTTCGCGCGGAGGGGCGTCGTGGCGTTCAGGAATCGGCTTCGGTTCGAGCACCAGCTCGCCGCGCTGGTCGGCCTGCTCTGCCTCGCCCTGGTGGGGGCGACGGTGGGCGGCGCCGTGTGGCTCGAACGCCGGAGCGCCCTCCGGCTGGCCGAGGCGCGCCTCGCCCGCCTCGCCGGCGGCATGGCCGAGAGCCTCGACACCACCCTGCGCGAGCGCTTCCGCGAGATCCAGGTCGTCGCCGGCCTCGACCCCCTGCGCGAGCGCTGGGGGGCCGACGCGACGACGATCCGCGGCGTCCTCACGGCCATGCGCACCACGGCGCCGGACTATGCCTGGCTCGGCTTCGTCGCGCCGGACGGGCGGGTGCGGGTCGGCACGCAGGGCATGCTCGAGGGCCTGGCGATGAGCGGGCGGGCCTGGTTCGAGACCGGGCTGACGAGGCCCAATGTCGGCGACGTGCACGAGGCGGCGCTGCTGAACGGCCTCCTCGTGCGGTCCGAGCCCGAGCCGCTGCGCCTCGTCGACCTCGCGGTGCCGGTGCGCGATGCCGGCGGCCGCGTCATCGGGGTGCTCGGCGGCCACCTGAGCTGGGACTGGGCCATCCGGGCGCGCCGCCGCCTCCTCGACGAGGGCCGGCCCGGCACCGACCTGTGGGTGCTCGACCGGCAGGGCCGCGTGATCCTGGGGCCGCATCTCGGCACCACGCCGTTCGGGCCGGCGCGCATCGGCGCCATGGTCGAGCAGGGGCGCGGCCGCTTCGCCGCGGTGATCGGGGACGAGACGGTGCTGGCCGGCTTCGCCTCGGCGGCGACGGGCGAGGGCAGCGGGATCGCGGCCGGCGATCCCGGCCTCGGCTGGATCGTCGTGGCGGCCCTTCCGGAGGCGCAGGCCCTGGCGCCGGTGCAGCGCTCGGTCCAGGCGCTGCTCGGCCTCGGCGCCGGGATCGCGCTCGTCGGCGTCGCCCTCGCCTGGGGGCTCGGCCGCCGCGCCGCGGCGCCGCTGCGGCGGATGACGGCGGCCGCGGACCGGTTCGGCCGCGAGGCCGACGCCACGACGCTGCCGCGCCTCGACGGGGCACGGGAATTCGTCGCGCTCTCGGCGGCCCTGCGCTCGCTGCTGCGCCGGATCGGCGCCGCGGAGCGCGAGCTCAGCGACGCCGCCCTCCGCTCGACCCGGGCCGCGGCGTTCTACCGGCGCCAGATCGAGGACCTGCGCCAGGTCGCCGGCACCGACGTGCTCACCGGGCTGCGCAACCGCCGCGGCTTCGCGGCCCCCGCCGAGGACGCCTTCGCGCAGGCGCGCGGCGGCCGCTGCCGGGTCGCGGTGCTCGTCGTCGACATCGACCACTTCAAGCGCGTCAACGACCAGCACGGGCACGATGCCGGCGACGCGGTGATCCGCCATGTCGGCGCCCTGCTGGCGGACGCCGTGCGCGAGGCCGATACCGTCGCGCGCTTCGGCGGCGAGGAATTCGTGGTGCTGCTCGTCGGCCTCGGCGCGAGCGAGGCGGTGCAGATCGCCGAGCGCCTCTGCGCCGCCGCGCGGGCGGCGGAGATCGCCCCGGCGGGCAGCGCCATCCCGGTCACCGTCAGCATAGGCGTCGCGACCGTCGCGCGGTGCGATCCCGACATCCAGGCGGCGATCGCCCGCGCCGACGCGGCGCTCTACGAGGCCAAGGCGTGCGGGCGCGACCGGGTCAGCGTTGCGGCCGGGACCGGGGCGGTCGAGCGGGCGGCGTGAGCGGGTCGGACGCGCCGGCCCCGCACCGTCCGCGGGTCCCGCCGTCACGATGGCAGGAACCGAAGGCGCTACGCTCCGTTTATGATCTTACAGAGTATTCATGGAGTTATGGAGGCATCGATGATGAAAGGTGGGTTGCTGTGGTTGATCGGCATACCGATTCCGATCATCCTGATCCTGTTATTCCTGGGTTACCTGCACTGATGGGGGCGATGCGCAGCTTTGCGCGACTGGCCCATGCGTGAGCGTGCGGCGGCTTCCACGCGGCATCCGGCTGCGTGGGGGCCGCTTTGATTCGGATTGTCGTCCTATCCCGAACGAATCGCCTTCTTCCCCCTCGACGACCTTCCCGGCGGGCTTGCGCCCCGCCGCCCTGCCTTGGCAGACAGGCATGACGGCCGCGCGGCGGAAGGTCGGCGGCCGGCAAGAACGGGGAGGAGACGACCATGACCGAGACCCTGGCCGGAAAGGTCGCCTGGGTGACGGGCGCGGGCAGCGGCATCGGCGAGGCGGCGGCCCTGGCCCTCGCCGGGGCGGGGGCCCGCGTGGTGCTCACCGGGCGCCGGGAGGAGCCGCTGCGCACGCTGGCCGGTCGCATCGCGGCCTCCGGCGGCGAGGCCGCGGTCGCGCCCGGCGACGTCACCGATGCCGGCCGCATCCAGGGCATCGTCGCGGAGATCGCCGCGCGCTTCGGCCGGCTCGACGTGCTGGTGAGCAATGCCGGCAGCAACGTGCGCGAGCGGCGCTGGGACGCCCTGTCGCCGGAGGGCGCGCAAGGGGTGATCGAGGCCAACCTGTCGAGCGCCTTCTACGCCTCGCTGGCGGTGCTGCCGCTGATGCGGGCGCAGGGCGACGGCGTGCTGATCCACACCGCGTCGTGGGCCGGGCGGTACGTCAGCCCGGTGAGCGGCCCGGCCTATACCGCGGCCAAGCACGCCGTGGTGGCGATGAGCCACAGCATCAACATGGAGGAGTGCGTCAACGGGATCCGCTCGACGGTCCTGTGCCCGGCCGAGGTGGCGACGCCGATCCTCGACAAGCGCCCGGTGCCGGTGAGCGCCGAGGACCGCGCCCGCATGCTCCAGCCCGACGACATGGCGGCGCTGATCCTGTTCGTGGCGACGCGCCCGAAGCACGTCTGCCTCAACGAGGTGGTGATCAGCCCGGCGTGGAATCGCGGCTACGTGCCGGATGCCCGCCTGGGATCGCGGCTGGGTGCGTGACGTCCGGAAGGCGCGGAACGCGAGGGGCGATCCCGGTGATCGGGTGCCCCGGATGATCGGCCGGCGACCATCCGGGGCACGGGTGAGGCCCGGTCGGTTCAGGCGCCCTGCGGTTCCGCGGCGGCGTCGGCCTCGGCCTTCAGCCGCAGCTCGCTCCGGTGGAGCCGGCTGAGCAGCATGAGCATGCGGCCCGGCAGGGCCGTATCCTCGGCGGTGAGCGGCGCCGCGCGGCGCCAAGTCGTGGCATCCCTGAGCGCGGGGAGTTCCCGCACGGGAGTCAGAGCGGGGGCGGCGGACTCGTCCGGCCGAACCTGCTCGCGAACTCGGGTACGCATCGTTCGATCCTTCAACGGCCGGCTTCTGGCGACCGGCGCCGCTATGAACGCCGACCCGGTGCGCCGGTTCCCCGACGACATGCGGTGCTGTCCCGGCGCCGGAGCCACCGTGTCGCCGGTGCCACACCGTCGGGCGGGGCCGGCGCGGGCCGCGGAGCGCGCCGCGCCGCGAGAGATGCCGCGTCGGCGTGACGGGGCGGTGACGGCGGGCGGCGCGGATGCTATGGCGCCAGGCATGCTCGAAGGCCTGCCGCCCCATCGCCCGACCCACGTGCTGCGTCTCGATACCAACGAGCGCGCGGCCCGCGCCATGACGGACCTCATCGGCGAGGTCTTCGACCCGACCGAGACGGCGGTCGCCGCCTTCGAGGCCGAGGACGGCCGGACCTGGCACCTCGAAGCCTACTTCTCGCAGGAGCCCGACGAGGAGGTGGTGCGCGAGCTGATCCGCCCGATCGTCGGCGACGCGGCCGACGAGGCGGTCTTCGCGGCGATCGACCAGCAGGACTGGGTGCGCGCCTCGCTCGAGGGCCTCAAGCCCGTCCGGGCCGGCCGCATCCTGGTCCACGGCTCGCACGACCGCGAGCGGGTGCAGCCGAACGACCTGCCGATCGAGATCGAGGCGGCCCTCGCCTTCGGTACCGGGCACCACGGCACCACGCTCGGCTGCCTCCGGGCCCTCGTCGACGAGGTGAAGCGGCGCCGGCCGCAGCGCGTCCTCGACGTCGGCACCGGCACCGGCATCCTCGGCCTCGCCGCCGCGCGGCTGCTGCACACGAAGGTCATCGCCGGCGACCTCGACCCGGAGGCGGTCGCGACCGCCCGCACCAACGCCGCCTTCAACGGGCTCGCCAACCTGATGGCGTTCTACGAGGCGCCGGGCCTGCGCCATCCGCTCGCCCGCGTCGCCCGCGGCTACGACCTCGTCTTCGCCAACATCCTGGCCCGGCCGCTGATGCGGCTCGCCCCCAGCCTCGCCCGCGCGGTGGCGACGGACGGCACCCTCGTCCTCTCCGGCCTGATCCCCCGCGACGTGCCGGGCGTGCTCTCGGCCTACGCCGCGCAAGGCTTCCGCCTGCGCCGCCGCCGGCTGATCGAGGGCTGGGCGACCCTGGAGCTGCGCCGCGGCGGCGCGGCGCCCCGCCCGCGCTGAGGGCATCGGGCGTCAAGGAACAGGCCCAACGCTGATCGGTTGTCCCGGCATCGCCGCCTACCGGTGGGGAGTATATGCATCCCTGCCGGCGGCCGGCCCGTGCGCGCGAGAAGGCCAATCCCGGTCCGTCCGCGGCACGAAGAGCCCGGAGACGGATCAGCGATGAAAGCCCTCGTCTGGCACGGCACGGCGGATATCCGCTGCGACACGGTTCCCGATCCGACGATCGAGGACGGGCGCGACGCGATCATCAAGGTGACCTCCTGCGCCATCTGCGGCTCCGACCTGCACCTCTACGACCACTTCATGCCGGGCATGAAGTCGGGCGACATCATGGGCCACGAGACCATGGGCGAGGTGGTCGAGGTCGGACGCGACAACAAGGCGTTGAAGGTCGGCGACCGGATCGTGGTGCCGTTCACCATCATCTGCGGCCAGTGCGAGCAGTGCCGGCGCGGCAACTTCTCGGTCTGCGAGCGCACCAACCGCAACGCCAAGCTTGCCGAGACCGCCTTCGGCCACACCACCGCGGGCCTGTTCGGCTACACCCACCTCACCGGCGGCTATGCCGGCGGCCAGGCCGAGTACCTGCGGGTGCCGTATGCCGATGCCACCCACATCAAGGTGCCCAACGGCATCCCGGACGAGAAGCTGCTCTTCCTCTCCGACATCTTCCCGACCGGCTGGCAGGCGGCGGTGCAGTGCGACATCCAGCCGGAGGACACGGTGGCGATCTGGGGCTGCGGCCCCGTCGGCCAGATGGCGATCCGCTCGGCGATCCTGCTCGGCGCCAGGCGCGTCATCGCCATCGACCGGGTGCCCGAGCGCCTGACCATGGCCCGGGCCGGCGGCGCCGAGACGATCGACCTCGACGCGGAATCGAACGTCGTGGCCAAGCTCAACGACATGACCGACGGCAAGGGGCCGGAGAAGTGCATCGACTCGGTCGGGATGGAGGCGCACGCCACCACCTCGCTCGACGCGATCTACGACCGCGCCAAGCAGGCGGTGATGCTGGAGAGCGACCGGCCGCACGTGCTGCGCCAGATGATCATGGCCTGCCGCCCGGCCGGCGTCCTGTCGATCCCCGGCGTCTATGGCGGGCTGATCGACAAGGTGCCGTTCGGCGCGGCGATGAACAAGGGCCTGACCTTCCGGATGGGCCAGACCCACGTCAACCGCTGGTCCGACGACCTGCTGCGGCGGATCGAGGAGGGGCAGATCGACCCGTCCTTCGTCATCACCCACACGGTGGGGCTGGAGCAGGGGCCGGAGATGTACCGCACGTTCCGCGACAAGCAGGACGGCTGCATCAAGGTGATGATCCGGCCGTGAGGGGGGAGCCAGGAATCCAGTCATGACCAGAACCGTGAATCCCCGCTCCCGCTCCGCGCACGATGCCCTCGCCCGCGGCCTCGGCTGGTTCTCGATCGGGCTCGGCCTCGCCGAGATCCTGGCGCCGCGCGCCCTCTGCCGCGCGCTCGGGCTCGAGGGCCGCGAGGCCCTGGTCCAGGCCTACGGCGCCCGCGAGGTCGCCACCGGCGCGGCGATCCTGATGAGCCACGACCCGACGCCGTGGATCTGGGGACGGGTCGCGGGCGACGCCCTCGACCTCGCCACCCTGGCGACCGGCTTCGAGGGCGACAACCCCCGCGCCGGCAGCCTCGCGCTCGCCACCGCCGCGGTGGCGGGCGTGACGCTGGCCGACATCGTCTGCGTCCAGGGCCTCACGGCCGACAAGCGCCTGCCGCCGCCGGGGCGGTACGAGTACCATCACCGCAGCGGCTTCCCGGGCGGCCTCGCGGCCGCCCACGGCGCCGCCCGCGATTTCGCGGTGCCGCGCGACTTCCGCATCCCGGACGCCTTGCGCCCCTGGCGCGACGGGCGTCCGGCGGCCTGAGGACGTCGGGAGCCTTCGGGGCTCGCGACGTCGTCCCGGGGCTCGTCGAGGACGAGGACCCGGGATCATGACCGCCGGCCTTGGAGAACGAGGCGGTGCCCGCCCCGCCCCGCTTCGTCCTGGATCGTCAGCGGTCATCGATCCCGGGCTCCGCTTGCGCGGCCCCGGGACGATGTCGAGGGGTTCGGCATCGTCGAGGCCAAAGAAAAGGGCCGCCTCGCGGCGGCCCTCTCGTCCCGGCTCGCGCCCGGATCCTACTCCTTGTCGCCGCGATGGATGCCCTTGTCGCGGTTCTCCTTCAGCCGGCCGTCATCCGAATGCTGCACGGTGCCCTGGTTCGGCGTCTCGGGATTCTTGTGATTGTGGCGGGTATGATCAGTATTGGTCGATTGAGACTGCTGCTTCTTGTCCGCCATTCTCGTATCTCCCGTGATCTGCGGTACGCCGCGGTGAGTGATCTGATAACATATGATCGGAAGGTGGGTTCCTGGGCGAACCGCACGACTGAGCGGCGTAGGGCGCGACATTCCGTCGAGGCCCGAGCGACGTCGCATGGGATTGAAAAAGGTCTGTCGGCGACCATCGCGTCGATCATGCAGCTCGAGGCCGGTGCGGTCGTCCGGGCTCCAGGGATGGTGGATCCGAAGGCTCGGCGCGTATCCGTTGCCGCCGTGGACAATCCGCTCTAGCTTCCCCGCATGAGCCCGACCCGCCCGACGATGACCGTCCGAGGCCGACGCCGCGTCCGACGCGGTCGGCGGGACGGGGGCGTGTAGCGCCTCGCCAGCTTGAGCGGCCCCCGCGCCGCTCGCTTGCACCCAGACCGGATCGCGTCCTCCCGAGCCTCGCGGCCGTGGGCGCGGCGGGGCGTCACCTGCCCCGTGCGGTTGGAGCCCGATCCCTCGGGGCCGGGGCGCAAGCAAGGCGAACGACCGTGACGAGCATCAACCCGCCGACCGTCTGGACCGTGCCGGAGGCGTTCCGCCCGATCTACACCCATGCCCGCGAGGCGCCGGCCGGCCGCACCCTGTTCGTCTCCGGCCAGTTCGGCGTCGCGCCGGACGGCCTGATGCGCGAGGACTTTTCCCGCCAGCTCGGGCAGGCGATGGACAACGTCGAGGCGCTGCTCGCTGCCTCCGGCCTGGGGCTGGCGCAGGTCGCCAAGGCGACGTTCTTCCTGACACGCCCCGCCGACCTTCCGGAACTCGGGCAGGTGCGCCGGGCGCGCTGGGCGTCCGACAGGCCCGCCGCCGTCACAGTGATCATCGTGGCGGGGCTGGCACGGCCGGATGCGCTGGTCGAGGTCGAGGTGACGGCGGTTGCGGCCGCATCGGATGTCGAGGCCGTCCGCCCCGCGACGAAGGCGGACGTCCCGGCGATCCGGGCCCTGGTGCGGGCAGCCTACGCGAAGTGGGTGCCGGTGATCGGCCGGGAGCCCGTACCGATGACGGCGGACTACGCACGGGCGGTGCGCCTTCACCGCTTCGACCTCATGGAGCGGGACGGCGCGCTCGCGGCGCTCGTCGAGACGATCCCGCGGGCCGATCATCTCTGGGTCGAGAACCTGGCCGTGTCCCCGGACCATCACGGCCGGGGACTCGGCCGGGCGATGCTGCGGCGGGCCGAGGCGGTCGCGCGCGAACTCGGTCACACCGCGATCAAGCTCGGAACGAACCAGGCATTCGCCGGCAACGTCGAGTTCTACCGGCGGGCCGGCTTCGTCATCGAGCGCGAGGAGCCGTTCCGGGGCGGGGTCGGGGTCTACTTCACCAAGGCGCTCTGAACGGAGGCGGGGCGACAGCCCGGGCCCGCCCCGCCCGCTACCCCACCCCCGTCGGCCCGTCGAGGGTCAGCCGCACCCGGCGGGCCAGCTCCATCCGGCGGTAGGGCTTGTTGAGGATCTCGAACTCGCTGCCGCCGGCATCGGTCCGCTCGATCGAGGCCTCGGCGTAGCCGGTGGTGAGCAGCACCTTGATCCGCGGCTGGCGCTCGCGGGCGGCGCGGGCGAGCAGCACGCCGTTCATGCCGCCGGGCATGATGAGGTCGGAGAACAGGAGGTCGACCTTGCCGCCGGTGTCGAGCATGTCCAGCGCCTCCCGGGGGCCGTGGGCGACGAGCACGGTGTAGCCGAAATCGTCCAGGATCACCCGGGCGGTCTCGGCGACGTCCGGGCGGTCGTCGACCACCAGGATCGTCTCGGTGCCGCTCCGGTCGACGGAGCGCGGGGCGGGACGGCGCTCGGCGACCACTGCCTGGTCGGTGGCGGGAAACAGCAGGCGCACGGTGGTGCCGTGCCCGATCTCGGAGGTGATCCGCACCGTGCCGCCCGATTGCCTGGCGAAGCCGTACACCATCGCGAGGCCGAGGCCCGTGCCGCGCCCCTCCTCCTTGGTGGTGAAGAACGGCTCCATCACCCGCGCCAGGATCTCCGGCGGCATGCCGAGGCCGGTATCCTGCATCTGCACCACCGCGTAAGCGCCCGGCCGCACCATCAGCAGCAGGGCCATCTCGTCGTCGATGGTCACGTTCTCGGTCCGGATCGTCACCGTGCCGCCGCCCGGCATCGCGTCGCGGGCGTTGAGGAGCACGTTGAGCAGGGCCACCTCGGCCTGGGTCGGGTCGATGCGGCAGTTCCACAATTCGGGCGCGAGGTCCGTCTCGACGACGATGTGGTCGCCGAGCGTGCGCCCGGTGATCTCGTTCATGCCGCGCACGAGGGTGTTGAGGTTGAGCGCCCGACCGTCGAGGCGCTGCTTGCGGGCGAAGGCGAGGAGCTGGTGGGTCAGCCGCGCCGCCCGGTCGGTCGCGGCGCGGATCGCCTGGCCGGCGCCCAGCAGCCGGGTCGCGTCGATCCGCGGATGCTCGGCGAGCGCCAGCACCACGTCGGTGTAGCCGCTGATGACCTGGAGCAGGTTGTTGAAGTCGTGCGCGATGCCGCCGGTGAGCTGGCCCAGCGCCTCCATCTTCTGGGCCTGGTGCAGGGCCTGCTCGGCGTCGCGCCGTCGCGACACGTCGAGCTGCGAGCCGAAGAAATAGACCAGGGCGCCCTTCTTGTCGTAGACCGGGGAGACGAACAGCGCGTTCCAGAAGGTCGAGCCGTCCTTGCGGTAGTTCAGGATCTCGGTCGCGATCTCCTTGCGCTCGGCGATGGCGCGACGTACCTCCGACACCGTCTCGCGGTCGGTCTCGGGACCCTGCAGGAAGCGGCAATTGGTGCCGACCAGCTCCTCCGGCGTGTAGCCGGTCATGCGCAGGAAGGCCTGGTTGGCGAAGACGATCGGGTTGTCCGGCTGGTGCGGATCGGTGACGATCATCGGCATCCGCGTCGTCTCGACCGCGGCGAAGAAGATGTCCGAATGGGTGTCGGTGACGTCGACCGGCCCGCGCGCGGTGACGGCCGGCCCGAGGCCGCCGAGATCCGGCTTCTCCGATATGTCCACCATCCGAAAGCCCCCGTGCCGCTGGCTGAACCACACGGCAACGCGGTCCGGCTCTCTTCCGGCCAGGAGATAGGCACGAGGAAAAAATATCAATCTGGGCGAATAGATGGTGTGCGATTTTTTAGTTGCGCGACTATGCCGCGTTGTTGTCGCGGAACGATCCGGGTGCGGCCGGGGCACGCGGAGCGGCCCCCGGACGATTACGGGAGATCGGTCCCGATGCGGTCCCGGCCGGGCGGCGTTGCTTCGTCGGCGCCACGCCGCGGGCCGGCGCCGCCGCACCGTCTGCCGACCGGCCCCGGTGATTTTCCCCGTGGCGGCCGCCCTGCCCGGAAGGTAGGTTCGTGGCGCCCGTTTCGCTCGCCCGCGAGGTTTCCATGCAGCCCGCCACCGTTCCGGACGTGACCTTCCACACCCGCGTCAGGAACGACGCCCTCGCTGGACCCAACCCGTTCGAGTGGAAGGACCTCACCTCGGCGGAGGTGTTCGGCGGCCGCAACATCGTGCTGTTCGCGCTCCCCGGCGCCTTCACGCCGGCCTGCTCCGACGACCACCTGCCGGGCTACGAGCAGCATGCCGACGACTTCGCCGCCCTCGGCATCGATCAGGTGATCTGCCTGTCGGTCAACGACGCCTTCGTGATGTTCCAGTGGGCCCGCTCCAAGAGCATCGAGCGGGTGTTCATGCTGCCCGACGGCAATGCCGACTTCACGCGCCAGATGGGCATGCTGGTCAGGCGCGGCCGGCAGGGAATGGGGATGCGCAGCTGGCGCTATTCCATGCATGTCGTGGACGGCACGATCGCCAAGATGTTCATCGAGCCCGGCTTTCGCGACGACCCGCCCGGGGTCGGCCTCGCGGTCTCGGATGCCGGGACGATGCTCGCCTATCTCAAGGCGCGGTGACGGCGCGCCGTCCGGCCGCGGCCAGCACGATCCGGGCGGCGCTGCGGCTCGGATCGTCGCCGTCGGGCAGCCGCATCGTCGCGTCGAGGCGGGCGAGCGCCGCCTCCTGCGCCGCCCGGGCCGGCCCGTCGGGCAGGAGGGGCCCGAGCGCCGCGGCGAGCCGCTCCGGGGTGCACTCGGCCTGGATCAGCTCGGGGATGGCGTTCTCGCCGAGGATCAGGTTCGGCAGCACGATCGTCGGCACCTGGATCAGGCGGCGCACGATCACCTCCTCGATCTTCGGCACCTGGTAGGCCACCGCCATCGGCACGCCGGAAAGCGCCAGTTCGAGCGTCACGGTGCCCGACGCCGCGAGCGCGGCGCGCGCGCGCCGGAAGGTCGCGAGCTTGTCCGCCTCGCCGTCGACCAGGCGTGCGGGCACCGTCCAGGCGGCGGCGAGACGCGCGACCAGGGCGCGGTGGCGGGCGACCGCCGGCAGCTCGACCGTGAAGGCGTGGCCCTGCGCCCGCAGGGCGGCGAGGGTGGCGCCGAAGATCGGCATCAGGCGCTCGATCTCGGTGCGGCGCGAGCCCGGCAGCACCGCGAGCACCGGTTCGGGGGCCTGGCGCGCCGCGATCTCGGCCGGGCCGGGGCGCAATTCGCCCAGGCGCTCGATCAGCGGGTGGCCGACATAGGTGCAGGCCGGCCCGCCGAGGCGGCGATGGGCGTCGGGCTCGAACGGCAGCAGGGCGAGCACGTGGTCGATGTAGCCGCGCATGGTCTTCGCCCGCCACGGCCGCCAGGCCCAGACGCTCGGGCTGACGTAATCGACCACGGCGAGGTCCGGCAGCTGCCGGCGCACCCGGCTCGCCACCGCGTGGGTGAAGCCCGGGCTGTCGATGATGACGAGCACGTCGGGCCGGGCCGCCACGCAGGCCCGCACGGTCTGGCGGATGCGCCGCATCAGGAGGCGGATGCGGGCGGCCACCGCGAGGTAGCCGATCACCGCCACGTCCTCGAGCGGGAACAGCGAAGCCATGCCCTCCGCCGCCATCGCGTCGCCGCCGACGCCGGAGAGGGCGAGCGGGCTGCCCGAGACGGCGCGCAGGGAGCGGATCAGCTTGGCGCCGAGCTGGTCGCCGGATTCCTCGCCCGCGACGAGCCAGATCGTGAGGGGACGCTCGCTCAACGAGGGGACTCCGGGTCGGGCGGCAACGAATCAGCAGGCAAGCCGAGGAGGAAGAGGCCGAGGCGATCGGCGAGGGCCACCGTCTCGGGCCGGTCGAGCACCAGGGTGTCGCCGGCCCCGACCGCGATGCCGAGGCAGCCGGCCTGCGCCGCCCGCTTCACCGTGCGCGGGCCGATCGCCGGCAGATCGACCCGCAGGTCCTGGCCGTCCTTCGCGCGCTTGACCAGCACCATCGCGGCGGGCGGGCGGCCGAGGCCGAGCGGGCGGCGGGCGAGCGCCCGGGCCCGGGCCAGCATCCGGTCGGTGCCCTCCGGCCCCTCGACCGCCAGCACCCGCCGGCTCGCCACCACGGCGGCTTGTCCCACGTCGTGCGGCGACAGGCCGGCGAGCAGCGCCCGGCCGGACGCGACCGAGGCCTCCGCCGCCTCGTCGGGGCTCACGCGCCCGAAGCGGCCGGCCGGCGCCATCAGGTCGGGGGCGAGGTCGCGCACGCCGAGCACCTGCAGGCCGTGCTCCTCCAGGAGCGCCAGCACGCCGCGCAGCAGGTGGTCGTCGCCGCCCGAGGCCAGCGAGCGCAGCGCCTCGCGGTTGCGGTAGGCGGCCATCGTGTTGAGGAGGGCGGCCGGGCTCGGCCGCGCCACGGCGCCGGCGAGCGTCACGCCGGCGGGCGCCCAGGCGCACAAGGTCTCGAGGGCGCCGCGCACGTCGAGGAGGTCGACCGTGGCATCGGCCCGCCGCCGCGTCGCCGGATCGGCGAAGCCGCGGATCGCCAGCACCCGGCAGGCGCGCCCGGCGCGATCGAGGGACGCGGCGATGAGGAGCGGCAGCCGGCCGGCCCCGGCGACGATCGCGACCGGGCCGGTACCGGTCTCGGCGCGCGCCGCCGCTTCGGCCATCACGCGGGCCCCGTCACGCGGGACCCGGGGCCTCGCGCGGGGTGCAGACCGAGCGCTTGCCGCCCTCGCGGATGAAGGCCAGGATCTCCTGCACGATCGGGTGCTGGTCGAATTCCGCCGCCACGTCCTCGACCCGCTCCATCAGGGTGCCTTCGAGGGCGAACAGCAGGCGGTAGGCGCGGCGCAGCGCGTGGATCTCCTCGCGGGAGAAGCCGCGGCGCTGCAGCCCGATGATGTTGAGCCCCGACAGGTGGGCGCGGTTGCCGACCGCCATGCCGTAGGGGATCAGGTCGTTCTCGAGGCCCGACAGGCCGCCGACGAAGGAATGCGCGCCGACCCGGGCGAACTGGATCACCGCGGCGCCGCCGCCGAGGATCGCGTAGTCGCCGACCTGGCAATGGCCGGCCAGCATCACGTTGTTGGAGAACACCACGTGGTTGCCGATGCGGCAATCGTGGCCGACATGGCTGTTGGCGAGGAAGGCGCAGGCATCGCCCACCACCGTCGCCAGCCCGCCGCCGGCGGTGCCGGGATTCATCGTCACGCCCTCGCGGATCTGGCAATCGGCCCCGATCGTCAGGGTCGAGTCCTCGCCGCGGAACTTCAGGTCCTGCGGCGGGTGGCCGATCGACGCGAAGGGGTAGATCCGGGTGCGCGGGCCGACCGTGGTGCGGCCGGCCACGACGACGTGGCTGACGAGCCTGACGCCGTCGCCGAGCTCAGCCTGCGGTCCGACATGGCAGAACGGCCCGATCTCGACGCCGGCGCCGAGGACCGCGCCGTCCTCGACCACCGCGCTCGGGTGGATGCGGGTCTCGAGAGGATCGCTCATTCCGTCACCAGCATCGCGCCGATCTCGGCCTCGGCCACCAGCACGCCGTTCACCTTGGCCTCGCCCTTGAACCACCACATGAAGCGGCGGTTGCTGGTCTTGCGCATGTGGTACTCGACCACGTCGCCCGGCACGACCGGCTTGCGGAACTTCGCCTTGTCGATGGTCATGAAGAAGACCTTGCTCGGCTTGGCGTCGCCCTTGAGCTTGTGGGCGCAACAGATCGCGCCGGCGGTCTGGGCCATGCCCTCGATCAGCAGCACGCCCGGGAAGACCGGGGCTGCCGGGAAGTGGCCGGTGAAGTGCGGCTCGTTGATCGTGACGTTCTTGATGCCGATGCAGCTCTCGTCCCGGTCGATCTGCACGATCTTGTCGATCATCAGGAACGGGTAGCGGTGGGGCAGGAGCTCCATCACCCGCAGGATGTCGGCCGTACCCAGCTCGGCAGGCATCTCGGTCATGGTGTCAGGCTCCCTCGTGGCTGCCCCGGATACGCGCCGGTCGTCGGTGCGCCGTCTTTGGCGAGAAGCGCGGCGGATGCAAGCCTTTTGCGGCGGGAACGGGGCGTCAGCCCTCGCTGCCCTCGTCGCGGGCGCGCGCCGCGAGGTTCTTGAGCGTCGTCATCTCGCGGAACCACTCGCGCACGGGCTTCGCCGGGGTGCCGCCCCAGCGGGCGCCGGCCGGCACGTCCTTGTTGATGTTGCTCGATCCGGCGATCTGCGCGCCCATGCCGATACGCAGGTGGCCCACCACCCCGACCTGCCCGCCGAGCACGACGTAATCCTCGAGCGTCGTCGAGCCCGAGATGCCGACCTGGGCGACGATCACGCAGTGGCGGCCGATGACGACGTTGTGGGCGATCTGCACCAGGTTGTCGATCTTGGTGCCCTCGCCCACCACGGTGTCGCGGCTGGCGCCGCGGTCGATGGTGGTGTTGGCGCCGATCTCGACGTCGTCCTGGATGATGACCCGGCCGACCTGCGGCACCTTGAGGTGGCCTCCCGGACCCATGGCGAAGCCGAACCCGTCCTGGCCGATGCGGGCGCCGCCATGCACGATCACCCGATTCCCCAGGAAGGCGTGCAGCACCGAGGCGTTCGCCCCGATGGCGCAACCGCGCCCGATCCGCACGCCCGGGCCGATGACGCAGCCCGCCGCCAGCACCGTCTCGGCGCCGATCTCGGCCTCCGGCCCGATCACCACGCCGGGATCGACGATCACGCCGGGCTCGAGCCGGGCGGTCGGATGGACGAAGGAGCCGGGCGAGACCCCGGTGGCGGCAAACAGCGAGGTCGGGCGGGCGGCGCTCGGGAACAGGCGCGCCAGGACCTTCGCGAAGCCCCGGTAGGGCTGCGGCGTGACGAGCGCGATCGTGCCGGCCGGCACCCGGGCGGCGAAGCGCGGCGAGACCAGGCAGGCGCGGGCCCGGGTCGTCCCGAGGGCTTCGGTGTACTTGGCGTTGTCCATGTAGGCCAGCTCGTCCGGGCCGGCGCTCTCGAGCGGCGCCGCCGCGCGGATCACCGCCTCGCCGTCGGCCTCGGGCGGCAGGGCGGCGCCGGAGAGCGCCGCGACCTCGCGCAGGGGGACGGGGCCCGCGAGGGGGAAGAAGACCGGTTCCGACATCGCCTGCATCCGCTGGGGCCTGGCGGGCCGGACCGGCCCGCCGAGGGGAGGGCGCCCGGACTAGCGGCTCGCGCCGGAGGGCACAAACGAAAACGGCCGCGGGAGCGCCCCGCGGCCGTCGATTCGGTGGGCGGGCGCCGTCGGCGCCCGCCGGGAGAAGTCCTTAGAAGCGCGAGCCGCCCGAGAAGCGGAACGCCTGCGTCTGGTCCTTGCCGACCCGACCGTAATAGGTGCCGTCTGCGCCGAAGACCTTCTGGCCCTCGTCCTTCGAGAGGGCGTAGGCGTAGTCGAAGCGGATCGGGCCGAGCGGCGAGTTCCACAGGATCGACGCACCGACCGACGAGCGGATCGTCTGCTTGTCGCGGACGTTCACGCATTCCGGCTCGACGCCGATGTTGAGCGCGTTGAAGTTGCAGCCGCCGGTCGGGCTGAAGCCGTTGATGAAGCCGTCGCCGTTGACGTCGAAGGTGCGGCGGCCCTTGTAGCCGAACAGCGTACCGGCATCGGCGAAGACCGCGCCCTTCAGGCCGAGGTCGCGGGGCAGGCCCCAGATCGGGAACTGCACCTCGACCGAGGCGCCGACATAGGTCGTGCCGCCGATCGCGTTCGAGCGGGCGTCGGCCGAACCGACGTCGCGCGGGCCGATGCCGTTCGGCGCGAAGCCGCGGACCAGCGACGGGCCGAGGAAGAACTGGTCGGTGACGCGGAGCGAGTTGCCCTCGGTCGGCAGGACGTGGCCGCCCTGGAACTTCACGAAGCCGACGACGTCCTCGTACAGCTCCTTGTAGTAGCGGGCCTCGCCGGTGACGCGGAAGAACTTCGAGTCGCCGCCGATGCCGGCATATTCGGGCTTCAACTCGCCGTAGAAGCCGTTGCGCGGCAGCTGCAGGTTGTCGAGGGTCGAGTAGGCGAGCGTCACGCCGGCGAGCGAGGTCAGCGTCGAGCCGACCGCCTCCTTGAGCGCGATCGAGGCCTCGCCGTCATAGGCGCAGCGCGGGTACTGGGCCAGGCCGCCGACGTTCTGGCCGTTGAGGATCGTGCCCGGATCGTAGACCTGGGTGTAGCCCGGGATCGGCACCGAGCAGTCGTTGTACGGCCGCTTGAGCGTGTTCGGGATCTTCAGGTCGGTGTTGTAGATCGAGTAGCGCAGCGTGATGCCGAACTCCTCGGTGATCGGCAGGCCGAGGCGGAGCTGGCCGCCGACCACGTCGGTCACGTAGCGCGAGTAGCGGGTCTGGTCGCTGTACTTGTTGAAGACGTCGAAGCCGGCCGCGAGGCGGTAGCCGAGGAAATACGGCTCGGTGAACGAGAAGTCGACGCCGCGGGTGTACTGGCCGGCGGTGCCGGCGAGGCGGACGTACTGGCCGCGACCGAGGAAGTTCGACTCCGAGACCGAGACCTCGCCGATGATCCCGTCCGCCGTCGAGTAGCCGCCGGCGACCGAGAACGAGCCGGTCGGTTGATCCTCGACGTCGATGTTCACGACGACGCGGTCGGGGGCGGAGCCGGGCTCGTTGGAGAACCGCACCTTCTTGAAGAAGCCGAGGCCGTTCAGCCGGCGCTCGGCCCGGTCGACCAGCACGCGGTTGTAGGCGTCGCCCTCGGTGAGGTCGAGCTCGCGCCGCACGACGTAGTCGCGGGTGCGGGTGTTGCCGCGCACGTTGATGCGCTCGATGTAGACCTTCGGCCCGTCCTCGACGATGTAGCCGAGGGCGACGGTGCCGGTGGCGCGGTCGCGCTCGCCGGTCGGGCGGACCTGGGCGAAGGGATGCCCGTTGCGCGCCACCGTGGTGGTGACGCCGGTCAGGGTCTTCTCGACGTCCTCGGCGTTGTAGACGTCGCCGACGCCGGTGCGCAGCTCGTCGCGCAGCACGGTGCCGTCGACGCCCGGGATGCGGGAATCGACCGAGACCGCGCCGACGCGGTACTGCTGGCCTTCCTCGACCGTGATGGTGATGATCCAGCCGCCGGCGGCGTCGTCGAAGCGCGAATCGGCCGAGGCGATCCGGAAGTCGGCGTAGCCGTTCTTCAGGTAGTAGCGCCGGATCAGGTCGAGGTCGTTGGCGAGCCGGTCGGGATCGTAGACGTCCGAGGTCTTGACGAAGCTGAGGAGGTTCATCTCCGACAGCGTCATCAGGTCCTTGAGCCGGCCGTCCGAGTAGACCTGGTTGCCGACGAACTTGATTTCCTTGACGCCGGTCTTGTCGCCCTCGTCGATGGTGTAGACCACGTCGACGCGGCCGTTCGGCAGGTCGACGGTGCGCACCGACACCTTGGCCAGGCCGCGGCCGGCGCGGCGGTAGACCTCGCGGATGCGCTCGAGGTCGGAGTTCACGGTCGCCTGGCTGTAGGGGCCGCGCGACTTCGACTCGACGATGCCCTCGAGCGTCCCCTTCTCGACCTTCTTGTTGCCCTCGAAGAAGACGCGGTTGATCGTGTTGTTCTCGCGCACCGACACCACGATGCGGCCGCCGCTATGCGACACGCGCACGTCGGAGAACATGCCGCTGGCGATCAGGTTGCGGCGGCCCTCCTCGGGCGACACGCCGACCACGTAGGAACGGACCGTATCCGGGTCGATCCGGGAGTTACCCTGAACGACGATCTGCTGCGCGAAGGCGCTGCCGCTGGCGGCGATGGTGGCGGCCATGACAATGGCGCCCTTCGCCGACGCACGCCGGCGCTTACCCGTCATCGACATCATCAAATGGCCCGTCTCATTTTTTGTCGGTACGGGTTTGCACCCGTAGGCGATCGCCTTCTCGCGAAGGCGAAGGCCCCTGGTCCTAAGCCCCGCTTCTATCGGGAATCCCTGGCGAAGCAAACGCCACGCTCCCAGCAGACCGGGATTTTGCCCAGACGTTGCCTTCCTGTCACGGGCTGCGGCCACGCTTTTCACACCGTAAGGTCAGCGTGCGGTGAAGGGCGGGCGGGAGCGAACGCCCCGGAATGGCACGCATTTTAAGAAAATTGCACCGATCGACCGGGCGATCGGCCGGGGTGGAATCGCGCGAAGAGCCGCCCGCTTCATGCGCGGGCGGCTCTTCGTGATCCAGGAATCCGGTGGCCCGGGAGGGCGTGCCCGGCCGTCAGGTGCCGCGGTTGAACGAGGCGCCGATATGCAGGATGTCGTTCCAGGTCGCGAACAGCATCAGCATCAGCACCAGGGCGAGGCCGATGCGGAAGCCGATCTCCTGCGCCCGCTCGCTCAGGGGGCGGCCGCGCACGATCTCGACGGCGTAGAACATCAGGTGGCCGCCATCGAGCATCGGGACCGGGAACAGGTTGATGAGCCCGATCGAGACCGACAGCACCGCGATCAGCCCGACGAGGGCGCCGATGCCGCCGACCTTGGCGGCCTGCCCCGAGACCCGGGCGATGCCCATCGGGCCGGAGAGCTGGTCGGCGGATTCGCGGCCGGTGATCAGCTTGCCGATGTAGCTGAAGGTGCGGTCGACGACGAAGTAGGTCTCGGTGACGCCGATCTTGAGCGAGTCGAGGGCGCCGTAGCGCACCAGCTTGACCTCGGCGGCGTCGCGCGGGCCCTGGATGCCGAGGCGCCCGATGCGCTGGGTCCCGAACGGGGTCTTCTCCTCGTAGGCGTCCGGCGTCGCGGTGAGCGGCGTGGTGACGCCGCCGCGCTCGACCGTGAAGGCGAGGCGGTCGCCCGCGGCGCCCGAGACGGTGCGCTGCATGTCGGCGAAGTTGTGGATGGCGCTGCCGTTGATCGTCAGCACCACGTCGCCGGGCTGGAAGCCGGCCCGCTCCGCCGCGCTGCCCGGCTGCACCGCCGAGACCCGGGGCGCCACCTCGTAGCGGCCGGTGGCGTAGACCGCGCCGGCGAAGACCGCGATGGCGAGGAGGAAGTTCGCGACCGGCCCCGCCGCCACGATGGCGACCCGCTTCCAGACGTTCTGGGCGTGGAAGCTCACCGCCCGCTCGGCGGGATCCATGCGCGCGGCCGCGTCCGTGTCGGGCACGCTGGCGCCGTTCATGTCGCCGACGAACTTGACGTAGCCGCCGAGCGGGATCGCCGAGAGCTTCCAGCGGGTGCCGCGGCGGTCGTTGAAGCCGACGAGCTCGGGTCCGAAGCCGATCGAGAAGCTGGTCACCCCGACGCCGCACCAGCGCCCGACCAGGAAGTGGCCGAGCTCGTGGATGAACACCACGACGGTGAGGACGAACAGGAACGGCACGATGTAGCCGAGCAGGTTCGTCGTCGCACCGCCGACGACGTTGAGCAGATCCATGGTCACCTCGATGCGGCGCGGCGGGATCTCACCTCACCCGGCGCGGCCGCCTATCCGACCCCTCCTCATACAGGCTCGGAGCGCCTGCGAACAGGGCGTCGAACGGCCGAGGGTTAACTTAACGGAAGCTGAAGGCGGCGGTCAGGCGGCGAGCGCGTCTTGGCTCCAGCGGCGTACCTCGGCGTCGATGGCGAGCGCCTCCTCGACGTCGGCGGGCGCCGTGGGGAAGCGGGCCGCGAAGTGCTCGCAGGCCCGCTCGACCAGGGCGGCGATGTCGTAGAAGCGGATCTTCTCGGCGATGAAGGCCGCGACCGCGATCTCGTTCGCCGCGTTCATCACCGTCGGCTGCGCCGCCCCGGCGGCGAGCGCGGCCTTGGCGATGCGCAGGCAGGGGAAGCGCTCCTCGTCCGGGCGCTCGAAGGTGAGGCTGCCGATGCCTGCGAGGTCGAGGGGCTTGCCGCGGGCGATCGACAGGCGGTCGCCGAGGCCGAGGCAGTGGGAGATCGGCACCCGCATGTCGGGGACGTAGAGCCCGGCCGTCACCGCGCCGTCGCGCCAGGTGACGAGGGCGTGGACGATCGATTGCGGGTGCACCACGGCGTCGAGGCGCTCGGCCTCGATGCCGAACAGGTGGTGGGCCTCGATCAGCTCCAGCCCCTTGTTCATCAGGGTGGCCGAATCGATGTTGATCTTCATGCCCATCGACCAGGTCGGGTGGGCGGCGGCGTCCGCGGCGCTCGCCGCGGCGATCCGCTCGCGGCTCGCGGTCCGGAACGGTCCCCCTGAGGCGGTGATGGTCATCCGGGTGACGTCGTCGATCCGGCCGGTGCCGATCGACTGCTCGAGCGCGTTGTGCTCGGAATCCATCGGCAGCAGGCGGGCGCCGAACTTCCTGGCGTCGCGCATGAAGGCGTCGCCGGCGCAGACCAGGCTCTCCTTGTTGGCGAGCGCCACGGTGCGGCCCTGGCGGATCGCCGCGCAGGTGGGCGCGAGGCCCGCCGCCCCGCTCACCGCCGCCACCACGATGTCGGCGTCCCGGGTCGCCGCCTCGATCACCGCGGACGGGCCGGCGCCGCAGGCGATGCCGGAGCCCGACAGCGCGTCGCGAAGCGCCGGCAGCCCGTCGGGATCGGCGATCGCCGCGAACTCGGCCTTCAGCGCGCGGGCGACGCGGGCGAGCGCCGCCGCGTCGCGACCGCCCGCCACCGCGCCGACCCGGAAGCGGTCCCGGTGCTGGTCGAGCAGGTCGGCGGTCGAGCGCCCGATCGAGCCGGTCGCGCCCAGGACGGAGACGGTGAGGGTCATGGATGTCCCGTGAGAGTGAGGCCGACGAGCAGGAGGCCGGCGAGGAGGGCCACGGCGAAGAAGCCGTCGAGACGGTCCATCACGCCGCCATGGCCCGGGATCAGGCGGCCGGAATCCTTGGCGCCGTAGGCGCGCTTGAGGGCCGATTCGGCGAGGTCGCCGCCCTGGCTCATCACCGAGGCGAGAGCCGACAAGGCGCAGGCGAGCGGCAGCGACAGCGCCTCGGTGGCGCCGAGATGCCGCGCGCCGGCCGCCACCGCGCCGCCGACGATCGTCGCCCCGAGGAGGCCGCCGCAGAAGCCCGACCAGGTCTTCTTCGGGCTCACCGCCGGCCACAGCTTCGGGCCGCCGAGCGACCGGCCGGTGAAGTAGGCGGCGATGTCGGTGGTCCAGACCACGCCGAACAGCCAGAGCGGCCCGGCGAGCCCGATGCGCGGATCGTCGCGCAACAGCACCGGCACCAGGGCGACCACGAGGGCGCAGGCGAGGGCCGCCGGCGCCCAGATCCGGCCCGCGGCCGGCCGGGCGAGGAGCGTCAGGGCGCCAAGGCCGAGCGCGACGGTGCCGACGAGCCAGGGGAGGGCGATCGGCAGCCGCGCGCCCGCCACCGCCCCTGCCAGCACGAGGCCGGCGATGGCGAGCAGCGGCCGGTGCGGCGCGGTCCGGGTGATGGCGAGCCACTCGCCCACCACTGCGAGCCCGGCGAGGAACCAGACCACCGCGAAGATCCAGCCGCCGTTGAGGGTGGCGCCGAGCACCAGGAGGCCGAGCACGACGGCCGACACGGTGCGCGCGCCGAGTTCCGTCGCGGGCCAGGCCGGCCGGCCGGTCGGCTTCTCGGTTCCCCGGAGGTTCGTTCCGTTCGAGCCCGCCATCAGCCCGCCCGGGCGCTGAGGCCGCCGAAGCGGCGGTCGCGGCTCTGGAACTCGCCGATCGCCGCGAGGAAGGCGGCGTGGTCGAAGTCCGGCCAGAAATCCGGCACGAACACGAACTCGGAATAGGCGGTTTGCCAGGTGAGGAAGTTCGAGACTCGCTGCTCGCCGGAGGTGCGGATGACGAGGTCGGGATCGGGGATGCCGTCGGTGTCGAGCGCCCCCGTCATCGCCGCGGCGTCGATCGCCTCCGGGGCGAGCCGCCCGTCGGCGACCGCCGCGGCGAGCGTGCGCACCGCGCGCAGGATCTCCTGGCGCCCGCCGTAATTGAACGCCACCACCAGGGTCAGCCTGGTGTTGCGGGCGGTGCGCTCCTCGGCCTCGCGCAGCAGGCCGGCGATGTCGCCGGGCAGGCCGTCGCGCTCGCCGATGATCCGCACCCGCACGCCGTTGGCGTGCAGGTCGGCGAGGTCGCGGCGCACGAACAGCTTGAGCAGGCCCATCAGGTCCGCCACCTCGGCGGCGGGCCGGCGCCAGTTCTCCGACGAGAAGCTGTAGATCGTGAGATAGGGGATCCGCAGGTCGATCGCCGAGCGCACGGCGCGACGCACCGCCTCGACCCCGCGGCGATGGCCCTCGACCCGGGGCAGCCCGCGCCGGGCGGCCCAGCGGCCGTTGCCGTCCATGATGATGGCGACGTGGGTCGGCATCGTGCCGGGCGGCGGCCCGGAGCACGCCGCCTGCTGGGCCTCGGCCTGGCCTGCCTCCAGCAGGGTCACCGTCTCGCTGTCGCCTGCCATGCTGGCCCTGACCCCGGCGGAGCCGCGTTCCGGCTCCGCGCTCCCCACGCGCTCGTTCCAACTATCCTAGAACAGTCATGCCGGTCCGTGTCAGACCTGCATGATCTCCTTTTCCTTCGACGCCAGGGTCTGGTCGACCTCGGCGATGTGCTGGTCGGTCGCCTTCTGCACCTGGTCGGCCTGGCGCTTCTCGTCGTCCTGGCTGATGGCGCCGTCCTTCTCGAGCTTCTTCAGCAGGTCGAGACCGTCGCGGCGCACGTGGCGGACCGCGACGCGGGCCTCCTCGGCATACTTGTGCGCGACCTTGACCATCTCCTTGCGGCGCTGCTCGTTCATCTCGGGGATGCGCAGGCGGATGGTCTGGCCTTCCGTCATCGGGTTGAGGCCGAGATCGGATTCGCGGATCGCCTTCTCGACCGCCGCCACCATGCCGCGGTCCCAGACCGAGACGCTGAGGAGGCGCGGCTCCGGCACGCTGATCGTCGCGACCTGCGCCATCGACATCGCGGCGCCGTAGGCGTCGACCTGGATCGGGTCGAGGAGCGAGGGGGTGGCACGCCCGGTGCGCAGCGAGCCGAGGTCGTGCTTGAGCGAGTTGATCGCGCCCTGCATGCGCCGCTTGATGTCGTTGAGGTCGAAGGAGGGGGTAGGCATTCCTGCGCGTCCCGAGGCATCGTGAGAAGAGGGGGAGGAGGCGGGACCCTGGCGGGCCCGCCCCGGTCGGGCTTCAATGAACCAAAACCCGACCTGCCGCAAATCGTCGGGGCCGGCGTCCGTTCCGGTTTTTACGGTGCCACCAGGGTCGAGGGCGCGGCGCCGGTGAGGATCGCCGTCACCGAGCTCGGCGCGTGGACCGAGCCGACGATCAGCGGCAGCCCGCCGTCGCGGGCGAGCGCGAAGGCGGCGGTGTCCATCACCTTGAGGTCGCGGGCGATCGCCTCGTCGTGGCTCAGGCGCTCGTAGCGCACCGCGTCCGGGTTGGTCTTCGGGTCGGCGGAGTAGACGCCGTCGACCTGGGTCGCCTTCAGCACCGCGTCGCATTTCAGCTCGGCGGCGCGCAGGACCGCGGCGGTGTCGGTGGTGAAGTACGGGTTGCCGGTGCCGCCGGCCAGCACCACGACCTGGCCCTTGTCGAGGTGGTGCAGGGCCGGCTGGCGGGCATAGGTCTCGCAGATCGTCGGCATCGACACCGCCGACATGGTGCGGGCGGTGACGCCGGCGGCGTTGAGCGCGGTCTCGAGCGCGAGCGAGTTCATCACCGTCGCCATCATGCCGAGGGAATCGCCCGTGGCGCGGTCGATCCAGCCCGCCGCCGAGACCCGGGCGCCGCGGATCACGTTGCCGCCGCCGACCACCAGGGCGATCTGGAATCCCTTGTCCACCGCCCGGGCGATGTCGTCGGCGAGCGCCGCGAGTGTCGGCGGGTGCAGCCAGTAGCCGTCCGGCGCGGCGAGCGCCTCGCCGGAGAGCTTCACCAGCACCCGGCGGATGGACGGCGATCCCCGATCCGGCGAGGCAGGGTCCGACACGGGATGTTGCGGCATGGGCGCTCCTCTGGCCGCCCATGGGGCGGCCGCTGTCGGCGTCAAGGGTCGTTACGAGTCGGCCGGGTTCTAGCCTGTCGATCCCGGCCCGTCGAGGCGCCGTCAGGCCTGAATCGATACCCTCGAAGGACGGGGGGCGGACAACGAAAAAGGGGGGCCGCGCAAGGCGGCCCCCCTCCTCGACCGTCGCGCGATGCGCCGGTCGTGCGGTTCAGCCCTTGGCCGCGGCCGCGACCTCGGCGGCGAAGTCCGGGGCCTCTTCCTTCTCGATGCCCTCGCCGAGCGCGTAGCGGACGAAGCCGGTGAGCTTCACCGGGCCGCCGGCCTTGCCCTCGGCCTCCTTGAGCACCTGGGAGACGGTCTTCGACGAGTCGTGGACGAAGGGCTGATCGAGGAGGGTGACCTCCTTGTAGTAGCTCTTCAGGCCGCTCTCGACGATCTTGGCCAGCACGTGGTCCGGCTTGCCGGCGTTCTTCTCGCGCAGGATGTTGCTCTCGCGCTCGACCGTGCCGGCGTCGACGCCCGAGGCGTCCAGCGCCACCGGGTTGGTCGCCGCGACGTGCATGGCGATCTGGCGGCCGAGCTGGCTCAGCACCGTCACGTCGCCGGCCGACTCGAGGGCGACGAGCACGCCGATCTTGCCGAGACCCTCGGAGACCTGGCCGTGCACGTAGGAGGCGATGACGCCCTTCTCGACCGACAGCTTGGCGACGCGGCGAAGCGTCATGTTCTCGCCGATGGTGGCGATCAGCTCCTGCAGCTTGTCCTTCACCGTGGTCTCGGCGCCCGGGAACTTGGCGGCCTCGAGGGTCTCGATGCTGTCGCCGGCGGTGAGCGCGAGCTTGGCGGCCTCGCGGACGAAGGCCTGGAAGCCGTCGTTGCGGGCGACGAAGTCGGTCTCGGAGTTCACCTCGAGCACCGCGGCGTGGTGGCCGGCGGACTCGACCGCGACCAGGCCCTCGGCGGCGACGCGGCCGGCCTTCTTGGCGGCCTTGGCGAGGCCCTTCTTGCGCAGCCAGTCCACGGCCGCCTCGAGGTCGCCGGCGGTCTCGTTGAGGGCCGACTTGCAGTCCATCATGCCCGCGCCGGTCTTCTCGCGCAGCTCCTTGACCATCGCTGCCGTGATGTTGGCCATCGTGGGATCCTCTCGATTGGCGCCCCGGCGCTCGCTGAGGGCGCCGGTCGGCGGATAAAGGGAACCCGGCGCCGTGGCGGCGCCGGGCTTTGAAGCGTCAGGTCCGCGGGGACCAACGTCCCCGCGTGGGAGGCGTGCCGGCGTTACGCCGCGGCGGCGGCCTCGACGAAGCCGCGGGCCTGGTTCACCCAGCCGTCGCGCTCGAAGCGGCCGTTGAGCTTCAGCTCGCCGTCGACCTTGGCGATGTCCTCGGGGGTCATCGCGGCGATCTGCCAGTAGTGGTAGATGCCGGCGTCGTTGAGCTTCTGCACCAGCTGCGGGCCGACGCCCGTGAGCTTGGTCAGGTCGTCCGGGGCGCCGCGCGGGGCGGCCAGCAGCTCGAAGGGCTCGCCGACATACGGCTCGGTGACGTCGACCGGCACCACCTCGGGCTCGTTGGCCAGCGCCGGCAGCTCCTCGGCCATCGGCTCCTCGGACTCGCCGAGATCGATGCCGAGCGCACCCTGGCCGCGGGAGATGCCGTCGATCGCCGCGCGGGCGACGAGGTCGCAGTAGAGCGCGATGGCGCGGCCGGCGTCGTCGTTGGCCGGGACCACGTAGGTGATGCCGTCCGGGTTGCAGTTGGTGTCGACGATGGCCGCCACCGGGATCTTGAGGCGGTTCGCCTCCTTGATCGCCAGCTGCTCCTTGTTGGTGTCGATCACGAACAGCAGGTCGGGCACGCCGCCCATGTCCTTGATGCCGCCGAGCGCCTTCTCGAGCTTGTCCTTCTCGCGGGACAGCATCAGGCGCTCCTTCTTGGTGAGGCCCTGGCCGCCGCCGGCGAGGGTCTCGTCGACCTTGCGCAGGCGCTGGATCGAGCCCGAGATGGTCTTCCAGTTGGTCAGCGTGCCGCCGAGCCAGCGCGAGTTCACGTAGTACTGGGCCGAGCGCTTGGCTGCGTCCGCGATGGTGTCGGCCGCCTGGCGCTTGGTGCCGACGAACAGCACGCGGCCGCCCTTGGCGACGGTGTCGCTCACCGCCTGCAGCGCCTGGGCGAGCGCCGGCACGGTCTGGGCGAGGTCGATGATGTGGATGTTGTTGCGGGTGCCGAAGATGTACGACTGCATCTTCGGGTTCCAGCGGTGCGCCTGGTGGCCGAAGTGCGAGCCGGCCTCGAGCAGCTGGCGCATGGAGAAGTCGGGAAGGGCCATGGTCTTTGTTCTCTCCGGTTGTCACCGCCGCGGAGGAAGCGACCGGGCCGACGAGGGACTTGCCGAGAGACAGGAACCAAGGAGGCGACCGGCCACCGGAAACGCCTCATTCAGGCATGAGGCCGGCTCCGCGTGTGGGATGGGCGGGCCTTTATCCGATCGGGGGTGGGATGGCAAGGCGCCGCCGGCTCCGGCCGCCCGCGCCGCCCGCTCCGTTCCGGCCGCGACCGGGTGCCCGCCTGCCGCCGCGGGCGGGCGATCCTACGGCTCCTTGAAGCCATGCCTTTTAAGGTGCTTTCTTGGCCATTAGCTTAGCCTTTTCGAGCACCCTGGCGGTGGATACGTGCTCCCGGGCCACGGTCGCGGCCACGTAGGGCTTGTCGACCTTGCGCTTGGGACCACGCGGGCTGGTTGCAATCCGCCCAACGTCGACCCGCTCCGCCAACGCCAGCAAGCGGGCTGCGACGCCGGCTGCATCCTCCCGCCCCGTCAACACGGCGCCGTGACCCAGCGCTACCATCAGGCCCTCGTAGCCGGCACCGATCTGGCGGCCCAGGTGGAACACCGAGACCCGCGGCTCGGACCCGTGCACCTGCTCGATGCAGGCGCTCAACAGGCTCAGCACGTTGTGAGCCAGAACCGCAGACGCAAATCCCAGAAGCGCCGCCCGCGGCCGACCCAGGCGGCCGGCCTCGCTGTGCAGCACCCGCTCCAGGCGCAGGAACAGTCCCTCGACCCGCCAGCGTCGCCGATACACCTGCGCGATCTGTGCCGCACTGACGCTCGCGGGCAGGTTGCTCCACAGCCAGATCGTCCGATCGCCCTCCGTGGTCGGCTCCGTCAGGCTGAGCGCGATGCGTCGCCAGGGGATCTGGCTCCCCTCCAGGGTGATGCTCTGCTCGCGCAGCAAGCCGGTCTCGCAGGCCCCGCTCTCCTGCCATTCCCCTTGTTCGCCCAGGCGGGGATGGTTGCCGTGCTGGCGCACCACGAAGTGGCTGCGCGCCGCGACCAGACCCTCCAGCCACGGCCGGACGCAGAAGTGCCGGTCGGCGACCCAGACCTGACCGGGCGCGGCGCCGTCCAGGAGGGCCCGAGCCAGCGCTCGCTCGTCGGCATAGGCATCTTCGGCTGCCACCAGGTCGACGGCCAGGCCGGTATCGGGATCGTAGACCACCAGGGTCAGCCCTGGCAGGGCGGCGCCGCGAAGCGCCCGCAATGGCTTCAGACGCTTCTCGCTGCCGGGCAGATGGTTGCCGTCCAGCACGCGCATCGCAAACCCCGGCAGGCTCGGATGGCCGGTGCCCGCCGCGGCCATGACCGGCGCCAGTCGAGCCGCGCTGCCGCGCACGAGGGCGCGCAGTAGCGCGGGTTCGGTCCGGTTGACCTTGTCATAGAGGGCGGGAAGCGAGACGGTCAGGTCTTCGGCTTCGCGGGCCGCCGCATGCAGGGACGAGCGCAAGCCGAGCGCCACGAGCATCATCAGCCTGACGACGGTCGAGAACAGCAACTCCCGCGTGTATTGCCAGTGTCGGTTCTGCTCGAACACCTCGTCGATCCAGCCAGCGGGCAGCGCGTGTTCCAGGGCCGTGCGGGCCATCAGGCTCGTCGGCGCATACTTCTCGAACCGTTCGATGACGGCAGACCAGACCGGATCGGAGCCTTGCAATGCTTCAGACATTGCAAGGATATAATTACGGTATTCGTACCTTAAAAGGCATGCTCCTTGAAGCCGTATTCCGGCACGCCCTCCTCGTTGCCGTAGTACTTGTAGGGCAGGAACTTGCCCGACATCTGCATCTTCACCCGGTCGCCCTTGTTGTTGGGCTCGCGCTCCATCGTCATGTTGAAGTCGATCGCCGACATGATCCCGTCGCCGAACTCCTCCTGGATCAGCTCCTTCCAGGTGGTGCCGTAGACCATCACCAGCTCGTAGAAGCGGTAGATCAGCGGATCGGTCGGCGGCATGTGCGGGATCGAGCCGCGATAGGGCGCCTCGTTGAGCATCCGCTCCTCGGCCGCCGAGAGGCCGAACAGGGCGGCGGCCTTCGCGGCCTGCGCCTTGGGCAGCTTCATCTGGCCCATGCAGGCGGCGGTGATCAGGATCGGCGAGAGGCCGCCGATCTCGTCCTGGATGTGCTTCCAGGTCCAGCCCTTCTCGCGCTTGATGTCGAGAAGCTTTTCCGTAAGGTCGTCGCGCTTCATGGCTCTCTCCCTTGGCGAGGACGCGCCGACCGGCCGGGACCGGTGCGGGGTCGGGCACGGTGGGCAATGCGCGTGCCAGTGGGAGAGGTGGGCGGGCCGGAGCCGTGTGGCCTAGCGCCGCTGCTCGCACAGTGTCTTGACGTAGGTGCCGGCCTCGGTGCCGCGGCCCGAACCGGCCGCGATGGCGGGCCCGAGCAGCATGCATTCCTGCGGCGAGTGGGCCGGGTGGGTGATGACGTCCTGGGCGGTGTCGCGGGTGCAGTCCTTCGCCGCCAGGGACGAGGCGCAGATCAGCGTGACGACGAGGATGGTGGGCAAGGCGGCCTCCCGGTCGGGGAGGGGATCTCCCGGTGGGGAGGCGGAGAGATAATGCCGGATCCGCGGGTGCCCACCGCCGGACCGGCGGTATCTTGCCTCAGGGCGAGGCGGCGTGTTGCCCGAGCCGCGCGACGAGGCGGCGCGCCACCTCGTCCTTGCCCATCGTCGGCCAGGTCTCGAGGCTGCCGTCGCGGCCGATCAGGTGGACGCTGTTGCGGTCGCCCCCCATCACGCCGGTCGCCGCCGAGACGTCGTTGGCGACGATGAGGTCGCAACCCTTGCGGGCGATCTTGGCCCGGGCATGGGCGATCACGTCGGTGGTCTCGGCGGCGAAGCCCACCACCAGGGGCGGCCGTCCCTCGGTCCGGCGCGCGATCGTCGCCAGGATGTCGGGGTTCTCGGTCAGCGCGAGGGGAGGGGGCCCCTCCGGCCCCTTCTTGATCTTCTGGTCGCCGAAGGCGGCCGGGCGCCAGTCGGCGACGGCGGCGGCGAAGACCGCGATGTCGGCGGGCAACGCCGCCTCGACCGCCTCCAGCATCTCGCGGGCGGTCTCGACCCGCACCACCGCGACGCCGGGGGGATCGGGCAGGGTGACGGGCCCCGAGACCAGGGTCACCCGGGCGCCCGCGGCGGCGGCCGCCGCCGCGATCGCGTGGCCCTGCTTGCCCGAGGAACGGTTGGCGAGGTAGCGCACCGGGTCGATCGGCTCGTGGGTCGGCCCGGAGGTGACGAGGAGGTGGCGGCCCGAGAGGGGCTTCTCCTCGGGCGCTCCCCCCAGCAGGGCCTCCACCGCGTCGGCGATCTCGTCGGGCTCGGCCATCCGGCCGGGACCGGTCTCGGCCTCGGCCATCCGGCCCACGTTGGGGCCGACCACCGCGACGCCGTCGCCCTTGAGCAGGGCGAGGTTGCGCTGCGTCGCCGGGTGCAGCCACATCCGCACGTTCATCGCCGGCGCGATCAGGATCGGCAGGGTGGTGGCGAGCAGCACCGTCGAGGCGAGGTCCGGCGCGTGGCCGCCGGCCATGCGGGCGAGCGTGTTGGCGGTGGCCGGCGCCACCACCACGGCGTCGGCGTCGCGGGCGAGCTTGATGTGGCCGATATCGGCCTCGTCGGCCCGGTCGAACAGGTCGGTATGGGCGCGCTGCCCGCTGAGCGCCGCGGCGGCGAGCGGGGTCACGAATTCCTGCGCGCCCTTGGTGAGCACGCAGCGCACCGCGGCGCCGCGCTCGCGCAGGCGCCGGATCAGATCCAGCGCCTTGTAGGCCGCGATGCCGCCCCCGATGACGAGGAGCACCCGTCTGCCGTCGAGGGCGCCCATCCGCCTACACCGTCACCTGGGTGCCGACCTCGACCACCCGCCCGGTCGGGATCTGGAAGAAGTCCGTCGCGTCGTTGGCGTTGCGGGCGAGCGTGATGAACACCCGGTCCTGCCACAGCGGCATGCCGGATTGCGCCGCCGGGCGGATCGAGCGCCGCGACAGGAAGAACGACGTCGCCATGATGTCGAACTTGAAGCCCTGCTTGCGCAGGAGCGCCAGGCCCCTCGGGATGTTCGGCGATTCCATGTAGCCGAACTTCATCACGACCTTCCAGAAATGCGGGCCCATCGGCTCGATCCGGACCCGGTCGGCGTCGTTGAGGCGCGGCAGGTCGATGGTCTTGACGGTGAGCACGACGTTCTTCTCGTGCAGCACCTTGTTGTGCTTCAGGTTGTGCAGGAGCGCCGCCGGCGCAGTCTCGGGATCGCTGGTGAGGAACACCGCCGTGCCGCGGACGTGGTGCGGCGGGCTCTTCTCCAGCATGGCGACGAGCTCGGTCAGCGGCACGTCGGTCTTGCGGGTCTTGTTGAACAGGATGGTGACGCCGCGCACCCAGGTCCACATCAGCAGCACGAGGCAGCCGGCGAGCAGCAGGGGCATGTAGCCGCCCTCGAAGACCTTGAGCAGGTTCGAGGCCAGGAACAGCAGCTCGACGGCGATGAACGGCACCATCGCGGCGCCGGCGGCCAGCGGCGACCATTGCCACACCCGCCACAGCACCAGGAAGGCGAGGCCGGCGGTGATCAGCATCGTGCCGGTGACGGCGATGCCGTAGGCCGAGGCGAGCGCCGAGGAGGAGCGGAACAGCACTACCAGGATCACCACGCCGAGCATCAGCAGCGTGTTGATCTGCGGCAGGTAGATCTGCCCCGAATGCGCCTCCGAGGTGTGGCGGATCTCGAGCCGCGGCAGCAGGCCGAGCTGCACCGCCTGGCGCGAGAGCGAGAAGGCGCCGGTGATCACCGCCTGGCTGGCGATGACGGTGGCGGCCGTCGCGAGCAGCACCATCGGCAGCAGGCCCCATTCGGGGACGAGCTGGAAGAACGGGTCGGTGACGTCGGGGTTGGCCAGCACCAGGGCGGCCTGGCCGAGGTAGTTGATGGCGAGCGACGGGCCGACGAGGGCGATCCAGGCGGTCTGGATCGGCCGGCGGCCGAAATGGCCGAGATCGGCGAACAGGGCCTCGGCCCCGGTCACCGCCAGGAACACCGCGCCGAGCGCGACCAGCGCCCCGGTGCCGTGGCCGAGCAGGTAATGCACCGCGTGCCAGGGATTGAGCGCCCACAGGACCTGCGGCGTGCGGGCGATGTGCGGCAGGGCCGCGAGCATCAGTACCGAGAACCACACCAGCATGATCGGGCCGAAGAACGTCGCCATCCGGGCGGTGCCGCGGCTCTGGACCAGGAACAGCGGCAGGATGATCGCGATGGTGATCGGCAGCACGTAATGGTCGAGGGCCGGGGTGACGAGCTTCAGGCCCTCCACCGCCGACAGGACCGAGATCGCCGGGGTGATGATCGCGTCGCCGTAGAACAGGGCGGCGCCGAACAGGCCCAGCATGAACACGATGTGCGAGCCGCCGAGCGCCTTGCGGGCGAGCGCCATCAGCGAGAGGATGCCGCCCTCGCCCTTGTTGTCCATCTGCAGCAGCAGGAGGACGTACTTGATGGTGACGATGAGCACGAGGGCCCAGAGCAGCAGCGAGACGGTGCCCAGCACCTCCTCGCCGGTGAGCACGCCGTCGGCGCGGCCGGGGCTGAGCGCCTCGCGGAAGGCGTAGAGCGGGCTGGTGCCGATATCGCCGTAGACGACGCCGACGGAGCCGAGGAACAGGGTCCAGAAGCTCGCCTTGGCGTGGCCGTGGCCTCCCTCGGCCTCGTCGACGCTGCCCGCCTTGGTCGGCGGGCCGCCGCTCTGCGGGGTGAGGGATTCGGGCGGCGCGACGGGTCCGCCCGTGGGTGCGGTCGACTGTGTCATGTCTGTTCGGGGATGCGCCCGCGGGCGGCCGGGATTGCCGCCAAGCGCGCTGATGGGCCGGGTGGCGGGCCCGATTGTGGCGAGATTGTAGCACGAGCCCGGGGGGGCGCAAGGCGGCGTGCGCCTGCCCCGCCGGCAACCGGCCCCGGCTACGTGCCGTGCCTTACTCCGCGGCGCTGCGGCGTCCTTGGCCGAAGCGGCGCTCGATGTAGTCGACGACGATGCCCTCGAAGTCCTTGGCCAGCGTCGGGCCGCGCAGGGTCATCGCCTTCTTGCCGTCGATGAAGACCGGGGCGGTCGGGGTCTCGCCGGTGCCGGGGAGCGAGATGCCGATGTCGGCGTGCTTCGACTCGCCCGGACCGTTGACGATGCAGCCCATCACGGCGACGTTCAGCCCCTCGACCCCCGGATAGGTCTTGCGCCATTCCGGCATCGAGGTGGTGATCCAGTTCTGGATGTCGCGGGCGAGCTCCTGGAACACCGTCGAGGTGGTGCGGCCGCAGCCCGGGCAGGCGGCCACCAGCGGCACGAAGGTGCGGAAGCCCATCGTCTGGAGCAGCTCCTGGGCCACCTTCACCTCGACGGTGCGGTCGCCGCCCGGCTCCGGGGTCAGGGAGTAGCGGATCGTGTCGCCGATGCCCTCCTGGAGCAGCACCCCGATCGCCGCGGAGGCCGCCACGATGCCCTTGGTGCCCATGCCGGCCTCGGTCAGGCCGAGATGGATGGCGTAGTCGGAGCGGCGCGCCACCTCGCGGTAGACCGCGATCAGGTCCTGCACCGCCGAGACCTTGGCCGAGAGCACGATGCGCTCCTTCGGCAGGCCGATCTCCACCGCCCGGTCGGCGGAGAGGAGGGCGGACTGCACCATCGCCTCGCGCATCACCGCGCGGGCGTCGCGCGGCTTCGCCGAGTTGGCGTTCTCGTCCATCATGTGGGTGAGGAGCGCCTCGTCGAGGGAGCCCCAGTTGGCGCCGATGCGCACCGCCTTGCCGTAGCGGGCGGCCTGCTCGACGATGGTGCCGAACTGCAGGTCCTTCTTCTCCTTGAAGCCGACGTTGCCCGGGTTGATCCGGTACTTGGCCAGCGCCTCGGCGCAGGCCGGATGGTCGGTCAGGAGCTTGTGGCCGATATAGTGGAAGTCGCCGACGAGCGGGACGTGGACGCCGATGCGGTCGAGGCGCTCGCGGATCTTCGGCACGGCGGACGCCGCCTCGTCGCGGTCGACGGTGATGCGTACGACCTCGGAGCCGGCCCGGGCGAGCGCCGCGACCTGCGCCACGGTGGCGTCGATGTCGGCGGTGTCGGTGTTGGTCATCGACTGCACGACGATCGGGGCGCCGCCGCCCATCACCACCGCGCCCTCGCCCTCGCCGATCCGGACGCCGACGGTGCGGTGCCGGGGGCTCGGGCCGGCGATCTCGGGGGCGGTGTTGTCCGCCGGGGCGAGGGCTTCCATGGCTTCCATCGGATACCTTCAGGGGGTCGTTCGCAGGAGACGTGTGGCGCGTGCGAGGGTCTAAGGTCGGGTCGCGGCGAGCGCGGCGTGCCCCCCGTCTAGAGCATTTCCGGGCGCGGTGGAAATCGTCTGCCGTGCATGAAAGCCCGGCGCGATCAACGGAGTAGAGCCGTCCCGTGCGGAGTGCCGCGACATCGTTTCCGAAACCTTGGCCGGATCCTCGTCCCCGCCTCGCCGGGGCGTTGCCTTAGCTGAGGATGCCGGCCCCGCGCGTCAAGCGCGTGACGCCGGTGCCCCGAAGGCCGAACCACGCGACGTTGCATCGCACCATTTGGCTTTTGCGGTGCAGCGCACCACATCTCCGGCATGACGGATTCAGCCTCTCTCCACGAACCGGACCGGAGCGCGGGCGACCGCGAGCCCCTCCCGTCCTTGCCGCCGCAAGCCGCCGATGGCCCCCAGGCCGCCGCAGGCCCCAAGGCCGCCGCAGGCCTACAGGCCGCCGCAGGCCCCCAGGCCGCGTCCGGTCCTCTCGGCCGCGGCCTCGTCGGCCCCCGGGCCGAGAAGCCGATCGCGCTCGCACTGCAGGGCGGCGGCGCCCACGGCGCCTTCACCTGGGGCGTGCTCGACGCCCTGATCGAGGACGGGCGCCTCGCCTTCGAGGCGATCACCGGGGCCAGCGCCGGCGCCATGAACGCCGTCGTGATGGTCGACGGCTGGCTGCGCGGCGGCCCCGACGGCGCCCGCGCCCGCCTGGAGGCGTTCTGGCGCGAGGTCAGCCTCGACGCCGACCTGCCGCGGGCGCAGCAGACCTTCGTCGACGGGGTGATGGGCTTCTGGAAGAAGACGCCGGTCGGCGCGTTCTGGAACGCCGTCGCCAGCCCCTACGTGACCAATCCGCTCAACATCAACCCGCTGAAGCGGGCACTCTCCGACACGGTCGATTTCGAGGCGTTGCGCCGGGACGGACCGGCCGACCTGTTCATCTCCGCGACCAACGTGTGGACCGGCAAGATGGCGGTGTTCGAGCGGCCGGACCTCACGGTCGACCACCTGATGGCCTCGGCCTGCCTGCCGACGGTGTTCCAGGCGGTCGAGATCGACGGCGTGCCGCACTGGGACGGCGGCTATCTCGGCAACCCGCCGCTCTATCCGCTCTATCACGGCGCCCGCTCCCCCGACATCCTGCTGGTCCAGATCAACCCGGTCGAGCGCCGCGAGACCCCGCGCAGCCCGGCCGAGATCCGCGACCGGCTCAACGAGATCACCTTCAACGCCAACCTGCTGCGCGAATTGCGGGCGATCGACTTCGTCGACGACCTGATCGAGGACGGCGTGCTCGGGCGCTCGAACGCCTACAAGCAGGTGCTGCTCCACCGCATCGACGGCAGCGGCGGCGCCCTCGACGACGCCTCGGCCTCCTCGCGGCTCAGGGCGCAATGGCCGTTCTTCCTCCACCTGCGCGATGCCGGGCGGGAGGCGGCCAAGGCCTGGCTCGCCGAGAACTACGACGCGATCGGGCGCGAGAGCACGCTCGATCTCAAGGCGATGTACACGTGAGGCGGAACCGCCTCGTCCCGGCTGCCCCCGACCTGATCCTGGCGCGGGCCGGGTGATACCGCCGCGCCTTCGGACGGGTCCGTTCGAAGGCGCTGGCCGAGCCCGCAAGGTCTCGTTTTTTCCGGCGTCGGCGCATCAGGATTCGGCCGGTCCGTAGATCGCGAGCTTGAGGGCGGGGTCGCCGGTCGCCAGGAAGGTCGCGTAGTCGAAGGCGAGCCGGCCGCGCCGGGGGTGGTGCAGCACCTTGCGGCCGGATCCCCCGCCGCGCACCTCGTGCGCCTGCCACCACGCGGCGAAGAGCGGGCAGCCGGCGCTCAGGCGATCGAGGAGATCGACGAAGGCCGGGTCCGCCGCCGAGAGGTCGTGGACGGCGCGGAACTGCGCCACCATGCGCTGCGCCTCCTCGGCCCAGGCCGGCCCGAACAGGGCCTGCGCCCGCGGATCGGTAAGGACGAAGAGCAGGATGTTGCGCTCCTCGTCGAGCAGGGCGTCGAAGCCGAAGAGGTCGGCGGCGGCCTCGTTCCAGGCCAGCAGGTCCCAGCGCCGGCCTGTGACGTAGGCCGGTTGCGCCAGCCCCGCGACGAGGCGCCGGATCGTCGGCGGCACCGCCTCGCGGACGAAGGCGCGCGGCCGGCCGTCGCCTGCGAGGGCGCGCAGATGCGCGTGCTCGGCCTCGCCGAGGCACAGGGCGCGGGCCAGGGCATCGACGGTGGTGGCCGAGGGGCTGACGTCGCGCCCCTGCTCCAGGCGCACGTACCAGTCGATGCCGATGCCGGCGCGCTCGGCGACCTCCTCGCGGCGCAGGCCCGGCGTGCGGCGGCGGCGCATCGACGGAAGCGCCAGGGCGGCCGGATCGAGCTGGGCCCGGCGCGCCCGCAGGAAATCGCCGAAGGCCTTCTGCCGGGAATCGCTCACGGGAGCCTCTTGCGCGAGGGTGGGCCGCCTGATCCCAGGATCGTACCAGTCCTTCCCGCGCGCCGCACGGGCGTCATCCTGCCCTCGTCCTGTCCGGAGACGAGAGAGATGAAAGCTGCTGTGCTCACGGCGTTCGGATCGCCGCTGGTCGTCGACACGGTGCCCGATCCGGTGATCGGGACCGGCGAGGCGATCGTCGACGTCGTCGCCGCCCCGGTCCTGGCCTACGCCGACGAGGTCTTCTCCGGCGCCCGCCGGTACCTCCTGCCGCCGCCGGTCATCCCCGGTTGCGGGGCGATCGGCCGGGTGCGGACGGTCGGGCCCGACGCGACGGTGCTGCGCGCCGGCGACTGGGTGTTCTGCGATCCCACCGTACGCGCACGCGACGACGCCGTCATGCCCGACATCGTGCTTCAGGGCTGGAGCGCGCGGGGCGAGGGCGGGCAGAGGCTCCAGGATCATCACCGGCACGGCGCCTTCGCCGAGCGGGTGCGGGTGCCGACCGAGAACGCGATCCGGATCGGCCCGATCGCCGAGGCGCAGGCCGGGCACTGGTGTGCGCTCACCACCCTGCTGGTCCCCTATGGCGGCCTGCTGGCGGCGGATCTGCGGGCGGGCGAGACCCTGCTGGTGAGCGGCGCGACCGGTCATTTCGGCAGCGCCGCCGTCGCGGTCGGCCTCGCCATGGGGGCGGCCTGCATCGTCGCCCCGGGCCGCAACGCGGCCGTCCTCGAGGATCTCGTCCGGCGCTTCGGCGACCGGATCCGCCCCGTGGCGCTGACCGGCGACGAGGCGACCGACCGCGCCCGCATGACGGCGGCCGCCCCCGGCCCGATCGACTGCGTCCTCGACATCCTGCCGCCCTCGGTCGACGCCCGGGTCGTGCGCGCCGCCGTGATGACCGTGCGGCCCGGCGGGCGGGCGGTGCTGATGGGCGGCGTCGGCATGCTCGGCGGCGACGACCTGGCGCTGCCCTATCCGTGGATCATGCGCAACGACGTCACGGTGCGGGGGAAGTGGATGTACCCGCCGGACGCGGTGGGCCGCCTGGCCGCCCTCGTCCGCTCGGGCCTGCTGCGGCTCGAGGAGTATGCCGTGACGGACTTCCCGCTCAATGCGGCGAACGAGGCCGTCGCGCATGCGGCCGCGACCGGCGGGCCGTTCCGCCTGACCGTGCTGCGGCCCGGGTCGGGGCGGGAGAACGGTACCGGCTGACGCACCATCGGGTCGCGGCGCCCTCCGGCCACCCTCGCGCGCGGCCGACGCATTTTTCCGATTGCCACGCGATCGGACGATGCTTCAGGCTCGATCGATGACGGCAGCCGCGATCATCGAGGTGGAAACGCCCCTGCAGGAGGACGTGACGGCCCTGCTGGCCGAGGCGGAGGCCGTCGCGGCGCGGCTCTATCCGGCCGCACCGCGCCGGCCGGTCACCGCCGACAGCCTGGCGGGATCGGGCATCCATCTCCTGGTCGCACGGATCGACGGAGCGGCGCTCGGCCTCTGCGCGGTCATCGAGCGCGGCGGCGGCGAGGTCGAGCTGAAACGGCTGATCGTCGCCGCGCGGGCCCGGGGACGGGGCGTCGGCACGGCGCTGGTGCGAGGCGCCGAGGCGCAGGCTCGCCGCCTCGGCGCCGGGAGGATCGTTCTTGAGGTCGGCGTCGGCAACGTCGAGGCCCGGGCGCTCTACCGTCGGGCGGGCTTCGCGCCGCGCGGGCCGTTCCCGCCCTACCGCGCCCTGCCGGTCAGCCTGTTCCTGGAACGCGCCGTCGCCGCCTGACCCAATGCGGGAAATTACCGAGGCCCGCGTTCCAAACTGGTTCGGGCGGGCGGGCCGCTTCATCCGGGCCGCGCGGCGCACGAAGCCCCTCAGCCGCGACATCCCGCCGCGGAGTCGGTCTACCTAGGCATTCTTCCCCTCGGGCGCACTGCCGCCGCGCCCCGCATCGGGGGCGAAGCCGCCCCGCATCGACCGAGGTGGAACGGAGCTTGTTCGGACTCCTCCATGGGCACCGCGCCTGTATCGCGCTGGGACGGAGGCAAGCGGCATGAGTGACGCCGTCAGGGTTCTGATCATCAACGAGCCGTCGGATCTCGGCGCCGCCTTCCGGGCGACGCTGGAACACGCCCCGGCCCTGCTGACCGTGGGCGAGGAGGAGCTGGAGGATCCGGGCCGTCCGTGCGTCGTCCTGGCCTTCGCGCCGGCGATCGGCCCGGCCGCCATCGCGTCCCTGCGCGAGCGGGCGCCGGAGGCCCGCATCCTGGTGGCGTTCCAGGCCGCCGACGCGGCGGAGATCGGCCGGCTCGCAGTGGCCGGCGCCGACGCCTTCGTGGCCCGCTGCGCGCCCCCGCGCGAGATCTGCGCGACGATCCTGGCGCTCGCCCGCGGCCTGCCGCTGCACGAGGGCGAGCCGGACGGCCCGGCCCCCGAGGCGGCGGCCGAGAGCCTGGGCCTCACCCCGCGGGAGGCCGAGGTGCTGCGCTTCCTCAGCGCCGGCTTCAGCAACAAGGAGGTCGCCCGCCGCCTCACGGTCAGCGTGCGCACGGTCGAGACCCACCGGCTCAACCTGCGCCGCAAGACCAAGACCGGCCGGCTCAAGGACCTGGTGCAGCTCGCCCGCCAGATCGGCCTCGCGCCGGTGCTCGAGGGCGAGGCGCGGCCGCTGCGGCGCGTCGGTCACGAGGCTCACCGCGCCGTTCCGCACTGAAGCGCGAGATCGGCGGTCCCGGGGGACCGCCGGAATATCGGGCCGGGATACGCGATCAGGCGGCCTTGCGGGCCGCCGTCCTGCCGGCCCGGGTGCCGCCCTTGACCGAGCGTCCTGTCGCGGGACCCTTCTCGGCGGGACTCGGCCTCTTCTTGGCGGGACTCGTCTTGTCCTTGGCAGGACCCGTCTTGGCCGATGCTGCCTCGGCGCGCGTCGCCCGGCCTTTGCCCTTCGCCTCGATCCGGGCGAGGCGCCCCTGGAGCAGGGCGAGCACCGCCGTCTCCTCGGGCCGCAGGCGGGCGATGTCCTCGCGCAGCGCCGCCTCGACCTCGTCCTTGACCTGGAGCAGCAGCTCGCCCTCGAGGTAGCAGCCCAGGATCTCCGGGTGGACGTAGCACTTGCGGCAGATCGTCGGCGTGTTGCCGAGCCGCTCCGCCACCCGCTCGATCGCCTCCCGCACGTTGCGCTTGGCCACCGCCTGGGTGTCGAAGGACGCGAACTCGCGCAGGGCCATCGCGGCGAGCACGGTGCCGGACCAGGTGCGGAAATCCTTGGCGGTGATGTCGCGGCCGGTGATCTCGCGCAGGTAGGCGTTCACGTCGGCCGAGGTCACGTCGCGCTGCACTCCGTCCTCGTCGAGGTACTGGAACAGCTCCTGGCCGGGCAGGTCCTGGCAGGCCTTGACGATCTTCGCCACCCGCCGGTCGTGGACCGCGAGTTCCCAGACCTTGTTGCTCTTGCCCTTGAAGCGGAACCTCAGCTCCCTGCCCTCGATCCGGACATGCGGGTCGCGCAGGGTGGTGAGGCCGTAGCTCTTGTTCTGCTTGGCGTAATCGTCGTTGCCGACGCGGATCAGGGTGGTCTCGAGCAGGTGCACGACGGTGGCCAGCACCTTCTCGCGCGGCAGCCCGCGCCGGGCCATGTGCTCCTGCACGGTGGCGCGCAGGCCCGGCAGCACCTCCGCGAAGCTCATCATGTGGGCGAACTTGGTGCTCTCGCGCGCCTGGCGGAACTCGGGATGGTAGCGGTACTGCTTGCGGCCGCGGGCATCGCGCCCGGTCGCCTGGATGTGGCCGTTGGCGTGGCGGCAGATCCACACGTCGGTATAGGCCGGCGGGATCGCCAGCGCCTTGACCCGCGCGAGGGTCCGCTCGTCCCGCACCTTCGCCCCGTTCGCATCGACGTAGGCGAAGCCGCGCCCGTTGCGCTTGCGGCGCAGGCCCGGCTCCTCGTCGCTGACGTAAGCCAGGCCCGCCTCGCGGGCGGCGTCGCGGGTGTCGACGCGATCCTCGGCGGCCGATTCCGCCATCTCGGGATCCGACAGCATGGGCGTTTCCAACCTCACGGGGTTCCGGTCGGGGTCAACCGGCGCCCGGCCGCGCCGGTTCCTGCGGCGGCGGGGTATCGGGCCGGTATCCCCGGGCGACGCTGCGGGTTAGGGAGGGGGCGACGAAGCGGGAGACGGATCGGTGCAGCCACAGGACGCGGCGCGGGACGGCAAGCGGGCGCAGGTCGTCAAGGCCCACGTCGCCTTCGTGGTCACCGAGGATTGGTTCTTCGCCTCGCACTTCCTGCCGATGGCCCGCGCCGCGGTGGCGGCCGGCCACCCGGTCTCGGTCGTCACCCGCGTGCGGGCGCACCGGGACGCGATCGCCGCGACCGGCGCCCGGGTGGTGGCGCTGGAGGCCGAGCGGTCGAGCCTCAACCCGATGGCGGCGGGCTACGCCGCCGGCCAGCTCGCGGCGATCCTCAAGGCCCTGAAGGCCGACATCGTCCACTGCATCGCCCTGCGCGGCATCCTGGTCGGCGGCGCGGCGGCGATGCTCGCCGGCATCCCGTCCCGGGTCTACGCGCTCACCGGCCTCGGTCTGATCGGCGCCCGGCAGGACCGGGCCGGGCGCCTCGCCCGCACCGGCCTGCGCCTGCTGATCCGCGGCCCCCTGGAGACCGCGCGCACCCGCTACCTGTTCGAGAACCCGGACGACGCCCGGCTGCTCGGCCTCGATCCGGCGGGGCCGCGGGTCACGGTGGTCGGCGGCGCCGGCATCGACCCGGAGGCCTGGGAGCCGGCGCCCCTGCCGCCCGGGCCGCCGCTGCGGATCGCGCTGACCGCCCGCATGCTGTGGTCGAAGGGGGTCGATACCGCCGTGGAGGCGGCGCGGCGCGCGGAAGGCCAGGGTGCGAGCCTGGAGCTCGGGCTCTACGGCGCCCCCGATCCCTCGAATCGCCGGGCGATCCCGGAATCCACCCTGCGCGACTGGTCGCGGGACGGCGTGGTCTGGCACGGCTCGACCGGGGACGTCGCCGGGGCCCTCGCCCGGGCCCACGTCGCCTGCCTGCCCTCGCGCGGCGGCGAGGGATTGCCGCGCGCCCTGCTCGAAGCCGCGGCGAGCGGCCGGGCGATCCTCACCACCGACGTGCCGGGCTGCCGGACCCTGGTGCGGGACGGGATCGAGGGCCTGGTCGTGCCGCCGGACGATCCCGCCGCGCTCGCCGCCGCGATGGTGCGGCTCGCCGCCGATCCGGCCCTCGTCGCCCGGATGGGCGCGGCGGCCCGGGCCCGCATCGTCGAGGGCGGCTTCACCGAGGCGGCGGTGACGGACGAGGTGCTCCGGCTCTACGCGGAGCTCGCCTGATGGACCCGGTCGCCTTCATCCGCACCCACACCGCGCTCCGCCCGGTGCCCCACGCCCCCGCGATCCGCCTGCACGTCGCCGACGAGGCGACGGACCTGTGGGGCCGCACCGAGGAGGAACTGGGCGAGATCGGCCTGCCGCCGCCGTTCTGGGCCTTCGCCTGGGCCGGCGGGCAGGCGCTCGCGGCCTACGTGCTGGAGAACCCCGAGACCGTCGCGGGCGCCCGCGTCCTCGACTTCGCCTCCGGCTCGGGCCTCGTCGCCATCGCGGCGGCGATGGCCGGGGCGGCGTCGGTCGAGGCGAGCGACCTCGATCCCTTCGCGCTCGCGGCGATCGGCCTCAACGCGGCCGAGAACGGCGTCGCCGACCGCATCGCCGCGAAGGGCGCCGACCTGATCGGCCGCGACGAGGGCTGGGACTGCGTGCTCGCCGCCGACATCTTCTACGAGCGCGACCTCGCCGCGAAGGTCGGCGACTGGCTGGCGGGCCTCCACGCCCGCGGCACCCGGGTGCTGCTGGGCGACCCCGGCCGGGCCTACCTGCCGAAGGAGAAGCTGGAGACCCTCGCGACCTACGCGGTGCCGGTGACCCGGGCGCTGGAGGATTCCGAGATCAAGCGGACGGGGGTGTGGCGGTTCCGGGGGTGACGGCGTCGCCCGCTCGGAGCGGAGCCCGACCGGCGCGATCGTCTGGGAGCCTGTTCGCCTCGAACCGAGGGTTCATCGCGAAGCGGTAGTCAAGCGCTCGCCGGCACCGGCAGACATGCCGCCCGCAACTGTCGAGATCGTCGAACCCTCGCTGTTGCAGAATTGCCATTCAGGTTGAGATAAGCACCCGTCGACGGGGATGTGTCTTGTTTCCGATATTTTCCAAGGTCTGACTGCGCAGGACGGCGCCGCGTGCGCACCACCTGCGAAATGCCAGCGATGTCCATCGGCCTCAACCGGGATCTCCCCGGCATCGTCACGGTTACGCCTCGCGACGCATCGGTGGCGGCCGCGCCGTCGCCCGCGGGCATCGCGCGGGCGGGCGGAGAGCTCACGAACCTCCAGCTCCTGCGCGCCCTCGCGGCGAGCCTCGTCCTCATCCACCACGTCGCGGTCTACGGGCAGACCCTGCGCGGCGCCGAGAGGCCCTTCGCCGCCCTGGACGGGCTGATGGGGGTGTGGGGCGTCGCGATCTTCTTCGCCCTGTCCGGGTTCCTGATGGCCCGGATGATCGCCCGCGATCCGCCCCTGGTCTTCCTGGCGCATCGGGTGAGCCGCATCTTCCCGACCTACTTCGCGGTGATCGCCCTGTTCGCCGGCCTGTTCGCGGCCCTGGGCCTCGACCTCGGCGGCATCTCGGTGCTGGCCCTGTCGCTGGCGCCCGCAGGGCAGCGCAGCTCCCCGCTCAACGTGGAATGGACCCTCGTCCTCGAGCTGACCTTCTATATCGGGCTGTTCGTGCTCGCCGCGACGGGCCGGGCACGGCGCCTCGTGCCGGTCGCGGCGGCCTGGCTCGTCCTGCTCGCGGTCGCATTCCCGCTGCTGCCGCCCGACAGCCGCAACATGATGCCGCCGCCACTCTACCTCGTGCCGGTCACGGCGGCCTGCGCGCCGTTCGCCGGCGGGCTGCTGCTGCCGCGGCTGATCGCGACGGGCTGGATCCGTCCCGCGACGGCGATCCTCGCCCTGCCCTTCGCGGCCGCCTGCTTCTTCGTCGATACCGCCGCCGCGCGCTGGCTCGGCGGCATCGCCGCCGTGCTGATCGTGGGCGCCGCCGTCACGGCGGCGCCGGTCCGCCGGCGAGGTGCCGCGGCACGCGGGCTGATCGCGCTCGGCGATGCGAGCTACGTGCTCTACCTCATCCATCCGCCGGTGCTGATGCTGGCGAACTGGGCTTGCCCGCCGCACTGGTCGGGCGCCGCCTACGCGGTCGTCTCTCTTGCGGGAGCCCTCACGGCCGCGGCCCTCCTCGGCCCCGTCGACGTGGCGCTGTACCGGCGCCTGCGGCGGCGGATCGACGTCCTGACGCCGGCCGCGCTGAAGCGGGCCCTGGCCGCCTTCCTGGTCGTCTTCGGGGGCTGCGCCCTCTGGGGCAGCATCGAGACGGCGCGCAACGACTGGGCCGAGAGCCGGGCCCGCCGCGCCGTCGCCCAAGGATCGTGGGACTCCGTCGCGGCGGCCGACGCCTCGATCGCCCGGGGCGGCCTTGCGCCTTCCCCGACCCTGCGGGCCGGCGTGGAGGCGATGGAGCGCATCTCCGCGAGCGAGTACCTGATGACGGCCCACGCATTCGACGCGGCGGCCGGTCCGGGGATGCATCTCGCGCTCTTCTGCGGCGGGCGCCTCGTCGTCCTCGACAGGCCGCGCCGCCTGCGCCGGGACCTCGCCGGGCAGCCGGGCTACGAGGCCCTGGGGACGCAGCGCGTCGGCTACCGCCTCCGCTTACCCGCGGACGTCTGCAGCGTGGAGAACACCGTCGCCGTCGTCGTCGGCCCCTCCGGTGCGATGGCGTCCCTCCCCGTCCCGCGGGCGGCTCTACGACGCCCGGATGATCGTTGAGAAACGAGACCACGGGGCCGGCGGGCGACACCGCGGGCCAGGCCGGGCCGGGCCAAGGCCCATGACGACAACCGGCATCGGCGGCCCGGAATGCCGATGCCCCGCTCGTCCCGTCGCCCGCGGCTCAATGCGCCGCCGGCTGCTTCGCCCTGGCCACGATCTGCGTCGGGTTGACGAAGCGCAGCGCGACGACGAGCCAGACCAGCGTCAGCGCCATGTAGACCACCGCCATCGCGTCGATCGACTGCCCGGCCCGGACGCCGGCGGCGAAGACCGCGTAGTAGAGCGCCACCACCAGGGTCTGGCTCGTCGGCCCGGCGACCAGGAAGGTCAGCTCGAACATCGCGATGGTGCGCACCAGCACCAGGAGCAGGGCGGCCAGGATGCCGGGGATCAGCAGCGGCAGGAGCACCCGCAGGAAGAGCTGGCGCGTGCCGGCGCCGAAGACCCGGGCGGCCGCCTCGATGCGGGGGTCGATCTGCTCGATGAACGGGATCATCACCAGCACCACGAAGGGCACGCTCGGCACGAGGTTGGCCAGCACCACGCCCCACAGCGTACCGGCCAGGCCCGCCTGGTACAGCACGGTGGCGAGCGGGATGCCGTAGGTGATCGGGGGCACGAGCAGCGGCAGCAGGAAGACCAGCATCACCAGCCGCTTGCCCGGAAAGTCGCGCCGCGCCAGGGCGTAGGCCGCCGTGACCCCGAGGGCGCCGGAGAGCAGCACGACCAGGAACACCACCTGGAGGGTCACCACCAGCACGTCGCCGAGCTGGAACTCGTCCCAGGCCGAGGCGTACCAGCGGGTGGTGAAGCCGAGCGGCAGCCAGGTGCCGAGCCAGCGCGTGGCGAAGGAGTTGAGCACCACCGCGGCGATCATCGCCAGCAGGTTGAGGCAGAACAGCAGCGTGACGGCCCAGACCGCCATCCGCCACAGGCGCGAGGAGAGGCCGGTGTCGCGGATCATCCCTTGGTGCCTCCGACCGGGCCCGTGTAGAGCAGCGTGCGCGCCCAGAGCAGGGCCGCCACGATCGCGAGCTGCACCGCGCCCATGATCATCGCGATCGCCGAGGCGAGCGAGTAGTCGTAGTCTTCGAACGCCGCCTGGTAGGCCGCGATCGAGATCACCCGCGTCGCGCCCGCCGGCGCCCCGAGCAGCACCGCCGAGGGGAAGACCGAGAAGGCCTGGACGAAGGACAGGCAGAAGGTGACGGCGAGCCCCGGCAGGATCAGCGGCAGGATCACCCGCGTGAAGCGCTGCCAGGCATTGGCGCCGTGGGTCGCCGCCGCCTGTTCCAGCGCCGGATCGATGCCGGTGACCGAGGACAGGGTGAGCAGGAAGGCGAACGGGAAGCCGGTGATGAGGAGCGAGGCGAAGACGCCCCAGTAGTTGTTGGTGAGCTTGAGCGGGCCGGCGATCACCCCGAGCCAGATCAGCGAGCGGTTGAACCAGCCCTGCGGCCCGAGGAAGTTGAGCAGGCCCTCCGCCACCAGCACGGTGCCGAGCGTGATCGGCAGGACCAGGATCGTGGTGAGCAGGCGCTGATGCCGCATCAGCCGCACCCGGAGCGCGATCGGCACCGCGAGCGCGAGGTTGAGCACGGTCACGGGCAGCGCGAGGCGCAAGGTGGCGCCGATCGTGTCGTACAGGAACGGGTCGGAGAAGAAGCGGGCGTAGTTCGCCCAGAAGGCGCCGGCCTTCGGCTGCAGCGACAGGACGAGGCCGTAGGCGAAGGGATAGACGAACAGGCCGAGGATCGCCAGGAGGGCCGGCAGCACCAGGAGCGTGGTGCCGTCGAGGCCGCGGGCCGCGAGGCGCACGGAGAGCGGCGGCCGCTCGCTCCGGGGCGCGGCCGGCGCGGAGGCGGGGAGCGAGGCCGAGCTCACGCGGCCTCCCCGGGGAAGACCAGCACCCGGGGCGAGGCGGCGGCGAGGCGCAGGGTCTCGTCCTGCGCCACCGCGCGGTCGGAGCGGAAGAACAGCTCGGTTCCGTCCTGCGCCACGGCGGTGCCGAAGAAGGCCCGGCCGCGATACTCGACGCTGGCGACCCGGGCCGGCAGGCCCTCGGCGGCCGGCACCAGGTCCTCCGGGCGGATCGCCGCGACCGCGGGGGCGCCGGGGGTCAGGCTCTCGCGCAGGGTGCCGGCGAGGCGGGTGCCGCAGATCTCGACCTCGGCCCGGTCGCCGCTGACCGCGAGGGCCCGGCCGCGCAGGCGGTTGCGGAAGCCCATGAAGTCGGCGACGTCCGGATGGGCCGGCCGCTCGTAGAGGTCCTCCGGCGTGCCGACCTGGCGGATGCGCCCGTCGCGCATCACCACGATGCGGTCGGCCATCGACAGGGCCTCGTCCTGGTCGTGGGTGACGTAGATCGTGGTCGAGCCGATGGCGTCGTGGATGCGGCGGATCTCGGCCCGCATCTCGAGCCGCAGCTTGGCGTCGAGGTTCGACAGGGGCTCGTCCATCAGCACGACCGGCGGCTCGATCACGATCGCCCGGGCGATGGCGACCCGCTGCTGCTGGCCGCCGGACATCTGGCCCGGGAGCTTCGCGGCCTGCGATTGCAGCCGCACCAGCGCCAGCGCGTCGTCGACCCGGCGGGCGGCGTCCGCCCCCTTGATGCCCCGCATGGCGAGGCCGAAGCCGACGTTCTTCGCCACGGTCATGTGGGGAAAGAGCGCGTAGCTCTGGAACACCATGCCGAAGCCGCGCTCCTCGGGCTTCAGCCGGTCGATGCGGCGCTCGCCGAGATGGATCGACCCGCCGGTGAGCGGCAGGAGCCCGGCGATGCAGTTGAGCGCCGTCGACTTGCCGCAGCCCGACGGCCCGAGCAGGGCGACGAACTCGCCCCCCTTGATCGTCAGGTCGAGCCCGTCGAGCGCGGTCATCGCGCCGAACCGGCGGCTCAGGCCGCTCAAGCGCAGATCCTGCGGCGCCTCGTGATGGCCTGGCATTCCCTCGTCTCCCCTGCCCCCGGGCCTCTTTGCGGGCTCCGGCCGGCTGCTACCGCTTCTTGCCGGAACCGACCTGCTCGTCCCAGCGCCGGAACGCCACCACCAGCTTGTCGGCGTCGAGCGGCATCTCGATCGGGTGGTCGGCGATCATCGTGTCGTATTCCGGCCGGCCGAACTCCTTGAGCGCCGCGCGGCTCTCCGGCGGGGCCATGTCGAGGGTGACGCCCTTCACGGCCGGGCCGGGATAGAAGTAGCCCTCGTCGTAGGTGTAGGCCTGCTGCGCCGGCTGGAGCAGGAAGGCCATCAGGTCGAGGATGACCGCGAGCTTCTCCTCGGGCACGCCCTTCGGCACCGCCATGTAGTGGGCGTCGGCGACCCAGCGGAAGTTCTTCAGGGCGCCGACCTTGGCCTCCGCCGGCACGACGCCGAGCACGCGGGGATTGATGTCCCAGCCGGTGGTCGAGACGACGATGTCGCGGCTGCCCTCGCCGAGCTCCTTCATCGTCTGCGAGGTGCCGCCCGGGTAGTAGTCGACCGTCTCGCCGATCGCCTTGAGATACTCCCAGGTCTTGTCCCAGCCCTTGTCCGGGTCGGCCGGGTTCGTGTCGCCGAGGATGTAGGGCAGGCCCATGATCCAGGTGCGGCCGGGGCCGGAATTGGCCGGGCGGGCATACATGAACTTGCCCTTGTTCTGGCGCGCCCAGGCCAGGAGCTCCTCGGCGCTGGTCGGCACCGTCTTCACCCGGTCGGGCATGTACTCGATCAGGGGCCCCGACGGGTACCAGGCGACGCACAGGCCCTGGTCCTGCGCCAGGCCGTTCAGCCGGAGCGCCGCCGGCTGGTAGATGTCGGCGGGCTTCGGCAGCTGGCCGGCATAGGGCTTCAGGTCGACCCAGAGCTTCTGCTCGATGCCGGCCGCGATGCCGTCGGTCCCGGTGAGGACGAGGTCGATGTCGACCCGGCCGGCGGCCTGCTGCGCCTTGAGCTTCGAGGGCAGCTCCGGCGCCGGGGCCTTGGTGAAGGCGAAGCGCGAGACGATCCCGGGCTTCGCCCGGCGATAGGCTTCGATCGCCTTCTGGGTCAGGGCGAGGTTGCCGGCGACGTCGACCACCGTGACGACGACGGGGGATTTCGGCAGGGGAAGCTGCGCGAAGGCCCGCCCGGAGAGGGCGAGACCGGTCCCGGCCGCGAGACCCGCGACCGCGCTGCGGCGTGTGATCGTCATGTTTCCCCCGGTTCCTGGCGCGCAGGCTCTGCCGGCCCGCGTTCGGCGACGCTCCGCGCCGCGCTCGCCATCCATTGGTGCACTAATATTTCAGCGCGTCAAGCCTGATGGAGCGCCGGGCCGAGGGAGGCGGACGCCGGGCTGAGGGAGGCGGACCTGGCCGCCGATCCGGGGGCGGCCGGCTCGACGACGCCCGCTGCTCCGCGCCCGCATGCGGAGGATGCGATCCGGGCGATCTCGCGACGTCGCCGGCGGCGCCTGCCGGCTTCGCCTCGCGTCCCGCTCGGAACGGTGCGTCCGCCGATCCAGCGGCGCCCGTCTTGCGTGGGCCGGGCGGTCGCAGGGGCGCGGGACCGGTTGCGCGACCCGGGCAGGGGCTGGTGCTCGATCGACCGTCGCGAGCAGGGCCGCCTTCGCCCGATCGGGCGAAGCGCCGCCTTACCCCGCCCGCGCCAGGATCAGGTCGGTGGCGGCCGAGACGACGCGGTTGCGGCCCGTCGTCTTGGCCTCGTAGAGCGCGATGTCGGCGCGCTTGAGCAGGCCGCCCACGGTCTCGCCTTCCGACCAGGTGCTGACGCCGAAGCTCGCGGTGAGCTGGACCGGTCCGCGCTGGCCCTTGAAGCGCAGCTGCGTGCAGCGCAGCCGCAGGCGGCCGGCGGCGGCCTCGGCCTCCTCCAGGCTGCGCCCGGGAAGCGCCAGGGCGAATTCCTCGCCGCCGAGGCGCCCGGCGATGCCGCCGGCTTCCGTCAGCAGTTCCTGCGCGACGCCGCGGATCGCCGTGTCGCCGACATCGTGGCCGTGCTGGTCGTTGACGGCCTTGAAGTGATCGATGTCGACGAGGATCATCGACAGCCGGCCGTGGGCGCCGGCCCGGTCGGCCGCCTCGCCGGCCCGTTGCAGGAAGGCGCGGCGGTTGAGGAGCCCGGTGAGCGCGTCGGTCTCGGCGAGCCGGATCAGCTCGCGCTGCATCCCGGTCATCCGCTCGGCGGCGCGCAGGCGGGCGTAGAGCTCCTCCGGGCCCGGGGGCTTGTCGATGAAGTCGTCCGAGCCGCTGTCGAGCGCCTCCGCCAGGTTGCGGGCGTTGCGGGCCGACGACATCGTGATGATGTAGAGCGGCCGGTGCGCATCCGCGAGCAGGCGCGCCGACCAGCACAGTTCGAGGCCGCCGAGGGGCCGGACCTCGAGGCTGGTGATCAGCGCCGTGACCGAGGCGTTGTCGGTGACGAAATCGAGCGCCTCGCGCGAATCCGTGAACGTGTCCACGGTATGGCCGCGGGGCGTCAGGAGACCGCTGATGACCTTGAGCACCACCCGGCTCGGATCGACGACGACGATGTGCATGACGCCCCCAGGCAGGAGGACGGGCCCCCGCTTCCCCCGGGAAAAGGTTGCGCTCGAAGGATTAACGTCGCCTCAAGCCGGCGCGCGCAAGTGCAGGGATAAGTGCGGAGGTCGACGGTGACGCGGACGAAGACGGCGGGCGGGGAGGCGGACCCGGGGACGGCCGTGCCGGTCACGCCGGACGGACGCTACATCGTGGTGCGCGGGCGGCTGTGGCGGCGCAGCGACCCGGGCCTGGCGCCGGAGCGCCGCGAGGCGCTGGTGCACGACCTGATGCAGGCCCGCCGTGCGGTGCGCGAGGCCAAGCGGGAGGACGGCGCGGCCGGGGGCGAGGCCCTCGCCGCGGCCCGCGCGGCGGTCGACGCGGCCAAGCACGGCCTGGGCGAGCGCGGACCGCCCTGGTGGACGGACGGGGCGCCGGACTACAACCGCCACCTCGCCCGCAACACGCCCTACGCGGCGTGGTTCGCGGGGCTGGGGGAGGGGTGAGCGGGGCGCGCCCTCAATCGACGATCCCGAGCGCGCGCATCCGCCCGATCGTCTCCATCAGCTTCGGTCCGGTGTCGCGGCGCAGGACCTCCTCGGTGAGGAGGAAGGCGGGGCCGCTGATATTGACCGCGAAGTGGCCCCGCCCGCCCGGCGCGTGGATCGGGGCCGCGACGGCGTTGATGTCCTGGTGCCAGATGCCGACGCCGACGCAGAAGCCGTCCCGGGCGATCTCGCCGGCGCAGCGGCGGTAGGTCTGCTCCAGCCGGCCGGCATCGGCGCCCTCGCGGCGCAGGCGGGTGAGGATGGCGGCGCGCTCCCCCTCGTCGAGGCTCGCCAGCGTCGCCATGCCCATGGCGCTGCGGGCCAGCGGCAGGTGGAACCCGACCTCGCTCGACAGGACGATGCGCTGGCCCTGGCCGCGCCAGAGCTGGACGTAGACGCTCGACAGCCCGTCGAGCAGGCCGAGGGCGACGTGGGCCTGCACCGCCGTGGCGAGGTCCTGCAGGAACGGCTTGACCATCTGTGGGAACGAGTTCTGGCGCAGGAAGGCCGAGCTGAGCGCCAGCACCGCGGGGCCGAGGCCGTAGCGCTCGCCCTCCGGCTCGTGCACCAGGTAGCCCAGCGAGAGAAGCGTGTGGGTCAGGCGCGAGACCGTGGGCTTGGGCAGGCCGGTGCGGGCGGCGATCTCGCGGTTGCCCAGCATCTCGGCGGCGTCCCGGAAGACGCGCAGCACCTGGAGGCCGCGGGCGAGCGCCGTGACGAACTGCCGGTCGCCGTCCTCGCTCTCCGCCGGGCCGTCCGCCATCGGGTTCCGCGTGGTCGCGTCGATGCGCGCCGCCATCGCCTGTGCCATGCTGCCGCCTCCCCCGATCCGGCCGTGCTTCTGGTCCGTGCGCTTGGGTCCGCGCACTTGGTCCCGCGGTCCCCGACCGCCTCGCCCCGGGCCGTCCTAAGGTGACGATGCCGCGCCGCCTCGGCAACATGTTTCGCGATGCGGATCGGAATTTCGCATCTTGACCAGCCCAGGACCGGGAGGCAGTGTTCGCCCGAGGCGGGGCAACCCGCCGGCGACGCCGAATACGGCGCGCCCATAAGAATTCGGGAACGCCATTCCAGGAGGACGCCTTGGTCAAGACCCTCGCGCGCATCACGGCCGCCGGCCTCGTCGCCTTGGCAGCCTCGACTGCGCTCGCCGCGCCGATGAGCCTGAAGATCGCCTTCGTCGATCCGCTCTCCGGCGGCGGGGCCAGCACCGGCGAGGCCGGGCTGAAGACCTTCCAGTTCATGGCCGACCAGCTCAACGCCAAGAACCCCGACCTGAAGCTCGAGGTGACCGGCTACGACAACAAGCTCAATCCGCAGGAGAGCCTGGTCCAGCTCCAGAAGGCGATCGATTCCGGCGCGCGCATCGTGGTGCAGGGCAACGGCTCCTCGGTCGGTGCCGCGCTGATCGACTTCGTCGGCAAGTACAACGACCGCAATCCCGGCAAGGAGATCATCTATCTCAACTACGCCGCGGTCGATCCGTCGCTGACGAACGCCAAGTGCAATTACTGGCACTTCCGGTTCGATGCCAATTCCGACATCAAGATGGCGGCCCTGACCAACTACATCAAGGGCAAGCCTGAGATCAAGAAAGTCTACCTGATCAATCAGGATTACTCGCACGGCCAGGCGGTGCGCGCCGCCGCCCGGGCGATGCTGAAGGAGAAGCGGCCCGACATCCAGATCGTCGGCGACGAGGTGGCGCCGCTGCAGAAGGTCAACGACTTCTCGCCCTACATCGCCAAGATCAAGGCCTCGGGCGCCGACACGGTGATCACCGGCAACTGGGCGCAGGACATGTCGTTGCTGCTCAAGGCGGCGGGCGATGCCGGATTGCAGGCCAAGTTCTACACCTATTACGGCGGCGGCAGCGGCGGGCCGACGGCGATCAAGCAGGCGAACCTGCCCGATCACGTCTACCAGATCTCCGAGGGCTACGCGAATATCGACTACAAGCCCGCGCACGACTTCGAGACCGCCTTCCGCGCCAAGACCGGCCAGGAGCTCACCTACGCGCGCATCGTCAACCTGATGAACGTGCTGTCGAAGGCGACGCTCACCGCCAAGTCGACCGACCCGAAGGCGATCGCCAAGGCGATGGACTCGATCCACAACGACACGCTCTACGGCAAGGACAGCTTCATCCGGCCGGACGACCACCAGATCTTCCAGCCGATCTACATCTCGCGCTTCGGCCCGGTCGACACCTCGAAGGTGCTCGACAGCGAGAATACCGGCTGGGGCTGGACCGGCGACGGCGTGGTCGAGGCGAAGGACACCCTGCTGCCGACCACCTGCAAGATGGACCGCCCGAGCTGAGGCGAGGGGAGGGGCGGCGTTCCGGGTGCCGGGGCGCCGCTTCGGTTCGCTTCCGGAACGCAACGGCCCCGTCCCGGGCGCATGCGGCGTCGGCGGAAATGCGACCCGGGATCCGGCATGACGAGTCGCGAAGCGTCTGTACGACTGCGACGCTGCAAAGGTTGAGCCGCTTCGCGGCACTTCCTGTGCTGGATCCCGGATCTCCTTCCACGTCGTTCCAGTCGTCCGGGACAGGGTGGAGCTGATACAGTCCAAACCGGCGGGTGCCTCCGCCGATCGCCCGCTACTCCGAGACACCGCACCGGCAGGAGACCCCCCGCGTGCTCGAACTCGTCATCATCTCGACGCTGAACGGCGTGCTCTACGGGATGCTGCTCTTCCTGATGGCGAGCGGCCTGACCCTGATCTTCAGCATGATGGGCGTGCTGAACTTCGCGCATGCCAGCTTCTACATGCTGGGGGCGTTCTTCGGCTATCAGATCAGCAAGTTCACCGGGTTCTGGATCGGCCTCGTCGCCGCCCCGGTCGTCGTCGGCGGCATCGGGGCACTCGTCGAGCGCTACGGCCTGCGCAACGTCCACCGCCACGGCCACGTGCCCGAGCTGCTCTTCACCTTCGGCCTCGCCTACGTGATCGAGGAGGTGGTGCAGATGGTCTGGGGCAAGCTGCCAGTGGATTACCGGGTCCCGGCGGTGCTCGACTTCCCGGCCTTCACGGTGTTCGGCACCAACTACCCGGCCTACAAGCTGTTCATGCTGGCGATCTCGGTGGCGATCTTCCTCGCGCTCCTCGCCGTGCTGACCCGGACCCGGGTCGGGCTGATCATCCAGGCGGCGCTGACCCATCCCAACATGGTGGCGATGCTCGGCCACGACGTGCCGAAGGTGTTCATGCTGGTCTTCGGCGTCGGCACCGGGCTTGCCGCCGTGGCGGGCGTCATCGCCGGGCCGGCGCTGGTCACCCAGGCCAACATGGCGGGCCTGCTCGGGCCGATCCTGTTCGTGGTCGTGGTGGTGGGGGGCCTCGGCTCGCTCACCGGGGCCTTCGCGGCCTCGCTGCTGATCGGTCTCGTCCAGACCTTCGCGATCTCGCTCGACGTCTCCGTCGCCAGCGTGTTCCGGGCGGTCGGCATCGACGCCACCCCGTCGGAGGGCGTGCTCGGCGACCTGTGGAACGTGACGATCGCCCAGGTCGGGCCGATCATCCCCTACCTCCTGCTGGTCCTCGTGCTGATCGCGCGGCCGACCGGCCTGCTCGGGAACCGCGAAGCATGAGCGACCTCGCCGACATCGCGCCGTCCGGGACGCTCGCGCAGCAGGCAGGCAGCCGCCCGTCGATCCGCCCGCGCGGCGCAGGGATCGTCGCCCAGGTCCTGCCCTGGCTGCTGGCCGCCGCCATCCTGGTCGCGGCGCCCCTCGTCTTCACCAGCGGCACCGCGCTGACCATGATGAGCCTGATGGGCATCATGGTGGTGTTCGCCCTGTCCTACAACATGCTGCTCGGCCAGACCGGGCTCCTGTCCTTCGGCCACGCGGTCTATTACGGCCTGGGCGCCTTCTTCACCGTCCACGCGATGAACGTGGTGGCCCTCAACCGCCTGCCGCTGCCGCTGCCGCTGATGCCGGTGGTCGGCGGCCTCGCCGGCCTCGCCTTCGGCATCGTGTTCGGGGCGATCTCGACGAGGCGCGCCGGCACCGTCTTCGCGATGATCTCGCTCGGCATCGCCGAGCTGGTCTCGTCCGGCTCGAACATCCTGCGCAGCTTCTTCGGCGGCGAGGAGGGCATCACCGCCAACCGCACCAAGATGCTGCGGCTGTTCGACCTCAGCTTCGGCCCGCAGATCCAGGTCTACTACCTGATCGCCGCCTGGTGCCTGATCTGCGCCGTGGCGATGTACGCCATCACCCGCACGCCGCTCGGGCGGCTGTGCAACGCCGTGCGCGAGAACCCGGAGCGGGTCGAGTTCCTGGGCTACGAGCCGCAGGCGATCCGCATCGCCGCCTTCTGCCTCTCGGCCCTGTTCGCCGGGGTCGCCGGCTCGCTCGCGGCGATCAACTTCGAGATCGCGAACTCGGCCTATCTCGGCGTGCACCAGTCCGGCGTGGTGCTGCTCGCGGCCTTCATCGGCGGCATCGGCACCTTCGTCGGGCCGGTGGTCGGCGCCGTGGTGGTGACGCTGCTGCAGGTCTCCCTCAGCGATCTCACGGAGGTCTGGCAGCTCTATTTCGGGCTCCTGTTCATCGCCATCGTGATGTTCGCCCCCGGCGGCATCGCCGGCCTCGCCCTGATGCACGGCCCGCTCATCCGGGCCGGCACCGCCCACCGGCTGCTCCCGGCCTACCTCCTGGCCCTCGGGCCGCTCCTCGTCATGCTCGCCGGCGCGATCGCGCTGATCGAGATGGCGTTCCGGATGCTGGTGAGGGCGGGCGACGGGACCGAGATGAGCCTGATCGGCATCCCCCTCGACGCCGCCCACATCCTGCCCTGGATCGTCGCCGGTGCGATGGCCGTCGGCGGCGGGCTCGCCTTGCGGGCCGTGCTCCCGCGGGTGACCGCCGCCTGGCACGAGGCCTCCGCCGCCGCCAAGGAGAAGCTGGCATGAGCCCCGCGAGCCTGAGCGCCCCCGCGATCGAATTGTCCGGCGTCCACAAGAGCTTCGGCCCGGCCAAGATCATCAACGGCGTCGACCTGTCGGTGCCGGCGGGCGAGCGCCACGCCATCATCGGGCCGAACGGGGCCGGCAAGTCGACCCTGTTCCACCTGATCAGCGGCCGTTTCGCGCCGACGAGCGGCACGATCCGGCTCGAGGGCCAGGACATCACCGGCTGGCGCCCGGCGGCGATCAACCGGGCCGGCCTCGCCCGCAGCTTCCAGGTCACCAACATCTTCCCCAAGCTCAGCGTGTGGGAGAACGTGCGCTGCGCGGTGCTGCGCGCGATGGGCCACGGCCCGTCCTTCTGGCGTGGGGTCGAGGGGCTGCCCGGCGTGGCCGAGCGCACGGAGGAGATCCTCACCCGCATCCGCCTCGGCCACCGCGCCGGGATCGCCGCGGGGCTCCTCGCCTATGCCGAGCAGCGGGCGCTCGAGATCGGCATCGCCATCGCCAGCGACGCCAAGGTCATCCTCCTCGACGAGCCGATGGCCGGCATGAGCCACAGCGAGAGCGAGCACGCGACCCAGCTGATCCGCGAGGTCACCACCGGCCGCACGCTCCTGATGGTCGAGCACGACATGGCGGTGGTGTTCGGGCTCGCCGACCGCATCTCGGTGCTGGTCTACGGCCGCATCATCGCCACCGACACGCCAGCCCGCATCCGGGAGAACCGCGCCGTGCAGGAAGCCTATCTGGGCGTCGCCACCGGGGAGGAGGCCGCGTGAGCGCCGCCCTGGCGATGCCGGCGGCGGCGGCCGCCACCGCTCCCGCGCTCCTCGAGGTCGAGGACCTGCACGCCTATTACGGCAAGAGCCACATCCTGCAGGGGGTGAGCTTCCGGGTCGGGGCCGGCGAGATCGTGTCGATCCTCGGCCGCAACGGGGTCGGGCGCTCCACCACCCTGAAGGCGATCATGGGCGACGTGCCGCCCCGCGGGCAGATCCGCTTCAAGGGCCAGGCCATCGCGGGCCTGAAGCCCTACGCGGTCGCCCGCCGGGGCCTCGGCTACGTGCCGGAGGAGCGGGCGATCTTCCCCAAGCTCACCGTGCGGCAGAACCTGGCGCTCGGCGAGAAGGGGGGGAGGCGCGGCGGGCGCTGGTCCTACGCCGACATCTTCCGCCTGTTCCCGCGGCTGGAGGAGCGGATCGACACGCCCGGCGGCGTGCTCTCGGGCGGCGAGCAGCAGATGCTCACGATCTGCCGCACCCTGATGGGCGACCCCGACCTCATCATGATCGACGAACCGACCGAGGGCCTCTCACCCCAGATGGTCGCCCGCGTCGCCGAGATGATCGGCGAGATCGCGGCCCGCGGGGTGTCGGTGCTGCTGGTCGAGCAGAAGCTGACCATCGCCCTCAAGCTGTCGCAGCGCCTCTACGTGATGGGGCACGGCCAGGTGGTGTTCGAAGGCACGCCCGCCGCGCTGTCCGCCGACGAGGCGGTGCGGCGGGAGTGGCTGGAGGTGTAGGAAAGCCCGGGCGCGGGACGCGCCCGGGCCTTGCCTCAGCGCACGCCGAGCAGCTCGACGTCGAACATCAGCGTGGCGTTCGGCGGGATCACGCCGCCGGCGCCGCGGGGGCCGTAGCCGAGCTCCGGCGGGATGATCAGGGTGCGCTTGCCGCCGACCTTCATGGTCGACAGGCCCTCGTCCCAGCCCTTGATGACCTGGCCGGTGCCGACCGCGAAGTTGAGCGGCTGCTTGCGGTCGAGCGAGCTGTCGAACTTCGCGCCCTTCTTGCCGTCCTGGTAGAGCCAGCCGGTATAATGGACGCTGACGGTCTGGCCGGGCTTCGGCTGCGGGCCGGTGCCGACCACGTCGTCCTTGTACTGGAGGCCGGACGGGGCGGTGGTGAAGGAGGCGGCGGAGGCTGAGGCGGTCATGGCGATCGTGAGGGCTCCGGCAAGGAAGAGGGGCGAACGGCGCATCGACGGGATCGTTCCTGTGCGTGACGTCCGGACGGAGTTAGGGCATCGCCGCGCCGCCGGACAGGCCGTCAGGCCGGCGGAAGCGATCCGGGATCGATCGCGCCGCCCTCGGCCCAGCCCATCAGCAGCGCCCGCACCGCCGCCGGATCGGCGAGGCGGTGGCGGGCCGCCGTCTCGCCGGGCCCGACCCGGATCGTGATCCCGCCATCCTCGTTCACCGGCACGAAGGCCTTCTCGTCGGTCAGGTCGTCGCCGACGAAGATCGCCCGGCGGCCGGCATAGGGCGCCGCCCGCAGGAAGGCCCGGATGGCGTGGCCCTTGGTGGCGCTGGCCGGCAGGATCTCGGCCACCGCCTTGCCCTGCTGCAGCCGGTAGGCCTCGCCGAGGATGCCGGCGACCGACGTCGCCGCCGATTGCGCCCGCACGGCATCGGCGTCGTTCGCCAGGCGCCAGTGCACCGCGACCGAGCAGCCCTTGTCCTCGATCAGCACCCCGTCGAGATCGGCCACCGCCCGCTGCAGGGTCTCGACCCCGGCGCGCAGGGCGGGATGGGCCGCCGGGTCGCCGCCCGCGACCCGGCCGGCCAGGCGCTGCTCGACCCCGTGCAGGCCGGCGACGTCGAAGCGCTCGGGGGTCAGGAAGCCGTCGATCGTGGCGATCGGCCGGCCGGTCACCAGGGCGAGCGCCCCGCCGAGGCGGTCGCGCAGCCGCGCGAGCCCGGGCGGCAAGGCCGGCGGCACCACCACGCCGTCGGGGCGGGGCGCGATCTCCACGAGGGTGCCGTCGAAATCGAGGAAGAGGGCGTAGGCGGTATCGGTCAAGGGATCGCATCTCCCGTCGCTGCCGGGGCCGCCGCGGACGCGGACCGCGCCCCGTCGGAGGCCTCCAGGCCGCGCGCGCCCCGCGCGAGGCCCCTTTAAACCGCAACCGGCCGCGGGAGGCAAAGGCGGGACGGGACGAGGGCGACGGCATCGTGTCGCGGACCGCGCGCCGCGCCGAAGATCCCGCGGGCAAAGGATCGAAATCCTAGGGCCCATGCCCCAGCAGTCATGCGTCGTCCGGTCCGGCGATCGTCCGGGGAACGGATGTCGTCGATCCTTTTCGCAAGGGAGAAGGCGGGCGGGGTCCCGGCCCATCCTCCGCCGCCCCGCGATTTCATTTGATCGCGCCGCCGCGGCCGGTGCGAGATGCGAGGATAACCGTCATCTGTGTTCCGACGATGTCTGGTAACCGTTGATTCAAGTCCGCATGCTTTCTGTTCCGACGGGTGCGGAGTGGCGATCGGCCGATCCGAGCGGGGTGGACGCGCAGTGCGCAGGTTGCTGACGATCATCGATCTCTTCCGGATCGACGCCGCGAGCCCGGACCTGATGCGGGCGCAGATGCAGGCCCTGCGCGATCAGGTGCCCCTGCTCTACGTGATCCTGGCGATCAACTCGACGGCCGTGGCCATCACCTTCCACGGGCTGGCGCCGGATGCGGTGACGCTCTACCCCCTCGCCGGCCTGCTGCTCCTGTGCGCGGTGCGTCTCGGATCGTGGCTGCGCCGGCGCCGGCGGCCGATCGTGGAGGCCCGCCTCGTCGTCAAGCTGCGGCTCACGGTCGGGCTCGCCGGCCTGCTGGCGGCCGGCTTCATGGCCTGGGGCATCGCGCTGTTCGCCTACGGCGACGCCTACGCCAAGGCCCACATGCTGTTCTACGTCGGCACCACGACGATCGCCTGCGTGTTCTGCCTCGTGCATCTGCGCGCGGCGGCGGTGCTGGTGACGGTGATCGTCACCGGGATGTTCTGCCTGTACGTCGCCAGCCTCGACAGTTCCGTCATGCGGGCGATCGCCCTCAACCTGGTCAGCGTCAGCGCCGCCCTGCTGTTCGTGATCCTCACCTATTACCGCGACTTCAGCCGCATGATCGGGCAGCGGGTCGAGCTCGAGCGCCTGAGCCGCGAGAACCTGCGGCTCGCCAATCTCGATGCCCTGACCGGGCTGCCCAACCGGCGCAGCTTCTTCGCCTCCCTGGACCGGGCGCTGGACGAGGCGGAGGGCGGCGCGGGGTTCGTCGTCGGCCTCGTCGATCTCGACGGGTTCAAGCCGGTCAACGACGCCCACGGACACGGTGCCGGCGACGCGGTGCTGCAGGAGGCCGCCCGGCGCCTGCGGCAGGTGGTGGGCGAGGCCGGCGTGGTGGCGCGCCTGGGCGGCGACGAGTTCGGCCTCGTCCTGCGCGGCGCCCCCTCGGCCGGGACGACGGGCGAGGCGATCCGCACCGCCCTCGGCGCGCCGTTCCGGCTGCCGAACGGCTCGACCGCCCAGATCGGCGCCTCGATCGGCTTTGCCGCCCATCCCGAGGCGGGCCGCAAGGCGGCGGTGCTGGTCGAGCGGGCGGATTACGCCCTGTACTACGCCAAGGCGCATAGCCGCGGCGACGCCGTGCTGTTCACCGAGGAGCACGAGCGGCGGCTGCGCACCCAGAGCCTGATCGAGCAGGCCCTGCGCCACGCCGATCTCGCGCGCGAGATGAGCCTCGTCTTCCAGCCGATCGTCGACGTCCGGCGCGGCCGCACGGTGGCGTTCGAGGCGCTGGCGCGCTGGACCAGCCCGGAGCTCGGCCCGGTCTCCCCGGCGGTCTTCGTGCCGATCGCCGAGCGCGCCGGCCTCATCACCCGCATCACCGCGGTGCTGCTCGGCCAGGCGCTCGCCGCCGCCCGGGCCTGGCCCGACCCGGTCGCCCTGTCGTTCAACCTCTCGATGGCGGACATCGCCTCGCCGCAGGCGGCCGAGAACATCGTCGCGGCGATCCGCGCGAGCGGCCTGAGCCCCGCCCGCGTGATCCTGGAGGCGACCGAGACCGCGCTGATCCAGGACGTGGCCCAGGCCCAGGCGGTGCTGGCGACCCTGAGGGCGAACGGCATCGCGATCGCGCTCGACGATTTCGGCACCGGCTACTCGTCCCTCGGCTACGTCCACCGCCTGCCCCTCGACAAGCTCAAGATCGACCGCAGCTTCGTCAGCGAGATCACCGCCGATCCGGCCAGCCGCGACATCGTCACGTCGATCGTGGCGCTCGCCCGCAACCTGAAGCTCGACTGCGTGGTCGAGGGCATCGAGACCGCCGAGCAGGCCGACCTGCTGGAGGGCCTCGGCTGCGTGCTGATGCAGGGCTACCACTTCCGGCGGCCGATGGCCTTCGCCGACACGCTGCCCTACCTCGACGCCGAGGCGGCGCGGGCCGTCGTGCCGGTCCAGGCCGTCGCCTGAACCGGAGGCCGCGCCCGGCGGGGAGGCGGCCATGCTCACCTACGCGATCGGCGACGTCCACGGCCGCGCCGACCTGCTCGACCGGCTCCTCGCCCGGATCGAGGCCCATCGCGCCGGGCGGGACCGCCGCCTGGTCGTCCTCGGCGACGCCGTCGATCGCGGCCCCGACAGCGCCGGCGCGATCGCGACGCTGCGGGACCTGCAGGCCCGGGAGCCCGGGGCGGTGACGTGCCTGATGGGCAACCACGAGGCGATGCTGCTCGACGCGGTCGCCGGAACCGGCCGCGACCTGTGGCGGCTCAACGGCGGGGACACGACGCTCGCCTCCTTCGGCGTCTCGCATCCGGGCGACCTGCCGCGGGACGTCGTGGCCTGGATCGCCGCCCTGCCGACCCTGCACGGCGACGCGCGTCGCTGGTACGTCCATGGCGGCCTCGACCCGGAGCGGGGCGCGGAGGGCAGCGACCGCGAGACCCGGCTGTGGATGCGCGAGCCGTTCCTCTCGGCGAACCACGATTTCGGCCGCCACGTCGTCCACGGCCACACCCCGACCCGGGACGGCCGGCCGGACCTCAGGGACTTCCGCACCAACCTCGACACGGGCGCGGTGTTCGGCGGGCCGCTCACCGCCGGGGTGTTCGACGAGAGCCGCGGAAAACCGGTGGAGATCCTGGCGGTGCGGTAGGAGGGCCGGGAGCGATCGCTTCCCTCGACGGCCCTGACGCCCTCCCGCGGCTGCGGAGTCGGAACCCGGATCCCGGGTTCTCGCTTGCGGCGAGCCCCGGGACGACGTTCGCGTGTCGACGGCCCGACGGTCGAAACCGACGGGCCGTCGTCCCGATGCTTCAGCCCTTCGCCTTCGCCGCCTGGGCGCGGGCGGCCTCCAGCACCTTCTCGGGCGTGAACCCGAACTTGGTCTGCAGGTCCTTGATCGGCGCCGAGGAGCCGAAGGTGTGCATGCCGAGGATCGTGCCGGCGCTGCCGGCGTAGCGGTCCCAGCCGATCACCGAGCCCTGCTCGACCGCGACGCGGGCCGTCACCTCGGGCGGCAGCACGCTGTTGCGGTAGGCCTCGTCCTGCTGCTCGAACAGGTCCCAGGACGGCATCGACACCACCCGGGCCTTCACGCCCTCGGCCTTCAGGGTCTCGTAGGCGGAAAGGCAGAGCTGCACCTCGGAGCCGGTGCCCATCAGGATCACGTCGGGCTTAGGCTCCTCGGTGCCGGCCAGCACGTAGGCGCCCTTCGCGGTGCCCGAGGCCGGGGCGTAGGTCTCCCGGTCGACCGTCGGCAGCGGCTGGCGGCTCAGCGCCAGCACCGCCGGCTGGTGCTTGAGCTGCATGATGACCCGGTAGGCCTCCGCCACCTCGTTGGCGTCGGCCGGCCGGAAGGTCACGAGGCCGGGGATCGCGCGGAGCGCCAGCAGGTGCTCGACCGGCTGGTGCGTCGGCCCGTCCTCGCCGACCCCGATCGAATCGTGGGTGAAGACGTGGAAGACCGGCAGCTCCATCAGGGCGGCGAGACGGATCGGCGGGCGCATGTAGTCGGAGAAGACCAGGAAGGTCGCCCCGTAGGCGCGCAGGCCCACGAGCCCGAGGCCGTTGACGATCGAGCCCATCGCATGCTCGCGCACGCCGAAATGGATGTTGCGGCCGCCGGGCGTGAACGGCCCCAGGGTGCCGGCATCCTCGCCCTCGAGCTTGGTCTTGTTCGAGGGCGCGAGATCGGCCGAGCCGCCGAGCAGCCACGGCACCCGGTTGGCCAGCGCGTTGAGCACCTTGCCCGACGATTCGCGGGTGGCGAGGCCCTTGGCGTCGGCCGGGAAGACCGGGATGTCGGCGTCCCACCCCTCCGGCAGCTCGCCGGCGAGATAGGCGGCGAGGTCCTTGGCGAGACCGGCGTCACCGGCCTTCACCTCCTCGACGAGGGCCAGCCACTCCTCGCGCAGGGCCTTGCCGCGGGCGCCGATGCCTTGGCGGAAATTGTCGTAGACGCCGTCCGGCACCAGGAACTGGGCGTCCTCCGGCCAGCCATAGGCGCGCTTGGCGCCCTTGACCTCGTCGGGGCCGAGCGCGTCCGAGTGGGCCTTCGGGGTGCCCTGCTTCGTCGGCGCGCCGTAGCCGATCACCGAGTTGACGATGATCAGCGTCGGGCGGTCGCCCGATTGCAGGAAGGTCTCGAGGGCGTGCGACACCGCCACCGTGTCGTTGGCGTCGGCGACGCGCAGCACCTGCCAGCCATAGGCCAGGAAGCGGGCGGCGACCTCCTCGCTGAAGGCGAGGTCGGTATGGCCCTCGATGGTGATGGTGTTGTTGTCGTAGATCCAGCACAGGTTCGACAGCCGCAGGTGCCCGGCGATCGAGGCGGCCTCGGCCGAGACGCCCTCCATCAGGTCGCCGTCGCTGCACAGCGCGTAGACGTTGTAGTCGAAGACCGGGCGGTCGCCGTAGGCCAGGCGCTCGCCGAGGAAGCGGCCGCCCATCGCCATGCCGACCGAGTTGGCGACGCCCTGGCCGAGCGGCCCGGTGGTCACCTCGACGCCGGTGGTGAAGTGGTATTCCGGGTGGCCGGGCGTGCGGCTGTCGAGCTGGCGGAACTTCTTGATGTCCTCCAGGCTCACCGCCGGGGCGTTGCCCCCGTCCTTCTCCGCCACCTCGGCGAGGTGGATGAGGCTGTAGAGCAGCATCGAGGCGTGGCCGACCGAGAGCACGAAGCGGTCGCGGTTCGGCCAGTGCGGGTTCGCCGGGTCGTAGCGGAGATAGCGGTTCCACAGGGTGAAGGCGACCGGGGCGAGCCCGAGGGGGGCGCCGGCATGGCCGGAATTCGCCTTCTGCACCGCATCGATCGTCAGCGTGCGGATCGTGTCGATGCTGCGCTGGTCGATCTCGCTGGTGCCGGCCTTCGGCTTGGTGTCGGCTGCGCTCATCTTCGGGGCCTCGTCACATCGAGAAAAAGGGTCGGGGCGCCGCGACCGGTCAGGCCGCGGGGCTCTCGGCCGCCTGCGGGGGCATCACGGGCCGCTCGCCCGGATGACCCGAGGCGTCCGGGTCTCCGCCGCGCTCCTTAGCGGGTCCGACCGCCCGACTGAAGTTCAGAAGCGTGTTCACGAGCGCGACATGGCTGAACGCCTGCGGAAAATTGCCGACCTGGCGCTTGCGGGTCGGATCGTACTCCTCGGCCAGCAGCCCGACGTCGTTGCACAGCGACAGGAGCCGCTCGATCAGGGCGCGGGCCTCCTCGCACCGGCCGAGCCCGATCAGGTTGTCCGCGTACCAGAAGCTGCAGGGCAGGAAGGCGCCCTCGCCGGCAGGCAGGCCATCGGTGGTCTGGCCGCTTGTGTCGTAGCGCAGCACGAAGCCGTCATGCATCAGGTCGCGGCCGATCGCCTCGACGGTGCCGACGACGCGCGGATCGTCCTGGGGCAGGAAGCCCATATGGGAGATCAGCAGCAGGCTCGCGTCGAGATCCTTCGAGCCGTAATACTGCACGAAGCTGTTGCGGTCCCGGTCGAAGCCCTTCTCGCAGACCTCGCGGTGGATCTCGTCCCGGGCGGCGCGCCAGCGGACCACCGCCTCGTCGTCGCCCGCGGTCGGCTCGTCGTCGGCGACGTGCGCCTCGTAGAACCGGATCGCCCGGTCGAAGGCGACCCAGGCCATCACCTTCGAGTGGACGAAGTGCTTGCGCCCGCCGCGCACCTCCCAGATCCCCTCGTCGGGCTCGCGCCAGACCCGCTCCAGGTGGTCGAGGAGGGCGCGGCCGACCCGGACGCCGGATTCGTCGGCCCGCATGCCGCGCTGGTGGGCCTGGTAGAGCGCGTCGAACAACTCGCCGTAGACGTCGAGCTGGAACTGCTGGGCGGCGGCGTTGCCGACCCGCACCGGGCGCGAGCCCTCGTAGCCGGGCAGCCAGTCGAGCTCGATCTCGGGGAGCAGGCGCTCGCCGGCGATGCCGTAGAGGATGTGGGCCTGCGCGGGGCTGCCGGCGACCGCCCGGGTCAGCCAGTCGCGCCAGGCCCGGGCCTCGTCGATGTAGCCGGCATCCATCAGCGCCAGGAGGGTGAAGGTCGAATCGCGCAGCCAGCAGAACCGGTAGTCCCAGTTGCGCACGCCGCCGATCTGCTCCGGCAGGGAGGTGGTGGGCGCCGCCACGATGCCGCCGGTCGGCCGGTAGATCAGCGCCTTGAGCGTCAGGAGCGAGCGGGTCAGCACGTCGTCCCAGGGCGTGCCGCCGCGGCAGCGCTGGCACCAGGAGCGCCACCAGGCGGTGGTGCCGGAGAGCATCCGGCGCGGCTCGATCGGCGGCGGATCCTCCTCGTGCGAGAGGCCGTAGCTCAGCACGAAGGCGACGCTCTGGCCGGCCTCGACGGTGAAGTCCGACACCGTCGTCTGGCCGACCCCTTGCAGCGGCGCCCGGGTGCGCAGGACGAGCTTGTTCGGGCCGGCGATCGCCCGCAGGTCGTCGTTCTCGCTGCGCGACACCCAGGGGACGGCGGAGCCGTAATCGAAGCGCACCACCAGGTCCATGCGCATCGCCACCCGGCCGCGCACGCCCTCGACGAGGCGCACGAGGTGGGTGCCGTCCTCGACCGGCATGAAGTCGATCACTCGCACCGCGCCCTCGGCGGTCTCGTGGATGGTCTCGAGCACCAGGGTGTTCTCGCGGTAGCGCCGCGTGCTCGTGGCCTCCCCGGCCGGCGCGATGCGCCAGTGGCCGTGATCCTCGCGGGTGCCGAGCAGGGCCGCGAAGCAGGCGGAGGCGTCGAAGCGCGGCCAGCACAGCCAGTCCACGCTGCCGTCGCGTCCGATCAGGGCTGCGCTGCGCCCGTCCCCGACGAGCGCGTAATCCTCGATGAGCAACGCCATGGTGCGTCCCGAACAGTGCCGTGACGCCGTTAGCTAGAGCGGCCTTCCCTTCGGTCCAACCCGCAGGAACCGCCGATTCGGGCCCGCGCCGGCCCGGCGTCAGCGACGGCTGTCGATCAGCTCGATCATCGCGGCGCCCGCATTGGTCACGCCCTCGCCGAGAGCCACCATGCTCTGGGTCACCAGCCGGCCGGTCGGTGCGAAGGGCAGCCACGACGCCGGGCGCTCGGCGGTGCCGCCGGCGCTGGCGGTGCGGGACGCCGGCTCCGGACCCGTCCTCTCCGGCGAGACCTTCGCGACCTTGAGGTCGTCGGGCCGGGCCGGCGGCCGCACGCCGGCCAGCGACGGCACCGCCCGGGGGCGATGCGTCCCGGCCCGGCGGGGCGCCTTGCCGTCGCTCTCCCTGACCGTGGAATCCCGGCCCTCGACGACAGGCAGCACCGGCGCCGCCGCCTCGGCGGGCAGGCTGGCGATCATCGGGAATTGCTGCTCGAACTCGAGCGGGTAGGGGGCCCGCACCCGGCCCTCGCCGTCCGGGACGATCCGGAACAGGTCCGTCCCCGGCGGCAGCGGCTGCATCGCGGCGACGTGGCCCTCGGGCGCCCGCGGCGGCGCTCCGCGCCAGTACAGCGAGCCCGCCGCCAGGCAGATCGCCACGCAGGCGGTGGGCAGCAGCGGCAGGTAGCCCCGCGAGGCGCCGGGCAGGCTTCCGATGGCGCCGGTACCCGCCGACCCGCGCATCCGCCCGTTCTGCCGCATTCGAACCTCCTCGCCGACCGATGGTTGGATTGAAGCGTGGGTTTCGGGCCGAAGCGGGGCCGTTTCTTTGCGCTTTCGTGTCGGCCGGCCTGCTTCGGGGCCGGGCGGGCCCGCGCTCCCCCCAAATCGGGCCCTCCCGCCTGCGCTCTCCCTGGGGTAAGGGGCGGTGCCGCCGCTCCAGGCCCAACATTTGCGTGATCCGACGCCGCATGCCCGACCGCGCAACGCCCTCCTCGGCTTCCCCCTTGCCGGCCCCTCCCGCCCCGTCGCCGGGTGACAGCCTCACCATCGCCGTCGTCGACCCGAGCCGCGCCCGGGCCGCGATCCTGGAGGAGGGCCTGCGCGCCGTCGAGGGCGCCCGGGTGGTGGTGATCCCCGACACCGCCGACCTCCTCGACCGGCTCTCCGCCCTCTCGCCCGACGTGGTGGTGATCCATCTCGAGAGCCCGAGCCGCGACCTCCTGGAGCAGATGTTCGGGGTGTCGCGCCTCGTCGAGCGGCCGGTGGCGATGTTCGTCGACCGCACCGACACGCCGATGATGCAGGCGGCGGTCGATGCCGGCATCTCGGCCTACATCGTCGACGGCCTGCGCGCCGAGCGGATCAAGCCGATCATCGAGATCGCGATCCTGCGCTTCAACGCCTTCGCGCGGCTGCAGCGCGAATTGTCCGAGGCGAAGAGCGAGCTCGCCGACCGCAAGCTGATCGAGCGCGCCAAGGGCATCCTGATGAGCGCCAAGGGGCTGACCGAGGACGAGGCCTACAAGCAGCTCCGGCGCAAGGCCATGAACGAGAAGCGCAAGATCGTCGACATCGCCCGCGCCATCGTCACCGCCGCGGACCTGCTCGGATGAGGCTGCAGCTCGGCTACGTCCCGCTCACCGACGCGGCGGTGCTGATCGCCGCGGTGGAACTCGGCTTCACGGCGGGGGAGGGGCTCGACGTCGACCTCGTGGCCGAGCCGTCCTGGGCCACCTTGCGCGACCGCCTCGCGCTCGGCCTCCTCGACGGCGCCCACATGCTGGCGCCGCTGGCGCTCGCCTGTCACCTGGGCCTCAGCGGTCCCCAGGCGCGCCTGATCGCGCCGGCGGCGCTCGCCCGCAACGGCAACGCCGTGACCCTGTCGCTGCCGCTCTGGCGGGCACTCGATGCCGCATCCGACGCCGCGGCGGACGTCGCCCGCGCGCTCGCCCGGGTGGCGCAGACGAGGGCGGCGGAGGGGCGCCCGCTGACGCTCGCCACCGTCCACCCCTATTCCAGCCACACCTACCAGTGGCGCCGCCTGCTGGCGCTCGGCGGCAGCTCGCTCGAGGCGGTCCGCCTCGTCGTGGTGCCGCCGCCGCGCACCGTCGCGGCTCTGGAGAGCGGCGCGATCGACGGGTTCTGCGTCGGCGCGCCCTGGAGCAGCGTCGCCGTCGAGGCCGGGGTCGGCCGCATCGCGGCTCTCGGCAGCGCCATCGCCCCGGATTGCCCGGAGAAGGTCCTGGCGCTCCCCGCCGAGATGGAGGACCGCGCCGCCCCGCTCTTGCGCGCCGTGAAGCGCAGCGCCCGCTGGTGCGGCGACCCCGTCAATCACCGGGAACTGGCCGCCCTGCTGGGCGCCCCGCGCCATCTCGGCCTCGATCCGGCGCTGATCCTGCGGGGCCTCGCGGGGACCTTGCGCCTCGCGCCGGGCGGGCCGGTGGTCGAGGCGCCGGACTATCTCGTGCTCGGCGAACGGCACCTCACCCCCGACCCGGCGGCCCTCGGGTGGATGATCGAGGAAATGGCGGCGGCGGGGCAGGGCGAGGCGGTGTCGGCGGAGGCGGCGGGGTTGTACCGGGCGGATCTGCTGGCGGCGGCGTGATGGCGGGTGGATTGAAGTCTGGGCGGTTCCACGGAGGAGCGCTTTTCCGTCTCTACAAGAGCATGACTGTCCGGGGAAAATCCCCTCTAGAAACAAGCGCGGGATCCCCTCTCCCGTGTGGGAGAGGGGTAGGGGTGAGGGTGCTACGGTCCTGGGTCTAGCTCTCAACGTTGAGCTGCCAGCACCACGCTCGGTGCTTCACACGGACGTGTGTCACCCTCACCCCCGACCCCTCTCCCACACGGGAGAGGGGAGGCGCGCCATTCCTTTACCCGGACAGCCCTGCCGCAGAGGGGGGGAGGGGGAAGCCCGCGTCACTTCTTTCCCCGGACTGCCCTGCCACAGGGGCAGGCGCGCCTTCCTCGATTCCTCGACAAACGCCCATCACCTCCGCCTCCCTTGCCTTCCTTTCGATCTGCCCAACCCCCGGGGCATCGTGCCCCTGCCCATTTCCCCACCCGCCCAGCCTATCATTTGTGCATCGCACCAGCCGGCCACGCCGACGCGCCCGCCAGTCCGGCCAAGCTGCGAACCGTTTTAATTCCAAGCACTTGATCATCCCCCGAGCCGGTTGGCACGGAACCTGCTCATCCCCTCTCGTCCGTCAGCGCCGACGGACACCGACCGTCAGCAGAGCCGCTGACCCGAGTTCCCCTGTGGGCCCGCATTCGCGCGGCCGGCGGAAGACCTTGGGCAGCGGTTTTTTGCGTTCCGAACCGGATCGAGCGCCACGGCGGCGCGAGCGGCTTGAGGGTGAAGTATCGATGAGCAGCGTTGAGCACACCACGCGTCGCGGCCTCCTCAAGGGGGCGGCCGGCGCCCTGTCGCTGGCGGCGGCCGGCCGCGCGGCCCTGCCGGGCGGTGCCTTCGCGCAGGGAGCCGGGCCGGAGGTGAAGGGCGCCAAGCTCGGCTTCATCGCGCTCACCGACGCCGCTCCCCTCTTCGTCGCCAAGGAGAAGGGGATCTTTGCCAAGCACGGGATGCCCGACGTCGAGGTCTTGAAGCAGGCCTCCTGGGGCACCACCCGCGACAACCTGGTGCTCGGCTCCGAGGGCAACGGCATCGACGGGGCCCACATCCTGACCCCGATGCCCTACCTGATCAGCGCCGGCCGGGTGACGCAGAACAACGTGCCGGTGCCGATGTACATCCTGGCCCGGCTCAACCTCGCCGGCCAGTGCATCTCGGTCGCCAAGGAGCATATGGGCGACAAGGTCGCCCTCGACGCCAAGCCCTTCAAGGCGGCGCTCGAGCGCAAGAAGGCGTCGGGCAAGTCGGTGAAGGCCGCGATGACCTTTCCGGGCGGCACCCACGATCTCTGGATCCGCTACTGGCTCGCGGCCGGCGGCATCGATCCCGACAAGGACATCGAGACCATCGTCGTGCCGCCGCCCCAGATGGTGGCGAACATGAAGGTCGGCACGATGGACTGCTTCTGCGTCTGCGAGCCGTGGAACGAGCAGCTGATCACGCAGGGCATCGGCTACACCGCGCTGACCACCGGCGAGTTGTGGAAGGACCACCCGGAGAAGGCGCTCGGCATGCGCGCGTCCTGGGTCGACAAGTACCCGAATGCCGCCAAGGCCCTCCTCGCGGCGATCATGGAGGCGCAGCAATGGTGCGACAAGCCGGAGAACCGTGACGAACTGGCCGGCATCGTCGCCAAGCGCCAGTGGATCAACGTCCCGGCGACCGACGTCGTCAAGCGGATGAAAGGTGAGTTCGATTACGGCGACGGCCGCAAGGTGTCGAACAGCCCGCACATCATGAAGTACTGGGCCGACAACGCCTCGTACCCGTACAAGTCGCACGACCTGTGGTTCCTCACCGAGGACATCCGCTGGGGCAAGTTCGACCCCCAGACCGACACCAAGGCGCTGATCGAGAAGGTGAACCGCGAGGACATCTGGCGCGAGGTGGCCAAGTCCATGGGCGTGACCGCCCCGGCCTCGACCTCGCGCGGCAAGGAGACCTTCTTCGACGGCAAGGTCTTCGATCCGGCGGACCCCGCCGCCTACCTCAACAGCCTCGGCATCAAGAAGGTGGCGTGATGGCTCTCGGAACCACCCTCGGGCGCGTCGTCGCCGCCAAGCGGGAGGGGGCCCGGCGCCCCCTCGTCACCCGCGCCGCCCTCAAAGGCCTGGCGCTGCGGATCGTGCCGCCGCTCGTCGTGCTGGCGGTCTTCCTGCTCGTCTGGGAAGTGCTGTGCCAGCGCCCCGGCGCCGGCCTGCCGCCGCCCTCGCGGGTCGTCACGGAGGCCTGGGAGATCATCGCCCACCCGTTCTACGACAACGGCGGCACCGACAAGGGGCTGTTCTGGCACATCACCGCCAGCCTCCAGCGCGTGGCGCTGGGCTTCGCCCTGGCGGTCGTCGCCGGCGTGCTGCTCGGGACCCTCGTCGGCCAGTCCGAATGGGCGATGCGCGGGCTCGACCCGATCTTCCAGGTTCTGCGCACCATCCCGCCGCTCGCCTGGTTGCCGCTCTCGCTCGCCGCCTTCCGGGACGGCCAGCCCTCGGCGATCTTCGTGATCTTCATCACCTCGATCTGGCCGATCATCATCAACACCGCGGTCGGCATCCGCAACATCCCGCAGGATTACCGCAACGTCGCGGCGGTGCTGCGCCTCAACGCCTTCGAGTTCTTCGCCAAGGTGATGCTGCCCTCGGCCGCACCCTACATCTTCACCGGTCTTCGCATCGGCGTCGGCCTGTCCTGGCTCGCCATCGTGGCGGCCGAGATGCTGATCGGCGGCGTCGGCATCGGCTTCTTCATCTGGGATGCCTGGAACTCCTCGCACATCAGCGAGATCATCGTGGCCCTGGTCTATGTCGGGGTGATCGGCTTCGTGCTCGACCGCCTCGTCGCCGGCCTCGGCCACCTCGTCACCCGCGGCACCGCCACGGCCTGAGGAGGCCACCCATGACCCATCTCAGCCTCGAGCAGATCGGCATCAGCTTCACCCGGGCCGGGCGCACCACGGAGGTCTTGCGCGACGTCGACCTGAAGATCGAGAAGGGCGAGTTCGTCTCGCTGATCGGCCATTCGGGTTGCGGCAAGTCGACGGTGCTCAACATCGTGGCGGGTCTGCTCAAGGCCTCGACCGGCGGCGTCCTCCTCGACGGCAAGGAAGTGAACAGCCCCGGCCCCGAGCGGGCGGTGGTGTTCCAGAACCACTCGCTCCTGCCCTGGCTCACGGTCCGCGAGAACGTGGCGCTCGCCGTCGACAAGGTGCTGAAAGCCAAGAAGAGCCGGGCCGAGCGGCGCGACTGGATCGAGCACAACCTCGCGCTCGTCAACATGACCCACGCCGCCGAGAAGCGCCCGCACGAGATCTCCGGCGGCATGAAGCAGCGCGTCGGCATCGCCCGGGCGCTCGCCATGGAGCCGAAGGTCCTGCTGATGGACGAGCCCTTCGGTGCGCTGGACGCCCTGACCCGGGCGCACCTGCAAGATCAGCTGATGGAGATCCACCTGCGGCTGAAGAACACCGTCATCATGATCACCCACGACGTCGACGAGGCGGTGCTGCTCTCCGACCGGATCGTCATGATGACGAACGGTCCCTCGGCGACGATCGGGGAAGTCCTGACGGTGCCGCTCGCCCGGCCGCGCAAGCGCCTGGAGCTCGTCGAGGACCCGACCTACACCCATGCCCGGGCCGAGGTGCTGGAATTCCTCTACGCCCGCCACGCCAAGCCCGCGATCGCGGCCTGACGCCCATGTCTGAGCGCCTCGTCGTCATCGGCAACGGCATGGCCTCGCTCCGCTTCCTGGAGCGGCTGACCGAGGCCGCCCCCGGCCGCTTCGATGTCACCTGCGTCGGCGCCGAGCCGGTGGCGGCCTATAACCGGGTGCTGCTGTCCTCGCTGCTCGGCGGCGAGGTCGACGAGGCGGCCTGCACCTTCCGCGGGCTCGACTGGTACGCCGAGCACGGCATCACGCTCGTCACCGGCGCGCCGGCCACCGCCATCGATACGGCCGAGAGGATCGTTCAGGTCGGCGAGGGGCTGGTGCTTCCTTTCGACAAGCTGGTGCTGGCGGTGGGCTCGGTGCCGATCCGGCTGCCGAAGCCCGGGATGGACCTGCCCGGCGTCATCACCTTCCGGGATCTCGCCGACGTCGCGGCGATCCGCCGGGCGGCGGTGTCGGGCGCGCGGGCCATCGTGATCGGCGGCGGGCTCCTCGGGCTCGAGGCGGCGGTGGGCCTCGCCCGCCTCGGCGTCGACACCACGCTGCTGCACGTCATGGACCGCTTGATGGAGCGCCAGCTCGACCACGCCGCCGCCGCCCTGGTGCGCGAGGCGATGGAGGCCCGCGGCGTGCGGGTGATGCTGAACGCCGACACCGCCGCGGTCGAGGGCGACGGCAAGGTCGAGCGCCTTCGCCTCGCCGACGGTACGGTGCTGCCGGCCGACCTCGTGGTGATGTCGGTCGGCGTGCGCCCCTCGACGGCGCTCGCCGCGAGCGCCGGCCTCGCCATCGGCCGAGGCATCCGGGTCGACGACGCGATGGCGACCTCGGTGCCGGGGATCTACGCGCTCGGCGAATGCGCCGAGCATAGGGGCCAGACCTACGGCCTCGTCGAGCCGGCCTACGAGCAAGCCGAGGTGCTGGCTCGCCACCTCGGCGGGTACGAAGCGGCTTACGCCGGCACCTCGCTCGCGACCAGCCTCAAGGTCTCCGGCCTGCCGGTCTTCTCCGCCGGCGCCGTCGACGTGCCCGACGGGGCCGAGGCGGTGACCTGGAGCGACCCGGCCGCCGGGCTCTACCGCAAGCTCGTGATCGACGGCGACCGGCTGATCGGCGCGGTCTTCGTCGGCGACGTCGCCGAGCAGGGCTGGTGCAAGGCCCTGATCCGCACCGGCGACCCGATCACCTCCGACGACCGGGACGACCTGATGTTCGGGCGCCAAGTCTTCCCTGACGTTCCTGCCCCCCAACCCCTCGCAGCGTGAAGGAGCCCGCAATGGCCGACGACTTCGACGCCGAGCAGAAGCGCTACCTCGAAGGCTTCTCCCACGGCATCGCCGCCATCCGCATGACCGGCGGCCTCGCCGGCGGCGGAGCCGCCGCGGCCCCCGCCGAGCCGACCGGGCCGGACGCGATCCACATCAAGGCGCAGGACCGCACCGTGAAGGGCGGCGGCAAGCTCGCCGACCAGGAGAAGTGGAAGCGGGCCGAGAACCCCTTCGACGGCCACAACCGGCTGATCGCCGAGGCCGAGACCGGCAAGGCGCCGAAGCCGGAGGACAATTTCCGCTGGCGCTATCACGGCCTGTTCTGGGTTGCGCCGGCGCAGAACTCCTACATGTGCCGCCTGCGGATCCCGAACGGCATCCTGCACCACTGGCAGTTCGCCGGCATCGCCGACCTCGCCGACGCCCATGGCGGCGGCTACAGCCACGTCACGACGCGGGCGAACCTCCAGGTGCGGGAGATCTCGCCGGAGCACGGCCAGCCCTTCCTCGACGGGCTCGTCGATCTCGGCCTGACGGCCCGGGGTGCCGGCGCCGACAACATCCGCAACGTCACCGGCTCGCCGACCGCCGGCATCGACGCCCAGGAACTCCTCGACACCCGCCCGCTGGCCAAGTCCTGGCACAACCACATCCTCAACGACCGCTCGCTCTTCGGCCTGCCGCGCAAGTTCAACGTCGCCTTCGACGGCGGCGGCGTGCTGCCGGTGCTGGAGGAGACCAACGACATCGGCTTCCAGGCGGTCGAGGTCGTGGAGGGCGCGAGCATCGAGCCCGGGATCTGGATGCGGCTCGTGCTCGGCGGCATCACCGGCCACCGCGACATCGCCCGCGACACCGGCGTGGTCTTAGCGCCGCGGGAGTGCAACGCCGTCGCCGACGCGATCCTGCGGGTCTTCATCGAGAACGGCGATCGCACCAACCGCAACAAGGCGCGGATGAAGTACGTCCTCGACGCCTGGGGCTACGACAAGTACCTCGCCGCCGTCGAGGAGAAGCTCGGCCGCAAGCTCGAGCGGGTCGACCCGGCCCACGTGAAGCCCCGCGGCGGCTTCGACCGCTACGCCCATGTCGGCGTCCATGCCCAGGTCCAGCCGGGCCTCAACTGGATCGGCGTGGTGCTGCCGGTCGGCAAGATGACCACCGACCAGATGCGGGCGCTCGCCGAGATCGCCCGCGAGTGCGGCGACGGCCAGATCCGCCTGACCGTCTGGCAGAACTTCCTCTTTTCGGGCGTGCCCGACGACAAGGTGGCCGAGGTCGAGTCCCGCGTGGCGGCCCTCGGCCTCTCCACCAAGGCGTCGAGCATCCGCGCCGGCCTCGTCGCCTGCACGGGCAACCGCGGCTGCAAGTTCGCCGCCGCCGACACCAAGGGCCACGCGCTCCTCATCGCCGACCACGTCGAGGCGGCGGTGCCGGGGCTCGACGTGCCGGTCAACGTCCACCTCACCGGCTGCCACCATTCCTGCGCCCAGCACTACATCGGCGATATCGGCCTCATCGGCGCCAAGGTGACGGTGAGCGAGGAGGGCGACACCGTCGAGGGTTACGACATCGTCGTCGGCGGCGGCTTCGGCGAGGCGGCGAAGATCGGCACCGAGATCTGGAAGGCCGTGAAGGCCGAGGAGTGCCCCGGCCGCGTCGAGACCCTGCTGAACGACTATCTCCGGCACCGCACCGGCCCGGAGGAGAGCTTCCAGGCCTACACCGCCCGGCGCGGGCCGGAGGCTCTGAAGGGACTCGCCGGCGAGCGCCTGCTGGAGGCGGCCGAGTAGGGCGCCCTTCTCCTCTCCCCGCGGGCGGGGAGAGGGCTGCGCTCCTGTTCAGGGAGCGCAGCGAGCCCGAAGGGCGAGGGTGAGGGGGTGTCTCCGGATGAGGCTCCTCCGGCACCACCCCCTCACCCTCGCGGCGAACCTGCGGTTCGCAGCTCGCTCCGTCGACGACAAGGTCGCCGGAGCCCTCTCCCCGCCCGCGGGGAGAGGAGAAACCCGGCGCCTCACCGCTGACGCTGACTGCCACTCTTCTTCGGTAACCTCCCCGATGACCCAGCACGTCGCTCCCCCGCTCGTCCTGATCCCCGAATCCGCCCCCTTCACCACCGACCAGCGCGCCTGGCTGTCGGGCTACTTCGCGGCCCTGCTCGGGCCGCAGGTCGAGGGCGCGACGGCGCTTCCGGCCGGCGCGGCGCCCGGCGGGCCGGCGCTCGCCGATAACGGCGACGCGCCCTGGCACGACCCGTCGATGCCCCTCGGCGACCGCATGACGCTGGCCAAGGACCGCTCCGAGCCGCAGAAGCTGATGGCCGCCATGGCGCAGCAGGATTGCGGCCAGTGCGGCTACAACTGTGCCGAGTACGCCAACGCCCTCTTCCTCAAGAAGGAGGAGCGCCTGAATCTGTGCCAGCCGGGCGGCAAGGACACGCTCCGGATGTTGAAGAAGCTGGAGGCGGAGTTCGGCACCGCCGCCCCGGCCGGCGCCGCAACGGCTGCCTCCGACGACGCCCCGAAGGCCGACGCCCCGGTCGGCCCCTACGGTCTCTGCCGCGAGAACCCGGCCGAGGCGGTGTTCCTGTCCCGCCGCCGCCTCAACGCGCCGGGCGGCGAGAAGGAGACCTGGCACGTCGAGATCGACCTCGCCGGCACCGGCATCGACTACGTGGTCGGCGATTCGCTCGGCCTCTTCCCCGCCAACGCCCCGGCGCTCGCCGACGCGGTCATCGCCGAGCTCGGCGCCCGGCCGGAGCGGATCATCGCGACGAAGCTCGGCGAGAAGACCCTGCGCGATCACCTGCTCGCCAACTACTCGCTCGGCGCCGCCCCGGACGGGCTGTTCCAGCTCCTCTCGCTCCTCACCTCCGGTGCGCAGCGCAAGAAGGCGCAGGCGCTCAGCGCCGGCGAGGATCCGGACGGCGATTCGGCCTATCTCGACGTGCTCGGCGCGCTCCACAAGTTCCCGGGCGCCCGACCCGACGCCGAGGTCTTCCTCGAAGCCCTGGACGAGCTGCAGCCGCGGCTCTACTCGATCTCGTCCTCGCCCAAGGCCGATCCGGGCCGGGTGTCGCTCACGGTCGACGCGGTCCGCTACAGCCACCGCTCGCGCCTGCGGCTGGGCGTCGCCTCGACCCATCTCGGCGAGCGCCTGTCCGAGACCGCCACGGTGAAGGTCTACCTCCAGAAGGCCCACGGCTTCGGCCTGCCGTCCACGCCCGAGACTCCGGTCATCATGGTCGGCCCGGGCACCGGCGTCGCGCCGTTCCGCGCCTTCCTGCGCGAGCGCGCCGCGACTGCGGCGCCGGGCAGGAACTGGCTGTTCTTCGGCCATCAGCGCCAGGCCTCGGACTTCTTCTACCGCGACGAGCTGAACGGCCTGAAGGACCAGGGCGTGCTGACCCGCCTGTCGCTCGCCTGGTCGCGGGACGGGGGCGAGAAGACCTACGTCCAGGACCGGATGCGCGAGAACGGCCGCGAGCTGTGGCGCTGGCTCGAGGAGGGCGCCCACTTCTACGTCTGCGGCGATGCCAAGCGCATGGCCAAGGACGTCGAGCGCGCGATCATCGACGTGGCGGCGACCCACGGCGGCAAGAGCCCGGACGAGGCGGTGGCGTATCTCGCGGCGCTGAAGAAGGCGAACCGGTACCAGGCCGACGTGTATTGACGTCGTCCGAGGCCTTTCGATCCGCTCGACGTCGTTGACACCCTCGATGTCATCCCGGGGCCGCGCAGCGGAACCCGGGATCCATAACCGCCGAGGTTTCAGGACGAACCGGAAGACTCCTCGCCGTATCCGGCACCGTCAGCGGGTATGGATCCCGGGTTCTCGTCGTCGACGAGCCCTGAGATGACGCAGAGGGCGGCTGTTCCGTCGAGCTGGCCGACGACCACGGCGGCCCACCCCTTGCTTGCCCACAACCCACCGGCCCCACCCCACGCCCGGCGAAAGGCTCCCGCGATGAACCTGCACGTGCCGGCCCTCACTCCCGAGGCCGCCCCCGTCCGGACCACCTGCCCGTATTGCGGCGTCGGCTGCGGGGTGCTCGCCCGGCCGGACGGCCAGGGAGGCGCGAGCGTCGCCGGCGATTCCCAGCATCCGGCGAATTTCGGGCGGCTGTGCTCGAAGGGCTCGGCGCTCGGCGAAACCCTCTCCCTCGACGAGCGGCTGCTGCACCCCGAGATCGCCGGGCGGCGGGCGACGTGGGACGAGGCGCTCGACGCGGTGGCGGAAGGCTTCAGGCGCACGATCGCCGCGCACGGGCCGGAATCGGTGGCGTTCTACCTCTCGGGCCAGTTGCTCACCGAGGATTACTACGTCGCCAACAAGCTCGCGAAGGGCTTCATCGGCACGCCGCACGTCGACACCAACTCGCGGCTCTGCATGTCGTCCTCGGTGGCGGCCCATCGCCGGGCCTTTGGCTCCGACACCGTGCCGGGCTGCTACGAGGACCTGGACGAGGCCGACCTGCTGGTGCTGGTCGGCTCCAACACCGCCTGGTGCCACCCGATCCTGTTCCGGCGCATGCTCGACGCGCGGGCGAAGCGCGGCACCCGCATCGTCGTCATCGATCCCCGCTGCACCCAGACCGGCGAGGAGGCCGATCTCTTCCTCGGGATCAGGCCGGGCACCGACACCGCCTTGTTCTCCGGCCTCCTCGTCCACCTCGCGGACATGAACGCCCTCGATCCGCGCTACATCGCCGAGCACACCGCCGGCTTCGAGCCGGCCCTCGAGCGCGCGCGCCAGATCGCCCCGACGATTCAGGTCACCGCGGCGGCCACCGGCCTGACCGAGGCCGAGGTCGAGACGTTCTTCACGCTGTTCCGCACCACGCCGCGGGTGGTGACTGCGACCTCGCAGGGGGTGAACCAGTCGGCGCAAGGCACCGACAAGGCCAACGCGATCATCAACTGCCACCTCGCCACCGGCCGCATCGGCCAGCCGGGCATGGGGCCGTTCTCGCTCACCGGCCAGCCCAACGCCATGGGCGGGCGCGAGGTCGGCGGGCTCGCCAACATGCTGGCCGCCCACATGCACTTCACCCCCGAGGAGGTGGACCTGGTGCGCCGGTTCTGGAACGCGCCGAACATCATCACCGGCGAGGGCCTGAAGGCGGTGCAACTGTTCGAGGCGATCGAGCGCGGCAAGATCAAGGCGCTCTGGGTCATGGGCACCAACCCCGCCGTCTCGATGCCCCGGGCCGACCGGGTGCGGGCGGCGCTCTCGAAACTCGACACCTACGTCGTCTCCGAGGTCGTGGCGAACACCGATACGGCGCGCGCCCGCAACGCGATCCTGCTGCCGGCCCTCGCCTGGGGCGAGAAGGACGGCACGGTGACCAATTCCGAGCGCCGCATCTCGCGCCAGCGCGCCTTCCTGACGGCGCCCGGCGAGGCGCGGGCCGATTGGTGGATCATGGCCCAGGTGGGCAAGCGGCTGGGCCACGCCAAGGCCTTCGCCTGGGGCAACGCGGCGGCGGTGTTCCGCGAGCACGCCGCCCTGTCGGAATTCGAGAATCGCGGCACTCGCGACTTCGACCTCGGCGGGCTCGCCGACATCACGGATGCGGCCTACGACGCGGCCGCGCCGGTGCAGTGGCCGCTGACCCGCAAGGCCAAGGCGCCGCAGCCGCGCTTCTTCGCCCAGGGCGGCTTCTACACCCGCGACCGCAAGGCCCGCTTCGTCGCGGTGCAGAAGCCGGTCCTGGCGCAAGCCACCAGCGACGCGCTGCCCTGGCGCCTCAACACCGGCCGGGTGCGCGACCACTGGCACACGCTGACCCGCACGGGGAAGAGCCCGCGCCTCTCGGCCCACCGGGCCGTGCCCTTCGTCGAGATCCATCCCGACGACGCCGTGACGGCGGGCCTGACCGACGGCGACCTCGCCCGCGTCCGCACCGCCCACGGCGCGGCGGTGCTCGAAGTCATGGTCACGCCCGGCGCGCAACCCGGCGTCCTGTTCGCCCCCATGCACTGGAGCGAGGCCAACACCTCGGACGGCCGCGTCGGCGCGCTGGCGCAAGGCGCCGTCGATCCGGTCTCGGGCCAGCCGGAGCTCAAGGCGACCCCGGCCTCGATCGCCCCCGAGCCCTACCGCTCCCGCGGCTACCTCATCACCCGCGAGAGCGTGGCCGCCCCCTTCGGCTGGTGGTGGGCGCGGGCGAGCCTGGAGGGGGCGACCGGCCTGATCGTCGCGACGCAGGACGGCGTGCCCGAGGCCGCCGCGCTGATGCGCGAGACCTTCTCGGGCGCCACCTTCAGCGAGTATGCCGACCCGGCCCGCGGCCGCTACCGCGCCGCCGCCTTCCGGGAGGGGCGGTTGCTCGGCGTGCTGGCGCTGGCGCCCGCCGCCGAGCGCCCGACCTGGGACGCCGCCAAGGCGTTCTTCCGCACCCAGGAGCTGCTGGAGCCTTCGGCCCGCCGGGCCCTGATCTCGGGCCGGGCCGAGAGCGCCGGCACCGGGCCCCTGGTCTGCGCCTGCCACACGGTCGGGCTCGACACGATCCGGGGCGCGATCAAGGGCGGGGCGCACGGCGTCGAGGCGGTGGGGGCGGCGTGCAAGGCCGGCACCAATTGCGGCTCGTGCATCCCTGAGATCCGCAAGCTGCTCGCGGCGGAACTCAGGGCAGGGGAACTTGCACCGGCTTCCGCATAGGCGCATCTGATGACGCAGGATTTCCCGAGACTCGTGTCAGAAGCCCACTCTCCCATGCGTACGCCCCGTGCTCCCCGCGAGACCCGTTCCCCGGGCCTCGAGCCCCTGGCCGTGCTGCCGGTCTTCGTGACGCTCACGGGCAAGCGTGCGGTGCTGGCCGGCGCCAACGGGGGCGCGGCCTGGAAGGTGAAGCTGCTCGCCGCCGCCGGCGCCCATGTCGACGTGTTCGCCCCGGAGCCGACCGAGGAGATGCGCGGCGCCCCCGCCGAGGCCGTCGCCGGCACGGTGGTGCTGCACGAGCGCGACTGGTCGCCTTCCGACCTCGCGGGCGCCGCCTTCGCCATCGCGGCCTTCGAGGACGAGGGCGAGTGCGCGTGCTTCGTCGCGGCGGCGCGCGCCGCCGGCGCCATCGTCAACGCCATCGACCGGCCGCATCTCTGCGACGTCTCGTTCGGCGCCATCGTCAACCGCTCGCCCCTCGTCGTCGGCATCTCGACGGAGGGCGCGGTCCCGGTCTTCGGCCAGACCGTGCGGGCCCGCATCGAGGCGATGCTGCCTTCGGGCTTCAAGACCTGGGTGGCCGCCGCCCGCGACTGGCGCGCCGAGGTGAGCGCCCGCTACCCCGTCTTCGGCGAGCGTCGGGCCTTCTGGGAGCGCTTCACCGACCGCGCCTTCGCCGACCCGGACCGGGCGCCGGTCCGCGCCGACCTCGACGCGCTGGTCGCCGAGAGCGACGCCGCGCCGACCGGCGGCAGCGTGGTCCTGGTCGGCGCCGGCCCGGGCGACGCCGAACTCCTGACCCTCAAGGCCCTGCGGGCGCTCCGCAGCGCCGACGTGATCCTGTACGACGACCTCGTCGCGCCGGAGATCCTCGACTACGCCCGGCGCGAGGCCCGCACGATGCTGGTCGGCAAGACCGGCCACGGCCCGTCCTGCCGCCAGGACGACATCAACGCCCTGATGGTGTCGCTGGCCGGCAGCGGCAAGCGGGTGGTGCGGCTGAAATCCGGCGACCCCCTGGTGTTCGGCCGGGCCGGCGAGGAGATCGATGCCTGTCGCGCGGCCGGCATCCCGGTGACGGTGGTGCCGGGCGTCACGGCCGCGCAAGGGGCGGCGGCCTCGCTCGGCCTGTCGCTCACCCACCGCGACGCGGCGCGGCGCCTGCAATACGTCACCGGCCACGACCGCCGCGGCGCCCTGCCGGACGACCTCAACTGGGCGGCCCTCGCCGACCCCACCGTCACGACGGTGATCTACATGCCCAAGCGCACCCTTCGCGCCCTGCTGGCGCAGGCGGTGGCGGAGGGCCTGCCGCCGGCGACGCCCGCCCTCGTGGTGTTCAACGCCACGCGGCCCGATCAGGCGGTGGTGCAGGCGCAAGCCCGCGACCTTGCCGACCGGGTCGAGGCGGCGGGGCTGGAGGGGCCGGCGATCGTGATGGTGGGCAATGCGCTGGGGCGCGGCGAGCGCGAGGCGGTCGTCGCCGAGGCGCTGGCCTCGGCAGCGGCGCAGTAGAGAATCGGGCGCCCCCTGGAGCGAAGGACGGCTCGGCGATGAGGCAGCGGACGACGAAATTCTCGCCGAACCGCAAGATCGTCTCGGAGCCACCGCCCGAGGCTGATCGTATCCGGCTTGCCAACGAGATCGGCTACGGCGGAAACCCCGAACACAAACGGCACGCGGGAGACTTCGATCTGAATCCACCAGCCCAGCCCCGCCTGGGAAAGACGCTTTGCGACGATGCGAACATCCATGCTCGCGCTCAGGCTATCGAACTCCTGCGCGAAGGTGCACGTCGCGGATTGATCAGCGTGCAGGCAGGTGCCGGCGGCCGCTTCCCGAAAATGATTTGGGCCGTTACCGAGGGTGGGGTGGCGATGGAAGCTCAGATCGAGAATCCGGAGATGGGCATCTATCACGGCTATCCCATGCCGAAGCACGATCCGCTTGAGCAGGAAGTGCACCGGCTATGGATCGAGAGAGCGCCCCGCGACCGCTCGAAGCGGACTCTCGACCTGTGACCGGACCGGACCGCCCACGAGAAGCATTGCGCTTTCAGCTCGAATGGCTCCCGCGGGCCTCCGATGACACGCCTGAACGTGCGACCGCGGCGGAGATCGGTATCCGCTTGGCCGATGGACGCTGCCTCACGCGGGTCGACGACACTTTCGCGCAGACGATCCGCGAGACGGCGCGCCTCTCGGCCTACCCGCTGGCCCTGTGGCTCGTCGCGAACTGGTGGCGCCTGCGCTGGGAACCCGTCGTCGACACGCCGGGCTGGCGCATGTCGCACCGTCTCGCCGCGGCGGGGAGTGGGTTCGTCTGGCCCGACATCGCGTTCAATTCTGACGGAGACGTCGTACAGGTCTCGGCGCGACCGACGTCGGGTGCGGCGTACGAATCGATCGTCTACCTCACGGGCGCAGACGTCGTCGTGAAGGCGGAAGCCTTCGTCGCTGCGGTCGATCGTTTCGTCGAGACCGTGGTCGCGCGGCTCCTGGCGACCGGGCACGGATCGTCGGATCTCGTCACTCTCTGGAAAGAGGTGACGGAGGAGCGCCGCGATCCGGAGCTGACGCGATGGCGTCGCCTCGAAGCCATGATGGGCTACGATCCCGACGAGAGTTCCCCTGCGGAGATGAGCGACCTGCTCGCGTTCGAGCAGGAATGGGGCGACGATGCCATCGAGGATATCGCCGCCGCAGCGAAAGGCCGGACGGTCGAGACCATCCGCACGCTGATGAGCGAGGCTCGTCCGTACGCCGCCGCCGCGACCGTTCCGGATGCAGTCCTCATCCGCGTGAAGGACGGTCTTCTCGGCCGCGACGAGCATCCATGGCGGGCCGGCTACACGCTCGCCAAGCTCGCGCGTCGGCAGTACGGTCTCGATCACGGGCCTATCGGCACCGAGAGACTTTCGGAAATTTTCGACGTTTTTGCGGACCGGATCACGCACCATCCGACCGCGTCGCCGTGTGGTGCGATCTTTCGGGGACATCCCGACGCGGACGAGCTCAGCATCGTTCTGTCCGCCAGATCCGCTCGCTCCCGGCGCTTCGAATTCGTGCGCCTGGTCGGCGGCCATCTGGCGGATTGGTCGGGGGACAGGCTGATTGCCGCGACCCGTGCGAAGACTGCACGGCAGAAGATGCAGCGGGCCTTCGCGGCGGAATTCCTCTGTCCCGTCGAAGGGCTTCGCGAGATGCTGGGCGGGCAGCCCGCCGACGAGGACTTCATCGACGAAGCGGCGGAGCGCTACGACGTATCCTCGGAGCTGGTCCGTCGCATGATCCACAACGGCGGATTGGATGCCGCGCCGGAGATCGCGCGAGGGCTTCCGGTACGGTCACCGGAAGCCCTGGACCTGTACGACGTCTGAGGTCGTTCCCCGCTCGGGCGAGGAACGGCCCGTCCCGCCTCACCGGCGCTCGTAGAGCAGGCGCGCCCGGATCGTGCCGTCGATGGCGCGCAGCTCTTCGAGCAGGGCCTCCGGATCGACGTCGGTCGCGTCGGTCTCGACCACCACGTAACCGACCTCGCCGTCGGTCTGGTAGAACTGCGCCGCGATGTTGATCTGCTTGCGGGCGAAGGTCTCGTTGAGGCGCCCGAGCATGCCCGGCAGGTTGCGCTGGACGTGGATGAAGCGCAGGCCGGTCGGCCGGGCCGGCAGCTGCACCTGCGGGAAGTTCACCGCGCCGACCGTCGAGCCGATATCCGAGTAGTCGACGAGCTTGCGGGCCACCTCGGCGCCGATGCGCTCCTGCGCCTCCTCGGTCGAGCCGCCGATATGCGGGGTGAGGATGACGTTCTCGAGCCCCTGGAGCGGCGAGTTGAACCGCTCGGCATTCGATTTCGGCTCGACCGGGAACACGTCGACGGCCGCACCCCGCAGGTGGCCGTCCCTGAGGGCGGAGGCGAGGGCGTCGAGGTCGACCACCGTGCCGCGGGAATTGTTGATGAGGTACGAGCCCGGCTTCATCGCCCGGATCTCGGCCTCGCCGATCATGTTGTTCGTCGAGGCGGTCTCGGGCACGTGCAGCGAGACCACGTCGCTCTGGGACAGCAGGGCGGTCAGGCTGTCGACCGGCTCGGTGTTGCCGTGGCGCAGGCGGTCGGTGAGGTCGTGGAAGATCACCCGCATGCCCATCGCCTCGGCGAGGTTCGAGAGCTGCGAGCCGATATTGCCGTAGCCGATGATGCCGAGCGTCTTGCCGCGGACCTCGAACGAGCCGTTCGCCGACTTGTCCCAGCCGCCGACATGGGCCGAGACCGAGCGCGGCACGATGCGGCGCAGCAGCATCACGATCTCGCCGATGACCAGTTCGGCCACCGAGCGGGTGTTGGAGAACGGCGCGTTGAAGACCGGGATGCCGCGCCGGCGCGCCGCCTCGAGGTCGACCTGGTTGGTGCCGACCGAGAAGCAACCGACGGCCATCAGCCGGTCGGCGGCCTCGAAGGCGGCCTCGTCGAGCTGCGTGCGCGAGCGGATGCCGACGATGTGGACGCCCTTGAGGGCCTGGCGCAGGTCGGCCGGGTCGAGGGCCTTGGCGAGCCGTGTGACCGTGACGTAGCCGGACGCCTCGAGCAGCGACACCGCGCTGTCGTTGATGCCTTCGAGCAGCAGGACGCGAATCTTGTCCTTGGGCAGTGAGAGCTTGTCGGCCATGGCGGTCTTCTTGGGAAACGGGAGCCCGATACCGCGGGAGGTGCGGGCCGGTCGGCGCGAGCGATAGGAGAGCGCGCGCCGCAACGCAATATAAGGCTGCCCGCCTGCAGGGCAGCGCTGCGCCTGATGCGGGCAGAGTGCCCCGCCCCCGATGCCCCGTTGCCCGCTTGGCGATCGGGGCGACCCCGTGCCCCCTTGCCGTCGCCGTCGGGTGGTGCTCCACCCGTCGCGGCAACGATCCCGGCAAGCCAGGAAGAGACCGTCGATGCCCCTCACGCCCCGGATGCGCCGCGCCGCGATCCCGCTCCTCGTCTTCGCCCTCGGCCTCGCGGTGCTCGGCCTCACCGCCAGCCTGATGCTCGGCCGTCCGGTCGCCACCGGCGCGAGCGCGGTCGGCGGGCCGTTCACCCTGGTGAACCAGGACGGCCGCACCGTCACCGACCGGGACTTCGCCGGCAAGCCGCACCTGGTGTTCTTCGGCTTCACCCACTGCCCGGACATCTGCCCGACCACCCTGCAGCAGATCTCCGACGTGCTGGCGGCGCTCGGATCGCAGGGGCGCGACGTGAAGGCGCTGTTCGTCACCGTCGATCCCGAGCGCGACGACCCGAAGGCGCTCAAGGAATACCTGTCGAGCTTCGATCCCCGCATCGTCGGCCTGACCGGCTCGCCCGAGGCGGTGGCCGCCACCGTCAAGGCGTACCGCGCCTACAGCCGCAAGGTGCCGCTGAAGGACGGCGACTACACGATGGAGCACACCGCGCTCGTCTACATCATGGACGGGCGCGGCAACTTCGTCGGCTCGCTCAACCTGATGCGTCCGGCGGCCGACGCCGCCGCCGAGGTGGCGCGCCAGCTCTGACGGCCCGGCCCCGCCGCATCGCTCCGGTGCGGGAGGTGGCGGCCAGCCCGTGCTCGGTCTTGTTCCAGCGGTAGGGCGCCCGCAGCAGCTCGGCGAGGCCGAGCCAGGCCGCGAGGCTGACGAGGCCGAAATAGAGCGGCAGCAGCAGCACCCAGGGGGCGAGGCCGGGCCAGCCCCGCCGCCGGCAGCCGACGAGCGCCGGCAGCCACATCGCGCCGAGGCCCGCCGCGGCGACCGCGACGCCCGACGCCGTCACCAGGTTGGCGAGGGCGTCGGGCGCCGCCGGCAGCGGGTCGGTGAGGAGGTGCCGGGCCGCCAGCGCGATCCCGACCGGGTAGGCGAGGGCGCAGACCACCGTGCCCGGGACCATCGCCACGGCGCAGAGCAGGCCGAGGGGGCCGAGGCGGCGGAACGCCCGGACGGGGTGCCGGCTGTGGGTGATCGTGGTCTGGACGAAGCCCTTCATCCAGCGGATGCGCTGGCGCAGCCAGGGCCGGAGGGCGGCCGGGGCCTCCTCCAGGGTCGCGAGCGGCAGGTCGCCGACCCGGTAGCCGGCCAGCGACAGGCGCAGGCCCAGATCGGCATCCTCGGTGACGTTCCAGGCGTCCCAGCCGTGCAGCTCGCGGAGGACCTGCGTGCGGAAATGCGTGGTCGTGCCGCCGAGCGGCACCGGCAGGTGCGCGGCGGTGAGGAGCGGCAGCAGCACGTCGAACAGGGCGGCGTATTCGAGGGTGAAGCAACGGGTGAGCCAGGAATCGTCGGTATTGTCGATCACCAGCCGCCCCTGCAGGCAGGCGAGCCGGTCGGAGCCGGCGCGAAACAGCGCGGCCGCCGCCTTGAGCTGGCGGGGATCCGGCACGTCCTCGGCGTCGTAGACCACGAGGTGCTCGCCGCGGGCGAGGGGCAGGGCGACGTTGAGGGCCCGCGGCTTGGTGCGCGGCAGGCCGGCGGGCGCCGTCACCACCTCGAAGCGTGCCGGCAGCGGCAGGGCGGCGAGCGCCGCCGCCGTGGCGGCGTCGTCGGCCTCGATCACGAATTTCAGGTCGAGCTTCGAGGCCGGGTAGTCGAGGCGCGCCAGCGCGCTCACCAGGCGCGGCACCACCTTCGTCTCGCGGTAGAGCGCCACCAGCACGGTGTAGACCGGCAGCTCGGCCTCCGGCACGGGCGCGAGGTCCGGCAGGGGCGCGGGCCGCAGCAGCGGGGCGGCGAGGCGGAACACGACCACCGCCAGCACCGTGAGGTTGAGGAGCGCCAGGGCGAGGAGCTGCAGCCAGGCGGCGGCGTCGAGGAGCAGCAGGCAGGCCGCGCCCGCGAGCAGGAGGGCGAGGATCTGCGCCGGATGCAGGCCCGGCCGGTAGGCCCAGTCGGGGGCCCGCACCTCCAGCGTCTCGGCGGCCCGTGCCGCGGCGCGTGGGCCGGCGGTCGCCAGCACCGCGGCGGCGAGCAGGGCCGGCGTGGTGAACACGGCCCCCGGCGGCGCCCCGGTCGCGAGGAGCGCGGCCACCGCCCCGGGCGGCGGCGCCAGGACGACCTCGCCGCCGGCACCGACGGCGGCCCCGTGGCGGATGTCGTCCGGGAAGCGGACCGCGGGATGCAGGGCGAGGCCGGCGCCGCGGAACGGCCGGCCGAGCGCCCGGGCGAGGGCGGCGTAATAGGCGGCCTCGCTCATCAGGCCGGCCCGCAAAAGGGCGGCCGCCGGCTCCGTGCCCTCCCGCCGCGCCAGGGCGGCGGCGTCGCGCACGAGCCCGAGATCGACGCCCTGGCCGAGCAGGAAGGCGAGCTCGCCCGGGAGCGTGACCGCGGCCCCGTGCGGGGACCGGACCTCGACGAACATCGCGGGCCTTTCCGAAGTTGCCGGCTCCCCCCGGCGGAGGTTCGTGGTACGAGAGCCTATGGCTCTCCCCGTCCCCGCAACAGCGTCGCGCCCCTTCGCCGGCGGATTCCTCGCGACCGTGGCGCGGGTGCCGCAGCGTCACGTCCGCCGGGCGCTGGCGGTCCTGGTCGCCTGCCTGACGCCGGCGGTCGCGCCGGCCGCCGAGGCGGTGACGGTCCCGAATTTCTGGAACCCCCGCGCCCGGCTGGAACGGCCGGAGCCGCCCCAGACCACCCGGCCGGTGCGGGTCCTCACCGACGACGAGTACCCGCCGCTCCACTTCGCCGGACCGGACGGCAACCCGACCGGGTTCTCCGTCGAGCTCGTCCGGGCGGCCTGCGAGAAGCTCGGCCTGACCTGCACCGTGCAGGTGCGCCGGTTCGACACGCTGCTCGACGCGCTCCAGGCCAATCAGGGCGACGTGGTGGCGGCCGCCGTACCGCTCACCGCGTCCCTGCGCGCCGGCTACCGGGCGACCCGGCCGTATTTCCGCTGGCCCGCCCGCTTCGCGGTGCGGGGCGACAAGGCCCTGCCGGCGCCGGACGCGGCGGTGATCGCCGCGCATCCGACCGGCGTGGTCTCGGGCACCGCGCACGAGGCCTACCTGCGCACCTTCTTCCACGCGACGCCGAAGACCTACCCGGACCTCGGCACCGCCGAGGCGGCCCTGCGCCGCGGCGAGATCGAGTACCTGTTCGGCGACGGGCTGGCGCTGGCGCTCTGGATCGGCGGCACCGACTCGGCGGCCTGCTGCGCCTTCTCGGGCGGCGACTACCTCGAGAACCGCTACTTCGGCGAGGGCATCGGCCTCGTCACCCGCAAGGAGGACGAGGCCCTGGCCCGCGCCCTCGACGACGCGCTCCAGCGGCTGTGGGACGAGGGCAAGTACGCCGAGCTGTACCTGCGGTTCTTCCCGGTCGGCCCGTTCTGAGCGGGTGCCCGCCGCGTCACCCCTTGGGTGGCCGCGGCACGAAGGGATGCGTGCTCGACAGCCCGCCGTCGACGGCGAGCGCTTGGCCGTTGACGTAGGAGGCGTCCTCGCTCGCCAGGAACACGGCCGCCGCGGCGATCTCCTCCGGTGCGCCGGCCCGGCGCGAGGGGTTGAGCTGGCCGATGCGGTCCGCCTTGCCCTTCGCCCGGGCGGCGGCGAACAGGCCCGCCGTCATGCCGGTCTCGATCAGCCCGGGGCAGACGGCGTTGATCCTGAGGCCCGTCCCCGCGAAGGCGTCGGCGGCGGTCTGGACCAGGCTGATCACCCCGGCCTTGCTGGCGCTGTAGGCCGCCCCGGCCGCGTTGGCGCGCAAGCCCGCCACCGAAGCGGTGCAGACGATCGCCCCGCCGCCGTGGCGCAGGAGGAGCGGGGCACCGTGCTTGATCGCCAGGAAGGCGCCGATCAGGTTGACCCGCAGGACCTCCTCCCACAACGCCACGCTCTGCTCGGCGAACGGCACGGTGCCGCCGCCGATGCCCGCATTGGCGTGGATCGCGTCGAGCCGGCCGAATTCCCGTTCGGCGGCCGCCAGGAATCCCGTGACGTCGCCCTCGCGGCCGGCATCGGCCGCAAGCGCCAGCGCCCGGCCGCCCTCGGCGGCGATCAGCGCCGCGGTCTCCTCGACGCTGCCCGGATCCCGGTCGACGACGGCGACCGCCGCACCCTCGCGGGCAAAGTGCAGGGCGGAGGCGCGGCCGATGCCGCTGCCGGCGCCGGTGACGAGAACCGCCTTGTCGGTGAAGCGTGCCATCCTGCCCTCGCGCCCGAAATCCCGTCACGCCCGAAGGGCGTCACGCGACCGTGTAGCCGCCGTCGATCACCAGCACCTGGCCGGTGTGGTAGGCCGAGGCCCCGCTCATCAGGTAGACGGCGATGCCGCCGAAATCCTCCGGCCGGCCGAAGCGGCGGGCGGGGATGCGCGGCAGGTTGAGGGTGACGAACTTCTCGTTCGCCATCAGGCCCGCCGTCATGTCGCTCTCGATCCAGCCCGGCAGGATCGCGTTGGCGGTGACGCCGTAGCGGGCGAGCTCGACGGCGAGGGCCCGCACCATCGCGTTGAGCGCCCCCTTGGTGGCGCCGTAATGCTCGTTGCGCGCCGCCCCGAGCAGCGAGGCGACGCTCGACGTGGCGACGAGCCGCCCGAAGGCGTCGCCGGCGCCGGCCCGCTCGGCCATGTGCCGGGCCGCGACCTGGAAGCTCGCCACCACCCCGTCGAGGTTGACCGCGAAGGTCTGCCGCCACTCCTCGGGCTCCCGCTCCAGGAACGAGCGCCGACCGCCCCCGGCCACGCCGGCATTGGCGAACATCCCGTCGACCCGGCCGAAGCGCGCGAGCGTCGCGTCGAAGGCGCGCCGCACGGAGTCCGGATCGGCGACGTCGCAGATCTCCGCCGCGACCGGGCTGCCGGCGGCTTCGAGGCGCTGGAGCGCGCGGCCGTTCTTGGCCTCGTCCCGCCCCCAGATCGAGACCGCGCAGCCGGCCCCGGCCAGCGCCTCCGCCATCCCGAGCCCGATGCCGCCATTGCCGCCGGTGACCACCGCCACCCGGCCGGTGAGATCGAACAGGCCCGCCACAGGTCTTTCGGTCATGGATCCTCCCGCACGCCGCCCTCTTCTCGGATCCGCGGATGCAACGATCGCGGGCGGAGCGGCCTTGCGGGTAACCCTTCCCGAAAGCGGTCGCCGGGGCAAGCCGCGTCCCGCTGCTCACGCATCGTCACGCTTGTCCGCCGCTCGCGGGCTCCCTATCATCTCGACGGCCCTCAGGATGCCATGCGATGCCACCGACCGTGAAGACCAGCCGCGCCGCGCTCCTGGCGGATGCTCGTCGCGCCGGTTTGCTTGGAGAACGCACCGAGCGGGTCAGCTTCGACGCGCCCGCGGCCCTGGTGCAGGCTGCCCTGCGTGAGACCGGTGCCTCCTCGATCGAGGAGCTCGGCATCGTGGCCCTGTCGGCCCTGGCCTGCCCGGATCCCGCCGCCGACGTCCTCAAGCGGCTGCGCGGAGAGCTCGGCGCAGACCACGCGCTTGACGTCTGATCTTCACGCGCATCTCCGGCGGCGAAAGCCCGAGAAGCGACGGGCGCGGCTCGTCCGACGCCCTCGCGAGACGCTGGGATCGATCGCGGACCTCAGCCGGCAGCCGCAGCCGGCACTGCTCCTCGACACCAACATCTATATCCTGAACGCCAGCGGCAGGCTGCCCGGGACGGTCGCGGCCTGCCTCGACCGGTCACGGCTGTTCCATTGCTCGGTCTGCCTGTCCGAGATCGCGGCTGGAATCGCCAATGCCGCTCTGACGCGCGGCTGGAGCACGATCCGCGATCACTATGCAACCGTGTTCGCGTCGATCCCGACGAGCCGCCTGCTGGTTCCGGACGCCGCCACCTGGATCGACGCCGGTCTCGTCGCGGGAACGCTGGCCCGTCTCCAGGATTTCCAACGCGAGCAGCGCAAGGAATGCCTGAACGATGCGCTGATCTTCCTCACGGCCGCCCGCGCCGGCCTTCCGGTACTGACCGCGGACCGCGCCGATTATGATCTGATCCAGCAACTCGCGCCGGAGGGTCGGTTCTTCTCGTTCGATCTCTGACTGCCGGCTGCCGGCGCGACCATCGCCCAGCCCGCCCAAGCCTCACGCATGGCGCATGCATGGCCCACCCGCACAACCCCGCCTTGCGCTCCACCGAACCCGGCCAAATCTTGGACCCCAGCAGGGGACACGCACTCACACCCTCCGGAACCCGCCGATGCCGCCACTCTCGATCCTCGACCTCGCGCCGATCCCGCAAGGATCCACGGCCGGCGATGCGTTGCGCAACACGCTCGATCTCGCGCAAGCCGCCGAGCGATGGGGCTTCACCCGCTACTGGGTGGCCGAGCACCACAACATGACGGGCATCGCCAGCGCGGCGACCTCGGTGGTGGTGGGCTACATCGCCGGCGGCACGCACCGGATCCGGGTCGGGGCCGGCGGCATCATGCTGCCGAACCACTCGCCGATGGTGATCGCCGAGCAGTTCGGCACCCTGGCCGAGCTCTATCCGGGCCGCATCGATCTCGGCCTCGGCCGCGCGCCCGGCACCGACCAGCGCACCCTGCGGGCGCTCCGCCGCGACCCGGCCGCCTCCGACCACTTCCCGCAGGACGTGCTGGAGCTCCAGACCCTGCTCGGGCCGCTCGATGCCGGCCGGGTGATCCAGGCGGTGCCCGGCACCGACACCAACGTGCCGCTGTGGATCCTCGGCTCCAGCCTGTTCGGGGCGCAGCTCGCCGCGATGCTCGGCCTTCCCTACGCCTTCGCCTCCCACTTCGCGCCCGACGCCCTGATGCAGGCGCTCGAGGTCTACCGCGCCCGCTTCGCGCCCTCGGGCCAACTGGCGAAGCCCCACGCGATGATCGGCGTCAACGTGATCGCCGCCGAGACCGACGGCGAGGCGCGGCGCCTGTTCACCTCGGCGCAGCAGGCCTTCACCAACATCTTCCGCGGCACCCGCGGCCAGCTGCCGCCGCCGATCGACGACATCGAGACCTACTGGTCGGGCCACGAGAAGGTGCAGGCCTCGGGCATGCTCGCCTGCTCGGTGGTCGGCTCGCCGGAGACGGTGCGAAGCGGCCTCGACGCGATCGCGGCCCGCACCGGAGCCGACGAGCTGATGGTGGCGGCGGCGATCCACGACCACACGGCGCGCCTGCGCTCCTACGAGATACTGGCCGACCTGATGAAGGCCGAGGCGTCGGCGCGCGAACCGGCCCACGCCTGACGTTTCATGACCCGGCGCGACGGCGCCGGGGATTCCCGAATCGCCTCGCGTTGACCCTCGGGAGCGCGGCCCATAGGGTGCCGGGCTCCCGAAACGCTCAACCGAAGGCCGCACCCGCGGCCTCACAGGCCAAAATCCCCTCGCCATGTCCGCATTCAGCATCGATCCCGCCCTGGCGGAGGCCGCCGCCTCCGCGTCCGCCTGGCCCTTCGAGGAGGCGCGCAAGCTCGTCGCCCGGCTGGAACGGACGGGCAAAGGCGAGGTGCTGTTCGAGACCGGGTACGGCCCCTCGGGCCTGCCGCATATCGGGACCTTCGGCGAGGTCGCCCGCACCTCGATGGTGCGCCACGCCTTCCGGACGCTGACCAACGACAGCGTCCCGACCCGCCTCGTCGCCTTCTCGGACGACATGGACGGGCTGCGCAAGGTGCCCGAGAACGTGCCGAACAAGGCGCTGCTGGCGGAGAACCTCAACAAGCCCCTGACCGCGGTGCCGGACCCGTTCGGCACCCATGACAGCTTCGGCGCCCACAACAACGCCGAACTGCGCCGCTTCCTCGACTCCTTCGGCTTCGAGTACGAGTTCCTGTCGGCGACCGAGTGCTACCGCTCGGGCCGCTTCGACGCGACGTTGCTCACCGTGCTCGAGCGCTACGACGCCGTGATGGCGGTGATGCTGCCGTCGCTGCGTGCCGAGCGCTCGGCCTCGTACTCGCCGTTCCTGCCGCTCCACCCGGTCACGGGCCATGTGATGCAGGTGCCGATCGACGAGGTGAAGGTGTCGTCCGGCACCATCGTGTGGCGCGATCCGGCCACGGGCGAGGCCTACGAGACCCCGGTCACCGGCGGCCACGCGAAGCTGCAATGGAAGCCCGACTGGGCGATGCGCTGGGTCGCGCTCGGCGTCGACTACGAGATGGCCGGCAAGGACCTGATCGACTCGGTCAAGCTCTCCGGCCAGATCGCCCGCGCGCTCGGGGCCGAGCCGCCGGAAGGCTTCAACTACGAGCTGTTCCTCGACGAGAAGGGCCAGAAGATCTCGAAGTCGAAGGGCAACGGGCTCACCATCGACGAGTGGCTGGCCTACGGCACGCCCGAGAGCCTGGCTTTGTTCATGTACAACAAGCCGCGCGAGGCCAAGCGCCTGCACTTCGACGTCATCCCGCGCCACGTCGACGACTACCTGTCGTTCCTGGAGAAGTTTCCGGGCCAGGAGCCGAAGCTGAAGCTCGGCAACCCGGTCTGGCACCTGCATGCCGGCACGCCGCCGGAGCCGGAGCGGGTGGGGAATGGCGGGGCGATCCCGTTCGCGATGCTGCTCAACCTCGTGGCGGTGGCCAATACCGAGGACCCGGCGGTGCTGTGGGGCTTCATCCGCCGCTACGCGCCCGAGGCCTCGCCCGAGACGCATCCGCGCCTCGACCGGCTGGTCCATCACGCGGTGCGCTACTTCCGCGACTTCGTGCGCCCGGCCAAGACCTACCGGGCCCCGAGCGCGGAGGAGGCCGCGGCCCTCGCCGACCTGTCGGAGACGCTGGCGGCGCAAGGCGGCTCGACCGATCCGGAGGCCTTGCAGGCGGCGGTCTACGAGGTCGGGCGGCGCCACTTCCCCGACCTGTCGGGCAAGTCGAAGAGCCCCGACGGCCGGCCCGGCGTGTCGCAGACCTGGTTCACGACCCTGTACGGCATCCTGCTCGGCGAGGCGCGCGGACCCCGCTTCGGCTCCTTCGTCGCCCTCTACGGCGTCGAGGAGACCCGGGCGCTGATCGCCCGCGCCCTCTCCGGCGCGCTGGCCGAGGAGCATGCGGCGTTCCTGGAGAGCCGCAAGGTGCCGCAGGCGGGCAAGGCGCCGCAGGCGGCCTGACCCTGCCATCGCCCCCGCCCGTGCCGGCGGGGGCGGCAGGGCGATTCAGAGAATGCGATTGAGGGGGTGACGGCGCGCGGCGATTGATTCATTCAGGATCTGGAAGATGATCCTGGAGGGCGGCGT
>NZ_LWHQ01000003.1 GCF_001653715.1 Methylobacterium platani
GCCGACCGCAGGGCAACGGAGTTCGTGTCGTGTACCGTGGCAGGCCAACGCTTCGCCCGCTTAGGTTCTTGTTCTGTCGCAGATTTTTGGCGCCGAACCGGTAACCACTTCGGCGAAATCTGCTTAGACCTCGTTCCGGGAGGCGACCGCCCGCCCCAGCAGGTCCGGCGTGTCGGGGGCGTTCATCGCGCGGGCGGCGGTCTCGGCGGTATGGCCGCCGGCGTCGCGCCGGGCCGGGTCGGCGCCCCGGTCAAGCAGCGCCTCCACCATCTCGACCCGGTTGAACATCGCGGCGGTCATCAGGGCGGTGCGTCCGTCCGGGCCGGCCCCGTCGATCGCGGCGCCGCCGTCGAGGAGGGCCAGCACCGCCGGCATGGCGCCCTTGAACGCCGCGGCGGCGAGCGGGGTCTGGCCGCGGTCGTTGGCGATCGCCGGGTCGGCCCCGTGCGCCATCAGCACGCCGACCGTCTCGACATGGCCGTGATAGGCCGCGAGCATCAGAAGCGTATCGCCCTTATCGTTGCGCAGGTTGGGCGGCAGGCCCATCCCCAGCAGCTCCGCCAGCTCCGCGTGGTGCCCAAGCCGGGCATACTGGAAGACCCGACCCGCGAAGGCGATCGTGTCCTCGTCCAGCATCGGCTGCGCCGTCGCGCCGGGCTCCTCGTTCTGCATCGCGCTCGCGTCCTTCTCTCGGTGCCGCCGGATATCGAGCGGAGGGGGCGGCTGCCAAGGGGGATCGCTCGGAGGATCGCTCGGGGAGGGGGATCGCGGCCGGGCGGGCGGCTCTCCGGCATTCCGGCGACCGCATTAGGAGCACATTCACTACGTGCCGAGGAAAGGCCGTGCGCGCTCAGGCAATGACATGGATGTTCACGTCCATCTGCGCATGTGGTGCCTCACAAAGAGCTTGAGCGCGAGACGCCAGTCGTGACTGCCCTGTACGATTGTATTACCGGAAATCATGACCTCAAGTTGGTTTTTCTCGCGGCGGTTGTATGCAACCTTGCTGCGGCGACCAGCCTGACGCTTCTCGACCATGCCCGGGTCAATACCGGCAAGGCGCGCCGGCTCTGGCTCCTCACCGCCGCTCTGGCGGGCGGGACCGGGATCTGGGCGACGCACTTCATCGCCATGCTGGCCTTCTCGCCCGGCTTCGCCTCCGCCTACGATCTCGGCCTGACCGGGCTGTCGCTGATGATCGGGGTCGGCATGACGGCAGCCGGCTTCTGGATCGCCCTACGGCCGGGGCTGCCGGCCGCCGCCTGGATCGGCGGCGCGCAGATCGGCCTCGGCGTCGGCGCCATGCACTTCACCGGCATGGCCGCCTACGAGGTCGCCGGCCGCATCGCCTGGGATTCCGGGCTCGTCCTCGCAGCGCTCGCCGCCGGCGCCGGCCTCGGGAGCCTGGCGCTCGCCACCACCTTGCGGGACGGCTCGGTCCGGGTGAAGGTCGCCGGGGCCGGCCTGATGGTGGCGGGCATCTGCGGCCTGCACTTCACCGCGATGGCCGCCGCCGTGATCGTGCCGGACCCGTCGATCGCCCTGTCGGGCACCGCGGTGCCGGCGGAGATCCTCGCGGTGGCGGTGGCCTTCGCGAGCATCACGATCCTGCTGCTCGCCTTCGCGGGCCTGTGGCTGCACCTGCGCGACGAGCGCCGCTCGGTCCTCGAGGGCGACCGCATGCGGGGCCTCGCCAACGCCGCGGTCGAGGGTCTGGTGGTCTGCGACGACGACCGCATCGTCACGGTCAACGACAGCTTCGCCGACCTCGTCGGCCGTCCGGCCGAGACGCTCGGCGGCGTCGTGCTGTCGGATCTCCTCGACGAGGCGGTCGTCGCCGGCCCGGCCGATGCCGCCGCCGACGCGCCGGAGGCCCAGCTGCGCCGGTCCGACGGCACGTCGATCCCGGTCGAGGTCATCCGGCGCGTCATCGATTTCGCCGGCCGGCCGCATGCGGCGCTGGCGGTGCGCGACCTCCGGGCGCGCAAGCGCGCCGAGGCGCGCATCGCCTACCTCGCGCATCACGACGCCCTGACGGGCGCGCCGAACCGCACCAGCTTCAACGACCGGCTGGCCCAGGAGATCGCCCTGGCGACGGCCGCCGACCGGCCGCTCGCGGTGCTGTGCGCCGATCTCGACCGCTTCAAGGAGGTCAACGACCTGTTCGGGCACGCCGCCGGCGACGCCCTGCTGCGCAGCGTCTGCGCGGCGATCACCGGCGCGCTCAGCCCCGGCCAGATGCTGGCCCGCCTCGGCGGCGACGAGTTCGCCGTGCTCGCCCCGAACGTCGACGCGGCCGGGGCGGAGGCGCTCGGCGAGGCGATCCTGGCGGCCCTGCGCCAGGCCGAGACCGGCCCGGCGGGCGCGATCGCGGCGGCGAGCCTCGGCATCGCGGTCTACCCGCATGACGGCGAGGATGCCGAGACCCTGATGGTCCAGGCCGATACCGCGCTCTACCGCGCCAAGCAGGAGGGACGGGGCCGCCTGCGCTTCTACGAGGCGCGGATGGGCGTGCAGGTCCGCGAGCGGCGCCAGATCGAGCACGACCTGCGCCACGCCGTCGAGCGGGGCGAGTTCCGGGTCGTCTACCAGCCTCAGACCCGCATCGACGACGGCGAGGCGGTGGGCTTCGAGGCGCTGCTGCGCTGGCAGCACCCGGAGCGGGGCAACGTGCCGCCGGACCTGTTCATCCCGATCTCGGAGGAGACCGGCAGCATCCTCGCCATCGGCGAGTGGGTGCTGCGCGAGACCTGCCGCGAGGCGGCCTCGTGGGAGAAGCCCCTGCGCATCGCCGTCAACGTCTCGGCGGTCCAGCTCCACGCCCCGGGCTTCGCCGAGCTGGTGCACGAGATCCTGTTCACCTCGGGCCTGACGCCGGCCCGGCTCGAGATCGAGATCACCGAGACGGCGCTGATCCGCGACCTGCCGCGGGCGCTCGCGACCCTGCGGCGGATCAAGGCGATGGGGGTGCGGATCGCGATGGACGATTTCGGCACCGGCTACTCGTCGCTGTCGAACCTGCGCGCCTTCCCGTTCGACAAGATCAAGATCGATGCCTCCTTCACCCGCTCGGTCGATTCGAGCGAGCAGGCGGCGACGATCGTGCGGACCGTGCTCGGCCTCGGCCGGGGCCTGGGCCTGCCGGTCCTGGCGGAGGGCGTCGAGACCACCGGCGAGCTCGCCTTCCTGGGCGCCGAGGCCTGCCACGAGGCGCAGGGCTACCTGTTCGGCCGCCCGGGCCCGATCGACGGGTTCCGCCACCTGACCACCGGGCGGCCCCTCGCCGCCGAGGATGCGGCCTGAGACGGCCGGAGCCCGAGACGGCCGGAGACCGAGACGGCCGAAGACCTGGGCGGCTCGGTGCGAAACCGGCCGCCCGGGCTGGCCGCCGCCGGCGGGAGGCGGCATAAGCCTGGCTGAAGGGGCCGCCCGGCCCCGCAAGCCCGAACCGGGACGAGACCCCATGACCGTCAAGGCCGTCGCCACGCAGCCCTTCCCCGACCAGAAGCCCGGTACCTCGGGCCTGCGCAAGAAGGTGCCGGTCTTCCGCCAGCCGCGTTACGTCGAGAACTTCGTCCAGGCGATCGTCGACTGCCTGCCCGACCGGGCCGGCACCACCCTGGTGGTCGGCGGCGACGGCCGCTTCCTCAACCGCGAGGTGGTGCAGACGACGCTGAAGATCGCAGCCGCCAACGGCTTCGCGCGCATCCTGGTCGGCCGCGGCGGCCTGCTCTCGACCCCGGCGGCCTCCTGCGTGATCCGGAAATACGGCGCGATCGGCGGCGTGGTGCTCTCGGCGAGCCACAATCCGGGCGGGCCGGAGGGCGATTTCGGCATCAAGTTCAACGGCCGCAACGGCGGCCCGGCGCCCGAGCCGGTGACCGAGGCGATCTTTTCCCGAACCAAGGTCATCGGCGAGTACCGCATCGTCGAGGCCGACGACATCGACCTCGACACGCTCGGCGACGTCAGGCTCGGCGAGGCCACCATCACGGTGATCGACCCGGTGGCGGATTACGCCGCGCTGATGGAGACGCTGATCGACTTCGACGCCGTCGCGGCCCTGTTCCGCTCCGGCTTCCGGATGCGCTTCGACGCGATGAGCGCGGTGACCGGCCCCTACGCAGTCGAGATCCTGGAGCGGCGCCTCGGCGCGCCGGCCGGCACGGTGATCAATGCCGAGCCGCTGCCGGATTTCGGCGGCCACCATCCCGATCCGAACCCGGTCCATGCCCACGACCTGATGGTCGAGATGACCGGCCCCGACGCGCCCGATTTCGGCGCCGCCTCCGACGGCGACGGCGACCGCAACATGATCGTCGCCCCGCACCTCTTCGTCACCCCGAGCGACAGCCTGGCGATCCTGGCCGCCCACGCCCACCTGGCGCCGGGCTACAAGGAAGGCCTCGCCGGCGTCGCCCGCTCGATGCCGACGAGCCGCGCCGCCGACCGGGTGGCGGCGTCTCTCGGGATCCCGGCCTTCGAGACCCCGACCGGCTGGAAGTTCTTCGGCAACCTGCTCGATGCCGGCCGCATCACCCTGTGCGGCGAGGAGAGCGCCGGCACCGGCTCGAACCACGTGCGGGAGAAGGACGGGCTCTGGGCGGTACTGCTCTGGCTCAACCTGCTCGCCGCGACGGGCAAGCCCGCCGACCAGGTGGTGCGCGACCACTGGGCACGCTTCGGCCGCGACTACTATGCCCGCCACGACTACGAGGAGGTGGAGAGCGCCGCCGCCGAGGGCCTGATGACGGCTCTGCGCGACAAGCTCGCCGGGCTGCCGGGGCAGCGCATCGGCGACCT
>NZ_LWHQ01000004.1 GCF_001653715.1 Methylobacterium platani
GGACCAGCATCATCCTACTCACGATCCAGGCCGAAACCCGGATCCGCAGGGACGACGCCGTCCACGCTTCTCTTTCTCAGATGAACTTGTCAAAGAGCAGATCGACCGGGAGCCGATCTCGACCTCCGGAGAACGAAAAGCCGAACCAAGTCGCCCAGGCCCTTGCTTGCTCATCTCTGGAGAAGTCCGTCGCGGCGGCCAGTTCGTCGGCCCCCCGTCGGTGAGCGGCTGTCTAAGGGTAGCCGGCTCGCCTGTCAACACGCCCGAATCAGCGTGAGCGGGGCAATGCGGAGCGGCCCGACTCCGACGATCGACCGAGAAGCTAGGTCCGCCCGCAGCACCTTCAAGGACCGGCGGGACGCGACGGTCCCGCCTAGCGCGGCACCGTGCGTGCGAAGGCGCGGACGTCCTCCGCCAGGAGATCGGGTTGCTCGAGGGCGGCGAAGTGGCCGCCGTGCGGCATCTCGGTCCAGCGGCGCAGGTCGGCGAACATCGTCGCCTCGGCGAGCGAGCGGGGAGGGCGGACCATCTCCTTCGGAAACGCCGCGTAGGCCGTCGGTACCCTCACCTTCTCGCCGTTCGGGACCGGCCAGGGGCGGTGCATGCGGGAATGGTAGGGATGGAAGGACGAGCCGATCGCGCCGGTGAACCAGTAGAGCGAGATGCTGGCGAGCATCCGGTCACGGGGGATCGCGGTCTCGATCGTGCCGTCGCAATCCGACCAGGACCGGAACTTCTCCGCGATCCAGGCGGCGAGGCCGGCCGGCGAGTCGGTCAGCGCGAAGGCGAGGGTCTGGGGCTTGGTGCCCTGGATCCACTGGTAGCCCGTCTCTTCCTTCAGCCAGGCGCCGACGCGCTCGTAATGCGCGGCCTCCTCCGGGGTCGCGTCGCGGCCCGACAGGTCCCGGCGCACCGGCAGCATGTTGAGGTGCAGCCCCTCGACGCGCTCGGGGTAGCGCCAGGCGAGCCGCGTGGTGATGAAGGCGCCCCAATCGCCGCCCTGGGTCATGAAGCGGTCGTAGCCGAGGCGCCCCATCAGCTCCGCGAAGCGATCGGCAATCTCCTCGACGCCGAGGCGGGGCTGGCCCGGGCGGAACGACAGGCCGTAGCCGGGCAGCGAAGGGGCCACCACCGTGAAGGCGTCGGCCGGATCGCCGCCGAAGCGGGCCGGATCGGTCAGGCGAGGGATCAGGTCGAGGAACTCGAACACCGAGCCGGGCCAGCCGTGGCAGAGCAGGAGCGGCCGCGGGCTCGGTCCGCGGCCCGGCACGTGCAGGCAGTGGATGTCGATCTCGCCGACGCGCACGACCTCCTGCGGGAAGGCGTTGAGCGCAGCTTCCTCGGCGCGCCAGTCGAACCGGTCGCGCCAATACGCGACGAGGTCGGCGAGGTAGGTCACGTCGGTGCCGTAGGTCCAGGGCGCCTCCGGCGCCTGGTCGGGCAGGCGGGTGCGGGCGAGGCGTTCGCGCAGGTCGGCGAGCGCAGCATCCGGCACGTGGTAGGTGAACGGCGATCCCGTCATCGGCCTCTCCTCCCATGGGTCATGCGTCGGGCGCGATGTCGCGGCCCGCGGCGCCGTGCTAGGCGCGCCATCAAAGGTTCCGCACGACGCGCGGATCTCAAGGGAGGAGGGCGAAAATGGCACGATATCGCATCGCCACCATCGAGGGCGACGGCATCGGTCCCGAGGTGACGCAAGCCGCGATGGCGGTGCTGGCGGAGGCCTGCGGCGCCAGCACGCTCGCCTTCGAGATGCTGGAGGGCGGGGCCGGGCACTACGTGAAGAGCGGCGCGGTGCTGCCGGAGGACACCTTCGCGGGCTGCCGCGACGCCGATGCGATCCTGCACGGGGCGGCCGGCCTGCCGGGCGTGGTCTATCCGGACGGCACCGAGGTCGGCAACGACCTGCACCTGCGCCTGCGCTTCCGCCTCGACCTCTACGCCAACGTGCGCCCGATCAAGCTGCTGCCCGGCGTGCTCTCGCCGTTGCGCGCCTTCGAGGGCGGCGGCATCGACTACGTCGTCGTGCGCGAGAACACCGAGGGGCTCTATGCCAGCCGCGGCGCCGGGGTGGTCCTGCGCGACGAGATCGCCTCGGACAGCCTGGTGGTGACGCGCAAGGGCACCGAGCGGGTGGCGCGCTTCGCCTTCGATCTCGCGGCCAGGCGCAGCGGCGCGCCGCGGGACGGCCGGCGGCGGGTGACCGTCTGCGACAAGGCCAACATCCTGCGCTCCTACGCCTTCTTCCGCCGGATCTGCGACGAGGTCCATGCCGGCTACCCGGACATCGCGATCGACTACGCCTATGCCGACGCGATCACCGTGCACATGCTCAAGCGGCCGGACTTCTACGACGTGATCGTGGCGGAGAACATGTTCGGCGACATCATCTCGGATCTCGGCGCCGCCACGGTCGGCGGCATGGGCATCTCGCCCTCGGGCGAGATCGGCGACGGCCACGCCCTGTTCCAGGGCGCCCATGGCTCGGCGCCGGACATCGCCGGGCAGAATGCCGCGAGCCCGGTCGCCACCATCCTGTCGGGGGCGATGATGCTGCGCTGGCTCGGCGATCGGAAGGGCGATGCCAGCTTGGGCGCGGCGGCCGACCGGGTCGAGGCGGCGGTCGCCACGACCCTGCGCGAGGGGCGGGCGGTGCCGCGCGACCTCGGCGGACGAGCGAGCTGCACCGAGGTGACCGAGGCGGTGCGCCGGGCGCTCGCCTGACCTTTTCTTCCCGAGGAGACACACACCATGACCAAGCAGAAGGTGGGCATCGTCGGCGTCGGCCTGATGGGCCACGGCATCGCCCTCAACATCGCCCGCAAGGGCTGGCCGCTCGGCTATCTCGACCATCCCGGCAACCAGCCGACCGACGACCTCGACGCCCTGGGAGCGACGCGCCACGCCGACCGGGCGTCGTTGGCCGGCGCGAGCGAGGTGATCGTCCTGTGCGTCACCGGCACGCCGCAGGTCGAGGACGTGCTCCTCGGCGACGGGGGCCTGCTCGCGTCGCTGAAGCCCGGCACCGTGGTGATCGACTGCTCGACGGCGATCCCGGCCTCGACGGCGGCGGTCGCCGCGGCGGTGACGCGGGCCGGTGGCCGCTTCCTCGACGCGCCGATGACCCGCACCCCCAAGGAGGCGGCGGAGGGGCGGCTCAACCTGCTGGTCGGGGCCGAGCCGGCGCTGTTCGCCGCGGTGCAGCCGCTGCTCTCCGCCTTCGCCGAGAACATCTTCCATGCCGGGCCCGAGGCCGGTGCGGGCCACACCCTGAAGCTCCTGCACAACTTCGTCTCGCTCGGCTCCGTCGCCCTCATCGCCGAGGCCGCCGCCGCCGCCGGCCGGGCGGGCATCGCGCCCGAGATCCTCGTCGACGTGCTGCGCAAGGGCGGCGGCCACGGGGCGGCGCTCGACCGGCTCTCGCCCTACCTGCTGTCGGGCGATTCCTCGCCGATGCGATTCTCGATCGCCAATGCCCGCAAGGACCTGAGCTACTACGTGGCGATGGCCGAGGGCCTGGGCGCGGAGCGGGCCGTCGCCGAGGGAGTCTTTTCCGACCTCGACCGGCTCGTCGCGGCCGGCCATGGCGGCGACCACCTGCCGCTCCTCGTCAAGCACTTCGCGGCGGAGGGCTGATACCCGGCTTGCCCGGCCGGGGAGGCCGGGTATCGTCGCGGCCCCGCACCAGGGAGCCTCATCGCGATGCCAGACCTCTCCGCCTTCCCGATCACCGCGCGCTGGCCGGCCCGGCACCCGGACCGGATCCAGCTCTATTCCTTCCCGACGCCGAACGGCGTGAAGGTGTCGATCGCGCTCGAGGAGCTCGGCCTTCCTTACGAGGCGCATACGGTCCAGATCGGCAGGAACGAGACCTGGACGCCGGACTTCCTGTCGCTCAACCCCAACGGCAAGATCCCGGCGATCATCGATCCGGACGGGCCGGGCGGACGGCCGCTCGCCCTGTTCGAGTCGGGGGCGATCCTGCTCTACCTCGCCGAGAAGACCGGGCGGCTGATCCCGTCCGATCCGGCCGGCCGGTACGAGACCGCGCAGTGGCTGTTCTTCCAGATGGCCGCGGTCGGGCCGATGTTCGGCCAGCTCGGCTACTTCCACAAGTTCGCCGGCCGCGAGATCGAGGACAAGCGGCCGCTCCACCGCTACCGCGACGAGTCGAAGCGCCTGCTCGGGGTGCTGGAGGCCCGGTTGACCGGCCGCGACTGGATCATGGGATCCGATTACACCATCGCCGACATCTCGCTCGTCGGCTGGGTGCGCAACCTGATCGGCTTCTACGAAGCGCGGGAGCTGGTGGAGTACGACGCGCTCGAGGCCGTCCCGGCCTGGCTGGAGCGGGCCCTCGCCCGGCCGGCGGTGCAGCGCGGCCTGGAGATCCCGCCGCGGGGGTGAGACGCCCGCGCGATGCGGCTTCGCCGCATCGCCCCTACAGGCCGAGGTCGCTCAGGCCCGGATGGTCGTCCGGCCGCCGGCCGAGGGACCAGTGGAACTTGCGGTCGGAGGCCGGAATCGGCACGTCGTTGATCGAGGCCTCGCGGCGGCGCATCAGGCCCGCCGCGTCGAACTCCCACTGCTCGTTGCCGTGCGAGCGGAACCAGTGGCCGGAATCGTCGCGCCACTCGTAGGCGAAGCGCACCGCGATGCGGTTCTCGTGGTGGGCCCAGACCTCCTTGATCAGGCGGTACTCGAGCTCGCGGTCCCACTTGCGGGTGAGGAAGGCCACGATGGCCTCGCGCCCGGCGAAGAACTCGGCCCGGTTCCGCCAGCGGCTGTCCGGCGTGTAGGCCAGCGACACCCGGACCGGGTCGCGGCTGTTCCAGGCATCCTCGGCGGCGCGGGCCTTGGCGGCGGCGCTCGACGCGGTGAAGGGCGGCAGCGGCGGGCGGGTCTCGGTCATCGCGTCACCTCCCGCGAGCACGGAGGGCCTCGCGGCCCTCCGGGTCGAGGCTTAATCGAGGTCGAGCATCAGGCGCAGGTTCTGCACCGCGGCGCCCGAGGCGCCCTTGCCGAGGTTGTCGAGCCGCGCGACCAGCACCGCGTGGTGGTGCGTGTCGGAGCCGAACACCCGTAATTCGAGCCGGTCGGTGTCGTTCAGCGCCTCGGGCTCGATGCGCTCGCGGTGTGCGCCGTCCTCGGCCCCGGTCACCACCTTGACGAGCGTGGCGCCGGCGTAGCGGGCGACGAGCGCCGCCTCGAGGTCGCCGGGGGTCGGCTTGCCGGGCAGGAGGTCGAGGTGGAGCGGGATCGACACCAGCATGCCCTGGCGGAAGTTGCCGACCGACGGCACGAAGATCGGGCGGCGGGTGAGGCCGCTGTACTTCTGCGTCTCGGGCAGATGCTTGTGGCCGAAGCCGAGGCCGTAGAGCTGGAAGGCCGGGGCCTTGCCGGCCTCGTAGTCCTCGATCATCTTGCGGCCGCCGCCGCTGTAGCCCGAGACCGCATTGATGCTGACCGGATGATCGGCCGGGACCAGGCCGGCATCGATCAGCGGGCGCAGGAGCGCGATGGCACCGGTCGGGTAGCAGCCCGGGTTCGAGACGCGGCGCGACGCCCGGATGGCGCCTTCCTGCTCCGGCGCCAGCTCGGCGAAGCCGTAGGTCCAGGCCGGGTCGACCCGGTAGGCGGTGCTGGCATCGAGCAGCCGCGGGCCGCCGCCGGGCAGCGAATCGGCGAGCGCCGCCGTCTCGCGCGAGGCGTCGTCGGGCAGGCAGAGCACCACGAGGTCGACCTCGGACAGGAGGGCGCGCTTCGCCTCCGGGTCCTTGCGGCTCTCGTGGGGAATCGACCGCAGGGTGATGTCGTCGAAGGCGTGCAGACGCTCGCGGATGCCGAGACCGGTCGTGCCGGCCTCGCCGTCGATGAAGACGCTCGGGCTGTGCTTGCGGGTCATGGCGAAAACTCCGTGGCGCCGGTCGGCCGATGTCGAACGACGCGCGTGGTGATTGGGGTCGGGGGCGCGTCGAGTCAATCGGCAATGCCCGCCGATCGGCGAGGACGGTGCGCAGACCATGCCGCACGATCCGCGACGGTGTCGTGTCGTCCCGCCATCCACAGGCGCGTGCGCCGCAGAGGAACCCCGCCCGCGCCGCCCCGGTTGTGCTGCCAGATCATATCGGACGAGAGCAGGACTGCATCATGGCCGGCACCGCGAAGAAGACCGATCCCAAGCTGTGGGAGTCGGTCAAGAAGGACGTTACCCGCTCGTCGAAGGGCGGCAAGCCCGGCCAGTGGTCGGCCCGCAAGGCGCAGATGGCCGTTCAGGAATACAAGGAGGAAGGAGGCGGCTACGAGGGCAAGAAGTCGTCCGACAACCACCTCAAGCAGTGGACCGACGAGGAGTGGGACACCAAGTCGGGCAAGAAGAGCGGCGAGACCGGCGAGCGCTACCTGCCGAAGAAGGCCCGCGAGGAACTCTCGGACGAGGAGTACAAGCGCTCCACCGCCAAGAAGCGCGCCGACAGCGCCAAGGGCCGCCAGCATTCGAAGCAGCCGAAGGACGTGGCGAAGAAGGCCGCCGCCGCGCGCAAGGCGTCGCACAAGACCGGCAGCCGCGACGGCGGCCCGACCAAGGCCGAGCTGATGCGGAAGGCGCGGGCGAAGAACATCCCGGGCCGGTCCACCATGTCGAAGGGCGAGCTGGAGAAGGCATTGAGCGCCTGACGCGCATCGCCTGAAACGGGAAAGGGCGGGCCCTCGCGGGCCCGCCCTGTTTTTTGCAATGACCGAAAGGGTCGCTCTAGCGCTTCGAGAACTGGAAGCTGCGGCGAGCCTTCTTGCGGCCGTACTTCTTGCGCTCGACCACGCGCGGGTCGCGGGTCAGGAAGCCCTCGCGCTTCAGCGGCGAGCGCAGCTCGGGCTCGAAGTAGGTCAGGGCCTTGGAGAGGCCGTGGCGCACCGCACCGGCCTGGCCGGAGAGGCCGCCGCCGGCCACCGTGACGACGATGTCGTACTGGTCGACGCGGTCGGCCACCTGGAGCGGCTGCTGCAGGATCATGCGCAGCACCGGGCGGGCGAAGTAGGTGTCGACCGGGCGGTCGTTCACCGTGATCTTGCCGGCGCCGGGCTTGATCCAGACGCGGGCGATCGCGTCCTTGCGCTTGCCGGTGGCGTAGGCGCGGCCGAGGGAGTCCAGCTTCTGGACGTGGACCGGGGCCTCGTTCTCGCCCTGCGAGAGAGAAGCCTTGTTGGCCTGGCCGAGGTCGGCGAGAGACTGAAGGGTCGCCATCTTACGCGCTCACGTTCTTGCGGTTGAGAGCGGCGACGTCGAGCGTCTCCGGCTGCTGGGCGGTGTGGGGATGCTCGTTGCCCTTGTAGACCCGGAGGTTGCCCAGGATCTGCCGGAACAGCGGGCCGCGCGGCAGCATGCGCTCCACGGCCTTCTCGACGACGCGCTCGGGGAAGCGGCCCTCGAGGATGAACTTGGCCGACCGCTCCTTGATGCCGCCGGCGTAGCCAGTGTGGTGGTAGTACACCTTCTGGTTATACTTGCGGCCGGTGAACTTCACCTTCTCCGCGTTGATGACGATGACGTTATCGCCGCAATCGACGTGGGGCGTGTACTGGGGCTTGTGCTTGCCCCGCAGACGCATCGCGACGATCGACGCCAGGCGGCCGACCACGAGGCCCTCCGCGTCGATGATCACCCACTTCTTGTCGACGTCGGCGGGCTTCAGCGAAAAGGTCTTCATCGCGGATAGGTCCCGGAAGTCTTGACGAAAAAAACAGGACGCCGCCGCGGTCAGGACTGAGCGCGCAGCGGCGATGGCCGGCTCAGTAACGGAGGTCGGCGCCGGCGTCAAGCAGACCGAAAAACCCGAAGCGGAAAAAACGCGAGCTTTTCGAGAGACTTCGCCATAGCGGTATCATGATACCGCTATTTCGGCGGGATCGCGTAGGTGCCGGTGGCGTGGCAGACGAGGTCGTCCCGGCCGAGGCTGCGGATCAGCACCTCGCCGACCGCCAGCGAGCGCCCGAGCTTGAACAGGCGCGCCTCGGCCAGGAGATCTCCTTGCGCGGGCTTCCTCATGAAGTTGAACGACAGGTTGGTGGTGACCGCGAGCGCCACCGGGCCGATCTGGCCCAGGATCGCGACGTAGAGCGCCACGTCGGCGAGCCCCATCATCGCCGGGCCGGAGATCGTGCCGCCGGGGCGCAGGTGGCGCTCATGGTAGGGCAGGCGCATCGTCGCCGTCATCGGGCCGACGCTCTCGACCACCGGGCCGGGCCCGCCGTGATGGATCTGCGGAAAGACCTCGTCGAGGAAGGCCGAGACCGCGTCGCGGTCCATCATCGGGGCGGCAGGCATGCGGGGAGCGTATCCGGTCATCGTCATGCACGATCTTGCAGCACGGCGCCCGGCACCGGACAATAGGCCATCCGTTCCGCTCCCTTCCGAGACCGCGAATCCGAGCCCGCATGTCCGAGACCCTCCTCCTCCGGCACGACCGCGACGGCGTCGCGACCGTGACCCTCAACCGGCCGCGGGCGCGCAACGCCCTCTCGCACGCCCTCCTCGCCGCCTTGTCGGAGGAATTCGCCCGGCTCTCGGCGGACGAGAGCGTGCGCGTCGTGGTGCTGGCCGCGGAGGGCCCCGCCTTCTGCGCCGGCCACGACCTCAAGGAGATGACCGCCTATCGGGCGGATTCCGATCGCGGCGCGGCCCGCTTCAAGGATCTGTTCGATCTCTGCTCGTCGGTGATGATGGCGATCCCCGCCCTGCCGCAGCCGGTGATCGCGGCCGTGGAGGGAATCGCGACGGCGGCCGGCTGCCAGCTCGTCGCCTCCTGCGACCTCGCGGTGGCTGGCACGGAGGCGCGCTTCGCCACCCCCGGCGTGCAGATCGGCCTGTTCTGCTCGACCCCGATGGTGGCGCTCTCGCGCAACCTGTCGCGCAAGGCCGCGATGGCGATGCTGCTCACCGCCGAGATGGCGGAGGCCGAAGAAGCGAGGGCGCTCGGCCTCGTCAACCGGGTGGTGCCCGCCGGTACGGCGCTCGGCGAGGCGCAGGCGCTCGCCGCCGGGATCGCGTCCCGCAGCGCCTACACGGTGCGGGTCGGCAAGCGCGCCTTCTACGAGCAGCTCGAGATGCCGCTCGCCGAGGCCTACGCCCATGCCGGCCGCGTGATGACCGAGAACATGCTGGCCCGCTCGGCGGAAGACGGGATCGCGGCCTTCCTCGACCGGAAGGCGGCCCGATGAGCGTTCACGACCGCTACGACGACGAGGCGCTGCGCAAGATCCTGCGGCAGGTGCGGACGATCGCGCTCGTCGGCGCCTCCGCCAACCCGGCCCGGCCGAGCTGGATCGTCACCAAGTACCTGCTGGAGCGCGGTTACGAGGTGATCCCGGTCAATCCGGGCCTCGCCGGGGGCGAGATCCTGGGCCGGCCGGTGGTGGCGCGGCTGGCCGACCTCGTCCGGCCGGTCGACATGGTCGAGATCTTTCGCAACTCCGAGGCCGCCGGTCCCCTCGTCGACGAGGCCTTGGCCCTCGACCCGCTGCCCGGGGTGATCTGGATGCAGCTCGGCGTGCGCAACGACGCGGGCGCGGCCCGGGCGGAGGCGCGGGGCGTCACCGTGGTGATGAACCGCTGCCCGAAGATCGAGTACGGGCGGCTGTCGGGCGAGATCGGCTGGACGGGGGTGAATTCCCGGATCCTCAGCGCCAAGCGGCCGAAGCTGGCGGCGAAGGGATTCCAGAAGCTGACGATCGAGGAGCGGTAGCGCCCCTCCGCTGGCTACCGTCTCCCGTGCGCATCCGCGTCATTCCGGGCTCCGCTGCGCGGCCCCGGAATGACGCGGAGACCGTGTCGACCGTCGCGCCCGAAACCGGGGCGTCCGAATTCGTATCCTACAGCAGCGTCCCCTTCAGGATCACCAGCGCCACCGTGAAGTAGATCACCAGCCCCGACACGTCGACGAGGGTCGCGACGAACGGCGCCGAGGCGGTCGCCGGATCGAAACCGACGCGCTGGAGGATGAAGGGCAGCATCGAGCCGGTGAGCGAGCCGAACAGCACGATGCCGACGAGGGCGGTGCCGACCGTGGCGGCGACCAGGAACCAGTGCTCGCCGTAATCGTAGAAGCCGAGCTTCTGCCAGATCACGATCCGCACCACGCCGATCGTGCCGAGGATCGCGCCGAGCGTCAGGCCGGCGGGAATCTCGCGGAGCGCCACCCGCCACCAGTCGGCCAGGCGGACCTGGTGCAGGGCGAGCGCCCGGATCAGCAGCGAGGTCGCCTGCGAGCCCGAATTGCCGCCCGAGCTCATGATGAGCGGGATGAACAGGGTGAGCACCAGCGCCTTCTCGAGCTCGCCCTCGAACCCCTGCATGGCGCTGGCGGTCAGCATCTCGGAGAGGAACAGCACGCAGAGCCAGCCGGCCCGCTTGCGGATCATGGTGAGGAAGCTGATCGACATGTAGGGCTCGTCGAGCGCCTCCATGCCGCCGAAGCGCTGCACGTCCTCGGTCTGCTTCTGGATCATCGCGTCGATCACGTCGTCGACGGTGACGATGCCGACGACGTGGTTCGACGCATCGACCACCGGGATCGCCAGGAGGTCGTATTTCGAGATCAGGCGCGCCGCCTCGTTGCGGCCGGCATCGGCCGAGACCACCACCGGGCGGCGGTTCGGCGCCACCGACAGGATGTTGTCGTCCGGGTTGCCGGTGATCAGGCGGCGCAGGGGCACCGCCTTGGCCAGCGCCCCGGTCCGGGGATCGAGCACGAAGATCGAGTAGACGGTCTCGCGGGTGCGCTCGACCTTGCGGATGTAGTCGAGGGTGAGGCCGACGGTCCAGGTCGTCGGCACCGAGACGAACTCGGTCGTCATGATCGAGCCGACGCTCTCCTCCGGATAGGCGATCAGCTTGTCGACGGCGCCCCGGGTCTCGACGTCGAGGCGGGTGCGCAGGTCCGAGCGGCCGGGCTCCTCGATCTCCTTGAACACGTCGGTGACCCGGTCGGCCGACATGCCCGACAGGAACGATGCGACGCGGTCGCGCGGCAGCATCTCGATGATGTCGGGGGCGCAGTCGAGCTCGGGCTGGTCCAGCACCTCGACGGCGCGGTCGTGCGGCAGGCTCAGCAGGATGGCGGCGGCCACCTCCGGCGCCTCCCGGTTCAGCGCCTCGACGATGTCCGGAGCGCTCTCCTCGGCGAGGCGCGCGGCAAGGGAAGCGGGCTCGACGGGGGCGTCGATCACGGTCTCGATCATGGCTCACCTACTCGGCGCTGAAGCGTCGGCCGGCCGTCCCCGGCCGGTCGCGGTGAGCCGCTCGGGCGGAGCGGGCGCGCGGGACCTCAGGCCGGGGACGGCAAGGGCGGTCGACTGTGACTGTCGCTCGGCATGAAGTGGAGGTTGTCCGGGAATGCTGCGGCGCGAGGGCGCCGCGGGCGGCCCGTCACTGCGCCGAGCCCGCGCCGGCGTCAAGAGGGGAACCGCGGAGGCGGGGCGGGAATTCGTAAGCGGACGCTCGTCCGCCCGGATCTCCCGGGAAACGTTACGGAAATCTTCGGCGAAACCCGGTCGCCGCGGGAGCCACGATGGTCACGACACGCATCCGCACCTTCTCGGATTTCGCCGCCGCCGTCGCCCGGGCGGCGGGCCGGCCCGGCACCTTCGCGGCGAGCCTGCTGCTGATCGTGGTCTGGGCGCTGACCGGCCCGCTGTTCCACTACTCGGACACCTGGCAGCTGATCATCAACAGCGGCACGACGATCGTGACGTTCCTGATGGTGTTCCTGATCCAGAACACCCAGAACCGCGACGGGGCGGCGATCCAGGCCAAGCTCGACGAGCTGATCCGGGCGAGCGCGGCCCAGAACGCCTATATCGGCATCGAGCACCTGACCGAGGATGAGCTCGATGTCCTGCGCGCCCGCTGCGAGGCGCGGGCGCGGGATTTCCGCCTGAGCGAGGCCGCCGACGCGGCCGAGGAGAGCGCCAACGCCAAGGCCGACGCGGCCGCCCGGGCCGCGATCGGTTCCTGACCCCTCACGCGCAGAGCTGGCGCGAGGCCTCCAGCTCGCTTCCCATCATCCGGGCGAGGCGCAGGATGTCGGCGATCACGAACGGCTTGGTGACGAAGATGCTGCCGGGCACCGCCGGATGGTTCAGGTTCGCGGTGGTCGATGAGTAGATCACCGGCCGGTGCGGCTGGATCTGCCGGTAGGCCTCCGCGACGCTCCAGCCGTCGACGAGGCCGGGCAGCCGGATGTCGGTCAGGAGCCAGTCGATCCGGGAGCCCTGCTCGCGCAGCAGGGTCAGCGCGGCCTCGCCGCTCGAGGCCGTGAGCGTCTCGACCCCGTGCTGGGCGCACAGGGTCACCAGGAGCTCCAGCAGCATGTAGCTGTCCTCGACGATCAGCACGCAAGGCTTGACGCCGGGGGGCTTGGCTCCCGGGGGCTCGGCGCCGGGCTGGGGCATCCGGGGGAAGGGGGGGAGCGCGGGCATCGCGAGGCGGTCTCGGTCGTCGATGCCTCACGGTCGGGCCAATTGGTTAACGAAGCGTCAACCGCGCCCGCGGCGGCGCCGCCGCGAGGGTGTTGCTCGGACGACACGGGCGGAGACGCAACGGTTCGCGCTCCGCCGACGCCGCAGCGTGGCCGTATTTGAACGGTGTGTGGTCGTCGGTCCCGCCATCCGGCAGGGGCTCGGCCGGAGCGATTCGCAGAGTCGCGGCGAGGGGCCGTCAAGGTTGATGGAACCTTCGCTTAACCGACCGGGACTACAGACGATCGCGTCATGTTGCGTGGCGTCGCCGGTCGGTTGTCGCGGCTCAGGTCTCGCCGACGAGCCGCCCGCCGGGGCCGCCAGAGGAGTTTGGTCGATGCCGTTGCCGCTCGCGCCGCTGCGCGCGCTCAAGATCACCGCCGCGCTCTCGCTCGCCCTCTCGATGGCGGCCTGCGCGAGCAACAACGACCTCGCCGATGCCTCGGCGGCCTACGGCGCCGGGGCCGGCGGCGCGGGCGGGTATGGCGGGCGCGGCGGACCCGCCACCCCGGGCAGCACCCAGGACTTCGTCGTCAATGTCGGCGACCGGGTGTTCTTCGAGTCCGATTCGACCGACCTGTCCTCGACCGCCACGGCGACCCTCGACAAGCAGGCGCAGTGGCTGCAGCGCTACCCGCGCTACACGTTCCTGATCGAGGGCCACGCCGACGAGCGCGGCACCCGCGAGTACAACTTCGCCCTCGGCGCCCGCCGCTCGCAGGCGGTGCGGGACTACCTCGCCTCCCGGGGCATCGCCGGGAACCGGATCCGCACCGTGTCCTACGGCAAGGAGCGCCCGGTGGCGGTCTGCAACGACATCTCGTGCTGGTCGCAGAACCGCCGCGCCGTCACGGTGCTCGACGGCGGCGCCGGCTCCTGAGCGGCCCCGGGGCGGCGTAGGCCGCCCCTGCAGCCGATCGTCGACGAGGCGGTGCGCCGCCCGTGTCGTCGATCGTGGAGGGGGGCGGCGCGCCGCCCCTTTTGCCCGGAGGCGCGGCTTCTGCTAACCCCGCGCTCCCGAGTGCGGACCCGCCGCCTGACCCGAGCCGTGATGCGCCCCGCCATGCTTCGCCGCCTGCTCCTCGCCCCCGCCCTCGCCGTGTCCGGGCTGGCCCTCGCCGCCGCATGCCCGGCGGCGGCCCAGGATGCCGCCGAGTTCGTGGTGCGCCTCAACCGGCTGGAGAACCAGTCGCGCCAGATGGCGGGCCAGATCGAGTCGCTCCAGTACGAGAACCGCCAGCTCAAGGAGCAGCTGCGCAAGTTCCAGGAGGACGTCGAGTTCCGCTTCCAGGAGTCGAAGGGCGGGCAGAAGCCGGCCGCGGCCACCCCGCAGCACAAGCCCCAGAAGCGCAGCGACGCCTTCGATCCCTCGCAGAACCCCGACGCACCGGGCGCCCCGCAGGCGCTCGGCGCCGGGCCGCAGGCGCTCGGCGCCGGGCCGCAGGCGCTTGGCTCTGGGCCGCAGGCGCTTGGCGCGACGACGCCGTCCCAGGCGGCGCGCTCGGTCGCCGCGACCCCGTCCGCCTCCGCGTCCCTCGCCCCGCCGCGCGCGGCGATCGAGGACGGCACCCCCGATTACGGCGAGCCGGTGGACCTGCGCCCGCCGTCCCGGCCGGCCGCCGCCGCCCCGGCCCCGGCGCCGCGCCCCTCGGCCAGCGTCGCGGCCACCGGGACCGGCGACGCGAAGGCCGATTACGAGTCGGCCTACGCCTACGTGCTGCAGCGCCAGTACGAGCAGGCCGAGATGAGCCTGCGCCAGTTCATCCAGTCGCATCCCCGCGACACCCTGGTACCGGACGCGACCTACTGGCTCGGCGAGAGCTACCTGCAGCGCAATCGCACCCGCGAGGCGGCCGAGCAGTTCCTGAAGGTCTCGACCGACTACGCCCGCTCGCGCAAGGCGCCCGACGCGATGCTCAAGCTCGGCGCCTCGCTCAACGCGCTCGGCGCCCGCGAGCAGGCCTGCGCCACCCTGGCCGAGCTGGAGCGGAAGTTCCCGCAGGCCTCGTCGAGCGTGAAGCAGGGCGTCGACCGGGAGCAGCGGCGCGCGCGCTGCGCCGCGTGAGCCGAGCGGCGTGAGCCGCCCGAACGATCCATGTGGCGTGAGCCGCCCGGATGAGCCGGATCCCGGCGGTCCGCTCGACGCCGACGAGGCGGCCCGCCTCCTTTCGCCCTGGATCGGGCCGGATGCGCCGTTCCGCGGCGCGGTGCTGGCGGTCTCCGGCGGGCCCGACTCGACGGCGCTGATGGGCTGCGCCGCCGCGCTCGGATCCGGGCTGCCCGTGACCGTCGCGACGGTCGATCACGGCCTGCGCCCGGATTCCGCCGCCGAGGCCCGGGCGGTGGCCGATCTCGCCGCCCGCCTCGGATTGCCGCACCGCCTTCTCGCCTGGACCGGGCCCAAGCCGTCCGCCCGGCTGCAGGAGGCGGCGCGGACGGCGCGCTACCGCCTGCTCGCCGGGCTCGCGCACGAGGCCGGTGCCGACCTCGTCCTCACCGGACACACCCTCGACGACCAGGCCGAGACCGTGCTGATGCGCCTGTGCGCCGGCTCCGGACCGGCCGGGCTCGCCGGCATGGCGCCGGCCCGCCCCCTCGCTCGCGGGCCCGACGGCCTCACCCTCGCCCGGCCGTTCCTCGGCGTGCCGAAGGCGCGCCTCGTCGCGACCTGCGAGGCCCGGGGCTGGCCGTTCTGCCGCGATCCCTCCAACGCCAACCCGCGCTTCGGCCGCGCGCGCCTGCGCCGCCTGCTGCCGCTTCTCGCCGAGGAGGGGCTCACCCCCGCCCGCCTGGCGCGGCTCGCCGGGCGCCTGCGCCGCGACGAGGCGGCCCTCGACGAGGCCGCCGCGACCGCCCTGGGCGCCCTGCGCCGGGACGGGACGGGCGGGGAGGGGCGCCTCGTCCTCGACGGGCCCGGCCTCGCGGCCCTGCCGGAGGCGGTGGCCCTGCGGGTCGCCGGGCTGGCGCTCGCCGAACTTCGCTCACCGGTGCCCGAGGCCCCGACCTACCCGCCGCGCCTGGAGCGGCTGGAGCGGGTCGTCCTCGATACCGTCCTGCCCGCCCTGCGGGACGGCCGCCCCTGCCGGCGGACCGTCGCGGGGATCCTGCTCGCGGCCGGCGGCGGCCGCCTGACCCTGTCGCCCGAGCCGCCGCGCCGCGGCCGAGCCCGGCCGGGATGACGTTTCGGCGAGCCGGGCCCCTGCGCGGTGCCGCAGGCGCGGGCGATTACTTGGCAAGCATCGGGCGGGTGCCTACATTGCGGTCCGAGTGCCGGTGCCCACCCCAGCACGCCCGCACGCGCCGCGCTCCTCAGGGATTGACTCTTCGATGAACCCCAACTTCCGCAATTTCGCCCTGTGGGTCGTCATCTTCCTGCTGGTGCTGGCCCTCGTGACCCTGTTCCAGAATCCGGGTCATCGCTCGGGCGGCGGGGAGATCGCCTACAGCCAGCTCCTAAACGACGCCGAGGCGGGCCGCATCCAGAACGTGGTCATCTCCGGCCAGGAGGTGAGCGGCACCTACACGAGCGGCGGCACCTTCACGACCTACGCGCCGAACGACCCCTCGCTGGTGTCGAAGCTCCAGGGCAAGGGCGTGACCATCACGGCCCGTCCGCCGTCGGACAACACGCCGTGGTTCATCGCGCTGCTGGTCAACTGGCTGCCGATCCTGGTGTTCATCGGGGCCTGGATCTTCCTGTCGCGCCAGATGCAGTCCGGCGCCGGCCGGGCCATGGGTTTCGGCAAGTCCAAGGCGAAGCTCCTGACCGAGGCCCACGGTCGCGTCACCTTCGAGGACGTGGCGGGCGTCGACGAGGCCAAGGAGGACCTGCAGGAGATCGTCGAGTTCCTGCGCGACCCGCAGAAGTTCCAGCGCCTCGGCGGCCGCATCCCGCGCGGCGTGCTGCTGGTCGGCCCCCCCGGTACCGGCAAGACCCTGATCGCCCGGGCGGTCGCCGGTGAGGCCAACGTGCCGTTCTTCACCATCTCCGGCTCGGACTTCGTCGAGATGTTCGTCGGCGTCGGCGCCAGCCGCGTCCGCGACATGTTCGACCAGGCGAAGAAGAACGCCCCCTGCATCATCTTCATCGACGAGATCGACGCCGTCGGTCGTCACCGCGGCGCGGGCCTGGGCGGCGGCAACGACGAGCGCGAGCAGACCCTCAACCAGCTCCTCGTCGAGATGGACGGCTTCGAAGCCAACGAGGGCATCATCATCATCGCGGCGACCAACCGCCCCGACGTGCTCGACCCGGCGCTGCTGCGCCCCGGCCGGTTCGACCGCCAGATCATCGTGCCGAACCCGGATGTGATCGGCCGCGAGCGCATCCTGCGCGTCCATGTCCGCAAGGTGCCGCTCTCGCCCGACGTCGACCTGAAGGTGATCGCCCGCGGCACCCCCGGCTTCTCGGGCGCCGACCTGATGAACCTCGTCAACGAAGCGGCCCTGCTGGCGGCTCGCCGCGGCAAGCGCATCGTCACGATGCACGAGTTCGAGGACGCCAAGGACAAGGTGATGATGGGCGCCGAGCGGCGCACCCTCGTCATGACCGAGGACGAGAAGCGGCTGACCGCGTATCACGAGGGCGGCCATGCCATCGTGGCCTTCAACGTCCCGGCGACCGATCCCGTCCACAAGGCGACGATCATCCCGCGCGGCCGGGCGCTCGGCATGGTCATGCAGCTGCCGGAGCGCGACAAGCTGTCGATGTCCTTCGAGCAGATGACCTCGCGCCTCGCCATCATGATGGGCGGCCGCGTCGCCGAGGAGATGATCTTCGGCCACGACAAGGTCACCTCCGGCGCCCAGTCGGACATCGAGCAGGCGACCCGGCTGGCCCGCATGATGGTGACCCGCTGGGGCTTCAGCCCCGAGCTCGGTACCGTCGCCTACGGTGAGAACAACGACGAGGTCTTCCTCGGCATGCAGGTCAACCGGCAGCAGAACGTGTCGGAGGCCACCGCCCAGAAGATCGACGCCGAGGTCCGCCGCCTGATCGAGGCCGGCCTGCAGGATGCCCGCCGCATCCTCAGCGAGCGCCACGCCGACCTCGAGGCTCTGGCCCGCGGCCTGCTCGAATACGAGACCCTGTCGGGCGACGAGATCCGCGATCTCATCAACGGCAAGCCCCCGGTCCGCGATGCCGGCGACTTCCCACCGAACCCGGCCCGCGGCTCGCCGGTGCCCTCCGCCGGCCGCGGCCGGCCGCGGGAGAACGACGGCGGGTACGAGCCGCAGCCGCAGGCCTGATCGAGGCGATGCGGGCCCGGGAATGGGCACGCGAAATCCACACCGGCCGATTTTCGGCTCGAGGGGCGGCGGGAGCGATCCCGCCGCCCCTTGCTTTTGTGACCATGCCTCAAAATAACCCAGGCCCTGTGTGACCCGCGTCCATCGGGACGGCACCTGCCTTGCGCAGGGCCGCCTGCCGAGGGGCAGGGTGGCCCGGATCGGGACAGGGAGATGACGACCGTGCGCAAGTATTTCGGGACCGACGGCATCCGGGGCCGGGCCAACGGCGTCATCACGCCGGAACTCGCGCTCAAGGTCGGGCAGGCCGCCGGGCTCGTCTTCCTGCGCGGCGACCACCGCCACCGCGTGGTGATCGGCAAGGACACCCGCCTGTCGGGCTACATGATCGAGACCGCGCTGGTCGCGGGTTTCACCTCGGTCGGGATGGACGTGCTGCTGCTCGGCCCGATGCCGACGCCGGCCGTCGCGATGCTGACCCGCTCGATGCGGGCCGATATCGGGGTGATGATCTCCGCCTCGCACAACCCGTTCGAGGATAACGGCATCAAGATCTTCGGCCCCGACGGGTTCAAGCTCTCCGACGAGGTCGAGCGCGAGATCGAGCGTCTGATCGATTCCAACCTGCAGACGAAGCTCGCCGGCTCCACCGATCTCGGCCGGGCCAAGCGCATCGAGAGCGTGCATGCCCGGTACATCGAGTTCGCCAAGCGTACCCTGCCGCGCAACCTGACCCTCGACGGCCTGCGGGTCGTGGTCGATTGCGCCAACGGTGCCGCCTACAGGGTGGCGCCCGAGACCCTGTGGGAGCTCGGTGCCGAGGTGATCGCGATCGGCACCGAGCCGGACGGGTTCAACATCAACCGCGACGTCGGCTCGACGGCGCCCGAGGCGCTGGTGAGCAAGGTCCGCGAGCTGCGCGCCGACATCGGCATCGCCCTCGACGGCGACGCCGACCGGGTGCTCGTGGTCGACGAGAAGGGCCAGCGGGTCGACGGCGACCAGCTGATGGCGGTGGTCGCGCGCTCCTGGCAGGAGGACCAGCGCCTGTCGAAGAACGGCATCGTCGCCACCATCATGTCGAATCTCGGCCTCGAGCGCTATCTCGGAGGCCTCGGCCTCGGCATGGTCCGCACCGCCGTCGGCGACCGCTACGTGCTCGAGCACATGCGCGAGCACGGCTACAATCTCGGCGGCGAGCAGTCGGGCCACATCATCATGTCGGACTACGCCACCACCGGCGACGGCCTGGTGGCGGCGCTCCAGCTCCTCTCCGTGGTGCAGCGCCAGCAGCGCCCGGTGAGCGAGGTCTGCCACTGCTTCGACCCGCTGCCGCAGGTGCTCAAGAACGTGCGCTACGGCGCCGGCGGCGAGCCGCTGCGCCAGGACGCGGTCGTCACCGCCATCGAGGGCGCTCGCCAGCGCCTGGGGGAGGGCGGCCGCCTCGTGATCCGCCCGTCGGGCACCGAGCCGGTGATCCGGGTGATGGCCGAGGGCGACGATCGCGACCTCGTGGTGCGGGTGGTCGACGACGTGGTCGAGGCCTTGCGCAAGGTCGCCGCCTGACCGATGCCCCGCGGCGACGGGGGTGCCCGGCACCTCCGCGTCGCGGCCGGCCACAGCCGCGGCGCGAAGATCTGACGAAACTGCCCGCACGACTTGTGCCGGGCCGGTCCGCGTCTTGAACCGTGTCTTGGCGGCGACGAACCGATCGATTGCAACGCTTTCTCAGGCCTAAGGCTTAACGTTAAGCACGGGTTTACCGAACCCGGCGACAGTCGTGACGTCTTCCGGAACGGCCGCCCGACATTTCAGCGGCTCTTCGTAACAGGGAACCGTCATGGGCCGTCGCAAGCCATTCGCGCTGGCGCGCATCTTCACGCTCGCAGCGAGCGTGGCCGCGCCGGGTCTCGTCCACGCCGCCGACCTTCTGCCGCCTCCGCCCCCGCCGCTGCCGCCTCCGCCGGTCGAGTTCGCCGGCGGCTGGTACCTGCGCGGCGATGTCGGCGCGAGCATCTACACCACGCCGAAGCTCTCGACGGTGCCGAGCCCGGACGTGGTCAACTACTACAACTCGGATCTCGGCGGCGGCGGCTTCGCCGGCATCGGCGTCGGCTACCAGTTCAATTCGTGGCTGCGCGGCGACGTGACCGGCGAGTACCGCTTCTCCAGCGGCTTCCGCACCAACGACCGGATCAAGTCGCAGTACTCGACCTACGACGAGAACGGCCTGCGCCGCGATCACGAGGACCACACCTACGAGACCACCAACGGCAACTACTCGGCCGCCGTGGTCCTGGTGAACGGCTACGCCGACCTCGGCAACTACTACGGCATCACGCCGTTCATCGGCGCCGGCGTCGGCGCGGCGTTCCACCGCTTCTCGGGCCTGTCGGAGTCGAGCCAGATCAGCGGCAGCTACACCTATCCGGATTATCCGGACCAGGGCGCGGTCGGCTACCAGAACATCTCCGGCGGCACCTACAAGAACCGCATGAAGACCAGCTTCGCCTGGGCGCTGCATGCCGGCCTGTCCTACGCGGTGACGCCGAACCTGAAGCTCGAGCTGGCCTATCGCTACCTCAACCTCGGCGAGGCGGGCACCGGCGTCCTCAACTGCTTCTGCGGCAGCACCCTGACGCCGATCAAGGTCAAGGACATCGAGGCGCACGACATCAAGCTCGGCATGCGCTGGATGTTCGGCGCGCCGGTCGTGGCCGCCGCCTACGAGCCGCCTCCGCCGCCGATGATGCCGCTGGTGCGCAAGTACTGACGGTCCTCACTCCGGCGCCCGCGGGCGCCGGAGCCCGGATCGACGGCCGGTTAGGGTTAAACGCCCGCTAACCTTCTGAGGTTACGTTGGTTTATCGGGCCCGTCGGGTCCGCACCACATCCGCGCAGCACGCCCCGGCCGAGGAGTCGACGGGCAGGAAAGGGCGCCCCATGGCACGGTTCGGTCACTGCTTCCCGGTCGCGATTCTCGGGCTCGGTCTGCTCGGCGCGCCGGCGCTCGCCGCCGACCTGCTGCCGCCCCCGCCGCCTCCGCCCCCGCCGCTCCCCGCCCCGGTGGAGGTCGGCTCGGGCTGGTACCTGCGCGGCGACTACACGGCGAGCGACTTCCGCCATCCGAAGGACGACACCCTGCCGGGCACCGACGGCGCCAAGCTGGTCGGGTTCCGCCTCGGCAACACCGACGGCTACGGCGGCGGCATCGGCTACCGCTTCAACAGCTTCCTGCGCGCCGACGTCACGGTCGACGGGCGCACCCGCAGCCGCTTCCGCGACTATTCCTCGCGCACCAACTTCGTCGAGGGCTACAACACCGAGGCCGGCAAGCTCGACGTCCTGACCGGATTGTTCAACGTCTACGTCGATCTCGGCACCTGGTGGGGCTTCACGCCCTATGTCGGCGCCGGCGTCGGCATGGCGAGCAAGCGCTTCCACGACGCCTGGACCGGCACGACCTGCTTCACCACCGCCTGCGGCAGCGGCGTCGACGGCACCTACCAGATCGGCGCGCAGGGTTTCGACGCCCGGGCCAACCACACCGCGATCGGCCTCGCCTGGGCGGCGATGGCGGGCGTCTCCTACGAGATCGGCGCCGGCGTCAGCGTGGACGCCAGCTACCGCTACCTCGAAGTCGGCAAGGCCCGCACCGGGTTCGACGCCTACAACCAGAACACCCGGATCAAGGACATCGCCGCCAACGAGTTCCGGGTCGGCCTGCGCTGGGCCTTCGGCAACGGCCTCGCCCTGCCGGGGCTCGGCGGCCTCGCCTACTGATCCCATTCGCCTGCAACCGTAAAAAACGCCCGGTGCGCCCGTCGCGCCGGGCGTTTCGCATGTCGGGAACTGAACCCTATCTCGTATCTGTAACGCAGTTTTAAGGTTACTGAGGCATTGTATTAGCTGCGGCACGGCAAATTTTGCCGATCATCGTGCCGGAGGCGGCCCAGATGCGTTTCGTGACCTTAGGAATTCTTGTCGGCTTGGGTCTGGGCGCGCCCGTGGCGGCGCAGGCCGCAGATCTCGATTTCGGCGTCCTGCGCGGCGGCGATTACGAGCCGGCCGCCGCTCCCTCCCTGGATACCTGGGAGGGCATCTATGTCGGCGGTCATGGCGGCTGGTCGAGCGCGAGCTTCGGCTTCGGCGACGTGTTCCGCGATCCCGTCGCCCAGGCCCTGCGCGCCACCGCGATCGAAGCGACCCTCGGGGCCTCCACCCTGATGCATGCGCGCGACGTGCGACGGGACGGCGCGAGCTTCGGTGCCTTCGCGGGCGTGAACTACCAGTTCGACGACACCATCGTCGGCGTCGAGCTCGACTACACCCATCTCGGCCTGACCGGACGCAGCAGCGACGCGATCGGCCGCTTCGCGACCGACAGCCGAGGCTACCTCGTGGGGGCCAATCTCACCGGCGACGCCGCGACGCAGATCCAGGACTACGCCACCATCCGGGCCCGCTTCGGCTACAGCACCGGCGGCTTCATGCCGTTCGTGACCGGTGGTTTCGCCATCGGCCGGGCGCAGATCGCCCAGACGGTGGCGGTGCAAGGTTACGAGTACGATCAGACGACCTACCGGGCCAACCAGGCGCTCGGCGATCCGTCGCAGCGGGTCTACGTCAACAATTCCGGCTACGCGACCTTCCTGCAGAACGACCCCGGCAACAGCATGCTCGCCGCGCCGGACGTCACCCGTCGCACCAAGGAGAAGATCGTCGGCGGCATCGCAGCCGGGGCGGGCATCGAGTACGCCATCACGCCGAACCTGATCCTGCGCGCCGAGTACCAGTACGTCCTGTTCAACGACTTCGACGGCCACAAGATGAACCTCAACACCGTGCGCGGCGGCGCCGCGGTGAAGTTCTAGAATCCGGCGCTTGCGGCCGGCCTCCGGCCGCGCCACCCTGGCGGACCGCCCGACGCAAAGAGGCGGAACGCACGGGAAGGACATCCGGATGCAGCGTCTGGCCGGCAAGGTCGCCCTGGTCACGGGCGGTGCGCGGGGAATCGGGCTCGCGATCGCGCGGCGCTTCGCCCGCGAGGGAGCGGCGGCGGTGATCCTCGCCGACCGCGACAACGCCGAGGCCGAGCGCGTCGCGCCGGAGAACCCGGCCTTCCATCCCTGTCCCCTCGACGTCACGCAGGACGAGGACTGGGCCAGGGCCGTCGACCGCACGGTCGCCCGCCACGGCGGCCTCGACGTGCTGGTCAACAATGCCGGCATCGCGGTGGTCGGCACGATCGAGTCGCTGACCCTCGAGGAGTGGCGCCGGGTGCAGGACGTCAACGTCGACGGCACCTTCCTGGGCTGCCGCCACGCGGTCCGGGCGATGAAGCCGCCCGCCGGCCGCGGGGGCGCGATCATCAACCTCTCGTCGGTCTCCGGCATCGTCGGCGGGCACAACCTCGCCGCCTACAACGCCTCGAAGGGTGCGGTGCGCCTGCTCACCAAGTCGGTCGCGCTCCACTGCGCCCGCCAGAGATACGGCGTGCGCTGCAACTCGATCCATCCGGGCTTCACCGAGACCGACATGCTGCGCGATCTCGCCGCCGGCAGCCGCTACACGCCCGACGAACTCTCCGAGCGCCTGCGCGCCTCGGTGCCGCTCGGGCGCAATGCCGCAGCCGAGGAGATCGCGGGGCTCGCCGCCTACCTCGCCTCCGACGAGGCCGGCTTCGTCACCGGGGCCGAGATGGTGATCGACGGCGGCGTCACAGCGCAATAGTCGCGCGCCCCCCGAAAGTCGGACCCCAGCGGCAGCGCGGGCCCTCTACAGCCCGGCGATTCGCCGCTATTTGTATGCGCCGCAGCATAGTTCACCGGAGACCTGACCGATGTCCGCCCAGGCCGCCCCCGCCCCGACCGATCTCGTCACCCTGGCGCAGGAGGCCGGCCTCGCCGCCAAGGCGCTCGCCGCGGACGCCGCCCGCCGGGTACGGGCCGGCCTGCTCGGGCCGGACGGCCGCCTCTCGCCCGAGCGCCTCGAGGCCGAGCAGCACGCCGCCCACGGCCTCGCCTGGGTGTCGACCTATGCCGAGGCGATCGCCCAGCTCGGCAACTACGCCGCCGCCCTCGCGGAAGCGGGGCGCCTGGGCGAGACCGAGACGCTGATCGTGCGCATCGGCCTCGGCGAGTACCTGGAGCAGCTCTTCGGCGGCATCCCGATGAGCCAGGGCGAGATGGTGCGCCCGACCTCGTCGCTCGGCCTCAAGGTCCAGGAGGTGGCGCGCCACCGCTCGGAGGCGGTCGAGACCCTGATCGCGGAGGGCAACACCGCCGGCAACCGCGCCGCCCTGGTGCGGCAGATCCGCGAGGGCCAGGGCAGCGCGACGATCGGCGAGACCGGCCTCGACGAGGACATGGAGGCGATCCGTGCCGAGATGCGCCGCTTCGGCCAGGCCGAGGTCGCGCCCCACGCCCACGAATGGCACCTCGAGAACGCCTACATCCCGCTCGAGGTCGTCGCCCAGATGGCCGAGCTCGGCGTGTTCGGGCTGACCATCCCGGAGGAATACGGCGGCATGGGCCTGCCGAAGATCTCGATGTGCGTGGTCTCGGAGGAATTGTCGCGCGCCTATATCGGCGTCGGCTCGCTCGGCACCCGCTCGGAGATCGCCGCCGAGCTGATCCTGTGCGGCGGCACCGAGGAGCAGAAGCAACGCTTCCTGCCGAAGATCGCCTCCGGCGAGATCCTGCCGACCGCGGTCTTCACCGAGCCGAATACCGGCTCGGACCTGGCTTCCTTACGCACCAAGGCGGTCAAGGACGGCGACACCTGGCGGATCACCGGCAACAAGACCTGGATCACCCATCCGGTCCGGGCCGACCTGATGACCGTCCTGGTGCGGACCAAGCCCGAGGAGCCGGGCCACAAGGGCCTGTCGCTCCTGCTCGGCGAGAAGCCGCGCGGCACCGACGCGGAGCCGTTCCCGGTCGCGGGCCTGTCGGGCGGCGAGATCGAGGTGCTCGGCTATCGCGGCATGAAGGAGTACGAGCTCGCCTTCGACGGCTTCGCGGTGCCGGATGCCAACCTGCTCGGCGGCGTCGAGGGCAAGGGCTTCGCCCAGCTGATGCAGACCTTCGAATCGGCCCGCATCCAGACCGCGGCGCGCGCCGTCGGCGTCGCGCAATCGGCCCTCGACGTCGGCCTGCGCTACGCCGAGGAGCGGGTGCAGTTCGGCAAGCCCCTGGTGTCGTTCCCGCGGGTCGCCGACAAGCTCGCCATGATGGCGGTCGAGATCGCCATCGCCCGCCAGCTCACCTACTTCGCCGCCCACCAGAAGGACGCCGGCAAGCGCTGCGACCTCGAGGCCGGCATGGCGAAGCTGCTGGCCGCCCGCGTCGCCTGGGCGGCGGCCGACAACGCGCTGCAGATCCACGGCGGCAACGGCTTCGCCCTCGAATACCCGGTGAGCCGCCTGCTCTGCGACGCCCGCATCCTGTCGATCTTCGAGGGCGCGGCCGAGATCCAGGCCCAGGTCATCGCCCGCCGGCTGCTCGAGGTGCAGTGAGCCGCCACGAACGACAGCGGCGCGCGGGCCTGCCCCCCGCGCGCCGCGCTTCGCCCGGCCGGCCTGCCGCCGGCTACTTCGTGATCTTGACCGAGACCGGGTCGCTCGACGGGAAGGTCTCCTCGAGGCCCTCGTCCAGGCGCTCGCTGAGCTTGCCCTGCTGGTTCTCCGGCCGCGCCTTGTCCTCCGGCGAGCCGCCGTCGCGGCGGAAACCGGGCTGGTCCTGGTTCGGGGTCTTGGTGTCGCCCATCTTGGTGTCGGCCACGGCGCTCTCTCCTCTCGGGATGTCCCCTTGGTCCGGGGACGGTCTGCCCGGCTAACGCGCGGGGCCCGAGCCTGTTGCGTCCGCCCCGGCGTTTAACCGGGCGGTGGGGCCTTCCCGGCTAGGCTGGCGTCACGCGAGGGGCCGAGCCATGCACGCCGCCATCCTGACGAACTTCGCCACGCCGAAGGGGGGCGCCGAGAAGGTCGCGATCGAGTCCGCCCGCGGGCTGGCCGAGAGCGGGGTCGCCGTCACGCTGATCCACGGCATCGACGGGCCGGCCGATCCGCTGCTCGACCATCCCGGCATCCGCCGGGTGGCCCTGGGCCTCACCGACGTGTGGGAGCGCCCGGCCTGGCGCGGCGCGGTCGAGGGGATCTGGAACCGCGAGGCGGCGCGGCGCCTGCGCGCGGCGCTCGCCGGCCTGCCGGTCGCGCCGGACGTGCTGCACCTGCACCAATGGACCCGCTCGCTCTCGCCGGCGGTCTTCCCGGTGCTCGCGCGCAGCGGCCTGCCGGTCGCCGTGACCCTGCACGACTACTTCCTCGCCTGCCCGAACGGCGTCTATTACCGCTTCGACGCGGCCGAGCCCTGCACCCTACGCCCGCTCTCGGCCGGCTGCCTCGCGGCCCCTTGCGACCCGCAATCCCGGGCCCACAAGGCGGTGCGGCTCGCCCGCTCGGCCGTGCAATCGGTGGCGCTGAACCGGGGCTTCGCCCGCCGCCCGCTCGACCTCGTCCACGTCTCCGATGCCAGCCGGGCGCGGCTCGCGCCGATGCTGGACGGCCCGTCCTTCCGCCATCACCGGGTCGACAATCCGGTCCGGGTCGCGCGGACCGCCCCGGCCGATCCGGCCGCCGGCGACGCCGTGGCCTTCGTCGGCCGCTTCACCCGCGAGAAGGGCGCGGACCTCGTCGCCCAGGCCGCCCACCGGGCGGGATTGAGATCGCTGTTCGTCGGCGACGGGCCGCTCGCCGAGGACTTGCGGGCCGTGCCGGGCGCCGAGATCGTCGGCTGGCGCGCGCCGGAGGAGGTCGAGGCGCTGCTGCGCCGCCGCGCCCGGGCGGTCGTCGCCCCGGCGCGCTGGCGCGAGACCGGCCCGCTCACGATCTACGAGGCGCTGGCCGCCGGCATCCCGGCGGTGGCCTCCGACCGGGCCGGGGCGGGCGAGTGGATCGTCCACGGCGAGACCGGCTTCCTCGGCCCGCCCGAGGTCGGGGCGCTCGCCGAACTCTTCGCCCGGCTCGCGGACGATGCCCTGGTGCGGCGCCTGGGGCTTGCCGCCCATGCCCGCTACTGGGCCGCCCCGACGACGCTGGCGACCCACGCCACCGCCCTGCGCGCCCTCTATGCGGGGATGACGGGTGCGGCCGAGGCGCCATCTTTTCAGCGCAGTGCTGTCATGTGAGAGAGAATCCCGACCGCGAACCCGATATCCGGAGCCGAATGCCGATGCGCCGCCCGCCGACCTCCCTGCTGCTCGCTGCGCTCCTTCTCGGGGTCGCCCAACCGGCGACCGCGCAGGCCGAGTCGGTGCCGCCCAACCGCGCCTTCCAGGACAATCGCCAGGACAACCGGGCGGTGCCCGACTCGAAGGCGCAGGTGCAGCTCTCCTTCGCGCCGCTGGTCAAGCGCGCGGCGCCATCCGTCGTCAACGTCTACGGCACCCATGTCGAGAAGCGCGCCGCCAATCGCGGCGCGATGGACGAGTTCCTGCGCCGCTTCTTCGGCGATGCCGGGCCGAACCTGCCGCAGGAGCGGGCGCAGCGCTCGCTGGGCTCGGGCGTCATCGTCGACGCCTCGGGGCTGATCGTCACCAACAACCACGTCATCGAGAACATGAACGAGGTGAAGGTGGCGCTGAACGACCGGCGCGAGTTCGAGGCGCAGATCCTGCTGCGCGACCCCCGCACCGACCTCGCCATCCTGAAGATCAAGAGCCCGAGCGGCGGCCTGACGCCGATGGAGATCGGCGACTCCGAGAACCTCCAGGTCGGCGATTTCGTGATCGCGATCGGCAACCCGTTCGGTGTCGGCCAGACGGTGACGCAGGGCATCGTCTCGGCGCTCGCCCGCACCCAGGTCGGCTCGGCCGACTACCAGTTCTTCATCCAGACCGACGCGGCGATCAACCCGGGCAATTCCGGCGGCGCCCTCGTCGACCTCAACGGCGGCCTCGTCGGCATCAACACGGCGATCTACTCGCAGTCCGGCGGCAGCCACGGCATCGGCTTCGCCATCCCGGCCAGCATGGTCAAGGCGGTGGTGGAGACGGCCAAGGGCGGCGCCCGCACGGTGCGCCGGCCCTGGCTCGGGGCGCGGCTCCAGCACGTGACGCCGGACATCGCCGAGAGCGTCGGCCTCGACCACCCGACCGGGGTGCTGGTGGCCTCGATGCAGCCCAAGAGCCCGGCCGAGGAGGCGGGCCTGAAGCGCGGCGACGTGGTGCTGGCGGTGGACGGCCAGACCGTCGACGACCCCGAGGCCTTCGGCTACCGCTTCGCGCTCAAGGGCATCAAGGGCGAGACCAAGCTCACGGTCCTGCGCGGCGCCACCCGTACCACGGTGCCGGTGCGCCTCGGCCCGGCGCCGGAGACGCGCCCGCGCGACACCCTGAAGGTGAAGACCCGCTCGCCCTTCCTCGGGGCGACCGCGGTCAACCTGTCGCCGGCGGTGGCGGAGGAGATGCAGCTCGACGTGTCGGCGCAGGGGCAGGGCGACGGCGTCATCATCGCCGAGGTCGAGACCGGCACCGTCGCCAACCGGGTCGGCCTGCAGAAGGGCGACATCGTGGTGGCGGTGAACGGCACCCCGGTCGCCTCGACCAAGGACCTCGAGCGCATGACCCGTACCACGGCGTCGATGTGGGAGGTGACGATCAACCGGGGCGGGCAGCAGCTGACGTCGGTGTTCGGGGGGTAGGGGATTTTACCCTTCCACCTTTCCTGCACGCTCTCCTTTCCCGGACGACTGTAGGGTCAGCGGAAGGAGATCCGGGATCCAGCACGAGAAGTCGCGAAGCGTCCTTGTGTCTGCAACGGTGCAGCATTCGGAGCCGCTTCGCGGCACTTCTCTCCCGGATCCCGGATCTCCTTCCGCTCTCGCTTCAGTCGTCCGGGAAAGGGCGACGGTGGTTTTGACAAGAATAGTGGGCCTACGACCGCACTTCCCGCTTCGCCACGAAGTTGATCTCGTCGACCAGCACGTCCTTGACGACGTCGCCGCCGAGCCGTTCGTTCACCTTCGCCCGCACCTCGGCCAGCCGCTTGGTGATGTCGTATTTCGCCAGGCGGCGGAAATCGAGGGCCTGGTCGGCGTAGATCTGCCGGAAGGCCTCGTCGACCACGAAGGCGTTGGGCGGCACCGGCAGGGTGTGCATCAGCTTGGCGTCGGCGGTGAAGACCAGCACCGCGATGACGTAGCCCTGCACCTTGCCGTCGGCGATCATCGGGATGTTGATCGGTGCGAGCTTCTGGTACTGCAGGCCTTCCAGATACGGCTCGGTCTTCTTGCCCGAGAACAGGCCGCCGCCGAAGGTCACCGCGCCGTAGCACGACGCGATGGTGACGGCGCAGATCCACAGGCCGGTGATCAGGATCTTCATGACAGGATCTTCTTAAGAGCGGAGCGCCCGCGCCGTGTAGGTGCCGTCCGACTCGGCGGCGAGCGCCGCCTGGGCCAGGGTGTCGTCGATCTCCTCGAGCGCCCGCAGGTGCAGCGCGACGACCTGCTGGTTGCGGGCGAGCTTGTCGCGCAGGCGCGCGAGGTGGATCGCCACCGTGGCGTCGAGCGCCGCGACGTCGAGGCCGCGGGTGAGGCGGGTGAGCTCGAGGAGCCCCTGGCTCTTGCGGCGGTTGAGGTCGCCGAGATCGGCGGGCGCCCGGGTCTCCAGCGCCTCGGTCTCCTCCTCGATCACGGCTTCGAGCCGCTTGACGCAGGCGAGCAGCATGGCGATCAGACCTTCGCCGTCGGGTTGGCCTGGTCCGCCGGGGCGGCGGGGGCGGCGGGGGCGGCGGCCGGATGGGCGGCGTTCAGCATTCTGGCGATGCCGATGCCGCCGGCCTTGGCGATCTGGGTGCCGATCTGCTCGGCGAGCATCGACTTCCAGATGCCGCCGGCATTGCCCTTGCCGTACACGGTCTCGGACTTCTCCGGCATCATCGCCTCGACGAATTGCTGGAGAACCAGCCCTTCGAACTTCTTGTAGGGGTCGCTGCCGGCGCCCGAGAGGCTGGTCTGGTTCTGCAGGCCGGTGAGGGCGCCGCGGGCATCGAGCGGCATGTGGGTCGAGAGGCCGACGTCGCGGGCCGCATCGGCGAAGGCGGTGGCGCCGGCGCTGCCGGGCTGCGACAGCTTGGCGGCGGCCTCCTGAAAGCGCGCCGGATCGGCGGCCCGGGCGACGTCGAGCACGATGTCGGAGGGCGGGGTGATGCTCATCGGCGGATCCGGAGGTCTGATGGTGACCGAAGCCTTAAGCCCGCTGGCTTACGGGAGGCTTGCGCCGCGACGCCCGAGCCGGGCCGCGAGGCCGTCGAGCCGCTCAAGGTCGTCGCGCTTCTCCGCCTCGCGGCGGTGATCGTCGGCCCGGCGCTCGGACAGGGCCTCGGCCCGCTTCTGGGCGAGGCCCCGCTCGCGCACGGTTCCCGCCTGGGCGGCGGCCTCGGCCTCGAGCGCGGTCGCCTGGGCGGCGAGCCCGCGCAGGCGCCGGGCGGTCGCCTCCAGCAGCATCGGGCCGTGGTCGGAGGTGGCGAGCGCCGCGAGCAGCCGCGCCCGGTCGGCCTCGACCGCCGCCGCGCGCTCGCGCAGGCCCGCGAGCTCGACCTCGGCGGCGCGCCGCATCTGCTCCTGCACGACGACGAGGCGCTGCGCGCGCCGGAGGCGGTCGCCGGTCCCGGTCGCCATCAGCCGCGCTGCAGCCAGGTCGCGTAGCCGAGGAGGAACTGGGTCATGAACTCGCCCGCGAGATAGTAGAGCATCAGGAGTCCGCCGAACATCACGAACGGGGTCGCGACGAAGTAGACCGGAATCGTCGGCGTGAGCTTGTTGACGAAGCCCGCCGCGAGGTTGACCAGGATCGCGTAGATGATGAACGGCGCGGTGATGCGCAGGCCGAGCATGAAGGCGGTGGCGACCTGGTCGACGATCCGGGTCAGCATCACCTGGGAGCCGACGCCCTCGCCGGGCGGGATGCGGGCATAGGATTCGACGAGGCCGCGAAACAGCTCCCAGTGCAGGTCGGCGGCGAACAGGATCGCGGTCGCGGTGAGCAGGATCAGCCCCTCGACCGCCGGCACCGGGTCGGTGCCCTCGACCGGCGAGCCCGGCATGCCGCCGAATCCGACCATCGTCGAGGTGGCGTTCATCACCGTCTCCAGCACCAGGATGAAGATCCGGCCGAGGAAGCCGATCATCAGCCCGGTCAGGGTCTCGCTGACGATCCAGGCCAGGGTCTGCATCGGAACCTGGCCGGCCAGCCGCGGCTCGAACAGCGGCGCGATCAGGGGCGCGATGGCGAGGGAGACGGCGCCGGCGATCAGCAGGCGCACCTGCTGCGGTACCCGCGGGCTGGAGAAGCCCGGCAGCACGAGCAGGCAGCCGCCGACCCGGCAGAAGATCAGGAAGACGGCGAGGAAGCTGTCCGGCCCGATCTTCGTCACGAGACCGTGCCCAGCGACTTGATCTCGACGCCGCGGGCGATCTCCAGGTGCGACAGCACCGGCAGGGTCGGGAAGATCCGCTCGATGATCATCCGCACGTAGGGCCGGGCGTCGGGCGCGGTGACGAGCGCGAAGCCGTGCGCCTCCTTCATCCGCGAGCGGATCGCGTCCGAGGCCTCGGAGCCGAACTGCTCGACGAGGCGCGGATCGATGTCGAACTCCACCACCTCGCCCTTGGCGTCGCGCTTCAGGCTCTGGTGGAACGACAGGTCCCAGCTGGCGCCCAAGCGAAGCACGTTGAGCACGCCGTTCTCGGCGAGGTCGCCGCAGATCTGCTGCGCCATGCGCATCCGCACGTGCTCGGCGATCTGCTCGGCCCGGCGCGCGTGCGGGGTGATCTCGGCCACCGCCTCCAGGATCAGGTGCAGGTTGCGGATCGAGACCCGCTCGGCGAGCAGCAGCTTCAGCACCGCCTGCAGGCCCGAATAAGAGATCTGCGACGGGCAGATCTCGTCGAGCAGGCGCTTGTATTCGGGGTCGAGGCGGTCGAGCAGGCCGCGCATGTCCTTGTAGGACAGGAACTGCGGCAGGTTGTTGCGGATCACCTCGGAGAGGTGGGTCAGCAGCACCGAGGCGCCGTCGATCGGCTCGAAACCGCCGCGGCGGACCTCGCCGGCGTAGGAATCCATCACCCAGAGCGCCTTCAGGCCGAAGGCGGGCTCGCGCACCTCGTCGCTCGGCACGTCGGGCCTCGGCCCGTCGCCGACCACCACCAGCATCTCGCCGGGGCGGATCTCCTGGGCGGCCGCCACGGTACCGTGGATCAGGATCTGGTAGCTCTTCGGCGGCAGCGCGAGGTTGTCCGAGACCTTGATGTCGGGCACCACGAAGCCGTACTGGCGGGCGAACTTGCGCCGCATCTTGGCGACGCGGTGGGCGAGCTCGCCTTGCGAGGCCTGGATCTGCGAGGCGGCCTGGCGGCCGAGGCAGAGCTCGATCTCCGGGGTCTTGAGCGACTCCTTGACCGAATCCTTCTCCTTGGCCTCGGCTTGGCGGACCGACTCCTCGGCCGTGGCCTTGGCGGTCGCCGCCTCGGCCTGGGCCCGGAGCCGGCGCGGGATCGTGCGGGCGATGAAGAACAGCAGCCCGCTGAGTGCCATGAAGGGCAGGAAGGGCAGGCCCGGCACCAGGGCGAACACGCCCATCATCGCGGCCGCCACCAGGAGCGCGCGCGGATAGGCGCCGAGCTGGCCGATCACCGCCTGCTCGGCGGTGCCCCGGGTGCCGCCCTTCGAGACCAGCAGGCCGGCGGCGAGCGAGACGATCAGCGCCGGGATCTGCGAGACCAGGCCGTCGCCGACGGAGAGCTTGGTGAAGATGTCGGCGGCGGTGCCGAGCGGCAGGCCGTGCCGCGTCGTGCCGATGATGATGCCGCCGAAGACGTTGACCGCGATGATGATGAGCGAGGCCACCGCCTCGCCGCGGACGAACTTCGAGGCGCCGTCCATCGAGCCGAAGAAGGCGCTCTCCTCCTCCAGCTCCCGGCGCCGGCGCTGCGCCTCCTTGTCGTCGATCAGCCCGGCATTGAGATCGGCGTCGATCGCCATCTGCTTGCCGGGGATCGCATCGAGGGTGAAGCGGGCGCCCACTTCCGCGATGCGGGTCGCGCCCTTGGTGATGACGAGGAAGTTGACGGTGATCAGGATCAGGAACACCACGATCCCGATCACGAAGTCGCCGCTCATCACGAACTGCGAGAAGCCCTGGATGACGTGGCCGGCGGCGTCCACGCCCTTCTGGCCGTTGGCCAGGATCAGCCGCGTCGTCGCGATGCCGAGCGCCAGCCGCAGGAGCGTGGCGATCAGCAGCACGGTCGGGAAGGCCGAGAATTCGAGCGGCTTCTGGATCCAGAGCGCCACCATCAGGATCAGCACCGACAGGGCGATCGAGAAGGCGAGCCCGACGTCGATGAGCAGCGCCGGGACCGGCAGGAACAGCACCGCCAGGATCGCCACGATGCCGGCCGCGAAGCCGAAATCCCGCCGCGACTTGCGCTCGATTGCCGGCGCCGCGCCCACCGCCATGATCCCACCATCCTCCGCGAAGGCTTTCGCGGAGGGGTGTGCCACCGCTAGCTTGCGCGGGGGTTGGGGAGCGCGCGCCATCCCGTCCCGCGGGGGCCGGGCCCGCGCCGGGTCGAACAGCGAGCCGTCAGGTCCTGACAAGCTCCGCTTTCCCGGACGAGCGAGGCGTCGGCGGAAGGAGATCCCGGATCGCCTTCCGCTTCGCTCCAGTCGTCCGGGACAGGGACGCGGCTCGTCATGGCCGGCTGGCGGCACGTCCGCCGAACGGTCAGAACCCGGTCGCGATCCGCCCGTAGGCGGCCTCGGCGAAGGCATGGATCTGCCCGCCGATGAAGGTGCCGGTGACGAGGAGGACGAGCAGGATCACCACGATCTTCGGCACGAAGGTCAGGGTGACCTCCTGGATCTGGGTCAGCGCCTGCAGGAGCGCCACCGCGATGCCGACAAGCATCGCGGCGCCGACCGCCGGGCCCGCCGCGACGATCACCGTCCAGATCGCCGCGCGGACGAGTTCGAGGGCGTCGACCTCGTTCATGGTCCTCTCCTGCCGCTGTCCTTCTACTGGATGACGACGCCGGAGGTCAGCAGCACGTCGGTGCCGCTGGTCAGGCGCGCCAGCGCGCCGTCGCTCGTCACCCGCACCGACTGGACGGTACCGGTCACCGTGCCGTCGGCCGAGGTGAGGGTGCGGCCGATCACCGTGTCGGCCTGGTCGAGGAAGCTCGACGAGAGCAGCGAATCGAGCTTCTGGTTGGTCTTCGTCGCCTGCTCGACCTGCGAGAAGGTGGCGAGCTCGCCGACATACTGCGTCGAGTCCATCGGCTTGGTCGGATCCTGGTTCTTGAGCTGCGCCATCAGCAGCGTCAGGAAGGTGTCCGAATTCATCGAGGCGGCGACGGAGCTGCTCGCCTTGGCGGCGGCCGCGGCGGTGGAGGTCGCCGCGGAGGATGCGCCCGCGGTGGCGCTGGAGGTGCTGTCGACGGTCATTCAGGCCTCCTGGTCGAGGGCGGACAGGGACGGGGCGGGAAGGGACGGGGCGGTGGATGGCGGGACGGCGCGGCGCGGCGGCGCCGGAGGACGCCCGGCCGCCCGCTCCCGCGGCCGCTCGCTGCGGCGGGCGGCGGGTGAGACGAGGACCGGCGCGGGGACGGGCGGCACGGCGCCGTCCGCCATCAGGACGGCTTCGAGGGGATAGAGGCCGCGGATCAGCTTCAGGGCCTCGAACAGCCGGCCGCCCTCGATCAGGGCGTGCGCCGCCTCGAGCCCGTCGCGCAGGACCGTCTCGCGCGTCGCCGCCAGCAGGCCGGCCCGGAGGTCGTCGTAGACCGCCCGGGCCGCGGCGGCGCGGGCGGGCTCGATCAGCATGGTCTGGGCGGCGAAGTAGAGCTGGCGCAGCGGCGTCGTCGCCTCCTCCGCCTGCAGCACGTGGCTCTCGAGCAGGAAGGTCGCGTCGTTCAGGAGCTCGATCGCCACCTTGCGGTCGACGCGCAGGACGGCGCCGTTGATGTAGATCCGCTCTCCGGCGCGCAGCGACAGGCGCATGGTGCGGCTCACCGGAGCCCGTCGCGGATCGAGGTGTTCACCTCGATCAGGGCCGCGAGGCTGCGCCCGGGCGAGCGCAGCACCTCGCCGGCCTCCTGCATGGTCCAGGCGCCGATCGACATCAGGTCGTCGCGCAGGGCCGCCGGCAGCGCGTTCTCGGGCGCCAGGAGGTCGGCGATCAGGATGTTCCAGAGGTCCTGCATGAAGCCGATCGCGGTCGTGCGCTCCTTGCCGGCGAGGCCGCGGGCCTCGACGTCGCGCAGGAGGTCGAGCGCCCGGTCGAAGGCGGCGCGCTCGCGCTCGCGGCCGACCTCGGGAGCGTCCTCGAGGATCTCGGAATAGGAAAAGCGGTACATCGGGCCGATGCCTCGTCGGTCTGGTGTCGTGCGCGGTGGGCGTCGTCCCGCGCGGCGCGTCGCGTCGCGCGGGAGGGCTCGGGGATCCGGCATGGCGCGGGGTCGCGGAACCGGTACCCGGTCCCGCGACGGCCCGCTCAGCCGAGATACTTGACGAGCGACAGGTTCTGGAGCTGGGCGGTCAGCGCGTAGGACATCTGGAGCTGGGTCGTCGCGGCATCGAGCCGGGTCTTGGCCTCCGCCGGGTCGACCGCTTCGAGGCGCGAGATCTCCTTGGCGACGAGGGTCGACTGGGCGTCGAGCCGCGTATTGGCGTCGGCGATCCGGGCCTGGCTGCGGCCGAGATCGGCCTGGGCGGAGACCAGCCCGGCGCTGCCCTTGCTGAGAAGCCCCGTCACCCGGCCGGAGACGACGGCCTGGGCGTCGGCCGAGAGGCCGGAGAGGCCGAGGCTCGCCACCACGGCGGCCTGGGCGAGCTGGCGGAACGGGGTCGCGTCGGCGCTGACCGAGGTGGTCACGGTCTCGCTCAGCGAGATCCGGCTGCTGAGGGTGCCCGTCGAGGCCTGAGACCAGGTGGTGCCCCAGTTCGGATCGGCGAACTGCGCCGCCACGGTGCCTTCCAGGAAGTTCTGGACCTGCGCCGCGGTCAGGCCGGCGGCACGGGGATCGCTCGGGGAGAAGCCGAAGGCGGTCTGGAACGCCGACAGGGCCGCGTTCTTGGCCGCCGCGGCGGCCCCGTCCCGGATCGGGCCCTGGGCGGTGTTGGTGCCGCCGAACAGCGCCTGCCCGTTCGACGTCGTGTTGAGGAGGCCGGTGAGCGCCGTCAGCGTGTCGTCGGCCGACGCCGCCATCGCGGCGACGCGCTTGTCCGCCGACAGCCCGGTCAGGGCGGCGAACTGGGCGTCCGCCGTCTTCTGCATCTGCTGCAGGGCGCCCTGGCTCGCGCTCAGGCGCGAGGAGGCGAGGCCGTTGCCGTCCTTGAGGGCGGCGATCTCCGCCGCGCTCTGGCGCAGGAAGAGGCTGCGGCCGACCTGGCCGCCGAGGGCGAGGCCGACATCGGCGTAGCGCCCCTCGGCGATCTCCTGCGTGGTCCTCGCGATCTCGGCCTGGAGCCGGCCCGACGCGCTGCGCGGGGCGTTCAGGAGGCTGAGGCTGGAGATGTAGTTCGTGGTCATCATGGCTGGCAGGGCTCTGTCTTCGGGATCGCCGCGGGCGCGCTCACCGGATCGCGTTCAGGAGAGTGGTCAGCATGTCGTCCACCATGGTCAGCAGCTTGGCCGAGGCGGTGTAGGAGCGCTCGAGCTGGAGGGTCAGGGCGGTCTCGTCGTCGCCGTTGACGCCGACGGCGTTCGACAGGGCGTCGGTGGCCCGGCCGAGCAGCGTCTTCTGGTAGTCGGCGCCGCTCGAGGCGGCCTTGCGGGTCGATTCGAGCCAGCCGGCGGAATCGGCGGCGAAGCCCGCGAGCGTCGCGGTCTCGTTCAGCGGCTGTCCCGAGGTGAAGCTGCGCGCCGTCGCGAGCTTCCCGGCCAGCTCGCGCAGGCGCCCCGCATAGGCCGCATCCGTCCCCGGATTGGCCCGGTAGGCGCTCCCGTTCATGCCGCCGTCGCGCAGGGAGGCGACGACGCCGCCCGCCTGCGGGTCGACCGCGGCGTTGAGGGCGATGCGGCCGGCGAGCCCGGTCACCCAGCCCGGCAGGGTCGCGCTCGCGCCCGCCGTGAACAGCCCGGCCTTCGGCCCGGCATAGGCCGGATCGGCGGGGCTGCGGGTATCGGCCTCCTGGAAGGTGTCGACGAGCGCCCCGGCGATCGCGTCGAGCTGGTTCTCGTAGGCCACCGCGGTCTCGTCGCGCAGGGTCGCGAGGCCGGACAGCCGCCCGCTCGACAGCCGCATCGGCGAGCCGCTGCCGGTTACCGGCACGCCGTCGACGGTCACGGCGGCCCCTTGCGTTCCCGCCGAGAAGGCGCCCGTCGGCGTGAAGGCCACGGTCCGGGCGCCCCGGTCGTAGAGGACGACGCCGCTGTCGGTGGCGATCGTCATGTCGCCGCCGGGACGGTCGCTGACGCTGATGCCGATCTCGGCCGAGAGCTGGGTCAGGATGCGGTCGCGGTCGTCGAGGGCGTCCGAGACGTCCTGGCCCGAGGCGGTGCCCCGCATCACCGCCCGGTTGGCGCGGTCGAACTGGCCGAGCAGGTCGTTGATCGTCGCGACCGAGTCCGCCATTCCCTGGTCGGCCCGGGCGCGGGCGTCGTGGACCGCCGTCGCCGCGCCGTTGAGGCTGGTGGCGAGGTCGCGGGCGCTCTCGACCGCGGCGCGGGCGAGGCCCGCATCATCCGGGCTGTTGGCGGCGGCCTGGAGCGCCGCGTTCAGGGCGCCGAGGCGCGCTGCCGGAGAGCCCGCGTCGCCGGTGTCGCCGACCGTCCGCGACAGGGCGGTGACGCCGTCGAGCAGGGCCTGGGCCTCCGCCGAGGCGGAGGAGGCCGAGAGCTTGCGGCCGAACAGGGCCGCGTCGCTCGCGCGGGTGACCAGAACCGTCGCGCCGCCCGCGCCGCTCACCAGCGACACGATCTTGCGCGAGTAGCCGGGGTCGTTCGCCCCCGCGGTGTTACGCGCGGAGGCGCCGATCTGGCTCGACGTCGCCAGGAGTGCCGAGCGTGCCGTGTTGAGCGCGAGCGAGAGGCCCATCTGTCAGTTCCCGGGAGAGCCGGAGCGGGACGTGGCGGGACGCGGGGAGCGCGTCCCGCCACGTCCCGCGGCAGGTCGAGGAGAGCGGGCGCCTTAGCGCTTGAGGCTCATCAGGGTGTCGAGCATCTCGTTGCCGGTCGTGAACACCTTCGAGTTGGCGGTGTAGACCGACTGCGACTCGATCATCGCGGTCAGCTCGGTGCTGACGTCGACGTTCGACTGCTCGAGGGCGCCCGACTTGATCGTGCCGCGGCCGCCCTGGCTGGCGAAGCCGACCTGGATGTCGCCGGACTCGACGGTCGGCCGGTAGACGTTGCCCGAGCGCGGCTCGAGGTTGTCGGCGCTCGGCACGGTGGCCAGCGGCACCCGGAACGCCGCCAGGCGCGAGCCGTCGTCGAAGGTGGCGTAGACCGTGCCGTCGGCGGCGAAGGACGTGCCGGTCACCGCCGCCGGCGCCTTGCCGTTGGCCGCGCCTTCCACGCCGTAGTCCCCGGCGAGCTGGGTCAGGCTGGAGAGGTCGACGGCGACCGAGCCGCCGCTCGCCCCCGGAATGGTCAGGCTCAGCGATTTCGGGCCCGTATAGGTCACCGGCGTGCCGGCGACCTGGGTGCCGGTGACCTTGCCCTGGGCGTTGAACCCGACCGTCGCGGTGCCGAGCGGCGTGCCGCCGGGCAGGGCCGGGGTGCTGCCCGACGGGGTCGGGTTGGCGGCGGCGTCGTAGAGCGACGCCGTCCAGGAGCTGTCTGCGTTCTTCGCCAGGTAGACGTCGACGGTCCGCGCCTTGCCGAGCTGGTCGTAGGCCACGAGCGAGTACTTCTTCGAGTACTGGCCGGCCGCGGCCGCGGGGGCGTCGGCCGGCAGGTTGCCGCTCAGGCTGGCCTCGGTCGTCGGCGTCGCCCGGGCGCTGACCGAGGCGAGGCTGATCGGCACCATGTCGGCGACGCTGTTGAGCGTCGTGGTCGGCTCGCCGCCGTCGAGCAGGCTGTAGCCCATCAGGGTCATGCCGGCGGCGTTGGTGAAGTTGTTGGAGCTGGCGTCGATCTTGAAGTTGCCGGCCCGGGTCAGGAGCGGCGCGCCCGACGGGTCCTGGACCACGAAGAAGCCGTTGCCGTCGATCGCGAGGTCGGACTTCGAGGTCGTGGCGTTGATGGTGCCGCCCTCGGTCACCGCCCGCCGCACCGTGGTCTCGACCGAGCCCGAATTGTAGTTGCTGCCCGCCGTGTCGGCGATCAGCAGCGAGGAGAACTCGGTCGAGGAGCGCTTGTAGCCCGTCGTGCCGGAATTCTGGATGTTCTCCGCCACCGTCGAGATGCGGTTCGACTGGGCGTTCATGCCCGAGACACCGGTGCGGAGCACGCCGATGAGACTCATTGCGGGACCTCGTTCGTCAGGATGCGGCGTTGCGGGCGCAGGCCGGGCGGGGCCTGCGGGGGCAGGGCTCGGGGCGGAATAGACCCGGCCAGGCTTGCGCGGGGCTTGGTCGCGCGGGCCCTGGTCGAACCGGGTGTCGGGGGGCGCGGCGGGATCACGGTGTTCACCCCCGCAGGCTCTGGGCGAGCTCGAGGAACGCATCCTGGCTCGGCGGCTGGCCCGGATCCTGGCGCAGGGCGTCGTAGATCCGCGGCACCAGGGCGATGGCCTGGTCGAGCTCGGCGTCGGTCCCGGCCCGGTAGCCGCCCATCAGGCGCAGGTCCCGGGTCTCCTCGAAGCGGGCCATCATCGCCCTGAGCTTGCGGATCAGGTCGCGCTGCTCGGGCGTCCAGACCTCGGTGGCGAGCCGCGAGATCGAGCCCAGGAGGTCGACCGCCGGGTAGCGGCCCTGCTCGGCGATGGCACGGTCGAGGACGACGTGGCCGTCGAGGGTGCCGCGGATGCTGTCGGCGACGGGATCGTTGTGGTCGTCGCCGTCGACGAGGACCGAGAACACGCCCGTGATGGTGCCGGTCCCCTCGAGCCCGGGGCCGGCCCGCTCGAGCAGGCGCGGCAGGTCGGAGAAGACGCTCGGCGGGTAGCCGCGGGCCACCGCCGGCTCGCCCGCCGCCAGCGCCACGTCGCGGGCGGCGTGGGCGTAGCGGGTCACCGAATCGACGATCAGGAGCACCGATTCGCCGCGATCGCGGAACGCCTCGGCCACCGCGAGGGCGGCCCGCGGCGCCTGGCGGCGCATCATCGGGCTCTCGTCGCCGGTCGAGACCACCACTACGGCGCGGGCCCGGCTCGGCGCGAGCGGGCCTTCGAGGAACTCGCGCACCTCGCGCCCGCGCTCGCCCACCAGGGCGACGACGACGCTGTCGAACCCCTCCGCGCCCGCCAGCATGGCGAGCAGGGTCGACTTGCCGACGCCGGAGCCGGCGAAGATGCCGATGCGCTGGCCGGCGCAGAGCGGGGTGAAGAGGTCGAGGGCCCGCACGCCGGTGCGCAGGGGGGCGCGCACCCGGGCGCGCCCGAGCGCCGCCGGCGGGTCGGCGTCGAGGGGGGCGGCGCGCTCGCCGGCGCCGAGGGGTCCGGCGCCGTCCACCGGGCGCCCGAGGGCGTCGATGACCCGGCCCTTCCAGCTCGGGTCCGGCCGCAGCTCCGCCGGGCCGAGCCGGTGGGCGATCGTGCCGATCCCGGCCTCGATGCGGCTCTCGTAGGCCTTGAGCGTCGCGCCCTCGGCGTCGACGCGGACGATCTCGCCGACCTGGGTCCGGCCCTGGGCCGAGAAGCTCATCCGGTCGCCGAGGCGCACGAAGGGGGCGACCCCGCCGATCCGGCAGGCGCTCGCCGTCACCTCGCGGATCGGCCCGCCGACCCGCACCAGGGCGCCGTCCCGGCCGGCGGCCGCCATCGCCTCGGCGAGGCGCGCGATCGGATCGGCGCCCATGCGTCAGCTCCCCTGCGGCGAGAGCGACTTCACGGCGCTCTGGAGCGAGGATTCGGCCTCGGCGCTCGCCGTCGCGGCGCTCTCGAAGGCGCGCTGGATGGTGATGAGCTTCGTCATCTCCATGATCGGGTTGACGTTCGATCCCTCGACGAAGCCCTGGACGACGCCGATCCCGGAGAAGTCCTGCACCGGCTTGGCTGCCACGCTCGGGGTCACGGCGTTGCCCGGCGCCCGGGTCAGCGTCGCCGCCTTGTCGATCGTGAACAGGCCGAGGGCCCCGACCTGGTTGGTGCCCTGGTAGATGCTGCCGTCGCGCCCGATCGTCGGCGGGCCCTGTTGCGGATCGAGGAGGAGGGGCGCGCCGCCCGGATCGAGCACCGGCTGGCCGGTGAGGTTGCGCAGCTGCCCGGTCGCATCCATCGTCAGGCGGCCGTCGCGGGTATAGGCCGGGCCGGACTTGCCCCCGATCGACAGCCAGGCATCGCCCTGCACGGCGACGTCGAGGGGCGAATCGGTCTTGGTGATCGGGCCGGAGGCCCGCGACAGGTAGGTGTCGCCCGAGCTCACGAAGGCCACCGCCCCCTTGGTCGCCTGGGCGAGCAGGGCGGAGAACTTCGTCTCCTCGGCGCGGAAGCCCGCGGTCGCCATGTTGGCGACGTTGTTGGCGGTGGTGGTCAGGCGCTTGTCGAGGGCGACCTGGGCCGAGAGGTTGACGTAGAGGCTGTTCTGCATCGCCGCCTCACGCCTGGCCGTTGCTGAACAGCGCCAGGATCGGATCCGTGGCGGTGTTGTTCTGCGCGTCCCAGATCGCCGCGAAGCGCCGGGCGAAGGCCTCGACCTTGGCCGGGTCCTGGAAGCTCGCGAAGTCGACCTTGCTGCCGATCAGGGCCACGCGCTGGGTCAGGGCGTCGCTGGTCGTGGCGCTGCTCGTCGCCGGCAGGCCGATCACCGTGTTGACGACCTGGGTCAGGGCGGCATCGCCCAGGATGTCGTAGCCGCTCGAGAGCGTCGGCGCCTTGCGGGCGAAGTAGAGGGCGAGGCGCACGCCGGTATCCTCGGCGCCGGCATCCGCCTCCAGGCTCTGCTGCAGGTAGGCGTCGACCACGCTCTTGACGTTGACGTCGGGGGCGAGGTCGGTGCCGTTGCCGATATCGACCGGGCTCTGCCCGGGCCCGGACAGGACGGCGTTGCTCACCGTCAGGGTACGGGCCTTGCCGCCGGCGAGGTAGACCGTGTCGGCGTTCACGCCGTCGCCCCCCGGCGCGCCGTCGAAGCCGAGATCGGTGTAGCCGGTGGTCTCGAAGAACAGGCTGCCGTCGACGCCGATGCCGACCTGCACCTTGCCCATCAGCCCGTCGGCGCCCGACGCCGCGATCTGCGCGTTGATCGCCGTGCCGATCTCGATCGGGGTGACGTTGGCGAGGTCCGCGACCTTGCCGGCGAGGCTCGCCTTGTTGAGGACGATGGTGGCGCTCTTCGTCGTGCTCGCGTCGACCTGCGACGAGAGCGTGAAGCTCGCCTCGCCGGTGCCGGAGAAGTCGTAGGAATCGGCGAGCGCGACCGGGAGCGAGAGCCGCGCGGCGCCGGCCGCGACCTGGCTCGATTCCGTCAATACCGGATCGGTGCCGGTCGCGGTGGCCTCCTGCGTGAAGTCGAAGGCCTTGGCGAAGGCGACGTAGCGGTCGTCGGCGAGCCGGTTGGCGAAGGCGCTCGAATCGGTCGTGCCCTCGGTCAGGACCTTGCGCATGAACGCCTTGGCGTAGCCCATGTCCTCGAGGCCGAAGGCCTTGACGGCGTAGTTGTAGAGCCGCTGGTCGGCCATCAGGTCGTCGACCGACTTCACCTTGCCGATATTGGCCTGGTAATACGCGGTCTCGCGGGCCACGGTCGGCTCGGCGGCCTTGCGCTGCAGCGAGGTCGCGAGATTCCGCGACAGGAGCACGTAGCTCGTCAGGGTGGTCACGGCGTCAGGTCTCCGGCCCGTCGGTCCGATGCGTCCTGCCGCAGCGGCGCGAGGCCCCGAATGGTCCCCCGCTCTAGGCGGCCACCCTTGCTCCAGGCTTGCCGCGGCCTGCTCCAGGCTTGCAGCGGCCCGCTCCGGGCTTGCAGCGGCGCGCTCACAGCGGGGTCGGCCCGATGATGGTCTCGGTGGTGATGACGATCCAGCCGGCGCCGGTGCTGCGGATCGACAGCACCCGGCCGGCCCCCGGCAGGGCGGAGCCGACGCCGACCTGATGCAGGCCGTCGCGGCCCTCGACCACGGCCTGGCCGGCGGAGGCGCGCCGCAGGGCGTAGCCGGAGAGCGGCGGGCCCGCGGGCGCGGGCCGGGCCTCGACCGCGGACGGCGCTGCCTCGCCGGCCGCCTGGAGCCCGGCGGCATCGGACGCGGCGGGGCGGACGGGGGCGGGCGCGTCCGGCAGCGAGCCGGTCACCAGCGGGTCGAGGTCGACCTCCGGGGCGCGCCCGTCCGCGACGCTCCGCTGCCAGGCGAAGGGTCCGAACGAGGCCGGCAGCACCGCCCGCACGTCGTAGGGCCGGGTGGGCTGCGACAGGGTGTACCCGGCAAAGCCCGTGGCGGTGAGCGCCAGCAGGATGGCGGCGCCGAACACGCCTCGCTCGGCCGCCGCCTCGCGGGCCCGGCGGCGGGCGATCAGGCCGGCGATCGGGCTCTCCGGGGGGAGGGCGGGGCGCTTCGGTTTGGCCGGGGCAGCGGGCATGGCCGGGATCGGTCGCGTGGTTGATATGGCTAACGAGACATGAAGGAACAGCCTTGACGGAAGGTTAATGCGGCCGGCCGGTCTCATGACGCCGCGCCTTCGGACGGGCGCGTTCGACGGCGCGAGCGCATGACGTCCGGGTTTTCCCCTCGGCGGGAAATGCCGTAAGCGTTGCCGCACGGGCGCGGGGGCCCGCGGCGGGGAGCCCATGATCGATCGTCCGGAGACCGACCTGCCGCGGGAGGCCGGCGGCACGGCGGAGGGCGGCCCGGAAGGGCGGCCGATCCCGCGCGCGGGCCGGCGCCGCCGCGTGTTCCAGCAGGGGCGGATCGTGATCGGCGCCGATCGCCTGGTCGCCTGCGAGGTCACCGACGTCTCGGCCGCGGGCGCACGCCTGCGCGTTCCCGCGCGGATCGTCCTGCCGGAGAGCTTCTCCCTCGTCATCGCCGCCCACGACCTGCGCACGGTCGCGGCGCGCCTGCGCTGGCGCCGGGGCGACTTCGCCGGGGTGACGTTCGAGGGGCCGGCCCCGCTCCTCGGCTGAGCGCCGGGGTCGCGGCGCCCGGCGGATCACGCCGCCGGACGCCGCCGGTCCACGCCGCGAGGCGGAGCCGACCCGGCTCCGGTCAGCCGGCCGCCGCGGCCGAGCGGCGCTCGACCAGCCGGGCGAAATACGCCGCGCCGAGCGGGATGATCGCGTCGTCGAAGTCGAAGGCCGCGTTGTGCAGGTTCGCGCCGGCCTTGCCGCCGAGCCAGGCATAGGCGCCCGGCACCGCGTGCAGCATGTCGGCGAAATCCTCGCTGCCCATCTTGGGCTCCGGCGCGGTATCGACCTTGGCCGTACCGAACAGCTCGGTGGCGATCTCGGCGGCGGCCCGGCTCTGCGCCTCGCTGTTGCGCAGGACCGAGAAGATGTCGCGGATCTCGACCGTGATCTCGGCCCCGAAGGTCGTCGCGACGCCGGCGCAGATCTCGCGCATGCGCTTGCCGACGAGGGCCCGGATGTCGTCGTCGAAGGTGCGGATCGTGCCGGCGAGGTGGGCCTCCTCCGGGATCACGTTGTAGGCCGCGCCCGCATGGACCTGGGTGATCGACAGCACCGCCGATTGCAGCGGGTCGGCGTTGCGGCTGACGATGGTCTGGAGCGCCTGGACCAGGGCGGATTGGATCACCACCGGGTCGATGCCGCGGTTCGGCTGCGCCCCGTGGGCGCCGCGCCCGACGATGCGGATGTCGAAGAAGTCGGCCGCCGCCATCGCCGCGCCGGCCCGCACCGAGAGCTCGCCGGTCCGCCCGCTCGGGTTGTTGTGCAGGCCGTAGACCTCGTCGCAGGGGAAGCGCGCGAACAGCCCGTCGGCCAGCATCGCGCGGGCGCCGCCCAGGCCTTCCTCCGCGGGCTGGAAGATGAACACCGCCGTGCCGTCGAAGTCGCGGGTCTCGGCGAGGTACTTGGCGGCGCCCAGCAGCATCGTGGTGTGGCCGTCATGGCCGCAGGCGTGCATCTTGCCCGGCACCGTCGAGCGATAGGGCAGGTTCGTCGCCTCCTCGATCGGCAGGGCGTCCATGTCGGCCCGCAGGCCGATGCGCCGCTCGCTGGTGCCGCGGCCCTTCAGGATGCCGACGACGCCGGTGCGGCCGACCTCGCGATGCACCTCGATCCCCCAGGAGGCGAGCTTGTCCGCCACGATGCCGGAGGTGCGCACCTCCTCGAAGCCGAGCTCGGGGTGGGCGTGCAGGTCGCGCCGGATGGCGGTGAGCGCGTCGAGGTCGGCGGAGATGCGGTCGATCGGGGACATGCGGCGGGGACGCTCCGGACGGGGGCCAGGGGGATGGGGGCCAAGGGCGCGCGCGCTCCGGGCCGGACGGAGGGCATCCTCCGGTGCCGCTCCGCCCGTGTCCAGGGGCGCGGATGCATGGCCTCCCGCGCCCCCGGGCGCTCAATGCCTCTCCCGCGCCCCCGGGCGCTCAATCGGCGATGGCGCCGTAGACGAGCTGCTTGATCTCGCGCCGGTAGAAGGCCCGGCTCGGGCCCGGCGCCTGGGTCATCATCACCACCGCCAGATCCTCCTTGGGATCGACCCAGAAGAACGTGCCGGCATAGCCCGCCCACATGAACTCGCCCCGGGAGCCCGGCACGCCGGCGATGCCGGCCTCCTTGCGCACCATGAAGCCGAGACCGAAGGTATAGCCGGGCACGCCCATCAGCAGCTCGCCGGGGCTGACCGCCGGCTTGATCCGGTCGCCGAGATGGTCGGCGGTCATCAGCTCGACGCTGGTGCGGCTCAGCACCCGGGCGCCGTCGAGGCTGCCGCCGTCGAGCATGGCCTGCGCGAAGCGCAGGTAATCGGCGGCGGTGCCGTAGCCGCCGGCGCCGCCGGAATCGTTCTTCGGCGCCGCGCCGTCGATCAGCCGGTTCGGCGCGCCGGTGGCGGGATCGGTCGGCAGGGCCTGGGCGATCCGCCCGGCCTTGTCGGCCGGGACCGAGAAGCCGGTCTCGCCCATCTTGAGCGGCCGCAGGACCCGGTCCGAGAGGTAGTCGCCGAGGCGCCGGCCGGACGCCTTCTCGACGACGCGGCCGAGCACGTCGACGGCGAGGCTGTACTGCCAGACCGTTCCGGGCTGGTAGGCGAGCGGCGCGGCCGCGATCCGGGCCGTGAACTCCTCCGGGGTGAGGTCGGTGGTGTTGTAGTCGAAATCGAGCTTGAACAGGCCGGCCTTGGCGTAGGCCGCCTTCACCGCCGGGTTCGTGGTGATCTCGCCGTAGGCGAGCCCGGCGGTGTGGCGCAGGAGGTCCTGCACCGTCGGCGCGCGCTCGGCCGGCACGAGGTCCGATGCCGCCTCGCCGAGCGCGTTGGGCCGGCTTTGCGCCACCTTCAGGTCCTTGAACTCCGGCAGGTACTTCGACACCGGATCGGTGAGCTGGAGGCGGCCCTCCTCCATCAGCGCCATCGCGGCGACGGAGGTCAGCGGCTTCGTCATCGAGTAGATGCGGAAGATCGCGTCCGTCTGAAGCGGCGCGTCCGCGCCCTTGTCGCGGAAGCCGACGCTCTCCGCGTAGGCGAGGCGGCCGTGCCGGGCGATCATCACCACGGCGCCGGGCAGGCGCCCGGCCGCCACCTCCTCCTCCATGACCCGTTTGATGCGGCCGAGCCGCTCGGAGGACAATCCGACCTCCTCGGGCCGGGCCGGCGCCAGGGCCTCGCCCCCGCGCGGCCGCAGGGCCTGATCGGCGTATCCCGGGGTGGCGAGGCCCGCGAAGGCGAGCCCGACGCAACCCAGCAGGAACCGGCGGGACGCGCGCCCGCGCCCTCCCTCACTCGTCCGCATGACGTTTCGCTCCCGAACCGGGGTCTCTTGCCGGGCCCCGTGGGACGAGCGTAGCGGCCTGGGCGCCGGGGCGCTACGGCGCCGTCAGTCCTCGCCCTTCCGGAACGGCGTCGCCTCGTCGAGGGCGTCCGCCGCCGCCTCGACGTGGCGGGCCTCGCGGGCGAGGTAATCGGCGATCGCCGCGCGCAAGGACGGATCGGCGATGTCGTGGACCGAGTGGGTGATGACCGGGCGGTAGCCGCGGGCGAGCTTGTGCTCGCCTTGCGCGCCGGCCTCGACCCGGGCGAGGCCGTGCCGGATCGCGAAGTCGATCGCCTGGTAGTAGCAGACCTCGAAATGCAGGAACGGATGGTCCTCGATGCAGCCCCAGTTGCGGCCGTAGAGGGCGCGGTCGCCGATCAGGTTGATGGCGCCCGCCACGTACTGCCCCTCGCGCCGGGCCATCACCAGCAGGATGCGCTCGGGCATCCGCCCGCCGATCAGCGAGAAGAAGCGCCGGTTGAGGTAGGGCCGGCCCCACTTGCGCGAGCCGGTATCCATGTAGAAGCGGTAGAAGGCGTCCCAGTGCGCCTCCGTCAGGTCCGAGCCGGTGACCCACTCGATGGTGAGCCCGGCGGCGAGGGCGTCGCGCCGCTCGCGCTTGATCGCCTTGCGCTTGCGCGAGGCCAGCGCCGCGAGGAAGTCGTCGAAGGTGGCGTAGCCGGCGTTGTCCCAGTGGAACTGCTGGTCGACCCGCCGCAGGAAGCCGAGTTCGCCCGCCCGCTCGGCCTCGGTCTCGGGCAGGAAGGTCGCGTGGATCGAGGAGGCCTCGACCTGCTTGCGCAGGGCCCGCAGGCCCGCGACGAGGGCGGCGGTCGCCTCCTCGGGATCCTCGCCCGGGGCGATCAGGAAGCGCGGACCCGTGACCGGGGTGAACGGCACGCTGACCTGGAGCTTCGGGTAGTAGCGGCCGCCGGCGCGCTCGAAGGCGTCGGCCCAGCCGTGGTCGAACACGTACTCGCCCTGCGAATGGGATTTCAGGTAGCAGGGCGCGTAGCCGATCACCCGGCCGTCGCGCTCGGCGGCGACGTGCAGCGGCAGCCAGCCGGTGCGGCCGCCGACGCAGCCGGCCTCCTCGAGCGCCGACAGGAAGGCATGGCTGACGAAGGGGTTGTGGCTCTCGCCAGCCCCCGCCAGCGATTCGGCCGAGAGGGCGCAGCGGTCCCAGTCGGCCGCCGCGATCTCGGAGAGGCGCTGGACGACGCGGACCTGCAAGGTGCCCGCCGCCGGGGTGGCGCCGCACCCTGCTTCGCCGGTCTGTTCCATGGCTCCGGGAGTTAGGTCGCGGGCCCGGCCTCGGCAATGCGGCGCGGCCTCGCAGGGGGCGAGGCCTGATGGCGGCGCGGCCTCGCAGGGGCGAAGCCTGGTGGCGGCGCGGCCTCGCGGGGGCGAGGCCTGGTGGCGGCGCGGTCTCGCCGGCGCCGGCGCCCGGGAACCGTCGAGGCGCTTTGCCGCTTTGTTTCTCGCCATGATCGACGACAGCACGACGCGCCCGCGCGTCCCCACCGCGATGCCTTCTCATCCGAACGGGACTCCGAACCCGCTGGCGCAGGCCTGGGACGCCCGGATCGCCCGGCTGCTCGAACTTCTGCCCCGGCGGGTGGGCGACGCCATCGCTTGGCTGCGGGCGCCCTCCCGCCGCTGGGTGCGGATCCCGGCGGCCCTGCTGCTGATCCTCGGCGGCTTCCTGGCGGTCCTGCCGGTCTTCGGCCTGTGGATGCTGCCGCTCGGCCTCGCGCTCCTCAGCGAGGACCTGCCCGGCATGAAGCCGTCGCTGGAGCGCGCGGCCCGCTGGCTCGAGGACAAGTGGCACCGGGCGGTCGCGTGGTGGCGCCGCCGCGGGTGAGGTCCGTCAGTTCAGCGAGGTCATCGCCCCGGTCCGCGGCGCGCTCGGCCACGACACCGCCGGCAGGTCGGCGTTGGGCAGCTCGATGCTGACCGCGTCGCCCGGCATCAGGGGGGTGTTCTCCTCGCCGCCGATCTCCTGCGCGCTCGCGCCGATCTGGCGGGTGATGCGGTAGGTCGGCCTGGCGCGCCGGGCCTGGGTGCGCTCGGTGAGGTAGCGCGGGGCGGAGACCTCGGCCTCGATGATCAGCCGCTCGGCCACCTCCATCCGGGGCTTCAGCTGCTCGAGCTGGCGCTGGGTGTCGCGCATCTCGCCCGTGACCTCGGTGGCGCGCCGGCTGCGCATCTCGATGATCGACAGGTCGGCGCGCGAGATCGCCTCGCGGGCGCGCAGCAGGTCGGTCGTGGTGCGCAGCTTCTCGCTCTCCATCTGGGCCATCGAGCGGCCGGCCGCGACGGTGCGCTGCTGGGTGGCGAGGCCGCGCTCGGCGAGCTGCTCGTTGCTGCGGATCTCGGTGGCGATCAGCTTGATCTGGGTGTCGATGGTGGCGAGCTGGCCGTTGAGCGCGTCGATCTGCTGGCGCAGGAAGCGCTTGAGGTCCTCGATCGCGTCGACCTGGGTCGCCAGCGCCTTGCGGCGGACCTCGAAGATCGAGACCTCGCGCTCGATCAGCGCCTGGAGGCCGGGATCCGGGCGCGCGGCGAGGTCCTTCGGGAACTCGACCTTCGGCTTGTCGTCGCGCTCGGCGGCGAAGCGCACGAGGCGGATCGTGAGCTGGTCGCGATCCTTCTGCAGGCTGGCGAGCTCGCCCCGCGCGGTGATCGCGTCGCGCTCCAGGCGCAGCAGGCCGCCGTCGGTCACCCGCGGCGGTCCGCCCGCCAGCGCCACCGCCTTGCCGACGGTGAGCCCCGGCCGGAAGGCGTACTCCCCCGGCTTGTCGACCGCGCCGCTGATGTAGAACGGCCGGTAGGCCGCGATCTCGACCGCGGTGTCGGGAGCGTCGGCCAGCTCCATGCGGTCGCGCAGGCGCCGGCCCACCAGCCGGCCGACCTCCCGGGTCGGCAGCCCGGCGACCGGAATGTCGCCGATGATCGGCAGCGACAGGGTGCCGTCCGCCCCGATGGTGAACTCGTCGTTGAGCGCCGTCCAGGCGAAGACCTCGTCGCGGCTCGCGCGCCACTCGAACACCCGGAGCCGGATGCGGTCGAGCGGCCCGAGGGCGTAGCCGGCCGGGCCCGCGGCGACGGACGATGCGGGCGCGGACGAGGAGGCGGCAGCGGGAACGGCGGCGGACGGGGCCGGGGGCGCACCGGCCGCGGCGGCCGGCAGGCCCATCGCGCCCGCCGACAGGCAGCCGGCGCCGACGAGGAGCCCGCGCCGGAGGGAGGCGGGGAGACTTTGTGCTGCTCGCATGCGGGTCTGAAGCCTTCTCGTCCCGGAGGAGAGCGCCAGCCTCGGCCGTCGGCCGGCGCGGCGCAGCCTCCCAATAAGCGGTAGCCGCCACACCGCCGCCCGCGCCTTGCTCCTCCGATCCGGCATCACGTTCGTCGATCCGGGTGAAATGCTCTGTGATCGAAGGGGGTAGATCAAATGTAAGCGGCGTATATCTCGGTGATATTGTGGTGAAATTGACCTCGGGGCTGTGGCTCTGCCTATCGTTAACCGCTCGTTAACGGTGGAGACGGCGAATGGCTCGTGGAGCACGACCGCAATCCCGCGTGGGTGGCGGCCCCTCCCGCTTGGGTGGCGGGCTCGGCGGCGATGAGGACCGGGAAGGTGCCCTCGGTGCCGCCCTGTCCGGCTCGGGTCTCGCCGGTGCAAGTCTCGCTGGTGCAAGTCTCGCCGGCGCAAGTCTCGCCGGGGCCGGCCTCGCGGGCGCGAGCCTCGCCGGCGCGGCTCCTGCCGGCGGCGGCGGCCTCGCCGTTCTGCTCGCTCCGGGGCTGGTGTCCGAGGCGGGCGCGGCACCTGTCGCCCGGGCCCGGCCGGCGCTCGCGCCCCGGAGCGGGGCCGGGCCGGCGCTCAAGCGCACCGTCGATCTCGTCGGCGCCGGCCTCGGCCTCCTCGTGCTGCTGCCGCTGATCCTCGCCATCGCGGTGCTGATCAAGTGGGATTCGCCCGGCCCGGTGCTGTTCCGCCAGAACCGCATCGGGCTCGGCAACCGGCCGTTCCGGGTCTGGAAGTTCCGCACCATGACCTGCTGCGAGAACGGCGCGGTGGTCCGGCAGGCGCAGCGCGACGACCCGCGGGTGACCCGCCTCGGCCGGATCCTGCGCCGCACCAGCCTCGACGAGCTGCCCCAGCTGGTGAACGTGCTCCTCGGCTCGATGTCGCTCGTCGGGCCGCGCCCGCACGCGGTTGCGCACGACGCGCAGTTCGCCGGATCGGTCGCCCGCTACGCCGAGCGGCACGCGGTGCGCCCGGGCATCACCGGCTGGGCCCAGGTGCGGGGCTGCCGCGGCGAGACGCCGAACGCCGCCTCGATGCAGCGTCGGGTCGATCTCGACCTCGCCTATATCGAGCACTGGTCGCTCGCGCTCGACCTCCTCATCCTGGTCCTGACCCTGCGCGAGGTCTTCCGCTCGCAGGCCGCCTACTGAGCGTCGTCCCGCCCCGGCCGCGCGGCCGGGGGCGGTCCTCCTTGCCCGCCGAGCCTTTGCCCGCCGAGCCTTTGCCCGCGGATCCCGCCGCCGAGGATTCCTCCCCCGATGGTCTTGCTCACTCTGCTGCTCTGCGCCTTGGCGCTCGCCGGCGCGGTCCCGGTCCTCGTCCTCGCCGCCCAGGTGCTGGCGTCGCTTCCGCCCTTGCGCCCGACCCCCGTCACCGGCCGCCGCCCGTCGCTCGCGATCCTGGTCCCGGCCCACGACGAGGCCGCCCTGATCGCCGGCACGGTCGCGACCTTGCGCGCCGGCCTCGCACCGGGCGACCGGCTGCTGGTGGTGGCCGACAATTGCGGCGATGCCACCGCCGCCGCCGCCCGGGCCGCCGGGGCGGAGGTGGTGGAGCGCCACGATCCCGCCCGGCGCGGCAAGGGCTACGCCCTCGATTTCGGCTACCGGCACCTCGCCGCGACCGGCCTGCCCGAGACCCTCGTGGTGATCGACGCCGATTGCGCCGTGGCGCCGGCCGACCTCGACCGCCTCGTGCGCCGCAGCGCCGCCCTCGACGGGCCGGTCCAGGCGGCCTACCGCCTCGATCCGCCGCCGCAGGCCTCGTCCTCCACCTTGCGCCTCGCGACCTTCGCGACGCTGCTCAAGCAGATCGGCCGGCCCCTCGGCGCGCATCGGCTCGGCTGGCCCTGCAACATCTCCGGCACCGGCTTCGCGATGCCGGCGCGGCTCCTCGGCCCGGCCGAGCAGGCGAACGGGCCGTCCCTGGCGAGCGGGCATCTGGCCGAGGATCTCAAGCTCGGCCTCGACCTCGCGCTCGCCGGCCATCCGACCCGCTTCTGCCCGGAAGCCCTGGTGGTGAGCGTGCTGCCCGTCGGTGCGGCGGCGCGGCAGTCGCAGCAGACCCGCTGGGAGCACGGCCACCTCTCGCTGATCCTGCCCTATGCCGGCGCGCTCGCCCGGGCGGCCCTGCGCCGGGGCGACCTGCGGCTTCTGGCGATCGCCCTCGACCTCTGCGTGCTGCCCCTGGTGACGCTCGGACTCGTCGAGATCGCGCTCCTGGCGCTCGGCCTCGCGGGATGGGGCCTCGGCGCCGGGCCCTGGCCGCTCGCGATCGCCGGCACCGGTGTGGCCGTCCTCGGCCTCGCCTTCGGCCTCGCGGCATCGCGCTGGGGCGGCGGCCTCCTGCGCTGGCAGGACCTGTGGGCCCTGCCGCGCCTCGTCCTCGGTAAGGCCGGGATCCTCGCCCGCTTCGCCGGGCGGCGCCAGACCGAGTGGGTCCGGACCGAGCGCGCCGGGGAGGAGCCCTCGGCCGGGTAGGGCGGGGCCCGCGGCGAGCGGGCCCGGGGCAGGAGGAGGCGGGGCGGCCGTTCAGCGCGCCGCCTCTTCCGACGACGTCTCCTCCGGCATCGGAAGGCCGAGGATCCGCCTCCACACCGTCTGCGAGGCGCCGCCGGCCTCGGACCGGCTCGGCACGGATTACGACGCCGCCGGCCGCATCACGCCCGAACGGCTCGTCGCCCACACCCCGGCGGCGGAGGCGACCTACCGTCTCTGCGGCCCCAAGCTCTGCGGCCCCGAGCTCTGCTGACCTAAACCGTTCCTCGCCAGCCTCGTCCCCGGCCTCGCCCGCTCCGGCGTACCGCAGGCCCGGATCCGGTACGAGTTCTTCGGGCCGGCGGACGAGCGGGAGGAGGAGCGCCGGGCGGCGTGAGGGCGATCCCCGCGCGGTGACGGGGGCGCCCCTCACGCCTCCGCCAGCACCCGCGCGTTCTCCCGGATCGCCGCCTCGCTCACCGCGATCCCGAGCCCCGGCCCCTGCGGCACCACGACCGCGCCGGCCTCGACCGGGACGCGCGCCTCCAGCACGTCCTCGGTCAGGACGTGGTGGGGCATGTAGAACTCGCAGCCGAGGGAGATGCCGGGGGTCGCGGCGATGAGCTGGGTGCCGGCGGCGAGCGCGATGCCGCCCTCCCACAGGGTGCCGCCGTAGCCCGGCAGCCCGGCGGTCTCGGCGATCGCCATCAGGGCCTGCGCCTTCAGCATCCCGCCGCACTTCATCAGCTTGACCGAGACCGCGTCGGCGGCCCGGCGCCGCACCACCTCGAGGGCGTCGGCGGCGTCGAAGCAGCTCTCGTCGGCGAGGATCGGGGTGTCGAGGGCGGCGGTGAGCGCCGTCATCGCGTCGAGGTGGCGGCGGGCCACCGGCTGCTCGATGAAGGTCGGCCGGAAGGCCTCGACGTCGCGCAGGGTGCGCAGCGCCCCGAACGGCGCGAGCGCCTGGTTGTAATCGACCCTGAGGTCGATGCCCTCGCCGAAGGCCGCCCGCATGGCCTCGAGATGGCGCAAGTCCTCGGCGTGGCTCTTCACCCCGGTCTTCACCTTGAACAGGCGGTGGCCTTCAGCCGTCATGGCGTGCATGCGGGCGAGGTCGGCCTCGAAATCCGGGTCGGCGATCGAGAACGAGAGCGGGATCGTGTCCCGCACCCGGCCGCCGAGCAGCTCGGCCACCGGGAGGCCCGCGGCGCGGCCGAGGATGTCGAACAGCGCCATCTCGACCGCCGCCTTGGCGTCGGTATGTCCCGTCAGCGCCCGGTCGAGATCGGCGGCGAGCGCCCGCACGCCCTTCGCCGACCGGCCGAGGATCAGCGGGCGCAGGTAGATGTCCAGCGCCGCGAAGGCGCCCTCGGCGGTGCCGGTGAACACCTCCCAGGGGGCGGCCTCGCCCCAGCCGACGAGGCCCTCGCGGGTGGTGAGGCGCAGGAGCACCCGCTTCACCGTGCCCTTGACGTCGCCGACGCCCTGGCGGCGGGCCATCCGGATCGGGCTCTCGATCAGGACGACGCGCAGATGCTCGACGACGAGCGGATCGGTGATCGCATGCCGGCTCATGTGAGCCCTCCATCGACGTGGACGACCTGGCCGGTGACGTAGGAGGCGGCCGGCGAGGCCAGGAAGGCGACGACGCCCGCGACCTCCGCCGGATCAGCCCGGCGCCCGAGGGGAATGGCGGCTTCGAGCGTCGCGATCGCGTCGTCCGAAAGCGCGCCGCCGCGGCCCGGATCCTTCCGGGTCAGGCCCGGCGCCACGGCGTTGACCGTGACGCCGTCCGGGGCGAACTCGCGGGCGAGGCTGCGTACCAGCGCTTCCAGCGCAGCCCGGCCGGCGGCCGAGGCCGCGAACAGCCCGAGATCGGCCCGGTAGAGATGGGCGACGTAGGACGACACCGCGACGAGGCGGGGCGCGTCGCCCGCCCGCAGCAGCGGCGAGGCGGCCTGCGCGAGGCGCAGGAACGACTCGGCCGAGACGGAGAGCGCGCCCGCGAGGTCGGCCGGATCGAGCGCGAGGGCGCCCCCGCGCAGGGCCTTGCCGGCGGCGGCCACCACCGCGTCGAGGCGCCAGAAGGTGTCGGCGGCGAGCCGCACGCCGCGCGGGCCGGTCTCCGGGTCGGCGAGGTCGCCGAGAAAGGTCGCGACCGCGGCACCCCGCCCGCGGGCCTCGTCCGCCACCGCGTCGAGGCCCACGGCGTTGCGGCCGCTATGGAGCACGAGGCCGTGGCCGGGCCCGGCGAGGGCGAGCGCCGTGGCCCGGCCGATGCCGCTGCCCGCCCCCGTCACCAGGGTCACCCGGGTCGCGGTGCCCCGGCTCATGGGGCGGCCGCCTCGCCGCGGCGGTGGAAATGGGCCAGGAAGGCCCGGGTGTCGGGGTGCCGCGGCGCGTCGATCAGGCTGCGGGCCGGGCCTTCCTCGACCACGACGCCGTCGCGCAGGAACACCACCCGGTCGGCGACCTCGCGGGCGAAGGCGATCTCGTGGGTGACGATCACCATGGTCATGCCGTCGGCGGCGAGCGCCCGCATCACGCCGAGGACCTCGCCGACGAGTTCCGGGTCGAGGGCCGAGGTCGCCTCGTCGAACAGCATCACGTCGGGCTCCATGGCGAGCGCGCGGGCGATGGCGACGCGCTGCTTCTGCCCGCCGGAGAGGCGGCTCGGATACTGCTCCGCCTTGTCGGCGAGGCCGACCTTGGCGAGCAGCGCCCGGCCTTGCGCCTCGGCCTCGGCCTTCGGCCGCCGCCGCACCGTGACCGGCCCCTCCATCACGTTCTGCAGCGCGGTCAGGTGCGGAAACAGGTTGAAGTGCTGGAACACCATGCCGGTCCCGGCGCGGAACCGCGCCAGGGCCTTGGTCCCAGGCAGCCTCGCGCCGGGGCCGAACCGGAAGGCGTCGCCCCCGACCCGGACCTCGCCGGCATCCGGCACCACCAGGAGGTTGATGCAGCGCAGCAGCGTCGACTTGCCCGAGCCCGACGGCCCGATCAACGCCACCACGCCGCCCGCCGGGACGGTCAGCGACACGTCCTTGAGCACCGCGTGGCCGCCGAAGCTCTTGGCGAGATGCGCGATCGCGATCTTCGGCGCGGGGCCGGAGGGAGGGCCGGATGTCTCTGCCATGTCGGGACTCAATCGCTGGTGGCGAGGCGCTTCTCGCCCCGGCGCACGATCCAGGTGAGCGGGTACAAAGCCGCGAAGTAGAGGACCGCCACGAGGGTGTAGATCTCGAGCGGCCGGTAACTGTCGTGGGCCGCGACCTGGCCCTGGTAGAGCAGGTCCGGCACCGCCAGCACCGAGACCAGCGAGGTGTTCTTGAACTGGATGATCGACTGGTTCATCAGCGGCGGCACCATGCGCTTGAGCGCCTGGGGCAGGATGATCCGGCGCAGGCTCTGGGCCGGGGTCATGCCGAGGGCCGCCGCCGCCTCGCCCTGGCCGCGGTCGATCGACACGATGCCGCCGCGGATGATCTCGGCGTAGAACGAGCCGCCGTAGAGCGACAGCGCCAGCACCGACGCGCCGATCGCCGAGATCTCGATGCCCGACAGGATCGGCAGGGCGTAGTAGAACCACACCAGCTGCACCAGGAGCGGGGTGCAGCGGAAGACCTCGATGTAGGCGTTGGCGAGCCAGCGCAGGGGCGCGAAGCGCGACAGCTTGGCGAGGCCGGCCGCCAGCCCGACCAGGAGCCCGATCAGCACGATCGCGACCGTGAAGGCCGCGGTGACGCCGAGCCCCTGGACGAACAGCCAGCGGTAGGTCCAGAGCGAGCCGAAATCCCAGGTATACATCTCAGACCCGATCCCATCCGGCCGCGTCGCGCCCCCGGCGGCTCACAGCGAGACGCCGGCCGGCATGTCGGCCTCGGTGACGCCGACGAGCTCCATGTTCGACACGATGGTCTGGCGGATGAAGCCGAGGCCCTTGTTGTAGTCGATCCAGGTGTTGACGAAATCGCGCAGCGTCTTGTCGCGCTCGCGCCGGAACCCGGCATTCGAGGTGGTGGCGAAGACCGGGTTCGGCACCACGAGCTGGCCCAGCGCCGGGTTCTTCTTCAGCACGGTCAGCGCCAGCATCAGGATCAGGCACTGCGCGTCGACCCGTCCGGTCGAGAGCGCCAGCGTCGCCTCGTCGGCGGACTTGAAGCGCACGATCTGCGCCTTCGGGCACAGCCTTGTCACCACCGCGTCGTGCGAGGAGCCGACATCGACCGCGAGCTTGACGTCCGGGTTGTTCAGCTCGGCCCAGGTCTTCGCCGCAAAGCCCTTCTTGGCGATCACCGTGAAGGCGTTGCTGAAGACCGGGACCGAGAAATCGACCACCAGGGCCCGCTTCGGGGTCGGGTTGAGGCCGAAGAACATGTCGATCTTGTTGGCCTGGAGGTCGAGCACCGAGTTGCCCCAGGTGGTCTCGGACAGCTCCAGCTCGGCCTCGAGCTCGGCGGCGAGCGCCTTCGCCATGTCGACGTAGAAGCCGCGCCACTGCCCGGTGGCGATGTCCTTCTGATAGTACGGCGCCCCGCCGGCCACCGCCGCGGTGCGCAGCTTCCTGGTGCGCCGGATCCGGTCGAAGGCGCTCTCGGTCGCGTCCTGCGCGACCGCGGGAGCGGCGATCAGGGAGGCGGCGGCTCCCGCCACGAGGGGGGCGGCCCCGAACAGGCCTGCGAGCGATCGGCGCGACAGCATCGTGACAAACTCCTTCTCGGGCGTCTCCCCGCGGTCGCGCTTAGCACGTGGCGGGCCAGAGGGAAGAGCCACGCGGGCGGCCGCGGTTTAATCCACGCAAGTGTGCCGTCGCGTCCCCTGCCGGAGGAGGCAATGTTCACCGGGCGACGCGGAAATCGAGGCAGGATGAGCGCGAGGTCGCGCGTGACACGCGACGTCGTCCGGGACGTGCCGTGGCCGGGAACCCGACATTCGGCACCGCGGACGATGCAGAGCGGAGGGGACCGCCTTCCGATTGCTTCGTCGACGTCAGCGGTCATGGATCCCCGGTTCCGCTGCGCGGGCCCGGGATGACGACCGGGAGGTCATCAAGACGATGCAGGAACGCCACCCGTCCCGGTCTGCCCCTACGGCACGGCGCGCCCCGGAAACCGCGCCTCGGCGAGATGCACCGCCTGCGCCCCGGCCTCGTAGGCGAGTTCCCGCACGGCCCGGAAGCCGATCGGCACCGGCGCCGTGACCGGCAGCGGCAGCGCGTCTTCGGTGATCCGGCCGGCGACGAGGTCGGCGAGCACGCCGCCGAAGGCGGTGCCGGGCGCGATGCCGCGGCCGTTATAGCCGCTGAACCCCACGACGTTGCGGGCTAGGCGGTGGAAGCGCGGCAGGGCATCGGCCGTCATGCCGATCCGGCCGTACCACTCGGCCTCGAACGGCACGTCGCCGGCCTGGGGAAACAGCGCCTTCAGGGTGCGTCGCGCCCAGGCCCGGTGCACCGCGGCGCCGGTGCCGCGCAAAGCCCCGACGCTGCCGAGGACGAGGCGGCCGGCGGCGTCGAGACGGAACGAGGTCAGCACCGGCTTCGTGTCCCAGGCGCCCTGGCGCCCGGGCAGGATCGTGCCGCGCAGGTTGTCGGAGAGCGGCGCGGTCGCGATGTTGAAGTAGGGCAGGTGGGCGATCTCGGCCCGGATCTCCGGCCACGGCGCCCGCGTGTAGGCGTTGGTGGCGACGACGACCCAATCGGCATCGACGCGGCCGCCCGGGGTGGTCAGGCGCCAGCGCGTGCCCGCCTCGGCGACGCCGAGGACCGGGCTGCCGGCATGGATCGCCGCGCCGGCCGCCAGCGCCGCGCGGGCGAGGCCGCGCGCGTAGGCGAGCGGCTGGATCGTGCCGGCGCGCTCGTCGAGGAGCGCGCCCGCGTAGGCCCGCGCGCCGGTGGCCCGGGCGGTCTCCGCCGCGTCGAGGAGGCGGACCGGCGCCCCGCGGGCCTGCCACTGCCGGGCCCGGTCCGCGAGGTCCGACAGGCCCTTCGCCCCGACCGCGCAGTGCAGCGTGCCGGTGTCTTGCGCCTCGCAGGCGATGGCGTGCTCGGCGATCAGGTCGAAGACGCGCCGCGGCGCGGTGCCGAGCAGCGACAGCAGCCGCTCGCCGCGCTCCGGGCCGAGGGCGGCCGGCACGAGGTCGGGCTTCACCCACAGCCCCGCATTGACGAGGCCGACATTGCGCCCCGAGCCGCCGAACCCGACCGTCTCGCCCTCCAGCACCGCGACCCGGGCGCCCGCCTTGGCGAGGTGGAGCGCCGCCGAGAGGCCGGTATAGCCGGCCCCCACCACCGCCACGTCGACGGTCGCGTCGCTCCGCAGCGGCGGCGCGTCGGGTGCGGGCGGGGCGGTCCTCGCCCAGAGGCCGTGCGAGCGGGGATCGGTGGTCACGGGGTGCGGGGTCCTTGAATCGGGACCGCACCATGCCCGATCGCCCGGGCCGGCGCCACGGCTGGCCGCGGCGCACGCCTGGGCTAAGCAGACTTGCGTTGGCAGGCCACACGGTACACGACACGAGCTCCGTGGCCCAGCGGTCGGCCTCGCGGCCCATCGTTGGCCGACCCCCTTTCCCGGACGACTGAAGCGTCAGCGGAAGAAGATCCGGGATCCAGCATGACACGTCGCGAAGCGTCCGCCTGTCT
>NZ_LWHQ01000005.1 GCF_001653715.1 Methylobacterium platani
GCGGTGCGCTACGGCAGGTGCCGCCGCATCGTGTCCATCCAGTAGCGGTGCTGGATCGCGAACAGGCCCTCGTCCTCGGTCTTGGCGCCGCTGAGCAGCGGCTCCAGCCCGATCGCCCGCGCGCCCTCGTCCGCCCCCTCGATCCAGTGGGTGGCGCCGCGGCAGAGGTCGTTCCACTGCGCCGCGCGGCCGCGATAGCCGATCTGGCAGGCGCGGAACTCCTCCAGGTCGTCGGGGGTCGCCATGCCGCTGGCGTTGAAGAAGTCCTCGTACTGGCGGATGCGCCGGGCCCGGGCGTCCGGCGCCTCGCCCTTCGGCGCGATGCAGTAGATCGTCACCTCGGTCTTATCGACGGCGATCGGCCGGTAGGTCCGGATCTGCGACGAGAACTGGTCCATCAGGTAGACGTTCGGATAGAGGCAGAGATTGCGCGAGCGGTTGATCATCCAGTCGGCCATCGCCTGGCCGTGCTGGTCGGCCAGCTCCGCCCGCCGGTCCCAGTTCGGCCGGTCCTCCGGGTTGGCCCAGGTGGTCCAGAGCAGGAGGTGGCCGTGCTCGAACGAGTAGAAGCCGCCGCCCTGCTTCGCCCAGCCGCCCGCATCCATGGCGCGGGTCTTGTCGACCACGTGCGATTCCTTGCGCCGGCTGGTGGTGGCGGCGTAGTTCCAGTGCGTCGCGCTGACGTGGTAGCCGTCGGCGCCGTTCTCGGTCTGGAGCTTCCAGTTGCCGTCGAAGACGTAGGTCGAGGCGCCGCGCAGGACCTCGAGCCCGTCCGGCGACTGGTCGACGATCATGTCGATGATCCGCGTCGCTTGGCCCAGATGCTCGGTCAGCGGCTTCACGTCGGGGTTGAGGCTGCCGAACAGGAAGCCGCGGTAGTTCTCGAACCGCGCCACCTTGGTCAGGTCGTGCGAGCCGTCGCGGTTGAAGCTCTCGGGGTAGCCGGCATTCTCCGGATCCTTGACCTTCAGGAGCTTGCCGCCGTTGCTGAAGGTCCAGCCGTGGAACGGGCAGGTGAAGGTCGCCTTGTTGCCGCGCTTGTGCCGGCACACCATCGCGCCGCGGTGGCTGCAGGCATTGACGAAGGCCTGCAGCTCGCCCTTGCGGCTGCGGGTGATCACCACCGGCTGGCGGCCCATGAAGGTGGTGAAGTAGTCATTCGGGTTCGGGATCTGGCTCTCGTGGGCCAGGTAGATCCAGTTGCCCTCGAAGATGTGCTGCATCTCCAATTCGAAGATGGCCGGATCGGTGAAGATGTCCCGCCGGCAGCGATACGTGCCGGTCTCCGGGTTCTCCTCGACCGCGCTCTCGACCACCTGATGCAGATCGTCCAGCATGATGCTCTCCCTGCCGCGCCGGCTGTTCTTGAGACGAGGAGGATCGTTGCCGGTCCACGCGCCGTGCGGGCCGGATCGGATCTCGCTCTCGTCTTGCGCAGGGTGGCGTGGTCTCGCGGGGACTGCCCCGTCCCGAGCCGCGCTGGCGCCCTGAGCGTTTCCTCTTTTTCCGGTTCTAAGGAACCGGCATAAGCAGGTCCAAGACCGATTGGGAACAAAACCATTCCTGGCAGGAATGATCGGGCGGGAATAATCGGGGAGGAATGAGTGGAGCTGCGCCACCTGCGCTACTTCGTGGCCGTCGCGCGCGAGCAGAGCTTCACCCGCGCCGCGGAGGCGATGCACGTCGCCCAGCCAGCGCTCAGCAAGCAGGTCCAGCAATTCGAGGAGGAGTTTGGCCTGGCGCTGATCGAGCGCGGCTCGCGGCCGGTGCGGCTGACCGAGCCGGGCCGGGTGATCTACGAGCAGGCGCTGCAGATCCTGGAGCGGGTCGACGACCTGCGCGAGACCGGCCGGCGCCTGCGCGTCGCCGAGCGCAACAGCTTCCGCATCGGCTTCGTCGCCTCGACGCTCTACGGGCGCCTGCCCGAGATCCTGCGCGGCTACCGGATGAAGCGCCCGGACGTCGACATGACGCTGCTCGAATTGCTGACCCTCGAGCAGATCGCGGCGCTGAAGGAGGGCCGCATCGATGTCGGCTTCGGCCGGGTCGAGATCGAGGACCCGGCGATCGAGCGCGTCCTCCTGCGCAACGAGCGCCTGATCGTCGCCGTGCCGATGGCCTGGGACGCCGCCCGCCCGCCGGGCGCCCTGAAGCTCCGCGACCTCGCCGACACGGCGCTGATCCTCTACCCGAAGAGCGCGCGGCCCAACAACGCCGACCGCATCCTGGCGCTGTTTCGCGAGCACGGCGTGCGCCCGCCGGTGATCCACGAGGTGCGCGAGCTCCAGACCGCGCTCGGCCTCGTCGCCGCGGAAGCCGGGGTCTGCGTCGTCCCCGCCTCGATCGAGCGCCTGCGCCGCGACGGCGTCGCCTACCGGCCTCTCGACGAGGAGCGGGCGCTGATCCCGGTCATCATGAGCTACCGCAAGAACGATCCCTCGCCGGAGATCGGGCTGATCCTGCAATGCGTGAAGGAGGATTACGAGCGCGAGGGGCTGCGGTTCGGGGTGTGAGGCGGGATCACCCGCCGAGCGCGGCCAGCGCCGCGCCGTCGAGCCGGAAGAACACCTTGTCGGGCTTTTGCGCTCCGCCGAGCGCCTCGTAGAAGGCGAGCAGCCGGGGCTGGCCGGCATCCGCCGTCCAGTCCACGCGCGCGAGCCCGCGGGCGAGGGCCTGCGCCGCCACCGCCCGCATCAGGGCGCGGCCGTGGCCGCCGCCGCGGTGGGGAGCGCCGACGAACAGCTCCTTCAGAAAGAGGCCGCCGGCGAGGCCCGGGCCGGGATAGATCGCCGAGAACGCCGCGAAGCCGGCGAGCGCCGCGCCCGCGTCCGCCACCAGGATCTCGGTCCCGGCCGGGCGCCCGGCCAGCGACGCCGCGATCGCGGCGCCCGGCGGGCAGGGCACGCCGTAATAGGCCTGCATCTCCTCGAACAGTCGCGCGAGGGCCGGGTGGTCGGCCTCGGCGGCCGGCCGGATCACAGCGCGCCCCGGCGCAGGTCGGTGAGCACCGCGGCGAGGTGGGAGAGGAAGCGCGCCGCCGCGGCGCCGTCCACCGCCCGGTGGTCCCAGGACAGGCTCAGGGGCAGGATCAGCCGCGGCTGGAAGGCGCTGCCGTCCCAGACCGGCTCGATGCGCGAGCGCGCCGCGCCGAGAATCGCCACCTCGGGCGCGTTGATGATCGGCGTGAAGCCGTCGCCGCCGATGCCGCCGAGGGAGGAGACCGAGAAGCCGCCGCCCTGCATCGCCGCGGGCGGGAGCGTGCCGGACCGCGCCTGCTCGGCGAGCTCACCCATCTCCTGGGCGATCTCGACGAGGCCCTTGCGGTCGCAGTCGCGCACCACCGGCACCAGCAGGCCCCGCGGCGTGTCGACCGCGAAGCCGACATGGACGGAGTCCTTCAGGATCAGGGCGTCGCCGTCGAGCGCGGCGTTGAAGCGCGGATGGGCCCGGAGCGACGCGGCGGCCGCCTTGATCAGGATCGCCACCATGGTGACCTTGTGGGCGCCCGGCCGGCCGGCCCCGTTCAGCTCGCGCCGCAGGGCCTCGGTCTCGGTGACGTCGGCATGGTCGAAATTGGTGACGTGCGGGATCGTCAGCCAGTTGCGGGTCAGCGCCTGGCCGGAGATCTGCTGGATGCGCGAAAGGGACTCGCGCCGCACCGGGCCGAACTTGGCGTGGTCGACCTGCGGCCAGGCCGGCAGCCCGGCGCCGATCCCGGAGGCCGGCGCGGGGCTCGCCGCCGGCGCCGCGGCGGGGGAGGGGACCGCCCGGGGCGAGGCGGGGGCCATCTGGCCGCGCACGAAGGCCAGCACGTCCTCGCGCAGGATGCGTCCCTGCGGGCCGGTGCCGGGGATGCCGGCGAGGTCGACGCCGAGCTCTCGCGCATAGGCGCGCACCGAGGGCGTGGCGTGGGCGTCGGACGAGGTGGGAAGCGCGGGCGCCGGGGCGGCCTGGGCCGCGGGGGCGGCTTGCGGTGCCGCCTGGGCCGCAGGGGCGGGGTTCGCAGGAGCGGCCTGGGGCGCGGCGCTCTCGCCGGAGGTGTCGACCATCAGGATCGGCGTGCCCTGCGACACCCGGGTGCCGGGGGCCACCAGGATCTCCGCCACCACGCCCGCCACCGGCGAGGGCACCTCCATGGTGGCCTTGTCGGATTCGATGCTGATCAGCAGGTCGTCGACGGCGATCCGGTCCCCCGGCTTGACCAGGATCTCGACCACCGGAACGTCCTTGAAGTCGCCGATATCGGGCAGGGCGACCGGCAGGCTGGCACTCACGAGGCTCTCCCGAGACGTTTCTCGTTGTCCCGCGGCGCGGCCGGCCCGTCGAGCAAGGCGGCGCGGCGCCCGGGACGCCGTGCCTAGCCGATTTCGCGACCGAGGGGAAACCGTCGCGCTTCCGCGACCCTGCCGGGTCTTGCGAGTGTGGGACCCTACCGAGTCTTGCGGGTCCGGGACCCTATCGGGTCTTGCGGGTCCGTTCCGGCAGGGCCGGGCGCAGGGCCGGGGCGGCGGCCGGGCGCAGGCGCGGCGAGGCCGGGCCGTGGGCCGGGCGGTGCTGCTCGGGCGTGGCGCCGCGCGCCGCCGGCTCGCTGCCGAGGATCGAGGCGACGAGGTCGCGGGCGGTGGCCGCGTCCATGGCGCGGAACAGGTCGGTGAGGGCGAACACCGCCTCGACCGAGCGGGCGATCGAGGGATCGAGGCGCAGGAAGATGAACACCGCCTCCTCCTCCGCGAGGTCGGCTGCGCGCAGCGCCAGCGCCAGCAGGTCGCGCCGCTCGGGCTCGGTGGCGCGGAAGCTCACCCCCGGCATGCCGAGGGCCTCGCCGAGCGCCGCCTCGAACCGCTCCGGCTCGCCGCGGCCGGCGAAGGCGGTCAGCGCCGCGCCGGCGGCGCGCATCCCCGCCCGCCCTTGAGGCCGCAGGGCCGCCCGGGCGGCGACGCCGTCGCGGATCGCCGCCCGGCGCTCCGGCCCGGCCTGGAGGTAGAGCGGCGCGAGGTCGACCGCCGGCAGGTCGTCGCGGGTGAGCAGCAGGGCGGCGAGGTCCGGCCGCCGGCGCGCCCGCTCCACCAGCCGTTCCAGGGCGAGGCCGGCGAGCGGCGCCGTCGCGTTGCGGGCGAGCGCCAGGTCGACCTCCGGCTCGTCGCGCCGGCTCAGGTCCTCGACCACGGCCCGGCCGAGATCGTGGCGCAGCGCGATGACCGCGTCGAGCTCCGGGCCGTTGCCGGCCGCGTCCAGCACCGTCGTCGACAGGACCGGGCTCGTCGCCAGCACCGCGTCGCGGGCACCGCCGCCATGGGCGGCGAGCAGCGCCAGCACGCTCTGGGGCGTGTCGGGAAGCGGCGCGAGCTTCTGGGCGACGATCTCGGCGGTGGCGTCGTCCACCGTCGGGATCAGGCCGCAGGCCAGGGCCTCGAAGGCCTTGATCGTCGCGACGTCCCGCACGGGTGCCGCGCGGAACAGGTCCGTCTGCACCCGCAGCAGGACCGGTTTCAGGTCGAGACTCCGGTCTCGCGCGAGGTCGAGGAGGCCGGAGAGGTCCGGCGGAGCGTCGGCGGCGGAGCGGGCCATGGGCGATCGGGTACGCAGGACATGAAGGCGACCCCGACAATGCGAGGGCTCGCGTAAAGCGACGCTTAAGCCTGCGGGCACGGCCCCGGCCCCGGCCTGGGGACAGCGGGGATGACGCACCGCTCCGGTCACCGATGGTTTACGCCGCAAGGTCCGTTCCCCCTCGGGCGACGCCCTTTGGAAACATTCCGTTAACCATGCGCGTGGTTTGGTCGATTCCGCGAGGCCGCGAATGGCGGCGGTCCCGGAGGGACAGGCGGAGGCGGGAGAGGACACATGGTCGGCCTACAGCGACGTCCCTCGGCGGACATCATCGCGTTCCGGACGGCGCGCCGGCCCCGGGCCGATGACGCCCCGGCCGATTTTCCCGACACCGATGCGGTCCGCGGCACGATTCTGCTGTTCACGGGAGTGCGCTATGAGAGGCTGCCCGATCCCGCCGAGCCGGCCCGCCCCGCCTCGGAGCGGCGCTGCCGGGGCTGAGCCCGTGCGCTCCTCCGTGTCGCGCTCCCTGCATCTCCGGATTCCCGGCCGTACCCTGCTGCTCGCCCTGCCCCTGGTGGCGGCCTGCGCCCAGCAGGGCGATTTCGGCCGTCCGGCCCCGACCGCCTGGAACAGCCTGATCGACGCCGCCGGCACGCTCGCCGCCCACGAGCGCGGCGAGCCGGCCTCGCCGTTTCCCTTCACGGAGGACGAGCGGGCGCTGCGCGACCGGGCCTGGCGCTTCCTGATGCCCGCGCGCGAGCGCGGCGTCTTCGAGGCCGCCCTCGACAACCTCACCCGCGCCCGGGTGCTGCCCGTCGGCTGGCGCCTCTCCGACCCTTCCGCCTATTACGAGGCGATCACCGCCGGGCCGTTCCGCTCCCCGGTCTCGCGCTACCGGCGCCTCTCCGACGACCTGGTGGCGGACGGGCGCCTGATCCCGGCCTTCGCCGAGACGGCGGCCCGGGTGGTGCGCGCCGACCTGACGCGGCTGCAGAGCCTGCCTTTCATCACGACTCTCGACGACCGCGACGTGCGCAGCGCCGCGATGCGGGTGGCCGAGAACCGCTGCCTCATCGCCTGGGTGCGCCTGGAGACCGGGGCGCGCTCCGCCTCCTACCGCTACGCCCTCGAGCACCTGCTGGTGGCCGCCCCCGAGGAGGAGGCGGTGGCGAGCGAACGGGCGCTGGCCTTCCTCGATTCGCGCCGCACCCTGCTCGCGCCGCTGCTGCCGGCCGATGCCGAGATCCGCTGCGGCCTCGTCCCGCCGGGGCCCGGCGAGGCGGTGCTGGTGCGCAAGGGGTAAGGGGTCGGGGGTGTCCCCTACTCGTCCGGCCCGTCGATGGTGCAGGAGACCGAGCGGGCGGCCTCGTTGGCCTGGGCCTGCTGGCTCGGCAGGCCGGCGAGCACCCGCACGCTGACGAAGCCCTCGCGGCTCGGCGCGACGATGCGCACGTCGCGGTTGCGCTCGTCCTCGTCGGCGGTGGCGAGCGCCTCGTCGAACTGGCGCTTGGTCATGACGACGAGCTCGACGGTGCCGCGCAGGGCGGCCTGGTCGGTGATGGCGTAGTAGGCGCCGTTGCGCCCGTGCAGCGCGATCGTCTCGAGGAGCGGCCCGGTCTCGGCGGTGATCCGCACCGGGCCGTCGTCGAGGTCGTAGGCGCAGACGCCTACCGCCGCCGCCGGGTCCTGCCGCCGCAGCCAGCCTTCGGCCGGCTCGACGGGACCGCCGGTCTCGGCAGCGTGGACCAGCACCGAGGTGTCGTTGGCGAGCGTGGCGCGCGAGCGGGCGAAGGCGTCGCCGGTGGCGAGGTAGGGGATCGCCAGCACCGTCGCGACGTGGACGAGCCCGGCGAGCACGAGCCCGCACAGGGTGGCGAGGAGGAAGCGGCCGAGCGGCGTCACGGGCAATCCTCCCGGGTGATCGAGGGTACGCCCTCGCGCTCGAGCACGCCCGTGCTCGCCGCCACCGGCGTGTCGTAGAGGCGCAGCACCAGCCGGACCGAGCCCTCGCCCGCCGGCATCGGCAGCCAGTTGCCGGGCTGCACGGTCGGGCTCAGGGCGACGGCGAAGCGCCCGTCGCGGTCGCGCAGCACCTCGGTCGAGGTGAAGCCGGTGCGCGGCGGCGGGGCGGCGCCGGCTCGAGGGGCGGGCTTCGGGCGGCGGCTGCTCTCCACCGTCAGGGTCCAGGCCCGCGCCGGCGGGGTGGCGCCGGCGATGCGGTAGCGGCAGGACGGATCGAGCCGCCGCCCGGCATCGTCGGTGATCGCCGTGAGGAGCAGCCCCTCGCCGAGCGCCAGCGGGATCTCGCCGGTGCGGGCATGGATCGCCCGCACGTAGGGGTCGGCGTCGCGCGAGCCGATCTTCGGCCAGGCGGTCCAGGCGTTGAGGGCGACGCCCCCGAACGGGTAGCGCCCCCGCGTCGCCCAGTTGGCGGAGGCCAGCCCCAGGACCGCCCCGAGGCCGAGGGCGTAGAGCACGAGCCCCACGGTCCCGAGCCGGCGCGGGCGCGCGAGCCGCCGCAGGAGGCGGGGCAGGGGCCGGCGGGACGCGGCGCGCCCGGGGGGCGGAGGGACGAGTGTCTCGGTCGGCATCGTGGGGCGTGTCTAGCCCAGGTCGGGCCGGGGCCGAACGGGTATTTTGCGGAGGCATCGCAGAATCGAAAGCCGCACGAGGCTGATCGTGCTGCTAAGCGAAGCCCTCGCATTCCGCGATGCGTGCTGCCTGACCGTTCTGGGGTTCGTGCCTCACGTTCGATGCGTGGTGGAGGTATCGGGGGCAATCGAGGGCGTCTGCCTGACCGGCTTGCTGATGCTCACAGGTCGGGCCGGTTCTGGAATCTAAGATAATTATTTTAAAAAGAATCTCTCGTGCGTTTGGCGTTCACTCCAGTGCCCTCCGGGTTTGCGATAGCTGTAGTGGGACGCAATTTCGAATCCGGATTGACGATTATCTTTCATGAAGTGCAAAAATATTGTTTTCTCAAATTCAGGTTTTAGCTTGGGGCGAGATTCTGTTTCTTCAAAGAAAGACTGCAGAAATGTATAAGTTCCAGTCAGGCCGAACAGACTGTACGGAACATAATCAGGGGTGCTCTGTTCTTTCTGCCATTGATGCTCAATGTTGTCGATAATTCGGTTGATGAGAGGATCGAGTTCAGGGGCGTGTTTCCTTGCAGCGATGGCGCCATTCATTAAATCAAAATCGGTCGGCTTTTGTATCAACCATCCCTTGCCAAATAATATAACGTTATATTCGAAAATTTTATCAAGTGTTACGAGAAGATCACTTGGAGCTGTAGGTCCCATATGCGCGTCGAGGTAAAAACCGCCGAACTCACGCAGTAAAATTAAGCGAGCAATATCCGATTTTGCCGACGGAAGTCTAATTAATTTATAAATTTGGACAAAATTTTGAGGAAGCAGCGGGATGACATCTTCGTCAGTAAAAACTCTGAACTCAGGAAAAATTTCTCTCCAGGCCGCCGCGGCCGGCGCCGTGCTCACCTCGTTGCTTGTCCAGTACATAAACGGCATCTAATCTGCCTATTCGTTCGCCGAGTTGATGGACGCAACGATACTCGCTCGGCTTCGGCGCGTCCATATGCCGGCATCTCGGTCCTCCGATGGAGTGTCGCGCGGCAATCAGACCGCTGGCGCTACCGTATCCGTCCATGCAGCGACCGTTTCGATGTCGAACATCGATGATTCGGACCATGTCGTCGAACGCCTAAGGCGTTGGCTGGATCGAGTGACGAAGAGGCAGGCTGCCGGCCTGCACCGCAAGCCGGCTCTCGCCATGTAATTTCGTTAGGTGAGTTTGGTGATACGTGTCTCGATGGCTTCCGAGTAAGATCGCGCTTCGGGCACCGCCTGAATCATTTGCCCGTATCGCGAGGAGAGCTCGCTCAGATGACCGACCAGCGCTTTCACAGCGCTCATCTCGGGGTCGTTGGCTGGGGTATATCTCAGCTCGCCGCCTCGGTAGCGCATCGGATCGTGGACGAGATGTGACCCTTCGTTCTTCCGGGTCAGGAACCACTCCGAACGCAGCAGGTCCTGTGGGCGATCGCGTATCGTTTCAAAGGGCCCCCTGTAATGCGCGGAGAATCCCTGTTGTACCATATCGGGGCCGGCGGCCAGCACCTTCGACCAGCCGCGGACGACTTTCGTGACGTATTGCGCTGGGCCTCTCTCGCCGAAATGGCAGATCCACAAATTAGGTTCAATTTTAATGGCGCCTCCGCTCCCGTCGGGAAGGATGACGACGTGCTGGCCTTCGGAGATCAGCCCGCCTACATCGCGCAGACGTTTGCTGACGAGAACCTTGAAGTCATGGTAATCTTTGTTCCGATGGACCATCCGTCTCGGTACAAGATTTTCCGATGTTTTGTCGGTGCGTGTATAATTATAATGAACCCATGGTGCTTGAACGGCAACAACGTGGCTCTGAGAGGAGTCTAGATCTCTTAGATAGCTCGACAATCCTCCAGCCAAGCGAGAGTCGTCGTAGAATTCGTCACCATCCAGGCAGGCGACCCAATCGGCGCCATGATTGTCGAGAGCTTCGTTAAAGAGCCAGTTATTGAGATTTCTTTCCGAAAAACAAATGGAATTCGTGCTATAAATCGATAAATTCAAACCTTCATTGTGAAGATTTTTCATTATTTCCAGCGTACCATCCCGGCTGCCGTTATCGAGAACAACATGATGGTCAACGAATGTTGCGGTATGTCGCAGGAAAGCCTCAATAATATCAGCTTCGTCTAATATTCGGCTGACCGCTACAATGCGCATACCACGTCCCCCAAAATCGATCGGCATTTAGAATGAAGGGGCTGCCGATATCAACCCTCCTACCCTTGTGCCTTCACTACGACGCGAAAGCGTCCGGCCCGTCAACGCGATCGAACGGGTCCAGCTCGACGCCACTGCGGTATCGTGCCGTCGTCTCGACAAGCCGGGTGGCAGGTCGATGCCGTGAGGGCCGGATTGCTTCCGTAACCGCGTGCGGCCGGATGACGTGAGAGAGGGTCTGATCGCCCTGCCGGCTTATCCGAGGATTCGGTCTCGGGATTGCACGGCGCAAGTCCATCTGTCGCCGTTCCCGGCCGCCCGCCATGGCTGCATGGCTGAGACCGCTCGGCGGATCGCATGTCCTTGCTTTGGCGCGAACTCCACCGACGGGAGACTGCGAAAATCCAAGGTTGTGATGTCCAGGGGCCAGGGGCAGGCCTCACGGCACCCCGACCTGCCCGCCGACCGCATTGAACGCCGCCCGCCCCGGCACCGGGCTCTCGACCGAGCGGAACAGGTGGCCGAGGCCCCCCAGCACCTCGAAGGAGCGGCGCGACAGGGCGCCGGCCGGTGCCCCGGGGGGCGGCGCGGTCGGGGCGGGGCCCTGCGCGGTCCGGGCGCCGGCCTTGTCGGACTCGAAGCCCGGCAGGGGCTTGATCTCGATGCCCTGGTGGGCCGGGGCCATCACCTCGTGGAAGGTGATCGCCGGCAGCGAGCCGCCGGTGAGGTTCTTGGTCGAGGAATGGTCGTCGTTGCCGTACCAGACCGCGGTCACGAGGTTGCCGGTGAAGCCGACGAACCAGGCGTCGCGGTAGGCGTTGGTGGTGCCCGACTTGCCGGCGGTGCGAACCCCCTCGATCGCCGCCTTGCGGCCGGTGCCCTCGTCGACGACCTTGTTGAGCATGAAGTTCATGTCGGCGACGACGCGGGTCGAGAGCACCTGCTCGGGGGGCGCCTCGCTGGTGTCGTGGCGGTAGATCACCTCGCCGGCGCCGGTGCGGATCTCGGTCGCCGCGTAGGGCCTGGCCTGCCGGCCGCCGTTGGCGAAGACCGAGTAGCCGGCGGCCTGGTCGAGCACGGTCACCTCGGCCGAGCCGATCGGCAGCGAGACCGAATCGACGAGGTTCGAGGTGACGCCCATCTTGTGGGCGAGCGCGATGATCTTGGCCCGGCCGAGCTTGGCCGCGCGGGCGTCGTGGGTCTCGCCGAGCTGCTTGCCCATGGCGATCGAGAACTGCACCGGGATGGTGTTGATCGATTTCGCCACCGCGACCCAGAGCGGCACCGTGCCGGCGAAGGAGCGGCCGTAATTCGCCGGGCACCAGTTGCCGATGCAGACTGGCCGGTCGACCACCTTGCTCTCGGGCCGCCACTGCCCGGTGGCGAGCGCCGCCGCGTAGACGTAGGGCTTGAACGACGAGCCGGGCTGGCGCAGCGCGTCGGTGGCGCGGTTGAACTGGCTCTGGCCGTAATCGGCCCCGCCGACCATCGCCCGCACCGCCCCGTCCGGGTCCATGGTCACGAGGGCCGCCTGCTCGACGTCGAAGGCGTCGCCGAACTGGCGCAGCACGTTCTCCACCGCCTGGTCGGCCCGTTTCTGGATCGCGAGGTCGAGCGGGGTCTTCACGACCAGCACCCGCTCCTTCTTCAGCTTGCCCTCGTCGGCGAGCTTCTTGATCTCGTTGAAGGCCCAGTCGAGGTAGTAGTCGGCGCTGATGTCGCGCGAGCGCGTCACCGGGGTCGCCGGGTTGCGCAGGGCCGACTGGATCTGGCCCTCGGTCAGGTAGCCGGCCTCGACCATGTTGTGCAGCACGTCGGCCGCCCGGGCGCGCGCCGCCGGCAGGTTGACGTGCGGGGCGTACTTCGTCGGCGCCTTGAACAGGCCGGCCAGCATCGCGGCTTCCGGCAGGGTGATGTCCTTGAGGTTCTTGCCGAAATAGTAATCCGCCGCCGCCGCCGCCCCGAAGGTGCCGCCGCCCATGTAGGCGCGGTCGAGGTAGAGCTTCAGGATCTCGTTCTTGGTCAGGTGGCATTCGAGCCAGAGCGCCAGGAACGCCTCGTTGACCTTGCGCTCGAGCGAGCGCTCGTTCGACAGGAACAGGTTCTTGGCGAGCTGCTGGGTCAGCGACGAGCCGCCCTGGACGTGGCCACCGCCCCGCGCATTCACCGTGACGGCGCGCAGCGTCCCGATCGGGTCGATGCCCCAATGCTCGTAGAAGCGCCGGTCCTCGGTCGAGATCAGCGCCTTGATCAGGATGTCGGGAAACTCGTCGATGCGCAGCGAGTCGTCGTGCTTGATGCCGCGCCGCCCGACCTCGGTGCCGTAGCGGTCGAGGAAGGTCACGGCGAGGTCCGGGGCCTTCAGCCAGTTCTCGCTGGTCTGGTTGAAGGCGGGCTGGGCGAGGGTCAGCATCACCACGCCGCCGGCGAGCCCGAGCGTCACCGCCTCGCTCGCGAGGTCGAGGGCGACGCGCTTGGCGCCCCGGGTGCGGAAGCGCCGCTGGACGCCCTCGGAGAACCGGCCATAGGCCTCGCCGAAGGAGCGGCCGCCGCTGTAGAGGCCGTCGTTCAGCCAGGCGTCGAAGCCGAGCATCCCGCGCGACAGGCGGGTCCGGAGCCGGGTCGGCCGGTCGGTGGGCGGGGTCTCGGGCCGATCGTCGGGCACTGCGGCGGGTCCTCGGGTGGCGCGATGTCGGGTCTAGCAAACCTCGCATCGTAGCGCGAGGCGGTGCGGCCGTCGCAGGCCTCCGCGGCCTATATGGGGCGCCCGCGCACCGACACGACGTCGCAGGATTGCGCAGGCGCCGCCGGCCGCGCTTGCCCCCGGCCCCCGCCCGCGGCACAGGGTAAGGGCATTCCCGCCCGTCGATCCCTCACAGGCGCCGCCGATCCGGCGCCCCGAAGGCCTGAAGCACCCGTGGCCAAAGCCCGCAGCAAGACCCCGCGCCCGCCCGTCTCCCTCAAGGCCGCGACCCCGTTCTGGCGCGAGAAGACCCTGGAGGCGATGACTCTGCAGGAATGGGAGAGCCTGTGCGACGGCTGCGGCCGCTGCTGCCTGCTCAAGCTCGAGGACGAGGATTCGGGCGAGATCCACTACACCGACATCGGCTGCACGCTGCTCGACGCCGGCACCTGCCGCTGCCGCGACTACGCGCGGCGCCAGCGCAAGGTGCCCGACTGCGTCCGCCTGACGCCCGAGGCGGTGCGCAGCCTGCCGTGGCTGCCGCCGACCTGCGGCTACCGCCTGGTGCGCGACGGGCACGACCTGCCCTGGTGGCACCCGCTCGTCTCGGGAACCCGCGCGACCGTGCACGAGGCCGGCATCTCGGTCCGCGGGCGCGTCAGCGGCACCGAGGAGGAGTTCGAGACCGAGGAGCTGCCGGACCGCATCGTCGACTGGCCGGGCCGCGATCCCGAGGCCGGCGATACCGAGAGCCGGGATCGCGACCCGCAATCGGGTCGATGATACTCGCCCGGAGTTTTTGAGGAACGGGTCCGGGCCCCCCGGCGTTGCCCGGCCGTGCGTCAGGCGTTCCGCCCCGCACGCTCGTTCCGCCCGCCCCAGGCGCAGCCGCGGTCATTTGGCCGACGGGGGGCACTTGGCCGGCGACGGTCACTTGGCCGGCGAGACCCCGATCGGCGTCGCTCGCTGCGTTGGCACGCGACTTGCGATGCCCTCCCAGGCCCTCATGGGCGTTTCCTCCCTCGACTTGGGGCCCCGCCGCACCCGCTGCGCGCGGGGCCCTCCTTCGTCCCGGGCCGTTGCCATCGGGCGCGGGCCGCCCGATAACCCGGGCGACCGGAGATACCCCCGACATGGCCCTCACCGTCGCGGTCCAGATGGACCCGATCCAGGCGATCCGCATCGCCGGCGACACCACCTTCGCGCTGCTGCTGGAGGCTCAGAGCCGCGGCCACACGCTCCTGCACTACACGCCCGACCGGCTCTCGATGCGCGACGGGCGCGTCACCGCCCGGGTCGAGCCGCTGCGGGTGCAGGACGTCGAGGGCGATCACGCGGCCCTCGGCGCCCAGGAGCGGGTCAACCTCGCCGAGGTCGACGTGGTGCTGATGCGCCAGGACCCGCCCTTCGACCTCGCCTACATCACGGCGACGCACCTGCTCGAGCGGATCCACCCGCAGACGCTGGTGGTGAACAATCCCTTCGAGGTGCGCAACGCCCCCGAGAAGCTGTTCGTCACCGCCTATCCCGAGCTGATGCCCCCGACCCTGATCACCCGCGACAAGCGGGAGATCGAGGAGTTCCGCGCCGAGCACGGCGCCGTGGTGATGAAGCCGCTGCACGGGCATGGCGGCGCCGCGGTGCTGCGGGTGCTGCCCGACGACCCGAATTTCGGCTCGATGTTCGACCTGTTCTCGGTCACCTTCCGCGAGCCCTGGGTGGTGCAGCGCTTCCTGCCGCGGATCACCGAGGGCGACAAGCGCATCATCCTGGTCGACGGCGAGCCTCTCGGGGCCGTCAACCGGGTGCCGGCGGCCAACGACATCCGCTCCAACATGGTGCGGGGCGGCACCGGCGGGGCCACCGCGCTCACCCCGCGCGAGCAGGAGATCTGCGCGGCGATCGGCCCGGAGCTGCGCCGCCGCGGCCTGATCCTCGTCGGCATCGACGTAATCGACGGCAACCTGACCGAGATCAACGTCACCTCGCCGACCGGCATCCGGGCGATCAAGCGCCTCGGCGGCCCCGACCTCGCGGGCCCGGTCTGGGACGCGATCGAGGCCAAGGTGACGAAACCGCAGAGCGCCTGACGCCACCCGGAGGGGGAGGGCGCTTCAGCCCGCATCCTCCCCCAGCGTGTCCTCGATGTAGAGCCGGTCGAGCAGCACCTTGGCGACCGCCATCAGCGGGAGCGCCAGGGCGACGCCCCAGAGGCCGAACAGCACGCCGAGCAGGATCTGGCCGGCGAACAGGGTGGCGGGCGGGATGTCGAGCGCGCGCTTCTGCACGAACGGCGTCAGCACGTAGCTCTCCAGCGTCTGCACCAGCAGGTAGACGCACAGGCCCGCGACCACCCCCTTGAGCCCCGAGGCCAGGGAGGCGAGCACGATGATGATGCCGGCGACCAGCGCCCCGATGGTCGGGATGAAGCAGAGCAGTCCGGCCTGGAGCCCGAGCACCAGGGCGCCGTCGATGCCGACCAGGGTCAGCCCGAGCCAGACGCAGACGAAGATCGCCGCCATCACCACGAGCTGCCCGAACAGCCAGTGGCGCAGGGTGATGCCGATGTCGTCGGCGACCGAGGCCGCATGGGTGCGGTGGCGCGAGGGCACGAAGCGCAGGAGCCCGTCGCGGTAGGTCCGCGGCTCGGCCGCCACGAACAGGCCGAGCACCACCACGATGAACACGTTGCCGATGGCGCCGAACACCGCCAGCGCCACCGTCGAGGCCTGGCCGAGCACGCTGCCGGCGCCCGACAGGAGCGTGCCGGGGCTCGGCAGGCCGCCGGCCTTCGGGGCGGCCGGGGCCTCCGCGCCCGCCTCGCCGCCGGTGCTCTCGCCGCCTTGCGCCGCCGCGTCCTTGAGCTTGCCGAAATCGAGGAAGCGGGTGTCGATCCCGCGGGCGTCGAGCCAGGACTTCACGGTGCCGGATTGCTGGCGCAGCGTCTGGCCCAGCCGCGCCGCCTGGTCGGCCACGGTGGCCCCGCCGAGCCCGACCATGCCGAGCACCAGCACCGTGAGCAGCAGGCTGACGATCGCGAGCCGGAACCCGTGCCCGAGGGGGACGACGCGGCCGAGATAATGCGTCAGCCCGTCGAGGAAGACCGCGAACAGGATCCCGGCGAAGATCAGGAGCAGCGTGTCGGCCGAGCGCCAGGCCAGCAGCATCAGGGCCGTGAACACCACCACGGCGATGCCCGCGAGGACGAGCGAGCGGGTACTGCCCCAGGCCGGTCGGGCGGTGTCGGGGCGGGGGCCGGCCTGGGGTGGGGAAACGGGCATGTCCGATGATCTCTTCCGCCGGCGGTGCGGCCCGCCTCGAAGCCGGAGAGATAGCCGCGCGCGGCCGTTCGGCGATCCCGTCGTCCTCTCAAGCCTCCTCGCGCCGGCGCCGCACGCCGGCGAGCACGGCGGGATGGGCGGAGGTCGTCCAGGCGGGGCCCGCCTCCGGCGGGTCGACGGCGATGGGCTTGGGCAGGGCGAGCGTCGGGGCCGGGCGCCGGGGCGTCCAGTCCTTCACCTCCCACTCCTTGACCTCGACGACCTCGACCGGCTGCAGCCGCGGCGGCTGCGGCGGCACCTTCCGGCGCGCCGGCTGGGCCGGGCGGCCGCCGAACATCCGCAGCAGCGCCCAGCCGGCGAGTCCGCCCCAGGCGAGGAGCACGCCTCCCGGCGTCGGCCGCTCGGAGAGCAGGATGGTTCCGAGCCCGATCAACGCGCAGGCCATCGCGAGGGTGCGCGCGCTGAGCGGGTCGAAGGGAAGCGGATCGGGCGGGCGGTGATCGCGGAGCATGAGGCGATCCTGCCGCAGGCCGGTCAGCGATTCGTCAGCCCGATCGCTCGAATTCGCGGTAATCCCCGTTTCACACGCCCGACCAGCGCGCCGCCGCCGCCGCGTCGTGCTCCGTCGCGTCGACCCAGCCGCCGAGGCTGCCGTCGGCGCGGTGCTCGCGCTTCCAGAACGGCGCGCGGGTCTTGAGGTAGTCCATCAGGAAGCTCGCGGCCTCGAAGGCGGCGGTGCGGTGGGCCGAGGCCGCGAGCACCAGCACGATGCCCTCGCCCGGGCGGACGAGGCCATGGCGGTGGATCGCCACCGCGCCCTGGAGCGGCCAGCGCGCGGCGGCCTCCGCGAGCACCCGGCCGATCTCGGCCTCGGCCATGCCGGGATAATGCTCGAGCTCGAGGGCGGCGAGCCGCCCGTCCTCGTCGCGGCACAGGCCGGTGAAGCTCACGATGGCGCCCGCCCGCCCGCCGAGCTCCGCCGTGAGGGCGGCGATCTCGGCCGCGACGTCGAAGGGCTCGGGCTGGATCGAGAGGCGGGGCGTCATGGCGGGTCCGGGCTGCGCGGGGGTGGCCCGCCTCTTACCACGAACGGTCCGCGCGGGGATCCGGGGCTGGCCGCGGCCGCGGATCGGCGTAGATGTGAGGACCAGGAACGGCCGAACGCGGCCGGACGGAGGACCGCCCGTGACCCCAGACCTCCTCCTCTCCTTCGACGACACCGATCCGACCTTCGCGGCCCGGCCGGTCTGGTGCGGCCGCGGCAGCGCGGTGATCGGGCGCGCGAGCCTCGGGGCCCAGGCCTGGCTCGGCGACGACTCGGTGATCCGCGCCGACGGCCACGACATCGTGGTCGGCGACCGGTTCTGGCTCGGCGCCCGCTCGACCCTGCACATCGCCGCGGAGGTCTATCCGTGCATCGTCGGCGACCGGGTCACGGTCGGCCGCGACGCGGTGGTGCATGCCTGCACGGTCGGCGACGAGTGCGTGATCGAGGATGCGTGCGTCGTGCTCGACGGGTCGCTGATCGAGGACCGCGTGCTGCTCGAGGCCGGCAGCACGGTGTTTCCGCGCACCACCCTGCCGGCGGGCCATGTATGCGCCGGCAGCCCGGCCCGGCCGGTGCGGGCGCTCGAGCCCGGCGAGCTGGCCGAGCGCGCCGAGCGCCTGCGCGAGGCCGCGGCCAGCGAGTCCGCTCCGGGCGCGGGCGACGACCTCGTGCCGGACCCGGCGGTGTTCGTCGCCCGCACCGCGCGGCTGCGCGGCCGGGTCAGCCTCGCCGCGGGGGCGAGCGTGTTCTTCTCCTGCGTCCTCGACGCGGCGGCGGGCCCGATCGTGATCGGGCCCAACGTGAACGTGCAGGACAATTGCGCGCTCCACACCCGGGGCGAGGGGCTGGTGATCGAGCGCGACACCACCCTCGGCCACAACGTGCGCGCCGCCGACGGCCGCATCGGCCCGAACACCCTCATCGGCATGGGGGCCATGCTCGGCCCCGGCACGGTGGTGGAGGGCGACGTGCTCCTCGCCGCCGGCAGCGCCACCGATCCCGGGCAGGTGCTAGGTTCCGGCTGGCTCTGGGGCGGCCGCCCGGCCCGGCCCCTGTCGCGCCTCGACGCGGAGCGCCGCGCGACGATGGCCCGCACGGTGGCGGGCTATGCGGCGTATGGGCGGGCGTATCGCCGATTGCAGGGGCGGGTCCAGGGATAGTGGAAAATGGGGGAAGGTCAGGGGCCGGACCCGATCGGCTTGGCTGACGGGACTGGCTGCGGAGTGCCCGGCCTGAGCGGAAAACCCCCTCGAGCCCCGTTTCCGCACATGGCATCAATCCGACAGGGTTTGTCGCATACTGCCTATGACGGAGGCCGGCGTGCGGCTGGATTGGCTGGGCCTTTGTCGGAAAGCACATGTTTTCCGTGCACTTGAGCTGATGTGCGGAACGACCGCATGGGGTGGGAAGCGGACGGTGGCTCTATCTGTCGATCAAATCCGGACGATCCCACACCGCGTGATCCAGTGCTGCGGTAAGACGTTTGCCCCCACGTTCGGCGGCACCACGAAGAATGCCATCTTCCGATAGCTCCAGGCGTAGGGCGTGCATCCCTTGAGCGCCACCGTGTGCAAGAAAAACTGGAATTCCGAAGGGGCCTCGCGGATGGATGTAAAGAAGGATTGCTCTTCGACCTCGTCCGCGCCGAAGGCGAGAACCGCGCGATGCCTGATCCCGTCCGTGTGGTGACCTACGACCGCGGTTGGCAGGAGAACGGCAAGGATCACGAACACCAAAGGCCGGAGGAGAGCCGTGACGGTGTTTTTGAGGGGTCTCGCGAAGATCAAGGCCGATGCCGCGACGCAGAGGAGAGCGATCACCCGCCAGTGAGGGACGCCGAGCCTATCTGACCAGAATGTGGCGAAGGCGATCGGTTGCAACGGATTGCCGAACAGCACCGCCGTCACCAAAACATAGGCGAGTGCGGCCAGCAGAAGCCTTGCGATGAGCATTTTGAGCCGGTTTCGCTGAAGCGTTGCCTGTAGCAGAAGGCGCTATCGCGCGCGTCACCTACGTGTCCGTTTGGGGTCGCCCGCAGACCCATGAAGCGCTCGTCAGCGTCAGGCGTCATCCAACATGCCCGACTGGCCATCTTGGATGACGGAAAACACCTGTTTTCCGCACAACTGCGCATGAAACGCGACGGTCCGAAGGGGGCGCGAACGGACCCCCGACAGCCGAATCGAGCATGCCCCGGTCTTAAAGCCCCGCCGCCGCCCGCCCGCCCGCCGCGCGCCGGGCCGCCTCGGCCACGTCGAGGAGATGGGCGAGTTCGCTCGCCGCCGCCGCCACCCGCTCGGCGACCCGTTCGTCGGTGACGAGTCCGTCCTCGATCTCCGCCTCGCCGGCATAGACCGCGGTCGGCGCGACGTGGGCGGTGAAGAAGCCGAAGAGCGGGCGCAGCTGGTGCTCGACCATCAGGGCGTGGCGCGGGCCGCCGCCGGTGGCGGTGAGCGCCACCGGCTTGCCGGCCAGCGCCGCGGGGTCGAGGAAGTCGATCACGTGCTTGAACAGCCCCGAATACGAGCCGTTATGCACCGGCGAGCCGACGATCAGCCCGTCCGACGCCTCGATCGCCTCGATCATGTGGGCGATCGGCAGCGGCAGGGCCTCGCGGGCGGTGGCGCCCAGCCCCGTGCCGATCTCGGCGAGGTCGTAGACCTTCAGGTCGATCGGGCGCCGGCGCCCGAGCTCGGCCGCGACCGCCTCCACCAGCGCGCGGGTCCGGGAGGGGCGGCGGACGTTGCCCGAGAAGGCGACGATGCGGGCTGGTCTCACGGCGGGCTCCGGTTGGCGGGACGATCCTGGCACGGTCGAGGGGCTTTCGGGGAAGGTCCCGGGCCGGTCGCGTCGACCTCGAATGTGCCGCGCACGCGCGGGAGGTCAATGCGAAACCGGTGCCAGGGCTCCCCGTCCCTTAACGGGACGCGGCGTCCCAGCTCTCCAGGAGATGGGGCAGCCGGGCGAATTCGTCGAAGACCCGGACGGCCCCTGCGGCCAAAAGATCCGCCCCGGCCCGGTCGTGCGCCCAGTGGCCGCCGCCGCAGAAGCCGAGGACCGGGATGCCGGCGGCGCGCGCCGCGGTGACGCCCGGCACGCTGTCCTCGATCACCACGCAGGCCTCCGGCGCCACCCCCATCTGCCCGGCGGCGTAGAGGAAGAGGTCGGGGAAGGGCTTGCCCCGCGCCACCATGGTGGCGCTGAAGACGTGGCCGTCGAAATGGGACAGGAGCCCGGTGAGCGACAGCGCGTGGCGCAGGCGCTGCGGGTCGCTGCTCGAGGCGACGCAGCGGCGCTCCGGCATCGCCTCCAGGACCGCCGCGACCCCGGCGATGGCCTCAAGCTCGGCGTCGAAGGCCCGCAGGGTGTCGGCCCGCACCGCGTCGACGAAGCCCTCGGGCGTCGGCACGCCGTAATCGGCGTCGATATGCGCCATGATCGAGGTCATGCTGGTGCCGGTGAAGCGCCGGGCCACCGTGTCGCGGTCGATCGGCACGCCGATGCGCTGCAGGGCCTCGGTCAGGCGCGCCAGGCTGATCGGCTCGCTGTCGACCAGAACCCCGTCGCAATCGAAGATCACCAGCTCCGGCCGTGCCCTGCCCGTCCTGCCGTCCATGCCGCTCCCCTTCCGTCGGTTGCGCCGCCGTGGCATGCCGGGGATACCGGGATCAACCCGCCACGGTGCCGCGCTCGCGCGCGGGCCGGCCCGTCACTTCTTGCGCCCGCAGGGGCCTCTCTCTACTCAAGGTCCCGCGCGCCCCGCTGACGGGCGCGGTCCGGAGCCCTGGATGATCCGCTTCCTGTGCCGCTGCCTCGGCCTCTTGCTCCTCGCCGCCGGCTTCGTCGGGATCGTCTATGACGGCGCCCGCTCGATCGCCAGCAACGCCGTGCTCGTCACCTCGGTCAGCGACGTCGCGGCCGCGCTGATGAAGGACCGGGCCGCGAGCCTGCAGGCCATGGCCGAGGGCGGGCAGCCGGCCCTGTGGAAGCTGCTGGGCCTCCCCTTCACGCTCTCGCCGGCGGCGCCGGTCGCCCTGGTCCTCGGCCTGGTCCTGCTCTGGCTCGGCCAGCCGCCGCGGGCCGGGATCGGCACGGATTTCCGCCCGTGAGCCCCGGCCGGCCGTCCCGCGGGACGCCCCGACGCCCCCTTCCCGAACATTCCCTACCCGCGAGCATGCCCGGCGATGCGGCCTGACACGATGGGGCGGACCGCGATCGCGGTCCTGCCCGGCCTCTCCCTGTGCGTCGCCGTCACGGCGGCGGCGAGCCTGGTCCAGGCGGCGGAGGAGCGCCTCGTCCACCACCCCTACGTCGAGGCGCTGGTGATCGCGATCCTCGCCGGCATCGCGATCCGCTCGGTCTGGGAGCCCGGGCCGCGCTGGCGCATCGGCATCGCCTTCAGCGCCAAGCAGCTGCTCGAGGTCGCCGTGATGCTGCTCGGCGCCTCGATCAGCCTGTCCGCCCTCGTCGCCTCGGGGCCGGCGCTGCTCTCGGGCATCGTCGCCACCGTGGTGATCGCGCTCGGCGCGAGCTACGCCATCGGCCGCCTGCTCGGCCTGCCGGCCCGGATGTCGATCCTGATCGCCTGCGGCAACGCCATCTGCGGCAACTCGGCCATCGCCGCGGTGGCGCCGGTGATCGGGGCGAGCGGCGACGACGTCGCCTCCTCGATCGCCTTCACGGCGATCCTCGGCGTGCTGGTGGTGCTCGGCCTGCCGCTCCTGATCCCGCTCCTCGGCACCAACCCGACCGAGTACGGCGTGCTCGCCGGCCTGACGGTCTACGCGGTGCCGCAGGTGCTCGCCGCCACCGTGCCGGTGAGCCTCGTCAGCACCCAGGTCGGGACGCTGGTCAAGCTCGTGCGGGTGCTGATGCTCGGGCCGGTGGTGCTCGGCCTGTCGCTCGTCGCCTCGCGCCTGCGCGACGAGCCCGGCGCGCGGGCGGGGGCGCCGCGCAAGCTCGGCTTCTTCAAGCTGGTGCCGTGGTTCATCCTCGGGTTCCTGGGCCTCGCGGCCGCCCGCTCGCTCGGCCTCGTGCCCGATGCGGCCCTCGCGCCGCTCACCCGGGTCGCCGGCATCCTGACGGTGATCGCCATGGCGGCGCTCGGCCTCGGCGTCGACGTGCGGGTGGTGGCCCGGGTCGGCGGCCGGGTGACGCTCGCGGTCACCGCCTCGCTCGGCGTCCTGCTCCTCGTCAGCATCGCGCTGGTGCGGGGTCTCGGGGTCTCGTGAGCCGGGGCGCCGGCCTCAGTTCCGAAGCGCCGCCATCCCGGATTTCGGCCCGACCCCGTCGGGGACCGGCACCGAGGTCGCGCCGTAATTCGCGTTGAGGGTGAGGTTGGGGCCCTCGTAGAGGTTGATCTGCCGCGCGACGATCACCGTGTAGGCCGACTGGTCGGCGACCGGCCGGCTGCTGTCGACGATGAGCCGGCCCGCCGGCAGGTAGATCGTGCCCAGCATCGTGCGGGCGTTGTCGCTGATGATGCGGTACTGGCGCATCGGCGGCGCCGGGCCCGGCGGGGGCGGGGGCGGCGGCGTCAGGTCGATGTCGATCGGGACCGGGATCGGGTTCGCGACGGTGCGGCTCTCGGCCATCAGCAGGCCGGCCATCAGGCCGCCCGTCGGCGCGGTCAGGCTGATCGTGGTGTCCTTGTCGAACAGCATCCCGCCCTTGTTGCCGGTGAAGAAGAACGCCACGCCCTGGCCGGACATGCTGGCCTTCTTGTCGACGACCAGGGGGCCGTCCTTCATGATGTAGGTGCCGGGGCGCAGGGCGACGATGGCGGTCTCGGTGATGTGCAGGCCGCCGCAATAGGTGCCGGGATCGAGCGTGATGGTGGCCGTCACCACGTTGGTGTGCCGCGACTGCGACTTCGCGGCGGGATCGGCGTTCGGGCTCAGCACCAGGCAGTCGAGGTCCGGCGTCGGCAGCGGGCGGTCCTTCAGCGGGTCGCCGATCGGCGTGCAGTCGGTGATCGGCGCCGGCGTGAACAGCGCCTTGGCGCCGTCGAAGCCGCCGGCCGAGCAGATCGAAAGCGCCCGGGCCGTCGCGCTGTCCTTGCCCTGGAGGCCGCTCGGGCTCGTCGAGTTCGAGTAGAGCGTGCAGCCCTCGGCGGTGACCTTCGCGTTCTTCTCGAGGTCGAACGCCCCCTTGGCCGAGGGGTCGAGGGCGAGCAGGCACAGGCGGACGGAGCCAACGAGCTGCGCCGTCGCGCGGACGATGAGGGTGGTCGAGGGCAGGCTGAGCAGCTTGCCCATGATCGACGGGACCGTCTCCTCGATCACCGTCGACACCGAGCTGCGGCTGTCGCCGACCGTGGCCGTGACGGTGCTGCGCCGGTCGGCCGGCGTGCGCGCCTGCGCGTCGACCGCCTGCCGGGCGATGCTCGTCACCGAGGCATCGTCGGAATTGGCGAGCTTGAGCATGTTGGCGCCGACGAGCGCCCCGGCATCGGCGGCGGTCTGCAGCTGCGCCCTGCGGTAGAGGAGGCGGCCGTACTCGACGGCGGCGCTCACCGATCCGAGCAGCAGCGGCAGCGCGACCGCGAAGGCGATCAGGAAGACCCCGCGGCGGTCGCGCGCGAAGGGCCGGAGCGGGAGGCGGCCGGGCAGCGGCCTCATCGACGGAGATGAGCGGCCGTCACGGGCCGGCGGGGGATGCGGTGCGTCATGCTGGCTCGGAAGGCCCGGGCGACGGGTGCGGACGGGCGCGTGCCCTGCGCCGTCGCGAGTTCGAGCCGTGCCATCGATTCGTGAAGAATCCGTACCCGGCGTGAGTATGGGGCGGTACGGCGGCGACGGGGATGCCGCCCCCGGCGGGACGGATCGTCCCCGTCCGGCGATCCGCCGGCCCGACCGGGCGGCCGGTGCACGGCCGGCCTCAATCGAGGGCGGCGACGACGCTCTCGATCGGCAGGAACAGCATGCGGCTGTCCTGGGGATGCGCGACGAACTCGGCGCAGCGGCGAGAGCAACGCTTCGCCGCCTCGTCCTTCGGGCCAGCGGGCGCCCGGATCAGGCCGGGGGAACGGCGCGCCGCTCGGCCGACGGGGTCGCCTTCGCGCCCGGTGCCGCGGGAGCCGGAATTCCCCTGGCGGCGGGCTTCGGCGCGGCCTTGGCCCGTGCGGCGCTTCCCGCGTCGTCGGGCTTCGCCGGGGCGGATCGGCCCGGCGCCGCATCGGTCGCGCCGGCCTTGCTGTCGCCCGCCTTGGTGTCGCCCGCCTTGTCGCCTCCCTTGACCGCGCCCGCCTTCGCCGGAGCGGCCCTGGCCGGCTTGGCGAGCGCCCCGGTCACCGCCGGCTCCGCCGGCTTGCCGGTGTCGAGGCCGTAGACGTCGTCGCGAAAATGCACCCGGCCGTCCGGGGTGGCGTAGCCGGTGAGGTAGACGAAGGTCACCGGGATGGGCTTGGCCAGCTTGATGTCGCGGCGCTCGCCGGTGGCGATGCCGGTCTCGATCTCCATCGGCCCCCAGGTCGAGCCGGTGCCGTTCGGGCCCGGCGTGCCCTCGAGCAGCCAGCCGACCAGCGCCTTCACGTCGGCGACGCGCACGCAGCCCGAGGAGTGGAAGCGCACGTCGCGCGAGAACAGCCCCTTCGAGGGCGTGTCGTGCATGTAGACCGCGTGCCGGTTCGGCATGTCGATCCGCACCTGGCCGAGCGAGTTGTCGAAGCCCGGATCCTGGCGCAGGGTGTAGTTCACCGCCCGCCCGGTCGACCAGTCGACGGCGGTCGGCTGCACCTCCTGGCCCTGGCCGTCGAGCATGCGGATGTGCATCTTGGCGAGGTAGCCCGGATCCTTGCGCATGTGCGGGATGATGTCCTTCTTGATGAGGGACACCGGCACGGTCCAGGTCGGGTTGAAGTTGATGTTGGTGATCCGCGTCTCGACCGCCGGGGAGGGGCGGTCGGGCTTGCCCACCACGGCGACGTAGCGGCGCGCCACGCCGCCGTGATCCACCGCCTCGACGGCCGCCGCCGGGATGTTGACCACGACGTAGCGGTCGCCGAAGGCGAAGCTCGACCCGATCAGCCGGTTGGCCGAGGCCGCGAGCTGGCGCTGGCGCACGCTCGCCGGCACGTTGAGGGCGGCCACGGTCTGGCGGCCGAGGAGCCCGGTCTCGGCGAGGTTGTGCCGGGCCTGGAAGCGCTTGAGCGCCGCGACGAGGCCGGCATCGAGCGCGTCGGTCTCCGGCCCGCCGGGGGCCAGATCCTCGGTCAGGACGAGATGGCGGCGCAAGGCCGGCACCGCCGGGTTGCGCTCGCCGGGCTTGAGCGTCAGCTCGGCCGGCAGCGGCTGCCAGCCGCCGGCCTCGACCAGGGCCTGGTAGCGCTCGGCCGCCCGCAGGGTGTCGAGGAAGGTCGCCGGGGTCAGGGTCGGGGTGGTGTCCTGCGACATCCGCGCCACCACGAGCGGCGGCAGCTCGCGCGAGACTTTTTTGGGAGCGGGCTTGCCTTCGCCGGCCGCGGGCTTGCCATCCGCGGGCCTGGTTTCGACGGCCCTGGGCTCGCCCGTCCGCGGGGCGGCGCCGGGCTGGATCGGGCCGACGCTCAGGGGCGCCGCGCCGCCGGGCGGGGCCTCGGGCGCGGGCGCCGCCTCGCGCCGGGCGGGCTCGACCGGCGCCGGCGGCACGGGGGCGGCCTGAACCCCGGCAGCTTGAGCCGCGGAAGCTTGTGCCGTGGCAGCCTGGCCCGGCACCGGGGCGGGCGGCACCGGGGGGGCGGGCTCGATCGCCGCAGCGAGCCCGGTGCCGAGCACCCAGGCGAAGGCCGCCGCCGAGGGCAGGCACGGAAACGCAACACGCAACACCATCACCGGCCTCGGACAAGGACGCCCCCCAGGATGGTCATGCCAGGGTTACCAAAAGCCTGCCGGCCTGACTCGGGGGCCGCCGGGCGCCCCGGCGCCGGCGCCGCCGCAACCTCCGCACAAGGCTGGGGCGCCACAGAGCGCTGAGGCAGTGTCGCCTGTGCTGGGACGGGATTGGCGCAAGGGATGTCCGGTCGCGAGCAAGCCGAGAGGCTGTGGAGCAACATCGTCGAACTCGGCCCCCGGCGCATCGCCGCCCTGGGGCTGATCGGCCTCGTGGTGTTCCTGGCGGTGGGCCTGGGGGCCTACTACCTGAGCCGGCCGGCGCAGGAGACGCTCTATACCGGCCTGTCCCGCGAGGACGTCGCCCGCATCGGCGGCGTGCTCAAGGATGCGGGCATCCGCTTCGACGTCAGCGCCGACGGCGCCGCGGTGCTGGTGCCCTACGGCAATACCGCCCAGGCCCGGATGCTGCTCGCCGAGAAGGGTCTGCCGCAGAGCTCGAAGTCGGGCTACGAGCTGTTCAACGACCTCGGCTCGCTCGGCATGACCTCGTTCATGCAGGAGGTGACCCGGGTTCGCGCCCTCGAGGGCGAGATCGCCCGCACGATCCAGGGCATGAAGGGCGTGCGCGCGGCGCGGGTCCACATCGTGCTGCCCGAGCGCGGCTCGTTCCGGCGCGACCAGCAGCCCCCTTCCGCCTCCGTGGTGGTGCGCACCGAGCCCGCCGACGACCGCAGCGGAGCCCAGGCGATCCGCCAGCTCGTCGCCTCGGCGATCCCCGGCATGAAGCCCGACCGGGTGACGGTGATCGGCGCCGACGGCACCCTGCTGCTGTCGGGCGACGACGGCGGCCAGGCCCCGACCGGCAAGATGGCGAGCCTGGAGAAGGACGTCAGCCGCGAGGTGCAGGACCGGATCCGCCGGGCGCTGACGCCCTATCTCGGCCTCGGCAACTTCGAGGTCAGCGTCGCGGCCCAGCTCAACACCGACAAGACCTCGACCAACGAGACGATCTACAACCCCGACCAGCAGGTCGCCCGCTCGGTCCGCTCGACCCGCGAGAACGAGAACAGCCAGAACCGCAGCGCCCAGCGGCCGACCAGCGCGCAGCAGAACCTGCCCGATCAGCGCACCCGCTCGGACGGCAACGACACCGCCAGCAACGAGACCTCCAAGAAGGAGGACCTCACCAACTACGAGATCTCCCAGAAGGTGATCCAGACGGTGAGCGACGGCTACGCCATGAAGCACCTCTCGGTGGCGGTGCTGGTCAACCGCTCGCGCCTCGCCGCGCAGGCCGGCCAGCCGGGCCAGCCGAACCCGGACGCGGCGAGCGTCAACCTCGACAAGCAGATCGCCGAGATCGAGCAGATCGTCGCCTCGGCGGCCGGCGCCAGCAAGGAGCGCGGCGACACGGTCAAGGTCGCGGCGGTGGGCTTCATCAACGACGGCCAGGCCCTCGAGCCGGTCCCGCCGCTCAGCATCGCCGACGTGATGGTGCGCCAGTCCGCCACCCTCATCAACGCGGCCACCATCCTGGTGGTGGCCGGCCTCCTGATCTGGTTCGGCCTGCGCCCGGCGCTCCGCGCCATCCTGGCGGTGCCGGAGGCGGCCCAGACCGAGATGGCGGCGCTCGAGGCCGCGGGTGCCGCCGCCCTGCCGGGCGCCGCGGAGGCGGGCGCCCTGCCGGCGCCGGGCGGCGTCATCCCGGGCCAGCCGGCGCTCGCCGGGCCGGAGGGCATGCCCGCCATGGCCAGCCTGATCGACAGCATGGCCGAGCAGGCCGCCCGCTCGCCGCAGAAGCGCCTGGAGCAGATGATCGACCTCAACGAGGAGCAGGTCGCCGCCATCCTCAAGCGCTGGCTGCTGCGTGAGGAGCCGGCCTGATGAGCGCGGTGATCGCCCGCTACCTGCCGGAATTCCCGCCGGACGAGGTCCCCGCGCCGGTGCAGGTCAAGGGGCCGGCGCAGGACAAGGGGGCGGCGCAGGCTCCCGCGCTGCCGTCTCCCCGGGCGCAGGGCGCGAACCCGGCCTCCCCGACCTTCGGCGATCCCTGGGCCGGCCTCGCCCGCGCGCCGCTCCGGGACGCGCCGGAGGCCGGACCGGTCGCGCCGGCCCGGGCCGGATCGCCCGACGGCGTGCCCGGGAACCCGGTCGAGAGCCTGGTGCAGAACCTGGCCGAGGTCTGGCGCGAGGGCCTGCACGCGCTCGTCGCCCCGTCATCCGCGCCGCCGTCCTTCGCCGAGCCGTCCGCCACCTGGGCGCCCGCCACCCGGCCGTCCGGTCCCGATCCCGTGGCGACCAACCCCCTGGTCAAGCCGCCCGCGCAGAAGCGCGAGACCCCGGAGGAGCGCGCGGCGCTCATCGCCGAGGCCGAGGCGCGCGGCCGGCTCCAGGGCCTGGCCGAGGCGCGGCAGGAAGCCGAGACCGCCCGCCTGCAGGCCGCCGAGGCGGCGGAGGCCCGCCTCGCCGAGGCGCGCCGGCACTGGAGCGAGGCCGAGGCCGCGGCGCTCGCGGACGGCTTCTCGGCGGCTTTGCGCGCCCTCGACGCGGCCCTCTCGGACCGGATCGCCCGGCTGCTGGTGCCGGTGCTGACCGACGCGCTGCGCCGCCGGGCCGTCGCCGAGCTGAGCGGCGCCCTGGCGCGGCTCCTCGCCGAGCCGCAGGCCGCCAACGTCCGGGTGAGCGGACCCGAGGACCTGCTGGCGGCCCTCGCCGCGCGGCTCGGGCCGCTCGCCGCTGCCGTGTCGTTCACCCCGGCCGAGACCGCCGAGGTGCAGGTGAGCGCCGACCAGACCGTGATCGATACCCAGCTCGGCGCCTGGACGCGCCTCATCGCGGCGGCGGTGGCGGAGACCTGAGATGTCCGAAGGCCACCAGGAAATCATCATCATCAAGCGCCACGGCGACCACGAGGAGGGTCATCACGGCGGCGCCTGGAAGATCGCGCTCGCCGACTTCATGACCGCCATGATGGCGCTGTTCCTGGTGATGTGGCTGATCAATTCGACCAGCAAGGAGCAGAAGCAGACCATCGCCGAGTACTTCAACCCGGTGAAGCTCGCCGAGGTCACCCACGACAAGAAGGGCCTGCGCGATCCCCACGACACCCCCTCCGAGCCCGGCGCCGAGGGCGGCAAGGCCGAGGGCAGGGGGGGTGAGGGCAAGGGCGAGGGGAAGGGCGAGGGCAAGGCCGGCGACAAGGCGAGCGAGGCCGCGCCGGGCAGCCGGGCGCGGGAATCGGCCCTGTTCCAGGACCCCTACGCGGTGCTGGCGCGCCTCTCCGCCGAGGCCGATCGCGGCGACACGGCGAGCGCCGACGCGGCGGCGCTCGAGACCGGCCAGCCCGGCATCAGCGGCGGCGACGCGGCGCGCGATCCGTTCGACCCGCTCTACTGGCAGGTCGAGCCGCTGCCGCGCCACCGCACCGAGCGGCCCGGCAAGGTCGGCACCGCCGTGGCGGCGCCGGCGGAGAACCGCCTCGATGCCGGCGGCCAGGTGGCCGCCGCGGGCAAGGCCCGGGACGCGGCGCGCGACCCGAAGGACGCGCCCGTCCGCGTCGCCTCGGCCGAGGACGGGCTGCCGCTCACCCCGCGGGATCCGGTCAAGGACCCGGTCAAGGATCAATCCAGGGACGCGGCGAAGGTCGCGGCCCTCAAGGATCCGGCGCCCAAGGACGCCGCGAAGGATCAGCCCAAGGAGCAATCCAGGGACAGGGCGGCCGAGACCGCCGCGGTCGCCGCGATGAAGGCCGAGATCGCCAAGGCGGTGGCGCCGCTCGCCACCGGCACGCCGGTGCCGAAGGTCGAGGTGCGCCGCTCCGGCGAGGGCATCCTGATCAGCATCACCGACGAGATCGACTTCAGCATGTTCGGCATCGGCTCGGCCGAGCCGACCCCGAAGGTGGTGCGGGCGATCGAGACGATCGCCAAGGTGATCAACGCCCGGCCCGGCCGCATCGTGGTCCGCGGCCACACCGATGCGCGGCCGTTCCGCTCCGAGACCTACGACAACTGGCGCCTGTCGAGCGCCCGGGCGCAGATGGCCGCCTACATGCTGGTGCGCGGCGGCGTCGACGAATCGCGGATCGAGCGGATCGAGGGCTACGCCGACCGCCAGCCGCGCAACCCGGCCGACCCGAAGGCGGCGGAGAACCGGCGCATCGAGATCCTGGTCCGGGGGCTGCCCGAATGAGCCGCCTCGGCCCCGGCCTGGCGCTCGCCGGGTTCCTCCTCGCGGCCGGGCCGATCGCCGCGACCGGGCCGGCCCGCGCCGCGGACGGCCACGGCGACGCCCATGCCGCGCCGGCCGCCGACGCGCATGGCGGCGGCGGGCATGGCGGCGGCGGGCATGGTGATGGGGGCGGCCACGGCGCGCCGGCCAAGCCGATCGAGCCGCTGCCGGTCGCGCCCCGCGGCGTGCCGGTCGAGATGGTGCGCACGCTCCAGCTGCTGCAGGACCGCATCGCCCGCGGCTCGACCCAGGCCCACCTCGCCCAGCGCCAGCTCCTCGGCCATATCGAGCAGCGCCTCGCCGCCCTCGAGCCCGAGACCTGGGCCGTCCCCGGGAACGTGCGGGCGGCCGTCACCTTCGCGCTGAGCGGCGGCGGGCCGGGGCTCCTGCGGCGGATGCTCGAGACGGCGAAGCTGCCGGAGGGCGATTCGCCCCTGGTGCTCGGCGCGCTCGCCTATCTCGAGGGCCGCGAGCGCGAGGCCCGCACCCTGCTCGGCCGCTTCGACGCGCGGCTCCAGCCCCCCGGCCTCGCCGGCCAGCTCGCCCTGACCCAGGCGGCGGTGACGGTGCGCGAGGCGCCCCGCAAGGCGATCGAGCTCCTCGACCTCGCGCGGCTGCTCGCTCCCGGGACCCTGGTGGAGGAGGGCGCGCTGCGCCGCGAGATCTTCATCCACGCCCAGGGCGGGGATGCGACCCGTTTCGAGACCCTGTCGATCCAGTACCTGCGCCGGTTCCGGCGCTCGGTCTATGCCGGCAACTTCCGCCAGCGCTTCGCGACCGCGCTGACCCGGCTCGACTTCGACAGCGACCGTGCCCGCATCACCCGGCTCGAGCGGATGCTCGACGAGATCGAGCCGGGCGAGCGGCGCGACCTCTACCTGCTGGTCGCCCGGGCCGGGCTGGAGCAGGGCCGGCGCGAGACCGCGATCTTCGCGGCCGAGCGGGCGCTGAGCCTCGCCGGCCCCGACAGCGAGCCCGCCGCCCGGGCCCGGCTCTACCGCGCCGCCGCCCTCATCGTGGTGGACGGGCGCTACGAGGAGGGGCTCGAATCCCTGCGCGGCGTCGACCGGGCGGGGCTCGATCCGTCGGATCGCGCGCTGCTCGATGCCGCGCTCTCCACCGCCGGCCAGATCCGCGGCGGCGCCCCGCCGGCCCCGCCGGTCGCCGACGCCGCCGCGCCCGCCGGCCGGCGCCAGATTCCCGAGGCCGCGTCGATCGCCCGGGCGCGGGAAGCGCTCGCCCAGGTCGACCGGATGATCGACAGGACCGACCCGTGACCCCACTCGACGCGATGCCGACAGGCGTGAGGCCGCGCCTCGACGGCGCCCGCCGGCCCGGCGAGCCGACCGGCCCCGGGGTCGGCCCCGGATTCGACGCCGTCCTCGAACGGCTCGAGAGCCGCGACCCCGCCGGCCCGCCGGAGGCCGATCCGGCCCCGCAGGAGGCGGCCGCGCAAAAACCGGCCCCGCAAGACCCGACTCCGCGCGGCGAGGCGCCGCGTCCCGCGACCCTGGGCGCGCTCCTCGCCGGCACGGTCCCGGCGGCGCCCCTCCGGACGGGCGCGGCGGACATCGCCGCCCTGATGGAGCGGGCCGCCGGCCGCGCGGCGACCGATCCGGGCGCGGTACCAAGCCCCGCGGGCACGATACCGAGCCCCGCGGGCACGGTCCCGAGCCCCGTGGGCAAGGCGCCGAGCCTCGCGACCGCCCCGGCCGTGCCGCCCGTCGCGCCGGGCGCGATCCCCTCCGCCGGACCGGGCCTCACCGCCGCGGTCGCATCGGCCACCGCGCCGTCGGCCGTCGTCCCGACGGGAGACCAGATGCCGGTCGCCGAGCCGGCTGAGGGCCTGCCGACCCCCGTCCCGCCGCCCGCCGTCCGGCCGCAGCCGGATTCCGCGGCGCCCGCGTTGCCGCTGCGGCCGGACGCGGCCCCCCGTCACGGCGACCGCACGCACGGGCCGCGGATCTCCGCGGACGGCGGTGGCGCCGCAGGTCCGGAGGACGATGCGACGTCCGAGGCCGGATCGCCCTCCGCCTCGGCCGACACCGTCCCGCTCGCGGCCTCGTTCACCGCGGTGGTCTGGCCCGTGCGCCTCGAGGCCGCCGTCCCGGCGCCCGTCCCCGGACAGCCGGGCCCGGCGGCGCAGACGTCCGGCCCCGCGGCCGATCCGGCACCCGCCGGGCCGCTGCCGGCCGTCGTGCAGGCGATCGTCGGGGCCGCGTCCCGACCGATCGCGGCCGTGATCGCTCAGGAAACCCATTTCGCCCCGGTCGCGATGCCGTCCGCCGGCGCGGCCCGATCCGCGGCGGCGGAGCCGGCCTCGCTTGCTGCACCCGCCCTTGCCGCACCCGCCCTTGCCGCGGTGGTGCAGGGCGTCGCTGTGCCGGATCCCGCCCCGATCGCCGCCTCCCTCCCGCGGCCGGCGGACCCATCCCCGGCCCCCTCCGCTCCCGCGGCTCCGGCACCTGTCGCCCCCGCCCCGATCGCCGCCGGGCTGGCCGCGGCGCTCGCCCGTGTCCCGACCCCGCCGATTCCGTCGTCGGCCGCCGCGGTGCCCGGCTCCGCTCCGCCGGTTTCCGCGGCTTCCCCGATTCCGGTCGCTGCCAGTCCGGCTGCGCTCCCGGCCGTCGCGGCACACGCGGCCGCCCGGTCGCCGCTCCCGGACGGGACGGACGTGCAGCCTGCGGAAGACCGGTCCGCTGCGGCGCCCGCTCCTGCCCGCCCGGCTCCGGCCTCGACCGGCCCGGCGGCACCTCAGGCGGCATCGCAGCCGGTCCGGGAGGCCCCGCCCGCGACCCCGTCTCCGCTGCCGGCCAGCCACACCCTCGAAGCCCCGCCCGCTGCGTCGCCCCAGGTCTCGCTCTCGACCCAGGCCCCGCCCGCAGCCCAGGCCCCGCCCGCAGCCCAGGTCCTGCCCGCAGCCCAGGTCCTGCCCGCAGCCCAGGTCCTGCCCGCAGCCCAGGCCCCGCCCGCAGCCCAGGCGTCTCCCATGGCCCAGGCACCCGCCACGGGTGGCGGAGCGTCGTCCGGGACCGCCGAGGTCGCGGAGCGCCTCGGGGCTCGCCCGGAGACGGCCGAATCGACCCGGACGGCGCAGCCGCTGCGTCCCGTCGAGACCGAGCGCCCCGCCTCCGAGGTGCGGCTCTCGCCCGAGGCCAAGCTCGCTCCCGGGGCCGGAGCGACGGCATCCGCCGAGCGTCGCGCCGAGGGGGCGTCGGATCCTGCGGTCGTGGTGTCGGCCCCGCCTGCCGCCGAGGCCGCCGCCCCGGCGCCGACGGCCCTGCCCGCCGCCACCCTGCGCCAGATCGCCGACGCGGTGACGTCGGGCGCCGCGTCCCTGCCGGATTCCGCCGCGCTCCGGGCCGGGGCGGCCGCCGCTTCCCTCAGCGCCGCCGCCCAGGCGGAGGGGCCGCTGCGGCTCCTCACGCTGCAGTTGCGCCCGGCCGAGCTCGGCCAGGTCCTGGTCCGGATGCGGCTCCAGGACGGTCGCCTCGAGATGAGCCTGCGGGCCGAGCGCGAGGAGACGGCGGAGCTGCTGCGGCGCGACGGCGGCCTGCTGACCGCCCTGGTGCGCGAGGCCGGCTACCAGCCCGACCTCGTCACCGTAGAGGCCGGGCGCGTGCCGGGCCAGGAGACCCCGGCCCCGAGCGGCGCGCCCGGCGGCAACCCGTCCCTGCCGGCCTTCGCCGGCGGGCAGCAGGGCGGCGCGAGCCCGGACCAGCCGGCCCGCCGCACCCCCGACGCGCCCGAGGAAGGCGGACGCCGGACCATGGAGCAGAAAGATGAAGCGCATTCCGGCGATCGCGACCGCGGCGGCCTGTACCTTTAGCGCCGTCACCGGCGTCCATGCCGCCGCGACGGTCTCGGGTGCCGCCAAGGCGCCGCTGCCGGCGACCGGCAACGTCTGCGAGCAGCAGATGGCCCAAGCGGCCGCCCGCCACGGCGTGCCGCTGGGCATGCTCTACGCCGTCGGCCTGACCGAGAGCGGCAACCGCGGCTCGCTGCAGCCCTTCGCGATGAACATCGGCGGCAAGGCCTATTTCGGCGCGAGCGCCGCCGACGTGATCCGCCGCCTGGGCGAGGCGCAGGCCAGCGGCGTACGCCTGGTCGATCTCGGCTGCATGCAGATCAACCACCACTACCACCGGGCGAAGTTCGCCTCGATCGAGGCGATGATCGACCCGCGCCAGAACGTCGAGTACGCGACGACCTTCCTCAAGGAACTCAAGGCCCGGGAGGGCAGCTGGACCCTGGCGGTGGCGCGCTACCATGCGGGGCCGAACAACAACCCGGCGCAGAAGCAGTATGTCTGCCGGGTGATCGCCAACATGGTGGCGAGCGGCTTCGGCCAGTGGACTCCGGGGGCCAGGACGTTCTGCAAGTGACGACGATTCGCCGGCGAGGGCGCTCGACCGGCACGACGCCGGTTGCCCCGGCGCCGCATCCTGCCCCTGCGTCAGCTACGCAGTCTGCGGGGATCGACGGGCGGGGCGTCCCCCGTTAAGTCCTTGCGAAGCCGTGGCGCGGGACGGCGGGCGACGGGCCGGTCGCCCACGTCTCAGCCGACATAGGTGTAGCCGATGTAGCGCTTGGCCTCGATCGGGTCGTGGCCGAGCTGCAGGGCCAGCTTCTTGCGCAGCTTGCTGACGTGTCCCTCGACCACGCTCTCCTCGGCGCCGTCGCTGTAGACGCCGTAGACGCCGTTGAAGAGCTGGGTCTTGGTCACCCGCCGGCCGCGGTTGCGGACCAGGAATTCCAGGATGTGCCGCTCGCGCCGCGGCAGCGAGAGGGGCACGCCGTCGATCTCGGGGTCGCGCCCGTCGAAGAACACCCGCAGCCGCTCGGGGCCCGGCTCGCCCGGCGGCGGCTCCGGCGCGGCGCCGTCCGGGTCGCTCCGGGCCGACGCGCCGTTGACCCGGCGCCAGATCGCCTCGGCCCGGGCCAGGATCTCGCGGACATGGACGGGCTTGGGGAGCACGTCGTCGATGCCGGCGTCGAACAGCACCAGGGTCTGCTCGAGCGAGCGCGAATCGGCGAGCGCGATGATCGGCGCGCGCGACTGGCGGCGGATCGCGCTCGCGCAGCGCGCGCGCTCCTCGAAATCGCCGAGCAGGAAGCCCTGGACCGCGTCGAGGTCGCTGCGGGACGCCGACTCGATCCAGCTCGTGAATTCCTCCGGCGACAACGGAAAGGAAGAAACTCCTTCCCGGTCGAATCCGGCCTTGAAGCCCGCATTCACTGATTTCCTGGCGTCGACCAAGAAATACATCTGTCGTACCCTCATCGAGCCGGGCCGGACGGCGCCGAGATGCGCCGCACCAACCTGTCCCCCGTCTTCTCCCGCCGGCACGGAACCTACCGCCCTCGATGGCCGAGGGGCGAGGGCCGTTCCGAAATCCTGCGGTGTCCGATTTGCGCCTAGGGAAGTCATGTCCCCGCGATCGTGGCCGGTCAATGACCGCCGCGCCGCAGCAAGCCCGCGTCGAGGGACTTTTTCGAACAAACCCCTGGGGTGTGTGCGCGGGGATGCGTTAGCCCGGCGTTAACTCGTCGGGCCGCGGCCCGCGCCGTGGCTCAGGAGAGCCGCGCGCCCGACAGGGCGCGGGCGAAGGCGTCCAGGCGGAGCGGCGGCCCGTCCTCGGCCAGGATGCGCTGGATCGCGACGCCGACGAAGCAGCCGTCGAGGACGAGCTTGAAGAACACCGTCACGGGCTTGGCGGCGAATTCCATGTCGAGCACCACCTGCATCGAGCGGCCCCATTGGAGGCAGACGTCGGCGGCGTCGGCATAGGTCAGGGTGGCGTCCTTGAAGAACGGCTCGGCCGAGGACGCGACGAGGTCGGCGATGTTGCCGTGGCGCTCGCCCCGCACCCAGCCGATCAGCACGCTGCCGTCGAGCAGGCAGAACTCGGTGATGAAGTCGCGGATCGTCGTCGCGAAGACCTCCTCGGCCGCCGCGATCACGTCCCCGGAGACGAACCGGGCCTGCGCGAGATCGTGGTCGAGAGGGATCATCGTTGTCTCGCGAACAGGAAGAACAGGATCTGCGCGACCGCGCGGTAGAACTCCGCGGGAATCATCTGGTCGACCTGGACAGCATCGTACAGCGACCTTGCCAGAGGCTTGTCCTCGATCACCGGGATGCCTTTCTGCTCGGCGATCTCGCGGATGCGCAGGGCGATGAGGTCCTGGCCCTTGGCGAGCACCATCGGCGCCGGCCCCTCGGACGGCTCGTAGCGGAGCGCCACGGCGAAGTGGGTCGGGTTGGCGATGACGACGGTGGCGCGGTCGACCTGGCCGAGCATGCGCTTGCGGGTGCGGTCGAGGGCCAGCGAGCGCAGGCGCGCCTTGACGCTCGGGTCGCCCTCGATCTGCTTGTGCTCGTCCTTGATCTCCTGGCGCGACATCCGCAGCGAGCGCTGCCAGCGCAGGCGCGCCCAGACGAGGTCGCCGGCCACGATCACGATGGTGGCGATGCTCACGGCCGAGACCAGGCGGATCGCGGTGGTGAGGATCAGCTCGGGAAGCTGGCTCGGGTCGACGAACATGGCACTCACGGCTTTGGCCTGTTCCGAGCGCAGGAGCAGGAGGACGACGAGACTGACCGACGAGACTTTAAGGACGGCTTTCAGGAACTCGATCTGGCCGGAGCGCCCGAAGATCCGGCTCCAGCCCGAGGCCGGGGAGACGCGGTTCCATTTCGGGGCGATGCGGTCGGCGACGAGGCGCGGGACGTTCTGGGCCAGCGAGGCGACGAGCCCGAAGCCCGCGAGCACGAGGAGGATCGGGGTGAGGAAGCGGGCGAGCGCGAAGCCCGTCGCGTGCATCAGGGTCAGCGCGTCCTCTCCGCTGGCGAGGGAGAACCCGCCCGGATGGTCGAGGAACGCGGCGAGGTCGCGGGCGAGCGCCGCCGCCTGCCCCCGCACCACCAGGCTGAGGCAGACCAGGAGGCCGAGGATCGAGGCGAAGACCGGCGCCTCGCGGGAGAACGGCACGTTGCCCTTCTCGATCGCGTCGCGCACCTTGCTCTCGGTGGCGGCCTCGGTCTTGCTCTCCTGGTCGGTCTCGTCAGACATGCGCCGGCGCGCGGGACGCGAGCCCCGCCCTGGCTAGAGAGCTTCGCGATCGCGTTGCCATCGCGAAGCTCTCTATGCCTTTGATTTTGCGGCATTTTCCGAGACGAACCGGTCTCCGCTTCGTCGGAGAATGCTCTAGGCCCGGGGCCGGGCCGCGGGGCCGCGACACGGGATCGCGCCCCGGGCTCCGCTCAGCGGATGAGCGCGTCATCCTCGCCTCCCGGATTGATCTCGATCTCGCCGCGGCCCGCCATCTCCATGGCGAGGTCGGTGATGCTGCGGCGCGCCTCCATGACGTCGCGCTGGGCCGCCGGGTCGCCGCCGTTGAGCTCGTGCTCGACCATGCGGCGCACGCGGGCCGACAGCGCGCTGAGCACCACGGTGCGGAACTCCGCCTCGGTGCCCTTGAGGGCCAGCACCAGGCGGTCGTTGGGGACCGCGTCGAACAGGGTGGTGCGGGCGCGCGGCGCCAGCTTGACGATGTCGTCGAAGGTGAAGAGCAGCCCCTTGAGGATCTCGACCGATTTCGGCCGCGCCTCGGCGAGGCTGGAGAGCGCCTCGTCCATCTGCTGCCGGTCCATCTTGTTGATGATGTCGGCCATCTTGGCGTGGGTGTCGGCGCCGGAATTGCGCGACCCGTTGATCATGAAGTCCTCGTGCAGGGTCCGCTCGAGCGCCTGCATCACCTCGTCGACCACCGGCTTCAGGCTCAGCATCCGCCGCATCACGGTGTTGCGCGAGGGCAGCGGCAGGTGCCCCATCACCTTGGCGGCGATGGCGGGCTTGACCCGCGACAGGATCAGGGCGGCGGTCTGCGGGTGCTCCTTGACGAGGTAGCTCGCCAGAACGCTCTCCTGCACCGTGGCCAGCCGCTCCCAGACCGAGCGGTTGGCGTTGCCGCGCACCTCGGCCAGGATGTCGGCGACCTGGTCGGCCGGCAGCAGGCCGGTCAGGAGCTTCTCGACCTCCTGCACCGTGCCGACGAGGCTCGAGCCGTGGGAGAACTCCTCGGCGAAGCTCTCGACCACGACGTCGAGCTGGTCGGGGCTCACCGCCCCGAGCTTCGAGGCCGAGCGGGTGATCCGCTTGATCTCGTCCGGCTCGAAATACTTCAGCAGGCGCCCCGCCGCGGGCTTGCCCATCGCCAGGAGCAGGGTCGCGACCTGGTCGACGGGCGCGAGCTCCCGGGGGGCGCCGCGCAGGGCCGGAGGGGGCGCCGCCATGTTCACGCGATCAGCCGTTCTGCGCCGCGTCGGCCGGGCCGACCACCTCGGTCAGCGAGATGCCGAACCGGGAATTGTCCTCCTCGACGATGACGATCTCGCCCCGGGCGATCACCCGGCCGTTGACCATCACGTCGACCGGCTCGCCGACCCGATGGTCGAGGGGCACGATCGCGCCGCGGCCGAGCTTCATCAGGTTGGCGACCGGCATGGTGGCCGAGCCGAGCACGACCTGCACCAGCACCGGGATGCGCAGGATCGAATCGAGGTTGCGCCCGTCCTCGGCCGGCGCGGGCGCGGCGCTCGCGCCCTGGCTCGGGAAGACCGGGCTGGCGCCGGCATCGGGGAAGGGGCTGCTGCTCATCGCGGGCTCGCGTGGAAGTCTCGAAATGTCCCGGACGGTTCTAGGCGATCAAGCTGATCCGAGGCTTGCGGGCGAGGGGCTTGCCGTCGAGGAGCTTGTCGTCGAGGAGCGTCCGGGCGCGGACCGCGTGCAGTCGGTCGTTCGTGCTTGGCCGATCGTCGCTACTTGGGCGGCGAGCCCGGGACGGGCCCGGGCGCGATTCGGCCACGTCCCACCGTCGGCCGTGCCGCCTTACGTCTTCGCCGCGTCCCTTGCCGTGGCATCCCTTGCCGCGGCGCGCCGGCCCGCCTCGAGGGCGTCGATCGTGGCCCGCGCCTCCTCGATCTTGGCGCTCAGCGCCTCCAGGATCTCGCGGCCCTCGCCGGTGAAGTTGCGCACCGCCTCCCCGGCGCTGGCGAGCGCGTGGCCCGAGGCCGCGACCGCCCGGCCGTACTCGGCCTGGGCGCGGTCGAGGCGCTTGAGCTTCAGGTAGAGCGGCAGCACGCAGGCCGTGGTGCCGACGAGGGCGGCGAGCAGCACTCCGTCAACCAGCGACACCATGCTCCGCCCCTTCCTTGTCCGGGTTGATGGCCTCGTCGATCCGCAGGACGTAGGCCCCTTGCGACTGTCCGGCATGGCACCAGAACAGCGGCTTGTCGTTGCCCTCGAGCTTGATCCGCGTCGCCGGGGTGGCGTCGAGAGCGATCACCTGGCCGACCTTCAGGCCGGCGATCTCGCCGAGCGTCAGGTGGCGCTCCTCGAGCACCGCGCGCAGCTGCACCGCGGTCTTCTGCACCTCGGCGGCGATCTGGCTCATCCAGCGCGGGTCGCGGCGGGCACTGGTCTCGCCGGTCAGCACCTTGGCGAGGCTCGGCCGCAGCGGGTTGAGCACCGATTGCGGGATGACGACGAACATCTCGCCGCCGCGGTTGAGCGCCTGGAGCAGGAACTTGGCCTGGATCGCCTTGTTGGTGCGCCGGCCAATCACCGCGAATTCCATCCGGGTCTCGGTGCGCTCCAGGACGAACGCCGTCTTCGAGACGAGGCCGAACGAGGCTTCGAGCGCCCGCCCGACCTGCTCGAGCACCATCTGGGCGATGCGCAGCTCCATCGCCGAGAAGGTCCGCTCGTCGTCGGCGGGCTCCTCCGAGCCGTCGCCGCCGAACAGCACCTCGACCATGGTGAAGATGAAGTCGCGGTCGAGGCCGACCAGGATGTGGCCGTCCCAGGCCGGCGCCTGGAAGATGCCCACCACCGCGTTGCCGTCGTAGGCGTCGAGGAACTCGCCGAAGCGCCCGGTCTCGGCCCCGCTCAGCGAGTACAGGATCGACGAGGCGGCGAGGTGCTTGAGGCCGTCGCCGCAGGCGGTGGCCAGGCGGTCGAAGATGAGCTGCAGCATCGGCAGCCGGTCCAGGGAGAGGCCGGCGGCCTCCTGGATGCGGGCGCGGATGTCGGCGGGGCTCGTGAGGATCGTCGGTTCCATGGGGGCTGTCGACCGGTTCTCAGGCCGCTTCGCGGTTCTGGGCGCCCGGCACCGTGGCGGCCTCGACCTCGTCGATGGTCGGGCGGTCGGCGGCGGCGATGCCCTTGCGGCCGTGCTCGATCGCGACCTGGGGCAGGGCGCCGTTCATGTAGGCGATCAGGCTCTGCTTCACGATGGTGTAGACGGAGCACTGCTTCTCGCGCACGCCCTTCACCTTGAGGGCCAGCGGCGCCAGCACGCCGTAGGAGGCGAACACCCCGAAGAAGGTGCCGACGAGGGCCGCGCCGATCAGGCCGCCGAGGATCTGCGGCGACTGGTCGAGGGCGCCCATCGCCTTCACGATGCCGAGCACCGCCGCGACGATCCCGAGCGCCGGCAGCGCCTCCGCCACCGTGTTGATCGCCCCGTAGGGCTTGAGCGCGTACTTCTTGTGCGTGCCGATCTCCTCCTCCATCAGCGCCTCGATCTCGTGCGAGCGGGCGCCGCCGATCAGGATCAGCCGGCAGTAGTCGCAGATGAACAGCACCAGGCTCTGGTCCTTGACCACGTCCGGGTAGTTCTTGAAGATCTCGGAATTCGCCGGATCGTCGAAGTGGGACTCGACCTCGTTGCGCGGCTTGGTCTTGATCTCGCGCAGCAGGGCGTGGAGCAGGCCGAGCAGGGACAGGAAGTCCTTGCGCTTCGGCCCCTTGCCGGTGAACGCCTCCATGGTCGCCTTGCCGGAATCGGCCACGGTCTTCATCGGGTTGGCGATCACGAAGGTGCCCGCCGCCATCCCGCCGATGATGACGAACTCCCAGGGCTGCCAGATCACGATCAGGTGGCCGCCCATGGCCACGAAGCCGCCGAGCATGCAGCCGATGGCGATGAGCAGGCCGACGAGGATTCCCATGTCCCGCAACGCTCCGTCTTGACGGGTACGGCTCTAAGGCCGGTGGCTTGCGCGGGGCTTTTTCGAGGGGTGGCCCCGCCGCCGGTTATCCCGTGGGCCGCCTGGCGGCGTTTCTGCTGAGTCTCCCGAGGATTATCCCGGGGTTACCCCGGTTTTCCCCAGGCCTCCCGGAGCCCGGCGGGCGGCTTAATCGCTTGATAAGGCGGCGGTCGCGATAGTCCTCCCTGTCGCCGGGGCACGTAACGGCCGCGGCGGCAGGCGCAGCGGATGGGCTTTCCCAAGCTCAAGACATGATGTCGACCCGCTGACCCCGGTGAGAAGCCGGATGTGTTGAAAGCTCAGACGGTCGGGTGTCGAGCGCCCGCAGGCAGAGATGCCGATCCGCTGCACCGGTACGAGCCCGGATTCTTGCACATTCCCGCCCACGCGCAACACCGGAAGCATTCGCCGTGACCAGCCTGCTGACCAACAACGCCGCGATGACCGCCCTGACGACGCTCAAGGGCATCAACCAGCAACTCGACACCACCAGCAACCGGGTCTCGACCGGTCAGCGCGTCTCGGCCGCCTCCGACAACGCCGCCTACTGGTCGATCGCCACCACCGTGCGCACCGACAACGCCTCGCTCTCGGCGGTCAAGGACTCGCTCGGCCTCGGCTCGTCCGCCGTCGACACCGCCTATAACGGCCTCAACTCGATCATCACCGACCTGCAGAACATCCGCGGCAAGCTGCAGAGCGCGATGACCCCGGGCGTCGACCGCGCCAAGGTCCAGACCGAGATCTCGGCCATCCAGTCCAAGATGAAGGCCACTGCCGACTCGTCGAACTCGAGCGGCCAGAACTGGATTTCGGTCGACTCGACCGCGACCAACAGCGCCTTCCAGGCGACGCAGAAGGTCGTGGCCGGCTTCTCCCGCGGCTCGGACGGCAACATCACCTTCTCGATGGTCAACATCGACGTCAATTCCATCAAGCTGTACGACAAGAATGCCGGCAGCACGGTGACGAAGCCCGCGACCGCGGCCCAGGTCGTCGGCTCGACCGCGCTCACCGGCACCGGCGCCTTCTCGCCGGGCGGCACCGCCGACTTCTCCACGGTCGACGGCGGCGGCAAGACCAAGCAGGTCAACTTCGTGATCGACCTCGGCGCCGGCGCCAGCGCGGCGATCCAGCTCGACAAGGACACCCTGAAGTCGACGGCCAAGAACCTCGCGGCCGTCACCACCGACGAGCTGCTGGCCGCGATCAACAACCAGATCGCCGCCTCGGGCGCGACCAAGCTCGGCGGCAAGGTGACCGCCGGCCTCGACAGCGCCGGTCGCCTGAACTTCACCACCGTGGATACCGGCTCGACCGTCTCGCTGAAGGTCGGCAACGCCAACACGACCGACGCCACCAAGTTCGCCGCGACCGATATCGGCTTCGGCACGACCTCGAACGCCCCGGTCCTGACCGCCGGCACGGCCTACGCCGCGCTCGACATCTCGACCGGCAGCAAGGTGATCACCGTCAACGACGGCGCCGGCGTGAAGACCGTGACGCTGAACGCGGCGGCCTACTCGGCGGCCGGCTCGACGGTGAGCTCGGGCGCCGCCACGCTGAGCGGCGCGGACGCGGCGACCCTGATCAACTCCCAGCTCAAGGCCTCGGGCAGCACCGCGACCGCCAGCTTCGCGGGCGGCAAGCTCAGCTTCACCTCCACGGGTGCCGGCACCGGCGCGTCCGTGACGGTGGCGGGCACCGACGTGACCAGCTTCGGCTTCACCTCGGGCCAGACGATCACCGGCACCAACGCCGGCGCCGGCGCCGGCACGGCCTCCACCACCACCACCGCCAAGGGCATCCTCGATACCAATAACGGTACCTACAACGCCTCGTTCGGCGGCGGCGCCTACTCGGTGGCGACCTTCAACATCTCGACCCTGGTCGGCACGAACGGCGACACCGACGTCTCGAACATCCTCAACATGGTCGACAAGGCGATCGCCGCCATGACCGACGCCGGCACCAAGCTCGGCGCCAACAAGACGCAGATCGACGGGCAGAAGACCTTCGTCGATACGCTGATGAAGGCCAACGACCGCACCATCGGCATCCTGGTGGACGCGGATGTCGAGGAGGAGTCGACGAAGCTGAAGGCGCTGCAGACGCAGCAGCAGCTGGCGGTGCAGGCGCTGTCGATCGCCAACTCGGCGAGCCAGAACGTGCTCTCGCTGTTCCGGTAAGCCGGGGGAGGGCGGTCCGCGGGGACCGCCCGGTCCCGGACGGCTGGTCCTTTGGACGAACGAGGAAGGGCCGCGCTCGGGTCGAGCGCGGCCCTTCCTCGTTCGGGCGCGGGCAACAGAGCGGCAGCGGCCGGTGTCGATCAGTGAAATCATGGTTAATGTATTCCCACCGATTTCCCCTGGCGATCACAGGATCGGCTTGCCGCCCGTGCGGACGATCGGCGCGTCGTTCCTGGTCGATGATCGTCGCGATCGGGACAGCGGCGCTCCGGTTTGGTTAATCGGTTTGTAAGGCTGTGCCGGCATTCTCGCGATATCGAGAGGCGCCTCCGGCAACCATGCGGAAGCCCTTGCGAGAATAGGCCAGTGGGTGGGTCTCCGGCGAGACCCACGGACATGATGTCGGTCCGCTGATCCGGTGCGAGTCCGGAGGTTTGATTGCGCGGTGGACGGATCCTCGCAGGTCCGTCCCGGTCCCCAAGGGGCCGACAGGCCGCACCGGTGCGAGCCCGGTAATCCGAGCCCTCCTCCCGTTCCTCCGTTTCCGGAAGACTGACCCGTGACCAGCCTGCTGACCAACAACGCCGCGATGACGGCGCTGACCACCCTGAAGTCGATCAACTCCCAGCTCGACATGACGAGCAACCGGGTCTCGACCGGCCAGCGCGTCTCGGCCGCGTCCGACAACGCCGCCTACTGGTCGATCGCCACCACCGTGCGCACCGACAACGCCTCGCTCTCGGCGGTCAAGGACTCGCTCGGCCTCGGCTCCTCGTCGGTCGACACCGCCTATAACGGCCTCAACTCGATCATCGCCGACCTGCAGAACATCCGCGGCAAGCTGCAGAGCGCGATGACCCCGGGCGTCGACCGCGCCAAGGTCCAGACCGAGATCTCGGCCATCCAGTCCAAGATGAAGGCCACCGCCGACTCGTCGAACGCCAGCGGCCAGAACTGGCTCTCGGTCGATTCGAGCCCGAGCAACAGCTCCTACCAGGCGACGCAGAAGGTCGTGGCCGGCTTCTCCCGCGGCTCGGACGGCAACATCACCTTCTCGATGGTCAACGTCGACGTCGCGTCGATCAAGCTCTACGACCGGAATGCCGGCACGACGGTGACGAAGCCCGCGACCGCGGCCCAGGTGGTTGGCTCGACCGCGCTCACCGGCACCGCGGCGTTCTCGAGCGGCACCGCCGACTTCTCCACGGTCGACGGCGGCGGCAAGACCAAGCAGATCAACTTCGTGATCGACCTCGGCGCCGGCGCCAGCGCGGCGATCCAGCTCGACAAGGACACCCTGAGGTCGACGGCCAAGAACCTCGCGGCCGTCACCACCGACGAGCTGCTGGCCGCGATCAACAACCAGATCGCCGCCTCGGGCGCGACCAAGCTCGGCGGCAAGGTGACCGCCGGCCTCGACAGCGCCGGTCGCCTGACCTTCGCCACCGTGGATACCGGCTCGACCGTCTCGCTGAAGGTCGGCAACGCCAACACGACCGACGCCACCAAGTTCGCCGCGGCCGATATCGGCTTCGGCACGACCTCGAACGCCCCGGTCCTGACCGCCGGCACGGCCTACGCCGCGCTCGACATCTCGACCGGCAGCAAGGTGATCACCGTCAACGACGGCGCCGGCGTGAAGACCGTGACGCTGAACGCGGCGGCCTACTCGGCGGCCGGCTCGACGGTGAGCTCGGGCGCCGCCACGCTGAGCGGCGCGGATGCGGCGACCCTGATCAACTCCCAGCTCAAGGCCTCGGGCAGCACCGCGTTCGCCACCTTCGCGGGCGGCAAGCTCAGCTTCACCTCCACGGGTGCCGGCACCGGCGCGTCCGTGACGGTGGCGGGCACCGACGTGACCAGCTTCGGCTTCACCTCGGGCCAGACGATCACCGGCACCAACACCGCCGCCGGCGCCGGCACGGCCTCCACCACCACCACCGGGAAGGGCATCCTCGACACGACCTCCGGCACCTACAACGCCTCGTTCGGCGGCGGCGCCTACTCGGTGGCGACCTTCAACATCTCGACCCTGGTCGGCACGAACGGCGACACCGACGTCTCGAACATCCTCAACATGGTCGACAAGGCGATCGCCGCCATGACCGACGCCGGCACCAAGCTCGGCGCCAACAAGACGCAGATCGACGGGCAGAAGACCTTCGTCGACACGCTGATGAAGGCCAACGACCGCACCATCGGCATCCTGGTGGACGCGGATGTCGAGGAGGAGTCGACGAAGCTGAAGGCGCTGCAGACGCAGCAGCAGCTGGCGGTGCAGGCGCTGTCGATCGCCAACTCGGCGAGCCAGAACGTGCTCTCGCTGTTCCGGTAAGCCGGGGGAGGGCGGTCCGCGGACCGCCCGGTCTTCTGGACGGCTGGTCCTTTGGACGAACGAGGAAGGGCCGCGCTCGGATCGAGCGCGGCCCTTCTTTCGCATCGCGGGACCCGACTGGGGCTTCAGCCGACGAAGGTGTAGCCGGCCAGGCGCTTGGCCTCGATCGGGTCGTAGCCCAGGCGCATCCGCAGCTTCTTGCGCAGCTTGCTGATGTGGCCCTCGACCACGCTCTCGTCGACCGCGGTGTCGAGGTCGCCGTAGACCGCCTTGAAGATCTGGCCCTTGGTCACCGGCCGGCCGCGGTTGCGGGCGAGGTAGTCCAGGATGTCGCGCTCGCGCCGGGGCAGGAGCAGGCTCTGGCCGTCGATCTCGGGGTCGCGCCCGTCGGTGTGGACGGTCAGGCGGCCGCTGCGGTCCGGGGTGCTCGCGGGCTTCGTCGCCTCGCTGCGGTTGGTCCGGCGGCGGATCGCGCCGGCCCGGGCGATGATCTCGCGGACGTGGACCGGCTTGCGCACCACGTCGTCGATGCCGGCGGTGAACAGCGCGAGGGTCTGCTCCAGCGAGCGGGTCTCGTTGAGCGCGATGATCGGCGCCCGCGACAGGCCGCGCAGCAGCTCGGTGAAGGCGGTGCGGTCGGCGCAGTCGCCGATGACGAAGCCTTGCACTGCCTCGAGGTCCTGGACCGGCGTGGCGTCGATCCAGGTCCGGACGTCCCGCACGTCCAGCCCGCGGGCCGCCACGCCTTCCGAGCCGAAGCCTTCCACGTACTGCGCGGCCACGCTCTGCCGCTCGTCGACGACGATATACACGCCAGCCCCCAGGATTTGTCGACGAGTTATCGTGTTCCGTTGCCAATCAAGGCAGCGGTTCTGTTTATTCTCGTCATGTCGGAGTGGTGCCGAGGCGTCGCGGTGGACTTGCGACGTCTTTCGGCCCGCGCGTCGAGGCGCGATGTGGTGAACGATTTGTTAAGGGGAGTTTCGCGCCGAAATGGTTAATTTTCTATTAACAGCCAAGGTAGGGCGTTCATTTGCGGACACAGCCTGTTGCGCGGCCGCAACGCGCTTCAGGGAGAATGCTGTAAGATCAATGAGTTGGCGCGGGGTCGCGAGCCGCGACCGGCTGTTGCGGACGGGCGACAGCCCGGGCAGCGCTCGATCGGATCGGACGAATACACGTTCAGATTGTTTAACAAGCGCAATTCAATTTGCGGATTAACCCGCACCCGAAAGCCGCCGCGGCCCCGCTCCCGGGTGCCGCGACACGCCCGAGGCTCAGCCGTCGAGCTCGGGGTAGCGCCGGAACACCCCGTCCTCGCTGAACGGAACACGCCGGTCGCTCGCCAGGTAGGCGCCGATGCGCGGCCGGGCCGCCACGAGGCGGTGGAGGGCGACGAGCTTCGGGGTGTCGGCGAGCGCCCGCTCGGTCGCCCGCGGGAAGGCGTAGGCCAGGCCCTCGACGAGCTGGAACAGCGACAGGTCGGCGTAGCTCAGGCGGTCGCCGACGAGGTGGCGCGGGCCGGCCGGGTTCGTCGCCAGCACCCGCTCGAGCCAGCCGAGGAACTTGGGGATCCGGTTCCGGCGGAAATCCTCGGCCCGCCGCGCGGCCTCGGGCTTCTGGTCCTCGTAGTAGAGCGCGGAGGCGATCGGGTGGTGGGTGTCGTGCGCCTCCGCCACCGCGTCGGCGATGGTGAGCTGGATCTGGTGGGTCCAGATCCGGTCGGCCTCGCTCTCGGCCACGAGGCCGAGGCGCGGCCCGAGATGGAGCAGGATCGCGGCGGTCTGGCCGATCACCAGGTCGCCGTCGCGCAGGTAGGGCGGGGCGAAGGGCGGGCGGGGCGGCGCGTCGAGCCCGGCCACCAGGCCGTCGATGCCGTCCTGGCGGGCGACGTCGACGTAATCCGCGCCGGCCTCCTCAAGGGCGAGGCGGACGAACTCGCCCCGGCCCTGGATCGCCGGCCAGTAATGAAGCTCGTAGGTCATCGTCTCACCCTCTCGGCCTCACCCCTCTCGCGGCGGTCGCGGGCTCACCAGCCGCGCATCTCGTCGTGGTTCGGCCGCCGGCCCTGCGGGGTCAGCCCGTCGATCACGCCCGGCAGCACCTGGGCGAGCTGCGCCAGGAGGTCGTCGCGGCCCAGGCCGGTCTGGCGGCTCAGGGTGTCGACCGTGTCGGGCCCGAGCGCCTGGGCGAGCTGCTGGGGCTGGATCGGCCGGTTGTGGCCCGGCCCGATCCAGGATTCGATCATCTCGCCGAGGCCGCCCTGGCGGAAGCGGTCGATGAGGTGGTCGAGGCCGCCGCCGCCCGCGTCGTCGGGCTGCTCCCGGTCGAGTCGGGAATAGGGGCCGGCGCCGTTGTCGACGGAACTCCGGCCGGAGGGGTCCTGGTCGAACGGGTTCCGGACGCCGCCGGCCGACGGGGAGGGGGACGCGGTGCCGCCGCCGGGGCCGTCGAGCATGCCGGCGAGGTCGGAATAGGGATTGTTCGGGTCCTCGCCGCGCCGGGAGCGGGGCGCCTCGTCGCGCGGGTCGGGCGCGCCGTAGCCGTGCGGATCGGGCGCGTAGCCGTCCTCCGGCCCGGCCTGCGGCACCGGGCGGCGGCCGCCGCCGAAGATGTCGCCGAAGCCGCCGTTCATCGCCTTGGCGGCGAGCAGCATCAGCAGCGCCTTGACGAGGGGCGACATCGCCCCGCCGCCGCTATCCGGATGGCCGCCCTGCCGGCTCCCGCCCCCCAGCACGTTGCCGAGCACCGAACCGATGACCTGGTCGAGCAGTCCCATGGGCGTCTCCCGTCGCACGTGCCGCGCGGGAGGTTCGCCGCGCGCCAGGGTTAAACCGCAACGCCCCGCCGCGGTTGCCTCAGCGCCGGTCGCCGGCCCCGTCGCCGCCGCCGGTGGCGCGGCGGTCCTTGGCGTCGAGCTGCTCGAGGGGGTTGGTGCGCGCCCGCGCATTGCCGCTCAGGCCGGTATCGCCGGGCATCACCTTGGTGTCGGGCCGGATCGCCTGCGGCGGCGCCACCTCGGACGATCCGCCCCGCGCCGTGTCCGGAACATCGGCCTGGGTCGGCTGGTCGCGGCGATCCGAGATCGCGAGGGCCGGGGTGGCGATCGCCAGGATCGCGAGCAGGGCCGTCAGGCCGGGGCGGACGAGCGGGGAGACGAGCGGGGACATGGCAGGCTCCGGGACGGTTCGCGATCGGGCGGGCACCAGGGCAAAGCGCCCGGAAGCTCTGCGGTTCCGGGCGGAGCCGCCAAAACGGTCCGGCGCGAACGGAAAGGACCGCCCCGGGGGCGGTCCTTCTTGGCGGTCACATGCTCATCAGGGCGTTGGCGGTGCCGACGATCGTCATCGCGAGGCCGCCGGCCAGGACGCCGATCATGCCGTAGGAGACGGCGCGCAGAAGCTTCATGTCGCTCATGGAAAAATCTCCGTTCGAAGGGCCGGGTCGGTCGCGTGGATCAGCAGCGGTGCCCGCCGGCGGTCTGGCCGTACTGCTTGACCGGGAAGTTCTGCTGGTTGGCGTTGCCCTCGGAGGCCGAGCTCATCGGGCAGGCGCCGTAGAACGGCACGCTGGTATTGGCCGAACCGATCGAACCCGTGATCTCGACGTCGCGGGGGGCGAACGGGGTAGCGGGAGAGTTGGCGCTGAATGCCATGGCGGACGAGATCGGAGCGGCGCCAAGGACAAACGCGGTGACGACGGCGGCGATGCGGGTCTTCATGTGGTATTCAGGCTCCTTGACGTTGTGCGGACCGGTCGTCGTGGCCCGCCTCTGCTGCGATGATTGGAATATAGGGATGCGCCGAGCCCCGTGATGTGTCCCCGCGCACGCGGCGGCGCGGAACAAGAACCGCTCGCCCGGCGTGCGCCGGCCTGCCGTTTCGCTGCGCGAGGTGCGCGCCCCGCGCCCATGCCGCGGCGGGCGTCACATCCCGCTACCACCCGGGCCGGCTCCCTGGAGCTAGTCTAAGGGCGAGAGGGCGGCCGCACGGCGCGGCGCCCGCACCGCAACGAGGTTCCCGCTGCCGATGGCCAAGCCCGTCCACTCGATGATCCGCGTCCTCGACGAGGAGCGCTCCCGCGCCTACTACGCCCGCGCCTTCGGCCTCGAGCTCGCCGAGCGCATCGGCTTCGACGGTTTCGCGCTTCTCTACCTGCGTCACCCCTCGTCGCCGTTCGAGCTGGAGCTGACGGTCAACTTCGACCGCACCGAGCCCTACGACCTCGGCAACGGCTACGGCCACCTCGCGGTCGTCGTCGACGACGTCGATGCCGAGCATGCCCGCTTCACGAAGGAGGGGCTGCCCGCGACCCCGGTCAAGGACTTCCAACACCAGGGCAGGACGCTGGCCCGGTTCTTCTTCGCCACCGATCCCGACGGCTACAAGATCGAGGTGATCCAGAAGGGCGGCCGCTTCGCCTGACCCGACGACGGGCGGTGCGGGAGCGCGCGCAGACGCGCCCCGCGCCGGCCGGGACGAGCACACCATAACACCACCATCCGAGGAGACACCCGATGAGAGAAGTCGATCCGCGCACGCGGTTCAGCCGCCGCGGCTTCCTGCAGAGCGCCGCCGTCGCGGCGCCGGCCGCCGCGCTCGCCACCGGCGCCGGGCTCCAGGTGTCGGAGGCCTGGGCCGAGAACGGCGCCGCCCTGTCCCCGGCCGAGCTGAAGACCCTGGTGAAGATGGCGCGGGACATCTACCCGCACGACTTCCTCGCCGACGTCTACTACGTCACGGCGATCAAGCCCTGGGACGGCAAGGCCGCCGCCGACCCGGCCGTGAAGGGGCTGCTGACCTCCGGCGTGCGCCGCCTCGACGAGGATGCGCAGGCCCGCCACAAGGTCCCTTACGCCCAGATCGGCTGGGAGGCCGACCGCGTCGCGGTGCTGGACGGCATCAGCCACACCGACTTCTTCAAGAAGATCCGCTCCGACCTCGTCGTCTCGCTCTACAACCAGCCCGAGATCTGGCCGAAATTCGGCTACGAGGGATCCTCGGCCGACAAGGGCGGCTACATCAACCGCGGCTTCAACGACATCGACTGGCTGCCGAAGGTCTGACCGGTCTCGCACGCCACTTCCGCTGACCGTCATCATAAGAACAATCAATGAACGACCGCGCCGGCCCGGCCGCGCGGACCGGAGGAAACCATGGCCACATTCGACCTGAACGACGACGGTCTCGTCGTCATCGTCGGCTCCGGCGCCGGCGGCGGCACGCTGGGGACCGAGCTGGCGCTCAAGGGCATCCGCACCGTCATCCTCGAGGCGGGCGCCCGCCACAACATGGAGGATTTCGTCAACGACGAATGGGCGAGCTTCGCCCAGCTCGCCTGGACCGACATGCGCACGACCTCGGGCTCGTGGCGGGTGGCGCGGGACTTCCCCAACCTGCCGGCCTGGATCGTCAAGGCGGTGGGCGGTTCCACCGTGCACTGGGCCGGCGCGAGCTTGCGCTTCGAGGAGCACGAGTTCCGCATCCGCGACCATTACGGCGCGCTGCCGGGCGCCAACCTCCTCGACTGGCCGATCACCCGGGCCGAGCTCGACCCGTGGTACACGAAGGCCGAGGACCGGATGGGCGTGACCCGCACCAACGCCATCCCGGGCCTGCCCGGCAACAACAACTTCAAGGTCATGGAGGCCGGCGCCCGCCGCGTCGGCTACAAGGAGGTCCATACCGGCCGGATGGCGATCAACAGCGAGGAGCGCCACGACCGCGGCGCGTGCCAGCAGATCGGCTTCTGCTTCCAGGGCTGCAAATCGGGCGCGAAGTGGTCGACGCTGATCGCCGAGATCCCCCGCGGCGAGGAGACCGGCAACCTGGAGGTCCGCCCGAACTGCATGGCGCTGCGCATCGAGCACGACGCCGCCGGCAAGGTGACGGGCGTGGTCTATGCCGATGCCGACGGCAAGCTGCAGCGCCAGAAGGCCCGCATCGTCGCGGTGGCCGGCAACTCGATCGAGAGCCCGCGGCTGCTCCTCAACAGCGCCTCGTCGCTGTTCCCGGACGGGCTCGCCAATTCCTCGGGGCAGGTCGGCCGCAACTACATGCGGCACATGACCGGCAGCGTCTACGGCGTGTTCGAGAAGTCGGTGCACATGTACCGCGGCACCACCATGGCGGGCATCATCCGGGACGAGGCCCATCACGACCCGAAGCGCGGCTTCTCCGGCGGCTACGAGATGGAGACGGTGTCGCTCGGCGTGCCGTTCATGGCGGCCTTCCTCAATCCCGGCGCCTGGGGCCGCTCCTTCACCAGCGCGATGGAGCAGTACCCGCGCATGGCCGGGATGTGGCTCGTCGGCGAGGACATGCCGCAGGAGACGAACCGCATCACCCTCGACCCGGCCGTCAAGGACAAGCACGGCATGCCGGTGGCGAGCGTCCACTACGACGACCACCCCAACGACGTCGCGATGCGCAACCACGCCTACAAGCAGGGCGCGGCGATCTACGAGGCGGTCGGCGCCACCGTCACCTACCCGGTCACGCCCTATCCGAGCACCCACAACATGGGCACCAACCGGATGAGCGCGAAGCCGCGGGACGGCGTGCTGAACAAGTTCGGCCAGACCCACGACGTGAAGAACCTGTTCGTCTCCGACGGCAGCCAGTTCACGTCAGGGGCGGCCTGCAACCCGACCCTGACCATCGTGGCGCTGGCGCTCCGCCAGGCCGACCACATCGCCGGCGCGATGCAGAGGCGGGACATCTGATGCGCCGAGCATCCCTCGCCCTGCTCGCCGCCCTCGCCGCCGGCGCTCTCCCGGCGGCCCCGGCCCTCGCCCAGGGCTCGCCGACCCCGGCCGCCCCCTCGCGCCAGCCCGGCGGGGCCGCGGCCTACCCGGACAGCCCGGGCGGCCAGCCCGCCGCCGAGCGGAACGGCCGCCCGGTCGCCACCGACCACGCCGCCTGCCCGGGCTCGGGCCCGTGCCCGGCGGCGCCCGGCCCCTCGGGCGCGGCGGATGCGAGCCGGACGCCGACGCCGAGCAGTTCGGTCGGCCAGGCCGGCCCGGTGCCGAGCACCGCCTATCCCGACGCCCCCGGCGGGATGCCGTCGAACCGGCCGGACGGGACGGCGCCGCGGTGAGAGGCCGAGGGCGTCGTGTCGACGCCCTCGATCGTCACCCGGATTCGATCCCGGGCCCGCCAGGAATCGAGGAGGTCGTCGATCCGGCATCGAAATCCCGAGCGTGGAACCGACGATCGTTCTTCGGCGACCGCTGGCCTTGTGCCGCCGCGCCCGCGAACGAGTCCGTTCGAGGGCGCGGCGGCATTATCTCTGCGGCTCCAGGGTCTCCTCGACGAGGCGGGGATTCCGCTCCAGGAGCGCCAGCAGCACACGTGCGGGTCCCTCGGGTCTGCGGCGGCCTTGCTCCCAGTTCCGCAGGGTGCCGACGGCGACGCCGATCCGCCTGGCGAACGCATCCTGAGAGAGTGCGGCCGCTTTCCGGATCGCCGCGATATCGACCTCACGCGGGACGTGGACCTGCAGGCCCGGCACGCTCTCGCCGCGGGCATGGACGGCAGCCTGCTCCAGGCTGCGCGTGAGATCGTTGAACAGGGCGTCGTCCATGAAGCCTCCTCAGGACAGGTCTTCGACCAGCCGGGCCAGGATGCGGGCTTGCTCCGGGGTCGGGTTGACCTGCTCGTTCTTCGCGTAAGCGAGGAGCAGGTAGACGCCGCGCCGGCCGACGAAGCACGAGATGACCCGGGCTCCACCCCGCTTGCCGCGGCCCGCCAGGGGAACGCGGACCTTGCGCAGCCCTCCGGCGCCCGGGATCACGTCTCCTGACTGCGGATTGCCGGCGAAGAAGTCGACGACGGCCGCCCGCTCCGCCTCGGTCATCAGCCTCTCGGCCGAGCGAAGGTATGTTTCGGTCTCGATGACGGTGTGCAATTCGTCGGGCACGTGGGCTTGTACGCCAATGGCGCATATGCGTCAACGGTGCCGACCAGCAGGCACGGCACCCAGTAGGCTCGGCACTTGGTTGGGCACCGGCAAGCGTGGTTCCGGCAGACGCAAGATCCTTCATGCATCGCACTTCTTTCCCGGATCTCCTTCCGCTTCGGTTCAGCCGTCGGTGACAGGGGCAGGCCTATGAGGATCGTCATCCTGTGATACCGCCGCGCCTTCGGACGGAGCCGTTCGAAGGTGCTGGCTAAGCCCGCGAGGTCTCTCTCCTCGCGTCGGCGCCGAGGCGTCCGGGCAAGGCGCGCGGGCTTAGGTCGCGGTGTCGTGGACCGTGTCGATGCCTGCCCGATCGCGCCGAGACGGATCGATGAATGCGAGGCATCGTCCGACGAGCCGGCGTTCACTGCACCGGACGAGGCCTCGGCAGGATCGATATCAGGCCGAGTTTCGCTATCGCGGCACGACGAGGGATGGCGTCGGATCCGCCGTACAGGGTAAGCAGGCCCTCACGCCCGCCCCTGCACCGGCAGGTCGGCCAAGGCCGGCCGCGGCCGCTCGACCAGGGTCGCCGCCAGCATCGCCTCGAGCCGGATCAGGTCCTCGTCGGGCTCGGGGCTCCAGCCGCAGCCGCAGCGCGGCGACGGGCCGTGCAGGGAGGCGATCTGGCGATAGAGCGCGCCGACGGTGCGGGCAGCGGCCTCGAGCGCCGCCATCGGCGGCAGCGGGCCGCGCTCCAGCGCGTCCCAGAAGGCGAGCGTCAGGGCCTGTTCGAGGGCGGCCTGGCCGCGGGCCTCGGCCTCGCTCCGCAGGCGCTCGCGCCGGTGCAGGGTCGTCGCGTCGGTCTTCATCGTCGTCATCGTGCGCCCTCCGCCTCGCTGAACAGGACGACCAGCCGCTCCCAGGACAGGCCGACCGGGGGCCAGCCTTCCCGGATCAGTCCGGCACAGCCGTGAATCAGCATCAGCGCGCGCGCCATCGCGGCCTCCATGTCGGGATCCTGGTCGGGATAGTGCCGGGGATCGGCTCGCCCTGAATGCAGCACGACACGGGACGGCGCAAGATCACACCGAAATATTGGAGGATTTCTATTTTGGAGATCCTATTCTGTATTATCGTGCGAATTATGAAAATTCCAAGGAGCGGCCCGGACCGGAGGCGGATTGGCAGCGGCGCCGGGAGCGGCTACCTGGGGCGCCGATTCCGTTCCGGAGCCTTGCCCGATGACCGATACCCCGCCCGACCGCCTCAGCACCGACCCGCGCAGCCCCTTCCACGACGCCGCCCTGCTGGAGCGCGGCGTCGGCGTGCGCTTCAAGGGCGTCGAGAAGACCAACGTCGAGGAATATTGCGTGAGCGAGGGCTGGGTGCGGCTCGCCGCCGGCAACGCCAAGGACCGCTTCGGCAACCCGATGACGGTGAAGCTGAAGGGCCCGGTCGAGCCGTATTTCCGCGCCCCCGAGTCCGCCTCCGAGCCGGCGCCCGAGGCCCCTACGGCCGAGTAGCCGCCGCCCGCAGGGACGCGAGGTCGAGGCGGCGGGTCACCATCCTCAGCCCGCCCTCCTCGTCCCGCGGCCACTCGCTCTCGGGCCGGTCGCGGTACAGCTCCACGCCGTTGCGGTCCGGATCGTCGAGATAGAGCGCCTCGCTGACGCCGTGGTCGCTCGCGCCGGTGAGCGGGATGCCGGCGGCGTCGAGGCGCGCGAGCGCATCGGCGAGCGCCGCCCGGGTCGGGTAGAGGATCGCCACGTGGTAGAGGCCGGTATGGCCGGGGGGCGGCGGGGTGCCGCCGGCGCTGTCCCAGGTGTTGAGCCCGATATGGTGATGGTAGCCGCCGGCCGACACGAAGGCGGCCTCCCGGCCGTAGCGCTGCATCAGCGTGAAGCCGAGCACGCCGCAATAGAAGCCGAGCGCCCGGTCGAGGTCGGCCACCCGCAGGTGGACGTGGCCGATGCGGGTGCCTGGATCGATGGGTGCGGTCATGGTCGCGTCCTCCGCGGCGGCTGGCGCCGGTGGTCTCTCCTGCGCAGAGTGCAACCTTTCGGATCGTCCGGAAATCCGGCATGTCGTGTCATCACCTCACACTCCTGGAGTGAGATCGAGCCGTGCCCGATCGCCTGACCGGAATGCAGATCTTCGCGCGCGTCGCCGCGACCGGCAGCTTCTCGGCGGCCGCGCGGGCGCTCGCTTTGTCCCAGAGCGGGGTGACCAAGCACGTCGCCGCCCTCGAGGAGCGGCTCGGCGCCCGGCTGCTGCACCGCAGCACCCGCCGCCTGACCCTGACCGAGGCCGGCCGGCGCTACCTCGAGGCCTGCGAGCGCATCCTCGTCGAGATCGACGAGGCCGAGGCGGCGGCCGGGGCCGAGGCGGAGGAGCCCCGCGGCACCCTGCGGCTCAACGTGCCGGTCTCGTTCGGGGTGCTGCAGGTCGCCCCGGCCCTGGCCGAGTTCGGCCGGGCCCATCCGTCGCTCACCGTCGAGCTCGGCCTCAACGACCGGCCGGTCGACCTGATCGAGGAGGGGTGGGATCTCGCCTTGCGCATCGGCCACCTGCGCGAGTCGAGCCTGGTCGCCCGGGCGCTGGCCCCGTGCCGGATGCGCGTCTGCGCCGCGCCGGCCTACCTGGCGGCACGGGGGCGGCCGCGCCGCCCGGAGGATCTCGCCGGGCACAATTGCCTCGGCTACACCCTGGCGAGCAGCGACGGCTGGCGCTTCGAGGGCGGCACGGTATCGGTCGCGGGGAGCTTGCGCGCCTCGAACGGCGCCGCGCTGGTGGCCGCGGCGGAAGCCGGACTCGGGGTGATCTACCAGCCGACCTTCCTGGTCGCCGCCGCCTTGCGCCGCGGCGGCCTGGTGGCGCTCGACCTCGGGCCGATCCCGGCGCTGCCGATCCACGCGGTGATGCCGTCGCGCCGCAACCCGCCGGCCAAGGTCCGGGCGCTGGTCGCGTTCGTGGCCGCCCGCTTCGCCGACCCGCCCTGGGACCGCGGCCTGCCGGCGGCCCTGTGCGCCGACGACCCGCTGCCCGGGACGTGGGCCGCACCGAGCGGGCCGGTCCCCGCCGCGGCCGATGCCGGGAGGCCGTCGTGAGCCGGCGCGCCGCCTCGCTGGCGGTCGACCCCGCCCTGCGGGCCGGGCCCGTCCCGGACGCCGCCTGCCCGGCGCTCCTCCCCGGGGCCGCCTTCCCCGACCGCGACGTCCTGCGCCTCGTCGAGGCGCACGGCCTGACCGGCAGCTGGACCTGGACCTTCGCCACCGGCGAGCAGGCCTGGTCCCCGGGCTTCTACCGGCTGCTCGGCTTCGCGCCGGGCGCGGTGAGGGCGGATTACGGCCTGTTCCTGAGCCTCGTCCATCCGGAGGACCGGCCGGTCGTCGAGGCCAATGCCCAGGTGATGCGCGACGGGATCTTCAACGACCACACCGTCCGGGTGATCCGGCCCGACGGGTCGCTGCGGGTGCTGACCTCCCGCGGCACCATCTACGTCACCCCGGAGGGCCGGCCGCGGGCGGTGGCCGGGGTGGTGCTCGACGTCACCGACGCCGAGCGCCTGGCTGTCCTGCAGCGGGAGGAGCAGCGCCGCCGCCGGGCCCTGTTCGAGCAGGCCCAGGCCTGGACGCACGCCTCGCCCTGCGGCACCCCGTTCCGCATCGCCTCGCGCGAGCTCCTGAGCCTCACCGGCCTGTCGCAGCAGGATTTCCACGCCGACTGGACGCAGGTCCTGGTGCCGGAGGAGCGCGAGCGGGCCTGCGACCGGATCCGCTCGCTGCTCGAAACCGGGCGGTCCTTCGTCGTCGAGCAGCACCTGGCGCTGGCCCACGGTGAACGCGGGCGGTTCCGCGGCGTGTTCGCCCCGGTGCGCGACGCCGAGGGGCGGATCGAGACCTGGGCCAGCCTGAATTCCCGGATCGACGGGGTCCGGCCGGCGCCCGCGGGCCTGGCGCGGCGCGGCCTGGAACAGGCCGTCCGGGGCGCGCATCTGCGCGCCGCCCGCGGCCTGCTCGACTGGTCGATGGCGGACCTCGCCGCCGCCAGCGGCCTGTCGCTCTCGACCATCCGACGCCTGGAGGAGGGCGGCGAGGGGCCGGCGGCGCGCAGCCGCGGGGCAGCGCTCGCCGCCCTGCGCCGGGCCGGCATCGGCTTCGCGTTCGTCGAGGGCGAGACCCTCGCGGTCGCCAAGGTGCGCTGACCAAGGTGCGCTGACGAGAACCCTTTCCGGCCCCGGCGCCGGTTGCCATATCACTCCCATGCCCGCCCCGAAGAAGCCCCGCCTGTCGACCGGCAAGGCCTCGAAGCCCGAGCTGAGGCCGCTGGATCCCTTCCTCGCCGAGTTGCTGAACCCGGCGCTGAACCGCGACCGCCTGCCCGCCGCCGAGCCGCCGCCGCCCCCGCCCGAGCCACCGAAGCGGGGCCGCCCGCGCAAGGATGTAGCCGAGGCCGCGCCGAAACCCGGCCGCCGGGCCAGGGGCGCGTCGAGGGGCGCGGCGCCCGACGGGTTCGGCGAGGCGCCCCAGGCCACCTTCGCGCAGGGCGACGCGGCCGACGTCGAGCCGGCGCTGGCCCAGGCGCTGGGCTTACGCGAGCCGGACGGCGAGGCGGTGGAGGAGCGCGGATCGCTGGCGAGCGAGGGCGTCTCGGCCACGGTCGACGCGCTGACCAAGCTCCTCACCGAGGGCAACCCGCTGTTCAAGAACGGCGAGCTGTGGCGGCCCCACCGCCCCGACCGGCCGCAGAAATCCGAAGGCGGCGTCCCGTTCCGGCTGAAATCCGACTTCACCCCGGCCGGCGACCAGCCCCGCGCCATCGCCGAGCTCGTCGCCGGCGTGCAGGCGAGCGAGCGCGACCAGGTGCTCCTCGGCGTGACGGGATCGGGCAAGACCTTCACGATGGCCAAGGTCATCGAGGAGACCCAGCGCCCGGCCCTGATCCTGGCTCCCAACAAGACCCTGGCGGCGCAGCTCTACGGCGAGTTCAAGAGCTTCTTCCCCGACAACGCCGTCGAGTATTTCGTTTCCTACTACGATTATTACCAGCCCGAGGCCTACGTCGCGCGCTCCGACACCTTCATCGAGAAAGAATCGTCGATCAACGAGCAGATCGACCGGATGCGCCACTCGGCCACCCGGGCGCTCTTGGAGCGCGACGACGTCATCATCGTCGCCTCGGTGTCGTGCATCTACGGCATCGGCTCGGTCGAGACCTACACGGCGATGTCGTTCACCGTCAGCCTCGGCGAGAAGATCGAGCAGCGCCAGCTCGTCGCGGACCTCGTGGCGCTGCAATACAAGCGCATCCAGTCCGACTTCGCCCGCGGCACCTTCCGGGTGCGGGGCGACGTGATCGAGCTGTGGCCGGCCCACCTGGAGGATCGCGGCTGGCGCATCGGCCTGTTCGGCGACGAGATCGAGGCGATCTCAGAGTTCGACCCGCTCACCGGCAAGACCCTCAACACCCTCAAGTTCGTCAAGGTCTACGCCAACAGCCACTACGTCACGCCGCGCCCGACGCTGCAGCAGGCGGTCAAGGGCATCAAGGACGAGCTGAAGTGGCGGGTCGAGGAGCTGACCCGGATGGGCCGGCTGATCGAGGCCCAGCGCCTGGAACAGCGCTGCACCTTCGACCTCGAGATGATCGAGGCGACGGGGGCCTGCAACGGCATCGAGAACTATTCGCGCTACCTCACCGGCCGCAAGCCCGGCGAGCCGCCGCCGACCCTGTTCGAGTACCTGCCCGACAACGCGCTGGTCTTCACCGACGAGAGCCACGTCACGGTCTCGCAGATCGGCGGCATGTACCGGGGCGACTTCCGCCGCAAGGCGACGCTGGCCGAGTACGGCTTCCGGCTGCCCTCCTGCCTCGACAACCGCCCGTTGCGGTTCGAGGAATGGGACGCGATGCGCCCGCAATCGATCCACGTCTCGGCGACCCCGGCGAAGTGGGAGCTGGAGCAGACCGGCGGCGTCTTCGCCGAGCAGGTCATCCGCCCGACCGGCCTCGTCGATCCGGTCATCGAGGTGCGCCCGGCCCGCTCCCAGGTCGACGACCTCCTCGGCGAGGTGAAGGAGGTGGCGGCCGCCGGCTACCGCACCCTGGTGACGACGCTCACCAAGCGCATGGCCGAGGACCTGACCGAGTACCTGCACGAGAACGGCGTCAGGGTGCGCTACATGCACTCCGACATCGACACGCTGGAGCGCATCGAGATCATCCGCGACCTGCGGCTCGGCGCCTTCGACGTGCTGATCGGCATCAACCTCCTGCGCGAGGGCCTCGACATCCCGGAATGCGCCCTCGTCGGCATCCTCGACGCCGACAAGGAGGGCTTCCTGCGCTCCGAGACCTCGCTGATCCAGACCATCGGCCGCGCCGCCCGCAACGCGGACGCGCGCTGCATCCTGTACGCCGACCACGTCACCGGCTCGATGGAGCGGGCGATGGCCGAGACCGAGCGCCGGCGCAAGAAGCAGCTCGCCTACAACGCGGAGCACGGCATCACGCCCCAGAGCGTGAAGCGCAACATCGCCGACATCCTGGAGAGCGTGTTCGAGCGCGACCACGTCCAGGTCGATACGGGGCTGGCCAAGTCCGCCGTCACGGTCGGCCACAACCTCAAGGCGGTGATGGCCGACCTCGAGAAGCGGATGCGGACCGCCGCCGCCGATCTCGACTTCGAGGAGGCGGCGCGCCTGCGCGACGAGCTCAAGCGGCTCCAGGCGACCGAGCTCGCCATCGCCGACGACCCGATGGCGGGCCAGGCCGAGGTCGAGCGCGAGGCCGGCCGCTTCGGCGCCAAGCGCAAGCGCAGGGGCCCCGACTCCCTGGAGCCGCTCGGCTACGGCCCGGGCGGCAAGGGCACCACCGACGAGGGCACCCGCATCCGCCAGCCCGACCTCGACGACATGGGCCCGGGCACCGACCGCGAGGTGCCGTTCACCTACGCCGAGCGCCCGACCGGCCGCTCGACGCAGGGCTTCCCGGGGCAGAAGCCGAAATACAAGGGGCGCAAGGGGAGGGGATGACCGGCAGGGCCGGCGCCTGAGCCCCGGACCGGCGCGGCGGACAGTTCGGCGCCGGTCCCCCGCCCGCGCGTTGCCGGCGCTCATCGCCCGATCACCGGGCGATATCCCGGTCTATCCCGCCCGTTGCTGCGGCGCCTGTGTCTGTCATCGGTATCTGGCGACGGCGATATGAATTTGGCGGGCGCACCCGGGATCACCCTATCCTGCCCGGGATGGTTTCTGGCGCAGGCTCACCGTCCGAGCCGCGTCCAGTAGCGTTGGATCGTGGACTTCCCGGGCGTTCGATCCGCCCCGAAGCGCCTCAGGCATTGCGCGTGAGTGTCCTTCAGCAGCCGCACGCCCAGGCATTCGGCGAGGAAGGTCGCCACCTCCGGGTCGCGCTCGACGCGGCTGCGAGGATCGGCCGTGTAGCGAGCGGCGGGAATGCTGGCGACAGCAAGCCGCCGTTGGCAGTCCAGCAGCTCGGCATAATGCGCGAGCGGGATCGTCACCACCTCCACACCAGAGATCGTGCCGTGAACCGGTGCTGGTGCCGCAGCATCCTCGGTCATCGGTGATCCATCCACCGCGAGCGATAGACCTGGATCCGGCCTCGTGACGGTGCTCGCTCCCGGCCGAACCGCTCCACGCAGGCGGTGTGAAGCGCCGCGATCGTCTCCCGCCCGCGGAACCGCTCCCGGAGGAAGTCGGATACTTCACCGTCCCGTTCGATCGTGGATAGCCCACGCGTCTCGGCGCGGCGCACCCGCGGGCGCGGCGCGGGAGTGCCCTGCATGCGAGCCGCAAGGAGGACGCGATAGTCCGCCGCATCGATCAGGACGACGATGCGGCCGTCGAGCCGCGCGAAGGCCGGCAGTGCGCGTGCGGGCTCCCCCAGCAGGCCGGAGGGAAGCTCGATGGGCGAGAGATCGTCGGGTTCATCGCTCATTGAAGCGCCCTTCAAGCTGCCCCGTAGTGCTACGCCACGGCGTTCTGAATGAGGAAACCGGCATCCGGGGCGGTGATGACCTCCCTCACCCGCTCGCCGACACGCACGACCAATCCGCCGTCGAGACCAATGTTCTTGTCCTCATAGCTTCCCGCCACCCGCGTTCCGTACTGCGCCGTCATCCCGAAGGTCGCGGATTGTTCCGGGCGGGCGCTCGGGTTGATGTAGGTGAGAGAGATCGATTTGCCCCAAACCCGGCTGAGGGACGGCGCCTGGCCGCGGCGGGACGTGTTGATGAACGCCTCGCCGATATTGAGCTTCTTCAGGCCTTCGCCCGCAAATAGCTCCACGAACTCGGCGGGCGAGATGATACCCTTGCTCGTCACGTTGCCTTTGACCGCATTGACCAGTTGAGGATGCGAGGAGATACCGCTCCAGGCCTCTCGGCCCATCGTGACCGTGTTCGGGCGGAACACCAGCGTGGAGTTGAACGCCGCCTTCAGCGTGCCGATGATGTCGCTTGCCGGATCGCTGAACCGGTCGCTCCCGGAGAGTGCAAGACGCTTGTCGGGCGCATAGTTGGCCGGGTTCTGGACCATGGTCGCAACCCGCACCTCCCGGTCGATCAGGATCAGGTCGGTAAGCAGGGTGGTTGCGGTATCGACGGGATCGAACGTTCCGAGCCCTCGCGTCCGCATAGCCTTGGCATCATCGATATCCGACTGGGGAATACTGTCCTCCAAGCCATAATCCTTCGTCTCGCTGGTACGCTCCTCACCGTTGAACTCGACACGCTCCAGGCGCCCACGCCGGCCCACTTCGGTGTTTGGGACGGTGAATGCCTGATGGATCGGAAGAAACGTCCAAGAGAACTTCGAGGCTCCGACCGGGACACGGGGCAGAACGTCGTCCGCGATGTAGCTGAGACGGTCGTTGCGGTAGCCGATGGAAATGGCTGTTTGAACAGGGTCGACCTGGAAGGGACGGTTGGCCATCGATTTGGTCTCTCAATAGTGGGGAGAAGAAGAGGGGATGCTCACCGCCCGAGGGACGGATTACTGGTGAGGGCTCGCACTGCCTCGGCGTGGGTGAGCGCCAGCCCGGCCGCTGCCTGCGCCTCGCGGTAGCGGGCAGCTCGGGCCGCCAGCATCTCGGGTGTCTCCAAAGCATTGCCGGTGTCGGGCCGGCGCTGATCCAGGCCGGAAGGCTGAAACATCGGCGTTGTATTGGCGAACAGCGTCGCGACGTGCGTAAAGCCGGCTTCGGTCTGGCAGAGCGCTTCGTACTGCGCTCTCTGCGCCGGGGTGATCTTGAACGCCCGCAAGGCGCCTTCGATCAACTCCCCGACCTTGCGCTTGCGGTCGGTGCTGCGCAGCTCGGCGATGGTGCCGTTGGCCGCGTTCAGCGTTGCGACGGCATCGTTGAACAGCCCGATCGGCACGAAGGCGGCGCGCAGCTCGCCGATTGCCGCGAGGCAGGCGGCATCGTCGGCTATGGCGTCGAGGCCCAGGGCCTGGCGGACGGTGGCGGGAGCCTCGCCCGGCCCACCCGGGAGGGCACTGGCGAGGGCCGGCATGTTGAGGGCCGGTGCCGCCACCAGGGACACGGAATGTATCCACGTCGCCTCGCCGGCCTCCGTGTGATGGAAGGTCGGGCTCACGTAGCGGTGCGTCCTCGCCGCCAGCGTCGCCTTGCCAGCCGGCAGCCACTCGACGCGGGCGTAGGTCCCGTCCGGCTGCGCCTTCAGCTCCTTCACCCAGCCGATGGCGTCGGCCTTCTCGCCCTTGGTCGCCCTGAGCGCCAGGGCATGATCGATGTCGGTCGCGAGATCGATCGCATCAGCCTTGAAGCGCGCTACCAGCTTTTCCGGATCGAAGAGATAGACCCTGCCGTCACGGGTGTCCGCGGTGCCGCGCGGCGTGATCTTGATCCACTCCGGCGCCGCGCCGGCCGCGCCGGCTGGAACCTCGCTGGCGAGCAAAGCCGTCGAAACATTGAAGGCTGGCAGGGCGGGAGGTGTAGTGTGGAAATTTGATATTGACATTGGACGCTCAGCTTTTTGTGGAGAACAGAGGATCGGACAGGTCAATCGACAACCCTTGTCTCAACAGTCGTAGTCCAGCCGACAGTCGGGACGATCTCGTGGGTGACGCACTCAGCCTCCCACGTTGTTTCGTCGATCGGTGTCCCGAACCCGCTGCACGCCACCCGAGCCCCTGCCGTGGCCGCCGGGTCGCCGACCTTCGTGAAGAGGCCTTGACCCGTGGCGCCGGCCAGCTCGACCGCTGCGGCGGCGGCGGCCCGTTTGGCGCCGTCCGATCCCGAGAACGGGTGCGGCAGCGCGTCGGCCGCGCCTTGCTTGCCGGACGACTGCTTTTCCTGCTCCAGGGTGCCCTTATCGGTATCAAGATAACTTGCCGAAACCTCTTGATATTCGTATTTCGGCTCGCGCTCGACATCGAAGCTATAGTTTTCATCGAACTGCATTTGGATGACCGGCAAGTCCTGGCCGGACACCGATTGCAGCGATCCGCGCTTCAGGATCAGGATCTTGCCGTCCATCGGCTTCACGACGGCGCCGACGTTCTCCGCAATCCCCATGGCGAAATCGAGCGCGGTCTCGCGCCAGCGCAGGGCGTAGCCGTCGGGTACGGGGATGCTGGCGATGTCGGGGTGGATGAGCACCCGGGAGCCGCTCGACTTGAACAGGCTGTTGAACATGTCGCCCAACGTCGAGTGGCCGTTCTCCTTGTCGAAGTGCTGACTATCAACTTTCTTGAGATCGTCGTTGAAGTCGGCCGCTCGGCAGATCAGGTGGAGTTGCTGCCCCTGCTTGGGCTCGCCGAAGATGTGAACGCGCTGGAAGGTGTACCGGCCGAACAGCGCCATGCCCTGCGCCGACCATCCAGCCTGGACCGTGTAGGGCGTGCCCTGCGGCGGGATTTCCATGTAGGGCTTCTTGCGCGTGAACCGGAAGATTGCCTCGTCGCTCTCGCCATCGAGCCGATCGATGAGCCGCACGCCGATGAGCTTGCTGCCCCATGTCGTGAGCATGTCGTCGCTGCCGGGGCCGATGACCCGGAGGTGCGGTGTGCGATAGGTCATGTTTCGCTCCGGGTTGATGGTGACCGCATGGTCGGCGAACGGTCGTTGGTCTCGCCCGCATCGGGGGAGTGCTGCTTGCCTGGGCCGAAGGCCTTGATGTCGATCGTCGAGATGGATGCTGGCTTTTCGGCGCGTAGCTTCGCGCGGTGGGCATGCACCGCACGGCTGGAAATCTTCGCCTCGCGGACGATGTCCGATGTGCTGGCGCCCGACAGCAATAGGCGACGGATCAATGCGGCGCGTTCGCGTTGCAGGCGCTGATGCTCCGTCTCGGAACATGACGGGAAGATCGTTGCACGCAAAGGCAAGTCCTTCGCCCGCAGGAGCGCGACGAGTTCTTGCGCAACCTTGGCGCCGAGCGCTTGGCGAAACGGGTGAGTATCCCTGGCCAGCGCAGTCGCGCCGAACCGCACGCACCGCCCGGCGCAAGCCTCCCCGACACAGCGCGCGATGTCTGCCCCACGAAGCTCCGCAATGGCGTACAGGATCTTGCGACCTGCGCTTGCCATCAAACCATCCTCAGACATGCGATCAGTCGATAAGTTGACTGTCGCACGTGAGGAAGAGCTTCAGCACGGCGAAGCGCTTCTCCGCTATTTGGGTCTGTCCGATTTGCAGCGCCCGTTTCCAGAGCGGCGCGCATCCTCTTCGGAGAGGGTACCTTCGTCGATAAGTTGGCGGCGTAGCTGTTGAACTCGACGCCGCGTGATCCCTAATTTCATGGCCGTATCTGTTGTATTAATGCCGTTCTTCGAGCTCTCTATGATCCCTTGTCTGATCATGCGCCTGCGAATTTCGGCCGCGCCCGTTTCTGCCAAGGGGACGTCAATTTCGCAACCATACGGCTCATCTGCATTCAGCCGGCGGACAAGCTCTATGCCCTTATCCGCTCCCAGCGCCCGACAGAAGATGTTGCCCCGGGTCGGGGTCCGCGGAATAAAAACCCTCCGGCCGGCGATGGCGGCAATAACGACCGGAAGGTCTGCGGGATCTGCGATGCGTTCAAGGTGGCGGAGCAAGGCCCTTCCGTCCGGCTCCCTATTCCGCCTCGCCCACTCCTCTCCAGACTTGCGCGACGACGCGCGGACCTTGGCGTCCGTCATGATGCAGGGTGCCCGCTGATGCCGCGCGCGATCTGCGCGTCAGCGAAGCGTCCATGCGCCCCCGGGCCCCTTGTGCGGCGAAGCGCTTCGCCGTGGTGAAGCGCTTCATATCGGGGCATCGTCTGTCTCGCCCGCCCGTGAGGGCGAGCGAGGGCCGTGGGGACGCCACTTCCCCACGCCGACATGCGACGGATGGCGAATGACTCGGCCGGACGTGAAGGTAAGGCGAGCGGCGGGGGCTTCGCAATCGGCAAGATCGGCGCCCCTCGAAAATTGGCCGTAGGCGGCCGAAGGGCGTCGGCGGCCACTCGGGGTGCGGAAATTTTTTGAAGATGGAATTGAAGCACCTGGGGCCATCTGCGGGGCATGTCAGGGACGAGGGTGAGCCGATGGCGAAGGACCAAGCTGCGGAAACCGATCTGTCGGTGCTCGCCCGCCGTCTCGGGCTGCCGGACGATGCCGACGAAGATGCGGTGGTCGCGGCCATCAATGCCCAGACCATCGGCCTGATCGAACACGCTCTCGGTTTGCGGGCCGGCGCCGGCAGGGACGGTATCATCGCCGAGATCGCGGCGCTTCAGGCCGATCGTGCTGCCTACATCCTGCACATGCTGGGGGATCTGGGCGGCAAGCGGAAAGCGATCCGCACTCTCCAGGTCAGGGAGATCATGAGCGACGCCCTGCGCGAGGCGCGCGACACGCTCGACCCCTGACGAACAAAGCCGGCCCTTATGGCTGCGGGCCGGTTGGCTCTTTGACATCGTCTATTTCACTCGGCAGTCATCGTGCTCACCAACGAGGTTAGCACGATGACTGCCAGCATTCCTGAGCATCTAGAGGCCGATCTACCCGAGGGGCTTCACGGCGACATAGATGCCGTTTTTCAAGGTTGGGCGTTGCTGGAGACTGCCCTCACGATCTGGCTGCTTCAGCTAATGAAAGTTGATGACGATGTCGGGCGCATAGTAGTGGATAGATTGGACGGTAAAACCAAGCTGATGATGATCAGAGATATATATTTGCATTTTGGAAATGAATATAGCGCCAAGACTGCGAAAAATCTCAGCGGACAAATGGAAAAATGGGTAGATATAAGGAATATATTAGCGCATAAGCCCAGACAAGGATTTGATCCTGAGACGAATCATATGTATTTCTGGACTGGTAAATATATTAGAAAATCAAGAGATCGGATGGAGATGATTGGTATTGATGCGGGAGATCTTAAGCGGTGTGCTGCGTTTGCGGCGAAGGATGCGAGAGATATTCTCTCACAGCTTCCTTCGAAATACTGAGCTGCTCATACCGTTTCGCAATGAGTCGGGACGTCGGACACCGGTGATCCAGCGATCTCGTGCGCTTGCAGGCCTCGTGCGTGGCAAGGGCGGCGGGAAGCAATTGAGCCTCGGCAGGCGGTCGCGAAGCGCTCGCCTGCTCCCGGCCAGGGGCCAACCGCACGAAGCGTTTGATTTCGACGTCACCCTAGTAGCCGAGGGGCACCTTCCCAGCCGCCTTGAAGGCGGCATCCGCGATATCGAGATGGCTTGGTTGCATCGCGGAAAGCGCATCCCATTTATTTAAGCTCTCATCGTTGATGATGTCCGCCAGGGTCCCGTGAGACTATGAGATGACAGCTTTTTATCATCAGCGTGCCTTACCGCCGCTGGCGACTAACCTTAGAGGAGGGCGCCTATTTTGCATAGGAAACCAAGTGCGAAGCTCATCGTTGAGTATACCTAGCATTTCAGCTAATTCATCTTCAGTGTAGCCTAGATCTTTCAAGTGCGCATCGATTGCAGCCTTCAGCGTCGACGGACGCTCCCTAAGGTGGTCTACGTCAATCGGCTCAATCTTGCGCCAGCCTCTTTTTGTAATTTCTACAAAAAAATATTTATACTGACGATCGCTCAGTTTTCCAATATCCCATGCTTTGTGGATTATTGATTGCATAGAAGTGCCCCAATGCATTTTAAGATCCATAAATTTGGTAAGGCGCAGATCAAACAAATGATCAGAAATATCGATCGTCGGCATGAGGAATTCCGACGCAAAATGATTAGCTTGGATTTCCTGATCGGCATTGGGAATGGCGTGCATGACCAGATGCCCAAGCTCATGCGCTAGGCTGAAGCGTAGGCGATCTTTCGGAAGTGACGCATTGACAAATATTATTGGCGGCAAGCCGTCGCCGCCATGCTGGCAAAAGCCATCAATTAACGGTGTTCCAAATTCATACGGCACAACTATAATTCCTGAGTCTTCGATTAAAGTCGTAATATCTTTTATAGGTCCACGTTGAATTCCCCATCTTTGACGAACCATGTTCGCGATTTGCTTGGCATCTCCATCGAATTGATCTATATCAATTGCTGGGGCAGGGGGAATTACAGGCTCTAATTCAATATCTGTGAATATCTTTTTAATAGATAGGCGATAAAATTCTGATCTTGCATGGATAGCAACTTCGTCTTTTGCTGCTAGCGCCTTTCTGGCTCTATGAAAACTAACAGGCGGCTGCCTCAAATAAGAGGCATTGCTGAAAAAACTTTCTCTCACTTTCAAGGCGCATGCGAGTTCCGTGACCAACGCTTCAGATGGCTGTATGCGACCGCGCTCAATTTTGGACAGCTGTCCCTGGTTGATGCTTCCATTAAGAAGAGACACCAACTCATCTTGTCCGACCCGTCGAAGCTGACGGGCCAGAAAAAGCATATTGCCATTAAATGGCAGCGACATTTACGCCTCGCGCTTGGTTCTTTTTGTTGGCAGCTTGATGCGACGCTCGCCCTCGCCGCCATCGTCCGGCGGTCCGAGCGGTTCCAGTTCGAGTGCCGGGGGCGGTTCTATGCCGCGCAACGGCCAGATCCAGGCTGGTTCAGCATGGATGTTGTTGCATACAAATGAAACGTCCGGCCGCAGCGGCGCGTTCTCTGTTGTCCTCCAGCCTAAATACAGCAAGGTGGCGGGGGCGCCTTCTACAAGGCTGGTTTCCACGCTGTCAGGAGTTTCATTTCGGTTGTACTCTTGAGACGCTTCGGTCGGGCTGACGCTGACCGCGAACCGGTCGTCCATCATTTTTACGCGGGCGATCCAGTTATTTTGAAAGCAAATCCAGCAAAGCTGGCCTTTTTGATGGAAATGCACACCAGGAACTGCCTCAGCCCAGATGCGAAGCCGATCAACAATCAAATCTCGGACCGTGCTGGCCTTTGATCTGTCGTTCATCTTATGTAGGATTGGGCGACATGCTTCTAAGAATTCACTATGCGCGCCCTCAATTATTGCAACCAAGGCATCTGTATAGGGGCCAATTACATCCTGTGCTTCCGCTAGCGGTCTCACCGGCATTGAACGCACTCCATGGCCCCTGACGAGCCCATATTGAAGCCTGCCGGAAAAACCTGTCCAAATCAAGGAAAAATATTCCAGAACCATTCTTGCTGTGGTCGCTCCTACGTAGACGTGCCCGCTTGCTCCGGGCTGGAGCTTCTCGAAGGGGCTGTCGGTTGGAGCGGATCCGAGATTGGACAGACGGAGCGCGATCGGCGGCACCAACATGTGATCCAGCATCTAGCCGGAGCTGGCGCCGGCCGCGGTCACGGCATGCGGACCACCCTCAACGCCGAGGTGCCGGCACAGCATTACCGCCAGGGCCGCCCCGCTCATGGGATGCCTCGCTGGGTGTGCTGCCCCTGCGCCGGGCCATGGACTTAAGCGCCGTGATGACCTTCCCGGCCCTGGCGACGGTGAGGAAGCGCAGCGACGAGGCGCCGTGAAAGCGCTCCAGCCAGGCGTTCAAGCCGGCTTCAATCGCCGTTTCAGGCTCGGCCGGATGGCCGGACCATTCCCGCCAGAGCGCGCGGATCAACTCGACCTGCTCCGGCGAGGCGAAGCCCGGCCGGCGGCCGAAGGCGGGCTGCGTCGAGGGCGCTGGCTGGCGCTCGAAGCCCTCGGCCTCCAGGAAGGCGAGCACGAGATCGAAGCCGCGCCGGTCCAGGTCGCTCGCGGTGACGACGCCGCCATAATCCTGGACCATGCGGTGATAGCGCGGGTCCTCCATCTCAATCTTCTTGCGCGCCACCTGGATCAGGCGGATCTGCGACGGGGTGATCTCCCGGCGCGCTGCCACGAAGGCCGGGACATCGAGCCCGCGCCCCTCCCACTGCGTCAGCAACTCCAGCAGGCCACGGCCGGACATGTCGCGCAGGTCGCTGATCCCGGCATGGCCGCGGAGATCCGCGGCGTAGGTGTGATTGGAGAGCTTGAGCCGATCCCGGGCTTCCTCGACCATCGTGCGGGTGCGGGCCGACAGGGTCGGCCGCTGCCGGCACTTGAAGCCGGTGACGGTGAAGTGGTCCATCAGCCGCGCGAAGCCGGCGGCCGTCAGATCCTCGACACGGTCGGCGCCGCCGCAGCGGCGCAGGGCGTCGATGAACTTGCCCGGATCGGGGGCGACCGCGGCGCGGGCGCGCTCCAGGAGCTTGCGCTGTCCCGGACGGATCATGGTGCGTCCCCCTTGCCGTCCATCACAGCGCGATAGGTGCCTGAATAACCGGCATCGTGAAGCGACTTGGCCTCCGCCAGTTTGGCGGTGACAAGCTCAAGTGCGACGTGTGCAGCTTCTTGATGATCGCTGGCGGAATAGTCTGTGCGAGGTGCCTCGAAGGCGAAGGTCGCGAGCCAGGACAAGGCCCATGCTTGGTGGACGGCGCTGCTGATCGCAAGCGCAGCGCGATCCTTGCGCCGGTGCATCTCTTCGAGCTGCGCGGCGGTCGGCTCGGTGGCGGGCGGCACGGCTCTACCCATGGAACGCCTCCTCTCCCTCCGGCTGGCCGGCCAGGACAGCTGCCGTGATGCACCTGTAAGCGTCGCGGAAATCATCGTCCTGCCGACGCATGGCCCCGGCAAGATAGAAGAAGACGTGGCTCGCCGCTCCCGCATATTCTTCTTCACTATATCCAACCATGCCACTGTTATGCGCCATGGCCGCCATCCACGCGACGGCTCGGAAACCTTCCGTCTCCCAGTACATCCGCGATACCGCCTTGTCTTTACGGCGGATGATCTCCTCAAGCTGTTCGTAGGTCGGCTGATCTTTGGTCGGAATGGACTGTCCCATGATGCTCTGCCTGTTTTAGCCATGCCTGGAGAACCCGGCCGAGTTAATCCCGGCTCGGTTACGCGACAAAAGGGTAATTAACGCTGCTTCGGCAGCCGCTTAACGCTGCTTTGACGTTTGATCTTAGGTGCGGCGTCAGCGTCTTGTAGCTCTCGCACGAAGTGCGGAAAGGTAATCAGCGCTTCGCGCAGGTGGGATGCCTGAACGGTCTTGTGACCCATCTTCAGTGCGAGGTGCCGAGCCACCGGGAGTACCTTGCCGAGCCCGTCAGCGTGTCGCACATTGGCAAGCTCACGGCAGAGGCGGAATGCTTCCATCCCCTCCACGTCGTAGCGGCTGGCGATCAGATCGGCGTCATCGTCAAGGATGCCGTCTATTTCTTCACGTACCGGCAGGCGGCGGGCGATCTGCTGGATGGCCGCCTGCTTCGAGTTGACGAGTTGAAGCACTTCGTCGTTACCGAGAAAGATCATCTGGATGCGCGCGTCTTCGCTGATCGTCAGCAGTTCGCGAGCGGAGCGCAGGGTCAGGTTTTGAGCCTCGTCGAACAGCATGACGGGTGCGAAACAAGCTTCCCGGCATAAACGCTTCATGGTCGCGGCAATGCTGTTGGCCGGTTTCACGCCGAGGTGCGGAGCTACTTCCTCGAACACGGCCATGGTTGAATTTCCCATGACGCCCGTGACGGTGACGAGACCCACCGACGGCCCCTCCAGCGCATCGGAGCGGCGTACTGCCTCTTGCAGCGCTCGCGTCTTGCCGACGCCCGGCTTGCCGGTGATCAGCCCGTTCTGACCGAAGCGAAGGCAGCGATTGATGGCGTCGAAGATGACGCCCGCCGCCGAAGTGTGAACGAAGGGTGTTTCCCAGGCAGCCTGCGCCGCTCGGCGAGCCTCCAGGGCACTGAGCCGTTCGGCCTCTTCCCTGTCGCGGGCGGTCTGAGCTTCCTTTTGCTGGCGTTCGCACTCTGCCTTGGCTGCACTCTCTATCGCAACGTGCTCCTTGTATCGCGCCATTCCGGCTTCGGCTTCGGCTTTCTCTTTTGGTGTGCGCTCCCTGCGGTATGTCATAGCGAGCCTCCGAGCATCTTCCCGCGCGCCATGGCCTCTCGGATCTTGGCTTGCTTCGCCTCGCGCTCGCGGTCGCGCCGATCTGCCGGGCTCTCCATGATGCGGCGGCCCATCTCGGCCTTGTCGGAGGCGATACTGATCTGGCCTTTGCTGGCGGGCGTTGGCGGTAACGGCTGCCGCGCGCCGGAGGCGATCATCTCCTGCTTCACGTCGATCGGCGTGAGGTCGGCGGCTTCGGTCTTGATGGCGGCTTGATCCACGCCCCTCCGGCGGCTCGCCTCCTCGGCCCCGCGCGGGTCGAGGCGGTGGAAGACCTCATCCGGATGTGCGACCCCGATCAGCACCCCCTTCATCGTCGAAATCGGGACGGCGTTCCAGCTCAGGTATTTGGGGCGGTGGATGCGAACCCGATCTCCTGTGTATCGCGCCAGTTCGTCGCAGTAGAACGTGCGTCCTTCGACGCTGATCTTGCCATCTACGACCTTGCGCGTGTCCTCGATAGAGAATGCCATCATCAAGGCCAGAGGATCGACATCAGTGCGCTGCCAACCCTGGCTTACAGCGTCGGTATAGGCTTGCAGGGGTGACATACCTTTGAGGTCTCCAGTTTGTCGGTTGGAATTGTAGAAGGTAAGTAGGCCATCGAAGTCGTAGCAAAACTGTTCGAAATTGCCGTTGAACGGGTCAGGAGGTTTTCCCAGATTGGCCTTGCGGGATTTCATCCTGTCTCCACCTATGTAGCCTTGGAGTGGGGCCAGGATTTTTTGCTCTATGACCCGAAAGGACCCTTCAAGGATACCTTTGGCAGCCGCGTTGTAGGCGGTGGCGCGGATCAGCGGCTTGCCCCGGTCGAACCCTTCGCAGTCCAGGCCGGCGAGCTTGAGCGCGTCCGGCAGGAATTCCGCAAACCGGTACTCCGATCCGTTGTCGAGGTAGAGCATCGCCGGCATGCCCCAGTACGGGTCCTGGGTGAGGGCAATAAAGCTCTCGATCAGGTCCGCGTTGCGGACGGCACTGCCCGGCTCGCACAAAACGAGATCGATCTTGACGCGGCGTGTTGCAGCGTCGAGCCAAGCAATACCTTTCGGTGTTGCAAGCGAGCCATCCTCTCGTAACACGTAGACATCGAAGTGATGCACGTCGCCAAATACGAGTTGCATCGGTGCGAGGCCGGCGGAGGTCAGGCGGACGCGAGTCCGCTGATCGTCCCAGGTCTTGATATCGGTGCGATGCTGGTGGACCCGCCGGGCGCTCCGGCCGGCCTCCACCACGCCCTTGGGCAGGGCGCAGAAGGGCAAGATGTATGTGAAGGTGCCCGACAGGCCCGCCTTTAGCGTCAAGTCGGCGAGGTGTTCTCCCGCAAGCCGCTGGACCACGCCATAGCTCGCACCGTTCCCCCAGAGGTTGCGGATGTGCTGATGCGTCTTGCGAGCGATCTCGCGCCGAACGTCCTGACTGAGGGCAGTGGTGGCAGCGTCCCATCTGCGCGTGAGGACGGGTCGGCTCTCGGGTTTAACCTCGCGAGGTTTCCGCGCGAGGGCCTTCAGGCCGCCGGACGTTGCTTTGCTTGCCTTGCGCTCGACATCGCGGAGGCTCGGGGTGAACCACTCGCCATTCGGGCCAGACACCCGCTTTCCAGCCAGTGCCTTGATCGCTGTGGCGCGCTCGCGGGAGCCCTTCGGGTGGGCCAGGACGGGCCGGAGAAACTCGTACCACCAGGACGCCGCATCAACCGCCTTTGAAGAAGCCTTCAAAGGGGCTTCAACCTCGCCATGAAGCTCGTAATGGCGCGCCTGAAGGTCTGCCGGAAGGCTGGTAAGAGAAACTTCAAAAGATACTCCGGACCTTCCGCCTTGACTCGAGATCGATCGCACCTGAAGTCGGCTTTTTCGCCACTTATATTCAGCATTTGCCATGCTTTTTTTAATAGCTTCGTGCGCGCTTTGCCTGGTTATGCATGCTAGCGCAGCGAGTTCAGACGTGGAGATCCAGGCCGACATTTTACGAGATCCTGGTCGTGTTATCGGCGTGTAGCGGAAGCTTTTTGATCCCGAGAGCTACGGCAATACGGTGGCCAATGCCCCTCTTTGCTTTGATGTCGCCCCATATTACGGCATAAACCGTTCGGGGATTAAATCCATTGTTCTGCGACCACTCCTTGATGCTGATGCCTTCCGCTTCGAAGCGGGCTTTGATTTCGGAGGCTTGCTCTGCCATGCTAGCACCATGTGCGTTTCGTTATCGAAACATGCACCAACCTTGTGCCGATAATGAAACATGTCAAGCCGCAAAGCGATCGACGCTGAACAAGCCCGGGCTATGGGAGCCCGCATCCGCCACCTGCGTGGTAGCGATAGCCAAGCTCAGTTCGCGAGTGAATTGGGCGTAGATAGAGCAACCCTCGCCAATTATGAGGCGGGGCGCAGAATACCTAATGACGAATTTTTGAAAAAACTAAGCGACTTCAAAGATATCTCGATACCAGAAATACTTTTTGGAACCCACATCACGCCTTATAAGAAATACATGGAAAATGTTATGAGAGAAATAGAGGTGCATATGAAAATGCGCCCAGGCGTAATACCGAAATTTATGATATCCGACGACGAGCTTGCTCTGATATTGGCGGTTCGACTTGCCATGCTAGATGATCACGCCACAGAGCCGTTGCTGCAAATTATTCAGCATGCCAAGCGCGTTTATGAAACGGATCACGACATTGGCTTGCCTCCTTATGGTGAGGCTCAGATCACGCGACTTGAGGCCGCACTTCAGGCCGGAAAATTTGAGGAGGGATACGATCCGGACTTGGCGTTCTTCGTCACCTTCTCTGAAGGCTCGGGCGGCGGTTCATCATAGGACGCCTGACCGGGTGCCTTACCAAGCATTGGGTTCCCGCAACTGGCCTGTCCAAGAAATGCTGATTTCACAAGCGGTTACAGTTAAGTGGCGGCGTTCATGTCCGGCACCGGCTGCAAGCGGCGGCGTCAGCCGCTAAGTCCTTCATAACAATGAGATTTTCCCATTTCGCCGCCAGTTATAAATGTCAGCGCCGTCGCCAATTAGCGATTTCCGCCCCACGCCCGAGCGCTTTTTCGAAGCCGCTTGCGGAACACTTGCGGAACGCTTACCATGTTCGCGATTTGTTTCCGGAGCGCGGCAGCGCGGGGATGAGAGTGTCACATGCTCACGCGTAAGCAGTTGGACCTGCTCCGCTTCATTCAGCAGAGAATGCGCGAGACGGGCGTACCCCCGTCCTTCGACGAGATGAAGGACGCCCTCGATCTCAAGTCGAAATCGGGCATCCACCGCCTGATCACGGCGCTCGAGGAGCGCGGCTTCCTGCGCCGCCTGCCCAACCGGGCCCGGGCGATCGAGGTGATCCGCCTGCCCGACACCGCGACCGGGCCGGCGCAGGCCGCGCCGGTCTCCGGGGCCGAGGTGGTGCGGTTCAACCCGAGCGTCGTCGAGGGCGGGCGCGCCCACGAGCCGAAGCGGCCCCCGGGCATCCCCGCGATGACGATGGCGCCGGACGAGAACGGCCAGTCGGTCAGCGTGCCGGTGATGGGCCGGATCGCCGCCGGTACGCCGATCTCGGCGATCCAGAGCCAGAGCCGCACGGTGGCGATGTCGCCGGACTTCCTGGCCAGCGGCGAGCACTACGCCCTGGAGGTGCGCGGCGACTCGATGATCGAGGCCGGCATCCTCGACGGCGACCTCGTGGTGATCCGCCGCCAGGAGACCGCCAATACCGGCGACATCATCGTGGCGCTGATCGACGACGAGGAGGCGACCCTCAAGCGCCTGCGCCGCCGAGGCTCGTCGATCGCGCTTGAGGCCGCCAACCCGGCCTACGAGACCCGCGTGCTCGGGCCGGACCGGGTGCGGATCCAGGGCCGGCTGGTGAGCCTGGTGCGGAAGTACTGAACCGGCCCCGGCGGGGGCGGTCGATCCGCCCCTCTCCCCCTGCGAGCGCGGACCCGTCCGGACAGGACGGGACGCGGCCTTCCTCGTCGTCCGCCCCATGCTCTCGCCCGCGCGGGAAGAAGGGCCGGGCGCCGCGCCTCCGGACGATCCCGTCACCCGCGCCGAGCGACGGCCCTTCCCGTCGAGCGGTCGCGGGTGAACGCGGGATGCGTGCCCGACGGCGACGGGAGCGGTCCGCGCCTCGTCCCCTCGCACGCTGCCCAGCTTTCTCAACCACGCCGCCCGATCCGCATCGACGACGCCCCGGCCGCCTGACATACAGGGCGCCGAACCGGCCCGCTCGGGCCGGAGTCAAGATCTGACAAAAGCTCGCCGGCGCTGCCTCGCCGGCAGAAGCTCCCTGGCAGGAAATTCTGGGAGGTCACCCGATGTCGTTTCGCTCCACGGCCGCCGGCGCCGCCGGCCTCGCCTTGTCGCTGGCCGCCTCCGTCGTCATGGGCACCGCCGCCCTCGCGCAGGACGCCAAGGCGCCGATCAAGATCGGCGTCCTCAGCGACATGAGCGGGCCCTTCGCCGACCAGGCCGGCACCGGCTCGGTCGCGGCGGCGCAGCTCGCCGTCGAGGACTTCGCCAAGGAGGCCGGCGAGCTCAAGGTCGAGGTCGTCTCCGCCGACCACCAGAACAAGCCCGATATCGGGCTCGCCACCGCCCGGCGCTGGCTCGACCAGGAGGGCGTCTCGACCATCGTCGACCTGCCCAATTCCGCCGTGGCCCTGGCGGTGTCCAACCTGATGCGCGAGCGCCACCGGGTGGCGCTGGCCTCGAGCGCGCTCACCTCCGACCTCACCGGCAAGGCCTGCGCGCCGACGACCGTGCAGTGGGTCTCCGACACCTGGGCGCAGGGGTCGGCCACCGCGCGGGCCATCGCGGCGCGCGGCGGCAAGTCGTGGTACTTCGTCACCGTCGACTACGCCCTCGGCCACGCGCTGGAGCGCGACGCCACCGTGGCGCTCAAGGCGGCCGGCGGCACCGTGAAGGGATCGACCAAGCACCCGCTCAATGCCGGCGACTTCGCCTCGCCGCTGCTCTCGGCGCAAGGCTCGGGCGCCCAGGTGCTGGCGCTCGCCGATACCGGGGCCGACATGATCAACGCCGTCAAGCAGGCGGCGGAGTTCGGGGTGATGCCCCAGATGCGGCTCGCCGCCCTGTTCGTGCAGCTCTCCGACACCCACGCGCTCGGCCTCAAGGCGGCGCAGGGGCTGCAGCTCGCCAGCGCCTTCTACTGGGACCGCACCGACGGCACCCGCGCCTTCGCCAAGCGCTTCGCCGAGCGGATGAACGGCCGGATGCCGACCGAGAACCACGCCGGCGTCTATTCCTCGACGCTCGCCTACCTGCGGGCGGTGCGCGACACCGGCACGATCGAGGGCGAGAAGGTGGTCGCGGCGATGCGCGAGAAGCCGATCGAGGATCCGCTCTTCGGCACCGTCACGGTGCGCCAGGACGGCCGGGCGGTGCACGACCTGTTCCTGTTCGAGGTGAAGAGCCCGGCCGACAGCAAGGGCCCGTACGACTACTACAAGCTCCTCGAGACCGTGCCGGGCGACCAGGCCTTCCGGCCGATGGCCGAGGGCGGCTGCCCGCTGGTGAAGTAGAGCGGCCTCGACATCGGCGGGGTCCGCCCCAGATCGGGTGTCGTCACCTGAAAGGCTCCGCCCATGTCCGATGCGTTCGTGACCCTCAACGACGGGAAGCGCATCCCGCAGCTCGGCTTCGGGGTATGGCGGCTCACCGACGAGGAGGCCCCGGCGGTCGTCGGGTCCGCCTTCGAGGCCGGCTACCGCCTGATCGACACCGCCGCGATGTACGGCAACGAGGCGGGGATCGGCCGCGCCGTCGCCGCCTCCGGCCTGCCCCGCGAGGAGGTCTTCGTCGCCACCAAGGTCTGGAACGACCGCCACGGCTACGACGAGACCCTGCGGGCCTGCGAGGAGTCGCTCTCCCGCCTCGGCCTCGACCATGTCGACCTCTACCTCGTCCACTGGCCGGTGCCGCAGCGCGGGGCGTATGTCGACACCTGGCGCGCCCTGATGCGCCTGCGCGAGGACGGCCGCGCCCGCTCGATCGGCGTGTGCAACTTCACGGTCGAGCACCTGAAGCGCGTCATCGACGCCACCGGCTCGACGCCCTCGGTCAACCAGATCGAGCTGCATCCGCGCTTCCAGCAGGGCGCCCTGCGCCGGTTCCACGAGGAGGCCGGGATCGTCACCGAGGCCTGGGCGCCCCTCGGCCGCGGCGGCCTGCTCGACGACCCCGCGATCCGGGCCATCGCCGACAAGCACGGCCGCACCCCGGCGCAGGTCGTGCTGCGCTGGCACCTCGACCTCGGCACCGTCGCGATCCCGAAATCGGCCAATCCCGCCCGTATCCGCGAGAACCGCGAGGTCTCAGGCTTCGGCCTCGACGCCGAGGACCGCGCCCGCATCGCGGCCCTCGACGATCCGGCGGGGCGGCTGGGGCCGGATCCGGAGACGTTCGGGAGCTGATACCCCAGCGCCTTCGAACGGGTCCGTTCGACGGCGCCGGGCGAGCCCGCACGGTTTCCCTGTCCTCGCGCGGGCGCATCCTCGCGCGGGCGCATGGGCGCCGGCGCGAGGGTATGCGGCGCGACTTGATCGGCGGCGTCGCGCCGGCCTACGCTTCCGGCCGCCGATCCCTTCCCGGGAGACAGACCCTTGAGCGGCCGCACGCCCCCCGAGACCCGCGCCGCCTACCGGCGCTTCGTGCCGATCACCACCCGCTGGGCCGACAACGACGTCTACGGGCACGTCAACAACGTGGTCTACTACGCCTTCTTCGACACGGCGGTGAACGGCGTGCTGATCGCCGACGGCGCCCTCGAGATCGCGAGAAGCCCGGTGATCGGCCTCGTGGTCGAGACCGGGTGCCGCTACTTCCGCTCGATGGCCTTCCCCGACCGGGTGACCGCCGGGATCCGGGTGGCGCATCGCGGCACGTCGAGCGTGCGCTACGAGGTCGGGCTGTTTCGCAACGACGACGACGAGGCGGCGGCGCAGGGCCACTTCGTCCACGTCTACGTCGACCGGACGACGCAGCGCCCGGTGCCGCTGCCGGACGCCCTGCGGCGGGTGCTGGAGCCCCTCGCCGTATGAGCGGCGAGACCGACCTGAGCCGGCTCCTCGCCGGGATGCGGCCGAGCCTGCGGCCCGGGACCTACGTCTTCGCCACGGTCGCGGGCGGGGCGGTGCCGGCGGGGCTCGTCCCGGCGATGAGCTTTCATGAGGTGGAGGGGACGACCCTGATCGTCCCCGAGGCGGACGCCGCGCAGGCCGGCCTCGCCGGCATCTTCCCGTGCCGCTGGATCACCCTCGCGGTGCATTCCTCGCTCGAGGCCGTCGGCTTCCTCGCCGCGGTGACGGCCCGCCTCGCGGCGGCCGGCATCGCGGTCAACGCCGTCTCCGCCTTCCACCACGACCACCTGTTCGTGCCGGTCGCGCGGGCCGACGACGCGATGGCGCTGCTGCGGGATCTCGCCGGCGCCCCGTAGCGCCGGACTCCCCCGGCCTGTGCCGCCCGCGAAGGCACCGTTCGCCCCTTACGGCTTGTTGCGCGCCCCTCCGCCGCCCAAGCTGACGGCATCCCAACCGGAGGACCCCGCCCATGCCGCCGCGCATCCCGCTCACTCCCGGCGGACCGGGGCCGCTCGGCCTCGTCGCCCTCGCCCTCGCGATCCTGGCCGCCGGGCTCCTCCTCGAAGGGCATCCGGTCGACGCCTCGGTCGCGCCGCGTCTCGCCGCGCCCGAACCCTCCGCCCGCCCGCTGCCGAGCCCGGACTCGATGCTCCGGGACCTGGCCGGCCGCGACTGACGAGAGCCTGCACGGTGACCGACCTCCTCGCCGGCGTCGCCGGCCCGCTCGGCTGGGCGGCGATCCTCGCCACCTTCCTGCTCGCCGGATTCGTCAAGGGCGTGATCGGCCTCGGCCTGCCGACGGTGGCGGTCGGCCTCCTCGCCACGATGATGACGCCGGCCCAGGCCGCGGCCCTGCTGGTCGTGCCGTCCTTCGTCACCAACATCTGGCAGCTCCTCGCCGGGCCGCGCTTCGGCGCCCTGCTGCGGCGGCTCTGGCCGATGATGGCCGCGATCGCCGCCGGCACCGTGGCGAGCGCCGGGCTGATCGCCGGGGCGACGGGGCCGGGCCTGGGGAGCGCCCTCGGATTCGCCCTGGTGGCCTACGCGGCGATCGGGCTTGCCGGCCTGGCCCTGCGGGTGCCGGCCCGGGCCGAGCCGGTCCTGTCGCCGGTCGTCGGCCTCCTCACCGGCCTCGTCACCGGGGCGACGGGGGTCTTCGTGATCCCGGCGGTGCCCTACCTCCAGGCGCTGAACCTCGGCCGGGACGGGCTGATCCAGGCCCTCGGCCTCTCCTTCACGGTCTCGACCGTGGCCCTCGCCGCCGGGCTCGCGCGGGAGGGCGCGCTGCCGCTCGCCGCCGGCACCGCCTCCCTCGTCACCCTGGCGCCGGCGCTCCTCGGCATGGTCGCGGGGCAGTGGCTGCGCGGCCGGGTCTCGGCCTCGACCTTCCGGCGCGTCTTCCTGGTCGGCCTGCTTCTGCTCGGCGCCCATCTCGCCCTGCGGCCGTGGCTCTGAGGACGATCTACTCGTCTTCGTCGTCGAGGGGGCGCAGCCACTGCATCCGCCGGCCCATCGGATCCTCGATGGTGGTCCGTCGCATCACCAGGAAGCCGCCG
>NZ_LWHQ01000006.1:0-130385 GCF_001653715.1 Methylobacterium platani
GGCGACGCAGCTCGTGTCGTGTACCGTGTGGCCTGCCAACGCAAGTCTGCTTAGATCCGTCCCGCCGCCCTGTAGCGCTGCCGGCGCGCCGCGCTCGGCCCGGCGAACTGCCGGTCCGGCGCGACCACGGCGCGGGTCGGCGGGCGGGTGCAGACCTCCGCCTCGGTGCCGCCGGCGCACAGCATGCCGAGCCGCGCCGCCCCGAAGGCGGCGCCGAGCTCGCCGCCTTGCGGGCAGGTGAGCTCGAGGTCGAGCGTGTCGGCGATGAGCTGGTTCCAGAACGGGGTGCGCGAGCCGCCGCCGACGACGACGCAGCGTTGCGGCGCCGCCCCGGCCTCGCCCAGCACGTCGAGGCAATCCGCCATCGCGAAGGCGACGCCCTCGAGCACGGCGTAGACCAGCGCGTCGAGGCCGTGCTCGGCCCGGAGGCCGGTGAACGAGGCGGTGAGGTCGGGGTCGTTGTGGGGCGTGCGCTCGCCCGTGAGGTAGGGCACGAAGACCGGCGCGTGGGCGCGCCGGTCCGGATCGGCCGCGAAGGCCTCGGCGCGGGCGATCAGGGCGCCGACCGGGATCCCCTCCGCGGCGATGCCGGCGAGCCAGGACAGGGAGGCGGCGGCCGAGAGCGCCACCGCCATGCCGTGCCAGCGCCCCGGCAGGGCGTGGCAGAAGGCGTGCAGGGTGCGCCCGGGCAGCGAGACCATCCGGTCGGTGGTGACGAACAGCACCCCCGAGGTGCCGAGGGACAGGAACCCGTCGCCGGCCTGCACCGCCCCGATCCCGACGGCCGAGCAGGCGTTGTCGCCGCCCCCGCCGGCGATCGGGATCCGGTCCCCGCCCAGGCCCCACGACGCCGCGAGGTCGGCCGAGAGGTGGGCCGACACGTCGGAGCCCTCGACGAGGTCGGGCATCTGCGCCCGGGTGAGACCGCAGGCGGAGAGCAGGGTGTCGTCGAAGCGCCGCGCCGCCACGTCGAGCCAGAGCGTGCCGGCGGAATCCGACATCTCCGACACGAAGGCGCCGGAGAGCCGCCAGCGGACATAGTCCTTCGGCAGCAGCACCTTGGCGACCTGCGCGAAGATCTCGGGCTCGTGCCGGGCGACCCAGAGGAGCTTCGGGGCGGTGAAGCCCGGCATCGGCACGTTGGCCGCGCGCGCCGTGAAGTCCGGCACCCGGGCGAGCAGCTCGGCGCATTCCGCCCCGCAGCGGCCGTCGTTCCACAGGATCGCCGGGCGCAGGACGGCGCCGGAGGCCGAGAGCAGGGTGGCGCTGTGCTGCTGGCCCGACAGGCCGATCCCCCGCACAGGCCCGAGCTCGCCCCCCGGCGCCCGGGCGCGGGCCTCGGCCACGGCGGCGAGCGTCGCCTGCCACCACGCCTCCGGGTCCTGCTCCGACCAGAGCGGGCGCGGCCGGGCGATCGCCACCGGCGCGCCGCCCTCGGCGAGGCAGGTCTGGTTCTCGTCGAGGAGCACGGCCTTCACCGAGGAGGTGCCGATGTCGATGCCGAGGAAGCGGGCGGGTCGGGTCATGATGGATTCGTTGGCGGGTTGCGGCGTGATAGGGGAGCGACCGTGCTCCCGCGCTTCGTCTCAGATCGCGAGCCCGGCCCCGTCGAAGAGGTAGATCTGCTCGGGCGCGACCCGCACCGGCAGCTCGTCGCCGGCCGCGACCGCGGGGCGGCCGGGGGTGAGGATCGACAGGGCCTCGCCGTCGGCGGGCCGGGCGTAGATCTGGGTCGAGCCGCCGAGATTCTCGGTCATCTCCGCCCGCAGGCGCAGCGAGGGCGCGGCGCCGTCGAGGGCGAGGTGCTCGGGCCGCAAGCCCACCGTGACGCGGTCGCCAACCCTTGCGCCGCCCCTCGCACCGACCCTCGCGCCGCCCCGGCGGGGCGCCGCGACGAGGCGGCCGTCGACGAAGCTCGGATGCGTCAGGGTCAGGCGGTCCTCCGCCGCCTCGGCCACGGTGGCGGGCAGGAAGTTCATCCGCGGCGAGCCGATGAAGCCGGCCACGAAGGTGTTGACGGGGGCGTCGTAGAGCTCGGACGGCGTGCCGACCTGCTCGATGCGGCCGGCCCGCAGCACCACGATCCGGTCGGCCAGCGTCATCGCCTCGATCTGGTCGTGGGTAACGTAGACCATGGTCACGCCGAGCTTCTGGTGCAGCCGGGCGATCTCGATGCGCATCTGGGTGCGCAACTCGGCGTCGAGGTTCGAGAGCGGCTCGTCGAACAGGAACAGCTTGGGGTGGCGCACGATGGCCCGCCCGATCGCGACGCGCTGGCGCTGGCCGCCGGAGAGCTGGCGCGGCTTGCGCTGGAGCAGCGGCCCGATCTGCAGGATGGCGGCCGCCTCCTCGACCCGGCGGCGGATCTCGTCGGCCGGCATCTTCGCCATCTGCAGGCCGAAGGCCATGTTCTCGAACACGCTCATGTGGGGGTAGAGCGCGTAGGACTGGAACACCATCGCGACCTGCCGGGCGGCGGGCTCGACATGGGTGACCTCGCGCCCGTCGATCGCCAGCGTGCCGGCGGTGATCTCCTCCAGGCCCGCGATCATCCGCAGCAGGGTCGACTTCCCGCAGCCGGAGGGCCCGACGAAGACGATGAACTCGCCCTTCTCGGCGCGGAAGCCGACGCCGTCGACCACGGTGTGGTCGCCGTAGCGTTTGACGATGCCGTCGAGGCTCAGGAAGGCCATGGGGTCTCTATCCGTGGTCGGCGGCGAGGCCGGCTTCGGCGCCGAGCGCGTCGCGCTCGATCGCGTTGCGGACCTCGAACAGGGTCAGGTAGGTGCGGTAGGCGCGGTCGTGGGCGCGCGCCCAGGCCGGGTCGGGGGCGAGCGCGGCCTGCTCCGGCGCCATCGCGTCGAGGGCGCCGAACAGGTCGGGGACGAGCCCTGCGGCGGTGGCCGCCACCATGGCGGTGCCGAGCAGCACCGGCTCGGCCGCCTCGCCGACCACCAGGGTGCAGCCGAGCGCGTCGCGGTAGAGGCGCATCAGCAGCGGGTTGTGGCGGTGGCCGCCGGCCAGCGCCACCGTGTCGATGGCGTAGCCGTGGCGGTTCAGGTGCTCGCGGATGTGCCGGGTCTGGAGGGCGAGCGCCCGGGCGGTGGCGTAGTAGGCCTCCAGGAACGACCGCTCGCTCGTCTCCTCGCCGATTCCGGTGAGGAGCGCCCGCACCCGCCCGTCGCCGAGCGGCGCCCGGTTGCCGAGCCAGTCCGGCACGATGTGGCGGCGGGCGGCGAAGGCCGGTCCCTCGGCGTCGAGGCGGGCGAGCACCGCGGCCGCGGCGGCGGCGTGGGTCTCCGGCGACGGCGGCCCGGGGCTCGCCGGGTGGTGGGCGAGCACCGCGTCGAGGGCGGCGCCCGACAGGCTCTGCCCGGCCTCGTGCATCCACAGGCCGGGGAAGACCGCGTCCTTGAACGGGCCCCAGACGCCCGGCACGTGGCGCGGGTCGGGGGCGAAGGGCATGAACGAGGTCGAGGTGCCGGCGATCATCGGCAGCACCCGGTTGAGGCGCGAACGGCAGTCGCGGCCGAGCACCCCGAGGGCGCCGGCCTCTGCATCGATCAACCCGACCGCGACCGGCAGGCCGGGCGGCAGGCCGAATTCCCGCGCCGCCTCCGGCGAGAGCGGCCCGTGCACCGTGCCGACATGGGCGGGCGCGGCCGCGAGCCTGCCGAGGCGGGTGAGGTCGGCAAGCCCGAGCGTGTCGAGGAGGTCGCGGCACCAGGGCTCGGCCTCGTTCGGCAGGTAGGGCCACTTGCAGGCCAACCCGCAGACCGAGTGGCGGTCGACCCCCGTCGCCCGGAAGGCGAGCTCGTCGCAGAGGTCGCGGGCGGTTCTCAGCCGGGCCCAGGCCTCGGGGCGGTGGCGCTTGAGCCAGAGCAGCTTCGGCAGGTTCGTCTCCGGCGAGACGGCGCCGCCGACATGGTCGAGGAAGCGGTGGCCGGTGCGGTCGATCTCGAGCGCCTCCGCCTCGCCGCGGTGATCCATCCAGCACACGACGTCGGCCTCGCCGTCGAGCGGGGGCGCGCCGTCGGCGGTGAGCGCCAGGGACGAGGTGGCGTCGAAGGCGAGCCCGGCGACAAGCGCGGCCGCGCCGGGCTGCGCCGCCAGGGACGCTTGCGCCAGGACGTCGCGCACGCAGGCACCCACCGCCGCCCAGATCTCGGCCATGCGGTAGACCGCGTGGTGCTCGGCCGGGCGCAGGAGCCGGAACGGAGCCTGGCGCGCCGCGAGGACGCGCCCGTCCAGGGTGAACAGCCCGGCCCGGGCCGACAGGGTGCCGACGTCGACGGCCAGCACGAGGGGCGCGGTCATCGCGGCCCCCGCGCGCAGGGCCGGTCTCGGCCCGTCCGGATCCCGCTCACCTGCGCCCCTCCCCGTCGTCCAGAATCGCCTCCGCCACCGCTTCGTCGGTGACGAGACGGTTGACGTAGCGCGCCCGCAGCACGGCCGCCACGATGCTGGCCTTGTGGCGGCCGCCGGCGGCGAGAATGGAGTACGGCACCTCGCGCAGGTCCTCCGGCGGCAGGGCGACCGCCCTGGCGTTGAGGGGATGGTCGACCGGACGGCCGTCGCGATCGAGATAGACGCCGAGCAGGTCGCCGACGGCCCCGGCCGCCGCGAGCGCCGCGAGGTTCTCCGACACGGTCTGCGTGCGGGCGAGGAGCGAGAGGTCGGACAGGTCGCCGGCCGCCACCAGGGCGACGTCGGCCTGGCGCGCCCGCCGCATCGCCTCGGCGAGGCCGTAATGGGTCAGGAGCGCGAGCCGGTTCTCGCTCGACGGGCAGTAGATCGGGGCCGGGAGGTAGTAGCACTCGGCCCCGAGCGCCCGGGCGAACTCCGTCGCGACCTCGAAGGTGTTGGTGCCCGAGCCCCGGGTGAGGCCGCCCATCAGGGCCGCCACCCAGGCGCCGGGGAGCCGGCGCGGGCTGATCCGCCGGGCCGCCGCCGAGAGCGTGCTGCCCCAGCCGACGCCGAGGCCGCGGCCCTCCGCCAGCAGGGGGTCGAGGAGGGCGCCGGCCGCCTCGCCGATCACGCGCTGCTGGGCGGCCGGGTCGTCGACCGCCGGCACGACGACGGCCTCGGCGAGGCCGAAGCGGTCGCGCAGGCGCGCCTCGAGCGCGACGCAGTGGGCGAGCGGCATCCGCAGCTCGATCCGCACCGAGCCGTCGGCCCGGGCCTGGCCGACGATCCGGTTCACCCGCAGCCGCGTGATGCCGAGCCGGTCGGCGATCTCCTGCTGCTTCAGGCCGGCGATGAAGTAGTACCAGGCGACCCGGGCGCGGACGTGCTCGCCCTCGGGGCCGGCCTCCTCGGGCGAGGCCCCCTTCACGCGGCCGCCTCGCGCAAGGCGAGCGCCGAGCGGCGCACCGCGTCGAGCACCGAGGCGTCGTCCTGCTCGAAGGGGTAGAACACCTCGAGGAACACCGGCGCGTGGCCGAGCCCCGCGCGGCGCTGGAGGGCGAGGGCCGCGCGGGGCTCGACCCGGCCCGGCTTCGTCAGGTCCCAGTGGCGGTCGAGCTGGTAGTCGGTCTGCTGCAGGTGGACCGCGCCGATCCGGCCGCCCAGCCCCTCGAACCACGGCTCCATCGCGGCCCGGCCCGCGCCGTAGAGCGGCTCGTAGGTGCCGTGGCCCCAGTCGACGCAGTAGCGCCACGGCAGGGCCGCGCCCGCGAGGTCGTCCGACATCCGGATCGCCTGCGCCACCGTCCAGGGCCATTCCCGGCGCAACGGCGTCGGCTCGACTAGCAGCTCGGCGAGGCCGGCCTCCGCCGCGGCCTCGGCGAGGCGGTGCATCCGGGCGATCAGGTCGCGGTAGTCGGAATCCGGGATCGCGTCCGGCTCGTGCCCGTCGGGGCGCGCCGCCACCGCCCCGAGGGGGCCGCCGACGCGCGGGATGCCGGCCCGGGCGGCGAAGCGGTAGGCGCGGGCGAGCCAGTGCTCGGCCACGTCGCGCAGGCGCGGATCGGGGTGGAGGAGCTGGTTGAAGCTGTAATGCGCAAGGCCCACGAAGGCGCTGTGGATCGCGATGCCGTGGCGCTCGGCCGTCTCGCGGATGTCGTCCGCCGCCGCGTCGAGCACCGCGTCCGGCCAGAGCGGATCGACGAGGTCGAAGGTGAGCTGGACGAGGTCGAGGCCGAGCTCGTCCCGCACCAGCGGCGCCCAGAGGGCCGGCGTGACCCAGCGCTTGACGCAGAACGACAGGTTGATGCCGACGGGCGGGGTCGTCGTCATTTGGTCGCCCCCATGGTGAGGCCGCGGACCATGTGGCGCGAGACCGCGAGCGCGAACAGCGTCACCGGCAGCACGATGACGGTGCCGGTCGCCATGATCTTGCCCCAGGGCAGCTCGTAGCCGGACATGAAGCTCGTCGCGACGACCGGGGCGGTCTGGACCTGGCGGCGGGTGAGCACGAGGGCGTAGAGCAGCTCGTTCCACGAGAAGATGAAGCTGAAGATCGCCGAGACCGCGATGCCCGGCACCCCGAGCGGCAGGTAGATCCGGCGGAAGATCGTGAATTGGTCGGCACCCTCGAGGCGCGCCGCCTGCTCGAGGTCGCGCGGGATCGAGCGGAACTGGTCGGTGCAGATCCAGATCACGATCGGCAGGTTGAAGGTGAGGTAGATCAGGATCAGGACGAGGTGGGTGTCGAGCAGGTTGACCTGGAGCGCCAGCAGGTAGACCGGCAGGGCGAGCACGATCGGGCTGATCATCCGGTTCGAGATGAACCAGAACCACAGGTCGCGCTTGCCGCGGAACTCGAACCGGGCGAGCGCGTAGGCCGCCGGCGTGCCGAGGCAGACCGCCAGGAAGGTGGTGGTGCAGACGACGATCAGGGAATTGAGGATGGCGCCCGAGACCTTCTGGTCGGCGAAGATCTCGGCGTAGTTGGCGAGCGTCGGGCGGAACAGCCACACCGGCGGCGAGGCCAGCAGGGCGGCCTGCTCCTTCAGGCTCGACGACACCATCCAGTAGAACGGGAACAGGGTGAAGCTTAAGGTGACGAGGAGCCCGAGGGCGTGCAGCAGGCGCGCGGAACGGCCGGTCACGAGTCGATCTCCTTGTACAGGAGGCGGATGTAGAGCCGGCTCAAGATGATCGTGACGACGAGGAGCAGGATCGCCTGGGCCGAGGCGGTGCCCATGTCGAAGACCCGGAAGCCGATGCGCTGGATGTAGATCGAGATCAGGTCGGTGGCCGCGCCCGGCCCGCCCCGGGTCATCACGAACACCATGTCGAACAGCTTCAGGATGTCGGCCGAGCGCAGGATCAGCACGGCGGTGAGCCCGGGCAGCAGGTAGGGCAGCTGCACGTGGCGCAGGAGCGCGAGCCGCGAGGGCGTCTCAAGGCGCGCCGCCTCCTCGATCTCCACCGGCACCATCGACAGGCCGGCGAGGAAGATCAGGGCGCAGAACGGCGTCCACTGCCAGACGTCCATGACGGCGATCGCCGCGAAGGCCCCGGCCGAGGAGCCGAGCCAGTCGAAGCCGCCGAGCCCGACGAATCCGAGGAGCTGGTTGGCGACCCCGAAGTCGCGGTTGAAGATCAGCCGGCCGATCAGCCCGACCACCGCGAAGGTGGTGGCGAGGGGCACCACCAGCGAGACCCGGGCGAGCGCCCGCAGGAACGACAAGCCCGGCTGGTGCAGCATCAGGGCGATGGCGATGCCGAGGACCAGCTCGACCGGCATCACGGTCAGGAAGAACCGGGCGGTGAGGAGGAGCGAATCCCAGTAGCTCCGGTCGCCGAGCACGCCGAGATAGTTCTCGAACCCGACGAACGGGAAACCGTCCCGCGGCCGGGCGAGGTTGTAGCGCCGGAACGAGGTCACGAGGGCGAACAGCGTCGGGTAGATCCCGATCACCAGGAGCGTCCCGACCGCCGGCAGCAGGAACCACAGCGGCGTCAGCCGGCCGTAGCCGGGGTCGAGCCGGCCGGGAGCGGGCCGCGTTGCGGCGGGCGGGTCGGCGGCAGCCGGCGCGGCGGGGGCGGCCCCGGTCTCGGCGGGGTTCGGGGTCATTCGAGGTTGGTGTGGTTGGCGCGCATCGCCTCGGGGCTGACGCCGAGCCGCGCGCGGAGCTTCACGATCATGACCTCGAACAGCACGAACAGCGCGCCCTCGTAGAGCGAGCCCATCGGCAGGATCGAGACGCCGCTCCCCTCCTCCGCCCCGTCCCTGGCCACGTCGTCCGCCATGGTCTGGGCCGGGACGACGACGAGGTGGTCGGCGTGGCGCGCCGCCTCGCCGCCGGCTTGCGCCGTCACCACCAGCACGGCGGCGCCGGCGGCGCGGGCGATGTCGATCAGCGCCTGGATGGTCGGAAAGCCGCCGGGCCCGGCCGAGACCACGAGCAGGTCGCCGGCCTCGATCGGCGGGGTGGTCATGTCGCCGACGACGCTCGCGTCGAGCCCGAGGTGGAACAGCCGCATGGCGAGGCCGCGCACCTGAAGCCCTTCGCGCCCGACGCCGTGGAGCGCGATCCGCCGCGCCCCGGCGATCGCCGCGACGGCAGCGTCGACGGCCGCGTCGTCGAGGCGCGCGAAGACGTGCTCCAGCTCGGCGAGGGCCTGGCGGTAGGGGGTCGGCACGGGTGGTTCTCCTGAGGCGGGCGGGTATGTCTCCTCTCCCCGCGGGCGGGGAGAGGGCCGCGTCACCGTCCAGGCGACGCGGCAGGCGGTAAGCGAAGCGGGAGCGAGGGGGACGTGCCGGACGAGGCTCTCCCGGACGCATCCCTCGCTCCACGCTCTTCACGTCGGGGCGGGAGACGCGCCCGGGTCCGTTCGCTACTGCAGCAGCGCCTTCTTGCCCGAGTAGTACCCTTCCTTTCCCAGGATCCCCTCCATGCGGCTGCCGATCTCCTTGGCGCCGGCCGCCGGGGTGGTCTCGCCGAGCATCATCTTCGAGCCCCACTCGGCCACGACCTCGGAGATCGCCGGCCAGGCCGGGAAGCGGGGGCGGTATTGCGGCACGCCCTTCTGCCAGGAGGCGACCATCGGCTCGACGAACTTGTACGAGGCCTTGATGTCGGGCTGCTGGTAGATCGCGGAACGGCCCGAGACGCCGCCGGCCTCGACGTAGGGGCGGGCGATCGCCTCCGAGGTGGCCCACTGGATGAACAGCCAGGCCGCCTTCTTCTCCGCGTCGGTGGCCTGCGAGGCGACGGCGAGGGAGAAGCCGCCGAGCGCCGGCAGGCGCCCAGCCGGGCCTTCCGGCTCCGGCGCCACGGCGAGGCACTCGCCGAGCTTCGAGGTCTTCGGGTCGGTGAGCGTGCCGTAGAAGGCCGACCACTCGGTGATCATCGCGACCTGGCCCTGCGCCAGGGCGTTCACCGCCTCGTTGTGGTCGAAGCTGACCACGCCCGGCGGCATGTACTTCATCAGGTCCTGGCGGAACTGCAGGCCGGCCTGGCTCTCGGGGCTGTTGAGGTTGGACTTGAAGTTCTTGTCGAGGAGCGAGCCGCCGAACGGCCACAGCACCCGCATGAAGCTGTCGGCCGACTGGGTCTCGCCGCGGCGCGACTGCAGCGCGAAGGCGTACTGATTCTTGTCGGCCTTGGTCAGCTTGGGGGCGTAGTCCTTCAGCAGGGCGCCCCAGGTCGCCGGCGGCTTGTCGAAGCCGGCATCCTTCAGCATGCAGGCATTGTAGAACAGGAGGCCGGAATAGTTGTCGAACGGCAGGCCGTAGACCTTGCCGCCCCAGGTCCCGAAGGCGTCGAGGAGGAGCGGGAAGAAGCCCTGCAGGTTCAGGTTCGGATCGGTGACCTTGGCGTCGCCCTTGAGGCCGTCGATCGGCTCGATCCAGCCGTTCTCGGCGAACTCGCCGATCCAGACGAGGTCGACCAGCGCCACCGTCAGGTCGCCGCGCGAGGTGAAGTTCAGGACCTGCTTCTCGCGGGCGTTCTCGTAGGGGACGATCTCGTAATTGACCTTGATGCCGGTCTTCTTCTCGAATTCCGGCAGCAGCTTGATGATGGCACGGTAGCCCGGCCGGTCGAGGAAGGTGGTGGTGACGGCGGTGCCCTTGAGGGGGGCGGCGGCGGTCTCCAGCCAGTCGGCGGCCCGGGCTGGGGCCTGCCACAGGGTCGCTCCCGCCAGGAGAGCCAGGGCGGCGGTGCCTCTCGTGCGCTTCCTCATCGATCCCTCGTCATCGAGTTGTTGTGTTTTATTGCGTCATTGTCCGTTGGGGTAGATCAGGGTCTTGACCACGCCGGGGGTGTTCTGGGCGTGGCGCCCGAAGGCGGCCGCCGCCCCGTCGAGGCCGACCCGGTGGCTGACCAGGCTGGCGACGTCGACCTTGCCGCTCTCCACGAGCGCGATCGCCCGGGGGTAGACCTCGCCCATCCGGCGGGCGAACTTGATCTTGAGGCCGCGGCGCCGGGCCTCGGCGGCCGGCATCGTGTAGACGTCCCCGTCCGGGATGCCGACGAGCACGGCCCGGCCGCCGATCTTGGCCGCCCGCACCGCATCGCGAAATCCCTCGGGTGCGTTGGTCGCCTCGACCACCAGCGGGCAGCCCTCGCCCCGGGTCCGGTCGCGGATCTCCTCGATCGAGGCGCCGACGGCGGTCGCGCCGAGGCGCAGGGCGAGCTCGCGCCGGTGCTCCTGGGGGTCGACCGCCAGGATCTCGCCGGCGCCGGCCACCTTGAGCACCTGCAGGATCAGGAGACCGATCGGCCCGAGCCCGATCAGCGCGACCCGCTCGAGCAGCCGCGGCTTGGCGAGATCGACCGCGTGGATCGCGACCCCGAGCGGCTCCAGCATCACCCCGTCGAGGGGCGTGAAATGCTGCGGCAGCGGCACGACCTGGCTCTTCGGCACCCAGATCTGCTCGGTCATCGCGCCGTCGAACGGCGGCGCGCCGATGAACTCGACGTTGGGACAGAGATTCGGGTGGCCGCGCTCGCAGAACTCGCAGTGGCCGCAGGCCTTGTTGGGGTCGACCGCCACCAGGGTGCCGCGGGACAGGCCGAGTTCGGGATCGTCGCAGGTCAGCCGGCCGCAGAATTCGTGCCCGGGGACGAAGGGCTGCGCGATGGTCGCCGCGCCGATGCCGCCATCCTTGAAGTAGTGCAGGTCCGAGCCGCAGAGCCCGACCGCCGCGACGTCGAGCAGGGCCTCGCCGGGCCGCCCGTCGCGCAAGCCGTAGGGCGCGAGGCGCGCGTCGTAGGGACCGTGGAGGTAGAGGGCGGTGTGGGTGGGGCCGTTCATCGGCGCTCCGGCGCTTGTTTCCCGCGCCGTTCTTACAGATGTAATTTCAGCGATGCAAGTGTATGAGGCCGGTGCGGACGGACCGCGCCACGCGGGGCGGGAACGCGCACGCGCTCCGGCGCGGCATGGCGCTGCGGGACGAGACGCGGCCGTTCACCGGCCACGATCACCGACCGGGCGGGCGCGCGGCGGCCGGGGCGGGCACGGGCGCCCGGCCTCGGGCCGGGAACCTGCATCCGGCTGAAGCCCCGGCCGAGGCGGCGTTCGTGCGGATGCGCGGGGCGCACGAGGTGTCGGCGTCGGGCCCGAGCGGGAACCCGGGGCGACGAACGCCTTCAATGGTGCGCAGCCAGCATCCAGAGGGCCATGGCGACCATCATCACGTTCTCGGTCAGCGAGACGAACCCGAGCGGAACCTTGCTCGACCCGCCGACGCAGGCGCACTTGATGTCACGCTTGTCGACGTAGACCGCCTTGAACACCGAGACGGCGCCCACCGTGCCGATGAACAGGGCCACGGGAATCGACAGCCAGTCCAGGGCACCGGCCACCATCAGGACGCCGGCGATGCCCTCCAGGAACGGGTAGGCGTAGGCGTAGCGGACCCAGCGCCGGCCGAGGAGGTCGTAGCCCAGGAACATCGAGGAGAAGCTCTCCACGTCCTGCAGCTTCAGGAGGGCGAGCACGCACATGCTGAAGGCGATGAACCACTCGGCCGCGCGCATGGTCAGCGGCGTGCCGTAGACCGCGTGGCTCGCCGCGAGCGCCATCAGCGCCGTCATCGAGAACACCGCGATGACCGGCCCGTAGGTCGGCTCGTTCGGGTCGTTGGCGGGCTTGCCGAAGTGGCGCTGCAGGTCGTCGAAGCCGCCGACCCGCTCGCCGTCGATGAAGGTCTGGGGCGTCGACTTGACCCCGTGCTCGGCCTTGAAGCGATCGGTCTCCTCGCGCGTGGTCAGCGGGTGATCCTCGACCTCGAAGCCCTTGCGCTCAAGGAGATCCTTGGCCTTCAGGCCGTACGGGCAGGTGTGCTCGGGGGTGACCATCCGGTACAGGGTGGCCTTGCGGGTGGCTTGCATCTCGTCCTCCTGGAAGTGCTTCGGCGATGACGTCGAGGTGCCGCGGGGGGCGGCCCGGCCGCGCTCGCCGCTACTTGCCGTGCCGCTTCAGCCACGCCTCCATGTCGGAGATCTCCGCGGTCTGGTCGTCGACGATCTTCCGGGCCATCGCCCTGGTGGCGGGGTCCCTGGCGTACCTGAGGGCGACGCGGGCCATCGCGACCGCACCCGCGTGATGCGGGATCATGTGCGTCCGGAAATCGACGTCGGGATCGCCGGTATAGGCAACGTCCATGTCCTTCATCATGGCCCTGTCGGCTGCCTTGAACTCTCTCGTGGCGGCGTTGTCCGTCGGGTCCGGCTTCATCGCGCCCATGCCCTGGCCGGACATGGGCCCGTGGTCGTGCGTGCCTTGCGCGAGGACGTCGCCGGGGAGCGCGGTCGACAGCAGGACGGCGACGGCGAGGGTGCGGGTGAGCGTCATGGTGGCCCCTCTTCGGATGGTCGGTTGAACGTGCCGGCGGCGGTGGCGCCGTCCGGCCGTCGCCGAGCGCCGTCGCGGTCTCGGCCTGCGGAGGTGTCCGTCACCTGCGCCGGCAGCACGCAGCCGGGCTTGCCCCCGACGAGGAGGGTGGCGGTGCCCGCGAAGCCCGGAATCGGGATCGGTCCCTGCCGGCCGTCCGCGTCCGCCGGGACGTCCGCACGGCACCGTTCGCGGGCGGAATCCGGGCGTCGCGCGCCTCGGGCGCGCCCTGCCTCACGCGGAGGTTCGTGGGGGCTCGGGAAGGGCCTCGGGTCCGGGGCTCGACCGGTCGGCCGCGTCGCGCGGGATCACCGCGACGAACCGGAACAGGAAGGGTGGCAGGACCGGAGAACCGGGCAGGATGACGGTCGCGCAGCAGGCCATCGTCCCGCAGCATCGGGACCTGCACCCCGACGGGCAGCAATCGTCCCGGGGCGGCTCGACGCGCGCGCCCTTCGTCACGAGCGGGGCGCGAGCGATGCCGGACCGGGCCGGCACCTCGAGGCGGGCCGCCTGACCGGACTGCGCGGTCGGCGTCCTCCCGGTCACGGGCGGGGCGGCCCTCGCTCCCGTCATGGCGATGGGGTGGCCGCGATGCGCATGACCCTCGTGGGCCTGCACGGCGGACGGCGCGGCGTAGGCGATGATCGCGAGGATCATCGCTGCCATCAGACGCAGGATTTGCCGGTCGAGGCTCATGAGCGCTGCTGGCACCAACTCCGATGACGGGACCGTGCCCGCGGTTGGGACGTGAATGCCCGATCGAAGATTTGGTTGCCAGCGCGCCGGTTCAAGCCGCCGCAGGACGAAACTCGGGCACGGGATCCTCTCGCCCCGTCGCCGGGACGACGCGAATCACGGGCTTGGCGCAAGCGCCGCAAATTCCGTCAGTTTGGTCGCCGGTCAGCATCGGCGTCGCGCGCAGGGCCTGAACAGGCTCTCGCCCTGGCAGCCCGATGGACGGCGGTCGCGACGCTGCACCAGTTCCTTCCGGCGCAGCCCGGGTCCGAGGCCGCCCGGCTCGCTCCACAGGAAGGCTGCACGAGAACGGGAGCATTCTGAATGGGTTAGGTGAAAAGGTGGCTGGGGCGCCAGGATTCGAACCTGGGAATGGCGGTACCAAAAACCGCTGCCTTACCGCTTGGCGACGCCCCAACGCGCGGCTGGCGCTTCCTTAGCCGGGCGGCGCGGCGCTGGCAACCGGGGCGTGGCGCGGATGTGGGGCGGAGGGCCGGCCGCGGCGGTTGGAGGGCCTTTCGGGGTCGTGTATGCCGGAGCGCGCCAACGGCAACGATACGAACGAGACGGGGAGGAGAGGCGAGATGAGCACGCAGAAGGTCGCGCTGGTGACCGGGGCCGGCTCGGGGGTGGGGCGCGCGGTGGCGCTCGGGCTCGCCGAGGCCGGCTACGACGTGGTGCTGTCCGGGCGCCGGCCCGAGCCGCTGCAGGCGGTGGCGGGCGAGATCGAGGCCAAGGGCCGGCGGGCGCTGGCGCAGCCGACCGACATCGGCGACGAGGCCTCGGTGGCCGCGCTGTTTGCCCGCGTCGAGGAGACCTTCGGGCGCCTCGACGTGCTGTTCAACAATGCCGGCATCGGCGCGCCGCCGGTCGAGCTCGACGAATTGCCCGTCGCGACCTGGAAGGCGGTGGTCGACACCAACCTCACCGGCGCCTTCCTGTGCACCCAGGGCGCATTCCGGCTGATGAAGAAGCAGCAGCCGCGCGGCGGGCGCATCATCAACAACGGCTCGATCTCGGCCCACGTGCCGCGGCCGTTCTCGGCGCCCTACACCGCCACCAAACACGCCATCACGGGCCTCACCCGCTCGACCTCGCTCGACGGGCGCGCCCACGACATCGCCTGCGGCCAGGTCGATATCGGCAACGCCGCCACCGACATGACCGTGCGGATGCAGGCGGGCGTGCCCCAGCCCGACGGCTCGACCCGCCCCGAGCCGACCATGGACGCCAAGCACGTCGCCGACGCGGTGGTCTACATGGCGAGCCTGCCCCTCGACGCCAACGTGCAGTTCATGACCGTCATGGCGACCAAGATGCCGTTCATCGGCCGCGGCTGAGGGAGCCCTCCCTCTGGCCCTCGGGCGCCGGCTTGGAGTAGAGACGCGGCGCGGGCGCCGACACGGTGCCCGCGCCGTCCCCTCTCGGGATGATCCTCTCCACCGACGACCGGGCCCCCCGACGGACCCGAGACAGAAACCCGGGTCCGGGCTAGACACCTCCCATGCTGATGCAGACAGACGCCCCGCGCGCCCCCGCCGATCCGGTCGCCCGGCGCCGCACCTTCGCGATCATCTCGCACCCGGATGCCGGCAAGACCACGCTGACCGAGAAGCTCCTGCTGTTCGGCGGCGCGATCCAGCTCGCCGGCGAGGTCAAGGCCAAGCGCAACCGCGTCTCGACCCGCTCGGACTGGATGGGCATCGAGAAGGAGCGCGGCATCTCGGTCGTCACCTCGGTGATGACCTTCGAGTACGGCGATTGCGTCTTCAACCTGCTCGACACGCCGGGCCACGAGGACTTCTCGGAGGACACCTACCGGACGCTGACCGCAGTCGATTCCGCCGTGATGGTGATCGACGCCGCCAAGGGCATCGAGGCGCGCACCCGCAAGCTGTTCGAGGTCTGCCGCCTGCGCGACATCCCGATCGTCACCTTCGTCAACAAGCTCGACCGCGAATCCCGCGACCCCTTCGACCTCCTCGACGAGATCGAGAAGACGCTCGCCCTCGACGTGGCCCCGGTCACCTGGCCGATCGGGCGCGGACGGAGCTTCGCCGGCACCTACGACCTCCTGCGCCGCCGCGTCCGCCGCCTCGACGCGGCGGACGATGCCGGCACGGTACCGGTGTCGGGCCTCGACGATCCGCTCTTCGACACCCTGCTGCCGGAGGCCGGCGACGCCGCGACCTGGCGCGAGGAGGCGGAACTGGCGGAGGGCGGCTGCAAGCCGTTCGACCTCGAGGCGTTCCGCGAGGGCCACCTGACCCCGGTCTTCTTCGGCTCCGCGCTGCGCAATTTCGGCGTGCGCGACCTGATCGACGGGCTCGCCGAGGTGGCGCCGCCGCCCCGCGGCCAGGACGCCGACATCCGCGCCGTCGCGCCGACCGAGCCGAAGATGACCGGCTTCGTGTTCAAGATCCAGGCGAACATGGACCCGAACCACCGGGACCGCATCGCCTTCATGCGGGTCTGCTCCGGCAAGCTCAGCCGCGGCATGAAGGCGAAGCTGGTGCGCACCGGCAAGCCGATCTCGCTCTCGGCGCCGCAATTCTTCTTCGCCCAGGACCGCGCCATCGCCGACGAGGCCTATGCCGGCGACGTCGTCGGCATTCCCAACCACGGGACCCTGCGCATCGGCGACACGCTGACCGAGGGCGAGGAGCTGGTCTTCCGCGGCGTGCCGAGCTTCGCCCCCGAGCTCCTGCGCCGGATCAAGCTCACCGACGCGATGAAGGCCAAGAAGCTGCGCGAGGCGCTGCAGCAGATGGCCGAGGAGGGAGTGGTGCAGCTCTTCCTGCCGCAGGACGGCTCGGGCGCCATCGTCGGCGTGGTCGGCGCGCTGCAGCTCGACGTGCTCAAGGAGCGGCTCCAGGCCGAGTACGGCCTGCCGATCGACTACGAGCCGACCCGCTTCACGATCTGCCGCTGGATCGAGTCGGAGGACCAGGCCGTGCTCGATACGTTCATCGGCTCGCACGGCTCCTCGATGGCGAGCGACCTCGACGGGGCACCGGTCTTCATGGCGACGACCGGCTTCTCGCTGCGCTACGAGGAGGAGCGGGCGCCGGCGATCCGCTTCACCGACGTCAAGGACTACCAGAAGCGGCGGGCCTGAGGCCCGCGGGGCCCGGCGCCGGGGCGGCGCCGGGTTCTAGAACTTGCCGAGCATCGGGAAGTCGACGTTGAGGGCCGAGAGCGGGCCCACCGGCGCCTCGCGCTTGCGCGGCCGGCCGTTCAGCACCTGCTTCAGCTTGGTCTTGAGCAGCGAGAGGTCGAACGGCTTGAGGATGAAGGCGTCGGCGCCGGCGAGGTGCGCGACGTTGATGTCCTCGAAGCTGAACGAGGTCTCGGTCAGGATGAACGGCGTGTTGTGCAGCGCGTCGTCGGCCCGGATCTCGCGCAGGAGCTGGATGCCGTCCATCGGCTCCATGTCGAGGTCGGAGATCACCAGGCCGTAGCGGCGGGTGCGCAGCTGCTCGAGCGCCTGCGGCCCGTCGACCACGCCGTCGACCTCCGGGAAGCCGAGGCGGTTCATCAACTCGGTCACCAGGCGGACGAGTTTGACCTGGTCGTCGACGATCAGGATCGGAGGTGCTTCGCTCATCGGAACCAGCCAGCGGGTTTAGGTTTCATGGGCGGTGCCATCGGGGCGTCCCGGCGGCTCCTAGACGAAGAGATGGTCGATGCCCTGCTTGGCCATGGTCTCGGCCTGGAGCGTCTGGGCGAGGGCGTAGATCGTGCTGGCCTTCGGCGTCCCGCGCTGGAGCATCGGCCCGAGGTTGGCCTTCTGGAACAGGGCGTCGTTCGTCGGGGTGCGCGGCGCCGTGGCGAAGGAGGTCACGAATTCGCGCTTGGCGATCTCCCGCCACTCGACGATGTGCACGTCGCGATGCCGCGGATCCATGCTGATCCGCTGGAACGTCTCCTGCACCGACATCCGTTCGCCTTCGAGGATCTGGATGAAGTAGCCCTGATCGACGATCAGGAGGCTGGTGATCACCGAGAACTCGTTCTTCTTCTGGGCGTTCCGGGCGATGTCGTTGATCTGGCGCGCGCGCTCGGCCGGGTCGGCGGAGAGCTGGGCCCGCGAGAAGTAGATCAGGTGGATGAGGCTGCTTCGCTTGCTCGTGCGCATATCCCTGGGTCCAGCACCGGTCCAGGAGTGCAGCTAAGGGCAAGAGGTTCAACACCGCGTAAACGTCACCTCCGGCATCCCGCGGCAGATTTTGCCGTCCACACCCGGTCGCGCCCGGCGGCTTTTGCCGCCCGGGCCGCCGGGGATCCAGCGAATCCAACGACTTAGCCGTGGCACACGGCTTGCGGTGCATCCCGCCGAGTAACCTTGGCGGGATGGAGCCCCGGGGACAATGGACGTTTTCAGCGCGCTGCAGACCTCGGTCTCGGGCCTCAAGGCCCAGGCCTTCAGCCTCGAGAACATCTCGGGCAACATCGCGAACTCGCAGACCGTCGGCTACAAGCGGATCGACACCGACTTCGTCGACATGCTGGCCGAGCAGCCGGCCAGGCAGCAGGCCGCCGGCGGGGTCGCGGCCTTCTCGCAGCTGACCAACGCGCTGCAGGGCAACGTGGCGGCGACCGGCATCGCCACCAACATGGCGCTCAGCGGCGACGGGTTCTTCACGGTGCAGACCAAGGGGAGCGACGCCGGCGGCGCGCCGGTCTTCTCGGGCGGCAACCTCTATACCCGCCGCGGCGACTTCTCGGTCGACCGGGACGGCTACCTCGTCAACGGCGCCGGGTCGTACCTCGTCGGCCAGAGCCTCGATCCGGTCACCGGCCAGTCGACCGGGACCGGGCCGATCCAGGTCTCCGGCGCGTCCCTGCCGGCCAAGCCCACGACGAGCATCGCCTACGCGGCGAACCTGCCGAGCACCCCGACGACCACCTCGGGCTCGGCGCTCCTCGGCGCGCTGCCGGGGGGCGATGCCCGGGTGCTCACCGGCACCGCCGCGACGGCCCCGACGGTGGCGGCCTCGGATTCCACCGCGTTCTTCAACTCCAGCGTCGCGGGCGGCGAGCTCACGGCCTATTCGGGCAACGGCACGCCGGTGAGCCTGCAGATGCGCTGGGCCAAGGTGGCGGACGCGGATGCCACCGCCGGCACCGGCGGCACCTGGAACCTGTTCTACGCCAACCAGTCCGGCTCCGGCACGTCGTCCGCGACCTGGCAGAACGTCGGCACCGCCTTCGCCTTCAACGGCAGCGGCCAGCTCACCGCGCCCGCCGGCACCAGCCTCAGCATCCCGAACGTCACGGTGAACGGGACGAGCCTCGGCGCCGTCGCGCTGGACTTCGGTGCCGGCGGCCTCACCCAGTACGGCTCGACCGGGGGCCAGGTCGCCACCACGACCCTTCAGCAGAACGGCTACGCCTCCGGCACCCTCAACTCACTGGCGGTGACGAACGACGGCAAGGTCACCGGCACCTATTCCAACGGCAACAGCGTGGCGCTGGCCCAGGTCGGGGTGGCACGCTTCAACGCGCCGAACGCCCTGAAGGCGGTCTCGGCCGGCAACTACGCCCAGACGGCGGAATCCGGCGGGCCGCTGACCGGACTTGCCGGCACCACCATCATCGGCGGCAACGTTGAGCAGTCGAACACCGACACGGCCGGCGAGTTCTCGAAGCTGATCGTCACCCAGCAGGCCTACTCGGCCAACACCCGGGTGATGTCGACCGCCCAGCAGATGATGTCCGACCTCATCAACGTGATCCGCTAGCGGATCACGCCCTCTCGGCAGCGCGGTCCGCCAGCGGATCGCGCTGCCCCGTCCTGCCGGATCCGGTCGGCCGCGAGAAGGCGGCGCGACCGGGTCGGGCCTTCGTCCAGGGACGCCGGAGCGCGTCGCGGCCCGGAAGGGGCGCGGCGGCACGGCCCGGCCCTCACCCGCCCGACCCGGAATCCGCCCGATGTCCCTCAACGCCCTCAACACCGCGACGGCCGGCCTGCAGGTGACGCAGGCGGCGATCGGCCTCGTCTCGCAGAACGTCGCCAACGCCGGCAGCGCCGGCTACGTCAAGCGCGTCCTCACCCCGGTGGCGCAGCTCGGCAATTCGGGCGTCGCGACGGGCACGATCACCCGGACCCTCGACGCGGTCTCGCTCAAGCAGCTGCGGCTCGAGACGGCGGGGGCGGCCTATACCGGGCTCGCCGCGACGGTGCAGGGCCGGCTCGACGCGCTCTTCGGCAATCCGGGCAGCAGCTCCGCCCTCGACGGGGTGATGAACACCTTCACCCAGTCGCTCCAGGCGCTGACGACCGACCCGACCTCCGCCGCGTCGCGGACGAGCGCGATCGGCGCCGCCAAGACCGTGGCCCGCACGATCTCGGGCATCGCCGACGGCGTGCAGGACCTGCGCACCGGCCTGGAGGCGCAGCTCGGCAACGACGTCGCCTCGGCCGGCACGCTGCTGAAGCAGATCGCCGCGCTCAACACCAAGGTCGTCGGCGCCACCGGCAATTCGAGCGGCGACACCAGCGTGGCCGAGCTCCTCGACCAGCGCGACCAGCAGATCAACACGCTCTCGCAGTATCTCGACGTGCAGGTGAGCGAGCAGCACGACGGTTCGGTCACCCTGCTCACCGCCTCGGGCGCGACGCTGGTCGATCACGGCGCGGCGGCGAGCCTCGCCTTCGACGGCCGCGGCACCCTGGGCGCCGGGGCGCGCTACACCGACGACCCGGCCACCCGCGGCGTCGGCACCGTCACGGCGACGACGCCGGCCGGGGCGAAGATCGATCTGATCGCCACGGGGGCGATCCGCTCCGGCTCGATCGCCGCCGCGGTCTCCCTGCGCGACGACACCCTGGTCCAGGCCCAGCGCCAGCTCGACGACCTCGCCTCCGGCCTGTCGCGGGCGGTGAGCGACCGGCCGGCGACCGGCACAGCGGCGTCGGCCAACGGACTGACGGGCGTCGACATCGACCTCACGGGCCTCCAGGCCGGCAACGCCGTGACGCTCGGGGTGCGCAACGCCGCCGGGGTCGGGCGCAACCTGATCCTGATGCCGACAAACGGGGCGGCGCCCGCGCCCATCGACCCGGCCGAGACCGACGACCCGACCGCCCTGGTGGTGCCGGTCGACATCTCGGGCGGGGCCTCGACCTTCGCCGACAGGATCGCGGCGGCGCTCGGCACCGGCTTCTCCGTCTCGGCGACGCCGGGAGGGGCCGCCGGCTCGGTGCGCATCCTGTCCGACCCGGCGAGCCTCGCGCTCACCGGCGCGTCGGCCTCGGTCACCGTGCCGACGAGCGCCGCCGACACGAAGACCGGCAGCGGCCAGCTCGCGCTGTTCGTCGATGCGGGGAACGGCAACGGCGTGTTCACCGGCTCGTTCGAGGGCGGCTCGCACCTGACCGGCTTCGCCCAGCGCCTCGCCGTCAACCCGGCCGTCGCCGCCGATTCGTCGACCCTCGTGAACTACGCCGCGGCGACGGATTCCGGCGACACCGCCCGGCCGCAATCCCTCGTCGACGCGCTCACAAGCCGCAGCGTCACCTTCTCGGCCGGCAGCGGCATCGGCGGCGTCAGCGCTCCGCGTTCCTCCACGGTGATCGGCTTCACCCAGTCGGTCATCGACGCCCGCGGCGCGGCCAGCGCCGAGGCGCAGCAGCTCGACGAGGGCCAGACGATCGCGCTCTCCTCGGCCCAGAGCCGCTTCGGCAAGGAATCCGGCGTCAGCGTCGACGAGGAGATGTCGAAGCTGATCCAGCTCCAGACCGCCTACAGCGCCAATGCCCGGGTGCTGACCGCCGCCCGCGACATGCTCGACACCCTGCTCCGGATCTGAGAGGACCGCGATGACGATCGCCCCCTTCGCGGCCGGCACCGCCGCCGCCGACCTCAACACCCGCCGCCTCGTCGACATGAAGGCGACGCTCGGCACGCTCTCGAACCAGATCGCCAGCGGCCGGGTCTCCGACACCTATGGCGGCCTCGGCAGCGGCCGCACCCAGAGCCTGTCGGCGCATGCCCAGATCAGCGCGCTCGACGGCTGGATCGCGGCGGCCGGTACCGGTTCGACCCGGGTGGCCCTGGCCTCCGCGAGCGTCCAGCAGGTCGCGACCCTGGGCTCGGCGGCCTGGAGCAGCCTCGTCAGCGCCCGCACCGGCACCGGCACCGCCTCCCGCTCCACCCTGCAGCAGGCCGCGACCGGCCAGCTCGGCGGCGCCCTCGACGCCCTGAACCAAAGCACCGGCGGCCAGTACATCCTGGGCGGCCGGGTCACCGACCGGGCGCCGGTCGAGACCGCCGACCGCATCCTCGACGGCGATCCCGCCTCCGGCCTCGACGGCGTGCGCGCGGTGATCGCCGAGCGCCGGGCCGCCGACCTCGGTACCGGCACCCCGAAGACCGGGCGTCTCGACCTCGCGGGGTCGGGCGCGAGCCTCAGCCTGTCGGAGAGCGCGTCCGCGGGCGTGCGGGCGAATTTCGGCTTCACGATCGCCAATGCCGTGAGTTCGAACCCGGCCGGCCTCGCGGTCGCGTTCCAGGCCGGCACGCCGGCCGCCGCCACCCTGTCCTTCGCCGGCCAGCCGAAGGACGGCGACATCGTGCGGGTGACGGTGCAGAACACCGACGGCAGCCAGGGCTTCGTCGACCTCACCGCCCGGAACGCGGGACAGGGCGGGGCGGGCACCTTCGCGATCGGCGACGATGCGGCGGCGAGCGCGCAGAACCTCACCGCTTCTCTGTCGGGCCAGACCGTGGTCGGCGCCCAGAGCGCGAACCCGCCGGGGGTCGCGGCGGCGCTCGCCGGCGGCAATCCGGCCTCGATGACCGTGACGGTCGGGGCCGGTCTCGCCGCCGGAGACACTGTGCAGGTCACGGTCGGCCTGCGCGACGGCACCAGCAAGACCCTGAGCCTGAAGGCCGCCGCGGACGGCGAGGCCGCCGGCACCTTCGCGATCGGCGCGAGCCCGGCCGACACCGCCGCCAACCTCAAGGCCGCGCTCGCGACCGCCCTCGACACCACCGCCGGGACCGACCTCGCGGCGAGCTCCGCCACCCGGGCGGCGGCCGACTTCTTCGCCGGCTCGTCCTCGCCGGGCCTGAGCCCGCGCCGGGTGACGACGGATGCGAGCGGCACCGCCACCGGCTATGTCGCCGATCCGGGCGGCCGCACCCTGATCTGGTACAAGGGCGACGACACCTCCGCCGACCCGCGCCAGACCGCCACCGTGCCGGTGTCCCGCGACCAGTCGGTGGCGATCGGCGCCCAGGCCAACGAGGCGGCCTTCCGCACGACGCTGAGCGGGCTGGCGGTCCTCGCCGCCACGCCGTTCGACAGCACCGATTCCGACGGCTCCCGCTTCGATGCCTATTCGGGCCGGGTGCAGGCGCTGCTGAAGCCCGGCGACGGGCAGCCCTCGGTGCAGGGCATCGCCTCCGAGCTCAGCCTGGCCTCGGCCCAGATCGACACCCAGAAGAGCCAGAACACCGCCACCAAGGCGATGCTGCAGAAGACGGTCGACGGGGTCGAGTCGGTCTCGACCGAGGAGGCCGCGGCCAAGCTCCTCAGCCTGCAGAACCAGCTCCAGGCGAGCTACCAGACGACCTCGATGCTCTCCAAGCTGTCGCTGACGAACTACCTGTGACGGATCGATGAGAGGTGACGACCAGGGTTCGAATCAGTCGATTCGAACGTGCCGCGGTGTCACTCTCCGCCGCCCCTCACCCGCGCCAGCACCAGATCCGTGAAGATCCGCGCATGCGGCATCTCGGGCGCCGGGTGGCGCACCAGGGTCATCGGGGCGACCGGGGCCGGGCCGCGGATCTCGCGGTAGCGCACGCCCTCGGTGGCGAGCCGCGCCATCGAGCGCGGCACGACGGCGAGCGCGATGCCGGTGGCGACGAGGTTGACCACCGAGGCGAGCTGCGGCGCGTTCTGGGCGATGCGGGGCGAGAACCCGGCCGCCGCGCAGGCCGCCATGATGCCGTCGTAGAGCGCCCGGCCGTTGCGGCGCGGATAGACGATGAAGCCCTCGCCCGAGAGGTCGGCGAGGCCGACCGGCCCCGCCTCGGCGGCGAGGGGATGGGTGGCCGGCAGGGCCACCACCATCGGCTCGTCGAACAGGTGGCGCGCCCACAGGTCGTCGACCTCGCCCTCGTCCGGGCGCATGAAGGCGACGTCGACCCGGCCGGCCCGGAAGGCGGCGAGCAGGCTCGCGGTCGTCTCCTCCAGGAGCTCGACCTGCACGTCCGGATAGGCGCTGCGGTAGTCGCGGATCGCCCCGGTCACCAGGGGGTGGAACGAGGCCGAGGAGGTGAAGCCGATGCGGATCTCGCCGACATCGCCGGTCGCGATGCGCAAGGCCCGGGTCTTGGCCGCGTCGACCGCGGCGAGCACGGCGCGAGCGTCGTCCGCGAAGGCGCGCCCCGGCTCGGTCAGCGCCACCCCGCGCGACAGCCGCTGGAGCAGGGCGGTGCCGATCTCGGTCTCGAGGCTCTTGATCTGGTGGCTCAGCGCCGGCTGCGCGATGTTCAGCCGCTCCGCCGCCCGGGTGATGCTGAGATCGTCGGCCACCGCGACGAAGTAGCGAAGATGGCGAAGCTCCATCGCGCCGGTTCCTCCCTGATCCCCGGCCTTCGCCGCAACGCCCGGACTGTCGTCCGTCAGCCCTACGATAGCCGAGGTTCGGGGGGGAGCGCATGGGGCGCGATGGGAGGGGGCTTATCCGCGCGGCACGGTGTCCCGCACCGAGGGCCGGTCGGCTTGCGCATCGCGGAAGGCCGCGACGTTCGGGCAGAGACCCCGCCAGTCGTGGTCGGGAAAGCGGAAGACCAGGTAGTCGAGGGTGGTGATCGCCGCGATCGCCGGCAGGCCGAACGCCTCCTGGACGCTGGCGAAGACCGCATCGAGCCGCCGCAGGCCCTCCCGCATGGTGCGGAAGCGCTTGGTGCCGACGAGGCCGGCATCGAAGTCCGGCGCCGACTTGCGGCCGATGATGACCGCGACCGCGGCGTCGAACACCCCGATCGCGACGCCGGCGGCCGAGAGCGCCGTCGGACCGCCCGCCAGCATCGCCGGGGCGGGGCCGGTCGCGTCGAGGTGGCCGAGGATCAGCAGCGCCTCCGTGAGCCGCGCGCCGTCGTCGGTGACGAGCGTCGGCACGCGGCCGGCCGGGTTGGCGTCGAGGAAGGCCGGGTCGTCGGCCCAGGCATCGACGAAGGCGGTATCGACCGATTCGTTCAGCCCCTTCTCGATCAGGGCCATGCGGACGATGCGGACGAAGGGCGAGGTCGGGTTGGCGTAGAGTTTCATGATGCGTCGTCCGCTCAGCCGGTGGTCAGGGGGCAGCCGCTCTTGTCGGCGGGGGTGAACAGCGTGTCCCCGGGGATCGTTTCGATGACGCGGTAGAGATCGGCCTTGCTCTTGGAGTCCTTCGGGCTCTTCACCTCGACGAGCATCATGTCCATCACCACCCGGCCGTTCGCCTGGATGCGCGGGTTGCCGTAGAAGCCGTCGTCGATCGGCAGCTCCTTCATGGCCTTGTTGACGGCGCCGGCCTCGTCGGTGCCGGCCTTCTCGACGGCCTTGAGGTAGTGCCGCACCGAGGAATAGGCGGCGGCGTGGCCCATGGTCGGCACCACGTTGCCGTTGCGGGCCATCAGGCGCTTGGCCCAGGCGCGGCTGGCGTCGTTGGCGTCCCAGTAGAAGTTCACCGCCATGCGGATCCCCTGCGCCGCGTCGAGGCCGAGCGCCACGGTGTTGTTGGTGAAGACCAGCATCGCCACCACCTTCGAGGTGATGCCGAATTCCCGCGCCTGCTTGATGGTGTTGACGAGGTCCGGCCCGGCATTGGCGAGCCCGATCACGTCGGCACCCGACGACTGGGCCTGGATCAGCTGCGAGGACAGGTCGGTGGCCCCGAGCGGATGGCGGATCTCGCCGACCACCGTGCCGCCCGCCGCCTTGACGGCCTTGCCGGCATCCGCCGCCAGCCCGTGGCCGAAGACGTAATCGGCGGTGATGAAATACCACTTCCTGCCGCCGCTCTGGACCACGGCGCCCGCCACCGCATTGGCGAGCTCGCCGGTCGAGGGCACCCATTGGGTGCCGTAGGGCGAGCAGCCGGGACCGGAGAATTGCGAGGCGTAGCCGCCGGTCACCATCGTGGTGATCTTGCGCTCCTTGGCGTAGGCCTGCACGCCGAGGCCCACCGAGCTGGCACCGCCGAGCACGAAGGCGGTGACGCCGCGCTGGTCGACGAGCTGGCGGGCGAGGCCCGAGCCGATATCGGGCTTGTTCTGGTGGTCGACGCCGATCACCTCGATCGGCCGCCCGAGCACCTTGCCGCCGAAATCCTCCGCCGCCATCGTGGCGGCGAGCACCATGTTCGGCCCGCCATTGCCGGAATACATCCCCGACAGGTCCTCGAGCACGCCGATGCGCAAGGGCGTCTCGGCGGCCAGCGCCGGCGCGGTCAGCATCGTGGCACACAGGCCGGCGACGGCGAGGCGTCGCGTCCAGAACGGTCGGGGCATGGCGTTTCCTCAAGGATCGGCACCGGCCGGTCTCGCGCCCGTTCTCGGGCGTCGGGGCGATGCGTGACGATCGCCATGGTATGGCGGCCACGATCAATTGCCGTCCAATAGTTTGCACGTCGCCCCGTCATCGTTTCCCGGTATGGCTGGCGGCGATCCGGGGTGCCGACCCAGGGTGCGGCGCCCCGCCATCGTCGCCGGCTATGGCTCGCGCCCGATCTTTGTATTGGACGGGACGTCCGGGGACGGGCGACACCGCCGGCACGCTGCGCGAGGGCCCGACGAGACAGGCGCCCCGCTGCCCGAGGACACGCCCCGAGGACACGCCCATGATCACGAGCTTCTACATGCCGACCCGGATCGTCTCGGGGAGAGGCGCCCTCGCCACCATCGGCACGCTCGCCCGCGACCTGAAGATGACCCGGGTGCTGATCGTGTCCGATCCGGTGATCTCGGCGCAGGGGTTCCACGCCGACGCGCTCGCGGCGCTCTCCGATGCCGGGATCGCGGTCTCGCGCTTCGACGAGTGCGGGATCGACGCGCGCTGCTCGCACATCGACGACCAGGGCGAGCGGGTGCGCCGCGATGGCATCGACGGCGTGGTGTGCATCGGCGGCGGCTCGGTGATGTGCACCGGTAAGGGCATCGCCATCGTGGCGACCAACCACAAGCCGATGGCCGAGTGCACCGGCGTCGGGCAGTTCGACCGCAAGGCGCTGCCGATGATCATGGTGCCGACTACCGCCGGCTCCGGCTCCGAGGTGTCGCAATGGACCATCGTCAAGGACGAGGTGCGCCACCTGAAGCTGCTCGGCGGCGGCCCCCTGAGCTTCCCCGACGCCGCGATCCTCGACCCCGTCACCTTGCGCTCGCTGCCGATGCACGTCGCGGCCCTGCCGGCGGTCGATGCGCTGACCCACGGCGTCGAGGCGTACCTGAGCGGCATCGCCTCGCCGCTCACCGACGCGGTGGCGCTGGCCGCCGTGCGCCTCCAGGCCGCCTCGCTGCGCGCCTCGATCAACGCCGACGACGACCGTGCCCGGGAGGACAACCTGGTGGCCTCCTGCATGGCCAACATCGCCTGCGGCAACGCCCGGCTCGGCCACGGCCACGCCCTGTCGCTGCCGCTGGAAGGCCATCTCGACCTGCCTCACCCCTACGGCGTCGGGGTGCTGCTGCCGCACGTCGTCGCGTTCAACCTCGCGGTGCTGCCGGCCAAGGTCAAGCCGCTCGCCGAGGCGCTCGAGGTCGAGACCCCGGGCCTGTCGCGCCAGGAGACGATCGAGGCCTGCGCCGACGCGATCCGGGCGCTCTACGCCGATATCGGCTTCCCCACCCGCTTCACCGCCGCGCAGCTGCCCCGCGACCGCGTGCGCGAGATGGCGCTGCGCGCCGTGCCCGGCCTCTATGCCGGCATCGCCGCCAAGGACTTCGATCCGGCGAGCGCCCACGACCGCACGATCATCGCGAGCCCGGCGGCGCGCAGGATGACGGTGAGGCAGGCAGAGGAGATCTTCGAGCGGTGCGTGGGATGAGGCCGAAGGTCGTTTTCGACGGCCGCCGGGGTCACTCCGCCATCGACAGCTCGGTATCCGCCAGCGCCAGGTGGATCAGCTCGGCCATCCGCGCCCGCGCCAGGGTCCCCTCCCCCGCCGCGATCGCCTCGTACAGGGCGCGGTGCTCGGGCAGCGGATCGCGCGGCAGCGCGCGGCGGCGCTGCTTGTAGATCGTCGTCCAGGTGACGGACGCGGCGATCGAGCTCGACAGGGCGACCAGCGGCGCGTTGCCGGTCGCCTCCAGGATCGCGTGGTGGAAGGCCTGGTCGGCGGCGCGGCCGGCCGCGACGGCGAGGCCGTGGCGGGCCATGCCGTCGAGGGCGTGGGCCATCCGGTCGAGGTGGTCGTCGCCGCGGCGCGCGGCGGCGAGCTCGGCCGCAGCCGGCTCGACGATCTGGCGCAGCTCGAACAGGTCGCGGATGAAGCCCTCGCCCGGCTCGGTCTCGAAGGCCCAGGCCAGGATGTCGGGGTCGAGGAGGTTCCAGCGGCCGCGCGGGCAGACCCGGGTGCCGGCCTTCGGCCGGCTCTCGACCAGGCCCTTGGCGCTCAAGGTGCGGATCGCCTCGCGGTAGGCGGTGCGGGAGACGCCGAGCCCCTCGGCGGCCGCAATCTCGCCCGGCAGCACCGTGCCGGGCGGGGAACGCCCGGACAGGATCGCGATTCCGATGTCCCGCGCGACCGCGCCGGCGAGCCGGTGCGAGGCCGAGGCGAGCGGCAGCACGACGGCGTCGCGTGCACCGTCCCTCACCGCGTTGCCCTCACCGCGTCGCCCTCACCGTCCGGCCCTCACGTCACCGTCCGCTTCTCCACGTCGAGGACGGGGCCGTTCGGCGTCATCCGTTCGCGGGCGACGAGCCGGTCGCCGGGCAGGAAGACGCCGAGCGGCACGTCCCGGTCGGGCAGCACCACGGTGGCGTTGTAGTTGACGAAGACCAGCACGTGCCGGCGCTGCGGGATCGACGCCACGGCCCAGCGCTTGAGCTGGCCGTAATACGGCTCCCGGCGCCAGACGCTCGGCTGGCTCGGATCGACCTGGACGTGCAGGAAGCGCGTCACGGGATCGAGGCTCAGCACCATCTTGGCCTTGTCGGGCTTCCATTCCGGGCCGAGCCAGGATTCCGTCATCCACAGGCAGTGGAAGGCGCGGCAATGGCCGGGCCGGGTCTCGTGGATGCCGCAGCCGCGGCCGGGCTTGGCGTGGCGGCACCACTCGCCGGCGACGCTCTCGACGGCGGGCACGTCGTAGACCTTGCAGCACAGGGTGCAGGCGCCGCAGGCGCGGCCGGGCGCAGGCGTCGAGACGAGTTCGGCGGGGTCGAGCATGCGCGTCGGTCTGACCAGGATTGTGCGGGCGGCCCGCGTGAGCGGCCCGGGTTGTGCGTCGGGATCGCGCCGCTAGTGTGACGGCGCAAGCGAATTCTGCTCGGCCAGTCGGGAGCCGCCCTGGGGCTCCCCGTGAAGAAAGCGACAGAGACGATGCTCTCGAACCTCGCCACCCGCGACGTCGAAACCCTGATCCACCCCTACACCAACCTGGCGGCCTTCCGGCAGACCGGGCCGCTGGTGCTGGAGCGCGGCCACGGCGTCTGGGTCTACGACACCGACGGACGGCCCTACCTCGAGGGCATGGCGGGCCTGTGGTGCACCGCGCTCGGCTATTCCAACGAGGAGCTGGTCGAGGCCGCCCGCGAGCAGATGGCGCGGCTGCCCTTCACCCACCTGTTCTCCGGCCGCAGCCACGACCCGGCGATCGAGCTCGCGGAGACCCTGAAGGAGCTGGCGCCGATCCCGGTCTCGAAGGTGTTCTTCACCTCCTCGGGCTCGGAGGCCAACGACACCCAGGTCAAGCTGACGTGGTACCTCAACAACGCGCTCGGCCGGCCGCAGAAGAAGAAGATCATCGGCCGGCACAAGGGCTACCACGGCGTCACCGTGGCCTCGGCCTCGCTCACCGGGCTCACCGCCAACCACGCCGACTGGGACCTGCCGCTGCCGGGCTTCCTGCACGCCGCCTGCCCGCACCACTACCGCGGCGCGCATCCCGGCGAGAGCGAGGAGGCCTACTCGGCGCGCCTCGCGGCGGAGCTGGAGGAGATGATCCTGCGCGAGGGGCCTGAGACCGTCGCGGCCTTCATCGCCGAGCCGGTGATGGGTGCCGGCGGCGCCATCGTGCCGCCGAAGGGCTACTTCGCGGCGATCGAGCCGGTGCTCGCCCGCTACGACGTGCGGCTGATCGCCGACGAGGTGATCTGCGGCTTCGGGCGGCTCGGCACCTGGTTCGGCTCCGAGACGGTCGGGATGAAGCCCCACAGCCTGTCCTTCGCCAAGGCGCTGACCTCGGCCTACATGCCGCTCGGCGGCGTCACGGTCGACGAGACCCTGTACCAGGCGATGCAGGACCAGAGCCGCAAGATCGGCACGTTTGGCCACGGCACCACCTATTCGGGCCACCCGGTGGCGAGCGCGGTGGCGCTGAAGACCATCGAGATCTACCGGCGCGACAAGATCATCGAGGGCGCGGCCGAGAAGGCGCCGCACTTCCAGCGCCGCCTGTCGGCGCTCGAGGAGCACCCGCTCGTCGGCGAGGCCAAGGGGCTCGGCCTGATCGGCGGCCTCGAGATCGTCGCCGACAAGGCGACGAAGCGCCAGTACGACCCGAAGGCGGGCGTCGCCGCCCGCTGCGTCGCCTTCGCCCAGGAGGAGGGCCTGATCGTCCGCTTCCTCACCGGCGACCGCGTCGCCGTCTGCCCGCCGTTGGTGATCCGCCCGGACGAGATCGACACCCTGTTCGACCGGCTCGGCACCGCCCTCGACCGCACCCAGGCCTGGATCCGCGAGCAGGGCCTGACAGCCGCGTAAAAAACGCTCAGGCACGACGAGGCCGCCGCCCGGCGGCCTCGTCCGTACAGTCCAGGCAAGCCGCGGCCGAGTATCCGGCCGGCCGGACGTGCCGCGCCGCAAGGTCCCCGCCCGCCGATCGCGCCGTCGCCGCAGGGTCTCCCCCCAGGCCGGGGCGGAGCGAGGTCCCTGCCCTTACCGTTAGGAGCCGACAGGCCCGCCGCGCCCGCCGGTTTCCGCAGACCTTGCTCAATCCCTTGTATTTGAACAGTTATTTTTGAAGTAGCGTCACCGCCGCGGCGTGCGGCGAGTCCCCCCTATTTCATTTCGGACCGCCGGGCCGCTGACATGAAAGCACCGGTTTTATAGGATTATTAAACCTGAAGACTCCAAATTTGAGCAGTTATCGATCAAAGGGAGAGCCGGCGACATGTTTTGGAAGAGGCGGGAAAACGTGTCCGATGCGACATTGGCCGCCCTCAACAGGTCTCTCGCCATCATCGAATTCAACCTCGACGGCACGGTGATCCAGGCCAACGACAACTTCCTCAGGCTGCTCGACTACCGTCCCGAGGAGATCGTCGGCAAGCATCACCGGATGTTCCTCGGCGAGGAGACGGCGGCCTCGCCCGACTACGCGGTGTTCTGGGACAAGCTGCGCGCGGGCGAGTTCTTCGCCGACGAATTCCTGCGCTTCGGCAAGGGCGGCCGGCGCGTCTGGCTCGAGGCGACCTACAACCCGGTCCTCGACGCCACCGGCAGGCCGGTCAAGGTGGTGAAGCTCGCCGCCGACATCACGAAGAAGAAGAACGAGATCAGCCGTCTCCTGACGATGATCGAGGGGATGCCGGTCGCGGTGATGACCGCCAACCCCCACGACGAGTTCCGCATCGACTACATGAACGGCGCGTCGCGCCGGACCCTCGGCCCGCTGGCGCAGTACCTCCCGGTCACGGCGGACCTGATGGTCGGTACCTCGATCGACGTGTTCCACAAGAACCCGTCGCATCAGCGCCGGATGCTGGCCGATGCGAGCCGCCTGCCGCACCGGACCAAGATCAGGCTCGGGCCGGAGGTGCTCGACCTGCAGGTCTCGGCGATCATGGGGCCGGACGGCGCCTATCTCGGGCCGATGCTGACCTGGGCGGTGGTCACCGCGCAGACGACCATGGCCTCCGACGTCTCGCAGGTGGTCGGCGCCATGAGCCAGGCCGTCGAGGAGATGCAGCGTTCCGCCAACGGCCTCGGCCGCTCGGCCGACGAGGCGCGCGAGCGCGCCGCGACGGTGGCGGCGGGCTCGGAGGAGATGACGGCCTCGATCCAGGAGATCTCGAGCCAGGTCGGCCGCGTCTCCGAGCGCGCCCAGCAGATCGCCGCCCAGGCCGAGGCGACCGACGCCACCGTGCGCACCCTCTCCGACAAGGCCCGCGAGGTCGATTCGGTCGTCGGCATGATCTCGACCATCGCCGACCAGACCAACCTGCTCGCGCTCAACGCCACCATCGAGGCGGCTCGCGCCGGCGCTGCCGGCCGCGGCTTCGCGGTCGTCGCCGCCGAGGTCAAGGAGCTGGCGGGCCAGACGGCGCGCGCCACCGGCGAGATCACCCAGCGCATCGGCGACATCCAGGGCGCGACCGGCGAGGCGGTGGCGGCGATCGCCACGATCAGCAGCGCGGTGGCCGAACTGTCGCGGCTGACGCTCGCCATCGCCAGCGCCGTCGAGCAACAGGCCGCCTCGACGCAGGAGGTGTCGTCGAACATCCTGGCGGTGTCGGACGCCGCCAACGCCACCGGCCGGATCGCCGAGAGCGTCCGGGCGGTGTCGGAGAGCCTCGCCGGGCATTCGAGCGGGCTGACCGGGAGCGTGGAGACGTTCCTGAAGGCGGGGTAGCGGTCAGGCTTTGCGGAGAGCGAGAAAAGCGCAGGTTCTCCCCTCTCCCCGCGGGCGCAGGGCTGTCCGGGGAAAGTTGTGGCGCACCTCCCCTCTCCCGTGTGGGAGAGGGGCCGGGGGTGAGGGTGGCGCGCTTCCGTATGAAGCGCTGAATCGTCGTGCTGGCAGCGGAACGGTTCGGCCTTCTTGCGGCACCGTCTCCACCCTCACCCCTACCCCTCTCCCACACAGGAGAGGGGATCCCGCGCTTGATTCTGACGAAGATTTTCTCTGGACAGTCCTGCTCTCCCCGCGGGAGGGGAGAGGAGGATACCCGCGCCCACGACACGAACGAGTGCGCTGTCCCGCCCCTCACAACGGGATGTTGTCGTGCTTCTTCCAGGGCTGCTCGCTCTCCTTGGTGCGCAGCATGGCGAGCGCCCGGGCGATGCGCCGCCGGGTCGAGTGGGGCATGATCACCTCGTCGATGTAGCCGCGCTCGGCGGCCACGAACGGCGACATGAAGCGCTCCTCGTACTCGGCGGTGCGGGCCGCGATCTTCTCCGGGTCGCCGAGATCCTGGCGGAAGATGATCTCGACCGCGCCCTTGGCGCCCATCACGGCGATCTGGGCGGTCGGCCAGGCGTAGTTCACGTCGCCGCCGACGTGCTTGGAGGCCATCACGTCGTAGGCGCCGCCGAAGGCCTTGCGGGTGATGACGGTGACGAGCGGCACCGTCGCCTGGCTGTAGGCGAAGAGCAGCTTGGCGCCGTGCTTGATCAGCCCGCCATATTCCTGCGCGGTGCCCGGCAGGAAGCCCGGCACGTCGACGAAGGTCACGATCGGGATCGAGAAGGCGTCGCAGAAGCGCACGAAGCGGGCGGCCTTGCGCGAGGCGTCCGAATCGAGCACGCCGGCCAGCACCATCGGCTGGTTGGCGACGAACCCGACGGTGCGGCCCTCGATCCGGGCGAAGCCCGTGATGATGTTGCGGGCGTACGCCGCCTGGATCTCGAAGAAGTCGCCCTCGTCGACCACCCGCCGGATCAGCTCGCCCATGTCGTAGGGCTTGTTCGGGTTGTCGGGGATCAGGGTGTCGAGGCTGCGGTCGAGGCGGGCGGGATCGTCGAAGCTCTCGAGTTCCGGCACGCCGGCCTGGTTGTTGGCCGGCAGGAAGTCCATCAGGCGCCGGATCTGCAGCAGCGCCTCGACGTCGTTCTCGTAAGAGCCGTCGGCGATCGACGACTTCGAGGTGTGGACCTTGGCGCCGCCGAGCTCTTCCGCCGTCACCACCTCGTTGGTGACGGTCTTCACCACATCGGGGCCGGTCACGAACATGTAGCTCGTATCGCGCACCATGAAGATGAAGTCGGTCATCGCCGGCGAGTAGACGTCGCCGCCGGCGCACGGCCCCATGATCACCGAGATCTGCGGGATGACGCCCGAGGCCGTCACGTTGCGCTTGAACACCTCGCCGTAGCCGCCGAGCGCCGCCACGCCCTCCTGGATGCGGGCGCCGCCGGCATCGAAGATGCCGATGATCGGGGCGCGCATCTTGAGCGCCATGTCCTGGACCTTGATGATCTTCTGGGCGTGCGCCTCGGAGAGCGAGCCGCCGAAGACCGTGAAGTCCTTGGAGAACACGAAGACCGCGCGGCCGTTGATCGTGCCCCAGCCGGTGACGACGCCGTCGCCCGGGATCTTCTGCCGCTCCATCCCGAAATCGTTCGAGCGGTGCTGCACGAACATGTCGAATTCCTCGAACGACCCCGAATCGAGGAGGAGCTCGATGCGCTCCCGGGCCGTGAGCTTGCCGCGCTTGTGCTGCGCCGCCACTCGGCTCTCGCCGCCGCCGAGCCGGGCCTGCGTGCGCCGCTGGTCCAGCCGATCGAGGATGTCCTTCATGCTGTCGCCCGTCCCTGAAGAAATGTCGCCCGCCCGCCGAGAGGCTTAGCCGTGCCTGCGGCTTAGCACGCACCGGGGCGCGGCGAAAACTCGGTCTTTTCGGGCGGGGCGGGGCGGGGAAACGCGAAGGGCCGCGCCCTCCCCGGCCGGGACGGCGCGGCCCTTCGGCCGGTCGACGGACGAGCCCGGCCCGGAACCCGGGCCGCGCCCTAAGGCGGGATCACTCCCCGAGCAGGGCTTGGCCCGGCTCCTGCTCGCGGGCGAGGCGCAGCAGGCTCTGGCCGTAATTGGTCTTGGCGAAGAGCTGGCCGCGGGCCACCACCTGCTCGCGGGTGATGAAGCCTTGCGTGTAGGCGATCTCCTCCAGGCAGGCGACCTGCATGCCCTGGCGGTGCTGGATCACGCGCACGAACTCGCCGGCCTCGAGCAGGTTGTCGTGGGTGCCCGTATCGAGCCAGGCATAGCCGCGCGACATGCACTCGACGTGGAGCTGGCCGCGGTCGAGATAGGCCTGGTTGACGTCGGTGATCTCGAGCTCGCCGCGGGGCGACGGCTTCACCGCCGCCGCGATGTCGAGCACCTGGTTGTCGTAGAAGTACAGGCCGGTCACCGCCCAGGGCGATTCCGGGTTCTTGGGCTTCTCGACGAGCTTGGTGGCGCGGCCGTCCTTGTCGAGGGTGACGACGCCGTAGGCCTCCGGATGGTCGACGTGGTAGGCGAAGACCGAGGCCCCCGTCTTCCGCTCGCGCGCCTTGGCCAGGAGCTGGCGCATGCCGGCGCCGAAGAACAGGTTGTCGCCGAGCACCAGCGCGACCGAATCGTCGCCGACGAACTCGCGGCCGATGATGAAGGCCTGGGCCAGGCCCTCGGGCTTGGGCTGCAGCGCGTACGAGATGTTGATGCCGAACTGCTCGCCGGTGCCGAACAGGCGCTTGTAGTTGTCGATATGCTCCGGCGACGAGATCAGCAGGATGTCGCGGATGCCGGCCAGCATCAGCACCGAGACCGGGTAGTAGATCATCGGCTTGTCGTAGACCGGCAGCAGCTGCTTGTTGATCGCCAGCGTCGCCGGGTGCAGCCGCGTGCCGGATCCGCCGGCGAGCACGATGCCCTTCATGATAGTTTACTCCTTCAGGCGTGTTTCGCCGCGGGACCGATGAGCTGGTCCAGGATGTCGTCGAGGGCCGCCTGCCACGGGCGGGGCGTGAGTCCGAAGGCGGCGGTGAGCGTCCCGGTCGAGAGCTCGGAATTGGCCGGCCGGGTCACCGGGGTCTTGAAGGCCGAGCTCGGGATCGGCGCGACCGGCACGGAGCGGGCGCCGCGCGCCGCCGCCCCCGCCATGATGGCGACGGCGAAGTCGTACCAGGTCGTCGCGCCGGCATTGACGCAGTGATAGGTGCCGGCGGGCGCGGCCGGATCCTCGGCGAAGCGCAGCGCGATCGCCACCAGGACCTCGGCGAGGTCGCCGGCCGAGGTCGGGCAGCCGCGCTGGTCGGCGACCACCGTCAGCGTGTCGCGCTCGGCGGCGAGCCGCAGCATCGTCTTGACGAAGTTCGCCCGGTGCGGGCTCACCACCCAGGCGGTGCGCACCACGGCGTGGCGCGGGTTGCCGGTGCGCACCGCCATCTCCCCGGCGGCCTTGCTGGCGCCGTAGACGCTCACCGGATGCACCGGCGCGTCGGTGGCGTAGGCCCCCGTCCCGGTCCCGTCGAAGACGTAGTCGGTCGAGACGTGGATCAGCGGGATGCCGGCCTTGGCGGTCTCCGCCGCCAGGTAGGCGGCGCTGAGCGCGTTGAGCCGCCAGGCCGCCGCGACGTCGCTCTCGGCCTTGTCGACCGCCGTGTAGGCGGCGGTGTTGATCACCGCCGACCAGGGCCGTTCGGCGACCGCGCGGGCGACCGCGGCCTCGTCGGTGATGTCCAGCGCCGCCCGGGTCGGAGCGTGGATGACCACCCCCTCGCCCCAGGATTGCCGCTGCAATTCGGTGCCGACCTGGCCGCCGCCGCCGAGGACGAGGATGTCCCGCGCCATAGTCTTACTCCGCGCTCAGGCCGAGGCGCTCGCCGGAATAGCGGCCCTCGCGGATCGGGCGCCACCACGACTCGTTGTCGAGGTACCAGCGCACGGTGTCCTCGAGCGCCTGCTCGAAGGTGCGGCTGGGCGTGTAGCCGACCTCGGCTTCGGCCTTGCTCGGGTCGATGGCGTAGCGCCGGTCGTGGCCCGGACGGTCGGTGACGAACTGGATCAGGCGCTCGTGCGGGCCGGCCTCGGGACGGAGGCGGTCGAAGATCGCGCAGAGCGTCTTGACCACCTCAAGGTTGTTGCGCACCGAGCGGCCGCCGAGCAGGTAGGTCTCGCCGATGCGGCCCTTCTCCAGCACCGCCACGAGGCCGCGGGCATGGTCCTCGACGTGGATCCAGTCGCGCTCGTTCTGGCCGTCGCCGTAGACGGGCAAGTTCTTGCCCTCGAGGGCGTTGAGGATCATCAGCGGGATCAGCTTCTCGGGGAAGTGCCGCGGCCCGTAATTGTTCGAGCAGTTGGTCACCAGCACCGGCAGGCCGTAGGTCTCGTGCCAGGCCCGGGCCAGGTGATCGGAGGCCGCCTTCGAGGCCGAGTAGGGCGAGCGCGGGTCGTAGCGGCTGTCCTCGGTGAAGAAGCCACCCGGGGGCAGCGAGCCGTAGACCTCGTCGGTCGAGACGTGGAGGAAGCGGAAGGCGTCGCGCTCCGCGCCCGACAGCCCGTTGTAGTAGGCCCGCGCGGCTTCCAGCATCACCTGGGTGCCGACCACGTTGGTGCGGATGAAGGCGCCCGGCCCGGTGATCGAGCGGTCGACGTGGCTCTCGGCGGCGAGATGCATCACCGCCTGCGGGCGGAACTCGGCGAAGAGGGCCGAGACCTTCTCGTGGTCGCAGATGTCGGCTTCGGCGAAGCGATGCCGGTTGTTGCCCTTGAGCGGCATCAGCGAGATCGGGTTCGCCGCGTAGGTGAGCGCGTCGAGGGTCAGGACCTCGTGGCCGAGGTCTTGGACGAGGTGAAGGACCAGGGCCGAGCCGATGAAGCCGCAGCCGCCCGTGACGAGGATGCGCATGGGGTCGATGATCTCCAAAAGGTGGCGCCCATCGGCGCGAGGCGAATCAGCTCGCCTTCTGATTGTATATTCGGACGCCGACCCCGCGGGAGGTCGGCAGTGCGGGACTCAGAACAGCGCCGGCAGGTCGGCGAAGCGAGGCGCGACCTTGTCCTTCGCCGAGAGCTGGGCCTCGGCCTCGCTCACCGGCCAGTCGATGCCGAGATCCGGATCGTTCCACAGCAGGTTGCCGTCATGCTCCGGGCTGTAGACGCCGCCGGCGACCTTATAGGCCACCATGGTGTCCGGCTCGAGCGTGCAGAATCCGTGCCCGAAACCGATCGGCACGTAGAGCTGGTGGCCGCCCGCCGCATCGAGGCGGGCGGCGACGTGCCGGCCGTAAGTCGGCGAGTCGCAGCGCAGGTCGACCGCGACGTCGAGGATCGCGCCGGAGAGCACGCGGATCAGCTTGGCCTGGGCGAAGGGGTGGCGCTGGAAGTGCAGGCCGCGGACGGTGCCCTGTTGCGCCGAGAACGACTGGTTGTCCTGGATGAAGTGATCCTCGACGCCGTGGGCGGCCAGGACGTCGGCCCGGTAGGTCTCCGAGAACCAGCCGCGCGCATCGCCGTGCCGCTTCGGGATCACCAGCTTCACCGCCGGGATCGCCTGATCGATGACCTGCATCCTGCCTACCTTCCGATCTCGTGCCGCCCGGTCGATGCGGGGCTCTTGCCCGGCAAACGCGGCACAACGGCGTCGGCCTGACCTGCCCCAGGCCGCACGCCCGCAGCCTCTACTTCGCGGGCGCGAGATGAGCAAGGTCGGACGCGGATCGGATACGGCGGTCGGAAATAGGCATCCGCACAGCCTTGCGCACGCGCGGACGCCTCACGCAGCCCGCACGCGCCGGAATTTCGGGACGCTCAGACGAAACTTCGGGACGTCAGGGATCAATACCGCTCCGAACCGGGCAATACGGCGGCGCAGTACGCCGGAACACCGCGCCGGGACCCCGGACGGGGCCCCTGAGCGCGGCGCCGGGCAGCGTCACGGGGTCGCGAGGACCGCTGCGATCGCCTCCAGGGCGGCCTCGGCCGCCGCGCCATCGGGACCGCCGGCCTGGGCCATGTCGCGGCGCCCGCCGCCGCCCTTGCCGCCGAGCCGCTCCGAACCCGCCCGCACCAGCGCGACCGCGTCGAACCGGCCGGTCAGGTCCTCGGTCACGCCGACGACGAGGCCGGCCTTGCCGTCCGGCGCCACGCCGACGATCGCGACGATCCCGGAGCCGAGCCGCTTCTTGCCCTCGTCGGCGAGGCTCTTGAGGTCGCGCATCTCGACGCCCTGGACGACCCGGGCCATCAGCTTCGTGCCGGCGACCTCGCGCACGCCGGCGTCATCGCCGCCGCCAGCCCCCCCGCCCATGGCGAGCTTGCGGCGCGCATCGGCCAGCTCCCGCTCCATGCGGCGGCGCTCCTCGAGCAGGCTCGCCAGACGCTCGGGCGCCTCGGCGACCGGCGCCTTGAGCAGGGCCGCGATCGCCGCGAGCTGGCGGCTCTCGCCGGCGAGGTGGCGGCGGGCGGCGTCGCCCGTCATCGCCTCGATCCGGCGCACGCCGGCGCCGACCGCGCTCTCGGCCAGGATCGTCACGACGCCGATATCGCCGGTGCGCCCGACATGGGTGCCGCCGCAGAGCTCGATCGAGAAGGTCTTGCGCCGGCCGTCCTCGGCGGCGTCGCGGCCCATCGAGACGACCCGCACCTCCTCGCCGTACTTCTCGCCGAACAGCGCGCGGGCGCCGGACGCGACCGCGTCGTCGACCGCCATCAGCTTCGTCACCACCGGTTCGTTCTGCAGCAGCACCCGGTTGGCGATCTCCTCGACACGGACCAGTTCCTCGGCCTCGATCGGCTTCGGGTGGCTGATGTCGAAGCGCAGGCGCTCGGGCGCGACGAGCGATCCCTTCTGGGCGACGTGGTCGCCGAGAACCTGGCGCAGGGCCTCGTGCAGCAGGTGGGTGGCGGAGTGGTTGGCGCGGATCGCCGAGCGGCGGGCGTGATCGACCTTCAGCTCGACCGGCTGGTCGAGGGTCAGGGCGCCCTCCTCCACCGCGACGTGATGGACGAAGAGGTCGCCGAGCTTCTTCTCGGTCGCGGTCACCCGGGCCTTGAGGCCCTGGGCCGTCACCATGCCGGTATCGCCGACCTGGCCGCCGGACTCAGCATAGAACGGCGTTTGCGTCACGACGAGGAGGCCTTCCTCGCCGGCCCGGATCGTCTCGACCTCGGCCCCGCCGCGCACGAGCGCGGTGACGACCGCTTCCGCCGCTTCCGTGTCGTAGCCGAGGAACTCGGTGGCGCCGGTGCGCTCGCGCAAGCCGTACCACAAGGTCTCGGTGGCGGCCTCGCCCGAGCCCGACCAGGCCGCGCGGGCCGCCGCGCGCTGGCGCTGCATCGCGGCCGAGAATCCGTCGGTGTCGACGGTGATGCCGCGGGACTTGAGCGCGTCCTGGGTCAGGTCGAGGGGGAAGCCGTAGGTGTCGTAGAGGGTGAAGGCGGTCTCGCCCGACAGGCTGCCACCCTCCGAGAGGTCGCGGGTCTCGGCGTCGAGGATCGACAGGCCGCGCTCCAGGGTGCGGCGGAAGCGAGTTTCCTCCAGGCGCAGGGTCTCGGCGATCAGGCTCTCGGCCCGCGCGAGCTCAGGGTAGGCCTGGCCCATCTCCCGCACCAGCGTCGGCACGAGGCGGTACATCATCGGGTCGCGGGAGCCGAGGAGCTGGGCGTGGCGCATGGCCCGGCGCATGATCCGGCGCAGCACGTAGCCGCGGCCCTCGTTGCTCGGCAGCACCCCGTCGGCGACGAGGAAGGACGAGGCCCGCAGGTGGTCGGCGATGACCCGGTACGAGGCGGTCGCCTTGCCCTCCGGCGCCCGGCCGACCTGGTGCGCCACCGCGTCGATCAGGCTGCGGAACAGGTCGGTGTCGTAGTTGCTCTTCACGCCCTGGAGGATCGCCGCCATGCGCTCGAGGCCCATGCCGGTATCGATCGAGGGCCGCGGCAGGCCGACCCGGTTGCCCGGCTCGATCTGCTCGTACTGCATGAACACGAGGTTCCAGAATTCGAGGAAGCGGTCGCCGTCCTCCTCCGGGCTGCCGGGGGGGCCGCCCCACAGCTCCGGGCCCTGGTCGATGAAGATCTCCGAGCACGGGCCGCACGGGCCGGTATCGCCCATCTGCCAGAAATTGTCGGAGGTCGGGATGCGGATGATGCGGTCGTCGGAGAAGCCGGCGATCTTGCGCCACAGGGCGGCGGCATCGTCGTCGTCGGCATAGACCGTGACCAGCAGCCGCTCGGGCGAGAGCCCGAATTCCTTGGTCACGAGGTTCCAGGCAAGCTCGATCGCCAGCGGCTTGAAATAGTCGCCGAACGAGAAATTGCCCAGCATCTCGAAGAAGGTGTGGTGGCGCGCCGTGTACCCGACATTGTCGAGGTCGTTGTGCTTGCCGCCGGCGCGCACGCATTTCTGCGCCGTGGTGGCGCGCTGGTAGGGCCGCTTCTCGACGCCGGTGAAGACGTTCTTGAACTGCACCATGCCGGCGTTGGTGAACATCAACGTCGGGTCGTTGCGCGGCACCAGCGGCGAGGACGGCACCACCTCGTGGCCGTGCTTGGCGAAGTAGTCCAGGAAGGTGGACCGGATCTCGTTGACGCCACTCATGGGAAGAATCGTCTCTGCGGAAGGCGGGCCGGGAACTCGGCGCACCGGCGGGCGGCCCGCGGATGCATCCGCGTGTCTTTAGTCACGCGCTCCCCCCGTGTCGAGGCGGGGCGGCGCCGCTATGTGAGCCGGGACAGGCGCGGCCGCCGGCCCGCCCGGCAGGATCCGAGCCCCGATGACCGACGACATCCGCCTCCTCGCCTTCGCGGCCGCCCTCGGCTTCGTCCATGTCATGGCCGCCTCCGCCGCCGGGCTGAAGCAGCGCGGCGGCCTGACCTGGGCGGCGGGCAACCGCGAGAGCGAGGGCGAGGTCACCGGCGCCGCCGCCCGGCTGAAGCGCGCGTCAGCCAACTTCTTCGAGACCTTCCCGCTCTTCGCCGCCCTGGTGCTCGCCGCCGCGGTGTCGGGCCGGCAGGGCGGGGCGGTGGCGTGGGGGGCCGAGCTCTATGTCTGGGCCCGGCTCCTGTACCTGCCGATCTACGGCTTCGGCATCCCGTGGGTCCGCACGCCGGTCTGGGGCGTGGCGATGGTCGGCATCGGGTTCGTGTTCGCGGGTCTGTTCGGATGGGCCGGGCCGGGAGCGCCGTGACGGGCAGGTCCTTCAAGGACCTGAAAGAGGCGCGGGGTTTTCTCCTCTCCCTGCGCACGGGGGAAAGCAAAGGCGCGGGCCAACCCTCCCCCGCAGAGGGGGGAGGGAACATGCCAGCGCCACTCCCTGCCTCATACAGCCCCGTGCAACGAGAAGGGGCCGCCGCGCTCGTCGCGCGGCGGCCCCGATAACCATCAGAACAGATCCCTCGGATCAGGCCGATCCCTCGTCGAGGTCGTCGGCCGTCGGGGTGGCGTTCTCGAGGATCTTGTCGGCGACGAGGCCCGAATTCTGCCGGATCGAGGCTTCGATCTTGTTGGCGACGTCGGGATTGTCGCGCAGGTAGCCCTTCGAGTTCTCGCGGCCCTGGCCGAGGCGCTGGCTGTCGTAGGAGAACCAGGCGCCCGACTTTTCGACGATGCCGGCCTTGACGCCGAGGTCGATCAGCTCGCCGACCTTCGACACGCCCTCGCCGAACATGATGTCGAACTCGACCTGCTTGAACGGCGGCGCCACCTTGTTCTTGACCACCTTGACCCGGACGCTGTTGCCGATCGGCTGGTCGCGGTCCTTGAGGGTCGAGATGCGGCGGATGTCGAGGCGCACCGAGGCGTAGAACTTCAGCGCGTTGCCGCCGGTCGTGGTCTCGGGGCTGCCGTACATCACGCCGATCTTCATCCGGATCTGGTTGATGAAGATGACCATGCAGTTCGAGCGCGAGATCGAGCCGGTGAGCTTGCGCAGGGCCTGGCTCATCAGGCGGGCCTGGAGGCCCGGCTGCTGGTCGCCCATCTCGCCCTCGATCTCGGCCCGCGGGGTCAGCGCCGCCACCGAATCGACCACCAGCACGTCGATGGCGCCGGAACGCACCAGGGTGTCGGTGATCTCGAGGGCCTGCTCGCCGGTATCGGGCTGCGAGATCAGGAGGTCGTCGAGGTTGACGCCGAGCTTGCGGGCATAGACCGGATCGAGGGCGTGCTCGGCATCCACGAAGGCGCAGACGCCGCCCTTCTTCTGGGCTTCGGCGATGGTGTGGAGCGCGAGCGTGGTCTTGCCGGAGGATTCCGGCCCGTAGATCTCGATCACGCGACCGCGCGGCAGGCCGCCGACGCCGAGCGCGATGTCGAGGCCCAGCGAGCCGGTCGAGACGACCTCGACCTCCTGCACCTTGTCGCCCTTGCCGAGCCGCATGATCGAGCCCTTGCCGAAGGCGCGCTCGATCTGGGCGAGGGCGGCGTCGATCGCCTTCGACTTGTCTTTGTCCATGGTCGGGTTTTCCACCAGTCGCATCTGGGGCTGAGCCATCTCGGCGGGTCCTTATGGCAGGAGGGGCGGCAAGTCTCAATCGCGCGGCTGGTTTTTATGTACCTGTTTTGTTCTCATTCGGCAAGGGCGGACGGCGCATTCGGCGGGGGATCGTAAGCGGGTCAGGCGCGGTCGAGGGCGCGAAGCAGGTTGGCGTTCGACCAGGACGGCCAGCCGGTGCCGGCGAAATCGCGGTCATGGCTCCAGATGTCGGCGTCGAGGAGCCAGGCGCAGGCAAGCACGTGCGCGTCGCTCGTCGAGCCGTTGCGGGAGGCGACGGCGTCGGAGAGGACGCGGGCCGCGCTCTCGATTCGGTCGGAGTAGTACGAGGCGTCGATGACATCGATCCCGGCGAGAATCACCTCCGCGCGCACAGGTGCTCCCGCCGGGAGATCCGGCACGCCAAGCAGGACTCGCTGGACCTCCTCCGCAACGCGAGCAGATGTCGCCACGATCCGTCGATCGGCAAGTGCGTCGAAGATCGACACGGAGCGGCGCCCCAATGCGGCACTCAAGACGATGTTGGTATCGACGACCAGCATTCCGGAAGGCAGTCGCCGAGGAATGATCGCGGCAGCCGGCCTCTCCGTCACTCGGCGCCGCGCTCGGCCAGCAGCCGATCGATGGCGGCGTTCTCTTCCGGAGTATACTTTTCCGCATCCGCCCGGATATCGGCTATCACTTTGCGGATATACTCCGGGGATGCCTGGTGGATCGGCAACAGAATGCCGACGGTCGCCGTGCCGTTCTTGATCGGCATCGCGTGCGGCAGCGACTGGATCGCGCCGGCCGACATCTTCTGGAGTTCGCGCATGCTGATCGCGCTCTTCATGGCCGCCTCCTGGTTACTCACATATATGTAAGTCCGGCGGGCGGCGGCCACAAGGATGCGATCCGGACCGCCCTCACCCCGCCATCGTGGTCTTCACCGTCTCGACGAGCTGCTTGAGGCTGAAGGGCTTGGGCAGGAAGTTGAATTCCTCGCCGTCGGGCAGGTTCTTGCGGAAGGCGTCCTCGGCGTAGCCCGAGACGAAGATCACCTTGAGGCCCGGATGGGCCTTGCGCAGCTCGCGCAGGAGGGTCGGGCCGTCCATCTCGGGCATCACCACGTCGGAGACGACGAGGTCGACCGGCACGTCGCGCTCCTGCATGATCTGCAGGGCCTCGAGGCCCGAGGCCGCCTCGAGCACGGTGTAGCCGCGGGCGGTGAGCGCCCGGCCGTTGACGGCGCGGACGGGGTCCTCGTCCTCGACGAGGAGGATCGTGCCGTGGCCGGTGAGGTCGCGGGCCGGCGGCTTCGCGTCCTTCGCCGCGGGGGCGGCCGCCGCGGCCGGGGCGGCGCCGGGCACCGGCGGGGCGATCTCGAGCGGCGCCTCGGGCGCGTCCGCCTCCGGCACCGGCACGTGGCGCGGCAGGTAGATGGCGAAGACCGTGCCCTGGCCGATGGTCGAGCGCACGTCGATGTAGCCGCCGGACTGCTTGACGATGCCGAACACCGTCGAGAGGCCGAGGCCCGTGCCCTTGTTGACCTCCTTGGTGGTGAAGAACGGCTCGAAGATCTTCTCCATCACCTCCGGGGTCATGCCGGTGCCGGTGTCGCTGACCTCGATCAGCACGTGGTCGGCGGCGGGCAGGCCGTTGAGGCGAAGCGCCCCCACGGCGTCGGCGGCCATGTTGGCAGTGCGGATCAGCAGACGCCCGCCCTCCGGCATCGCGTCGCGGGCGTTGACCGCGAGGTTCACGATCACCTGCTCGAACTGGTTGACGTCGGCCTTGACCGGCCAGAGGTCGCGGCCGTGCTTGAGGTCGAGCTCGACCCGCTCGCCGAGCAGGCGCTTGAGCAGCAGGGTGAGGTCGGAGAGCGCCTCGCCGAGATGGATCACCTCCGGCCGCAGGGTCTGGCGGCGCGAGAAGGCCAGCAGCTGCCGTACCAGGCTCGCGGCCCGGTTGGCGTTCTGCTTGATCTGCATGATGTCCTGGAAGGCCGGATCGGTCGGCCGGTGGCTCGCCAGCAGCAGGTCCGAGTAGCCGATGATCGCCTGCAGCACGTTGTTGAAGTCGTGCGCGATGCCGCCGGCGAGCTGGCCGACCATCTCCATCTTCTGGGCCTGGTTGACCTGCTGCTGCAGCTGGTGCTGGGCCGTGGTGTCGAGGGCGTACAGGATCACTGCGCCCGAGGCGCCGCCGGCGGTGCCGGCGGGGCTGAGCCAGATCCGGGCCGAGCGGTTGACCGGCGCCGAGACCCCGATCTCGACCGGCGGCACGTCGCCGCGCCCTTCCGCCGCGGCGCGGGCGGCGGCATCGACGACGGAGCGGTCGCGCTCGACGACGAAGTCGCGCACCGGCGGACCCGCCTCGCTGCCGTCGCCGGTGCGCGGAAGCGTGCCGAACAGGCGCGCGAAGGAGGCGTTGGCCCGCACCAGCCGCCCGTCGGCGTCGAGGGTCGCCACCGCGACCGGGCTGGTGTTGAAGAAGCGGTCGAAGCGCAGCTCGGCCGCCTGCTGGGGATCGTCGCTCTCCTCGCCGGCGGAGCGGTTGAGCACCAGCGTGCGCGAATCGCCCGGCCGGCCGTCCTGGCCGTAGGCGACGCGGTGATAGAGCCGGGCCGAGAGCGGGTGGCCGTTGCGCCGGCGAAGATCGAGGTCGAACCGGTCGGTGCGGACCTCGCCGGGCTCGCCCTTGCCGCCGATCAGCACCGGCCCGAGATCGTCGGGCAGGATCTCGGACAGGCGCAAGCCGCCCGAGCCGACCTGGGCCAGGTCGTGGCCGAGCCAGGCCGCGAGCGTCGCGTTCATGTAGACGACCGAGCCCTTGGGATCGACCGCCATGAAGCCCGCGGGCGCGTGGTCGAGGTAGTCGATCGCGTGCTGCAGCTCCTGGAAGACGTTCTCCTGGCGCTCGCGCTCGTGGGTGATGTCGGCGACGCTCCACAGGGCGACCGGGCGGCGCGGCAGCGGCAGCGGCCGCACGCCGATGCGGAACCAGGCGAAATCGCGCTCCGCCGCGCCGCCGGGCGGGGGCGCCATGCGGATCTCCTCCGACAGGGCGCGGCCCTCGCGGGCGGCCTGCGCGAGGCGATAGACCGCCTCCGACACCTCCGGCGAGCCGACGAAGACCCGCTCGACGGGCCGCAGGTTGGTGAAGGTGTCGCTGCCGGCGAGCTTCAGGTAGGCGGCGTTGGCGTAGATCGGCCGGCCGCCCTCCTCCATGGCGATCATGCCGTCGGGCGCGGCATCGACCACCGCCTTGGTGACGTCGTTGCGGGTGCCCTGGCCGGTGAGCTGGATCGCCCCGATGGCGAAGGCGAACAGGCAGAACACGCCCGCCATCGCGAGCAGGGCCAGGAGGCCGAGAATGATCGGCTGCGCCTGCTCGCTGGCGACGAAGCTCAGGCCCACCGCCGCGCCGACGAGGAGGCCGGCGAGCAGAAGAAGCAGGCTGACCCGGCCGGGCCGCTCGGAGCGGTCGAGGGCGGCCTCCGCCGCGGATGGGCTCAACTCCGGCATGTCGCCTCGACACTCCCCGCGGATCCGGACCACGCGCCCGGACCCCTGACCGTTCCCCGGGGCCTCGGAACGGCCCCTGATCCGCGTTCCCTAGCAGGCACGGCGTTTCCGTGGAATGAACCCGGTTCGTTCCGGGCCGTCCTCAGTGGCGCCGCCGCAGGCGCATCACGTAGCCGATGACCTCGGCCACCGCGCGATAATGCTCGGGCGGCACCGCGGCGTCGATCTCGACGGTGGCGTGGAGCGCGCGCGCCAGCGGCGGGTTCTCGACCACCGGCACGCCGTGCTCGCGCGCCACCTCGCGGATGCGCAAAGCGAGCGCGTCGACGCCCTTGGCGACGCAGACCGGCGCGGCCATCCCGGCCTCGTAGCGCAAGGCCACCGCGTAGTGGGTCGGGTTGGTGACGATCACGCTCGCGCCCGGCACCGCCGCCATCATGCGCTTCTTGACCCGCTGCATGCGGATCTGGCGCATCCGGCCCTTCACCTCCGGGTTGCCGTCCTGCTCCTTCATCTCCTCCTTCAGCTCCTGCTTCGACATGCGGAGCTTCGCCCGCCAGCGGAAGCGCTGGTAGAGCGCATCGCCGAGGGTGACGACGACGTAGGCGGCGAGCACCGCGCCCATCAGCCGCAGGCAGAGCGACAGGGTGCCCTGGAGCACGGATTGCGGCTCGAGCCGCGCGAAGACCTCGAGCCGGTCGCGATCGTTCCACAGGACGAAGCCGGCGGCCACGCCGACGAGCAGGATCTTGACCACGCCCTTGCCGAACTGGAACCAGGCCTCCGGGCCGAACAGCCGCCGGAGGCCCGCCATCGGCGAGACCCGGCTCCACTTCGCCCCGAGCGTCTCGGTGGTCCAGACCAGGGGGTGCTGGACGAGGCCGCCGACGAGGCCGGCGGCCAGCACCGCGCCCACCGGCACCGCGAGGGCGAGGAGCGCGGCGACGAGGGCCCGCCGGCCGATCGCCGCGTAGGCGGCGGGATCCGAGGGAACGTCGTGGAGGTGGGCGAGGAAGGCGCGCAGGTCGGTCAGCAGCCCGCGGGCGACGGGTGCTGCGGCGATCATCAGCACCAGCGTGAAGGCGCCCAGCATCAGGAAGGTGTTGACCTCCTGGCTGGTGGCGACGTCGCCGCGCTTGATCGCGTCGTCGAGCCGTCGCTGGGTCGGGTCTTCGGTGCGGTCTTCCTGGTCGGTCTCGCCCGACATGCGCTCACGACCTCCCGAGATCGGCCAGGAAGCGGCCGAGATCGTCGACGAACACCCCCATCATCACCCCGATCGTCGCCAGCATCACCAGCATGCCGATCATGATCGCCGCCGGGGTGGCGACGAAGAACACCTGCATCTGCGGCATCAGCCGCGAGAGCACGCCGAGGCCGAGGTTGAACAGGATGCCGAAGGCGATGAACGGGGCCGAGATCTGCACCGCCAGGGTGAAGCCGCGCGCCACCGCCTTGACCGCGAAGGCGGCGGCGTCCCCGGTCGCCGGCATGCCGAGCGGCGGCATCAGGCTGTACGAGTCGCGGATCCCCTCGATCGCCAGGTGATGCAGGTCGGAGGCGAGCACGAGGGTGAGGCCGAGCAGGCTGAGGAAGCTGCCGAGCGTCGCCTGCTGGTTGCCGACGGACGGGTCGACGGTCATCGCGTAGGACAGGCCGAGCTGCTGGGCGACGATCGTGCCGGCGGTCTGGAGCGCCGCGATCACCGCCCGCACGCTCAGGCCCAGGATCAGCCCGACCGCGATCTCGCCGACGAGCACGCCGATCAGCGCCGTGCCGGCGCCGCCGGGCTCCGGCCCGGTGCCGCCGGGCAGGAGCGGGCGGGCGACCGGGAACAGCACCAGGGAGAGCAGCAGCGCGAAGGCGAGGCGCAGGCGCGGCGTCACCATCGCCTCGCCGATGCCCGGCATCAGCATCACCAGCGTGCCGACCCGCGCGAAGGTGAGGAGGTAGGCCGAGGCGAGGCCGGGCAGGAGGAGGTTCACGTCCGGCCGATTCGGGAGCGGTGGGAGACGAGGGCTTGTCGGACGGACGCCGCCGTCGCTCAACCCCCGGCGGCGATCCGGGCGGCGATGCGCGTCATGTAGCCGGCGAGCGCGTCGCCCATGAAGGGCAGCATCAGCAGCATCGCGGCGAACACCGCGACGATCTTCGGCACGTAGATCAGGGTCTGCTCTTGGATCTGGGTCAGGGCCTGGAACAGCGAGACCACGAGGCCGACGACGAGGGCGACGAGCATCAGCGGCCCGGCGACCTTCAGGAAGGTGACGATGCCGTCGCGGGCGACGTCGAGGATGGCGAGACCGGTCATCGCGAGGAGGAATCCTTCAAGGAAACGATCCCTTAAATCTGCATCCGCATGATGTCCTCGTAGGCCGAGATCACCCGGTCGCGTACCGCCACCAGGGTCTGGAGCGCGGTCTCGCTCTCGGCGACCGCGGTCACCACGTCGACGACGTTGGCCTTGCCGGCGGCGGCCGCCATCGCCTGGCCGTCGGCGCGCTTGCCGGCCTCGGCGACGCCATCGAGGGCCGAGGACAGGAGCTGGGTGAAGCCGCTCTCCCCCGCGCCGGCGACGCCGGAGGCGGGCGTGCGGCCCATGGTCTGGATGGCGGCGTAGGCGCCGGCCGCGAAGGCGTTGGTGGGCATGGTCAGGCCTTGAGGATGTCGATGGTGCGGGACACCATGCGGTTGGTGAGCGTGACCATGTTGAGGTTCGCCTCGTAGGAGCGCTGGGCCTCGCGCATGTCGACGGTCTCGACCAGGACGTTGACGTTGGGCATCCGCACCTCGCCGTTGGCGTCGGCGGCGGGGTTGCCCGGGTCCTGCTTGGAACGGAACGGGCTCTGGTCGCGGCGGATCTTGCCCAGGTCGACGACGCTCGCCTCGAGCTCGCGGTCGACGTGGTTGGAGAAGGTCGCGATCTTGCGCCGGTACGGCTCGGCGCCGGCGCTGGCCGGTGCCGAATCCGCGTTGGCGATGTTCTCCGAGATCACCCGCATCCGGCCCGACTGGACCTTGAGCCCGGAGGCCGCGATGCCGATCGCCTTGCTGAAATCCATGGAAGCCACCTTGCGGGCCGGAACGACGAACGAGCGGGGAGGCGCCCGGAGAAACGCGATTGGGGAAACGCGATGCAGAAGAACTTACTTGCCGACCGCGGTGCGCAGGGTCTGCAGGCTCTTGCGGTAGAGCAGGCTCGCGAGCTGGTAGTCGCCCTGGTTGTCGGCGGCCTTCAGCATCTCGTCCTCGAGGCTCACGGCGTTGCCGCTCGGCATCATCTCGAAGCGCGTGCCGGCGCGCTCCTCCGCCGGGCCGCCCGGGCCGGTGCCGGCGAGGTGCATGCCGGCCGTGCGCTCGACCCCGATGGCCGGCAGGCCGGCGGCGGCGAGCGCGCCGTCCGGCTGGAAGCGCGGCGCCTTGAGGTCGCGGGCCCGGAAGCCCGGGGTGTCGGCATTGGCGACGTTCTCCGCCAGGACCTTCTGGCGCGTCTGCTGCCATTGCATGCGATTGCGCAACATCGCGACGACGGGGAGATCGGTGACCGACACGGGCGGGCCTTCCGGTTTACACCGGCACAATCTGCCTAGCGCATGGTTAAAAGGTGGTTAAGACGAGCGATATCCGTGGGTCCCGCCTCGCCCGCCGCCGCGCCGCTCAAAGCTGTTAACGATATGTTAACGTCCCCTGCGCAGGCCGGTCACGGCCGTGCTAGAAGGCATCAACTCGTCGGCGTGCCCCGCGCCCGCCTCACTTGAGAGACCGTGCTTTGCTCTCCTCGATCCTCGGGACGGACGGTTCGCCCTTGCTCTCCTACCTGATCGTCTTCCTGATCATGGTCGTGCTCCTCAGCCTCTTCGCGCTCGGCGCGAAGCGGTTCGCCCGGGGCCGCCTGACGCTCGGCGGCAACGGCAGCGCCGGCCGCAGCCGGCAGCCGCGGCTCGGCATCGTCGACATCTACGAGCTGGACCGGCAGCGCCAGCTGATCCTGCTGCGGCGCGACAACATCGAGCACCTGCTGCTGGTGGGCGGGCCGAACGACGTCGTGGTCGAGCGCAACATCGTGCGCGCCGGCAGCGGCCGGGTGCAGGCGGAGCTCTCCGACCGGTCGGAGCCGGCCGACGCCCCGGAGCTTCCGCTCACCCTGCCGGCGGGCACCGAGCCGGCGCCGCTGCCGCCGCCCTTCCCCGAGCCCGAGATCCCGGCGCGGCCCGCCGCCCCGGAGCCGGTGCGGGCCGCGCCCGCCTTCGAGCAGGACCAGGACGAGGCCGCCCGGCCGGCCCCGCGCCCGGCCTCGCGCTTCAACGCCTCGCGCCGGGTCGAGCCGCCGAGCCTGCGCGCCGCCCGCCAGGTGCCCCCGCCGCTGGAGACGCCCGCCGCGGAGACGCCGCAGGAGGCCGCCCCGTTCGCGGTTCCGGTGCCGCCGGTGGTGGCGCCGCCCCCGCCGATGCCGGAGCCGGTCCTGCCGCCCGAGCCGGTGCCCGCCCCCGCCGGGACCCGCGGGACCGAGCCGCGCACCGTCGACGCCACGATCCTCAACGATATGGCCCGCCAGCTCGAGGAGGCCCTGCGGCGTCCCTCCTCGGCGGTGGCGCCGGCCCGCCCGGCCGCCCCGGCGGCGAGCGCGCCGCCGGCCCCCGAGCCGGCGCCGGTCCCGGCGCCCCCTCCCCCGCCGCCGCCTGAACCCGAGCCCGAGCCGGAGCCCGCGCCGCCCCCGCCGCCCGAGCCGCCGCCGGAGCCCGAATCGGTCCAGGCCCCTGCGCCGGAACCCGAGCCGGAGCCGGTCCCCGCGCCGCCCCCGCCTCCCCCGCCGCCGGAAGAGCCGGCCCCGGCCCCGAAGCCGCCCTCGGTCCAGAACCCGTTCTCGGTCGAGGAGATCGAGGCCGAGTTCGCCCGGCTCCTCGGCCGGCCGCTCGACAAGCGCTAAGCGGACTTGCGTTGGCAGGCCAGCGCTTCGCCCGCTTAGGTTCTTGTTTTGGCGCAGATTTTTGGCGCCGAACCGGCAACCACCTCGGCGAAATCTGCTTAGACGTCCCGCGACAGCTGTTGCACCGGAACCGCGCCCGCCCGCCCTCGACCGGGTGCGGCGGGCGCGGCGCTTGCGGGCCGCCGCCGCTCAGCCCAAGGGTTGGCCGCCATGGCGCACCCGAATCGCTCGTCCCTCCTCCCCCGCCTCCGCCGTCACCTCTGCCGCGCGACCGTGGCCCTGCTGGTCTTCTCCGGCGGCACGGCGATGGCGCAGAGCCTGACGGTCGATCTCGGCCCGAGCGGCGGCGTCACCGAGCGGGCGCTGCAGCTCGTCGCGCTCATCACCGTGCTGGCGCTGGCGCCCTCGGTGCTGGTGATGGCGACCTCGTTCACCCGCATCGTCGTGGTGCTGTCGATCCTGCGCTCGGCGCTCGGCACCCAGACGGCGCCGCCCAACGCCGTGATCGTCAGCCTGTCCCTGTTCCTTACAGCCTTCGTGATGGCGCCGACGGCGCGGGAGGCCTACCGCACCGGCATCGAGCCGCTGCTCGCCGGGCAGATCCAGCAGGGCCAGGCCTTCGAGCGGGCGAGCCAGCCGTTCAAGGCGTTCATGCTGCGCAGCGTGCGCGAGAAGGACCTGAAGCTTTTCCTCGACCTCGCCCGGGCCGGCACGCCGGCGACGCCCGAGGCCGTCGGCCTCGAGGTGCTGACGCCCGCCTTCATGATCTCGGAGCTCAGGCGCGCCTTCGAGATCGGCTTCCTCCTGTTCATCCCGTTCCTGATCATCGACCTCGTGGTCGCGTCGATCCTGATGTCGGTCGGCATGATGATGCTGCCGCCCGCCACCGTGGCGCTGCCGTTCAAGCTGATCTTCTTCGTGCTGGTCGACGGCTGGACCCTGGTGGCGGGGTCGCTGGTGCAGAGCTACGGCGGCTGAGGCGCGCGGGGCCGGACCAGGTGCAGCGACCGGCCGGCGAGGTGGGCCGGCACGCCGCGGCGCATCAGCCGGTCGCGGCGGGTACGGCGCGCGAGGCCGGACGCCCAGGCCTCGGTCGCCGCGAGGACGGGCTGCGTCCAGGCCTCGAACCAGGCGACCTGCAGCGCGACGCCGAGCCCGATGATCTCGCCCGCCAGGGCCTGCGAGGCCGCCGCGAGCCGCGGCAGCCGCTCGTCGAGCGGGATGCGGGGCGGGGGGCTCACGGCCGCGGCCCGCAAGGCGGCCGATCCGGAAGTCCCCGGCCCGCCCCGGCGTGACGGCGCGGCGTCACCGCAGGGCGGCGTCCGGCAGAGGGGCCTCGGGGGCGATCCGGGCGGCGTCGATCACGTGCGCCTCCGGGACGGCCCCCGTGAGGTCCGATGCCGCGATCGCGGCGGGCGTGACCGGGACGGACGGGATCTCGACGGGCGTGCTGTCGGGCGCCAGGATTCCGGCCGGATTGTACGGCCGGTTGTAGCACCGGCAGATGGCGCGCCAGATCGCCGCGCGCTCCTCCGGGGCGAACCGGCTCAGGCAGGCATCGAGGGCGTCCTGGCCGGCGCGGGCGAGACCCTCGCGCGTGCCGGCATCGAGGCGGTCGGCCCCCGCGGACGGCGTCAGGTCGATCGGGCGCAGGTCCGGATCGGGCATGGTCGGCTCGGGCACGGCTCGGCTCCCTGACGGTTTTCCACGACAGGTCTAACGCCGAACGTCTCGCTTCGATCCGGGCCGCCGTCGGGGCTCGGGCGGGCCCCCGTCAGGGCTCCGGGAAGTACGGCGGCGGAATGTTGTAGATCGGCAGGTTGGTGTTGCGCGGCAGCCACGCATGGAAGACCGTACCGTCGGGCTCGCCGTAGGAGACCGGCCGGACCGGGCCGCCGCGGTGCGGCACCCGGGCGGACCGGTAGCGACGGTGCAGGGGTGCATAGGACGGCCGCGACGCGGGCCGGTAGCCGGCGGGAGCCCGATCGAAAGCGGCGGGCGCCGCGCGGTCCGGCTCCGGAAAGCCGTCGGCCGCCGCCGGGGCGGCGAGCGCCAGGATCATCAGGCCGGCGGTCAGGGCGGGGCGCAACATGCGGGCTTCCTCGAAGGCCCCGCGAGCGTAGCGCGGCGAATCCCACCAGGGGCTTAACCGCGGCTGGCGATCGCCACCCCGGCCACCGCCACCACCATGCCGAGGAGCTGCACCGGCGCCAGGGTCTCGCCGAACAGCCCGAACGCCATCGCGGCCGAGACCGGCGGCACGAGGTAGAACAGGGCCGCGACGCCCGCCACCGCGCCGCGGCGGATCAGCCCGAGCAGGATCAGGATGCCGCCGACCGACAGGCCGAGCACCGCCCAGGCGAGGCCCAGCAGCAGCGGACCGGTGAGGTCGAACTCGCCGTGCTCGGTCAGGAGCGCCAGCGGCACGGTGAAGAGGCCCGCGCCGACGAATTGCGCCGCGGCGTTGGTGCGCAGGTCCACGGCGACGGCCTTGCGCTTCTGCCACAGGGTGCCGAGCGTGATCCCGATCGTGCCGCAGAAGCAGACCGCCAGGGCGACGGGCGGGATGCCGCCGGACGCGCCGATCCGCGGCCCCAGCACCAGCCCGGCGCCGACGAGGCCGACCGCGATGCCGAGCCAGCGCCGGCCCGAGACCCGCTCGCCGAGCAGCGGCCCGGCCACCGCCGCGGTGAGCAGCGGCTGCAGGCTCGCCACCAGGGCGGCGATGCCGGCCGGCAGCCCGCGATGCACCGCCCAGAACACCGCGTCGAGATAGACGCCGTGGATCAGGATCCCGGCCACCATCGCGTCGCGCCAGCCGGCCAAGCCGCGCGGCCAGGTCGCGCCGGAGGCGAGCGCCAGGCCCGACAGCACCATCGCGCTCAGCACGAAGCGCACGCTGAGGAAGGTCAGCGGCTCGGCATGCGGCGCGATCAGCCGCGCCACGATGAAGCCCGTGGCCCAGATCAGCACGAACAGGCCGGGCGCCAGGCGGGTGGGCCAGGGGACGCCCGACGAGGCGGCGCCGGAGAGAGGCGGTAAGCGGCTCATGATGCCTGCGCAACGAGCACGAGCGCGGCCGTTCCGCAACCGGGAACCGCGGCAGGTCCCCCCCGCCGGTCGCGCAAGGATCGGGAACCGCCCGATCGTGCCCGGAAGGACGCGGGCGCCGCAATTCTGCCGGCCCGGCTTTCCAGGACGGGCTCGCGCGCTCTACCTGAGGCGTCAGGTCCGCCGGCGCGAGACGCCTGCCGGAAGGATAGGCCTGCCGGAAGGCCCGAGACGTCGACCAGCCCGAGAGCCCGCGCGCCGTGATCCGTCCCCGCACCGCCCTGGAGATCGCCGCCATCGCGGCCCAGCGCTTCGTCGCGCATGACGGCTGGGCGATCGCGAGCCACATCGCGCTCTCGCTCCTGACCTCGCTGTTCCCGTTCCTGATCCTGCTCACCGCCCTCGCCGGCGTGTTCGGCACCAAGTCGCTCGCCGACGAGGCCGGCAACCTGCTGTTCGAGATCTGGCCGAGCGAGGTGGCGGGCCCGATCGCCGGGGAGGTCCACCGGGTGCTGACCGAGCAGCGCGGGGGGCTGCTCACCCTCGGCGCGGTGCTGGCGCTCTACTTCTCGTCGAGCGGGGTCGAGAGCCTGCGGGTCGGGCTCAACCGGGCCTACGGCCTGCGCGAGATGCGGCCGTGGTGGCTCACGCGCCTCGAATCGATCGGCTACGTGATCTGTGCCGCCTTCGCGATGCTGGCCTTCACCTTCCTGGTTGTGCTGGGGCCGCTGGTCTGGCGCGGGCTGCTCCTGGTGGCGCCGGGGCTGGAGCCGCTCGGCCTCACCGTCGCGGTCGGCCGGATCAGCGTGACGGTGCTGCTCGTCGCGAGCGTGCTGGTGATCGCCCACAAGTTCATCGCCGCCGGGCGGCGGCCGGTCGCCTTGGTGCTGCCCGGCATCGCCGTGACGCTCTGCCTGTGGGTGCTCGCCGGCCTCGGCTTCGGGATGTACCTCGACCGGTTCTCCAGCGCCTACGTGTCGACCTACGGCGGCCTGGCCACCGCGATGGTGTTCCTGGTCTTCGTCTACTGGCTCGCCGCGATGTTCCTGTTCGGCGGCGAGATCAACGGCACGGTGATCGCCGCCCGCCGCCGCCGGCTCCAGGCCCGGGCCCAGAGCCGGCGCGAGACGATCAAGATGCTGTAGCGCCAGGCTTTCCGGAGCGCACGGCGTCAGCTCCAGGCGTGGAACGGCGGGTTGACCCCGTTGAGGGCGTGGTTGCCGACGATCGCAACCTTCCAGCGCACCGGATCGTGCAAGGTGTGGGTGCGGGCGTTGCGCCAGTGCCGGTCGAGGTTGTGCTCGGCCAGCGTCGCGCGGGTGCCGGAGAGCTCGAACAGGGTGGTGGCGGCGGCGAGCGCGACCTCGGTGGTCAGGACCTTCGATTCGGCCACCGCGAGCTGGGCCGCCGCGACGCTGTCGGGCGTCGGGTCCGCGAGCGCCGCGTCGATGGCGAGGCCGGCCCGGTCGAGCAGGGCTTCGGCGGCGTGCTGGCGGATCGTCAGGTCGCCGACCGCGCGGATCGTGTAGGGGTCGTCGGAGGCCCGGTCCCGGCCGCTGTCGATCCAGGGCCGCGCCTTCTCGCGCACGAAGGCGATGGTGTCGTCGAGGGCGGCGCGCCCGATGCCCGCGTCGATCGCCGCCTGGATGATCTGGAAGATCGCTCCGTCGACCCGCGGCGCCGCGTAGCCGCGCCAGGCCGGCACCAGGCGGCTCTTCGGGACGCGCACGTCGTCGATGATCACGGTGCCGCTCGCGGTGCCGCGCTGGCCGAAGCTCGACCAGTCGTCGATGACGGTCAGCCCCGGCGCGTCGCGATCCGCGATGGCGTACCAGGGGCGGCCCTGGTCATCGACCGCGACGATCGGCACGAGATGGGCGAGCAGCGCCCCCGTTGCGTAGAACTTTTGGCCCCGGACGACGACGTGGTCGCCGTGATCGGTGAAGCGGGTCGCGAACTCGGCGGCCCGCGCCGTGCCCTTCTCCGAGAAGGCGTTGCCGAAGCGGGTGCCGGCGAGCACCTGGGCGAAGAGTTCCGCCTGCTGGTCGGGCTCCGACACGGTGCGGATCGCCGCGACGATGCCGAGATGGTTCTGGGCGATCTGGGCGATCGAGGGATCGGCCGCCGCGACGATCGCGATCACCTGTGCCAGCGTCCGGTACGACACCTCCGGCCCGCCGTGAGCGCGCGGCACGTTGATCGACCACAGCCCGCTCTGCGAGAAGGCGTCGAGCTCGGCCAGCGGACGGGCGCCGGTCCGGTCGCGCTCCGAGGCGCCCTCCCGGAACCGTGCCGCGAGGGCATGGGCGACCCGGATCGCCTCCGCGTCGTCGCGGATGACGTGGGCGGGATCGGCCGGGCGCGCGGGGCCGGGCGTACCTTGCGGCGCGGGGTCGGCGATGTGGCTCGGATTGACGGCGATGTTCATCGAGGGCTCCGCAATCGGTGGACAGGATTGCCGGTGGGCAGGCGCGTCCCCCTCCCCGGCACGCATGGGAAAGGGACAGGCTCTCGCACGGGCGGGATCGCCGGCTCGTCGGGGCGATCAAGACAAGGACGATGATCGCCGGTCGATTGCTTCGACTTGATCCCGCCGCAGAATAGTTACCGATGGCTGCCGCTTCGTCAAACGAAGCGTTCCGCTTAATTGCTGTGATTTATGGAAACTCGTTCTCGCCGACCGGCGATTGAGCGAAAGCATTTTTTTCAGCCGGCATCCGTCGGCTGCGACGCGCCGGACGCCTCGGCATCGACGTGTCGATGCCGAGGGGCGAGGGTATCGGTTCATCGCAGGTGGACCGGCCTCGAAGGAGGGCTCCGGACCCCGTCGCGATCGCCGAAGGCCTCCTTCGAGGTCGGCCGATCGTCGATCGGCCGATGCCTCATGATGAGGAAGGATAGGATGCTCCCGATCATCCGAGTCTGACCGACGCGAAAATCGTTCAGACAGGCTCCGAGAGCGCTTCCTTTGGCCATCGATTGACAGTCGACATCAACGGGGCGGGGGATCGATATCCGATGGATCCCGCGCCGCCATGGCGCAGAGGATTTCGAACAGCATGGTCGCCCCTGTCAGTGCTGTGAGGCCCGACGGGTCGAGCGGTGGTGAAACCTCCACGAGGTCGGCGCCGGCGATATTGACGCCGCCGAGCAGACGGATGAGCGCCTGCGCCTCGCGCGTCGTGAAGCCTCCGATCTCAGGGGTCCCAGTTCCTGGCGCCATCGAGGGGTCGATGCCGTCGATGTCGAAGGAAACGTAGGTCGGGCGGTCGCCGACGATGGCGCCGGCTTCCGCCATGACGTCAGCTGGCCCCCTTGAGATGAACTCCTCCATGAAGACGATGCGGATGCCGGCAGCCCGCGCCCAGTCGTAGTTCGCGGCATCCGAAATCGCCCCGCGAATGCCGATCTGGATCATCCGCTTCGGATCGAGAAGCCCTTCCTCGACCGCCCGCCGGAACGGGGTACCGTGGTTGTAGCGATTGCCGAAAAATGAGTCGTAGGTATCGGAATGGGCGTCGAAATGGATGAGCCCGAGCGGCGCCGTGGATCGCAATCCGCGCAGGATCGGAAGCGTGATGAGGTGGTCGCCGCCTACTGTCAGCGGACGAGCGCCTGCCGCGTGGATCTGGCGGAAGTAGTTCTCGATCAGCGCGAGGCTTTCTGCCGCGTCGAGGGGATTGACGGGTGCGTCGCCACAATCCCCGACGCGCAGGATGTCGAAGGGCGACAGCCCGGTCAGGTGGTGGACCCGGCGCACGAGGCTGGACTGGTTGCGGACCTCGCGCGGACCGTGTCGCGCGCCGGTCCGGTTCGTTGTTCCTCCGTCGAATGGCACGCCGACCAGGGCGATGTCGACCTCGCCGGGGTCGGCGACAGGCAACCGCATGAAGGTTGCAGGACCGGCAAAGCGCGGCACGATGCCCGAGTCCAGCGGATGGAACCGATGTGATGGTGCTTCGGTCAAGCTTCGATCTCCATACCCGCAACGTCCGCCGACGTCGGCTGGCCTCGGTGGGCCGTACGAGAAGCATGCTGCACGGCCGTGCCGCTGTGTCCATCCAACCCGGCACGGGCCGTGCTACATGCGCTGTCGGACGTGTTGACCGTAAGCACCAAGAATGGATGCTGGATAGGATACAAACTATCCGCCATTCCTGCAGCGCAAGCGGTGCGCCATTTCCGGATCTTCGATCAGGAATGCCGGAAAGGCCGTTCGTCACCGGGTGACGGACCTTGCGCGCGTGGGCGGAACACGTCCCCGGTCCCGACCCGCTCGCATCGGGGCGGCATATGGAACCGTCGGGAGCGGATCGGCCACCCTGATGTCGCCTGCACGATCAGGGTGGCCTCGAAGCGACAGGCCCGTCCGATACCGCAAGGTCTCTCTCCTCGCGCCGGCGCTGATGCGCCGGACGCCTGGGCGTCGCAGCGTCGATGCCGAGGCGCGAGGGTATCACGATCATCGCGCAGCCCGCTGCGCCCACCACCCGCCAGACCCGATGCGTATCCGCTCGGTGACCGCAAAGCTGGGCTGCTCCACCGAGCCTCGTTGCCTGCCCTACGGCTTTCGGCGAGGGTCGGTACCGCTGATTGCAATGCTTCTGCTGAGCCACGCGGTGACTAGTATGCGGTCTTGAATGGAGCCGATCCCACGAGACCGCTCCAAGTGAAGATTGCCCGCGATGCAGCGTCCACTGACTATTCTTGGCACCAGGAACATCGCCCTCGACATCCCGAATCGCGCGGAAAGCCTCTCACCGGCATGGCGAGTCGTTGGATTTTCAGGTGACACGAAGCCCATCGGCCGCCGGACAGCTGGCCTGCCCGTGCTCGGGGCCATCACGGAAGCGGCAGACGTCCCTGGTCACGCCTTCGTTGCCGCGTCTCGCCTCGTCACGGCGCCCGTTCGGGCAATGTCGTCGCGTTCTCACGCCGGTTCAGCCGTGAAACCCGGCTTGGCGAGGCAATGACGCGAAAGTTCTCCTCTGCTGAGACGAGGCAAGGTGCCAAATGAATCAGATTGCGCGAATTCAGTCCCGAGCGCTGCCGCCTGGCTTCTCGGCGGCTCGGCTCGCCGCCCTCATGCGGCGCGCCGTCTCGGCCACGGAACTGAACCTGTCCGGCATGACGGTCCTGACGGAGGCTGCGAGTGGCGCCTACGGCGTGACGCCCGTCATCGCTGCACTGGCCGGCGCGGAGCAGGTCTACGCCTTCTGCCGGGCGAGCCGCTACGGTTCGGTCGACGAGGTGACGGAATGGACGCTCCAGCTGGCACGCGCTGTCGACGTTGCCGAACGCATCACCATCATCGAAGAGATCCCCTCCGGCGTGCTCGGCCGGGTCGACATCGTCACCAATAGCGGTCACCTTCGCCCCTTGACCGCTGCCTTGATCGAAAGCCTGCCCGCCACTGCGGTGATCGCGCTGATGTTCGAAGCGTGGGAGCTCCGCGCCTCGGACATCGACCTCGAGGCCTGCAAGCGCCGAGGCATCCCGGTAGTCGGCGTCAACGAGCAACACGAGACTATCGACGTGTTCTCGTATCTCGGCCCGTTATCCGTGCGGCAGCTGCATGATTGCGGTTTGGCCGTCTACCGCAACAAGATCGCCGTCGCCTGTGACAACGGGTTCGCGGCACCGATCGCGCGCGGCCTCGGTGGCCTGGGGGCCGAGACTACCGTGTTCGCCGATATCACGAACATTCCGGCCGGTGACTGGGATGCGGTCGTGATCGCGCTGCAGCCCGGGCGCGAACCGCGCATCGGCCGCACCGAAGCGATGCACCTCGCGGACGTACTTCCGCCGGAGGCGGTGATCGTCCAGTTCTGGGGCGACATGGACCAAGATGCCACGAGGGAGTGCGGCTTGACCACCTGGCCGGCGCGGCCGCCTGCGGCTGGGCACATGGCAGTTCTCCTCTCGGAGATCGGGCCCGAACCGATTGTCCGTCTGCAGACCGGTGGCCTGCGGGCGGCCGAGTCGGTGAGGCGCGGATGTCCTGCGTCATCGGAGAGTTTTGCCCAGCTGGTACAGCTGTCATGAACAGACATACCTCTCACAGACATACCTCTCTTGGGGCACAGGATCCCGCGCGAGCAGGCGTACTGCTCATCGGTGACGGTCCCACGGCCCTCACGGCCCTCCGCTCGCTCGCGGCGTCGTGCCGGGTTCTCGGTGTCATACGGGCAGTGGCGGATCCGGTTGCCGACCCGGTTCGCATCTACGCGGCCGAGACGAACATTCCTGTCTGGAGCCTGGACGGGCTCCCGGACCTGCCCGGCCTGGTGGCGCGGCTGCGACCCGACGCCGTCGTCATCTCGTCGTTCAATCGCATTCTTCCGGCGAGCGTCCTGGCCCTCAGCCGGTTCATCAACGTCCATTACTCGCCGCTGCCCCGGTATCGGGGCCGTGCCAATGTCAACTGGGCCATCATCAACGGGGATCCGATCGCGGCAATCAGCATCCATTTGGTGCGCCCCGGTCTGGACGACGGCAATATCCTGTTTCAGGAGCAGATCTCGATTACGCCGATCGACACGGTCCAGACGCTTTACGAGCGATTGAGCGGGATCCAGGAACGGGAACTTGGCCCCGCTGTCCTGCGCGCCATTGCGGGGGATCCCGGTACCCCGCAGGATCATCGCGCCGCGACATACGGCTGTGGACGCTCCCCGGACGACGGCGAGATCACCTGGAGCGCGCCGTCCGCTGTCATCGACCGCCTTGTCCGGGCCCTGGCACCCCCCTTTCCGGGAGCCTTCACCCACCTGCAGGGTCGCCGCGTGATCGTGACGCGCGCCGAGATGCGGACCGCTCCTCTGCGCTTCGAGGGCCGGGTGCCCGGTCGGGTCGTGGATCGGTCAAGCCGAGAGGGATGGGCGGACGTCCTGACCGGCGATGGTGTGTTGCGGTTATTCGAGCTCGCTGTCGAGGGAGGCACCACGGCGCCGGCAGCTGCGCTCATCCGATCGACCCGCACCACCCTGGGGCTGTCGCGCCTCGACCTGCTGCGCTGCATCGAAGACTTGGCGAGGCGGGTCTCCACACTCGAAGCGCTCGTTCATCCGACCATGGGACCGGTGCAGCCGGCGTTCGACGACCACATCATGTCGGAGTGATCCCCGCAGCGCCGTCGAACGGGTGCGTTCGAGGGCGCCGGCGAAGCCGCCGATGCGTGGGTCCCGGCCAGCCGTTGCCCGGGCGGCCATCGGTGGAGACGAGCGGGCTTCCGCCTCCTCGGACCACCGGTGCGAGACGGGGCAGGCTCTCGCCCGCCCCTTCAGGTCCGCGTCACGCCGCCATCGCGTAGTCCGGCTCCGGCGCCGCCGCCATGAACTGGGCCCGGGCGAGGTCGGCGAAGCGGCCGCCCTCGGCCACCAGTTCCTCGAAGGTGCCGCTCTCGACGATCCGGCCCTGGTGGAAGACCAGGATGCGGTCGGCGTCGCGGATCGTCGACAGGCGGTGGGCGATCACGAAGGTGGTGCGCCCCTCCATCACCGCTTCCAGCGCGCCCTGGAGCTTGCGCTCGGTGGCGGCGTCGAGCGCGCTCGTCGCCTCGTCGAGGATCAGGACCGGCGGGTTCTTCAGGAGCGCCCGGGCGATCGAGAGCCGCTGGCGCTCGCCGCCCGACAGCGAGCGGCCGCGCTCGCCGATCACCGTGTCGAGCCCGTCGGGCTGGCGCGCCATGAACTCCGAGGCCTGGGCGCGGTCGAGGGCGTCGAGCATCTCGGCGTCGGTGGCGTCGGGCCGGCCGACCTGGAGGTTCTCGCGGATCGAGCGGGCGAACAGCATCGGCTCCTGGAACACCACGCCGATGTTGTGGCGCAGGGACGAGAGGCCGATATCGCGAAGATCCTCGCCGTCGATGCGGATCGTGCCGGCATCGGGGTCGAAGGCGCGGTGGAGTAAGCCCAGCGTCGTCGACTTGCCGGACCCCGTGGTGCCGACGAGGGCCACGGTCTCGCCGGCCCGCGCCGTGAACGACACCCCGTCGAGGGCCGGGCGGCGGCCGTCGTAGGAAAAGCGCACGTCCTCGAAGGCCACGTCGCCGGTGAGACGCGCCACCGCCTTGGCGCCGGGCCGGTCGTGGACCGCCGGGACGGTGTCGAGGATCTCGAAGAATTCCTGCATCTTCGGCGCCTGCAGGAAGACGCCGTTGACGAAGGCGACGACCTGGTCGAGCCGGGCGACCAGCATGGTGGCGAGGCTCATGAACGACACCACGTCGCCGACGGTGGCCATCCCGTGGCCGTGCAGCACGATGCCGGTGACGAAGATCGCCGTCATGGTCAGGGTCGCGGAGGCGCGGGTGGCGACCGAGGCCAGCGCCCACCACGACAGGACCGGGATCTGGGCGGCGAGCAGGTCGCGGATGATGCCGTGCATCGCCTCCTTCTCGGCCTTGGCGCGGGTGAAGGACTGGATCACCGCGACGTTGCCGAGCGCGTCCGAGGCGTGGGCGGCGAGGCCCGAATGATAGGCCTCGACCTTGCCCTGCAGGGATTCGGTGCGGCGCAGGACGAAGGTGGTGAGGGTCGTGAACACCACCATCAGGGCGACCAGGATCGAGCCGAGCTGCCAGTTGAGGAACAGCGTCAGCGGCAGCAGCACGACGAGGGAGACGAGCGCGGCGCAATGGTCGCGGAAGAAGCCGAGCCAGGTCGCCGCCATGCCGCTCGTGCCCTCCAGCATCGCCTTCAGCACCCGGCCGGAATGGTTGGCCGAGTGGAAGGCGAGCGGCAGGTCGAGGACGTGCTCGAAGTAGTTCGCCATCGCCGAGAGCCGGCTGCGATGGGTGAGCCGGTCGGCGTGGAGCGCGATCAGGACGCCGGCGCCGATCGAGAACAGCCCGAACCCGACCCAGGCGGCGACGAGGGCGAGCAGGCCCGACGTGCCGGCGCCGCCGGCCGGCAGGTGGGTGAGCCGGTCGATGATGCGGCCGAACAGCACCGGCTCGGCGAAGGCCGCCACCGCCAGCGCGACGTTGGCGGCGGCCAGAAGTGCGCCGAGGCGCAGGTCGGGCCCGAGCTGGCCCATGACCCGAACGTAGAGCCTGATCAACCGCATCGACGGTGAACCCTGATGAGATGCCCTTGTGACGCGGCCCGGGCCCTTGCCCGCCGCCTGCCCCGCGCGCGGCCTGTTGTGGCGGCCGTTCGATCGCATGGTCGTCTCTATGACAGATCCTCGCTGAACGGGGCATGACGGCGAGGGGTCGAGGCAGCGGCATTTTTACCGTTCGTTGACCGTGTTCGCCGTAGCGTCCGAGCCAGGACACACGCGCCGCCTCGGCGACGTGCCCCGCAGGCGCGGGGCCGCGCGACGGCGCATGAAGGGGCCGCCCACAGATGGATATCGCAACCGGCGCCGGCCTCGTCGGCGGCATCGCGGTCGTGTTCGTGCTCATCATGATCGACGGCGGCAACTTCGCCGCCTATTTCGACAAGCACGCGGTGATCGTGATCTTCGGCGGCGCCACCGCCGCCACCATGCTGCGGTTCCCGTTCTCGGTCATCGTCCACGGCGTGCCGATGGGCCTGCGCTACGCCTTCAACATGCGGGCGATCCGCCCGCGCGAGCTGATCGACGAGATCACCAAGATCGCCGACGTGGTGAAGCGCCAGGGCCCGATGGCGCTCGAGAGCCTCGAGATCTCGGACCCGTTCCTGGCGCAGGGCGTGCGCTACATCGCCGACGGCTACGACCGCGAGTTCATCCGCGACACGATGGAGCGCGACCGCGACAACTTCCTGATGCACCTCGACGAGGGATCGAAGGTGTACCGCGCCTTCGGCGACTGCGCCCCGGCCTGGGGCATGATCGGCACGATTCTCGGCATGGTGACGATGTTCGCCAACATGTCCGACCCCTCGAAGCTCGGCCCCGCCATGGCGACCGCCTTGCTCGCCACCCTGTACGGCGCGCTGATCGCCAACATGATCACCCTGCCGATCGCCGACAAGCTGCACGTCAAGCTCGAGGAGGAGGACGTCTCGCGCTCCCTCATCATCGACGGGGTGCTGCTGATCCGCGATGCCAAGAGCGCCTCGCTGGTGCGCGAGATGCTGATCGCCTACCTGCCCCACAACCATCGCGACGAGATGGCCGCCGAGGCGGCCTGAGGCCGCCGGCGGCCCCACGTCCTTCCGGGAGAACTGAGCGGTGGCCAAGAAGAAGCGCGGCGGGGCCCATGGCGGCCACGGCTGGTTCGTGACCTTCGCGGACCTGATGGCGCTGTTGATGAGCTTCTTCGTGATGATCGCCGCCTACTCGACCCAGGACCAGAAGAAGCTCCAGGCGGTGGCCGGCTCGATGCGCGACGCCTTCGGCACCAACCGGGAATCGCGCTTCAACGGCATCATCGCGAAGGACGGCCTGCCCTCGGCGACCAAGCTGCGCGACGTCCGCGACATCCCGCCCGAGAAGGCCTCGGACCGGGCCGAGCCGCCCTCGGACGACGAGGTCCTGGCCGACGGCGTCCAGCACAACGCCTACAAGGACGGCTTCGGCCTCGCCATGACCTCCCTGCGCCAGGCGCTGCAGGACCTGCCCGAGATCGCCGAACTGTCGAAGAGCATCGTGATCGAGGTGACGGCGCGCGGCCTCGACATCTCGCTCGTCGACCAGGACAACCGCTCGATGTTCCCGGAGGGCTCGACCCGGCCCAACGACCGCACCCGCCAGGTGCTGGAGCGGATCGTCCCGACCCTGCGCCGGCTGCCGAACCGCATCGCGGTCACCGGCTACACCGCCGCCGACCGCCCCGGCCGCCGCCCCGCCGCCCCGCCCTGGGAGCTCTCCGCCGGCCGCGCGATCAGCGTGCGCGAGATCCTGGCCGGCAACGGCCTGCCCGGCGACCGCTTCGCCTCGGTGTCGGGCAAAGCCGACACCGAACCGCTGTTCCCCGACAACCCGTACCTGCCGGCGAACCGGCGGGTGACGGTGACGCTGCTCAACGAGGCGCCGCCGACGCCGCGGGGGGTGGGCTTCCCGTAAGCCGGTCCCGTCGGCCGTCCGCCGCGTCATCGGCCGGGCCCGGGACCCGGTCGGAGCGAGACATGCGGGCTGGAGCGCCGCCCGATCGCGTTGCAATCGAACGCGGTTCCTGGTCTTTGATTTCGCCGCATTTTCTTCGACGACGCCGTGTTCACTTCGTCGACGAAAATGCCTTATCCTCGAATCATCATGCTCGCGGGCTCATTCATTCGAGCCGGCCCTCGCGTGTCAGATCGCTCACGACGCAGAGACCGTTACCTAGACCGGTGACGGCGGCGCTTCATCCCTAGGGATGACACCCGATTCGATGAACGTAAGGTGCGAGAATTTTCCAGCCTTGCGGGCCCTAATATCCTTGTTCATAATCGAAGTGCGACATAGCGCCTTGGGAGCTTCCATGCTTGTCTCGTGTGACCCACATGGACAGGTAGCCGCTGGGATGATGTGGAGCTAGGCATGACGAATGCTAAAAGATGCAAACTTTTAGTCTTCCAATTGCTTAAAATACAAGGCTCGGTGAGCGTTGTGACATCTGCAGCCGCTTCAACATAGGAGGTCGCGTATGCGTCGCGATATTCCCTGGACCTGAGTTCCAGAAAATTTAAAACTGGCCCCTGCCGCAACGTCGGCGGGGGTTTTTGCCATGACAATGACGTTCTCCGAAATCCTGGAATGGCTGCTTGGTGTATCTGATATAAAAGAAATAAAACAAGGCTACGCGGTTATAATTTCATCGACCGTTGTCGTCATCGGATGGTATTTTACAAGGATAGGACAGGCGAAAAGCGACAGAGTCAAAAATACGGCAGGCTTCGTCACGGTTCTCAGGGACAAGGAACTGGCGGATGCGCGCCAGCAGATCGCAGACATCGTCAACAATCGGCAGGAGTTCGTGCAAGGCAAAACCGCACAATCACTTGCCATGTCAAAGATATTAGCCCATCTCGAATATCAGTCCGCATCAGTCAGACTGGGACTGATCTCTGAAAGTTTCATCGATAAGACAGAAAGAACTTTCATACACACCGTATTTCGTAGCTGCTCCAAGCACGTACACAAGATGCGATTGGAAAGAAAATCGAAAACGATCTACGAAAACCTTGAAATGCTTTATATTCGATCGTTTATCGGTCGGATGAACCCGGTCATTCAGCTAATAGAGCTCATCACGGGCCGCCCCCAGTTCTATCTCAGCCTGCTGGATTTCAAGCTAAAATATTTTTTCATCAGAAATATCAATCATCTCGACAGGGACTATCTCCTGGAAGATTGGTTCAGGACAAAGAAATGCGCTTCCAATTTTAAGAGGCTGACCCTGCTGCTGGTCACGCTGACCGTCCTGATCGCGATCTTCTACAAGAGCCGGTGACGGGGCCCCGGTCCGGCGAAACGCCCCCGCCGGAGGACCGATCCCGCTCGGTCCGGGGCCGGCATCCGCCGGTCGCCGCCCCCCTGGGATCCTCGATCCGTCCCCTACTTGGCCACCAGCAAAGCCCAGTACACCTTGTACTTAGACCCCGGCGCATAGGCCGTCGCGATCCCCATCCGGGTCGCCGTCGGATCGAGCATCACGGCGTTGTGGGGCGGGCTCTCGCGCCATCCCGAAAAGGCCTCCGCCAGCGTGTGGTAGCCGGCCGAGAGGTTGGCGGCGGGCTCCGGGTAGCCCATCCGGGCCGCGACCGTCTTGACGATGTCGGCCTGGCTCGGGCGGCCGGCGGCGGCCATGGCGGCGGTCTCGGTCTCGGCGAGGCGCTGGAGGCCGGGGTCGAGGGCGAGCGGCGGCAGACCCTTGTTGCGGCGGTAGGCGGCGATCATGTCGCGGGCGGCGTCGGCGTCGATCTGCGCGCCGCTCGCCGCCATCGGCCAGTACAGGCTCGGTCCCGCCGGGCCGAGCGCCGGCGCCCGCGTCGCCTCGGTCGCCGCGCAGGCGGCGAGGGAGAGCGGCAGAGCCAGGATCGCGACCCGCTTGACGGCGAGGCGCCTCAGCGCGGCGGGAGGGAGTGTCACGGCACGGTCTCGGGGGTTCGGCGGCGCTCGGCCTCGGGCTCGGGCCGGGCCTCGCCCGGGCTCTCGGGGCGGAAGGCGGCAGGATTGGTCATGCGGGCGATGTGCCCCATGGCGTCCTGCATCGCGTCCAGCCCCTGAACCGTGACGATGCTCGATCCGGGACCGAGATTGGGGATGAGCCCGCCTTCGGACAAGGTCTTGAACACCGCGAAGTTGAGATCGCTCTGCACTTTCGCCTGCGAACCGACGTCGGTGATCATCGCGACCAGCTCGAACTCGAGGAAGGGGTCGCCGATCTTGCGGAACACCACCCGGGGCGGCGGCTCCTTGAGCACGTCGGGATGGGCCTTGGCACAACCGGCGATCAGCTCGGCGGCGTGGACCGGGTCCTGGTTGCGCAGGACGCTCACCGTGATGGTGACCCGGCCGGTGCGGTCGCCCCGCACCCGGTTCTTCACCACGCCGGAGATCAGGTTCGAGTTCGGCACGATCACCGCCGAGCGGTCGAAGGTCTGGATCTCGGTCGAGCGCACGCTGATGCGGCGGACATAGCCCTCGTTGTCGCCGATCACCACGAGGTCGCCGACCCGGATCGGCCGCTCCCAGAGCAGCAGCAGGCCGGAGACGAAGTTGTTGACGATCGATTGCAGGCCGAAGCCGATACCGACCGACAGCGCGCCGGCCACGATGGTCAGCTTCTCCAGGCTCAGGCCCAGATACGAGAAGGCGAGCGCCAGGGTGAGCAGGAAGCCGACATAGCCGCTCACCGTCGAGATCGAGTTGCGCAGGCCCGGGTCGAGGTCGGTCGCCGGCAGGTAGGTGTTCTCGAGCCAGCGCTGCACCGCCTTGGTGATGACGAGGCCGAGCGTGAACAGCCCGATGGCCAGCGCGATCGTCGAGAGCGAGATCGTCACCCCGCCGACGGTGAAGCCGAAGAACGCCGCCTGGGCCCAGGCGAAGATGTCGGTCGAATCGACGCCCCAGGAGGCGAGCAGCAGCACGCCGGCGGCGGTGAGCAGCACCACCCGGACGAAGCCCGAGATCAGCACCGCGATCTGGTTGAGCGAGCGCTTGCGCAGGCCCGTATTGGCCTGCAGCGCCGTGGCGATGCGCGAATCGTCCTGGAGGGCCGAGCTCACCACGGCGTCGACGCTCGAGATCGCCAGGTAGAGGAGCGCCGCGGCGATCGCGGTCCACATCAGCTGGTCGATCAGGAACGACGACAGGGCGATGTAGCCGACGAGCGCCGAGACGCCGATCGCCGCCACCACGATCCAGCCGAGGATACGCAAGGGGCCGCCGATGCCGGCGGTGGCTTCGGTCGCGATGTAGGGGCCGAGGCAGGCCTCGTCGGTCTCGGCGCGCGCCGCGAACCGGCGCAGGCCCTCCGCGAGCACCACGGCGACCACCGCGGCGAACACCCCCTTGGTGACGATGGTGATCGGCAGGCTGACCGAGATGCCCTCGTTCAGCCCCTCGATGGTGCGGCCGACCGCGATCACCGACGCGATGGCGATGATCAGGCGGTTGAGCCGGTCGGCGGTGGCGTCGGTCATCGCGACGAGGCGCCAGGCCGGGCGGTCGGGCGAGAGCAGCGCGTCGGCCATCGCCTCGACCACCGCCACGAAGGCGAGCGAGGCGACGATGCGGTGGGCCGCCGGCAGGAGGCGCAGCGGCAGGAGCCCGGTGACGTCGAGGGTATAGCCGACGAGGAAGCTGCCGAGCACCGCCGGCACCGCGCCGACGAGGAAGACCCGCCAGGCCGCCAGCACCCGGGCGTAGCGGGTCGGCTGGGCGTCCGTCGACGAGCGGTGCCCGACCCGCGGGGCGATGTGCCGGCGCCCGATATAGAGCGCCACCGACACGCCGATCGCGAGCGCGAGCAGGAACAGGTTGAGCGGCGTGCCCCGGCGCTGGACCTGGGCCACGGACTCGTCGACCGAACTCTTGAGCGCCCGCAGATCGCGGTCGAGGTCGCTCGCCGCGCGCATCCACAGGTTCGGGCTCACCAGGCCGTCGGTGCGCTCGAACAGGGCGCGGGTGAAGGCGGCGCGGCGCCGGTTGCTGATCTGGTCGGTGATCTGCTCGCTCTGGACGAGCAGCGAGCGGGCGAGCCGCAGGGTGTCGTCGATCTCGGCGACGCCGGCCTCGCGCTGGGCCCGCTCCTGGGCCACGTCGGCGCCCTCGGGCTCCTTCGGCTTGGGCCCGAGCTGGGTCAGCCGCTCCTTGGCGGCGTCGAGCCGGGGCCCGAGCTGGTCGATGACCTGGCGCAGCCGGTCGGCCACCGCCGGGATGCCGTCGCGCAGGAGCGCGAGGTCGTCCTTGTTCAGCTCCCGGTGGGTGAGGGCCTGCTCGCGCTGGTCGAGGTCGGCCTTCTCGGCGTCGAGCTGGGCGCGGATCTGCTTGATCTGCTCGGAGATCGGGGTCTGCGGCGCGGGCTTGGCAGGTTCCTTGGCCGGTTCGGCCGCGGCGGGCTGGCCGGCGGCGGGCTGGGCACCGGATTTCGCGTCGGCCTTGGGGTCAGCCTTGGGATCGGCCTTCGCGTCGGCCTTCGCGTCGGCCTTGCCGGCGGGCGCCTGGGCGACGACCGCCCGCTCCGGCTTCGCCGCGTGTCCCTGCGCCGCCGCGAGCCCGGGGCTCAGAAGAGCGGCCGCCAGGGCGATCGTCCATCGGCGAAGCTGTCTCATGCGCATTCCTTCTCACCCGCGTGTCGAGCTGGTCTCCCGGCGGCCCGGCCCGGTCATGGCGGGAGGCCCGGCGCGGCGGCCGGCAATCCTCGCGACGGGGTCGGTTCGAGCCGTCTACCTAGGTCATCCGCCCGGACGGGGAAACCGCGGGCGGGGCACGAGGCCGGCGGCATCGCGGATCAATGGGGCGAAAATCGGTGCCGCATGCCCGCGGACCCCGCCGGAGACCTGTGGGCGACGGATTCGTGTGGGGCGTGACGAGACGCCCCGAACGGAAACCTTCACAACCCTGTCATGCTGCTATTAGACTAAGCCCCGATGGACACGGCCATTTCGCTCTGCTGCGGGAGGATCCCGGTGATCGTCCGCTCCCGGCAGCCCGGACGGCGCCCGGATCGCATCCCGGCCGCGCCCCACGGCGTCCGCTGCCCGAGCGGCCGTGGCGGGCATCCGCCATGTCCTCCTACGCTTCCTCCGACGCTTCCCCCCACTCTCCCCGACCGGCTCGGAGGATAGGCGATGGTCCCCATCTCCTCTCCTGGCGAGCAAAGCGAGGACCGGCACCGTGCCGGCCCCCCTCGCCGCGGTCGGCCCGTCGCCAGGGCAGGATGATGCTGGACCTTCAAACCCTCGTGCTCAACGCGGATTATCGGCCGCTCTCGTACAATCCGCTCTCGCTGTGGTCGTGGAAGGATGCGTTCACGGCCCTGTTCCTCGACCGCGTCACGCTCGTGGCGAGCTACGACGTCGAGGCGCGCTCGCCCAGCCGGTCGCTCCGGGTGCCGAGCGTGGTGGCGCTCAAGAGCTACGTGGCGATGGCGCGCAGCCCCGCCTTCACGCGCTACAACATCTACCTGCGCGACACGTTCTCGTGCCAGTATTGCGGCCTGCGGCTGCCGTCGGGCGGCCTGACCTTCGACCACGTGGTGCCGCGCTCCCGCGGCGGCCTGTCGAGCTGGGAGAACGTGGTCGCGGCCTGCAGCCCGTGCAACCTGCGCAAGGCCAACCGCACGCCCGAGGAGGCCGAGATGCCCCTCCTCAACGAGCCGCGCCGGCCGAGCCGGCACGAGCTGCACCGCCGCCAGCCGGAATTCGACCACCGCCAGTACCACCACACCTGGATCGACTACCTGTACTGGGACAGCGAGCTCGAGACCTGAGGCCGGGCGCGCCGGCCCGGGTCCGGCCTGCCTAACTCGCGACGCGCATCGCCTCGCCGAAGGAGGCGACGAGGCGCGCCTCCAGCTTGCCCTCCATGGCGGCGAGGATCGCCATCGCGTCGGCCATCGGCATCGGGGCCTTGTAGGGCCGGCGCTCGGTCAGCGCGGCGTAGATGTCGCAGATGGTGAGCAGGCGCACCATGTCGCCGATCTGCTCGCCGACGAGCCCGTCGGGATAGCCGGAGCCGTCGAGCATCTCGTGGTGGTGGCGGACCGCCGCGAGGGTCAGCGGGTCGCGCTCGCCGCCGGCGACCAGCACCTCGTGCCCGACGGCCGCATGGGTGCGCATCACCGCCATCTCGTCGGTGTCGAGGCGGCCGGGCTTGTTGAGGATCTCGAGCGGGATGCGGGCTTTGCCGACATCGTGGATCAGCGCGGCGCGCACGAAGCGGAACTGGTCCTCGTGGCGGAAGCCCAGATGCAGGGCGAATTGCGCGGCGAGGCCCGCCACCAGCAGGCAGTGCTGGTAGGTGGCGTCGTCGTGGGTCCAGACCGTGTCGAGCCAGCGGGCGAGGCCGCCCTCCTGGACCGCGGTCAGGATCGGGCCGAGACCGGCCTCGACGGTGCCCATGCGGATCGGCTGGCCGGCGCGGGCCTCGGCCAGGAGGCCGTTCAGGGCCTCGCCGGCCCGGGCCACGCCCAGGCTCACCGCCTTCTCGGGCCCGCCGGCGACGATCCCGACCTGGTTGGCGAGGGCCGCCGCGACAGTCTCGGGCGGCACGTAGGCCGGCATGCACACCGTCGCCCCGAGGGTCTTGGCGTGGCGCAGGGCATCCTGGTTCGCCTTGCGCAGCAGGCAGATGACGGGCAGGTTCCGGTCGGCGAAGCGGCGCTTCAGGGTGCGCAGGCAGTGGTCGGCTTCCGGGCGCGACAGCGTCAGGTCGGAGACCACCCCGGCCAGGGCCTGGCGGTTCCGCCACGTCTCCTCGGGGCCGACGACGTCGCAGATCCCGATTCCCCGCAGGGCGGCGCTGATGGCGGCGCTGCGGTCCGGTCTGTCGGTCACGAGGACGAAGGTCCTCTCGTCGGGCATCGCGTCCCTCCCGGTGGCCGCACGGCTTGGCTGCACTCACCGATTACAGCGCCACTCCCGAACAAATGCTTACGGCGAAGCGGAACCGGGGAGCGGCGACGATCGGCGGGACGTCGATGACCGTGCGTTATGGTCCTCGTAACCGTTACTCTGCATCATCGCCTCGTACCCGATCGATTGGGGGCATGGTCGACCCGGGACGCCTGACGGCGCCGGACGGCCGCCGCCCCCCGCACGATCGCCGCGACCCAGCCGCGCCCCGAGGATCGGGTGCGAGGGCGCATCCCCTCCCTCGCAAGGGCCACCATGTCGCTCAAGATCGCCGCCCGGATCCAGGCCCTGACCGGGGTCGCCCTCGTCGGGCTCGTCCTCATCCTCGGCCTCGCCGCCTACGACCTCAGCGGGGCCATCACCAACGCCCGGGCCCTGAAGACCAAGGACCTGGTGGATGCCGCCCACGGCGTGCTGACCCATTTCGAGGCCGAGGAGCGCGCCGGGCGGACGACCCGCGAGGCCGCCCAGAAGAACGCCGCCGCCGCGGTCTCCGCCATGCGCTACGGCACGGGCGAGTTCTTCTGGATCAACGACATGCAATCGCGCCTGATCGCGCATGCCGATCCCAAGCTGGTCGGCCGCGACGTCAGCGGCCTCGCCGAGCCGTCGGGCCGCAAGTTTTTCGCCGAGATGATGCGCAACGTCCAGGCGAAGGGCGCCGCCTTCGAGACCTACATGTGGTCGAAGATCGGCTCGGACGTGCCGGTCCAGAAGGTGTCCTACGCCCGCAGCTTCCAGCCCTGGGGCTGGGTCGTCGGCAGCGGCATCTACGCCGACGACACCGCGGCCCAGATCCACGCCACCCTGTGGAACCTCTTTGCCGGCGCCGCCCTGGTGGCGGTCCTCGTCGGCGCCGCCGCCACGCTGATCGGCCGCGGCATCGCCCGGCCGCTGGTCGGGCTGTCCGGCAGCATGGCGGCGCTCGCCGCCGGCCGTCTCGACGAGACGGTGCCGGCGCAGGCACGCCGCGACGAGATCGGCGCGATGGCCGGCGCCGTGCAGGTATTCAAGGAGAGCATGGTGCGCGCCCGCGCCCTCGAGGAGGAGACGGCGCTCGCTCGCGCCTCGGCCGAGGAGCAGCGCAAGGCCGGCATGCGCCAGATGGCCGACGCCTTCGAGCGGGCGGTCGGCGGCATCGTCGGCCAGGTCTCGTCGGCGGCCACCGAGCTGCAGACCACCGCCCGGGCCATGACGGCGACCGCGCAGGAGACCGCCGGCCAGTCGGGCGGCGTCGCCGCCGCCGCGGCGCAGGCCGCCGCCAATGTCGGCACCGTCGCGGTGGCGGCCGAGGAGCTCGGCGCGTCCGTGCAGGAGATCGGCCGCCAGGTCGACGGCTCGGCCCGCCTCGCCCGGAATGCGGTGTCCGAGGCCGGCGAGACCGCCGATCAGGTGCGGGCGCTGACCGAGGCGACCGCCCGCATCGGCGACGTCGTCGGGCTGATCTCGTCGATCGCCAGCCAGACCAACCTCCTGGCGCTGAACGCCACCATCGAGGCCGCCCGCGCCGGGGCGGCGGGGCGCGGCTTCGCGGTGGTGGCCGCCGAGGTCAAGGAACTCGCCGGACAGACCGCGAAGGCGACCGAGGAGATCACGAGCCAGATCGCCACGATCCAGTCCACCACGGCCCAGGCGGCCGGCGCGATCGGCAAGATCACCGCGCGGATCGAGGAGATCTCGGGCGTCGCGACCTCGATCGCCGCGGCCGTCGAGGAGCAGGGCGCGGCGACCCAGGAGATCGTCCGCAACGTCGCGCAAGCCGCCGCCGGCACCGACGAGGTCACTCACAACGTGGCCGCGGTGGCGAGCGCCGCCGAGCAGTCCGGCCTCTCGGCGGGCCAGGTCCTCTCGGCCTCCTCCGAGCTGTTGCGCCAGTCCGAGCATCTCGGCGCCGAGGTCCACCGCTTCCTCGCCACCGTCCGGGCGGCATAACGCCCGGCCGGCGGCGCCGTCCGGAGACGAACCGAGGGGCGCAGCTCCTGCCCGTCCCGCCCGGGACGGGGGGAGACCTGCGCCCTTCCTCCGGTCCCGGCCGGTCCGCCCCTCGCGCGGGCGCCGCGGCGGCGGTGCGGGCGGCCCGGCGCCGTCGGTCATCTCGGCACCCGTCCGCATCGTCAGGCACCGGCGCTTTATTTCCCGATATTTCCATCTCTCTCGCGTCATCACGGCTTCATACGGCCAAGCTAGGCGCCGCTCCCGAACAGACGAAAGAGTTCTGTGAGGGGCTGATGCAATCGAAACTCAACGTCGCGCTGCTGGCGGCGACGTGTCTCTTCCCGATCGAGATCGGGATTCCGGCCGCCCGGGCGCAGGGCGTGCCGACCTCGCCCCCGGTCGGCTTCGCCAACAGCACCTCGGTCAATCCGGGCACGGTGATGAACCGCGTGCTCGATTCCTATGCCGGGCTGCTCGCCGGCAATCCGGCGGCGCTGACGCAGAACTACCGGACCGTCGTCGCGATGACGCAGGCGCGGACCGACGCGCAGACCCTGGCGGCGATCCACGACGACCGCACGGGCCAGGCCTACAGCATCCTCAACGGCCTCGGGCCCCTGACCTCGGCCTATCTCACGGGAGCCGGCGCCTCGTTCACCGGGACGACGCCGACGAGCCTGACGCCGACCGCGTACGTCGCCACGACGCTCGCCGATTACGCGGCCAACATCCGCACGGGCAACGACGCCAGCGCCGGCGCGACGACCTTCGGCAACGGCACCGCGACGCCGCTCGCGGCGGCCGTCGACTTCATCAACACCATCGCGCGGGCCAACGCCTCGACCGAGCCGGCCAAGCGCATCTTCGCCCGCTACCAGGGCGACGCCCCCGCCATCAATCCGCTCGACGCCCGCTTCAACAACTACAGCGCGACGACGAACAGGACCGGCCTCTCGACCCGCGACACCGCGGCCCTGGTGGTGCCGGCCTACCTGTCGAACTTCCCCGTCCCGGCGGTCTACGGCACGGCGGAAAGATGGGTGCGCGGCTTCACGGTCACGCAAGCGATGATCGACGCCAATGGCGGCCGGCCGCTCACCGTGCCGAACGTCGGCACCTTCTCGGGCTCGACCTTCACGCCCGCGACCTTCTCGGTCGGCGACTACGTGCCGGGCATCGGCACCTCGCCGCGGCCCTACCGCGTCGCGACCGACGTCGCCGTGCCGGTTCTGCTGCGGCCGATCATCAACAGCACCAACCCCTACGCCGACGGCGCCTATCCGAGCGGCCACACCAACTCGGGCTACCTGCAGGCGCTTTCCACCGCCTTCCTGGTACCGCAGCGGGCCCAGCAGCTGCTGACCCGGGCCTCCGAGCTCGGCAACAACCGCATCCTCGCCGGCATGCACTCGCCCTTCGACGTGATGGGCGGCCGGATGGAATCGTCGGCGATCGTCGCCACCAACATCTACGGCGCGCTCTACGACGCGAACGGCAACCGGCTCGACTGGACCGACCCGGCCAACGCGACCGCCTACGGTGTCTACCAGGCCTACCGGCAGACCCAGTCGTATCTCGCCTCCGCCTGCGGCGCGGCGAGCGTGACGGCCTGCCTCAACGCGGCCTCCGGGGCCAACGACGCCTTCGCCAACGCGGCGCAGAACAAGGCGGACTACACCGCCCGCCTGACCTACGGCTTCCAGCCGAGCGGCACCGTCGCACCGATGACGGCCGCCGACGTGCCGCTCCAGGCGCAGGTGCTGCTGCTCACCCGCTTCCCCTACCTCACCGACGCGCAGCGGACCGAGGTGCTGGCGAGCACCGGCCTGCCCTCCGGCTACCCGGTGCTCGGCGGCAACACCTACGACGGCTGGGGCCGGCTGAACCTCTACGCGGCGAATGACGGCTACGGTGCCTTCACCCGCAACGTCACCGTGACGATGGACGCCGCCCAGGGCGGGTACTCGGCCTTCGATTCCTGGCGCAACGACATCGCGGGGTCGGGCTCGCTGACCAAGGCCGGCACCGGTACCCTGGTGCTGACCGGGACCAACACCTATGCCGGCGGCACCACGATCTCGGGCGGCACCCTCGTCGGCCACGCCCGGGCCTTCGGCTCCGGGGCGATCCGCACCGACGCGAGCCTCGTCCTCGACCAGGCGAGCGACGCCGGCCTGGCCAACGCCATCTCGGGCGCCGGCAGCCTGACCAAGCTCAATGCCGGCACCCTCTGACGCTCACGGGCCAGAGCAGCTTCACCGGCGCCACCGCGGTGCTCGGCGGCACCCTCGCGGTGGACGGCTCGCTCGCCGGCTCGGTCGTCACGGTCGGCCAGGGCGCCCGCCTCGGCGGTACCGGCACCGTCGGCGGTGTCGTGGCTCAGGCCGGGTCGACGGTCGCCCCCGGCGCCTCCATCGGCACCCTCACGGTCGCCGGCAACGCCGCCTTCGCCCAGGGCTCCACCTTCCAGGTCGAGGCCAATGCGAGCGGCCAGTCCGACCGCCTCTCGGCCACCGGCGCCGCCACCCTCCAGGGCGGCACCGTCCAGGTGCTGGCCGCGAACGGCACGTACAACCCCCGCACCGCCTACACCATCCTGTCGGCCAATGGCGGCGTCGCCGGCTCCTTCGCGGGCGTCTCCTCCAGTCTCGCCTTCCTCACCCCGACGCTGCGCTACCAGCCGACGCAAGTCGACCTCACCCTCACCCGCAACGACGTCGCCTTCGCCGCCGTCGCCCGGACCCGCAACCAGGCGGCCGTGGCGAATGCCGTCCAGGGCGCCGGCGCGGGGGCCGGCGTCTACGACCGCACGGTCGGCCTCACCACGCCCGAGGCGGTCGCCGCCTTCCAGGCGCTGACCGGCGACATCCACGCCAGCGCCGTCTCGGCCGCCTACGAGACCGCCTTCTTCGTGCGCGAGGCGATCCTCGACCGCCTGCGCTGGGCGGCCGACGGCACCCGCGACTACGGCTCCCTGCCCGCCACCTACACCGCCGACCTGCCCGGCCGCGCCGCCCCGGTCGCCCCGGTGCCGGTGCGGGTGCTCGATCCCCGCGTGTTCGGCCTGTGGGGCCAGGGCTTCGGCAGCGTCGGCCAGGCCCGGACCGACGGCAACGCGGTGACGCTCAACCGCGACACCGCCGGCTTCGTGCTCGGCGCCGATCTGCGGCTCGAGAGCGGGATCCGCCTCGGCGTCGCCGGGGGCTACACCCGCACCACCCTCGACGCACCCGGCCAGACCGCGGGCGGCACGATCGAGAGCGGGTTCGGCGGCGTCTACGGCGGCACCGAGGCCGGGCCGTTCGCCCTGCGGCTCGGCGCGGTGTACGCCGACAACAGCCTGCGGCTGCGCCGCTCGGTGGCGTTCCCCGGTTTCTCGGAGACCGAGAGCGCGCGCTACGGCGGATCGACGGTGCAGGGCTTCGGCGAGATCGGCTACCGGATCGCGCTGGGTGCGGGCGGGCCGGACCGGGCGACGCCGGTCTCGGTGTCGTACATCGAGCCGTTCGTGGGCGGCGCCTATGTCGGCATCGACCGCGACCGGTTCGCCGAGACCGGCGGGGTCGCGGCGCTGACGGGCGCCGCGCGGACCTCCGAGATCCCGACCCTGACGGCGGGTGTCCGTGGGCAGACCGAGGTGGATCCGGGCTTCGGGGCGCCGGTGTCGCTGCACGGGCTTCTGGGCTACCGGCGGGCGTTCGGGGACGTGGTCCCGACGGCGCTCCTGGCCTTCGGGACGGGCCCGAGCTTCGTGACGGCGGGGATCCCGATCACCCGGGACGCGCTGGTGGCGTCGGCGGGCATCGACCTGCGGATGTCGGCGGCGGCGACGATCGGGGTGTCGTATACCGGCCAGGTCGGCGCGCGGGCCGAGGACCACGCGGTGAAGGGCAGCTTCACCTACCGGTTCTGAGCCTGGGGCGAGTGATGTACGGGGGCGCGGCGCGAGCCGCGCCCTTCGTCGTTTGCGGGGTCGGCCCGGGTGATGGCGCGAGAGCCCTGCCCGCAGAGGGAGAGGGCCCAGGCGGGCGCTTACGCCGCCTGGAGAAGCGGTGCGGGACAGCGGGTCGGGGTGTCGGTCCCCTCGCCGTCCGCGCTCCACCGGCAGACCGGCCGGCCGGTCTCCGGATCGAGGGACCAGGTGGCGCGCAGGACCGTCCTGGGGACGGCGACGGGCGGGCGAACGGGAACGGCGCCCTTCGGCGCGAAGGGCAGGACGGTGAAGGTCATGGGGCACCTCTCGGGGGCGGCCGTCCGCGCGGCCGGTCCCGGAGGCGCGCCGTCAGGCGTCCCTGCGAGGAGCGGCCGGCGCGAACGGCGCGGGCGATCGACTGTGACTGTTGCTCGGCATGGGGTTGACGGTTCCTGGGTGAGCGTGGCGGGCCGCGAGGCGCGGGCCGGTCCACGACGGGCTCCATACGCCTGCGGCCGGACGTGTCAACGCGGCCCTGCGCCCCCCGCCTGCGACCGAATCGCCCCAGGATCTACGCCTTCATCTTCGCCTTCATCTTCGCCCTCATCTCCGCCCCCCGCGCAGGGCCGGGATGAGGCCGGCGGCAGGTGTCGCCCGCGCGGCTTTGCGGTACGGCTCCGGCGGATGCCTGAAGCGCGGCGTGGAGCGCGAGAACCGATGACGGGTGCGGCGAGGCCGGTGGCGGCGGAGGCGGCCGACGGCCTGCCGGGCCGGGAGAGGCTGTGGGCGATGCTGGCGATCGGCATCGCCATGTCGATGGCGGTGCTCGACGGGGCCATCGTCAACGTCGCCCTGCCGGTGATGGCCCGCGACCTGCAGGTCGGCCCGGGCGCCGCGATCTTCATCACCAACGGCTACCAGCTCGCGGTCACCGCCGCCCTGCTGCCGCTGGCCTCGCTCGGCGACATCCTCGGCTACAAGCGGGTCTACTGCACCGGGCTCGCCCTGTTCACCGCCGCATCGCTCGCCTGCGCGCTCGCCGGCTCGCTGCCGGTTCTGGTCGCGGCCCGCATCGTCCAGGGCCTGGGCGCGGCCGGGATCATGAGCGTCAACATCGCGCTCGTGCGCTTCGTCTATCCGCACCGGATGATCGGGCGCGGCGTCGGCACCATGGCGCTCATCGTGGCGATCGCCTCGGCGGCGGGCCCGAGCGTCGCGGCGGCGGTGCTGTCGGTGGCGAGCTGGCCGTGGCTGTTCCTGGTCAACGTGCCGCTCGGCCTCGCGGCGCTCACCCTCGCGACCCGGACGCTGCCGGTGACGCCGCGCAGCGGCGCCCGGTTCGACGCCCTGAGCGCGCTCCTCAACGCGCTGGTCTTCTGCCTGCTCATCACCGGCGTCGACGGGCTCGGCGAGCCGGAGCGCCGGGGCACGGCCCTCGTCCTCCTGGCCGCGGCCGGGCTCGTCGGCGCCGCCTTCGTGTGGATGCAGGCCCGGCTGCCGGCGCCGCTGCTGCCGATCGACCTCCTGCGCATCCCGGTCTTCGCGCTGTCGATGATGAGCTCGGTCTGCTCGTTCTCGGCCCAGATGATGGCCTACGTGGCGCTGCCGTTCTACTTCCAGGACGTTCTGCACCTCACCAGCACCCGGACCGGCCTGCTGATGACGCCCTGGCCGATCGCCATCGCGGTGATCGCCCCCTTCGCCGGGCGGCTGGCCGACCGCTACCCGCCGGGCCTGCTCGGCGGCATCGGCCTCGTCGCCCTGTCGGCCGGCCTCGCCCTGATGGCCTCCCTGCCGGCGGACCCGTCGCCGCTGGCGATCGCCTGGCGGCTGACCCTGTGCGGCCTCGGCTTCGGGCTGTTCCAGTCGCCCAACAACAAGGTGATCATCACCAGCGCGCCGCGCGAGCGCAGCGGCGGCGCCAGCGGCATGCAATCGACCGCGCGGCTGCTGGGCCAGTCCCTCGGCGCCGCGATGGTGGCGGTGATCTTCGGCACCCTGCACGCCCGCGGGACGACGACGGTGCTGTGGCTGGCGAGCGCGCTGGCGCTGACCGGCGCCGTGACGAGCGGGCTCCGGGTGCGGCGCTGAAAAATCGCGCCGGGAAGGTCTCGTCCCGGACGACGCAACGGAAATCCCGGCACTGCCACCCCGACGAAAGGATGATGGATCGACGTCCCGGCCCACCGCCCATCGACTACCCGGGATGAAAACCAACCCCTAAACGTAGCGACCGAATGGCCCGACACGGGGTCGGACCAGGAGGACGTTCATGGACGCCAGCGTCGTCAATCGCTCCCCGGGTGTCGTCGCACCCGGCCTCCTGACCCGCGAGCGCATCGTCGCCCGCGCCGGCTTCAACCGCTGGCTCGTCCCGCCGGCGGCGCTCGCCATCCACCTCTGCATCGGCATGTCGTACGGGCTGTCGGTGTTCTGGCTGCCGCTGTCGCGGGCGCTGAGCGTCGGCCAGGCGACGCCGGCCGCCTGCCCGGACATGGGGCTCGCGACCGCCCTCGTCACCACGACCTGCGACTGGCGCGTCAGCGACCTCGTCCTGGTCTTCTCCATCGGCATCGTGATGCTCGGCCTCTCCGCCGCCCTGTTCGGCGGCTGGCTCGAGCGGGCGGGCCCGCGCAAGGCCGGGCTCGTCGCGGCGCTGGCTTGGGGCGGCGGCTTCCTGATCGGGTCGCTCGGCGTCTATCTCCACCAGCTCTGGCTGGTCTGGCTCGGCATGGGGCTGATCGGCGGCATCGGGCTCGGCCTCGGCTACATCTCACCGGTCTCGACCCTGGTGAAGTGGTTCCCCGACCGGCGCGGCATGGCGACCGGCATGGCGATCATGGGCTTCGGCGGCGGCGCGATGATCGGCTCGCCGCTCGCCGACCTGCTCATCACCCACTTCAAGGGGCCGGGGCAGGCCGGCGTGTGGCAGACGCTCGCGATCATGGGCGCCGGCTACCTCGTCGTCATGCTCTGCGGCGCCTTCGGCTACCGCGTGCCGCCGGAGGGCTGGCAGCCGGAGGGCTGGACCTCGCCGGCCGCCCGCAACCGGATGATCACCAGCGGCCACGTCCACCTCTCGAACGCCCACAGGACACCGCAATTCTGGCTGCTCTGGGCGATGCTGTGCCTGAACGTCTCGGCCGGGATCGGCGTTCTGGCGCTCGCCTCGCCGATGCTGCAGGAGATCTTCGGCGGTGCGCTGATCGGCCGGCCGGAGGTCGGGTTCGGGCAGCTCGATGCCGGCCAGAAGGCGCAGGTCGCCGCGATCGCCGCCGGCTTCGTCGGGCTCCTGTCGCTGTTCAACATCCTCGGCCGGTTCTTCTGGGCGACGCTCTCCGACCGCATCGGCCGGAAGGTCACCTACGCGACCTTCTTCGCGCTCGGCTGCGTGCTCTACGGTGCGGCGCCCTGGGCGGCCGGCATCGGCTCGAAGGCGCTGTTCGTGCTGTTCTTCTGCGTGATCCTGTCGATGTATGGCGGCGGCTTCGCGACGATCCCCGCCTACCTCGCCGACGTGTTCGGCACCCGCTTCGTCGGCGCCATCCACGGCCGCCTGCTGACCGCCTGGTCGACCGCCGGCGTCGTCGGCCCCCTCGTCGTCACGGCGATCCGGCAGGCGCAGGTCGATGCGGGCGTCCAGGGCGCGGCGCTCTACAGCCGCACGCTCCTGATCCTCGCCGGCTTCCTGGCCCTCGGCTTCGTGGCGAACCTCCTGGTGCGCCCGCTCGCCGAGCGCTGGTTCATGACGCCGGCCGATATCGGCTCCGGCACGAGCGCGGCGTCGACAGCGCCGTCCGGCGCGTTCGGGATCGGCCGGGGCGGCCTGACGCCGGTGGCGCTCCTTGCCTGGGCGGCGGTCGGCCTGCCGATCCTGTGGGGGGTATGGATCACCCTGGCGAAGGCCCTGATCCTGTTCCGGTGACGAACCGGCGCCCCCGCGCGGATCGCGTGCGGGGGCGCGAGACCCTGGAGACGGGGACGCGGATTGCGCTACACGCTGCAGGCTTGTCCCGTCGCGGCCGCGCCCGAGCGCGGCCCGCCAGCGCCGAAAGCCGCATGCCGCACCCGACCGTGACCGACGCCCCCGCCTCCGCCCGCACCCGCCGCGACTGGCCCGGGCTGTTCCTGCGCGCCGTCCTCTCGCTGTTCCTCGGCCTGCCGCTCGGCGGCGTGCTCTTCGCCCTCACCGGCCTCGGGCTCGCGGTGGCCGGCGACGACCCGCTGCTGCAGCATCCCTGGCTCCTCGCCTTCCGCACCCTGGCGGCGGCCGTCAGCTACGTCTTCCTCGGCGGCTTCGCCTGGACGCCGGAGGGCGGCTACGAGAGCCTGCACGCCTGGTACGCCGCCGGCGTGGTGCTGGCCTTCCTGCTCATGAGCCGGCCGTGGCGGCGCTGGACGCGCAAGCCCCGGGCCGAAGCCTGGCCGCGGCGGGCCTGATCGGCGCCCACCGAGGGCATCGCCCGAGGCGGGCGCCGCTGCGCGATATTGCCGCGGTTGTGGCCCGGGAAGGCGGCGGAGCGGAACGTCCGCCGGACGAGAAATTTACTCCCCCGGAGCATCCGGGCCGATGAGCGCCGGGATGCGCGCCCTCACCGGAGCCCCATCTCATGCATCGTCGCGACGTCCTGGTCAGCATGCTCTCCGCCACCGCGGCCCTCGCGGTCACCCGCACCGCGGTCGCCCAGCCGGTTCCGGCCGGCGCGGTCCCGACGCCCGCTTACCTGGCGATGGCCACCAAGGGCGGCCTCTTCCTCGAGAACACCGCGCGCGACGCCTACGCGAAGACCGGGAATCCGCGGGTCAGGCGGTTCGCGCGGGCCGAGGTGACCGAGCAGGTCAACCTCGCCGACAAGATCGGTGCCGTCACCGGCGGCAACGTCGCGGTGCCGGTCGGCGGCGGCCGGCCCGAGCCCGGGGGGCTCGTCGGCGGCCTCGTCGCGGCACCGCTCGCGGTCGCGGGCGGCGTGGCCGGCGCGGCGGCCGGGACCGTCGGCGGCGTGCTCGGCGTCCCGGGCGGCGGGCCCTCGGGAGGCATGCCCGGCGGCATGACCACGGACGAGCAGAAGGCGCAGATCCAGGCGCAGCTCTCGGGCCTGCAGGGCGGTCCGCAATACGACGCCGCCTTCGTCAACGCCTCGCTCCAGGGCCACCGCGAGGCCCTGATGATCCACGGCTCCTACGCCCAGGGCGGCGAGGACCCGGCCCTGCGCCGCATCGCCCGGGGGGCGATCCCGCTGATCCGGCTGCACATCTCGCAGCTCTCCCAGATGCAGCGGATGATGGGCGGGGCCGCCGAGGGCTGAACGGTCCCGGGACAGGAACACTGCCGGCGCCCCCGGACGACACCGTCCGGGGCCGTTTCTTCGTCAGTCCTTCAGGTCCTTCTCGATGTCGGCGAGCAGCGCCAGGTGCTCGCGGATCTGGCCGCAGGCGAGCTTGGTCACGCCGAGCGTCTCCCGGTCCTTGCCGGTGGCGAGGTAGGCCTCCTGGATCTTCAGGAGCGCCTGGTGGCCCTCGATCTGCCCGCGGACGTATTCGCGGTCGAAGGCCTTGCCGGACTTGGCCTGTTCGAGCTTGTCCAGCATCGCCTTGCCCTTCGGGTCGAGCTGGCCGGTGACCTCGGGCTCGGCCGGCGGCTTCACCTGGCCGGAGGCGGCCTGGGCGGGGTCGCGCATCGCCTTGAGCACGTCGGCGATGGTCTCCTGCTCGGCGACCTCGAAGCCGGCGAACTGCTTCACGTCGTCGTCGGAGGCCTTCTGCAGCGCGACGCGGCTTGCCGCCAGGGAGGCCGCGCCGGCCGCCAGGGTGTCGGCGGCGTGCTTGGCCTCGGCCTCGCCCATCCGGGCGCCGGTATTGCCGGTGGCTGCGGCGGTCGGTCCGCCCTGTTGCTGCTGCTGCGCGAAGGCCGCCGTGACGAGGGAGGGAATCGCCACGGCCGAGGCGATGGCGGTCAGTGCGAGACGACGATGCATGGGAATACCTGACTGTCGACGGGTGAGCGGCACCGGGCGGAGGGCCGCGCCGTGCGGGGCGCCCGGGATCCAAGCGCTAACGACATCGCGAAAGACGCGGTTTCAGCGTTGCCTTTCGGAAATCGCGCCCCGCGGCGCCGGCACCGCCCCACTCCGATCGCGCCCTGGCCTTACGCCCATCGTCGAGGTTCCGCCGATCGCCGCGAGCGTGTCGTCTCACGGGGTCGACGTCCGGCCGGCGGGGGGCCGGCGGACGGGGACCAGGTCTCGGATCACGCGCGAATCACGGGGGGCGGCGATGACCACGATCTTCTTCGGAGAGTTCCGCCCGGGCCCGAGCGCGACCGGCCAGGGCGCCGTCGGCCGGGGCACCGCCGAAGCGGGCATCGTCCTGCCGGTCGCTCCCGTCAGCTGCTCCGCGATCGTCGTCTGCCACCTCGCCGGGCGGCGCCGGATGACGAAACCGTAATCCTCCGGTGAGGCCCGGGCCATCCGGCCCGGCGCATCCTGCAACCTCGGCGGTCCGGCTGGCGGCCCGCGCGAGGATCCGTGTCATGCAGCGTCGTCTCACCATCGGGGGCCTGGCGGGGGTCCTGAGCCTTGGACTGCTCGGCGGCGCGCAGGCGCAGGCGCCGGACGGGGCGCGGCCGATCCAGGTCGCGCATGCGGGCGGGCCGGAGGGCCGGCCCCGCCTCAGCGCCGAGGACGCCCAGGCCTTCGCCGATGCGCGGGTCGCGGCCCTGCATGCCGGCCTGAAGCTGACACCCGACCAGGAGAAGCTGTGGCCGCCGGTCGAGGAGGCGATGCGCAACCTCGCCAAGGTCCGGCGCGACCAGCGCGAGGCCCGGCGCGACCGCGATCCCGTGGCCGAGACCGCCCCGGACGCGATCCGGGCCCGGGCCGACGCCCTGACGACGCGGGCGGACGCCCTGCGCAAGCTCGCCGACGCCTCCCAGCCGCTCTACGCCACGCTCGACGCGGCCCAGAAGCAGCGCGCCGCGATGCTGACCCGGCCGATGGGCGGGCATCGCGGGCATCCGGGGCGGCACGGCGGGCGCCATCGCGACGACTGATCCCCTCCCCTAGCCCCCTCCCCCTCCGATCACCGCCGCCCCGGCTCCGCCGCGGGCGGCGGAGCCGCATCCGCGCGGGCGCAACAATCGGCGCAATCCGCACGCAATCCAGCCATGCGATACCGGACGGTACGGGAAAGCTCGGCCGGATTTGCGAGGCCGGCCGGGTCCCCCGCACGGGCCGTCGCAGCTACGGCTCCACGGGGGGCCGGCGACCCGGACCGGAGAGCAGCCACCGCCGATCGGCGGCCAGGGATCGATCGGGCGGCAAGAGCGGGAGAGGCAGATGGACAACGTCATCCGTCCGGATTTCCAGCGCGCGGCCAAGGCCCGGGGCGGCGAACGGAAGGCATCCTGCACCGCTCCGGCCGCGCAATACGTCAAGACCTACGGCGAGGTCGGCCACCATGCCGTGTCGCTGGTGCGGGACCGCTCGAGCCCGCAGGGCGACGTCTACAAGGTCATGATCGACACGCCCGGCGGACAGATCGGCCCGGTCGGGGTCGAGCCGGCGACCGCCGACGGGATGTTCGACGTCGACCTCGTCGGCGTCGCGGTGGTCCGCACCCTCGAGCTGATGGCGCAGCGCTCCGGCGACTTCGACGTCGCCTGAGCCACGCGCGCCCCGCCCGACGATCACCCCGCATGGACAGGCGGCGGCGCGCCGCGCCATCATGCGGGAATCGACGGGCGGGATGCGAGCGATGGCCGAGACCAAGACGGCTGGGACGAAGACGGTCGAAGAGACCTGGACCTATTTCGAGGGCGCCTGGCACCCCGGGAACGTGCGGATGATGGGGCCGCGCACCCATGCCGCCTGGCTCGCCTCGACGGTGTTCGACGGCGCCCGGGCCTTCGAGGGGGTGACGCCGGACCTCGACCTCCACCTCGCCCGGATCAACCGCTCGGCCGCGGCCTTCGGCCTCGAGCCGGTGGTGGCGCAGGCGACCTGGGCCGAGCTGGTGCGCGACGGGCTGACGCGCTTCGCGCCCGATGCCGCGCTCTACATCCGGCCAATGTACTGGGCCGAAGGGGGGCTCGGCGGCGCGGTGCGGCTCGATCCGGCCTCGACCGCCTGGTGCCTGTGCCTCTACGAGGCGCCGATGCCGCCGCCGACCGGCTTCACCGCCACCCTGTCGCCGTTCCGGCGCCCGACCCCGGACGCCGCGCCCCTCGACGCCAAGGCGGGCTGCCTCTACCCCAACAGCTCGCGGGCGATCGCGGAGGCCGCCTCGCGCGGCTTCGGCAACGCGCTGATGCGCGACGCGCTCGGCAACGTCGCCGAGTTCGCCACCGCCAACGTGCTGATGGCCCGCGACGGCGTGGTCCACACGCCGGTGCCGAACGGCACCTTCCTCGCCGGCATCACCCGCGGCCGGGTGATCGCGCTCCTGCGCGGCGCCGGGATCACGGTCGTCGAGAGGACCCTGACCGTCGACGACCTGATGGGTGCCGACGAGGTGTTCTCGGTCGGCAACTTCGCCAAGGTCGTGCCGGTGACGGCCCTCGACGAGCGGACCTTCGCCCCCGGGCCGATGTTCCGGAAGGCGCGCGAGCTGTACTGGGCCTTCGCGCACGGGGGCTGACGGGCCGCTTCGTCCCGCACGGGCCCTTGCTCCCCCGCCCCGCCCTTGAGACAAGCGGGCCGGTTCGGGGGACGGGGTCATGATGCTGGTGCGGTTGGCGGTGGCGTGGGCGACGGTGGCGGCCTTCGCGGTGTTCGGCGGCGGATGGCTCGGCGGGCTCGAGGCGCCGCTGGTGGCGGCCGGGCTGTTCGCCTGGCTGTTCGGCGTCATCCTGTGGTCGGCCTTCGGGGTGGTGCACGAGGCCGAGGAACTCGCCGACCGCCTCGGCGAGCCCTACGGCACGCTGATCCTCACGCTCTCGATCGTCGTCATCGAGGTCGCGCTCGTCGCCGCCGTGATGCTCGGCGCCAAGGCCGCCCCGACGCTCGGGCGCGACACGATGTTCGCCGTCATCATGATCGTGATGAACGGCCTCGTCGGCCTCGGGCTGATCCTCGGCGGCCTGCGCCACCACCGCCAGAACTACAACCTCGACGGCGCCGGCGCCTATCTCGCGGCGATCATCCCGCTCACCACCATCGCGCTCATCATCCCGAACTTCACCACCTCGACGCCGGACGGCTCGCTGACGGTGATCCAGGCGGTGGCGTTCTCGGTCCTGACCGTGGTGCTCTACGGCATCTTCCTGCTGCTGCAGACCGGCCGCCACAGCGACTTCTTCACCGATTTCGCCGAGCCGGGCGCCGTGACGGAGGCGGCCGCGCCCCACCCGGATGCCGGGACCGGCGCGATCCTGCGCCATGCCGGCCTGCTCCTCGTCAGCCTGCTGCCGATCGTGCTCCTGTCGAAGAGCCTCGCGGCGATCCTCGACCACGGCATCAAGGCGCTGGGCGCGCCCTCGGCGCTGGGCGGCGTCATCATCGCCGCCATCGTGTTCACCCCGGAGGGCATCAGCGCCATCAAGGCGATCCGGCGCGACCAGCTCCAGCGGGCGATCAACCTCTGCCTCGGCGCGGTGACCTCGACGGTGGGCCTGACCGTGCCGGCGGTGCTCGCCATCGGGCTGATCTCGGGCCAGCGGGTGGTGCTGGGCCTGGCGCCGGCCGAGATGGCGGTGCTCGCCATGACGCTGCTTCTCAGCGTCATCACCTTCTCGCGCCAGGGCACGACGGTGCTGGAGGGCGCGGTGCACCTCGTGGTGTTCCTGACCTACCTGACGCTGATCTTCAGTCCGTGAGGCAGGATAGGCTGGCCCGCCTCATCCCGTTTGCGATCTGCGACGCGATCGAAGCTCCGTCGCTCAACGAGATCCGGAGTGGTTGCCGGGCTGTGTCGTGCTACGATAATGGCATGTTTTGCATGCTCGGCAGATTCTTCGAAAGCGAGATGCTTCGGCTCTGATCCCCCCGAATAGAGTACATAAGCACTCAGGGCCAGAGCCTACATCAGGGTCTCTTTTGGAAAAGTACCGTCGTGGGGTGCGCCGCCACCATCGTACGCGGCGGATAAAGGCTCGTAAGGATTACCACGGCGGAGTGACCGATCGGCTGCTTTCGCCCCGGGCCACTCTCTCCTTCTGGCCCCGACGCCAACCCCGTGTTGTTGCTGGATGTGCGGCAATCCTCGCCGGTGGCTCGACGACGTCGCGATGCAGGAGCGCCGAGCCTTCCAGGCGGATGACGTGAGGCCGCGTAGCTCAGATGGCGGAATCCCGGCCTGACGCATAACGCCAAGCCAGAAAAATAGAATACGGCGCGGGCCGCCAGGCCCGCGCCGCTCGATTTTTTACCGATCCGACGATGCTCAGGCCGCGGCCGAGACCTCGGTCGGGACGGTCGAGATGGTCTTCAGGATCTGCGAGGCGATCTGGTAGGGGTCGCCCATCGAGTTCGGGCGGCGATCCTCGAGATAGCCCTTGTAGCCGTTGTTGACGAAGCTGTGGGGCACCCGGATCGAGGCGCCGCGGTCGGCCACGCCCCAGCTGAAGGTGTGGATCGAGGCGGTCTCGTGCTTGCCGGTCAGCCGCATGTGGTTGTCCGGGCCGTAGACGGCGATGTGGTCCTCGCGGGCATCGCCGAAGGCCGTCATCAGCTTCTCGAAGTACTCCTTGCCGCCGACTTCGCGCATGTAAGCGGTCGAGAAGTTGGCGTGCATGCCCGACCCGTTCCAGTCGGTGTCGCCGAGCGGCTTGCAGTGGTACTCGATGTCGATCTCGTACTTCTCGCACAGGCGCTGCATCAGGTAGCGCGCCATCCACATCTCGTCGGCGGCCCGCTTGGAGCCCTTGCCGAAGATCTGGAACTCCCACTGGCCCTTCGCCACCTCGGCGTTGATGCCCTCGTGGTTGATGCCGGCGGCGAGGCAGAGGTCGAGGTGCTCCTCGACGATCTGGCGGGCGACCGCGCCGACGTTCGAGTAGCCGACGCCGGTGTAGTACGGGCCCTGCGGCGCCGGGAAGCCGGTCTCGGGGAAGCCGAGCGGACGGCCGTTCTTGTAGAAGAAGTATTCCTGCTCGAAGCCGAACCAGGCGCCTTCGTCATCCAGGATGGTGGCGCGCTTGTTCGACGGGTGCGGGGTCTTGCCGTCCGGCATCATGACTTCGCACAAGACCAGGACGCCGTTGGTGCGGGCCGGGTCGGGGAAGTGGCGGACGGGCTTGAGCACGCAATCCGAGGAGCTGCCCTCGGCCTGCTTGGTCGAGCTGCCGTCGAAGCCCCAGAGCGGGAGCTGCTCGAGGGTCGGGAAGCTGTCGAAGGCCTTGATCTGGGTCTTGCCGCGAAGGTTCGGGGTCGGCGCATAGCCGTCAAGCCAAATATACTCGAGCTTGTATTTGGTCATCTCGCGTCTCTCTATCAGGTTCCGATGGAGCCCGGGAATCCTCGTCGGCGCCCATCACCCGCCAGCGGCAACCCCCTCGCTAGCAGGTCCCGTGCCAACCCGGGCCGCGGATGGAACGATCGCCCGGACGAGGCGTTTTCAGCGACCTGCGCCCGGGTCGGACGCCCTTGCGGCACCCGTCGTCCCAGTGGCGGCGCTCCCCCTGCCCGGTTGCGCGCCAGGACGCCAGGACGCCCATCCGCGCGCCACACCCACCAATCCGGTCGGAGATGCAAGCGCGGGCATGCACGAATTTTAGCCAACGACTGATTTTTTCGTGGTCAAACCGCGCAGCGACCGGGCACACTTCGTTACGATCTCAGAGGCCGTCGCCGGCGAGCGCGGCCCTCACGGGAGGCCAGCTCATGAGCACCACCAGCCCGCGCATCTCCGCGAAGATCTACGCCTTTCCGACCGGCGGCCGCAGCCGCGGCGGCCGCAACGACTGGGCCGCCCCCGGCCCGGCGGGGCGGGAGCGCGCCCCGGAGATCATGCCGGCGAGCGGCGGCTACCACGACGAGGCGATCCGCGAGGAGCGCGCGCGCAAGCCGTAGGGCAAGCCGTAGGACCTGTGGCGGGGCGCGCCCTACTCGCCGAAGATCGACCAGCCGAGGCGCTTCGTCAGGCGCTCGAGGGCGATGCGCCCGAGATGGGAATTGCCGGCGGCATCGAGCCCCGGCGCCCACACGGCGATCGAGGCACGCCCGGGAGCCACCGCCAGGATGCCGCCGCCGACGCCGCTCTTGCCCGGCAGGCCGACCCGGTAGGCGAACTCGCCCGAGCCGTCGTAGTGGCCGCAGGTCAGCATGACTGCGTTGATGCGCTTGGCCCGCTCGGCCTGCACCACCGACAGGCCGGTGCTGGGATCGCGCCCGGAATGGGCCAGAAACCGGCCCGCCACCGCGAGCTGCCGGCACGTCATGCTGATGGCGCAGTGGTGGAAATAGACCCCGAGCGTGTACTCGACCGGATTGTCGATCACCCCGAACGACTTCATGTAGTTGGCGAGCGCGACGTTGCGGAATCCGGTGCGCTGCTCGGAGGCCGCCACCGCCTCGTCGATGGTGATGCTTGCGTCCTGGGCCAGGTACTGCATGAAGCGCAGGATCTCGCCGAGCGCCTCGCGCGGCTGGTGGCCCGACAGGATCAGGTCGGTGACGGCGATCGCGCCGGCATTGATGAACGGGTTGCGGGGGATGCCACGCTCGTATTCGAGCTGCACGACGGAGTTGAACGGGCTGCCCGACGGCTCGCGCCCGACCCGCCGCCACAGCTTGTCGCCGACCATGCCCAGCGCCAGCGTCAGGGTGAAGACCTTCGAGATGCTCTGGATCGAGAACGGCACGTCGCAATCGCCCGCCGCCGCCATCGTGCCGTCGGCGCCGATCACCGCGAGGCCGAACTGCCCCGGATCGACCCGGGCGAGCTCGGGGATGTAGCGCGCCACCTCGCCGCGGTCGGGACGCTGGCGCATCTCGTCGACGATCTCGCTCACGACGGTTTCGAGGTTCGGCACGGATCGGGAATCCCGGGCAGGAGGACGGAGGGTTTCGGGGCGACGGCTTCAGGGCAAGCGCGGCCTTAATCGTGCAAGTTCGAGGCCTCAAGCCGCCGGCCGAAAGTTCCCTCCTCCCAACGGGAAGATTTCGCACGATCGATTGGCACCACAGGGAAATCTCGTGCGTTGACGCAGCGACCGCATGGAGCGCGGCGGCAGCACGGGAGCGGCGGAGTTGGGGCAGGACGGGACCATCGCGATCATCGGGGCGGGCATCGCCGGCGCCGCGGCGGCGCACCGTCTGCGCGAGGCCGGCCGCCCGGTCGTCGTGCTCGACAAGGGCCGCGGCCCCGGCGGCCGGATGGCGACGCGGCGCGGCCCGGATTCCCTGCGCTTCGACCACGGCGCCCAGTACTTCACCGCCCGCGACCCGCGCTTCAAGGCCCGGGTGGAGGACTGGACGACCCGGGGCGTCGCGGCCCCCTGGGGCGGGGCGGAGCGGTTCGTCGGCGTGACCGGCATGACCGCCCCGGTGCGCGACCTTCTCGACGGGATCGACCTGCGCTGCGGGCGTGCCGTCGGCCGCCTGGTGCGCGACGGACGGAGCTGGCGGCTGCAGGAGGCCGACGGTGCGGCCCTGTGCGAGGATGCCGCGTTCTCGGCCGTGCTCCTGACCTGCCCGGCGCCTCAGGCCCTGGCGCTGCTCGCGGGCGCCGGAGAGGATCTGCCGGGCGTGGCCGAGGTGCGCTACGCTCCGTGCTGGACCCTGATGCTCGCGCATGACGGCCCTCCCCTCGCCGATGCGCCGGTGCGGGAGGATCGCGACCCCGACGCGACGATCGCCTGGATCGCGCGAAACGACAGCAAGCCGGGACGCGACGGCGGCGGGACCCTGGTGGCGCACGCCGCCCCGGCCTGGTCGCGCGCCCACCTCGAGGACGCGGCCGAGGACGTGGCCGAGCGGCTGGTCGCGGCCCTGCGGGAGCGGATGCCCGTCGGGGCGATCCGCCACCGCGCCGCCCATCGCTGGCGCTACGCCGCCGTGGAACGGGCGGTCGGCGAGCCCTGCCTGTTCGCGCCGGAGACCGGCCTCGGCTTCGCCGGCGACGGCTGCCTCGGCCCCCGGGTCGAGTTCGCCTTCCTGAGCGGCCTGGCGCTCGCCGGGCGGGCGCTCGGGGAGGCGGCGCGATGACCGGGGTGCGGGAGCGCACCGCCCGGCCGCCCCGGCCGGGCCAAGCTCGGCGAGACCACACGTCCCGCCACACCGGGACCATCGTTCCGCCCAAAGGCGGTGCGACACCTCTTCCGATCGGGAGGGGACCCCCCATCGATGCCGGCGCGGCCGGCCCTCGAAGGTCGGACTCCTCCGGCCCCGCCGCAGCCACAGGGAGCCCATGAACCCGGACCGGGAGGCGCGTAGCCTCGGCGGTCCTCCTCGAATCCTTCCTATCGGGTGAGTACGATGACAGATGCGTCCCTCTTCCTCCACATCGCCGGGTCGCTGACCTTCGTGGGCCTCGCCGGCCTCGGGATCGGCCGGGCCCTCGACGCCTGGGTGCGGCAGGCACCGACCGGGGCCGACGACGACGGCGCGCTGGCGGAGTAGGACCTCGTCCGCAGACGCTGCCGACCGAGCAGGAGGACGACGCCTTGCGTGAATCGATGGACAGGGCCGGGCGGATCGCCGCCCTGCTGACGGCGCGGCGGGAGACCGTCGCGGTGGCCGAATCCTCGGCGGGCGGCCTCGTCTCGGCCGCGCTCCTCGCCGTGCCGGGCGCCTCCGCCTACTATCTCGGCGGCGCGGTGGTCTACACCGCCCAGGCGCGCAGTGCCCTGATCGGCCTCGACGCGGCCGCGATGGCGGGCCTGCGCAGCGCCAGCGAGCCCTATGCCGAGCGCGTCGCCACCCTGGTGCGCGAGCGCCACGGCGCGGTCTGGGGCCTGTGCGAGACCGGCGCCGCGGGCCCGGGCGGCAACCGCTACGGCGACGCCGCCGGCCATACCTGCCTGGCGGTCGTCGGACCGGCACACCGCCGTCTGACCCTCGAGACCGGCCACGGCGACCGCGCCGCCAACATGGAGGCCTTCGCGGCCGCCATGCTCGACGCCTTCCTGGACGCGCTGACGGAAGCGGACCGGGCCCGCTGAGGGGAGCGCGGCCCGAAGAGCCCGCTCCGCCTTCAGCCCGGCCGGTTCATCCGGCAGGTGGTCGGCACCACCGTGTCCTTCGTCTCGACCCGGCCGGCCATCTTCCAGCCCCAGCCGGTGCCCTCCTCGTCGAAGCGCATTCCCTTCTCCATCGGGCCGAAGGAGGAGACGAACATCGTCTGGAAATACTGGTGGTCGTCGGGCCGCACGTAGCCCTCGCTGCCGACATACGGCTTGAGACGGGCCTGCTCGAGCTTCGGCGCCACCTTGCGCGCCTCGGACGAGCCGGCCTCCTGCATCGCGGTCAGCAGGGCGTTCATCGCGTTGAGGGCGCGCGGATAGATCACCCCGGTGCCGGTGCGGGCCCGGAACGCGGCCTCGAATTCCTGCGCGGCGGCGTCGCCCTCGTTGGCGCCGCCCTGCGTCACCTCGAACACCCGGTGGGCGAGCCCGGTCTGGCGCACCACGCTCGGACCGCCGGTGCCACCGGCGTAGTAGGTGTAGAAGCCCGCCTGCAGCCCCGCCTCGGCCGCCGCCTTGAGCAGCAGGTTGAAGTCCTGGGCCCAGTTGCCGGTGATGACCGAATCGGCGCCGGAGGCCCGGATCTTGGCGATGTAGGGCGCGAAGTCGTTGACCTTCTGCAGCGGCGTCACCTCGTCGCCGACGATCTCGATGTCGGGGCGCTTGGCCTTCAGCATCGCCCGCGCCTCCCGCCGCACCGACTGGCCGAACGAGTAATCCTGGTTGATCAGGTAGACTTTTTTAATCTCGGGCCGCGTCTTCATGAAGCTCGTCAGCGCCTCCATCTTGATGTCCGAGTTGGCATCGAAGCGGAAGTGCCAGTAGTTGCATTTCTCGTTGGTGAGCGAGGGATCGACCGCCGAGTAGTTGATGTAGATGACCTGGCGGTCGGGGTTGCGCTCGTTGTGCTTGGCGACGAACTCGGTGAGCGCCGCGGCGGCCGAGGAGCCGTTGCCCTGCACCAGCACCCGGGCGCCGGCATCGATGCCCTTCTGGGCGGCGATCAGGGTCTCCTGCGGGTTGACCTTGTTGTCGTAGGCCAGCACCTCGAAGCGGAAATTCTTCTGGCGGCCGTTCAGCACCTCGGCCATGTACTGGAAGTGGCGCAGGCCCGCCTCGCCGGTCGGCGCGCCGCCGCCCGAGAGCGGATCGATGAAGGCGATCTTCACCGTCTCCTGCGCGGCGGCGGGGCCGCACAGGCTGAAGACGAGGACGGCGCCGCGCAGCGCCTGGCGGATGGGCGTCATGCTTTCCTCTCCTCTCGGCCGCGGTCGTCTCGGGTCCCGTCCGGGCCGGCGCCGTCTTGCCGGGACAGAGGATCCGGCCCGGGATCCAATCCCGTCAAGACGAAAACCACGACCGGCGCGCCGCGGCTCCATCTTACAGGTAATATGCACGTTGTCGGCAAACATATACTTAGACTATACATCATTCATTGATGAAAATTGGAATCATTATAATGAAACTCACGTCTTCGATCCGGCGGAGGATCGTTGACACTCGGTTCGGTCACGGCATAAGCGTCGCGGAGACGACGATTCACGACCGGCGATCTTTCGGCGGGGATCCGTCGGCCGGACGCGACGCGGGACGACCGACCATGTTTCAGCCCGACGCGGCCGCCGCGACGAGGGCGGCCCCGGCCCGCCGAGGGTGCCGCAAGGGATGCCGCCGGTGAGGAACGTCCTGTTCCAGTTCCACTGGCTCCTCGGCCTGACCGCCGGCCTCGTCCTGATGGTGATCGGGGCCACCGGGGGCCTGCTCAGCCTCGAGGACGCGGTGACGGAGGCGCTCAGCCCCGGCATCGTCGCCGTCCCGGTGCGGGAGGGCCCGCGGCTGACGCCGGACGGGCTGGTCGCCCGCCTGAAGGACGAGGCGCCGGGGCGGCGGGTGACGCTGATGGTCTTGAGCGGCGCTCCCGACCGCGCGGCGCGGGTCCGCCTCGCCGACGGCCCGGGCCGGGGGAGCGAGACCTACGTCGACCCCTACGACGGAAAGATCCTCGGGCCGGCGCGGGGCGAGGCTTTCTTCGACGACGTGCGGCGGCTGCACCGCTGGCTGCTCCTGCCCGGCCACGGCGACGGCTGGGGGCGCACGATCACCGGCGCCTCGGCGCTGGCGCTCGTCTATCTCGCGCTGTCGGGCCTGTACCTGCGCTGGCCGAAGGGCCGGCGCGACTGGCGGGTCTGGCTGAAGCCGGCACTCAACCGCCGCGGCCGGGCGCTGTACTGGTCGCTGCACGCGGTCGTCGGCACCTGGGCGCTGGTGCTCTACCTGGTGATGGCGCTCACCGGCCTGTGGTGGTCATACGGTTGGTACCGCGACGGGGCGACGGTCCTGCTCACCGGCCGGCCGCCCGCCGCCGCGCAGGCCCGGGGCAAGGGCTTGGACAAGGGCATGGACAGGCGCGAGGGCGCGCCCGCCTCCCTCGATCCAGCCTTCGCGGCCTTCGCTGCGGCGACGAACGGGCGCTACGCCACCGCCTCGCTCGCGCCCGTCCGCGAAGGCGAGACGGTCCGCATCCGCGCCGTGGCGCCCGATGCCGCCCATTTCCAGGCCCGCGACGAGTGGCGCTTCCGCCCCGACGGGAGCCTCGAATCCCGCGACCTCTACGCCGAGCGGCCGCTCGGGCTCAGGCTCACCGGCAGCATGCTCGCCCTGCACGAGGGCCGCTTCTTCGGGCCGCTCGGGACGGTGGCGTTCACGGCGGCGGCGCTCGCCCTGCCGCTCTTCGGGGTGACGGGTCTCCTGCTCTATCTCGGCCGCCGCCGCAGCCGGCGGCGCCACGCGATCGCCGCCGCCCAGGCCGCCTGAGGGGCTCTCCCGCATTCGCGCGAGTTGCCTTTCGGTCCCCACAGGCAGTAAGCGCACGGGCAGCAGGGCCGCCCGACCGGCGAGAGGATGCCGCATGATCCGCAACGACGTCTCCATCACGCCCGAGCTCGTGCGCCAGCACGGCCTGACCGAGGACGAGTACCAGCGCTTCGTCGGGCTGATCGGGCGCGAGCCGACCATCACCGAGCTCGGCATCGTCTCGGCGATGTGGAACGAGCATTGCTCGTACAAGTCCTCGCGCCTTCACCTGAAGACGCTGCCGACCAAGGCGCCGTGGGTGATCCAGGGCCCGGGCGAGAATGCCGGCGTCATCGACATCGGCGACGGCCTCGCCTGCGTGTTCAAGATGGAGAGCCACAACCACCCGAGCTTCATCGAGCCCTACCAGGGCGCGGGCACCGGGGTCGGCGGCATCCTGCGCGACGTCTTCACCATGGGCGCGCGGCCGATCGCGGCCTTGAACGCGCTCCGCTTCGGCTCGCCGGACCATCCGCGCACGCCCCACCTCGTCTCGGGTGTGGTCGCGGGCATCGGCGGCTACGGCAATTCCTTCGGCGTGCCGACGGTCGGCGGGGCGGTGGGCTTCCACACCCGCTACGACGGCAACATCCTGGTCAACGCCATGGCGGTCGGCCTCGCGAAGACCGACGCGATCTTCTACGCCGCCGCCACGGGCGTCGGTAACCCGATCGTCTATCTCGGCTCGAAGACCGGCCGCGACGGCATCCACGGCGCCACCATGGCGTCGGCCGCCTTCGACGCCTCGTCGGAGGAGAAGCGCCCGACCGTGCAGGTCGGCGACCCCTTCGCCGAGAAGCTGCTGCTCGAGGCCTGCCTGGAGCTGATGGCCTCGGGCGCGGTGATCGCGATCCAGGACATGGGGGCTGCGGGCCTGACCTGCTCGGCGGTCGAGATGGGCGCCAAGGGCAATCTCGGGGTGGAGCTGAACCTCGACGCGGTGCCGACCCGCGAGCCCGGCATGACTCCTTACGAGATGATGCTGTCGGAGAGCCAGGAGCGCATGCTCATGGTGCTCAAGCCCGGCATGGAGCGGGAGGCCGAGGCCATCTTCGTGAAGTGGGGCCTCGACTTCGCGATCATCGGCCACACCACCGACAGCTTACGCTTCGTCATCAAGCACGGCGGCGAGACGGTGGCCGACCTGCCGATCAAGGAACTCGGCGACGAGGCGCCGCTCTACGACCGGCCGCACCGCCAGAACGCCTACCAGCCCGAGATCAAGGCGGAGGACGTGGCGGCGCCGATGCGCAACGTCGACGCGCTCACGAGGCTCGTCGGCTCGCCGGACCTGTGCTCGAAGCGCTGGGTCTACGAGCAGTACGACCACTTCATCCTCGGCAACACCGTCGAGAAGCCCGGCGGCGACGCCGCGGTGGTGCGGGTCGAGGACGGGCCGAAGGGCCTGGCGCTCACCACCGACGTGACCCCGCGCTACTGCGAGGCCGATCCGGTCGAGGGCGGCAAGCAGGCGGTGGCGGAAGCCTGGCGCAACATCACGGCGGTCGGCGGCCGTCCGCTCGCCATCACCGACAACCTCAACTTCGGCAACCCGGAGAAGCCGGAGGTGATGGGCCAGTTCGTCGGCTGCATCCAGGGCATCGGCGAGGCCTGCCGCGCCCTCGACTTCCCGGTCGTGTCCGGCAACGTCTCGCTCTACAACGAGACCGAGGGCGTGGGCATCCTGCCGACCCCGTCGATCGGCGGCGTCGGCGTGGTCGACGACGTGAACCGCATCGCCACGGTGGCGTTCAAGCGCGACGGCGACGCCCTGGTGCTGATCGGCGCCACCAAGGGCTGGCTCGGCCAGTCGGCGTACCTCGCCACGATCTGCGGCCGCGAAGAGGGGGCGCCGCCCCCGGTCGATCTCGCCGCCGAGAAGCGCAACGGCGACTTCGTGCGCGGGCTCATCACCTCGGGCCTCGTCGACACCGTCCACGACCTCTCCGACGGCGGGCTGGCCGTCGCGGTGGCCGAGATGGCGCTCGCCGGCAATATCGGCGCCGTGCTCCCCGAATGCCCGCTGCCGGTGGCCTGCCACGCCTACCTGTTCGGCGAGGACCAGGGCCGCTACCTCCTGGCGGTGGAGCCCGACGCGGTCGCCGACCTGCTCTACAGCGCGAGCGCGCAGGGCATCGACGCGGCGGTGATCGGCGTCACCGGCGCCGATTCACTGACCCTGCCGGGCGACGAGATCGTCGCGCTGGACACCCTGCGCAAGGCGCACGAGGGCTGGCTTCCGGGCTACATGGCGGGTCCGGCGGCCGACGCGGCCTAAACAGGAACCGCTCCCAAACGCATGATGTCACGATCATATTTTTGGGCACGGGATCCCCTCTCCAGGCGATGCCGGGCTTGCCCGGTATCGCTGCAAGGTGTGGGAGAGGGGTAGGGGCGATCGAAGATCGCGCGAGGGTGGCTCGGTTCAGTGTGAAACTGAGAGCGTCGAGCTGCGCAGCTCGACGGATCAGGGTCCTTGCGGAAGCCGAGCCACCCTCACGCGGGATCTTCGATCCCCTGTCCCCTCTCCCAAACGGGAGAGGGGGACCCGTGCCAGTGCGAAGACCGATTTCGAGATTGCAGCGTATGAAGACGATCACCGCCTCGTTTTATCCGCCAGAGGCTTCAAAGCCGGTGACCGAATAAGATTCTCGAACAAGGAGACGACCCCGATGCCGATGGATGCCCGCGAGATCGAGGCGATGATCAAGGAGGCCCTGCCCGACGCCACGGTCGAGATCCGCGACCTCGCCGGCGACGGCGACCACTACGCCGCCACCGTCGTGTCGGCGGCGTTCAAGGGCAAGTCGCGGGTGCAGCAGCACCAGATGGTCTACGGCGCGCTCCAGGGGCGCATGGGCGGGGTGCTGCACGCCCTTGCCCTGACCACGGGCGTGCCTCAGGATTGACGCCCTAGGATCGACGCCCTCGGAGGGCCGCCGCATGGACGAGATCCGCACGGATCAGCCGAGCCTCTACGACGAGGATGTCGTCGCCTGGGCCGAGCAGCAGGCGGCGGCCCTCCGCGCTCTCGGGGCGCGCCCCGACCTCTCGAACGCCCTCGACTGGGACAACGTCATCGAGGAGTTCGAGAGCGTGGGGCTGTCGGAGATCAGGGCGGTCGAAAGCGCCCTCCGGGCCATGCTGGTCAACCTCCTGAAGTACTTCTCGACCCCGACCGCGCAGTCGATGCGCTCCTGGCCGGCCGAGATCGTCGCGTTCCACGCGACGAGCAGTCGGCGCTATACGCCATCAATGCGGCAGCGGATCCGCTGGAACGGCCTCTGGCGCGACGCGGCGAAGCTCGCCGCGGCCGAACTGGCAGTCTGGGGTAAGCTGCTGGCCGTCGGGCTGCCCGACGAGAACCCGTTCACGCCCGAAGAGCTGATGGGCGAGGATTTCACCCTCCACTGGGCGCTCCTGCGCCTCGCCTCCATCTTGCAAAACCCGAACGACCATCACTAGCTAGAGCCCACACAGGGGTAGAGCCATGACCGACGTCAACAGCCGCATCGAGACCGAGATCAAGTCCCAGGACGTGGTGGTGTTCATGAAGGGCACGCCGCAATTCCCGATGTGCGGCTTCTCGGGCCAGGTGGCCCAGATCCTCAACTACCTCGGCGTGCCGTTCAAGGGCGTGAACGTGCTCGAGGACATGGAGATCCGCGAGGGCATCAAGGCCTTCTCGCAGTGGCCGACCATCCCGCAGGTCTACGTCAAGGGCGAGTTCGTCGGCGGCTGCGACATCACCCGCGAGATGTTCCAGTCCGGCGAGCTGCAGCAGATGCTGACCGAGAAGGGCATCGCCACCAACACCGCCGCGGCCTGATCGCGAATCCCGGGACGGACGACGAGGAAGGGCGCGCGAGCGCCCTTTTTTCGTTGTCCGTACGGCGAACCCGGCCTGCCGCCGGTGCGTCTACCCTCAGACGACGGCGTGCGGGACGGCGACATGCGGGACGTGATCATCGTGGGCGGGGGGCCGGCGGGCCTGTCCGCCGCCCTCATCCTCGGGCGCTGCCGGCGCCGGGTGCTGCTGATCGATGCCGGCCACCCGCGCAACGCGGTGACACCGCGCATGCACGGCTTCCTCGGCCGCGACGGGCGCGGGCCCGGCGCCTTGCGCGACGAGGGCCGCCGGGAGCTCGCCGCCTACGACACCGTCGAGGTCTGGGACGGGCGCGTCGTCGACGCGGTGCGGTCGCCGGACGGCTTCCGGGTGGTGATGGAGGACCAGCGCCGGGCGGACGGCCGCCGGATGATCCTCGCCACCGGCCTGCGCACCGACCTGCCGGCGATCGAGGGGTTCTCGGAGTTCTGGGGCCACGGCGTCCATCACTGCCCCTATTGCGACGGCTACGAGAACCGCGACCGGCCGCTCGCCGTCTACGGCCCGGGCGACGCGGGCAAAGGTCTCGCCCTCGAACTGACCGCCTGGAGCCGCGACCTCACGCTCTGCACCGATGGGCCCTGCGACCTCGACCCCGCGGAGCGCGACCGCCTCGCCCGCCACGGCGTCCGGATCGAGGAGCGCAGGGTCGCCCGGCTCGAGGGCGAGGACGGGCGATTCGCGAAGGTCCGCCTGCGCGACGGCGAGGCGCTGGCCTGCGGCGCCCTGTTCTTCACCACCGGGCCCTGCATTCCCTCCCCCCTCGTCGAGCGGCTCGGCTGCGACCTGTCGCGCAAGGGCACGGTGCCGACCGGCGACTACGAGGAGACGAACGTGCCGGGCCTCTACGTGGCGGGGGATGCGTCGCGGCGCGTCCAGCTCGCCATCGTCGCCGCCGCCGAGGGCGCCATGGCGGCCTTCGCCATCAATACCGAGCTCCTGCGCGAGGATACCCGCTGATTCGCCGGGGCGCTCCCGCACCAGCATAGAGCCAGGACAGGATTCCTCCATCCGCCCCCGCGCCGCCGGCGGACCAATCATGCGGCAGCATCAGGCACTTGGCACCCCGGGCGGGGCCCCTCCCGCACCCGGATGAGCGAACAATCGTCCTGTCAAGACTTTATCGCACGGCGAAGGTTTGTTAGCCTTTATTGGACATCACGGGAGGGGCGCCCATGATAGCGTTGGCGCAGGCATGGCGGGCCGGGCTCACCCGGCGCACGCAGCGCACGGCCATGGTCCGCGAGGCCGTAGGGGTCCGGGGCGAGCCGGAGCCGCCCGAGCATCACGAGCTCACCGCGCGGGAGCTGATCCGCATGGCCCAGTCCGCCCGGGCCGCCACCGAGGCCCGCGGCTGACCGGAGCGTCCGCGAGGAGATCTCGGACCCTCGCCTCGCACGCGCGGACGGCGCCTCGCGGCGATCGTCGGACGCGAGCGGCCGGGCCCGTGCAACACATGGCCGTCGCGACCGCGGAACCGTTTCCCGGCGCAACGGGTTGGGAAGCATCCGGCGCGACGAGCGGCCCTGACGACCGGGCGCCCGGCCTCCTGATTCGCTGCAATGCAGGCAGACCCAGCGTGCACCGCACAATGCCCGGCGTGCGTTGGCGCACCGCGATCCTCCGGTTGCAAAGCTAGACGCTTGGGCATCGCTGCGCGAGGCCACCTCCATCTTTGGGTGGTGGGCTCGAAGTTTTCCTTGCGCGGCGATGCGCGGTGCGGAACTGTCTGAGTTCTTCGCCGTTACTGTTCCTCAAGCGTGAGTACTGCGTACCCCCCACCAGCCACGGGCCGCGCGCCCGGGGGACCACCATGCCCGACTTCGAGTCACGGAACCTCGACGACACCGAAGGCCTCGCCTGCCTCGCCGAGCTTCTCCATCCCACCAAGGCCGCGCAGACCGAGGCGAAGGCCCGCGGCCGCCGGCGTGCGGCGGCCGGCTTCCTGCCGGCCAAGGAGCCCGCGCCGGCCGATCCGGAGCCGCAGGCGCTGCAGCACGCCTGATTCGGCGTCGCGCCTACCAGGCCTGCGGGGTGATGAGCCCCTTGCTGGTGACCACGACCCAGCTCCTGCCGCGGCGCTCGATCGCCTCGACCCGACCGGCACCGGGCAGCGTGTCGCCCGGGCCGACCTCGACCAAGCGGCGGTTGCGGTTCTCGATCATCGCCACCCCGTCGTAGACGTCGCGGAGGATCCAGGTCTCGATGGTGGCCGGCTTCGCCTTGTCGGCGGGCTTGTCGGGCAGGCTGCCGGTCAGGGCCGGCTCCGCCGCCGCGACGTGCCTTTGCGCCGTGGGACCGGGCGCGACCGGGCTCGCCACCGCGGCGGGAGCGGCGGCCACCGGCACCGGAACCGTCGGCGCCGCGGCGACCGGCGCCTGACGCTTCTCCAGCTTGTCCGTGAGGGCCGCGAGGCGGACCGCCTGCTCGCGGTCGGCGTGCTCCTGGCGCTCGGCCATGGCGGCGAGGCGGTCGGCCACGGCCACGACCTTGCCGGCGAGGTCGGCTTCCTGGCGGTGCAGCCGCTCCAGCCGCTCGGAGACCTGCCCGAGGCGGGCGCCGGTCTCGACCCGGCCCTTGTCGGCGGCCTCCTGGGCCTGTGCTGCGCGGTCGCGCAGGAGCGAGAGATCGGTGGTGAGGCGGGTCGCCTCGGTGGCCCCGGTCTCGACCCGGCCCGAGAGCCGTGCCCACTCGGCCTGCGGGATGCCGGCCCCGCCGCCCTGGGCGGCGTTCATCAGCGCCACCGTGGCGCCGCCGGCGAGCGCGCCGATGCAGGCCGCACAGAGCAGCCCGGCCGCGGTCGTCGTCTTCAGCTTCGGGTTCAGCCACGAATGCGGCCGGGAAAGCCCGGCCGGGGCCGCGGAACCGCCTGTCGTCGAGGGTGCCGCGGCCGGCGCGGCGGCGACGTCGTTCTGATCCACCATGACCCGAGCTTCCCAGAAATCCAGGAAGGTTTGGGTAACCATGTTTGGTTAACCGGTGGTTATCGGGCGGCCCGGACCGTCAGGCCCGGGCCGCCGCCCCTCACGCCAGCGCCGGCAGCACCCGCTCGATCTCGGCCCGGTGCGGCTCGAGGAAGGCCGGCAGCTTCAGGTCGGCGCCCAGGGCCTCCGCCGGCTCGTCGGCGGAAAAGCCCGGATCGTCGGTGGCGATCTCGAACAGCACGCCGCCGGGCTCGCGGAAGTAGACCGAGCGGAAGTAGTTGCGGTCGCGCTGCTCGGTCACCTGCAGCCCGAGCGCCCCGGCCCGCTCCGCCATCGCGGCTTGCGCCGCATCGTCCGCCGCCCGGAAGGCGACGTGGTGCACCGAGCCGCCGCCGGAGCGGCCGGGCAGGAAGTCGCCGGCCTCCCGGAGCGTGACGGACGCTCCGAGCCCGGCCGTGCCCCGATAGCGGGTGAGCGCGCCCTCGCGCCCGGTCTCCGAGAAGCCGAACACCTCGGTCAGCACCCGGGCGGTGGGAGCGGCGTGGCGCAGCATCAGCGTGACGCCGTGGAAGCCCCGCACCGCGTGCTCGGGCGGCACCTCGGACCCGCTCCAGGCCGGCTCGGCCTCGGCACCCGGCACGCCGACGAGGGCGAGGCGCATCCCGTCGGGGTCGCGGAACGGCAGCACCGTCTCGCCGAAGACCTTGGCCGGCGCCTCGAAGGCGATGCCCGCCGCGACCAGGCGATGCGTCCAGTAGCCGATCGAGCCCTCGGACACCCGGAACGCCGTCTCCTCGGTCTGCCCGACCCCGACCCGGCCCGGGGCGACGTGCTCCCAGGGGAAGAAGGTCAGGATGGTGCCGGGCGCGCCGTCCGCGTCGCCGTAATAGAGGTGGTAGGTGCCGGGATCGTCGAAATTGACGGTCTTCTTCACCAGCCGCAGCCCGAGGACCCGGGTATAGAAGTCGAGGTTCCGGCGCGCCGGGCCCGAGATGGCGGTGACGTGATGCAAGCCCGCCGAGACGATGCCGGCGGAGGTGGCGGTCGTGGTCATGGCCGGTGGCTCCTGGAGGGCGATCCGTCGGGACCGCCGCGATGGAGGCAATCTAGGACTTGCCCCGACGGCCAGAAATAGAAACAATCGAAACCCATCGTTTCTGCAAGAAGCCTCCTGGGAGCCGCCATGGCCCTGCCCGATTTCGAGGCCTGGGCGATCTTCGCCCGGGTGGCGCAGACCGCTTCGTTCTCCCGCGCCGCGACCGAGCTCGGCCTGTCGAAGGCGACGGTCTCGAAGGCGGTGAGCCGGCTCGAACGGCGCCTCGGCGCCGCCCTCCTGCACCGCACCTCGCGCCGTCTCGCCCTCACCGAGGCCGGGCGCCTCGCCCTCGACGGCGCCGCCCGCATCCTGGCGGCCGGCGAGGCCGCGGAGGCCGAGGCCCTGGCGCAGTCGGCCTCGCCGCGGGGCCTCGTGCGCCTCGCCGCCCCGATGTCGTTCGGGCTCGCCCACGTGGCGCCGCTTCTGCCCGACTTCCTCGCGGCGCACCCGGACGTCGCGGTCGACCTGCACCTCAGCGACGCGCAGGTCGACCTCGTCGGCGGCGGCTTCGACCTCGGCCTGCGCATCGCGGCGCTCGCCGATTCGAGCCTGCGCCTGCGCCGCCTCTGCGCCGTCGGCCGCTCGCTGGTGGCAGCCCCCGCCTATCTCGACCGGGCCGGGCGGCCCGGGCATCCGCGCGAGCTCCAGAACCATGCCTGCCTCGGCTACGCCTACCTGCCGAACCCGGAGCGCTGGCACTTCCACGACGCGACCGGCGCGGAGGCGACCGTGACGCCGGCCGGGCGGCTGCGGGCGAACAACGCCGACGCGCTGACCCCGGCGCTCCGCGCCGGCCTCGGCCTCGCGGTGCAGCCCGACTTCCTGGTCTGGGACGACCTGCGCGCCGGGCGGCTCGAGCGGGTGATGCCGGGCTGGTCGCCGCCGCCGGTCGGGCTCAACCTGCTGATGCCGCCGGGTGCCGCCCGGCCCGCCCGGGTCACCGCCCTGGTGGCGTTCCTGGAACGGCGGCTCGCCGCAGCCCCCTGGGCGAGCGACACGCCCCGGGCGAGCGGCGCGACGGCCGGTGACAGAATGGCCGACCCGTAACAATGTGGCTTTACAACGCCGCCGGAATCGTCGAGGGGGCGCATACGACCTTCGTCGTAGGCCGCAAGGCGGAGAAGCGCGCGCGGCCGTCCCCTCGCGTGTTAGACTAGGTCGTTGATATCACCGCAGTTTTTTGCATCCGGGCCGGTTCCCACCGCGACCGAAAGGTGCTCTAAGCTCGGACCGGGACCCGGAGGAAGAGTACGATGAAGTTCCGCGTCGAGGTCGATTGCACCCCGGTCGAGGCCCGCCAGTTCGTTGGACTTCCCAACGTGGAACCGATGCAGGCGGCGGTGATGGCCGAGGTCGAGCGGCGCATGCTGGCCGAGATGGACCGGTTCTCGCCCGACGCGATCATGCGCAGCTGGTTCTCGGTCTTCCCGCAGAATGCCGATCAGATGCAGAATCTTTTCCTCAAGATGTTCCAGCAGGGGTTCGGCGGCTCGACCGCGCCGACGGCCAAGTCCGACTCGTGATGTCGGCCGCGCTTCGCGGTGGTTCCGGTTTCCCGCACTGCACCGATGCAGGCGATGCGAACCGCCGGAACGCCCGCGACCGTCGCATCGGCTAAAGCCTTGCAATCCTTGATGAGCTGCGAAAGCATAGCGGTGGCACGAACGATGCTGACGCCTGCGGCAGCTCGGCCCACCAAACGAGTATGACCTTAGGGAGGACAACGTGGAACGCAGTCGCGATCTCGACCCGGTCGAGACCCAGGAGTGGCTCGACTCGCTCGACGGCGTGCTGGAGGTCGAAGGCCCGGACCGGGCGCACTTCCTCATCGAGCAGGTCATCGAGGGCGCCCGCAAGAAGGGCGCGCCGGTGCCGTACTCGGCCAATACGGCGTACCTGAACACGATCCCGGTCGACAAGCAGCCCCCCCATCCGGGCGACCGGGTGATCGAGCACCGCATCCGCTCGGCGATCCGCTGGAACGCCATCGCGATCATCCTGCGCAACAACAAGGATTCGTCGGAGCTCGGCGGCCACATCGCCAGCTTCCAGTCCGCCGCGACCCTCTACGACACCGGCTTCATGCATTTCTGGCACGGCGCCGAGGGGGAGCGCGGCGGCGACCTGATCTACGTCCAGGGCCATTCCTCGCCGGGCATCTACGCCCGCGCCTACCTGGAAGGGCGCCTGACCGAGGAGCAGATGCTGAGCTTCCGCCAGGAAGTCGGCGGCAAGGGCCTCTCCTCCTATCCCCATCCCTGGCTGATGCCGGATTTCTGGCAGTTCCCGACCGTCTCGATGGGCCTCGGCCCCCTGATGGCGATCTACCAGGCGCGGTATCTCCGCTACCTGCACCATCGCGGGCTCGCGCAGACCGACGGCCGTAAGGTTTGGGCCTTCATGGGCGACGGCGAGATGGACGAGCCGGAATCGCTCGGCGCGATCTCGCTCGCGGCGCGCGAGAAGCTCGACAACCTGGTCTTCGTCATCAACTGCAACCTGCAGCGCCTCGACGGCCCGGTGCGCGGCAACGGCAAGATCGTCCAGGAGCTCGAGGCCAACTTCCGCGGCGCCGGCTGGAACGTCATCAAGGTGCTGTGGGGCTCGGGCTGGGACCAGCTCCTCGCCCGCGACACCTCCGGCATGCTGGCGCGCCTGATGGAGGAGTGCGTCGACGGCGAGTACCAGGACTTCAAGTCGAAGAACGGCGCCTACATCCGCGAGCACTTCTTCGGCAAGTACCCGGAGACCGCTGCCCTGGTGAAGGACTGGAGCGACGAGGACATCTGGCGCCTCACCCGCGGCGGCCACGATCCGAGCAAGGTGTTCGCGGCCTACTCGGCGGCGGTGAAGCACAAGGGCCAGCCGACCCTCATCCTCGCCAAGACCGTCAAGGGCTACGGCATGGGCGAGGCCGGTGAGGCGCAGAACATCACCCATCAGCAGAAGAAGATGGGCGAGGCGGTGCTCAAGCAGTTCCGCGACCGCTTCCAGATCGACCTCAACGACGACCAGATCGCCGAGATCCCGTTCATCCGCTTCCCCGAGGGGTCGCCGGAGCACGAGTATCTCATGGCCCGCCGCAAGGCCCTCGGCGGCCCGCTGCCGGCGCGGCGCGCGAAGTCTCAGGCGCTTCAGATCCCGCCGCTGGACGCCTTCTCGGCCCAGCTGAAGGAGACCGCGGGCCGCGAGATCTCCACCACCATGGCCTTCGTGCGGGTGCTCAACACCCTGCTTCGCGACAAGAACATCGGCAACCGCATCGTGCCGATCGTGCCCGACGAGAGCCGGACCTTCGGCATGGAGGGCATGTTCCGGCAGTTCGGCATCTTCAGCCAGGTCGGCCAGCTCTACCGGCCCGAAGACGCCAACCAGCTGATGTACTACCGCGAGGACGAGAAGGGCCAGATGCTCCAGGAGGGCATCAACGAGGCCGGCGCGATGTCGTCCTGGATCGCGGCCGCGACCTCGTACTCGCATTCCGACGCGCCGACGATCCCGTTCTACATCTACTACTCGATGTTCGGGTTCCAGCGCATCGGCGACCTCGCCTGGGCCGCCGGCGACATGCGCGCCCGCGGCTTCATGATCGGCGGCACCGCCGGCCGCACGACGCTGAACGGCGAGGGCCTCCAGCACGAGGACGGGCACAGCCACCTGATCTCGGCCACCATCCCGAACTGCGTCTCCTACGACCCGACCTTCTCCTACGAGGTGGCGGTGATCGTGCAGGACGGCCTGCGCCGGATGTATGCCGAGCAGGAGGACGTGTTCTACTACATCACGGTGATGAACGAGAACTACGAGCATCCCGGCATGCCCGAAGGGGCCGAGGCCGGGATCCTCAAGGGGATGTACCTGTTCCGCGAGGGCAAGGCCGGCGCCGCGAACCGCGTCCAGCTGATGGGCTCGGGCACGATCCTGCGCGAGGTCATCGCCGGGGCCGAGCTCCTGGAGCAGGATTTCGGCGTTGCGGCCGACATCTGGTCCTGCCCGAGCTTCACGGAGTTGCGCCGCGAGGCGATGGCGGTGGAGCGCTGGAACATGCTCCACCCGACCGAGACGCAGAAGACGTCCTACGTCGAGACCTGCCTGTCGGGCCGCCAGGGCCCGGTGATCGCGGCGACCGACTACATGCGTCTCTTCGCCGACCAGATCCGCCCCTACGTGCCGGGCCGCTACAAGGTGCTCGGCACCGACGGCTTCGGCCGCTCGGATTACCGGGTGCGCCTGCGCGAGTTCTTCGAGGTCAACCGCTACTGGGTCGTCGTCGCGGCGCTCAAGAGCCTGGCCGAGGAGGGCGCCGTGCCGGCCGCCAAGGTCGCCGAGGCGATCGCCAAGTACGGGCTGAACCCGGAGAAGCCGGCCCCCTGGACGGTCTGATCGGCTGAGACGCGCGAGGCCGCCTCTCCCGGATGCCCCAGGGGTGGTGTCCGGGACAGGATAAGGCGCGGGGCTCCCCTCTCCCGAGTGGGAGAGGGGCCGGGGGTGAGGGTGCTACGGTCCTGAATCGGGCTCGTGACGTCGTGCTGACAGCGGAGCGGAACGGTTCAGTGTTCTGCGGAACCGTAGCACCCTCACCCCTACCCCTCTCCCACTCGGGAGAGGGGATCCCGCGTTTCGTTCTCAAAGGGATTCGCCCTGACGACCCTGCGGATGTCAGGGAATGGGGCGCCTCGCGCGCCAAGAGTTCCATCTGCATAAAATATCTTGAGCGAATAAACTGGGAGAGTGCGCAGTGTCGATCGAGGTCAAGATCCCGGATATCGGTGATTTTAAGGACATCCCGATCATCGAGATCCTGGTGAAGGAGGGTGACACCATCGGGGCCGAGGACCCGATCGTGTCGCTTGAATCCGACAAGGCGACGATGGAGGTGCCCTCCCCGTCGGCCGGCGTGATCGAGAAGATCCTGGTCAAGGTCGGCGACACGGTGAGCGAGGGCAGCGCGGTCCTGCTGCTGAAGGGCGAGGGCGAGGCGAAGGCCCCGGCCGCCGCCGCGGCGGCCACGCCTGCCGCCGGCGCCGCCCCGTCCGCCGATACCGCCGCGCTGATGCCGCAGCAGGAGCCGGACCCGGCGAAGCCCGCCGCTCCCCCGGCCCCGGCCGCTCCGGCCTCGTCGGCGCCGGACTTCTCGAACGTCCATGCCAGCCCCGCCGTGCGGCGGCTCGCCCGCGAACTCGGCGTCGACCTCAACGGCATCAAGGGTTCCGGCGAGAAGGGCCGGATCACCAAGGAGGACGTGAAGGGCACGCTGGTGCGCTCCGCCGCGCCCGCGCCGGCCGCAGGCACTGCGGTCGCCACCGGCAGCATGGGCATCCCGGAGATTCCGGCGGTCGACTTCTCGAAGTTCGGCCCGACCGAGGTCAAGCCGCTGCCGCGGATCAAGAAGATCTCCGGCCCGCACCTGCACCGCGCCTGGCTCAACGTGCCGCTCGTCACCCATTCGGACGAGTCGGACATCACCGAGACCGACGCCTACCGCAAGGAGCTCGATACCGCCGGCAAGGACAAGGGCTACCGCGTCACCCTGCTGTCGTTCCTGATCAAGGCCGCGGTCTCGGCGCTGCGCCAGCACCCGGAGTTCAATTCGTCGCTGAACCCCGAGAAGGACGCGCTGATCCTCAAGAAGTACTACAACATCGGCGTCGCCGTCGACACGCCGGACGGCCTCGTCGTCCCGGTGGTCAAGGACGCCGACCGCAAGGGCATCGTCGAGATCAGCCAGGAACTCGGCTCGCTGTCGAAGAAGGCCCGCGACGGCAAGCTCGGCAGCGGCGACATGCAGGGCGCCACCTTCACGATCTCGTCGCTCGGCGGCATCGGCGGCACCGGCTTCACGCCGCTCGTCAACGCTCCCGAGGTCGCGATCCTGGGCGTGGTGCGCTCCAAGATGGCGCCGGTCTGGAACGGCTCCGAGTTCAAGCCGCGGCTGATGCTGCCGCTCTCGGTCTCCTACGACCACCGCGTGATCGACGGCGCGCTGGCCGCGCGCTTCACCCGCCACCTCGCCCACGTCCTCGAGGACGTCCGGCGCCTCGTCGTCTGACGAATCACGCAGCGAGGTGATCCGATGAGCAACGAAGTCCGTCTGCCGGATATCGGCGACTTCAAGAACGTCCCGGTGATCGAGGTGCTGGTCAAGGCCGGCGACACGATCGCGGTCGACGACACCATCGTCGTCCTGGAATCCGACAAGGCGACCATGGACGTCCCCTCCTCCGTGGCCGGCACGGTCGCGGAGGTGAAGATCAAGCCCGGCGACACGGTCACGCAGGGCGATCTGCTCCTGGTGCTGGAGGGCGCGGCCGCTGCGGCCCCGGCGAAGCCTGCGGTCGCCGAGAAGGCGGCCTCGGCAGCGGCCGGCGGCTCGCCGCTGGCGGCGGGTGCGGGCCAGGCGGGCTACGGCTCGCCCGCCACCGCCGGCGGGCAGGGAGCCTCCGCCGCTCCCGCCCCGAAGGGCGCGGCCCCGGTCTCCGGCGAGGAGATGCGGGCCGAGGTACTGGTGCTCGGCGCCGGCCCCGGCGGCTACACGGCGGCGTTCCGCGCCGCCGATCTCGGCAAGAAGGTCGTGCTGGTCGAGCGCTGGCCGAGCCTCGGCGGGGTCTGTCTCAACGTCGGCTGCATCCCCTCGAAGGCGCTGCTCCACGCGGCCAAGGTGATCGACGAGAGCCAGGCGATGGCCTCGCACGGCATCAGCTTCGCCGCGCCGCAGATCGACATCGACCAGCTCCGCAGCTGGAAGGAGGGCGTGGTCAAGCGCCTGACCGGCGGCCTCGGGGGTCTCGCCAAGCAGCGCAAGGTGACGGTGGTGACCGGCACCGCCCGCTTCGTCAGCCCGCACCAGATCGAGGTCGAGCACGAGGGTACCAAGAAGATCATCGGCTTCGACAACGCGGTCATCGCGGCCGGCTCCGAGCCGATCAAGATGCCGTTCATCCCGCATGACGACCCGCGGGTGATCGACTCGACCGGGGCGCTCGAACTCGACGGGGTGCCGAAGCGCCTGCTGGTCATCGGCGGCGGCATCATCGGCCTCGAGATGGCGACGGTCTACCACGCGCTCGGGTCCAAGGTGACCATCGTCGAGCTGATGGACCAGATCATCCCGGGCGCCGACAAGGACATCGTCACGCCGCTGTTCAAGCGGATCTCGAAGCAGTACGAGGCGATCCACCTCAAGGCCAAGGTCACGGCCGTCGAGGCGACCCCGGAAGGCCTCAAGGTGACGTTCGAGGGCGGCTCGGCGCCGGCGACCGACACCTTCGACAAGATCCTGGTCTCGGTCGGCCGCCGTCCCAACGGCAAGCTGATCGGCGCGGAAGCCGCCGGCGTCGCGGTGGACGAGCGGGGCTTCATCCCGGTCGACAAGCAGATGCGCACGACCGCAGGCCACATCTTCGCCATCGGCGACGTGGTCGGCCAGCCGATGCTCGCCCACAAGGCGGTGCACGAGGGCAAGGTCGCGGCGGAAGCCGCCGCGGGCAAGAACTCGTTCTTCGACGCCAAGGTGATCCCGTCGGTGGCCTATACCGATCCGGAGGTGGCCTGGGTCGGCCTGTCCGAGACCGAGGCCAAGGCCAAGGGCATCAAGGTCGGCAAGGGCGTGTTCCCGTGGGCGGCGAGCGGACGCTCGCTGTCGCTCGGGCGCGACGAGGGCCTGACCAAGGTGCTGTTCGACGAGGAATCGAACCGTATCGTCGGCTGCGGCATCGTCGGCCCGTCCGCCGGCGACCTGATCGCCGAGGCCGCGCTCGCCATCGAGATGGGGGCGGATGCCGAGGATATCGGGATGACCATCCACCCGCACCCGACCCTGTCGGAGACGGTCGGCATGGCGGCCGAGGCCTTCGAGGGCACGATCACCGACCTCTACATGCCGAAGAAGAAGGCGCATTGAGGTCAATCTTCAGGGTGGGACGGCGACCTCGCTGCCGCCCCACCCGATCTTGGACAAGTAGAGCGCGGGATCCCCTCTCCCGTGTGGGAGAGGGGTAGGGGTGAGGGTGGAGACGGCACAGCAAGAAGTCTGAACCGTATCGCTGCCAGCACAACGGTTTAAGCTTTAGTCAGGACCGTAGCACCCTCACCCCCGGCCCCTCTCCCACACGGGAGAGGGGAGATCCCGCGCTAAATCTTCAAACGACTTTCGAGGCCAAGTCATTCGAGCGACCGTGCGGGGATCTCACGTCCCGGCCACGGCTTCTCGCGGCCGAAACAGACCCTGATCCACCGCAGCCCGGCGGGATCACGACCCTAACCTTGAGCGTTGCCATCCCGATCGGTGCCCACGAATGGCGCCGGCCGGGAGACGGCTCCGCGCGCCGCCAGCCCACCCCCATCAGGAGGAACCCCATGGACGAGCAACTCGAGAAGGCCGCCCTCGACTATCACCGCTTCCCGACCCCGGGGAAGATCGCGGTGCTGCCGACCAAGGACATGAGCACGCAGCGCGACCTCGCGCTCGCCTACTCGCCGGGCGTCGCCGCGGCCTGCCTCGCCATCGAGAAGGACCCGGCCCAGGCCGCGGAACTCACCTCCCGCGGCAACCTCGTGGCGGTGATCTCGAACGGCACCGCGGTGCTGGGGCTGGGCAATATCGGCGCCCTCGCCGGCAAGCCGGTGATGGAGGGCAAGGGCTGCCTGTTCCGCAAGTTCGCCGGCATCGACGTCTTCGACATCGAGATCGACGAGACCGACCCGGACAAGCTCGTCGACATCATCGCGAGCCTGGAGCCGACCTTCGGGGGCATCAACCTCGAGGACATCAAGGCGCCGGAATGCTTCGAGATCGAGACCCGCCTGCGTGAGCGGATGAAGATCCCGGTCTTCCACGACGACCAGCACGGCACCGCGATCATCGCCGCCGCGGCGATCCTCAACGGCCTCGAAGTGGTCGGCAAGCGCATCGAGGACGTGCGCGTCGTCTGCTCGGGTGCCGGGGCCGCCGCCATCGCGTGCCTCAACCTGCTCGTCAGCCTCGGCCTCGACAAGGCGAAGGTGCTCGTCACCGACAGCCGCGGCGTGATCTACCAGGGCCGCAACAACCTCGACGCCCAGAAGGCGCAATACGCGCAAGCGACCGAGGCCCGGACCCTCGCCGACGCGGTGCCGGGCGCCGACATCTTCCTCGGCCTCTCGGCGGCCGGCGCGCTGACGCCCGAGATGGTCAAGGGCATGGCCGACAAGCCCCTGATCCTGGCCCTCGCCAACCCCGAGCCGGAGATCCGGCCGGAGGCCGCCAAGGCCGTGCGCCCCGACGCGATCATCGCCACCGGCCGGTCGGATTATCCGAACCAGGTCAACAACGTCCTGTGCTTCCCGTTCATCTTCCGCGGCGCGCTCGATGTCGGTGCGACCACGATCAACGAGGAGATGAAGCTCGCGGCGGTGAAGGCCATCGCCGAACTCGCCCGCGCCGAGCAGTCGGACGTGGTGACGGCGGCCTACGGCACGCAGGACATCGCCTTCGGCCCCGATTACCTGATCCCGCGCCCGTTCGACCCGCGGCTGATCACCAAGGTGGCGCCGGCCGTGGCGCTCGCCGCCACCGAGAGCGGCGTCGCGACGAAGCCGATGCTCGACGTCGAGGCCTACCGCCGTTCGCTGGAGCGCCTCGTCTACACCTCCGGCACGGTGATGCAGCCGGTCTTCGCCGCGGCGACCGAGGCCGCCCGCGCCCGCGTGGCCTATGCCGAGGGCGAGGACGACCGGGTGCTGCGCGCGGCCCAAGTGGTGGTCGACGAGGGCCTCGCCCGTCCGGTGCTGGTCGGCCGGCGCGAGGTCATCGCCGACAAGATGCGGGCCTTGGGCCTGCGCATCGAGGTCGGCCGCGACGTCGACGTGCAGGACCTCGACGACGAGGTCTTCCAGGCCGAGGCGGCGCAGGGCTATTACGGGAAGCGCAAGCGCCACGGCCTGTCGCGCGAGGTCGCGCTGGCGGAGGCGCGCCGCAACCCGACGCTGGTGGGCGCGATGCTGCTCGGGCTCGGCAAGGTCGACGGCCTGCTCTGCGGCGGCACCGGCTCCTATCACAGCCACCTGCGCCACGTGCGCGAGGTGATCGGCATGGCGCCCGGCGTGAAGGCGCTCACCGCCATGAGCCTGCTGCAGCTGCCGCGGCACACGCTGTTCATCTGCGACCCCTACATCCACCTCGATCCGGGCGCGGAGGAACTGGCCGACATGACGCTGCTCGCCGCGGCCGAGATGCGGCGCTTCGGCCAGACCCCGCGGGTGGCCCTCGTCTCGCATTCGAGCTTCGGCACCGCCCGCAACCCGTCGGCCGAGAAGATGCGCCGCGCGGTCTCGCTCATAACCGGGCGGGCGCCGGACCTCGAGGTCGAGGGCGAGATGCAGGCCGACGCGGCGCTGAGCCGGCCGCTGATGGAGCGGGTGTTTCCGGATTCGCGCCTCACCGGGGAGGCGAACCTCCTGGTGATGCCGAACCTGGACGCGGCCAACATCACCCTCAACGCGCTCAAGGTGGTGGCCGGCCAGGGCATCAGCGTCGGGCCGATCCTGCTGGGTGCTGCCGCCCCGGTCCACATCCTCACCCACACCACCACCGTGCGCGGCATCGTCAACATGACGGCCCTGACGGCGGTGGCGGCGGCCTCGCGGGCGGGCTGACCCGGACACCGGCCGCCGGGCGATGCGGCGGCCGGTCGGTGGTCTGCGCAAGGCGTCACCGTCGCGTGCAGGCGCGTGAAGTGCCCGGGGCGAACCCGATTGCTGCGGGTCGCCGCCGGACAGCCGCCTGTCGCGCGCCGTTGTCAGCGTTGCAGCTTTGTCGATTGACGCGCCGGTCGACGCATCAATAGGCTGCCCCATGCCTGCTGCAGCACTCGTCCAATCCGCCGCCCGTCCCGCCATGCCGGTGTTGGCGGCGCTGAGCGTCGCACACCTCCTGAACGACACGCTGCAGTCGATGATCCCGGCGATCTATCCGCTGGTGAAAGAGACCTATGGCCTCGACTTCGCGCAGATCGGCCTCATTACGCTCGCCTTCCAGGTCACGTCCTCTCTCCTGCAGCCGCTGCTCGGGTATGTGACAGATCGGAGGCCGTGGCCGCACGCGATGGTTGCCGGGATGGGAGCGACGCTGGCCGGGATCCTCGGCCTCTCGTTCGCGTCGAGCTACGCGATGGTGCTGGCTTCGGCGGCTCTCGTCGGGACGGGCTCCGCGGTGTTTCATCCGGAAGCCACCCGGATGGCCCGGCACGCCGCCGCAGGCCAGCAAGGTCTCGCGCAGGGCGTGTTCCAGATCGGCGGCCATGTCGGCTACTCGATCGGCCCGCTGCTGGCCGCCGCGATCGTCGTTCCGCACGGACAGGCGAGTCTGTCCTGGTTCTCGGGAATCGCGATCCTCGCGATGATGCTGATGTCCTGGACCGTGTCGCTCTCCATGAATTCGCGCCGGCAGCAGGAAGCATTGGGCGCGAAGGTGACGGAGGCGAGAGCGCCGGTGATGCCGGCGGGCCGCGTCGCGTTCTCGATGACGATCCTGATCCTGCTCCTGATGTCGAAGAACGCCTATCAGGCCAGCTTCACCTCCTATTACACGTTCTACCTGATCGAACGCTTCGGGGTGAGCGTGCAGGCCTCGCAACTCATGCTGTTCGGCTTCCTGGTCGTCGGAGCGGCCGGCGTCATCCTGGGCGGCATGCTGGGCGACCGGATCGGCCGCGACCGCGTCATCTGGATCTCCATCCTCGGTCCGCTGCCTCTGGCCCTTCTGCTGCCGCATGCGGACCTGTTCTGGACCGGAGTGCTCAGCGTACTCGCGAGCTTCATCATGGCGAGCGCCTTCTCGTCGATCTTGATCTACGCGATCGATCTCGTGCCGCACCGGGTCGGCCTGGTCGGCGGCCTGTTCTACGGACTGTCGTTCGGGCTCGGCGGCCTCGCGGCGGGCGGGCTCGGACTTCTGGCCGACCGGCTCGGCATCGTCGAGGTGTTCCGCCTCTGCGCCTACCTGCCGGCGCTCGGCCTCCTGGCTTTCCTGCTGCCGAAGCGGGTGTGATACCGCGGCACCGTCGAACGAGTCCGTTCGACGGTGCCGCGGTATCACACCTGATCGAAATCCACCGTGACTCGGCCCGAGGTCGGCCGGGCCTGGCAGGTGAGGACGAAGCCGGCCTCCACCTCCCACGGCTCCAGGGAGTAGTTGACCTCCATCGCCACGCTGCCGTCCACCACCTTGGCGCGGCAGGTGCAGCACATGCCGCCCCGGCAGGAATAGGGCAGGTCGAGCCCGGCGCGGATCGCGGCGTCGAGGACCGCCTCTCCCTCGGCCACCGGGACCTCGGTGGCGATGCCGTCGGTGATCACCGTGGCGAGGGCGGCCGGCGCGGCGGAGGTCGAGACCGGGCGGGCGGCGCGGGTCCGGCCCGGCTCGGCAGGGGTGAACCGCTCGACCGTGAAGCGCTCGACATGGACGCGCTCGCGCGGCAGGCCGAGCCCCAGGAGGGCGCCCTCCACGGCGTCGATCATCTCGCCCGGGCCGCAGACGAAGGCGTGGTCGACGAGCGCCGCCGGCACGATATTGCGCAGGAACAGGGCCGCCTTCTCGCCGTCGAGGCGGCCGTTGAGGACCGAGAGGTCCTGCGTCTCGCGCGACAGGACGTGGAAGACCGAGAGCCGGTCGAGGAAGCGGTCCTTCAGGCTCTCCAGCGCCTCGCGGAACAGGATCGAGCCGGTGGCGCGGTTGCCGTAGAACAGGAAGAACCGGCTCCTGGGCTCGGCGGCGAGCACGGTGCGGATGATCGACAGGATCGGGGTGATGCCCGACCCCGCGGCGAAGCCCACGAAGGTGCGGGCCTCGTCCGGCCGGATCTCGACGCCGAACCGGCCCATCGGCGGCATCACCTCGATCTCGTCGCCGGGCGCGATCGTCTCGTTGGCAAAGCCCGAGAACAGCCCGCCCTCGACGCGCTTGATCGCGACGCGCAACTCCGTCTCGCCGACGCCGGAGCAGATCGAGTAGGAGCGCCGCACCTCCTCGCCCTCGACGGTGGCCTTCAGGGTCAGGTACTGGCCGCAGGCAAAGCCGAAGGCCTCGCGCGCCTCCTCGGGCACCGCGAAGGCGATCGAGACGGCGTCCGGCGTCTCGCGGCGGATGTCGGCGACGCGCAGGCGATGGAAGCGGGGGGTCATCGGCGCCTCAGATGCACTTGAAGGAATCGAACGGCTCGCGGCACGCCGTGCAGCGCCACAGGGCCTTGCAGGCGGTCGAGCCGAACTCGGAGACCTTCTCCGTCGCGGCCGAGCCGCAATGCGGGCACGTCACCTGCTCCTCGCCGAACAAAGCCCGGCGCGAGGCTTTTCGAGCCGGCGGCGCGATGCCGTAGGCGGCGAGCTTCCGCTTGCCGGCCTCGGTCATCCAGTCGGTGGTCCAGGCCGGCGACAGCACCAGGCGCACCCGGGCGTCGGGAATGCCGGCCTCGGCGAGCGCCGTCTGCACCTCGATGCCGATCACGTCCATCGCCGGGCAGCCGGAATAGGTCGGCGTGATCGCGACCTCGACCCGGCCGTCCTCGACCGTCACGTCGCGCAGGACGCCGAGATCCGCGATGGTGAGGACCGGGATCTCGGGGTCGCACACGGTGGCGGCGGCCGTGTGCGCGCGTCGGGCCAGATCGGCGTCGGCGGGGGTCACCAGGTCGCCCCCGGATGGGCCCGCTGCAGGTATTGCAGGTCGGCCAGGATGAAGCCGAGATGCTCGCTGTGGCGCCCGGCCCGGCCGCCGCCCTGCATCCAGGTCCCGGCGGGACGGGTCAGCGTCGCCTCGCCCAGGATGTGGTCGAGGGTGGCGTCGAACTCCGCCCGCAGGGCGCGCGGGTCGGGCAGCGTCCCGGCCTCGATCAGCGCTCCTTCCGCAGGATCGACCTCGAACAATTCGCCCGTATAGGGCCACAGCTCGTCGAGGGCGGCGCGGGCGCGGGCGTGGCTCTCGTCGGTGCCGTCGCCGAGCCGGATCAGCCACTCGCCGGAATGGCGCAGGTGATAGGCGGTCTCCTTCTCGGCCTTGGCGGCGATGGCGGCCAAGGTCGCGTCGCGGGAGGCCGTCAGCGCCCGGTAGTACGGATCGACGAAGGCCGAGATCAGCACCTGCCGGACGATCGTCCCGGCGAAGTCGCCGTTCGGCTGCTCGACCAGCAGGCAGTTGCGGTACTGCCCGACCTCGCGGCGATAGGCGAAATCGTCCTCGGTGAGGCCACCGCCGGCGACCTCGGCGGCGTAGGCGTAGAAGGAGCGGGCCTGGCCGACGCAGTCGAGGGCGATGTTGGCGAGCGCGATGTCCTCCTCCAGCATCGGCGCGTGGCCGCACCACTCGGAGAGCCGGTGCCCGAGGATCAGCGCGTCGTCCGCCAGGGCCAGGATGCCGGCCAGCAGCGGGGTCTCGGTGTGGCTGAGGGAGGTGGTGGGCATGGGGGCCTCGAAGGGGATCGAGTCGCGTCGGTGGCGGATAGGGCACATCTCCCCTCTCCCGCGTGGGAGAGGGGCCGGGGGATCGAAGATCCCGCGTGAGGGTGCTACGGTTCCGCAGAAGACTCGGACCGTCCCGCTGCCAGCACCACCTTCAGCGCTTCACGCGGAACCGGGTCACCCTGCGCGATCGTCGATCGCCCCTACCCTCACCCACTCGGGAGAAGGGATCCCGCGCGAGATGAAGCGCGGGTCGGGAAGTCTTCACATATGCCCGACCTCGTCCGGCACCTCGTAGAAGGTCGGATGCCGGTAGATCTTCGAGGCGGTGGGCTCGAACATCACGTCCTTGTCGGCCGGGTCCGAGGCGACGATCGCCGCGGAGGGCACGACCCAGAGCGACAGCCCCTCGCCGCGGCGGGTATAGACGTCGCGGGCGGCCTGGAGCGCCATCGTCGCGTCGACGGCGTGGAGCGAGCCGACATGCTTGTGCGCCAGACCGTTGCGGGAGCGGATGAACACCTCCCAGAGCGGGATCTTCTGCTCGGCCATCGTCTCCTCCCTCACGCCGCCTGCTGCAGCGCGGCGGCCTTCGCGGCCTCGGCGCGGCGGGCGCGCTTGGCCGCATGCGCCATCGCGGCCTCGCGCACCCAGGCGCCGGCGGCGTGGGCGTCGCGGCGCTGCTTCATGCGCTGGCGATTGCAGGGGCCGTTGCCGGCGAGCACCTGCTTGAACTCTTCCCAGTCGATCGTGCCGTAGCGCCAGCGGCCCTCCGCCTCGTCGTAGGCGAGATCCGGGTCGGGGAAGGTCAGGCCGAGATACTGCCCTTGCGGCACCGTCGCGTCGACGAATTTCTGGCGCAGCTCGTCGTTGGAGAAGCGCTTGATCTTCCACTTCGCCGACTGGTCGGAATGCTGGCTCTCGGCGTCGGGCGGCCCGAACATCATCAGGCAGGGCCACCACCAGCGGTTCAGGGCGTCCTGCGCCATCGCCTTCTGCTCGGGGGTGCCGCGGCAGAGGGTCAGCATGATCTCGTAGCCCTGGCGCTGGTGGAAGCTCTCCTCCTTGCAGACGCGGACCATCGCGCGGGCGTAGGGCCCGTAGGAGCAGCGGCAGAGCGGGATCTGGTTCATGATCGCCGCGCCGTCGACCAGCCAGCCGATCGCCCCGATATCGGCCCAGGTCAGGGTCGGGTAGTTGAAGATCGAGGAATACTTGGCACGGCCGGCGAGGAGCTGGTCGAACATCTCCTCGCGGCTGGTGCCCAGCGTCTCGGCCGCCGAGTAGAGGTAGAGCCCGTGGCCGGCCTCGTCCTGCACCTTCGCCAAGAGCGCGGCCTTGCGCTTGAGGGTCGGGGCCCGGGTGATCCAGTTGCCCTCCGGCAGCATGCCGACGATCTCGGAATGGGCGTGCTGCGAGATCTGCCGGGTCAGCGTGCGGCGGTAGGCCTCCGGCATCCAGTCGTTCGGCTCGATCCGCTCCTCGGCGTCGATCCGCGCCTGGAACCGGTCGGCGCGCGCGGCCTCCTCGGGCCCGGCGACCGGGGCGGTGGTGTCTCTGGCGTTCAGGGCCTGCGTGTACATGGCCGCGCCTCCCTCAGCGTTGTGGCACCCAATATGTCACGGAATTTTTGGATTTCAAGGATTTTCGTAACACGTTGCGGTGCGGGAGGCCCGCCGGACGGACGGCGCTCAGGCGGCGAACCGCGCCGCGAACGCGGCCCCGGGCGGCGGCAGCGCGCCGGAATCGGTGGTGGCGTTGGCGTCGAGCCAGGCCTCCGCCGCCGGCGCGACGGTGCGGTAGATCGTGGCGCACAAGGACCGGGCCGCCGCCCCGGCCCAGTCCCGCGGCAGGAGGTCGGCGGGTAGCAGCGGGTCCTTGAGGACGGCGCGGCGGTACTCGTGGATGAGCAGGATGCGCAGCACCAGGGCGTCGAGGCCCGCCGGCGGCCGCGCCGCCACGGCCTCGCCGGCCGCCGCGAAGGTGTCCCGGAAGCGGGCGTAGCGCGCGCCCACCTCCGCCACCGGCCAGGCCCGGGCGGCGAGGCGCCGGGCGGTCTGCGGATCGTCCGGCCGGGCAGCGAGGCGCAAGATCCCCTCCCCCGAGATCCCTTCCCCCGAGATTCCCTCCCCCGAGGTCCCCTCCCCTCCGCCCGTCACGGGCATCGCCCCGATCATCAGGTCGGGCCCGAGGCTGCCGTAGCCGGCGGCCGCGAGCTCGGCCCGCCGCTCGCCGGCCCCGTCGAGGACGAGGAGGTCGAAGGCGCCCGACCAGGTCGGCGCCGCCGGGCCGTAGATCCGGGCGGTCGCCCGCGCGAAGGCGGCGGCGCCCGACGCGGTCAGGCGGTAGAAGCTGTTGCGGCCGAGCTTCCAGCGCTCGAACCACCCGTCGGCGACGAGCCGCGACAGGGCCGTGCGCACCACCCCGTCGCCGATGCGGAAGGCCCGGGTGATCGCGAGGAGCGATTCGAGCGACAGCACCCCGCCCCGCGGCACCACCGCGTCGCCGAAGACCGTGACCACCAGGGAGCCGGCGCGGATCGGCGTGCGGGCGTGGAAATGGTCGATGAGCGGCGCGAGGAGGTCGGCCATTCGGGTCCTTCGGGATCTCCCGACCCCGATAGCGGGGCGGAACCGGCGCTGTCGAGCCGTGCTTGACCAACCGGCCGGTCGGTCAATAATGAGCGCGCAAGAGCAGGAGGACGCCATGCGGCTGGAGAGCTACGTCCAGGGACGCTGGATCGCGCCGGGGGGAGACTGGACCGGTATCCGCAGCGCCGTGACCGGCGCGGTGGTGGCGGAGGTGGGAAGCGGCGGCCTCGCCCAAGGTGGACCCGGCATGGCCGAGGTGCTGGACCATGCCCGCCGGGTCGGCGGCCCGGCCTTGCGGCGCCTCACCTTCCACCAGCGCGCCGAGATGCTGAAGCGCCTCGCCGCCTTCCTCAACGAGCGCCGGGACGGGCTCTACGCCCTGTCGCACCAGACAGGCGCCACCCGCACCGACAACCTGATCGACATCGACGGCGGCATCGGGACCCTGTTCGTCTACGCCTCGAAGGGGCGGCGCGAATTGCCGAACGCCACCTTCCTGATCGACGGGGCGGTGGAGCCTTTGTCGCGCGGCGGCAGCTTCGTCGGGCGCCACGTGCTCACTGCGAAGACCGGCTGCGCCGTCCACATCAACGCCTTCAACTTCCCGTGCTGGGGGCTGCTCGAAAAGCTCGCGCCCGCGATCCTCGCCGGCGTGCCGGTGGTGACGAAGCCCGCCACGGTCACGGCCTACGTCGCGCACGCGCTGGTGCGGCTGATCGCCGAATCCGGCATCCTGCCCGCGGGCGCGCTGCAATGCGTGGTCGGTCCGACCGGCGACCTGCTCGATCACCTCACCGGCCAGGACGTGGTGTCGTTCACCGGCTCGGCCGAGACGGCGCAGCTGCTCCAGCGCCATCCGGTGATCGCCCGCGAGGCGGTGCATTTCGTGGCCGAGCGCGATTCGCTCAACGCCGCGATCCTGAGCCCCGATGCCGGGCCGGGCACCCCGGAATTCGACCTCTACGTCAAGGAGGTCGCCAAGGAGATGACCGTCAAGGCCGGGCAGAAATGCACGGCGATCCGCCGGGCGCTGGCGCCACGCGCCCATGTCCCGGCGGTGATCGAGGCCCTGAGCCGGCGCCTGGCGCAGGTGCGGATCGGCGATCCCTCCCTCGACGGCGTGCGGATGGGGCCGGTCGTGGGCCTCGCGCAGCGCCGCGACGTGCTCGCCCGGGTCGAGGCCTTGAGGACGGAGGCCGAGCTGGTCTACGGCGATCCGGCCCGGCTCACCGTCGAGGGGGCCGACCCCGAGACCGGCGCCTTCCTGCCGCCCATGCTGCTGCACTGCCCCGATCCGCTCCGCGCCGGCCACGTGCACGCGCTCGAGGCCTTCGGCCCGGTCTGCACCGTGATGGGCTACGACGGGCTGGAGGAGGCGGCGCTCCTCGCCAATCGCGGCGAGGGCAGCCTCGTCGCCTCGCTCTACACCCACGATCCGGCGGCGGCCGCCGCGCTGGTCTTCGGGGTCGGCGCCTATCACGGCCGCCTCGTCGTCCTCGACCGCGACTGCGCCAAGGAGCAGACCGGCCACGGCTCGCCGATGCCGCACATGATGCATGGCGGCCCCGGCCGGGCCGGCGGCGGCGAGGAGCTCGGCGGCGTGCGGGCGCTCAATCATTACATGCAGCGCACGGCGCTTCAGGGCTCGCCCGCGATGCTGAGCCGGATCACGGGGAGCTGGATCAAGGGCGCGCCGGAGGATGTCCGCCCCGAGCATCCGTTCCGCTGCCATTTCGAGGACCTGGAGATCGGCCGCAGCTTCCACTCGGCCGAGCGGGTGATCACGCTCGACGACATCGAGCACTTCGCGGCATTCACCGGCGACACCTTCTACGCCCATATGAGCGAGGAGGCGACGAAGGGGCACCCGTTCTTCCCCGGCCGGGTGGCGCACGGCTACCTGCTCCTGTCCTTCGCCGCCGGCCTGTTCGTCGATCCCGATCCGGGCCCGGTGCTGGCGAATTACGGGCTCGATTCCCTGCGCTTCCTCAAGCCGATCCAGCCCGGCGAGGCGATCCGCGTGCGGCTCACCGCCAAGGAGAAGTCGCCGCGCAACGCCCAGTACGGCGAGGTGCGCTGGGACGTGGAGATCCGGACGGCGGCGGGGGAGACGGCCGCGACCTACGAGCTCTTGACGATGAACGCGATGCGGGGGGCGTGAGGGAGGCCCCGCGGCCGAACCCTCCCCCCTTTGCGGGGGAGGGCTCAGGCGGGCGTCTCACCCGAACCGCCCTGCGCCCAGCGCCTGCGCCACCTCCGGCCTCCGCCCCGCCAGCAGGTCCGCCACGATCCGCCCGGTGCCGGCGCTCTGGGTCAGGCCGAGATGGCCGTGGCCGAAGGCGTAGATCACCCGGGGGCTCGCCCGCGAGGGGCCGATCACCGGCAGGCTGTCGGGGAGCGAGGGCCTGAATCCCATCCATTGCCGGCCGCCCCCGGTGCGCAGGCCGGGCAGGAAGGCCGCGGCCTTCCTCAGCATCGCGTCGGCGCGGGCGAAGTTGGGCGGGCGGTGCAGGCCGCCGAACTCGACGGCGCCGCCGACCCGGATGCCGGTCGCGAGCGGCGTGACCACGAAGCCGTGGCCGCCGAAGGTGAGCTGGCGGTGCAGGTCGAAGGCGCCGGGCGGCAGGGTCGTGTTGTAGCCCCGCTCGGTGTCGAGGGGCACCCGGTCGCCGAGGCGGCGGGCCAGCTCCCGCGACCAGGCGCCGGCGGCGAGCACGCAGGCCTCGGCGTCGCGCGACGTGCCGTCGGCGAGAGTGAGGCGCACGCCGTTGCCCGCGGGCGCGATGTCGCGCACCTCGCCCGTCGTCAGCATGGCGCCCTTCGCCGTGACGGCGGCGTGGAGCGCCAGGGCGAAACGATGCGGATCGTCGACCGTCATCCAGTGCGGCGTGAAGGTGCCGGCGACGAAGCGGGGCGACAGGCCGGGCTGCAACTCGGCGAGGCGCGCAGCCCGGACGTGCTCGAAGGCGATGCCCTCGCGCTCCCGCGCCGCCCAGCCGGGCCCGGCGGCGGCGAGCTCGGCCTCGCTCTCGTAGAGCTCGAGGTTGCCGTCGCGCCGCAGCCGCCCGGCGAGGCCGGCCTCCTCCACCATCGCCGCCATCGCTTGCGCGGCGAGCCGCATCAGGCCGGACTGGACCTGCGTCGCGTGGCGGTGCCGGTCGGGCAGGCTGGCGCGCCAGAAGCGCAGCAGCCAGGGCGCGATCCGCGGCAGGTAGGCGGGCGGCAGCGCCAGGGGCCCGAGGGAATCGAGCATCCAGCGCGGCGCCCGCCGCAGGATGCCCGGCGAGGCGAGCGGCAGCACGTCGGTGAAGGCGAGCGCGCCGGCATTGCCGAGGCTCGCTCCCTCGGCGACGCCGCCGCGCTCGATCAGCCGCACCCGCCAGCCCTCGGCCAGCAGGTGATGGGCGGTTGCGAGGCCGACGATGCCGGCCCCGACGATCACGACCTCGCGGGCCAAGGCGATGCCCTTACGCGGCGAGCGTCAGGGAGGGGCGGCGCTCCAAGGCGGTGCGGACGATCGCCTCGACGGCGGCCCGGCGCTCGCCCGAGAGCGGCTTCCTCGGCATGCGGACGTGCTCGGTCGAGCCGATCGCCAGCGCCTCGGCGAGCTTGATGTTCTGGACGAGGAAGGTCGAGACGTCGAGGTCGAGGAGCGGCCGGAACCAGCGGTAGATCTCGAGGGCTTCCGCGGTGCGCCCGGCCTTCATCAGCCGGTAGATCGCCACGGTCTCCTGCGGGAAGGCGACGACCAGGCCCGCGACCCAGCCGACCGCGCCGACGCTGAGCGCCTCGAAGGCGAGGTTGTCGACGCCGGTCAGCACCGCGAAGCGATCGCCGAAATGGTTGATGATCTCGGTGGTGCGGCGGATGTCGTCGGAGGATTCCTTGATGGCGACGAAGCGCGCGTCGGCGGCCAGCCGCTCCATGATCCGGGGCGTCACGTCGACCCGGTAGGCGACGCGATTGGAATAGATCATCACCGGCAGGTCGCCGGCGGCGGCGACCGCGCTCAGGGTCGCGACGGTCTCGTCCTCGTCGGTGTGGTAGATCGGGCTCGGCACCACCATCAGGCCGGCGGCGCCGGCCTTGGCCGCACGCGCGGCGAGCGCGCAGGCCTCGCGGGTGCCGGCCTCGGACACGGTGAGCAGCACCGGCTTGCCTCCGGCGACCGACCGGGCGGTCTTCAGCACCTCCAGCCGCTCGTCGGGCGACAGCATCGGGCCCTCGCCGAGGGAGCCGCAGACGATCAGGCCGTCGCAGCCGGCCTGCATCTGGAGCGCGAAGCAGCGCTCCATCTCGGCGTGGTCGAGGGCGCCGTCGGCGGTGAACTTGGTGGTGACGGCGGGAATGACGCCTGTCCACATGGGTCTGTCTCCTCTCCGGGATTCCCCGGTGTCGCGTAGACCCGTGGCTTCTCGCGCGGGTCGGCCGCGCTCACGCCGGATCGGGCGCCCTCGCGGCTCTCGATTCGCAGATTGTATAAAATATGCGCGCGGATCAAGCCGGAGAGACGGCGGAGCGGCGATAAATCTCGATCAGCGACCGCCCGGCATGCTCGACATGGATGCGCAGCAGGTTGGCCGCCGCCGCCACCTCCCCCGCCTCGCAGAGGTCGAGGATCGTGGTGTGCTCCATGTCGGCGCGCGCCACGTCGCCGGTGACGGAGAGCTGCAGCCGGGTCGGGCGGTCGCAATCCTGGAGCAGGCCGGCGATGATCGCGAGCGAGCGCGGACGGCCGGCATGGCGCAGCAGGCCGAGATGGAAGCGGCGGTTGAGCTCGCCCCAGAGCTCGATCCGGCCGGCCTTGAGGGCGGCGCCGTACTCGTCGCGCAGGGCGCGCAGCTCCGAGAAGTCGTCGGGCGTCAGGTGGCGCGCCGAGAGGATCAGCAATTGCGGCTCGAGCGAGACCCGGAGCTGGAAGATGTCCTCGATCTCCTCGACGGAGAGCCCCGAGACCACGGCGCCGCGATGCGGCACGATCTTCACGAGGCCGCCGGCCTCGAGCTGCAGCAGGGCCTCGCGGATCGGGATCCGGCTGATGCCGAATTCCTCGGCGAGCGCGTCCTGGCGCAGCTGCAAGCCCGGCGCGAGGGCGCCCGAGAGGATGCGCTGGCGCAGGGCGTCCGCCACCGCCGCCGAGACGGTGCGATGGCCGAGCCCCCCGGCGACGGACCGGGTTCCGCGCGCGCCTGCCGTCACGGCCATGCTCTCAACTCCACCTGCTCGCTCGAAAGGCATATTGTATACGATCAGGGCTTGGCAAGCCGGTCAGAAGGTCGGCGGGGTGCAGGCGCTGACGACCTCGCAGGGATGCGGGCCGACGCAGCGGAAGCGGTGCGGCCGGCGGCTGGAGAAGTAGTAGGCGTCGCCGGGCCCGAGCACCCGGCGCTCGTCGTCCACCGTCACCTCCAGCCGCCCCGAGAGCACGATGCCGCCCTCCTCGCCGTCATGGACGAGCGGCACCCGGCCGGTATCGGAGCCGGGCTCGTAGCGCTCCTTCAGCAGTTGAAGGGCGCGGCCGAACAGGGTGTCGCCGACCTGGCGGTAGGAGATCCGGCCCTTGCCGATCTCGACCAGTTCCTCGCTCGCATAGAACGCCTTCTCGGTCCGCTCCGGCGTCAGCGAGAAGAACTCGGCGAGCCCGATCGGCACCGCGTCGAGGATGCGCTTGAGGGCGCCGACCGACGGGTTGGTCTGGCCCGATTCGATCAGCGAGATCGTCGAGTTCACCACCCCGGCGCGCTTGGCCAGCGCCCGCTGCGACAGGCCGTGCAGGATGCGCACGTGGCGCAGGCGCGCCCCCACCTCGTCGTTGGTCACGCCGGCTCCCTGTTGAGGCTGTTGCGGCTCGGGCAACACCTTAACCGGGACACGAGGTCCGTCAAAGGGTTGCGGGGGGCGAGAAAAGGACTTGTTGGCCTTGCCGGAACGGTCTTGTCTGGCGGCGCCCGCGCCCCAGGAGCCATCCGCCATGAACGCCCATCCGCCGCGCCTCAACCGCCCGAGCCTCGACGCCTACTGGATGCCGTTCACGGCCAACCGCCAGTTCAAGGCGGCGCCGCGCCTCCTCGTCGCCGCGGAGGGCATGCACTACACCGCCGACGACGGCCGCACGGTGCTCGACGGCACCGCGGGCCTGTGGTGCGTCAATGCCGGCCACGGCCGCCGCCGCATCGCGGAAGCCGTCGAGCGCCAGCTCTCGACCCTCGACTACGCGCCCTCGTTCCAGATGGGCCACCCGATCGCCTTCGAATTCGCCGAGCGCCTGGCGGCGATCGCGCCGGGCGGCGTCCTCGACCGGGTGTTCTTCACCGGCTCGGGCTCGGAATCGGTCGATACCGCGCTCAAGATCGCGCTGGCCTATCAGCGCGCCATCGGCCAGGGCACCCGGACCCGGGTGATCGGGCGCGAGCGCGGCTATCACGGCGTCGGCTTCGGCGGCATCTCGGTCGGCGGCCTCGTCAACAACCGCCGGATGTTCCCGCTGCTGCCGGGCGTCGACCACCTGCGCCACACCCACGATCTCGCCCGCAACGCCTTCGTGCAGGGCCAGCCCGAGCACGGCGCGGACCTCGCCGACGACCTCGAGCGGCTGGTGGCGCTCCACGGCGCCGAGACGATCGCCGCGGTGATCGTCGAGCCGGTGGCGGGCTCGACCGGCGTGCTGGTGCCGCCGAAGGGCTACCTGGAGCGCCTGCGCGAGATCGCGACGAAGCACGGCATCCTGCTGATCTTCGACGAGGTCATCACCGGCTTCGGCCGCCTCGGCGCGCCCTTCGCCACCGACTATTTCGGCGTGACGCCGGATCTGATCACCACCGCCAAGGGGCTGACCAACGGCACGATCCCGATGGGCGCGGTCTTCGCGACCCGCGCGGTCCACGACGCGCTGATGCACGGGCCGGAGGGCGCGATCGAGCTGTTCCACGGCTACACCTATTCGGGCCATCCGGTCGCCTGCGCGGCCGGCCTCGCCACCCTGGAGATCTACGCGGAAGAGAACCTGCTCACCCGTACGACGCAGGTCCAGGCGCAGTGGCACCAGGCGATGCACGGCTTGCGCGACTGCCCGCACGTGATCGACATCCGCACCATCGGCCTCATCGCCGGCATCGAGCTCGAGTCCCGCGAGGGCAAGCCCGGCGCGCGGGCCTACGACGTCTTCACCGACTGCTTCGAGAAGGGCCTCCTGATCCGCGTCACCGGCGACATCATCGCCCTGTCGCCGCCGCTGATCGCGGAAGCGGAGCATATCGACACGATGGCCTCGATGCTCGGCGAGGCGTTGCGCCGGGCGGCGTAGGACCCATTCCCGACGGACACGACACCGTCCACGTCGTCCCGGGGCCGCGCGAGCGGAACCCGGGATCCATGACCGCTCACGTGTCCGGATGAGGCGAACAGCGTTCCGCCTCGTCCTTCGTCATCGGCGGCCATGCGTCGTCGGCGGTCAGGGATCCCGGGTTCCCGGCAAGCCTCGCCCCGGGACGACGCGGTGCCCTCCGACAAGCCCGGATCGATCCGCATCCGGTCCGCGAGACTATCATCAGGACGACCACACCCTATGAACACCATCGGACACTTCGTCGGCGGCAGCCAGACCCCCGGCCGCTCGGGCCGCACCGCGCCGGTCTTCAACCCGGCCACCGGCGAGCAGACGGGGATCGTGGCCCTCGCCAGCACCGACGAGGTCGGAGCCGCGGTGGCGGCCGCCCGGGCCGCCTTCCCGGCCTGGGCCGCCACGCCGCCCCTGCGCCGCGCCCGCATCCTCAACAAGTTCCTGCGCATCCTCGAGGACCGCACCGACGCGCTCGCCGCGGTGATCACCGCCGAGCACGGCAAGGTGCTCTCCGACGCCAAGGGCGAGATCCAGCGCGGCATGGAGGTGGTCGAGTTCGCCACCGGCGCGCCGCAGCTCCTCAAGGGCGAGATCACCGAGAATGTCGGCACCCGCGTCGACAGCAGCTCCCTGCGCCAGCCGCTCGGGGTCGTGGCCGGCATCACGCCGTTCAACTTCCCCGCCATGGTGCCGATGTGGATGTTCCCCGTCGCGCTCGCCTGCGGCAACTGCTTCGTGCTCAAGCCGTCCGAGCGCGATCCCTCCGCCGCCCTGGTGATGGCCGAGTGGCTGAAGGAGGCAGGGCTCCCCGACGGCGTGTTCTCCGTGGTGCAGGGCGACAAGGAGGCGGTGGACACCCTCCTGCATCACCCCGACGTCTCCGCGGTGTCCTTCGTCGGCTCGACCCCGATCGCCAAGACCATCTACGAGACTGCGGCGCGGACGGGCAAGCGCGCGCAGTGCCTCGGCGGGGCCAAGAACCACATGGTGGTGATGCCCGATGCCGACATGGACCAGGCCGTCGACGCCCTGATGGGCGCCGCCTACGGCTCGGCCGGCGAGCGCTGCATGGCGATCTCGGTGGCGGTGCCGATCGGCGAGGACACCGCCGACCGGCTGATGGAGAAGCTGGTGCCGAAGGTGCGCGCGCTCAAGGTCGGGCCCGGCACCGACCCCGAGGCCGAGATGGGGCCGCTCGTCACGGCGCAGCATCGCGACAGGGTGAAGGGCTACATCGACCGCGGCGTTACTGAGGGCGCCGAGTTGGTGGTCGACGGCCGCGGCCTGTCGCTCCAGGGCTACGAGAACGGCTACTTCGTCGGCGGCACCCTGTTCGACCGGGTGACGCCCGAGATGACGATCTACAAGGAGGAGATCTTCGGGCCGGTCCTCGCCGTCGCGCGCGCCGCCGATTACGAGACCGCCGCCCGGATGATCAACGAGCACGAGTTCGGCAACGGCACGGCGATCTTCACCCGCGACGGCGACGCGGCGCGGGAATTCGCGCACCAGATCCAGGTCGGGATGGTCGGCATCAACGTGCCGATCCCGGTGCCGATGGCGTTCCACTCCTTCGGCGGCTGGAAGGCGTCGCTGTTCGGCGACCACCACATGCACGGGCCGGAGGGCGTGCGGTTCTACACCCGGCTCAAGACCATCACGACCCGCTGGCCCACCGGCATCCGCGCCGGCGCCGAGTTCGTGATGCCGACGATGAAGTGACGGCACAGTGACCCCGGCGCTCGTCCCGCGGGACGGGCGCCGCGCGACACAATGGAGCCCGGGACGCCCCAGCGGTGTTCCGGGTTCTTTTTTGCGATCTCGCGAAAGCATTCTCCGACGCAACGGATGCCTGCTTGTCGAAGAAATCGCAGATAGATCAATAATCTTGAGAGCTTCGCGATCGCAACGCCCACGGTCCACGACACGAG
>NZ_LWHQ01000006.1:130474-226142 GCF_001653715.1 Methylobacterium platani
GCCGCTTCGCGGCACTTCTTTCGCTGGATCCCGGATCTCCTTCCACGTCGTTTCAGTCGTCCGGGAAAGGGGGAGACTCGCGAGGATCGTCCGCCCCTATGTTCGGGCCGAGGTCGCGGTGTCGTGTACCGTGCGCAGCGACACGGGACACGACCGTGAGGCGGCTTGACGGTAGCGGACAGAAAAAAGGCCGCCCTTGCGAGGCGGCCCGAAGTCTAGGGAGGAAACGCCCAAGAAGGGCAGCACCGCCGCGACGCCATCGCCGCGGTGCGTGAAATCGATTTCACACATCGCACGCCGAGGAGCAAGCGGCGCGATGGAGGGGCGGCCATGCGTCAATCACATGCCGTGAGGCCCCCTCCCCGTCACGCCCGCCGCCGGCGCCGACCCAGCACCGCGAGCGTCGGCTCGGCGGCGAGCAACGTGCGGGTGTAGTCCTCGCGGGGGTGGTCCAGCACCTCGCGCACCGTCCCGGTCTCGACCAGGCGCCCGGCCTGCATCACCCCGACCCGGTCGGCGACCTCGTCGACGACGCCGATATTGTGGGTGATGAACAGCACGGTCAGGCCGTGCCGGTCGCGCAGGCTCAGGATCAGGCGCAGGATCTGGGCCTGGATCGACAGGTCGAGGGCTGAGACCGCCTCGTCGGCGACGACGAGCTTCGGGTTGGTGATCAGCGCCCGCGCGATCGCGATGCGCTGGCGCTGGCCGCCGGAGAATTCGTGCGGATAGCGCTCGGCGGCCTGTGCCGGCAGGCCGACATCCTCGAGCGCCCGGGCGACCAGGGACTGGCGGTCGCGGCCCCGCGGCGCGTCGTCGAGGAGGTGGAGCGGCTCGGCGACGATACGCCCGACCGAGTGGCGCGGGTTGAGCGAACCGTAGGGATCCTGGAACACCATCTGGAAGTCGCGGCGCTTGCGCGCCAGCGCCTTCGGCGACAGCGCGAACAGGTCGTCGCCGCCGAGCCGCACCGTGCCGCCGGTCGGCCGGTCGAGGGCCATGACGATGCGGGCGAGGGTGGACTTGCCGCAGCCGGATTCGCCGACGACCGCGAAGATGCTGCCGGGCTCGACCGCGAGGCTGACGCCGTCGACGGCCCGCAGGTGCCGCGTGGCGCCCTTGGCCCGCAGGGTGTAGTCGCGGGTCAGGTTCTCGATCGCGAGAAGCGGAGCGGTCACCGGGCGCCTCCCGCGGCGTGACGGGCTTCGTCGCCGAGGCCGGCCCGGGCGCGGCGCGGCAAGGCCGCGATCAGGTCGCGGGTGTACTGCGCGGAAGGGTGACGCAGGACGGTCTCGGTCGGCCCCTCCTCGACGGCGCGGCCGCGGCACATCACCAGGGTCCGGTCGGTGCTGCGGGCGATCACCCCGAGGTCGTGGCTGATCAGGATCAGCGACAGGCCGAGATCGGCGACCAGCTCGTCGAGGATGTCGAGGATCTCCTTCTGCACCGTGACGTCGAGCGCCGTGGTCGGCTCGTCGGCGATCAGCAGGTCGGGCTTGAGCGCCAGCGCGATCGCGATGCCGACGCGCTGGCGCTGGCCGCCGGACATCTCGTGGGGATAGCTGTCGATGCGGCGGGCCGGATCGGGGATCCGCACCCGGTCGAGGAGGCGCAGGGCCTCGGCGCGGGCCTCGGACCGGCCGACGGTGCGATGCAGGCGGATCCCTTCCGCGATCTGCTGGCCCGCCGTCATGGCGGGGTTGAGCGCCGTCATCGGTTCCTGGAAGATCATGCCGATGCGCCGGCCGCGCAAGGAGCACAGCTCGCGCTCGCGCAGGCGCAGGATGTCCTTGCCGTCCAGCAGGATCTCGCCGGAGGTGCGGGCGCTCCCCGGCAGGAGCCCGATGGTGGCGAGGGACAGCATCGACTTGCCGGAGCCGGATTCGCCGACGATGCCGAGGCTCTCGCCGCGGCCGACCGCCACCGAGACGTCGTCGACGACGCGGGCCGGGCCCGCAGGCCCCGGGAAGGCGATGGAGAGGTTGCGGATCGCGAGCATCAGGAGGCCTGCCGGCGGCGCGGATCGAGGCGGGCGGCGAGTCCGTCGCCCAGGAGGTTGAGGCCGAGCACGGCGGCCGCGATGGCGAGGCCGGGGGCGAGCGCGAGGTGCGGGGCTTGCAGCATGTAGGTCTGCGACTCCGCCAGCATCCGCCCCCAGGTCGGGGCCGGCGGCGGCAGGCCGAGCCCGAGGAAGCTCAGGCCGGCCTCGGTCAGGATCGCCATGGCGAGCTGGATCGTGACCTGGACGATGACCTGTCCGGCGATGTTCGGCAGCACGTGCTCGAGGGTGATCCGCGCCGTGCCCTTGCCGGCCATGCGTGCCGCCATGATGTAGTCGCGTGCCCAGATCTGCATCGCCGCGCCGCGGGTGACCCGGGCGAAGACCGGGATCATGAACACCCCGATGGCGACGATCGCCGTGAGTGCGCCGGGGCCGAGGAGCGCGCCGAGCATGATCGCCGACAGGATCGGCGGCAGGGCGAACAAGGCGTCGCAGATCCGCATCAGCACCGCGTCGAAGCCGGCCCGCGCGGCCGCCGCGACGCCGGCGAGCGTGCCGAGCACCGCGCCCAGCCCCACCGCCGCGAAGGCGGTGGTGAGCGAGTTGAAGGCGCCGCGCATCAGCATCGAGGCGACGTCGCGCCCGAGATGGTCGGTGCCCAGCAGCCCGGAGACCAGAGGCCCCTTCAGCTTCTGAAGGATGCGCATCCGGGCCGGGTCCTCGGGGGTCCAGACCAGGGAGAGGAGCGCGACCCCGACGAGGACCGCCGTCAGGATTCCGCCGACGAGGAGCGCGGCTCTGCCGGGGCGCCGGAGCCGGAAGGACGCGCCGGAGACCTTGGCGAGGGCCGTCATGCGCGCCTCCTCAGGCGGGGATCGACCACGGTATAGAGCAGGTCGACCCCGAGATTGACCACGATGACGATGGTGGCGAACACCATCACGACATTCTGGATCACGATCAGGTCGCGTTGCGCCAGCGCCTGCCAGGCGAGCCGACCCATGCCCGGCAGGGTGAACACGTTCTCGACCAGCACCGCGCCGCCGATCAGGAACGAGATCTGCAGGCCCAGCATGGTGATGACCGGCACCAGCGCGTTCGGCACCGCGTGGCGCCACAGCGCGCGGGAGACCGAGGCGCCCTTGGCCCGGGCGGTGCGCACGAAATCCTCGTTCATCACCTCGACGACGGAGGCCCGCGTCACCCGGGTCAGCACCGCCGATTGCGGGATGGCGAGCGCCAGCGCCGGCAGCAGCAGGGCGCGCAGCGCCGCCGCGGGCTGGTCCCAGCCCGGGAAGCCGCCGGCCGGCAGCCAGCCGAGGCCGAGCGCCACCACCATGATGAGCAGGAGCCCGATCCAGAAATTCGGCACCGCGATGCCGGCCTGCGCGTACAGGGTCGCGGCCCCGTCCGCCACGCCGCCGGGACGGGCCGCCGCGGTGACGCCGAGCGGCAGCGCGATGCCGACCGCGAGCAGCACCGCGAGCCCGGTGAGCGGCAGCGTCACCGCCAGCCGCTCGCGGATCAGCCCGCCCACCGGCACGCCGTAGGTGAAGGACACCCCCATGTCGCCGGTCGCGAGCCCGCCGAGCCAGCGCAGGTAGCGGATCGCCGCCGGCGCATCGAGCCCCATCTGCGCGCGCAGGGCCGCGAGCGTCTCAGGGGTCGCCGAGGTGCCGAGCATCGCCGAGGCCGGATCGCCCGGCACGATCTCCATCATGCAGAAGACCAGCACCGAGATCAGCAGGAAGGTGACGGCGAAGCCGGCGGCGCGGCGGAGGAGGTGCCTCAGCATCGGGTGAACTCGGGCATCGGGAGCGCTTTGTTGTGGTCGAACTTGAAGTCGAAAGAAGCCATCCCCGACGCATGAAGCGCGGGCTTCCCCTCTCCCCGCGGGCGGGGAGAGGGCTGTGTTCCTGTTCAGGGAACACAGCAAGCGCAGGCGCAGCCGGAGCGAGGGTGAGGGGGTGTTGCCGGAGGAGCACATTCGGCACCTCCCCCTCACCATCGGCTGCCGCCTCGCCCCGGCGACGACAAGGTCGCCGGAGCCCTCTCCCCGCCCGCGGGGAGAGGCGATGCGCTCAACCGTCGGTGACATGCTCCCGCGGGAAACGCATGCCCTACTCCGTCCACCGCACCTCGGTCAGGTCGTTCGACGGCACCGGCTCGTTCTTCCAGAACCCCGTCAGCTTCGCCCGCCACACGCTGAGCTTCGGCAGCACGAACAGGAACAGGGCCGGCACGTCCTCGGCGAGGATCTCTTGCGCCTCGCCGTAGAGCTTCAGCCGCGCCGCCTCGTCGGTGGAAGCGGCGGCCTTCGCCACCACGTCGTTGAAGGCCGGGTTCTTGTAGCCGAAATAGTACGGATCGTTGGCGTAGATCGCGATGTCCATCGGCTCGGCATGCGCGATGACCGTCATGTCGAAGGCCCGATCCCGCATCACCTCCTGCACCCACTTCGCCGGGAACTCGGTCGGCACGATGTTCATCGTGACCCCGACCTCGGAAAACATCGCCTGCAGGATCTCGGCGGTGCGGGTGGCGTAGGCCATCTGCGGCGACTTGAAGTTGAAGGTCAGGCCCTTGGCGTAGCCGGCCTCCGCTAGGAGCGCCTTGGCCTTCTTGGGGTCGTAGGGATAGACGCCGGTCAGGTCCTTGTAGCCCGGGTCGTTGGGCGTGTAATGGCTGCCGATGGCTGCGCCGTAGCCCGAATAGGCGCCCTCGATCAGGAGCTTGCGGTCCACCGCCATCATCAGCGCCTGGCGCACGCGCTTGTCGCTGAAGGGCTTCGCCGCATTGTTCATGCCGGCCACGACCTTCATCTCGGTCAGGCCCGGCTCGGCCGTGAAGGCCTTGTCCTTCTGGAACGCGGCGTAGAGTTCGGGCGCCGGCAGCAGCGGGAAGGCATCGACGTCGCCGGCCCGCAGCGCCGCCGCCGCCGCCTGGGGATCGCCGATGAAGCGGAACGTGACCTTGTCGAGATGGACCTTGCGGGCGGCGTCCCAGTAATCGGGGTTGCGCGTCAGCTCGACCCGGTCGCCCTTGCGCCAGGAGGCGAAGCGGAACGGCCCGGTGCCGACGGGATTGCTCTTCAGCCCGTCGCGGGACTTCGGCTCGACCATCACCGCCGCCGGCTGGCCGAGCCAGAACAGCAGGTTGCCGGAGGATTTCGACAGGGTCAGGACCAGGGTCTGCGGGTCCGGCGCCTTGACGTCGGCGATGACGGCGTAGAGCGCCTTCTGCGGGTTGACCGAGCCCGGCGCCCGGATCGCGTCGAGGGCGAACTTCGCCGTCTCGGCGGTGAAGGGCTCGCCGTTGTGGAACTTCACGCCGGGCTGGAGCGCGAAGGTGTAGGTCAGGCCGTCGGGCGAGACCGTCCAGCTCTTGGCCAGCTGCGGCTGCACCTTGCCGTCGCGGTCGATCCGGGTCAGGCCCTGGAACACGTTCTGCCACACCACTTGGCCGATCACCGTCGGGGCGGCGCTGGTCGGATCGAGGCCCGGCGGCTCCACCGGCATGCCGACGACGAGGTCGGTGCGCGGCGCGGCCTCGGCACCGCCGGCGAGCCCCGGCAGCGCGAGCGCGGCGAGGACCGCACCCGCCAGGAGGGCGTCTCTGAGGACGCGGCGGCGCGAGCGTGAGGAGCGCGTGAGCAGGACCATGGAACCCCTCGGGTGATTGGCGTTGGGCCGGCCGCCTCTGTCGTGCGGCTCGATGCTGCCTCTAGGAGATCAGGATTTTTGGTGTGGCCGCAACAGCGATCTGGTGCGCACCCCGTAGCCGAAACCGCTACACCTCGGCCTCTGCGCAGAAAACCGGCATGTGATGCTCCAGAACCGCCACCAGCTTGGCGGCGGCGAAGGAGAGCGGCCGGTCGCGCAGGTGCGACAGGTCGAGATGGGTGCGGATGCGCAGGTCCCGGAACGGCCGCGCCACCAGCGCCCCGGCGGCCGCGTCGCGCCGCACGCTGAAGGGCGGCAGGACCAGCACGGCCCGGCCGCGCCGGGCGAGCTCCAGCTGGACCTCGAGCGCGCTGGTGGTGAAGACCGGATCGAGGGCGGAGAGGCCCGCCTCCCGCATCTGCGCGTCGAGGGCCTGGCGCACCCCGAAGGCGGCGTCCGGCACCGCCACCGGATGGGCGAGGAGATCACCCGGGCCGACCTGGAGCCGGTCGGCGAGGGGATGATCGGGCGCCATCACGGCGGCATGGTCGACCGGCACGCGGCAGCGGACCAGGGTCTCGGTCCGCGGCGGCGTGAACAAGGTAACGGCGAGATCCGCCTCGCCGTCGGCGAGCGCCTGCATGGTGCGGCCGACGCTCGCCACCACCACCTCGAACCGCACCTCCGGGTAGGTGGCGGAGAACTCGGCCAGCGCCGGCACCAGCAGGCCGGAGGCCGCCGCGCCGCTGGCATAGACCGTCACCCGCCCGGCCCGCAGGCCCTTGAGGTCGTCGATCAGGGTGCGGACGTGGTCGAGCTCGCGCAAGGAGCGAGCCGAGCGGGCGGCGAGCAACTCGCCGGCGGCGGTGAGCCGGATCCCGGTCGGGTCGCGCTCCACCAGCGGCGCCCCGAAATGGTATTCGAGGTTCTCGATCTGCCGGCTGATCGCGGTCGGCGCGATGCCGAGCTTTTCCGCCGCGCGCCGCATCGAGCCGTGGCGGGCGAGCTCGTTGAAGTAGATCAGGGCCCGCAGCTGCACGGCGAGAACCATCCTGGCGGTCGTAGGCCGGACCTCGACGAGGCGGAGGGACCGCCACAGACCTACGCGGCGAGGCCCCGGGCCGCAAGGGAAGCGGGCTCTCAGCCCGCCTCGACCACCAGCCGCGCCGCCGCGTCGCCGGCCGCCCCGAGCGGCGCCGGCCGCCGCGTCGTCTTGTCGAGGAGCACGCAGACCGATTCCGCCTCGCCCGCCACGACGTCCCCGGTGAGGATGCGGTGGCGGAAACCCAGCGAGGTGCGGCCGGCGCGGGCGAGCCAGGTCGCGGTGCGGACCCGGCCCGGATAGTGCAGCTCGGCCCGGTAATCGATGACGAAGCGGGCGATGACGAAGAAGGTATCGGGGCCGAGCAAGGGGGTCAGGCGGGTTCCGAAGAACTGCACCCGCCCGCTCTCGCAGAAGGCGGCGAAGACCGCGTTGTTGACGTGGCCGTTGGCGTCCGTGTCGCGGTAGCGCAGGACGTCCTCGCTCCACAGCACCCGCGGATCGGTCTCCAGTCCCTCTGTCATCGCCCCCCTGCCCTCTTTAGAGCACATCGCGATCGCGCTGCAATCGCGAAGCTCTCTAGGTCCTTGATTTTGCCGCATTTTCTGAGACGAACCGGTATCCACTTCGTCGGAAAATGCTCTGGTCAGCCGTTGCGCGGGGCGGTGCCGCCGAGGTGGAACACCCGGTGCGGCACCAGTTCGCCGCGCTCGACGTCGCCGACCGCGACGAGCACGCCGCCGCAGCTCGCATAGGCCTTGCCCTCGGTCGGCGCGTCGCGCCCGCGCAGGATCACCGGCTGGCCGCGCATCAGCCGCATCGCCATGTCGCGGGAGACCGGCACGTGCGGCACCGCGTCGAGCGCGGTCTCGACCGGGCGCAGGAGAGCGGCATTGGCCTCGGCCTCGGCCGCCTCGAGCGCCGCGACGGTGCAGGACTGGTCCTCGGTGAAGGGGCCGACGCGGGTGCGGCGCAGGGCCGAGACGTGGCCGAAGCAGCCGAGCGCGCGGCCGAGGTCGCGGGCGATGGCCCGCACATAGGTGCCCTTGCCGCACTCGGCCTCGATCACCGTGCGCTCGGGCGTGTGGGCGACGACCGCCAGCCGGTCGATCTGCACCGGCCGGGCGACCAGCTCCACCACCTCGCCGTCGCGGGCGAGGTCGTAGGCGCGCTCGCCCTGGATCTTGATCGCCGAGTAGCGCGGCGGCACCTGCTCGATCGCGCCGACGAAGCGCGGCAGCATCGCCTCGACCTCACCTTGCGTGGGCCGGTCGTCCGAGGTCGCGACCGGGCGGCCTTCCGCGTCGTCGGTGTCGGTCTCGACGCCCCAGGTGACCGAGAAAACGTAGGCCTTGCGGCCGTCCATCACGAAGGGGACGGTCTTCGTCGCCTCGCCGAGCGCGATCGGCAGGATGCCGGAGGCGAGCGGATCGAGGGTGCCGGCATGGCCCGCCTTCTTGGCGTTGAGCGCCCGCTTGACCGCCGCGACCGCGTGGGTCGAGGTCATGCCGACGCCCTTGTCGAGGATCACCCAGCCGCTGATCTCGCGGCGCTTGGGCCGGTCGCCCGGCGGGCGGCCGCGGCCGCGCGGCCGGTCGGAACGCGGACCGTCTTGGCGCGGACCATCTTGGCGCGGACCGTCTTGGCGCGGGGCTCCGTCGCGGCCCTCGCGGGCGGGGCGGGTCGCCTGCGGCGCGGGCTCTGCGGGCTGGTCCTCGTGCATCGTCATCTTCGTGTCCGTTCTCGAACGGCGACGGCCGCGGGACGCAGGCCCGCGTTGGTCCGTGCCGACCTCTTGTGGAGTCTCAAGTCGTCAACCCGGGCGCCGGTTCGGCCCGACCCGGGCGGGGTCCTACTCCTCGGTGTCCGGCTCGTCGGACTCGAGGTCGCGCTGGACCTTGTCGCTGCGCAGGAGCCTGTCGATGCGCGCGGCCTCGTCGAAGGTCTCGTCGCGGCGGAAGCGCAGGTCGGGGGCGAATTTCAGCGCCACCCGGCGGGCCACCTCCTGGCGCAGCACCTTCTTGTTGCGCTCGAGCGCCTCGATCACCGGGCGCTCGTCCTGGCCGCCGAGCGGCATCACGTAGGCGGTGGCGAGCTTGAGATCGGGCGACATCCGCACCTCCGGCACGGTGATCACGTGCTGGCTCAGCACCGGATCCTGGATGTCGCCGCGGCTCAGCACCTCGGCGAGGGCGTGCCGCACGAGTTCGGCCACGCGCTGCTGGCGCTGCGAAGGGCCGGTGGATTCCTGGGGTTTGCGCACCATCGTCTCTCCGGGCTCGGACCGGGCCGCGGGGCGGTCGTCCGGGTCTGGCCTTGCGGCCTCCAGGCCCACGCGGCTGTCATCTTTATGAACCGAAGAGCCCGGGACGCTGGCGTCCCGGGCTCGCGGCCGTCTCTAGGGGCCGCCGCCATGACGGCGGACGGCCGATGGCAGCGGGTTCGCCGTCAGAGCGTGCGACGCTCCTCGTGGACGATGTAGCACTCGATGACGTCGCGGGGACGCATGTCCTGGTAGTTCTCGAAGGCCATGCCGCATTCCTGGCCGGCCGCCACTTCCTTGGCGTCGTCCTTGAAGCGCTTGAGCTGCGAGAGCTTGCCCTCGTGCACCACCACGTTGTCGCGGATGAGGCGGACATGGGCGCCGCGCTCGACGCGACCGTCCTCGACCCGGCAACCGGCGATCTTGCCCACCTTCGAGACGTTGAAGATCTCGAGGATGCGCGCCTCGCCCAGGCGCTCCTCGCGGAGCGTCGGCGGCAGCAGGCCCGACATCGCCGCCTTCACGTCATCCACGAGGTCGTAGATGATGTTGTAGTAGCGGATCTCGACGCCCGCCCGCTCGGCGGCCTCGCGGGCCTCCTTGTGGGCGCGGACGTTGAAGCCGACCACGACCGCACCCGAAGCCTGGGCCAGGGTGATGTCCGACTCGGTGATGCCGCCGACACCCGTGTGCAGGATGCGGGCCGCCACCTCGTCGTTGCCGAGCTTCTCGAGCGAGCCGGCGATGGCCTCGACCGAGCCCTGCACGTCGCCCTTGATGACGAGCGGGAACTCCTTGCGGCCGGCGCCCTCCTTGAGGTCGCGCATCATGTCCATCAGCGTCCGGCCGGCACCGCTGCCGGTGGCCGCCGCACGCTCGCGCTTCACGCGGGCACGGTACTCGGTGACCTCGCGGGCCCGGGCCTCGTTCTCGACCACCGCGACGCGGTCGCCCGCCTCCGGCGTGCCGTTGAAGCCGAGCACCTCGACCGGCACCGACGGCGCCGCTTCCTTGGCGTTGCGGCCGGCATCGTCGACGAGGGCGCGCACGCGGCCCCACTCGGCACCCGCCACGATGATGTCGCCGGTGCGCAGCGTGCCGCGCTCCACGAGCACCGTCGCCACCGGGCCGCGGCCGCGGTCGAGCTTGGCCTCGATCACCGTTCCTTCCGCCGACCGCTCGGGGTTGGCGCGCAGGTCCAGGATCTCGGCCTGGAGGGCGAGGCCCTCCAGCAGCTCGTCGAGGCCGTCGCGGGTCTTGGCCGAGACCTCGAACTCGAGGGTCTCGCCGCCCATCGACTCGACCTGGATGTCGTGCTGCAAGAGCTCGTTGCGCACCCGCTGCGGGTTCGCGTCGGGCTTGTCGATCTTGTTGATCGCCACGATCAGCGGCACCTCGGCCGCCTTGGCGTGGGAGATCGCCTCGATCGTCTGGGGCATGACACCGTCGTCGGCCGCCACCACCAGCACCACGATGTCCGTCACCCGGGCGCCGCGGGCGCGCATCGACGTGAAGGCGGCGTGGCCGGGGGTGTCGATGAAGGTGATCTTGCCGCCGGACGGCGAGGTCACCTGGTAGGCGCCGATGTGCTGCGTGATGCCGCCCGCCTCGCCGGAGACGACGTTGGCGTTGCGGATCGCGTCGAGCAGCGAGGTCTTGCCGTGGTCGACGTGGCCCATGATGGTCACGACCGGCGGACGCGGCTGGGTGTCGTCGTCGGTATCGGGCTCGTCGAACAGGCCTTCCTCGACGTCCGACTCCGCGACGCGGCGGACGGTGTGGCCGAGTTCCTCGGCGATGAGCTGCGCCGAATCCGAGTCGATCACGTCGGTGATCTTGTGGATCTGGCCCTGCTTCATCAGCATGCGGATGACGTCGACCGCCCGCTCGCTCATCCGGTTGGCGAGCTCCTGGATGGTGATCGTCTCCGGGATGACCACCTCGCGGGCCAGCTTCTCCTTCTGCTCCACCTGGCGGTGGCCGGTCAGGCGCTGGTTGCGGCGGCGGAACGAGGCCAGCGAGCGGGTGCGCTCGTCCTCGCCCGAGGTCGCGGTCGCGATGGTCAGGCGGCCGCGGTTGCGGTCGCCGCCCGGCGACTTCGGGGTCTTGGGCGGGGTGATGACCTTGAGCGGCATGCCGGGACGGCGGATGACCCGCTTGGTCTCGGCCTCCTCCTCGGCAGCGGCCGGGCGGCCGGTGGCGGGACGCGCGGCGCCGGCGGCGCCGGTCGCGGTCTTCGCCGCCGTCGCGGGCTTGGCGGCCGTCGCCTCGGGCTTGGCGGGCTCGGGCTCCGGCTTCGGCGCCGGGCGGGCCATGAAGTTCAGGTCGCGCGGCTTGCGGGCATCGGCCGTCAGCGTGCGGCGCGGCTCGGCCGGGGCGCTCGGACGGGTGATCCCGGTGCTCGGGGTCGCCGGACGGGTTCCGGCGGGCGCCGCGGGGCGCGCACCGGCCGGGCGGGCACCGGCGGCGGCCGGACGGGCCGCCGCACCTGCGGCGGGGCGCGCACCGGCGGGGGCGGCCGGGCGGGCGGCACCCGCTGCGGCGGCCGGACGGGCGGCGGCCGGAGCCGCCGCGGCGGGCGCAGCCGCAGGTGCAGGCGCCGCGGGAGCGGCCGGAGCGGGAGCGGGAGCCGCGGCGGCGCGCGCCGCGTCGTCCTGGGCGCGGCGCTCGGCCTCCTCGGCGGCGCGGCGCTTGCGCGCGTCCTCCTGGCGTCGGCGCTCGTCCTCCTCGTGCTTGCGGGCCTCGGCGGCCTCGCGGTCACGCTGCTCGGCGGCCTCGCGCTCGACGCGGCGCTGGGCCTCCTCGGCGGCGCGGCGGCGCTCCTCCTCCTCGCGACGCTTGGCGTCGACGAGGGCGGCCATGCGGGCGCTCTGCTCCTGATCGCTCAGGGTGCGCAGCACGACGCCGGACCGCGCGGCGGCCGGACGATCCTGGCGCGGTGCGCCCGGACGGCCCTGCCCCTGGGGAGCGGAGCGTGCCTGGCTCGGTGCGGCGTCCTTCGGCGCGGCCGGGGCCGGCGCGCCGCCGGGGCGACGTTTCACCGTCTCGACCACGACCGACTTCGAGCGGCCATGGGAGAAGCTCTGGCGCACCGTCCCCTGCTCGACCGGACGCTTCATCGACAGCGTCTTGGAGGGACCGGTATGCAACGTCTTGTCGCCCGGATTCTTCGTCTCACTCATTCAGTTCAGACCCTGGGGGTTCTCGTCCGTCCCGGGACCCGGCCTCCCGGCGGCCGCCTCCCATCGTATTCCCGGGAGCGCACCCGCCAACCGGGCCGATCCCATTCGATTCACTCAACCACCGGCCTCCGGGGGGCCGGTCCGCGACGATGATCCGTCATCCTGGACAGCGTCCGGGAGCGCCGCGTCGGAGCCCGAGGGTTCCGTTCCGGCGGTTCCCGGCGTCGCCGCCTCGCCGCGGAAGACGTGGAGCCGACGCCAACGCGCGAGCAAGCCGGCAGTGCCGGCTCCCGCGACGAGGGCAGCGTGTATCACATGATCCCGGCCCAAGGCCATGTCCAATTCTTCACCGGACAGGTCGTCGATCACCGGGATCCTCGATATGGCATCGCCGTAGCGCCTTCGCAATGCCTGGGCGAGCTTGCGCCGGCCGTCGGCACTCGCATCGCTGGCATGCACCAGGGCCTTCACCCCGGTCACGCTGTCCACCGCGCTCTCCACCTTGGTGAACCCGGTGACGACGCAGCCCGCCTTGTTGGCGAGCGAGAAACCCTGGCGCAGGTCGTCGCGCAACCCCGCCTCGATCACATCGGCGAGATCGGGTGCCGCCACGGCGTCCTTCTGCCGGAAGGCGCGCTGGAACAGGCGCTTCCTCACCGCCTCCGCCACCGCCGCCCGGGTCGCCGTGACCCAGGCGCCGCGGCCGGGGAGCCGGGCGCGCAGGTCCGGCACCACCCGGTTGTCGGGGGCCAGCGCGAAGCGGATCATCCGGTCGGGATGGCCCGCCTGGCGCGTGACCAGGCAGGTGCGCTCCGCGTTGGCGCGGCCGCGCCCGGCGCCGGCGTCGAGGACGTCCGGCGGCAGCGCATCCGCATCCTGCGCGTCGTCCTGCATGGTCGCGCTCATGATCCGACGCTCCCCTCCCCGCCTCAGGTCGGCTGGCGCTCGGCCGTCGCGGCGGCGTCCTCCTCGACCGGCACGGTCTCGGAGTGGTCGCCCTCGTCCTGACCGTCGACGTCCCGGCCCTCGGCGTGCTCGCCCTCGGATTCCTCGCCCTCGGCGTGCTCGCCCTCCTCGCCCTCCTCGCCCTCCTGCACCTCCTCGACCGGGGGCGCCTCGACCCAGCCGGCATGGACGCGCGCGGCCATGATCATCGACTCGGCCTCGGCGCGGGAGATCTCGAACCCGTCGAGGTAGCCGGCATGGCGCACCGCCTCGGGCCCGCGGCCCTCGGTGTAGCCGACGAGGTCGTCGGTGGCGCAGCCGGCGAGGTCCTCGACGCTCTTCACGTCGTTCTCGCCCAGCGCCACCATCATCGGGGTGGTGATGCCGTCGATGTCGCGCAGCTCGTCGGCGACGCCGAGCTCGATGCGGCGGGCGTCGTTCTCGGCCTCGATGCGGTTGAGGTAGTCGAGCGCGCGGGCCTGGATCTCGGCGCCGGTCTCCTCGTCGAGGCCCTGGATGTTGGCGAGCTCCGCCGGCTCGACGTAGGCGATCTCCTCGACCGAGCGGAAGCCTTCCGCGGCGAGCAGCTGGCCGACGGTCTCGTCGACGTCGAGGGCCTGCATGAAGGTGTTGGTGCGCTCGACGAACTCCTTCTGCCGGCGCTCGGATTCCTCGGCCTCGGTCAGGATGTCGATGTCCCAGCCGGTGAGCTGGGAGGCGAGCCGGACGTTCTGGCCGCGCCGGCCGATGGCGAGCGACAGCTGGTCGTCGGGCACCACCACCTCGATGCGGTCGGCCTCCTCGTCGAGCACCACCTTGACCACCTCGGCCGGCTGCAGCGCGTTGACGATGAAGGTCGCCTGGTCCTGCGACCACGGGATGATGTCGATCTTCTCGCCCTGCAGCTCGCCGACCACCGCCTGGACGCGCGATCCGCGCATGCCCACGCAGGCGCCGACCGGATCGATCGAGGAATCGCGCGAGATCACCGCGATCTTGGCGCGCGAGCCCGGATCGCGGGCGACCGCCTTCACCTCGACGATGCCGTCGTAGATCTCCGGCACTTCCTGGCCGAAGAGCTTGGCCATGAATTGCGGGTGCGAGCGCGACAGGAAGATCTGCGGCCCGCGCACCTCGCGGCGGACGTCGAACAGGTAGGCGCGGATGCGGTCGCCCGGGCGGAAGGTCTCGCGCGGGATCGACTCGTCGCGCCGCACGATGCCCTCGCCGCGGCCGAGGTCGACGATGACGTTGCCGTACTCGACGCGCTTGACGAGGCCGTTCACGACCTCGCCGATGCGGTCCTTGTACTCGTCGTACTGGCGGTCGCGCTCGGCGTCGCGGACCTTCTGGACGATCACCTGCTTGGCCGACTGGGCGGCGACGCGGCCGAAATCGAACGGCGGCAGGGTGTCGGAGATCACGTCGCCGACCTGGGCGGCCGGGTTGTGGCGGCGGGCCGCGGGCAGATCGATCTCGCGGGAGTCGTTCTCGACCTCGTCCACCACCAGGAGGTGGCGCGACAGGCGGAGCGCCCCGGTGCGGGGATCGATCTCGGCATGCACGTCGGTCTCGGCGCCGTAGCGCGAGCGGGCGGCCTTGGCGATCGCCTCTTCCATGGCGCCGATCACGATGGCGCGGTCGATCACCTTCTCGCGGGCGACCGCCTCGGCGATCTGGAGGAGTTCGAGCCTGTTGGCGCTGACGACGGCCATCGGTTCAGTCCTTCCTGGTTGGAGTGTCTTGCTCGGGATGTCTTCGCGATTCTCAGTGGGCGAGCGGCGGGGCGGCGCCCTCGTCCGCGTCGTCCCCCTCGTCGTCCTGCGGCGGGGCCGAGCCGCGCCGCAGCGACTCGCGCACGAGCGCGTCGGTGAGGACGAGGTGGGCCTCGCCGATGTCGCGCAGCGGGATGTCGTAGGAGGACGGCAGGCCTTCCTTGACGTCCGGCAGCTCGATGCGGACGGTCTCGCCCTGCGGCGCCCGGATGATGCCGCGGAAGCGCTTGCGGCCGTCGAGCGGCGTCGCCAGCTCGACCTTGGCCTCGTAGCCGGCCCAGCGGGCGAAGTCGCCGGCACGGACCAGCGGCCGGTCGATCCCCGGCGAGGAGATCTCGAGGTAGTAGGCGCCGCCGATCGGGTCGTCGACGTCGAGGATCGGCGAGATCGTGCGGCTGACGGTCTCGCACTCGTCCACCGACATCGTGCCGTCCGGCCGCTCGACCATGATCTGCACGGTGCAGCCGTTCTGGCTGGACACCTTCACCCGCACGAGGCGGAAGCCGAGGCCCTCGATCGCGGGCTCGATGATCTGCGCGACGCGAGCGCCGACGCCGGTCTCGGTGATCAGGCGCTTCTCGGCCGGGTGTTGGTCTGGGGCGTCGGTCATGAGGTCAGTGCCGCAGCGCGGTCCCGTGAAGGGGAGGCAATCTGGCGTTCGGCTCGCGCCCGGGGAGGCTTGCGGCAATAAAAAAGAGCGGGCCCCGAGGGACCCACTCCCGCACCGCAGCCTCATCGGCCACGAACAGAACTGTTATCGGGGAGATAATCCGGAGCTGCGCGAAATGCAAGGTGGTCGGCGGCGCGTCGGCCCGGCACCTCCTTCTCCGATCGCGGGGCTGTCGGGGGAAGTTCGGGTGCAGGACAAGGCGCGGGTTTCCCCGGGCAGCCCTGCCGCCCGCTGCGAGGAGGCGCCGGGCGGGGCGGCCTTCAGCCCGCGAGCGCCGCCCAGCGGATGAAGGCCTGGGCCGCCTGCCGCCACGGCCCCAGCTCAGCCGGGACGACGCGCCAGGCAGCACCGTCGTGATGTCGCCGGAGGATGGCCGAGATGATGCGGCACGGGATCTGGAGGCGGTGTCATTGCCCCGAGGCTCGGGCCATCCCGACCAGTTCGAGGGCGAGGAGATTTCCGACCTCGTGCGGCTCGTCACCGCCTGCGACATCCACGGGGCGCTGATCGAGCGAAGGTCCTATAAACCGCCGATGCCCTATACCGATGCATCCGCGATCCCGAGGGCATGATGAGCCGCCTCGATCCTGCTGTCGCAAGCCCGTTCCGGCCGGTCGCCGCAGCGTTCGCCCCGTACTTTCCCTGCGACACATGAGCATGAACCCGCCCTCCCGCCGTCCCGTCCGGCTGCGCTCAACCTGGATCTGGATCGCCCTCGGCGTCCTGGCGCCGCTCGGGATGGTCGCGGTCTGCTCCGTGATGCTGCTCGAACTGCGCCAGGACGCCTGGGACAGGGCCGAGCAGACCTCGACGAACCTGCTCCAGGTGATCGAGCGCGACATCGACCGCAACGTCGAGATCATCGACGTCGCGCTCCAGAATGTCGTCGAGAACCTGAAGGCGTACGACCTGGAGCAGATCACTCCCAAATACCGCCAGCGCATCCTGTTCGACCGCGCCGTCAACGCCAGGGACCTCAACGCCCTGCTCGTGCTGGATCAGCACGGCAACAGCATCTACGACGCCGCCGGTTGGCCCCCGAGACGGTACAACAACGCCGATCGTCCCTACTTCCAGGCGCACAAGGCCGATCCCAGCCTCGGGCTCGGCATCAGCGGACCCGTCGTGTCCCGGTCGGTCGGAAAGCCCGTCCTCATCCTGAGCCGGCGGACCGGGGTGCCGGGAGGCTCGTTCAGCGGGATCGTGCTCGGAAGCCTGTCGCTGTCCTACTTCGATCGCCTGTTCCAGCACGTGAAGCTCGGGCGGGACGGCACCATCAACCTGTATCACGCCGACGGCACCCGCATCGTGCGCCATCCGGTGCCGAACTCCGAGCTCGCGCCGAACTTTGCCGACTCGCCCAACGTCCAGCGCATCGTGCGCGAGGAGCGCGGCAGCTTCATCGGCATCAGCCCGAGCGACGGCATCCGGCGGCTCTACACCTTCACCCGCGTGGGCGACACGCCGCTCTACCTCACCGTCGCGCTCTCGACCGACGAGATCGAGGCCGGATGGCGCCAGAAGGCCCTGGTGATCGGCGCACTCGTGATCGCCCTGTGCTTCGTGGCGGTCGGATTGGCGCTTCTGGTGCAGTGGGAACTGCGCCGGCGCAACGCGGCGGAAGCCGAACTGGCGCAACTCTCGCGCACCGACGCGCTCACCGGCCTGCCCAACCGGCGCGCCTTCGAGGAAGCATTCGGTCGAGCCTTCGCGGAGGCCTGTCGGCGCGGCGGTCCGGTCGCCCTGCTCGCCGTCGATGCCGACCACTTCAAGCGCTACAACGACCGTTACGGCCACGCCGTCGGCGACCGGGTGCTCCAGGGGCTGGCCCGGGCGCTCTCGGCCGCCGCATGCCGGCCGACCGACTTCGCCGCCCGGACCGGCGGCGAGGAGTTCGCGATCCTTCTGCCGGGCACCGACGCCGAGGGCGCGGCCCACGTCGCGGAGCGGGTCCACGAAGCGGTCTCCGGGCTGGTGGTCGAGGCGGAGGGCGGGAGCGTCGGGCGGATCACGGTCAGCATCGGACTGGCCTTGGGGCTGCCGCGCCAGAGCGGTACGCTCGCCGATCTGTTCGGCCTGGCCGACGCCGCCCTCTACGAAGCCAAGGCGATGGGCCGCAACCGGACCTGCTACGCATTGATGGACGCGGTCCACCCCACATCGATCGCGGTCGAGGCGTAGAGCGTACCGGCCCATGCACGGTGCCATCAAGCAAGGTAGGCCCTGGCCGAAACCGTGTTCCCGTACATGTGCTCGACGGTGGTCGTGATCTGCGTCGACGTCCGCACCGTGGCATCCCGGCAGGACCAGATGACAGGTCGCGCCGCGGCGAGCGCCGGATGCGTGGCGACCTTGCCGATACCGAGTTTCGCGGCGCCGGCCGACGCATGGCGTCAAGCCGATGGCCTCACACCGACAGCCACCGCCGCACCTGCGCCTCGACCATGCCCGAGCGCGGCCCCGCCTCGACCACCTGGCCGCGATCCATCACCGCGTAGGTGTCGCAGAGATCGCGGGCCCATTCGAAATACTGCTCGACGAGCACGATCGCCATGTCGCCCTTGCTTCGCAGGTAGTCGATCGCCCGGCCGATATCCTTGATGATCGAGGGCTGAATGCCTTCGGTCGGCTCGTCGAGGACGAGGACGCGGGGGCGCGTCACCAGGGCGCGGCCGATGGCGAGCTGCTGCTGCTGGCCGCCCGAGAGGTCGCCGCCGCGCCGCCCCAGCATGTCCTTGAGGACGGGGAAGAGGTCGTAGACCTCGCCCGGCACGTAGCGGTCGGCGCGCTTGCAGGGCGCGAAACCGGTCTCGAGGTTCTCCTTGACGGTGAGCAGCGGGAAGATCTCGCGCCCCTGCGGCACGAAGGCGATGCCCTGGCGGGCGCGGTCGTAGGGGGCGAGGCGGCTGATGTCGCGGCCGTCGAGCTTGACCGCGCCCTTCGACACCGGCTGCTGGCCGACGATGGCGCGCATCAGCGAGGTCTTGCCGACGCCGTTGCGGCCGAGCACCGCCGTGACCTTGCCGGGTTCGGCCTGGAGCGAGACGCCGCGCAGGGCCTGCGCCGCGCCGTAATGGAGATCGATGGTCTCGACGGAGAGCATGTCGAAAAGAATCCTCAGCGGCCGAGATAGACCTCGACCACCCGCGGGTCGGCCGAGACGGAATCGATCGAGCCCTCGGCGAGCACCGCGCCCTCGTGCAGGCAGGTGACGCGGCATTGGAGCGCGCGGACGAAGTGCATGTCGTGCTCGACCACGATCACCGCGTGGTCCTGCGCGATGCGGCGCAGGAGCGTCGCGGTCGCCTCGGTCTCGGCGTCGGTCATGCCGGCGACCGGTTCGTCGACGAGGAGGAGCTTCGGGTCCTGGGCCAGCAGCATCCCGATCTCGAGCCACTGCTTCTGGCCGTGCGAGAGGTCGGCCGCCGGCCGCGCCCGGTGGGCGCTCAGCCCCACCGTCTCCAGGATCGCGTCGATCTGCGCCCGCTCGACCCGGTTGCGCCAGCCGAAGAGCGAGGCCGTCGCGGCCCGCGGGCCCTTCAGCGCGAGCAGGATGTTGTCGGCGACCGACTGGCTCTCGAACACCGTCGGCTTCTGGAACTTGCGGCCGATGCCGAGCTCGGCGATGGCCGCCTCGTCCATCCGGGTCAGGTCGTGGACGCCGTCATAGATCACCTGGCCGGTATCGGGCCGGGTCTTGCCGGTGATGCAGTCCATCATCGTGGTCTTGCCGGCGCCGTTCGGACCGATGATCGCCCGCATCTCGCCGGGCATCAGGGTCAGGGACAGGCCGCGCAGGGCCCGGTAGCCGTCGAACGTGACCTTGATGTCGTCGACGTAGAGCAGGGCCTGAGTGAGGCGCTTCTCGTGAACCGGGTCGGAGGGGGGAAGGGCGACCGCCGCGCTCATGATCCGCGGCCCTCCTCGGCCAGGGCGGGGGGAATGTCGGTGCGGACCTTGGCGCGACGGGCGCCCAGGCGCTCGTTCAGGGTGCCGAGGATGCCCTTGGGCAGGAACAGGGTGACGACGACGAACAGGGCGCCAAGCGCGAACAGCCAGGCGTCGGGCATCGCGCCGGTGAGCAGCGTCTTGGCGTAGTTCACCAGCACCGCGCCGAGCGCCGCGCCGACGAGGGTGCCGCGCCCACCCACCGCGACCCAGATCACCGCCTCGATCGAGTTGGCGGGGGCGAATTCGGACGGGTTGATGATGCCGACCTGCGGCACATAGAGGGCGCCGGCGACCCCCGCCATCATCGCCGAGACGGTGAAGGCGAGCGCCTTGTAGTGCGCCGTGCGGTAGCCGAGGAACCGGGTGCGGGATTCCGCGTCGCGGATCGCGACCAGCACCTTGCCGAAGGCGGAGGTCGTCATGAACCGGGCGACGAGGTAGGCCAAGGCCAGTGCCACGGCGGTCAGGACGAACAGGGCGACGCGGGTGCCTTGCGCCTGCACGTTGAAGCCGAGGATGTCCTTGAAGTCGGTCAGCCCGTTGTTGCCCCCGAGCCCCATGTCGTTGCGGAAGAAGGCGAGCATCAGCGCGAAGGTCATCGCCTGGGTGATGATCGACAGGTAGACGCCGGTCACCCGCGAGCGGAAGGCGAGCCAGCCGAACACGAAGGCGAGGAGACCCGGCACCAAGAGCACCATCACGGCCGCGAAGGGGAAGAGATCGAAGCCGTGCCAGTACCAGGGCAGGGCCTTGTAGTTCAGGAACACCATGAAGTCGGGCAGGACCGGATTGCCGTAGACGCCCCGCGGGCCGATCTGGCGCATCAGGTACATGCCCATCGCGTAGCCGCCGAGCGCGAAGAACGCGCCGTGCCCGAGCGAGAGGATGCCGCAATAGCCCCAGACGAGATCGAGGCTGAGCGCCAGGATCGCGTAGGCGAGGTACTTGCCCATCAGCGAGACGGCGTAGGTCGGGACGTGGAGGCTTGAGCCCGGCGCGGTGAAGAGGTTGAGGGCCGGCACGGCGATGCAGGCCGCCGCCAGGATGCCGAGGAAGATCCAGCCCGGCTTGTCGATGCGGGAGAGCAGCATGGTCAGGCCTCCACCGCCCGGCCCTTGAGCGCGAACAGGCCGCGCGGCCGCTTCTGGATGAACAGGATGATGAAGACGAGGAGCAGGATCTTGCCGAGCACCGCGCCGGCATAGGGCTCGAGGAACTTGTTGGCGACGCCGAGGGTGAGGGCCGCCACCAGCGTGCCCCACAGGTTGCCGACGCCGCCGAAGACCACGACCAGGAACGAATCGATGATGTAGCCCTGGCCGAGGTTGGGCGAGACGTTGTCGATCTGCGACAAAGCCACCCCGGCGACCCCGGCGATGCCCGAGCCGAGGCCGAACGTGAAGGCGTCGATCCACGGCGTGCGGATGCCCATGGCGGCGGCCATGCGGCGGTTCTGGGTGACGGCGCGGGTCTTCAGGCCGAACGAGGTCGCCTTCAGGATCAGGTTGAGGGCGACGAAGACGGCCATGGCAAAAACCACGATCCACAGCCGGCCCCAGGTGATCGAGAGGCCGAACAGGTCGAAAGCGCCGGACATGTAGGAGGGCGCGCCGACCTCGCGGTTGGTCGGCCCGAAGACCGAGCGCACCGCCTGCTGCAGGATCAGGCTGATGCCCCAGGTGGCGAGCAGCGTCTCGAGCGGCCGGCCGTAGAGGTGGCGGATGACCGTGCGCTCGATCAAGATGCCGACGGCGCCGGCGGCCAGGAAGGCGAGCGGGATCGCGATCGGCAGCGACCAGTCGAACAGTCCGGGGGCCTTCTGGCGGATCAGTTCCTGCACCAGGTAGGTGGTGTAGGCGCCGAGCATCACCATCTCGCCGTGGGCCATGTTGATGATGCCCATCACCCCGAAGGTGATAGCGAGCCCGATCGCGGCGAGCAGCAGCACCGAGCCGAGCGACACGCCGTACCAGGCGTTCTGCACGTTCGCCATCAGCGCCTGGCGGGTCTCGATGGCGGAGACGCCGCGGGCGGCGGCGTCGCGCACGCTCTGGGCGGAATCGTTCGCCAGGCCGCGCAGGATGCCGAGCGCCTCCGAATCGCCCCGGGCCTGGAGGGTGTCAACGGCGGCGAGCCGCTCGATCTCCGGGCTGCCGGACTTCGCGAGGAGTGCGGCGGCGCGGGCCTCCTGCAGGCTGCGCTTCACGCCCGCGTCGGCCTCGCGGGCGAGCGCCGCATCGAGGGCCGGGAGCGCGGCGGCGTCGCGGGCCTTGAACACCGCGTCGGCGGCGTTGCGGCGGGTGGCGGCGTCGGGGGCGAGCAGGTTCAGGGTGCCCAGCGCCGCGTCGATCGCGCGCCGGACCCGGTTGTTGACCCGCACGGGCTTGAGGCCGTCCGGGCTCAGAGCCGCGCCGGTGCGGGCGTCCGTCACCTTGGCGCCGTCCTTGATGGCGAGCGCCTTGTCGTCGGGGCGGTAGAGCAGGCGGTTGTCGGCGAGTGCCCGCAGGACCGCCCCGGCCTTCGGATCGCCGCTGGTGGCGAGCGCGGCGATGCCGGCCTCGATGTCGGAATAGCTGTCGCTGGCCAGCCGGGCATAGGCGGCGTCGACCCCGGTCTGCGCAGCGGCCGCGAAGGCCCAGGCGGCGCACCAGGCGGCGAGGAGAAGGACGAGGCAGCGGCGCATGCAGTGGGTGTCCGAGGGGGCAAGGTTGCCAAACATTCCCCTCTCCCGCGTGAACCGACGTAGCCACACATCTCGTTCGAGAGCTTCCAACCTTGCAAGTCGCGCGCCTCCCCTCCCCCTTGTGGGGAGGGGTGAGGGGGTTGGGGGTGGTGCCGGATAAAGCTCAACGGTGCCTTCTGCACCACCCCCACCCCTAGCCCCTCCCCACAAGGGGGAGGGGAAAGTGCGCTGATTTACAATGGGCTGGACTTCATGAGCGAGATGTAGCCCGCAGACTCATCTGGGATTGGGGGCGCGCTTCATGTGGGCGAGCGGCGCGCCGCTCGCCCTGTTGTCATGCGCTCAGGCGCCGCCGCACTTCTTCGTCTGGGTGTTGTAGTTGCCGCACTTGAGCTTTACCCAGTCGGCCTCGAGGTCCTTCGAGCCCTCGAGCTGCTTCGACCACGCCTCGCCGGGGATGAGGTCCTTGGTCTTCCACACCACGTCGAACTGGCCGTTCGCCTCGATCTCGCCGATGAAGACGGGCTTGGTGATGTGGTGGTTCGGCAGCATCTTGGCGGTGCCGCCGGTGAGGTTCGCCTGCTCGATGCCGGGCAGCGCGTCGATCACCTTGTCGGGGGCGGTGGTGCCGGCCTTCTCGACCGCCTTCACCCACATGTTGAAGCCGATGTAGCTCGCTTCCATCGGGTCGTTGGTGACGGCCTTGGGGTTCTTCTTGTAGGCCTGCCACTGCTTGATGAACGCCTCGTTCTCCGGCGTCTTGATCGACTCGAAGTAGTTCCAGGCGGCGAGGTGGCCGACGAGCGGCTTGGTGTCGATGCCGGCCAGCTCCTCCTCGCCGACCGAGAACGCCATCACCGGGATGTCGGTGGCCTTGATGCCCTGGTTGCCGAGCTCCTTGTAGAACGGCACGTTGGCGTCGCCGTTGACGGTCGAGACCACCGCGGTCTTCTTGCCGGCGGAGCCGAACGCCTTGATCTTCGACACCTCCGTCTGCCAGTCCGAGAAGCCGAACGGGGTGTAGTTGATCATGATGTCCTCGTCCTTCACCCCCTTCGACTTGAGGTAGGCTTCGAGGATCTTGTTGGTGGTGCGCGGGTAGACGTAGTCCGTCCCCTCCAGCACCCAGCGCTTGGTGCCGCCGCCATCCTCCGACATCAGGTAGTCGACCGCCGGGATCGCCTGCTGGTTCGGCGCCGCGCCGGTGTAGAACACGTTGCGCTCGCTCTCCTCGCCCTCGTACTGGACGGGGTAGAACAGGATGTTGTTGAGTTCCTTGAACACCGGCAGCACGGACTTGCGCGACACGCTGGTCCAGCAGCCGAACACCGCCGCGACCTTGTCCTTGGCGATCAGCTCGCGCGCCTTCTCGGCGAAGAGCGGCCAGTTCGAGGCCGGGTCGACCACCACCGCCTCGAGCTTCTTGCCGAGCACGCCGCCCTTCTTGTTCTGCTCGTCGATGAGCATCAGCATGACGTCTTTGAGCGTCGTCTCGGAGATCGCCATCGTGCCCGAGAGCGAGTGCAGGATGCCGACCTTGATGGTCTCCTGCGCCGAGGCGGCCGTGGTCGCCAGCGTGCCGAGCGCCAACCCGCCCGCAACCGCGGCGCGCGAGAGCCAACCCTTCCACGTCATGTTCATCGTCTCCCTGGGCCGGTGCGGCCGCGACCAGCACCGCAAGGCGCGTGCCAAGGCATATTCCGAAAAGGTTCCCGCAAGATCGGGCTCAAATTCTGGGCATGCGCCGGATTTGGGGGCCGACTGCCTGCTTTTTGCCGGCACCTCTGCCCGCCCTGGCGCCACTCTGCCTAAGCCTCCGGCAAGGCTACGCTTGGGCCGATCCTGTCCTAGTTGTGCGCTCGGGCCGTGACGGTCGAGGGTTGAGGAGAGCCGGGGTGATCGAGGACCTCTGGTACAAGAACGCGGTGATCTACTGCCTCTCGGTCGGCTCCTTCATGGATGCCAACGGCGACGGCATCGGCGATTTCGAGGGGCTGGAGCGGCGCCTCGATTATCTTCTCGGGCTCGGGGTGACGGCGATCTGGCTGCACCCGTTCCAGCCCTCGCCGAAACGCGACCACGGCTACGACATCGCCGACTACTACAGCGTCGATCCGCGCTACGGCACGCTCGGCGATTTCGTCGCCTTCACGCACGCCGCCAAGCAGCGCGGCATGCGGGTGCTGATCGACCTCGTGGTCAACCACACCTCCGACCAGCATCCGTGGTTCAAGGAGGCCCGCGCGTACCCCGATGCCCGCACCCGCGACTGGTACGTCTGGTCGAAGACGAAGCCCCCGCACGCCGACGAGGGCATGGTCTTCCCCGGCGTGCAGAAGAGCACCTGGAGCTACGACAAGGAAGCCAAGCTGTGGTACTTTCACCGCTTCTACGACTTCCAGCCCGACCTCAACACCGCCAATCCCCACGTCCAGGCCGAGATCCTGAAGATCATGGGGTTCTGGATCCAGCTCGGCGTCTCGGGCTTCCGGATGGACGCGGTGCCGTTCGTGATCGCCGAGAAGGGGCCGGAGGTCTCGGGGGAACCGCGCGAGCAGTTCGAGCTCCTGCGCCTGTTCCGCGAGTTCCTGCAATGGCGCCAGGGCGACGCGATCATCCTGGCCGAGGCCAACATCCTGCCGCGCCAGGATCTCGACTATTTCGGCGACGACGCCGACCGCATGAACATGATGTTCAACTTCCAGGTCAACCAGGCACTGTTCTACGCGCTGGCCTCGGCCGATACGCGCCCGCTGGTGAAGGCGCTGGAGAAGACCTGGAACCGGCCGCCCTCGGCGCAATGGGCGCTCTTCCTGCGCAACCACGACGAGCTCGATCTCGGCCGTCTCACCGAGAAGCAGCGCCAGACCGTGTTCCAGGCCTTCGGCCCCGAGCCCGACATGCAGCTCTACGGCCGCGGCATCCGCCGGCGCCTCGCGCCGATGCTCGGCGGCGACCGGCGCCGGATCGAGCTCGCCTACAGCCTGATGTTCACCCTGCCGGGCACGCCGGTGCTGCGCTACGGCGACGAGATCGGCATGGGCGACGACCTCTCGCTGCCCGAGCGCGACTGCGCCCGCACGCCGATGCAGTGGTCGCACGAGGCCCAGGGCGGCTTCACGCTCAACGAGCACCCGGAATCGCCGCCGATCCACGAGGGGCCCTACGCCTACACCCACGTCAACGCGGCGGCGCAGCGCTGCGCGCCGGAATCGCTCCTCAACTGGATGGAGCGCATCATCCGCATGCGCAAGGAGGTGCCGGAGATCGGCTGGGGCGAGTTCGCGGTCCTCGAGACCGGTCACGCCGGCGTCCTGGCGATCCGGTACGACTGGCGCAACAACTCGGTCCTATGCCTGCACAACCTCCAGCCCGAGCCGCGGGAGGTCTCCTTCGCCACCGGCCTCGACGGCGACGGCCGCAACCTGATCGATCTCCTCACCGGCCAGCGCAGCCTCGCCGCCGACGACGGCCGGCATTGCGTACTGATGGAGGGGTACGGGTACCGGTGGTACCGGGTCGGTGGATTGGATTATCTGCTGCGGCGGAGCGAGATCTGAGGGTTCGTTTCGGCGAATCCACTCCGTCCCCTCGCGACCTCATCCTGAGCGAAGCGAGCCTCGAAGGAGGGCTCCAGCAACCTCCGTGGTCTCCGGAGCCCTCCTTCGAGGCCGCTGCGCGGCACCTCAGGATGAGGTTGATGACGGGAGAAACGGGGACGAGCGGACGACAAGCGCCCGACTGCCGCCCGCTCCCTCAGGCCCCCACCTCCGCCGGCACCCCCATCCCCGCCTCCTCGGGCGAGAACTCCCCCTCCGGCCAGTCGGACCACACGACGTCGCGGTAGATCGGCAGGCAGACGCCGATCCGCTTGTACTCCGCGATCCGGTTGCGGACGGTGCGGACCGAGACGCCGAGCATCTTGGCGGCGTGGGTGCGGTTGCCGCGGCAACGGATGAGCGTCTCGATGACGAGCTTGCGCTCGGCCTCGGCGAGTGTGGTCGCTGGCGCCATGCTGCGTTCCTCCTGGTGACGGGAGCCCCCGGGCTTTGCTTGTTGTGACGACCCGGAAAAGCTGCGCAATCACGGTTAACAAGTCGTTAACGACAGGATGGGCCGGACATGACCCAGCCCTGTGCTTGCACGCCGGCGCAGTGTTCGCGGGGAAATACAGTCGCTCGATATTCGATCAGGGCGAGCTGTCGGCAGGAGGAACGGCGCCCGGGCGCGGCATTCGGGCCGGGCGCGGCGCCGTTGCGGAAATTCTGTCGCGGCGCCGCCGCGTGACGAGGCAGGATCAGCCGCCGGCGTTACTGCCCGCCCGCACCCGCGAAACCGCAGCGCGGACCGGCGACGGCGGTTCCGTCCGTACCGAGCGACGATGACGGCCCGCCGCTCATCGCCGTCTCACCTCGGTCAGCCCGGCCGCGCGTCTTGGCGCGCGGCCCGTGCGGAAAAAATCTCTCGCGGCGCTCAAGGAGAGGTCGGCACCAGCCCCGGATCGATCGCCCGCGGGCTGGCGAGCCAGTGCGGCACCGGCAGGTCGCGGGCGCGCAGGAAGGCGGGATCGAACAGCTTCGAGGCGTAGCGGGTGCCGTAATCGCACAGGATCGTCACGATGGTGTGGCCCGGGCCGAGATGGCGGGCGAGCCGGATCGCGCCGGCCACGTTGATCCCCGACGAGCCGCCGAGGCACAGCCCCTCCTCCTCCAGCAGGCCGAAGACCAGCGGCAGCGCCTCCGTATCGGGGATGCCGAAGGAGACGTCCGGCCGGAAGCCATCGAGGTTGCCGGTAATGCGGCCCTGGCCGATCCCTTCCGTGATCGAGCTGCCCGAGGCCTTGAGCGCGCCGGTGGCGTAGTAGGGGTGGAGCGCCGAGCCGTCGGGATCGGCGAGCCCGATCGTCACGCCCGGGTTGCGGGCACGCAGCGCGGCCGCGGTGCCGGCGAGCGTGCCGCCGGTGCCGGCGGCGCAGATGAAGCCGTCGACACGGCCCTGCGTGGCCTCCCAGATCTCCGGCCCGGTCGTGGCGACGTGGGCGTCGCGGTTGGCTGTGTTGTCGAACTGGTCGGCGAAGAAGGCGCCGCCGGGCTCGGTGGCGGCGAGCCGCTCGGCCAGCCGCCCGGCGACCTTCACGTAGTTGTTGGGGTTTGCGAAGGGCACCGCCGGCACCTCGACGAGGTCGGCCCCGGCGAGGCGGAGCGCCTGCTTCTTCTCCGCCGACTGGGTGTCGGGGATCACGATCACGGTGCGGTAGCCCCGCGCCGCGCCCACCAGCGCGAGGCCGATGCCGGTATTGCCGGCCGTGCCCTCGACGATGGTGCCGCCCGGCCGAAGGGCGCCGGCGCGCTCGGCGGCCTCGATCATCGACAGGGCGGCGCGGTCCTTCACCGACTGGCCCGGATTCAGGAACTCGGCCTTGCCCAGGATGGTGCAGCCGGTCTCCTCGGAGGCGCGCTTGAGGCGGATCAGCGGCGTGCCGCCGATCGCGGCGAGGATGTCGGGGCGGATCATCGCGGGGGCCATCCGGTACGGGCGGGCGCGGGGGCCCGCAGGGGTGGCGGTGATGCCGCGAAACCGGGTGGGCGGCAAGGCGCACGGAACACCGCAACGGCAGGGGTGACAGCCCAGGCTCACTGACGACCCGTCGCAAGCCATTCACCCTTTCCCGGACGACGGCAGCGAAGCGGAAGGAGATCCGGGATCCAGCAGAGGAAGTGCCGCGAAGCAGCTCTGAATTTGCAACGCTGCGAGACACAAGGACGCTTCGCGACGTCTTGTGCTGGATCCCGGATCTCCTTCCACTTCGTTCCAGTCGTCCGGGAAAGGGGAGCCGTTGGGAAAGTCGTGCGCGGACCAAAAGCGAAGGCAGCGCGCTCCCGTCGTGCGGCGCGACCACACTCGGCCTGCCTGGAACGCCTCCAGGCCGCGTTGACGCCCGGCCCCGCAAATGTCAGCCTTCCTGACTTAATCGGCGTGGTCCCGAGAGGCCGGTGAAACCGGCCCGCACCGCGCCAGGAGGAGAAACGCGATGGGCTCGCCCGCGACCACCCCGTCCCTTCGGCCGGTCAGCCTCGACGACAAGTACGACCTCTCCCGCGACCAGGTCTTCGTCACCGGCACTCAAGCCGTGATCCGGATGCTCCTGATGCAGCAGGCCCGCGACCGGGCGGCGGGGCTCAACACCGCGGGCTTCGTCTCAGGGTATCGCGGCTCGCCGATCGGCGGGCTCGACCAGAACCTGGTGCGGGCGAAGAAGGTCCTCGATCAGGCCGGCATCGTGTTCCAGCCCGGCCTCAACGAGGAGCTGGCCGCGACCGCGATCTGGGGCGCGCAGCAGGCCGAGATGCGGGGCGAAGGCCGCTACGACGGCGTGTTCGGCCTCTGGTACGGCAAGGGCCCCGGCGTCGACCGCTCCGGCGACGTCTTCCGCCACGCCAACATGGCCGGCACCTCGCGCCACGGCGGCGTGCTGGCGCTGATGGGCGACGACCACACGGCGGAATCCTCCACCGTCGCGCACCAGTCGGAGTTCCACTTCGTCGACGTGATGTCGCCGATCCTGAACCCGGCCGGCGTGCAGGAGATCCTCGATTACGGTCTCTACGGCTACGCGATGAGCCGCTATTGCGGCACCTGGGTCGCCTTCAAGTGCGTGAAGGAGAACATCGAATCGACCGCGAGCGTGGATGCGCGCCTCGACCGGGTGAAGATCGTCCTGCCCGACGACTTCCTGATGCCACCGGGCGGGCTCAACATCCGCACGCCGGACGGCATCCTGGAGCAGGAGGCCCGCCTCCAGGACTTCAAGCGCGACGCGATGCTGGCCTTCGTGCGCGCCAACAACCTCAACCGGATCGTGCTCTCGGGCGGGCGCCAGCCGAAGATCGGCATCATCACGGTCGGAAAATCCTATCTCGACGTGCGCCAGGCGATGGACGACCTCGGCCTCGACGAGGTCAAGGCCAACGACATGGGCCTGCGGCTCTACAAGGTCGCCTGCCCGTGGCCGCTGTCGCGGCGCGAGCTCGCGGAGTTCGCGGACGGCCTCGACCTCGTGATGGTGGTCGAGGAGAAGCGATCCCTGATCGAGGTGCAGCTGCGCGAGGAGCTGTACGGGTCAGCGCATCAGCCCGTCTGCATCGGCAAGCGGGACGAGGCGGGGAACTGGCTCTTCCCGGTGAAGGGCGCGCTCGATCCCAACGACGTCGCGGTGGCGCTCGGCGAGCGCCTGCTGCGCTACCACCGCGACGACGACCTCGCGGGCCGCGTCGCCCGGCTGAAAGGCGCGCAGGAGCGGCTGGCCCAGACCGCCGACATCGCCGCCCGGATCCCGCATTTCTGCGCCGGCTGCCCGCACAATTCCTCGACCAAGGTGCCGGAGGGCATGCGGGCCTATGCCGGCATCGGCTGCCACTACATGGCGCAGTGGATGGACCGCGAGACCGACGGCTTCACCCAGATGGGCGGCGAGGGCGCGAACTGGATCGGCGAGAACAGCTTCTCCAAGCGCGGCCACGTCTTCCAGAACCTCGGCGACGGCACCTACAACCATTCGGGGTCGCTGGCGTTGCGCTGGGCCGTCGATACCGGCACGACGATCACCTACAAGATCCTGTTCAACGATGCCGTCGCGATGACCGGCGGCCAGCCGCACGAGGGCGGCCTCACCGTCGACCGCATCGCCGCGCAGGTGCGGGCGGAGGGCGTCGCGCGCATCGCGCTCGTCACCGACGAGCCGCACAAGTACCCCTCGACGGTGACCTGGCCGCACGGGCTGACGATCCACCACCGCGACGAGCTCGACGCGGTGCAGCGGGAGCTGGCCGAAGTGCCGGGCGTCTCGGTGATGATCTACGACCAGACCTGCGCCTCCGAGAAGCGCCGCCGGCGCAAGCGCAACGCCTATCCGGATCCCGACAAGCGGGTGATCATCAACGAACTGGTCTGCGAGGGCTGCGGCGATTGCTCGGTGCAGTCGAACTGCGTCGCGGTGCAGCCGGTCGAGACCGAGTTCGGCCGCAAGCGCCGCATCGACCAGTCGGGCTGCAACAAGGACTTCTCCTGCGTGAAGGGCTTCTGCCCGTCCTTCGTGACGGTGCACGGCGCCAAGCCTCGCAGCAAGCCGGCCAATGTCCCGGCGGCGGCGAGCGAGGAGGCGCCGGATGCAGGCATCCCCGAGCCGGCGATCCCCGAGATCGCCGGCACCTACAACCTGATCGTCACCGGCGTCGGCGGCACCGGCGTGGTGACGATCGGGGCGATCCTCGGCATGGCGGCCCATCTCGAGGGCAAGGGCCTCGGCATGATCGACATGGCCGGCCTCGCCCAGAAGGGCGGCGCGGTGTTCAGCCATGTCCGCCTCGCCGAGCGCCAGGAGGACATCCACGCCATCCGGGTCGGGGCCGGAGCGGCCGACCTCGTCCTCGGCTGCGACCTCGTGGTCAGCGGCAACCGCAAGGTGCTGTCGGCGGTCGCCAAGGGCCGCACCCACCTCGTCGTCAACACCGCCGAGGTGATGCCGGGCGAGTTCACCCGCCGGCCCGATTTTTCCCTGCCGGCCGAGCGGATCAAGCGGGCGATCCGCGAGGCGGCCGGGCCCGAGCGCGCCGACTTCACCGACGCGACGAGCCTCGCCGTCTCGGTGCTCGGCAATGCGCTCGCCGCCAACATGTTCATGCTGGGCTTCGCCTGGCAGCGCGGGCGGGTGCCGCTGTCGCGGGCCGCGCTCCTGAAGGCGATCGCACTCAACCGCGAGGCGGTGGCGATGAACCTCGCGGCCTTCGCCTGGGGCCGGCGCGCGGCGGCTTTGCCGGAGACGATGCGGGCGGTCGAGGCCCCGGCCGCGGACCTGGCGCCGGACCTCGACGGGGTGATCGCCAAGCGCGTCGCCTTCCTGACCGCCTACCAGAACGCGGCTTACGCGGAGCGCTACGCGCAGGCCGTCTCGGCCCTGCGGGCGCGGGAAGCCGCGATCGTGCCCGGCCAGTCGGCCCTGGCCGAGGCCGCCGCCCGCTCGCTGTTCCGGCTGATGGCCTACAAGGACGAGTACGAGGTCGCGCGGCTCTACACCGACGGCAGCTTCCAGGCGCAAGTCGCGCGCACCTTCGAAGGCGAGGCCTTGCGCTACGAGTTCCACCTCGCCCCGCCGCTGCTCGCCCGCCGCGACCCCGCCACCGGCCGGCCGCGCAAGACGACCTTCGGGCCGTGGATGATGACGGCGTTCGGGGTTCTCGCCCGGATGAAGCGCTTGCGCGGCACCGCCCTCGACCCGTTCGGCTACACGCAGGAGCGGCGCGAGGAGCGGCGGCTGGTGCAGGACTTCGAGGCGCTCATGGCCGAGATCGCCCGGGATCTCACGCCCGCCAACCACGCCGCGGCGGTCGGCCTCGCCGGCCTGCCCCAGCGCATCCGCGGCTACGGGCCGGTGAAGGCGAAGAACCTGGAGGCGGTGAAGGCCGAGGAGGCGGCGCTGGTGGCGCGGTTCCGCAGCCAGGACGCCCCGCTCGCGACGGCGGCGGAGTAGGGCTCCCTCTCCCCGCCGGGCACAGGGCCGTCCGGGGAAAATCCCTCGAGAGATCAAGCGCGGGATCCCCTCTCCCGTGTGGGAGAGGGGATCCCGCGCCAATCTTTTCCCAGGACAGTCCTGCGCCCGGCGGGGAGAGGGAGAAACCCGCGCCCTTCCATTTGCCCCTCCCCTCCTCGTCTGCCACTCCTGGCGCCGCCACACCCACCCGGAGCCCCCCGGCATGAAGGATTTCCCCGCCGCCTATCAGGTCAGCGAGGGCTCGGCCCTGTCGGTCGACCGGCCGTTCTACGAGCGGATCGCCGCCGAGACCGGCGGGCGCACCCTCGTCGAGAGCTTCACCGTCCCGATCCGTTTCGGCCGGGCCTGGAGCGTGCCGGCGGGCCACGTCTTCCGGATCGTCGCGCCGGAGGGGCCGCAGGTCGGCGACCTCAACATCTGGAACCGGCACGACCCGCGCGAGCGGCTGTGGGCGGCGCGCACCCGCCAGCTCCAGGGCGCCCACGTCACGACCCACGACCGGCTGTGGTCGACCCTGCCGTTCCTGCGCCCGCTCGTCACCATCACGGCCGACAGCTTGAGCCATTACGGCACCGACGAGTACGGCGGCCGGGTCCACGACCTCCTGGGAACCCGCTGCGACCCCTACGTGAACAAGCTCCTGACCGGCCAGGATTTCCACTTCCATTGCCACTCGAACCTGGTCCGCGCGGTGATGCCGTTCGGCCTGACCGAGTTCGACGTCCACGACGTGCTCAACGTGTTCCAGGTCACCGGCCTGAACCACGACGACATGTACTTCATGCGCGACTGCCCGGCGAAGCCCGGCGACTACCTCGAATTCTTCGCCGAGATCGACCTGCTCTGCGCCCTCTCGACCTGCCCGGGCGGCGACCTCTCGGTGCCGCTCTGGGGGCCGGACGCCCGCGACCCGATCGACGTCTGCCGGCCGCTCGCCGTCGAGGTCTACCGGCTGGCGCCGGAGCTGACGGAGGGCTGGCAGAGCCCGGGCGTCGCGCCCTATCGCGGCCAGCACGGCCTCCGGCCTGAGAAGGGCTGGTGGGACAAGGCCTAGCGCCGAGCCTAGCGCAGCGGCAGGGCCAGGCAGACCGCCACCAGGATCACCGAATAGGCGATCACGCGAAAGGCCCGGTCGGAGGCGCGGTGGAAGCCGTGCGATCCGACCCACAGGCCGAGCCCGTAGGGCAGGAGCAGCGGCACGGCTTCCGCGAAGCGGGGACCGGTGAGCACCCCGGTCGCCGTGAACACCACCCCCGAGACCAGGGTCGAGAGACCGAAATAGGCCATCAGGTTGTCGCGCACCTGCCGCGCCGAGGCGCGCTGGCTGGCGAGCCAGAAGACGGCGAGCGGCATGCCGCCGAGTGCGGCGAACCCGCTCGCCAGCCCCGAGGCGCCCCCCGTCGCGAGCGAGAGCGGCAGCGAGGGGTCCGCCTTGTAGCGCCAGCCCGAGACGAGCGCGGCGAGCGCCAGCAGGATGGCGCCGGCGGTGATCCAGCGGGTCAGCGTCGGGTCGAGATGGGTGAGGAGCTGCACGCCGACCGGCAGCAGCAGCGTGGAGCCGATCAGGAGCGGCACCACCTCGCGCCAGACCGCCCGCGGCGCGGAGCGGGCGCCGAACCACAGCGAGAACGGCGCGTCCACCACCCAGATCAACCCCACCGCCGCCGCCGGGCCGACGGCGGCCGCCGCGACCGGCACGAACACCATCGCGAAGCCGAAGCCGGTGAAGCCGCGCACCAGCCCGCCGACGAGCGCGGCGAGGAACAGGGTGGCGGACCTGGCGTCGAGCGGCAGGACGGTGGCGAGATCGAGGGACATAGGGTCACCACGCGCCCCACGGCCACGATTCGTCAAGGTCTCGGCCGCAAGAGTGGCCCGAGCCTGTTCACGGAACGTCCCGCGCTAGCGGCGCGGCCGTTTCCCGGCTAGACACCGGTGCTCTTCGCGCCGGGACGGTTTTTCGGCATGATGCGGGCGCCGCCTGCACCCACGGCAAGGATAATCGAGCGGCGATGAGCGACGTGATCCGCATCCTGGGCATCGATCCGGGCCTGCGCCGCACCGGCTGGGGCCTGATCACCGTCACGGGCACCCGGCTCGCCTTCGTGGCGAGCGGCACCGTGACGTCGAACGGCGACGACGACCTCGCCACCCGCCTGCGCACGCTGCACGAGGGCCTGACCAAGGTGGTCGCCACGATGCTGCCCGACGAGGCGGCCGTGGAGGAGACCTTCGTCAACAAGGACGCGCAGGCGACCCTGAAGCTCGGGCACGCCCGCGCCGTCGCCCTGCTGGTGCCGGCGCTCGCCGGCCTGCCGGTGGCGGAATACGCCGCCAACCTGGTGAAGAAGACCGTGGTCGGCGCCGGCCACGCCGAGAAGGACCAGGTCGGCGCGATGGTGCGCTTCCTCCTGCCGAAGGCCACCGCCGACACGGCGGACGCGGCGGATGCGCTCGCCATCGCCATCACCCATGCGAGCCATCGGGCGTCGCGGGCCCGGACGGCCGCGCATGCCGCATCGGCGGGGCCGGGGGCGGCGCGGATCGCCCGGGCGGCGGCGCGGGGCTGACACGCGGCCGACCGCGCCTCAGCGCCGGCCACCGACGAAGGCGGTGATGCTGCCGTCGAGCCGCCCGGAATTGGCCGCGAGGGTGCCGGCGAGTCCCCGCACCGTGTCGGCGAGGTGCCCCGTTCGGGTCGCGGCGTCGGACACCCCGGTGATCGTGCCGGACATCGCGGCGGTGGAGGCGGCCTGCTCCTCCACCGCCGCGGAGATGGAACGGGTCAGGGCGGACAATTCGCCGACGGTCTCGGTGATGCCCTGGATCGCCGCGACGGCGTCGCCGGTGGCGGTCTGGATCGTGGCGACCTGCCGGGTGATCTCGTCCGTGGCCTTCGCGGTCTGGCCGGCGAGCTGCTTGACCTCCCCCGCCACCACGGCGAAGCCGCGCCCCGCCTCGCCGGCCCGCGCCGCCTCGATCGTCGCGTTGAGGGCGAGAAGGTTGGTCTGGCTGGCGATGGACTTGATCATGCCCACCACCGCGTCGACCTGGCGGGTGTTCTCGATGAGCTGCCGCACCGTCGCGTCGGTGGCCTCGGCCTGAGTGGCAATCTGCCGGCTGCGCTCCGAGACGCGGCCGACCTGATCGGCGACGTCCCGCACGCTGCCGGACATCTGCCGGGAGGTGTCCGCTACCGCCGCGGCGCGCGTGCGGGCATCCGTCGCCGCGCCGGTCAGGCCCTCGGCCGACCGTGCCATCTCGCCGGCCGCCGCCGTCACCGCATCCACCACCTCGCGCACCTCCTCGGCCACGCGGGTCTGGGCGGTCACGATCGACCAGGTCATCATCGGCCCGAGATAGGCGCCGTCCGGCCCGTTGATCGCCGAGACCTGGAGATCGAGCACTTCCGGCCCGAGGCGGATCTTGGTCCGGTGCGGCAGGCGGCTCGCATCGGCGAGCATCCGGCGCTGGTGCGAGGGGTCCTTGTGAAACACGTCGATCGACGAGCCGACGAGCTGGGATACCGGCACTGGCAGGTGCCGCTCGATCGCGCCGAGCGTCGTGCGCGAGCTCTCGTTCATGTAGCTGATGCGGAAGTCGTCCTGCGGATCGGCCATCATCACCGCCATGGGCATCCCCTCGACCATCCGGGCGAGACGCAGGGTCTCCTGCGTCTTGGCGGTGACGTCGAAGGCGAACTTCATCACGCTCCTGGGAGCTCCGTCGGGCCCGAGCACCGGCAGGTAGCTGGCGCAGAGCCAGATCTGCCGGCCGTCCTTGCCGATCCGCTCGAACTCGCCGACCTGATGGATGCCGGCGCGGAGCTGGCGCCAGAACTCGCGATAGGCCTCGGAGGCGAAGACGGCGGGCGGGACGAGGAGCGAATGGGGCTCGCCGACGATCTCCTGCGGAGGGTAGCCGGTCAGCGCCTGGAAATTCGCGTTCACCGCGACGATCGTTCCGTCGAGCGCGAACTCGATCGTGGCCATGGCCCGGTCGAGCGCGGTGAGCCGCGCATCCTCGATCGGTTTGTGCCTGCCCCAAGCCATCTTCGCCCCCGACGGCGTACGACCTGCTCTTGCTTTACGATAGATAAAAATCAGTTAACGCGACCACGCCACCATCGAATGACCTTGCGTATCACGACCGCCTAATCGTCCGCGCGAAGCTCTTCCACTGCATGTCGGGCTCGGAACAGGAAGTTTGACAGGACATTATTCCCCGCGGCCACCGGCGTCCCGGCCGGGACGCCAAACCGGGCGCGGATCGCCCGGCAGGGAGGTCGCACGGCACATCCGCATCCCCGCCCGGGGGCATCGGTCCGCCGGCGGACGGGCAGGCTTGTCTTAAAAAACGATCGTTCGTATGAATGGGGAAAATTGGGAGGAAGGCGCCGATGATCCCGAACGCCGCGCGTGAATTCAACTTCGGCCTCGGCGAGACCGCCGAGGCGATCCGCGACAGCGTGCGCAGCTTCGCGCAGGACAGGATCGCGCCGCGGGCCGAGGAGATCGACCGCACCAACACCTTCCCGCGCGACCTCTGGCCCGAGATGGGGGCGCTCGGCCTGCACGGCATAACGGTCGAGGAGGAGTACGGGGGCCTCGGCCTCGGCTACCTCGCCCATTGCGTGGCGATGGAGGAGGTGTCGCGGGCCTCGGCCTCGGTCGGCCTGTCGTATGGCGCGCATTCGAACCTGTGCGTCAACCAGATCCGCCGCAACGGCTCGGACGCGCAGAAGCGTAAGTATCTCCCCAAGCTCATCTCCGGCGAGAACGTGGGCGCGCTCGCGATGTCGGAGCCGGGCGCCGGCTCGGACGTGGTGTCGATGAGGACCCGCGCCGAGAAGCGGGGCGACCGCTACGTGCTCACCGGCTCCAAGATGTGGATCACCAACGGTCCCGTCGCCGAGACCCTGGTGGTCTACGCCAAGACGGACCCGCAGGCGGGCTCGCGCGGCATCACCGCCTTCCTGGTCGAGAAGGGCATGAAGGGGTTCTCCACCGCCCAGAAGCTCGACAAGCTCGGGATGCGCGGCTCGGATACCTGCGAGCTGGTCTTCGAGGAGTGCGAGATCCCGGAGGAGAACGTGCTGGGCCAGGTCGGGCGCGGCGCCAGCGTGCTGATGTCGGGCCTCGACTACGAGCGCGCGGTGCTGGCGGCGGGGCCGCTCGGCATCATGCAGGCCTGCCTCGACGTGGTGATGCCCTACGTGCACGAGCGCAAGCAGTTCGGCCAGGCGATCGGCGAGTTCCAGCTGGTCCAGGGCAAGCTCGCCGACATGTACGTCTCGACCAACGCCGCCAAGGCCTACGTCTACGCGGTGGCACAGGCCTGCGACCGCGGCGAGACCACCCGCGAGGACGCGGCCGGCGCGATCCTCTACGCCGCCGAGCGGGCGACGCAATGCGCGCTCGACGCGATCCAGCTCCTCGGCGGCAACGGCTACATCAACGACTACCCGACCGGGCGGCTGCTGCGCGACGCCAAGCTCTACGAGATCGGCGCCGGCACCAGCGAGATCCGCCGGATGCTGATCGGCCGCGAGCTCTTCACCAAGTCCGCCTGAGGCGTAACCCGATGCCGGTCATCCCCACCAGCGCCGACCTCACCTCCGGGGCGGCGGAGCAGAACCGCGTTGCCTGGGGCGAGTTGCGCACCGCCCTGAAGGCGCACCGCGCCAAGGCCGCCGCCGGCGGCCCCGAGCGGGCCCGCGAGCGCCACGTCGCCCGCGGCAAGCTCCTGCCCCGGGACCGGGTCCTGCGCCTGCTCGATCCGGGCTCGCCGTTCCTGGAAGTGGGCGGCCTCGCCGCCAACGGGATGTACGGCGAGGACATCCACGCCGCCGGCCTCATCACCGGCATCGGCCGGGTGGCGGGCCGCGAGGTGATGGTGGTCTGCAACGACGCCACGATCAAGGGCGGCACCTACTACCCGCTCACGGTCAAGAAGCACCTGCGGGCGCAGGAGATCGCAGCCCAGAACCGGCTGCCCTGCCTCTACCTCGTCGATTCCGGCGGCGCCAACCTGCCGCAGCAGACCGAGGTGTTTCCCGACCGCGAGCATTTCGGCCGCATCTTCTACAACCAGGCGCAGATGTCGGCCGCCGGCATCCCGCAGATCGCCTGCGTGATGGGGTCGTGCACCGCGGGCGGCGCCTACGTGCCGGCGATGTCGGACGAGAGCGTGATCGTGCGCCGCCAGGGCACGATCTTCCTCGGCGGGCCGCCGCTGGTGAAGGCCGCGACCGGCGAGGTGGTGAGCGCCGAGGACCTCGGCGGCGCCGACGTGCACGCCCGGCTGTCCGGCGTCGCCGACCATTACGCCACCGACGATGCCCACGCGCTCGCGATCCTGCGCCGCATCGTCGGGGGCCTCAACACCGTCAAGCGGCCCGACCTCGACATCGGAAGCCCGGTCGACCCGGCCTATGCGGCGGACGACCTCGACGCCCTGGTGCCGACGGACCTGCGCAAGCAGTACGACGCCCGCGAGCTGATCGCCCGCCTCGTCGACGGCTCGGAATTCGACGAGTTCAAGCGGCTCTACGGCACCACGCTGGTCACGGGATTCGCCCGCCTCCACGGCATGCCGGTCGGGATCCTCGCCAATAACGGCATCCTGTACTCGGAGAGCGCGCTCAAAGGCGCGCACTTCATCGAACTCTGCTGCCAGCGCCGGATCCCGCTGGTCTTCCTCCAGAACATCTCCGGCTTCATGGTCGGGCGCGAGGTCGAGGCCGGCGGCATCGCCAAGAACGGCGCGAAGCTGGTGACGGCCGTCGCGACCGCCGCGGTGCCGAAGCTCACCGTGATCGTCGGCGGCTCCTACGGCGCCGGCAATTACGGCATGTGCGGCCGGGCCTACTCGCCGCGCTTCCTGTTCGCCTGGCCGAATTCGCGCATCTCGGTGATGGGTGCCGAGCAGGCGGCGAGCGTGCTCGCCACCGTCCGCCGCGACAACATCGAGGCCGGCGGCGGCGCCTGGAGCCCGGAAGAGGAGGAGGCGTTCAAGGCGCCGATCCGCGCCGGGTTCGAGGAGGAGGGCTCGCCCTACTACGCCACCGCGCGGCTGTGGGACGACGGCATCATCCTGCCGGAGGAGACGCGCCGGGTGCTCGGCCTGTCGCTCTCGGCCTGCCTCAACGCGCCGGTGCCGGAGACCCGGTTCGGCCTGTTCCGGATGTGAGGACAGCCATGACCACACGCCGCCTCGCCTCCGTCCTCGTCGCCAATCGCGGCGAGATCGCCTGCCGGGTAATCCGCACCGCCCGTCGCCTCGGCATGCGCACCATCGCGGTCTATTCGGACGCCGACCGCGACGCGATGCACGTCGCCCTCGCCGACGAGGCATTTTTGCTCGGCCCGGCGCCCGCCGCCGAATCGTACCTGCGCATCGACCGCATCCTCGCGGCGGCGCGTGCGAGCGGGGCGGCGTGCATCCATCCCGGCTACGGCTTCCTGTCGGAGCGGCCGGACTTCGCCGATGCCTGCGCGGAGGCCGGCATCGTCTTCGTCGGCCCGCCCGCTTCCGCCATCCGCGCCATGGGCCTCAAGGACGCCGCGAAGGCGCTGGTCGCCAAGGCCGGCGTGCCGGTGGTGCCGGGCTATCACGGCGCGCGCCAGGATCCGGATTTTCTCGCCGCGGAGGCGGCCGCCATCGGCTACCCGGTCCTCATCAAGGCGGTGGCCGGCGGCGGCGGCAAGGGCATGCGGCGCGTCGAGGAGCCGGCGGACTTCGCCGACGCGCTGGCGTCCGCGCAGCGGGAGGCCCAGAACGCTTTCGGCGACCCGCGGGTGCTGGTCGAGAAATACGTCCTGTCGCCGCGCCACGTCGAGATCCAGGTCTTCTGCGACGCCCACGGCAACGCCGTCCACCTGTTCGAGCGCGATTGCTCGCTCCAGCGCCGCCACCAGAAGGTGATCGAGGAGGCGCCCGCCCCCGGCATGCCGGACGAGGTCCGGACTGCTATGGGCCGGGCCGCCGTCGAGGCCGCGAAGGCGGTCGGCTATGTCGGCGCCGGCACCGTCGAGTTCATCGCCGACGGCCGCGAGGGCCTGCGCCCCGACGGCTTCTGGTTCATGGAGATGAACACGAGGCTTCAGGTCGAGCATCCGGTGACCGAGGCGATCACCGGGCACGACCTCGTGGAATGGCAGTTCCGGGTCGCCTCCGGCGAGGCGCTGCCGGTCGATCAGGCCGGCCTCTCGATCCACGGCCACGCCGTCGAGGCGCGGCTCTACGCCGAGGATCCGGACCACGGCTTCCTGCCCTCGACCGGGCCCTTGCGGGCGCTCACGCTCCCGTCGGGCGAGGGCATCCGGGTCGATACCGGCGTCGGGGCGGGCGACCGGGTGACCCCGTTCTACGACCCGATGATCGCCAAGGTGATCGCCCACGGCGCCACCCGCGACGAGGCGCTCGACCGGCTGGCGGAGGCGCTGGGCCGCACCCTGGTGGCCGGGCCGAAGACCAACGTCGCCTTCCTGAAGGCACTCGCCGAGGCGCCGGATTTTCGCGAAGGCCGCTTCGATACCGGCTTCATCGACCGCGACCTCGGCCGTCTGACGGCACCGAGCCCGCACCGCGACGCTGCGATCCGCGCCGGGATCCGGGCGCTGGTGGCGCGGGAGGCTCCCGCGCGTGCCGGCTCGCCCTGGGACGCCGCGGACGGGTTCCAGCTCGGCGAGGCGCGGCGCCAGACCTTTCCGTTCGTGCTCGAGGGCGAGCCGGCCGAGGCCGGGCTGCACTGGGGCGCGACCGGGCTGAGCGTGACATACGGCGAGGCCGGTCCCGAGCCGGAGGCCGTCACGGTGGTCGACGCACCGCCCGGCGTGCTGGTGCTCGCCGAGGGCCGCCAGATCGCGCTCAGCCCCCCCGATCCCTTCGCGGTCGATCTCGACCACATCGACCAGGGCGGCACCATCAAGGCGCCGATGCACGGCCGCCTCGTCGCGGTGCTGGTCGCCCCCGGCGACCGGGTGGTGCGCGGCCAGCGCCTCGCCGTGGTCGAGGCGATGAAGATGGAGCACGCGCTCACCGCCCCCGCCGACGGCACGGTCGCCGAGGTGGCGGGGCAAGCCGGCCAGCAGGTCGCCGAGGGCGCCCGCCTGATCACCCTGACGACGGAGGACGCCGCGTGAGCACGATTCCGGCTTCGACCCACCCGCGCGGCGGGCTGTACTTCGAGGATTTCGAGGTCGGCGCGACCTTGCGCCATCGCCTCACCCGCACGGTGACGCAGATGGACAACATGCTGTTCTCCAACATGACGCTCAACCCGCAGCCGCTCCACATCGACGCGCATTTCTGCGCCACCGAGACCGAGTGGGGCAAACCGCTGATGAACTCGCTGTTCACGCTCGGGCTGATGATCGGCATCTCGGTCAACGACACCACCGTCGGCACCACGATCGGCAATCTCGGCATGACCGAGACCCGCTTTCCCGCGCCCCTGTTCGAGGGCGACACGGTGAGCGTGACGACGGAGGTCGTCGCCAAGCGCGAGTCGCGCTCGCGGCCGACCGCCGGCATCGTCGACCTCGTCCACCGCGCCTACAACCAGGACGGCACGCTGGTCGCCGAGTGCCGGCGCCAGGCGATGATGCGCAAGCGCCCCGCGGCGGAGGCTTGAGACGATGCGCTCGCTGCTGTTCGTCCCCGGCGACTCGCCCCGCAAGCAGGAGAAGGGCCTGGAGGTCGGGGCCGACGCCCTGATCCTCGACCTCGAGGATTCCGTCGCGCCGGCCGAGAAGGGGAAGGCCCGCGAGGTCGCGGCCTCCTTCCTGGCGCGGATGCGGGATGCCACGGGCCGGCCGAAGCTCTACGTCCGCGTCAACGCCCTCGATACCGGTCTCACCGAGGACGACCTCGCGGCGGTGATGCCGCACGCCCCCGACGGGATCATGCTGCCGAAAGCCGAGGGTGGCCCGAGCGTCGCCCATCTCGGCGCGCGCCTCGCGGTCCACGAGGCGGAAGCCGGGCTCCCCGACGGCGCCACCCGCATCCTGCCGATCGCCACCGAGACGGCGCGGGCGGTCTTCGCGCTGTCCACCCTGCCGGGATCGAGCCCGCGGCTGTCGGGCGTCACCTGGGGGGCGGAGGACCTGTCCGCCGACATCGGCGCCGAGACCAACCGGGCCGAGGACGGTGCCTGGAGCGCGCCGTTCCAGCTCGCCCGCAACCTGACCCTGATGGCGGCCGCCGCCGCGGAGGTCGACGCGATCGACACGATCAACGCCCATTTCCGCGATCTCGACGGCCTCGCCCGCGAGTGCCGCGCGGCCCGCCGCGACGGGTTCGTCGGCAAGATGGCGATCCACCCGGCGCAGGTCGCCGTCATCAACGAGGCCTTCACGCCGACGGACGCCGCGATCGATCAGGCGCGCAAGGTCGTGGCCGCCTTCGCGCGATCGCCGGGCGTCGGCGTGGTCGGGATCGACGGCGAGATGTTCGACCGGCCGCACCTGCGCCGGGCGGAACGGCTGCTGGCCAGGGTGGGGTGAGGCACGACGGATGGAAGCGGCCGGAGACGCGCTCGCCAAACGCGAACTGGAAGGCTTCGCCTTGAGGGAGTTCCGGGCCAAGCGATCGACCCAGCCCGAATTGCGCCGCCTCCTCGGCTTCGGTACCCGTACGGCGCTCGACGCCTTCCTGAAGGAGCAAGGCGTCTACGCGGATGACGATCACGCAGATCTGATGCAGGATCTGCGTAATCTCGATCGCATCGGTCGGTGACGCCGTGGCTGCCGGGGCGCCCTCACGATACGCCGAGCGGGGCGACACTCATCCTGAGACCGAGCCGGTGCAGCAGATCCATGACCGCGGCCAGATGCGACGCGCCCGCCTGCACCTCGCCGCGAGCGAGACCGCGTGCCCGAGCGACGGCCTCGAACGCATGGGCGACCAGGGCCGGATCGTCCTCGGCGAGCACCGCTTCGAGATAGGCGGCGATCCGTTCGGGGCTGTCGAGGTAATCCGCAGTGTCGTAGGGTGTGAGCAGGATGTCGGTCATGGTCGTCATCATCGACATTCACAGAGAGGCTGCCAAGGCCTTCGCCCGGCGGATATCACGCGGCTGGGAGGATTTGTCACCTCCGCACAGGAGAATGACGATCTCATCGCCGCGCCGTACGAAATAGACTCTGTATCCGGGGCCGACATGAATGCGCATCTCGCTCACGCCGTCGCCAACCGGCGCCACGTCGCCCGGGTTCCCGAGCGCCAGCCGGTCGATCCTCTTGGCGATCTGAGCGAAGGCCGTTACATTGCGCAGCCTTGAAAACCACGCTGCAAATTCGGGATGCTGCTGTATGCGCGTCATGACGTAACGACAGTTGCAGATCTTCTGCTTACCGGGGCTCGGAGTGTCAGGCAACCGCGCGGCCGGTCTCGTGATGACGAATTCCTTGTTTCGACCTTGACGCACCGCGCGATCAACGCGCGGGCCCTTGCCCGGGAGGACGCCACGCCATGCCCCACACCGACAGCCAAGCCACCCCCTCCGAAGCCGCCCTCCTCGCCCGCCTCCCCAGCGCCCTCGACGCCGCCCTCAAAGCCCCAGCCTACGCCGCCCACCTCGCCGGCATCGACCCCGCCGCCGTGACCGACCGGGCGGCGCTCGCCCGCCTGCCGGTGCTGCGCAAGGGCGAGATGCCGGCGCGCCAGCGCGAGGCCCTGCCGTTCGGCGGCTTCGTGCCGGGGACAGCGGGCGGGTTTCCCCGCCTCTTCACCTCGCCGGGGCCGATCTTCGAGCCGCAGCGGGCGGGGGAGGATCCGTGGGGCGGCGCGCCGGCGCTCGCCGCCGCGGGCTTCACGGCCGGCGAGGTGGTGCTCAACACCTTCGGCTACCACCTGACGCCGGGCGGCTTCATCTTCGACACCGCGGCCCGGGCGCTGGGCTGCGCGGTGATTCCGGCCGGCCCCGGCAACACCGAGCAGCAGCTCGACCTGATCGAGGCCTATCGCCCCGCCGGCTATGTCGGCACGCCGGACTTCCTCAAGGTGCTGCTCGATGCCGGCGCCAAGGCCGGGCGCGACGTGTCGTCGATCGTCAAGGCGCTGGTTTCCGGCGCCGCCTTCCCGCCCTCGCTCCAGGCCGAGTTCCGGGAGCGCGGCATTGCCGCAGCCCAAGCCTACGCCACCGCGGATGTCGGCTTCATCGCCTACGAGGTGCCGGGAGAACCCGGTCTCCTCGTCGGCGACGGGCTGATCCTCGAGATCGTGCGTCCCGGCACCGGCGATCCGGTGCCGGAGGGCGAGGTCGGCGAGATCGTCGTCACGGTGCCCGACCGCGACCGGCCGCTGATCCGCTACGCGCTGGGCGACCTCACGGCGGCTCTGCCCGGCGGCCGGATTCGCGGCTGGATGGGCCGGGCCGACCAGGCCGCCAAGGTGAAGGGCATGTTCGTGCGCCCCGAGCAGGTCGCCGAGATCGCCCGCCGCCACCCCGGGCTCGGCCGCCTGCGCCTGGTGGTGACCCGGGCCGACGAGGCCGACGTCATGACGCTCCGGGCGGAAGCCGCGACGCCGGAAACCACCCTTGCGGAGGCCGTCGCCGAGACCCTGCGGGCAGTGACGAAGCTGCGCGGGGCGGTCGACCTCGTCGCCCCGGGCAGCCTGCCGAACGACGGCAAGGTGATCGCCGACGAGCGGCCGGTCGGCTGACGGCGCGGGCGGCCCCGGCCGGGAGGTGCGCGGCGCGACCGCGCGGCGGCCGGCGCCCCGACCTCCCGGCGAGCTCGTCCGCACGGCATCGCGAACCGGGGGCGACCCCGGTGGCGGCATCCGCCCCGCACGACCGATGAACGGTCGACTGCGCCACCGGTCCGGCGGAGCGACCGCGAGGCGGCGCCGCAACCTGAGGGAATGGCGGCATACCGCTGTCGCTCGTCGCCCCGACGGTGATCCGCGATCGATGATCCGCAACGGTCCCGCAGGATCGGGCCGCCTCCTTCGAGAATTGCGTTAGATCATCGACGCCGAGGCGCACCGTTCGCCGGGGCGACAGCCGTGCTTTCCCAGAGGTCGGCGGTCGCGTTGATGTCTCTCTAGGTTGTGATAGTGTCACTCCGCGAATCAGAGACACGAGCAGGTTGACCGTGGCGGACCGATCCGATGCACGAACATCGCTACGTCGTTCGATCGACAATATCGTTGCAAGAGCAGGGCATCGGCATCTTGCCGATGATTGTCCTGTCGTGATGCGGCGCAATGCCGATCATGACCTTGCACCTCGACCGCGACCCGCCGGGACGGCGCCCCGAGACCGCCGGCCTGCCGCTGCGCGGCAACCTCATCGACACGCGCCATGACGACCGGATGCCCCTTTCCGGGCAAGGCGGGCGGCGAAGGCGCGCGCCGGCGGGCGGTCACCCCGCCCTGACACCGCCGATTCCCGGTTCGGCGAGGGACCGACGGCCGGGTCCCCTGCCCCGCTCCGCGCCGGGCGGCCGACCCGGCCGCGGCGGATTGCGGGGGCTGCCCCATCGGCGAAGGCCCCGGTCATGATCGGTGAGGACGGATGAGCCGAGACCATGCGCGCGGAAAGCGCATTCGCGAAGCGATCGCGCAGAAGAACGTCACCAAGAACCAGGCCCTGGCGGCCGAGCTCGACGTCTCGGCCGCGGCCGTGTCCCGCTGGCAGAGCGGGGGGCACCTGTCGCTGGAAAGCGCCTGTGCGTTGGCAGAGCGGCTGGACGTCTCGCTGGACTGGCTGCTGCTGGGGCGGGGAACCATCGACTGGCACCGCGACGACGCCCTGTCGCCGAGCGAGCTGCAGCACGTCATGACGCTGCGCAAGCACACGCAATCGGTGCGGGCGCTGATCGTCAACCTGCTGGAGGAGATCCCGGCGCGGCCGTGATGCCGGCGCGCCTCGCCGTCGCCACCTCGGTGCCGATGCGTCCGGCGCATCGGCACCCGTTCCGGCCGAGCCGGCGCATCGCCCACGAAAGCCGCAAGGCTGCCCGGGGAGGAGACGTCGCGCGAGCTTTTCCCCTCGCTCCTCTGCGGGGGAAGGTGCCCGGCGGAGCCGGGGCAGCGGGACGAAGTCCCGCCGAGAGGGGCAGCGCGACAATGACGGATGCGGCGCCCCTCAGAACGGTTCGGTCATGTCTGGACGCGGCGTCCCCTCTCCCGGCCCGTCCGGGGGCCACCCGCAGAGGGAGGAGGGAAAAGCCCCGCGCCATCCTTTCCCCGGGCGGCCCTGCGGAAGCCGCGACCGGCTTGCCGCCAGAACATCCGACGTGCCCGCCGGGCGGCCGGCTCGGCGCCGGAGCAGGGCCTCGGACGGCGCGCCGCAGCCGCCGGACGGCGAGACTGCGATCAATCCGACAGTCTCGCGAATCACTGCGGCAATGCCGTCGCTCGCTATACCCGCATCTACTGCAAAATACTGGCCGTCGGCAAGCATTTCGACGCATGGGACCGGCGCCGCAACCATCTCGCATCATGGAAGATTTGCGCTCAGATCAAGCGCATCCGTGAAATTAAACCTGAGATCAATCGATCGACGTTGCATCAAGAGTTTCTCAAAGTCATAAGACAGCGCGGTCTCAATCGAACGGCACATTCGCCCTCAAGCGATCCATCCATCCGAAGAGTCCGCACCGATCGCGACGCCAACCATCAGCAAGGAATCAATATGTCGACCCTCCTGACCATCAACGTCACCAATAACGAAGCCAACAACCAGAATTTCTTCTTCTTTCAGCAGCCGGCCATCTATGTCGGCGGCGCCACGGTCTACAGCAACAGCCTGTACACGGCACCGCTCGGCAATCACGCCGCCACGGGCGGATCCCTGACGTTCCTGGTCAACCTCCAGTATTACGCCGGCGTGCAGCAGGCGACGCAGGCGCCGGTGCCGGGCCAGACCTCCGGCTACGGCTCGGCCATGCAGCCGATCGACCTGGCGCCGAGCGCCGGCTCGACGCTGCAGAACAACGACTTGACGACGGCGACGCTCGTCCCGCTCGGCCTGTCCAAGCCGGTTCCCGGCTCGGGCGTCGAGCCGGGCGCCTTCCGCATCACCATGCCCGTGTTCGCGCCGCCCGCGATCTACAACGTCGGCTCGGCCGTCCTGGCCAACGGGACTCCCGTCCTGTCGAACTTCGTCCAGGCCCAGCCGAACACCAACACGGATTGCCAGCCGATCCTCAAGTTCTACGTCGCGACCGGAAGCTACACCCCCGGCACCGTCATGGACTTCACCCAGTCGAGCGTGAGCGCCGCGCTGTGCGACTTCACCGGCGGCCGCACCACCATCAACGTGACGCTCAACAACGACGGCTCCTGGACGGTGGCGTAAGCCCGGCGCGCGTCGAGCGGACCGAGGTACGGGGCGATCGTCCCGTACCTCCCTACCCGCGGCGCGGCCGAGATCGCGGCCGAGATCGCGGCCAAGCGCGAGGGGCGCCCAAGACAGGGATCAGGACAAGGATCACGACGCCGTCATGACCGCTTCCTATACCGTGATCGTCCGCAATGCGTCGCAATTCCCCTCGTATTTCTACATCTTCCAGAAGATCGCCACCTTCAGCCCGGTCAGCGCGGACGGCGTCGTTTGCTGCAGCCTCGGCTGCGCACAAATCGGAAATTACGACGCCGGGGGGTCGCAGATCACGTTCACGCTCGATGCCCAGGTCTATGCCGGAGCGGTCGATACGGGGCAGACTGCCGCGTCGACCGGTGCCTGGGCGTTGCTGCGCTCACCGATGCTCAACATGTCCACGACGAGTTCGTCCGTCCAGCGGATCACCCCGACGGCGCAGCCCAACGACACGACCTCGCCCAACCGCACCACGATGTCCCTCGGCCCGCTGAGCTTGTCGAAAGCGGTGAACGCCTCCGGGATGAGCGTCGGCGCCTTCGGCATCCAGGTCCCGCCCTACACGAGGCCGCCGACCCCGACCCTGCGGTGCGGCAATGCGGCCACCCTCGACAGCGGCATCGTCGTCCTGTCGAGTTCCGTCTCGCCGCTGCCGAACCAGCTGCTGTCCTGCACACCGGAGAGCATTTACTTCGTGAAGGTGGGCCCATGTGCAGAAGGAACGCCCATCAAGTACGACACGGATCCGTCGACGTCTATCGCGTGCGATTTCACGACAGGATATCGAACGATCGTCGTGCAATACAACGCCGACGGAACGTTCTCGATCATCGCGTCGTCGTGATCGTCGCAGCCGCGGGCAAAGCCTCGCCCGGGGGAGACCGCCGAGCCGGCACCGCCGGTCCGCCCCGGCGCGCATGGATGATCGCGCATCCCGCGCCGAGGCCGCGCCGCCCCGGCGCGGCAGCGGACGCGACCTTGCCGGTGGCGCGGTCCTCAGGCCGCCCGGACCTGCGCCAGGAAGCGGTCGACCTCGGCCGAGAGGAGCTCGGACTGGCGCGACAGCTCGGAGGCCGAGGCCAGCACCTGGCTCGCCGCAGCGCCGGTCTCCTCGGCCGCCCCCGCCACCCCGGCGATGTTGCCCGTCACCTCGCCGGTCCCGGCGGCGGCCTGGGAGACGTTGCGGACGATCTCCTGCGTCGCCGCACCCTGCTCCTCGACCGCGGCCGCGATCGAGGTCGCCACGCCCGAGATCTCCTCGATCCGCGCCGTGATCCCGCCGATCGCGCCGGCCGCCTGGCCGGTGGTGGCCTGGATCGCCGCGATCTGGCCGGTGATCTCCTCGGTCGCGCGGGCCGTCTGGCCGGCGAGCTCCTTGACCTCGGCCGCCACCACCGCGAAGCCGCGGCCGGCCGCCCCGGCGCGGGCCGCCTCGATGGTGGCGTTGAGCGCCAGGAGATTCGTCTGCGCCGCGATCGACGAGATCAGCCCGACCACGTCGCCGATCCGGGCGGTCGCCTCGGTCAGCGCCCGGACCTGACCGGCGGTCTGCCCGGCCTCGGCCACGGCGGCGCGGGCCAGCTGCGCCGAGCCGTCGACCTGGCGCCCGATCTCCTGCACCGAGGCGCCGAGCTCCTCCGCCGCCACCGCGACGGTCTCGACGTTGGCGGAGGCCTGCTCGGCCGCCGCCGCTGCGGCGGTGGACTGGGCCGCCGTCTGGGTCGCCGTGGCGGTCATCGTCTGGGCGGTGCCGCGCAGCTCGCCCGAGGCGGCGGCGACGCCGGCGACGACGCCGGTGATCGAGGATTCGAAGCCCTGGATCAGCTCGTTGAGGGCCGCCGCGCGGCGCATGCGGCGCAATTCCTCGGCCTCGCTCTCGCCGCGCAGCCGCTCGCGCTCGATGGCGTTGTCGCGGAAAACCATCACGGCGCGGGCCATCGCCCCGACCTCGTCGCGCCGCCCGGCCTCCGGCACCGCGAGATCGGTGCGCCCCTGCGACAAGCCGGTCATCGCGGCGCCCAGGCGCTCCATCGGCCGCACCACCGAGCGGACGATCAGCAGCGAGACGCCGCCGAGGACCAGCAGGATGGCGAGGCCGGCGACGGCCAGGCGCCCGATCTGCTCGACGATCATCGCCCGCAGGTCGCTGACGTACTCGCTGGTCCCGATGTAGAACTGCCAGGGCGCGTAGTAGCGGAACAGCCCGATCTTCGGTGTCGCCTCGGTCTGGCCCTCGGGCACCCAGACGTAACGGTAGGTCGCCACGCCGTCCCGCGCCGCGCGGGGCATGACCTCGGCGACGAAGCGGAAGCCGGACGGGTCGGCGATGCCCATCAGGTTGCGGCCGACCACCTTCGCGGAAGGATGCGCGATCACCGTGCCGGCGCTGTCGTTGACGTAAAGGTAGTTGTCGCGCCCGTGCCGCATCGCGGCGATGTCGGCCAGGGCCGCCTCGCGGGCGGAGGCCTCGGTCATCTCGCCCTTCGCCGCCTTCTGCCGGTAGCGCTCGACGATGTTGGCTGCCGCCTCCGTGATGACCGAGAGCCGGTCGGTGCGCTGCGCCATCATCGCGTCGTACTGATAGGTGAGCGCGATCCCGCCGAGCGCGATCAGGCTGAAGCCCGCGAGCGCGATCAGCAGGGCGAACTTGCGAGGAAGGGTAAGCACGAACATTGAACGGCCGCTCCGGATCCGGGTCTCGCCGGATGACGCGCCGGTAATAGATGGGCGGGAGTGAACGGTCGGTTTATCTTGCGAGCCGCCGACGCGACATGTGCTCGACCTGGGAAAGCTTGCCCATGCGGCATCCGGCGCGGATCTCGGGCGTATCGCAGCGCAGCATCGCCGTTCGCGGTCCCGGGGCGGGACTGCCGGCCCGCCGGAGGGCGACGCCGCGGCTTCCCTCCCGGGCGCCGTCCGCCCCGCGCCTACGCGACGCCGGCCCGCAGGGCCCCGCGCCGGCGCGCCGGCACCGCGGCGGGGTCCACCACCGCCTCGCCGCGGGCCGGCGCCTCGCCGCGGGCGAGCGCCAGCACCATGCCGGTGAAGATCGCCTGCAACCCCTCCGTCGAGAGCCGCCCCTCCGGCTTGTACCAGGTGCAGATGCCCGACAGCATCGCCAGGATGGCGAGCGTCGCCATCCGGGTATCGGCCAGCCGGAACTCCCCGGTGGCGCAGCCGTGATCGAGGATGTCGCCGAGCTTGCGCTCGTAGTCGCGCCGCATCGCCACCACGGCGGCGAGGTTGTCCGGCTCGAGGCTGCGCAGCTCGGAGTAGCAGATGAACACCTCCTGCGCCCGCGCCACGTGATAGGCGACGTGGAAGGCGGTGAAGCAGGTCAGCCGCGCCTCGGCGCTGCCCTCGGGCAGGAGCGCCGCATCGAGGGCGGCGTGCAGGTCGAGCATGTGCCCGCGGATGAGGTCGAACAGGAATTCCTGCTTGTTGCGGAAGTAGTTGTAGAGCGAGCCCTGCTGGATGCCGACCTCGGCCGCGAGCTGGCGCAGGCTCATCGCGGCATAGCCGTGGGTGGCGATGAGCTTGAGCCCCGCCCGCCGGATGGCCTCCTCGGTCCGCGGTCCCGACGAGCCTGCGATACGCGCCATGCTGCCCCTAACCCCGCCCTCACGGGGCGTGCCGCCCCTCGACTTTCGTCGCGCCAGTGTAGCACTTGACGCTCGGAAAAAAACAGTCGAACGTATTTTCACGGCGAATGACCCGGACGCATACCGGGCATCCGCCACAGGCAGAGCGGCGCCGGACACGAGCGCGGCCGCCATCCCAGGGAGGATCAGGCGTGGCGGAAACCCTCGCGGTTCGCCAGATCTCGTTGCGCTTCGGCGGCGTGAAGGCGCTGACGGATGTCAGCTTCGCGGTCGAGAAGGGCGAGCTGTTCTCGATCATCGGCCCCAACGGCGCCGGCAAGACCTCGATGATCAACTGCATCTCGGGCCGCTACCGGCCGTCCGAGGGCCAGATCCTGCTCGACGGCCGCGACATCACGAAGGCGACGCCGAACCAGCGCCCGGCGCTCGGCATCGGCCGGACCTTCCAGAACCTCGCGCTGTTCCACCACATGAGCGTGCTCGACAACATCCTGGTCGGGCGCCACCACCTGATGCGCAACAACTTCGTCACCGGCTCGCTCTACTGGCTGCCCGGCGTGCGGAGCGAGGAGCTGGCGCATCGCCGCCGGGTCGAGGAGATCGTCGATTTCCTCGACCTCCAGGCCTACCGCAAGGCGCCCGCCGGAACCCTGTCCTACGGCCTGCGCAAGCGGGTGGAACTGGCCCGCGCCATGGCGCTCGAACCGAAGCTGATCCTCCTCGACGAGCCGATGGCCGGCATGAACCTCGAGGAGAAGGAGGACATGGCCCGCTACATCGTCGACCTCAACGAGGAGTTCGGCATGACCGTCGTGATGATCGAGCACGACATGGGCGTGGTCATGGACATCTCGCACCGGGTGATGGTGCTCGATTTCGGCCGCCGCATCGCGCTCGGCCGCCCCGAGGCGGTGCTCGCCGATCCGCACGTGCGGAAAGCCTATCTCGGCGAGGAAGACGAGGAGCCCGCATCCCCCGAACCGGCGAGGGCGGCGTCGTGACGACCGATTTCTCACGCATCGCCCGCGAGGCCGACACCTTCCCGAAGCTCCTGCGCCGCAACGCCGCCGAGCACGCGGACGAGGTCGCGTTGCGCGAGAAGATCTTCGGGCTGTGGCGCCCGACGACTTGGGGCGCGTACCACGCCCGCACCCGCGCCTTCGCCCTCGGCCTGTCGGAATTGGGCATCGGCCGCGGCGACGTCGTCGGGCTGATCGGCGACAACCGTCCCGACTGGGTGGCGGGCGAGATCGCCGCCCACGCGCTCGGCGCCCTGTCGCTCGGCCTCTACCGCGACGCGCTCGAGGACGAGGTCCAGTATCTCCTCGACTTCGCTCAGGCGAAGGCGGTGATCGCCGAGGACGAGGAGCAGGTCGACAAGCTCCTGAACCTCGCCGACGGCCTGCCGTCCCTGCGCCACATCGTGTTCTGCGATCCCCGCGGGATGCGCAAATACGACGATCCGCGGCTGATCTCGGCGGACGCGCTGGCGGCCAGGGGCGAGGCCCGGCACGCCGCCGATCCCGGCCTCTACGACCGGATGGTCGACGCGACCGAAGCCGAGGCGGTGGCGATCCTGTGCACCACCTCGGGCACCACGGCGCGGCCGAAGCTCGCCATGCTGAGCGGGGGCCGGGTCTTACGCCACTGCGCCCGCTACCTCGCCGCCGACCCGAAGGGGCCGGAGGACGATTACGTCTCGGTGCTGCCGCTGCCCTGGATCATGGAGCAGGTCTACGCGCTCGGCCAGGCTCTGCTGTCCCGGATGAAGGTCAACTTCGTCGAGGATGCCGACACGCTGATGCACGACTTCCGGGAGATCGCCCCGACCTTCGTGCTGTTCGCCCCCCGGGTCTGGGAGGCGGTGGCCGCCGACGTGCGCGCCCGGATGATGGATGCGTCCCCGTTCAAGCGCGCCCTCTACGAGCGCGGGATGAAGATGGGGCTCGAAGCCCTCGACACCGGCACGCGCTCGAGCGCGGCCGACGCCCTGCTGTTCCGGGCCCTGCGCGACCGCCTCGGCTTCACCCGGCTCACCTCCGCGGCGACCGGGGGTGCGGCGCTCGGCCCCGACACGTTCCGGTTCTTCCGCGCCATGGGCGTGCCGTTGCGCCAGCTCTACGGCCAGACCGAGACGCTCGGCGCCTACACCCTGCACCGGGGCGAGACGGTCGATTTCGACACCGTCGGCGTGCCCTTCGACGACAGCATCGAGATCCGGGTCCTCGACCCCGACCGCAACGGCATCGGCGAGGTGCTGGCGCGCCACGCCAACATGTTCCACGGCTACTACAAGGCCGGCCCCGACACCCCGAGCGACGTGCGCGACGGCTGGATGCACACCGGCGACGCCGGCTACGTCGACAAGAAGGGCGAGCTGGTCGTCATCGACCGAATCAAGGACCTCGCGGTCAATGTCCACGGCGAGCGCTTCTCGCCGCAATACATCGAGAACAAGCTGAAGTTCAGCCCCTACGTCGCCGAGGCCGTGATCCTGGGTGCCGGGCGCGAGTACCTGGCGGCTTTGGTCTGCATCCGCTACGCGGTGGTGGCGAAATGGGCCGAGAAGAACCGCATCGCCTTCACGACGTATTCCGATCTCGCCTCGAAGCCGGCGGTGATCGAGCTGATCCGGAAAGAGGTCGAGCGGGTCAATGCCGGGCTGACCGACGTGCAGCGCGTGGCCAAATTCGTGCTCCTCTACAAGGAGCTCGACGCCGATGACGGCGAATTGACCCGCACCCGCAAGGTTCGGCGGGGCGTGATCAACGAGAAATACGCCGATTTGATCGACACGATCTATGCCGGCGCGCCGAGCTACCGGGTCGATACGGTGATCCGGTTCCAGGACGGCACGACGCAACGCATCCGCACCACCCTGCCGGTGATCGACCTCACGGCGGCCCCCGCCACCCTCGCCGCCGCCGAATAGGGGCCTTGAGGCCATGAACACCCATCTGCTGCTCCAGCTCGTCGTCAACGGGCTGATCGTCGGCGCCCTCTACGGGGTGGTCGCGATGAGCTTCGTGCTGATCTACAAGGCGAGCCAGGTCGTGAACTTCGCGCAGGGCGAATTTCTCTTGATCGGCGCCTGGGTGTGCTGGTGGCTGCTCACCACCTACCAGCTGCCGTTCCTCGTCGGCATGGGGATCACCTTCGCGTTCATGCTGGTCTTCGGCATCGCCCTCCAGGTGGTGGTGCTGCGGCCGCTGATCGGTGAGCCGATCATCTCGGTCATCATGGTGACGATCGGCCTGTCGATCTTCTTCCAGGCCCTGTGCAAGTGGCTGTTCGGGGTCTTCGCCCAGCCCTTCCCGCCGATCTTCCAGACCCAGTCGGTGCAGGTGCTCGGGCTCGAGATCCAGACCGTGTACCTGATGAGCCTCGGCATCTCGGTCGCCATGATGGCGGGCTTCGCCTGGTTCTTCCGCTACTCGAAGCACGGCCTTGCCATGCGGGCCACCGCCTTCAACCAGCAGGTGGCGCAGTCGCTCGGCATCTCGGTCCGCAACGTCTTCGCGATGGCCTGGGCGATCTCGGCGGTGGTGTCGTCGGTCGCCGGCATCGTCGTCGGCATCGTCAACGGCGTCTCGTCGGCCCTGTCGCTCTACGGCATCAAGGTGTTTCCGGCCGTCATCCTCGGCGGGCTCGACTCGGTCGTCGGCGCGGTCATCGGCGGCCTCGTGATCGGGGTATTGGAGAACGTCGCGCAATACGTCGACGGCCAGTACCTGCACTGGGGCAACCTCTACGAGATCGTTCCCTTCTACGTCCTGGTGGTGATCCTGATGATCAAGCCTTACGGCCTGTTCGGCACCCGCGACATCGAGCGCGTCTGATGGCGACCCAGAGCCTGATCCCCGCCGGCGACTATCGCACCACGTACGCCGCCGACACCACCATCTTCCCGACCGCCGGCAGCCGCTACGCGGTCTGGGCAGGACTGGCGCTGCTCTGCCTCGCGCCCCTGGTGCTCGACCGCTACTGGCTGAGCCTCCTGATCCAGATCGGCTACTTCGCGGTGGCGGCGCTCGGCCTCAACATCCTGGTCGGCTTCACCGGGCAGATCTCGATCGGGCACGCCGCCTTCTTCGGCTTCGGCGCCTTTGCCTCTGCCTGGCTGTCGAACAACTATGGCATCCCGGTCTTCTTCGCGATCCCGCTCGCCGGCGTCATCACCACCGCGGTCGGGCTGATCTTCGGCCTGCCGGCGGCCCGGCTCAAGGGCCTCTACCTCGCCATCGCGACGCTCGCCGCGCAGTACATCCTCCAGGACTTCTTCGCCCGGGCGAACTGGTTCACCGGCGGCGTCGCCGGCACGGCGGCCGACGCCTTCTCGATCTTCGGCTTCGCCTTCGACACCGACCACCGCTACTTCTACGTGGTGCTGGCCTACCTGGTGCTGACCTTCGTGCTCGCCACCAACCTGATGCGCTCCCGCGACGGACGGGCGCTGGTGGCCGTGCGCGACCACTACCTGTCGGCGGAGATGATGGGGATCAACCTCACCCGCTACCGCACCCTGTCCTTCGGCCTCTCGGCCTTCTTCGCCGGCATCGGCGGGGCGCTCTACGGCCACTACCTGCAATTCGTCTCGGTCGAGGGTTTCGGGATCCTGCTCTCGATCCAGTTCCTCGGCATGATCATCATCGGCGGCCTCGGCTCGATCATGGGCACGCTGATGGGCACCGCCTTCATGGTGCTGGTGCCCGAGGCCATGGGCTGGATCACCGACGCGGTCCGCGGCTCGTCCCTCGACCGGGCGCTGTCGCTCAAGGACAACCTGTCCTTCCTGCGCGAGATGGCGATCGGCCTCGTGATCGTGCTCTTCCTGATGTTCGAGCCCGACGGGCTCGCCCATCGCTGGCGCCAGATCAAGGCGTACTGGAAGCTGTATCCGTTCTCGCACTGAACCCCTCGACGAGGCTGGAGGAACCAGCCCACCCACCGGAGGAAACGTCACCCATGCTTCGCCTGTCCTTTGGCCTGTCCCTCGCCTCGGCCGCCGCCCTCGCGCTCAGCCTGCCGGCGCTCGCCGCCGAGATCCCGATCGGCCACCTCGCCGACCAGAGCGGCGCCACCTCCGACGTCGGCGTGCCCTACGCCCAAGGGGTGGCCGACGCCCTCGCCTACGTGAACCGCAAGGGCGGCATCAAGGGCGAGAAGATGGCCGTCGAATCGGTCGATTACGGCTACCAGGTGCCCCGCGCCGTCGCCCTCTACAAGAAATGGACCGGCGGGCGCGACAAGGTCGCGGCGATCCAGGGCTGGGGCACCGCCGACACCGAGGCGCTCTCGGCCTTCGTCACCAAGGACGAGGTGCCCTACATCTCCGGCTCCTACGCCGCGCAGGTGAGCGACCCGACCGGCGCCAGCGGCAAGGCCAAGGCCGCGCCCTACAACTTCTTCTACGGCCCGACCTACTCGGATGGCTTACGCGCCATGCTGCTGTGGGCGGCCGACGACTGGAAGGCCAAGGGCAAGACCGGCAAGCCGAAATACGTCCACATGGGCGGCAACCACCCCTACCCGAACTCGCCCAAGGAAGCCGGCGAGGCGATGGCGAAGGATCTCGGCTTCGAGGTGCTGCCGGCGATCGTCTTCGCGCTCGCACCGGGCGACTACACGGCGCAATGCCTCACCGCCAAGAATGCCGGCGCCAACTACGCCTATCTCGGCAATACCGGCGGCTCGAACATCTCGCTGCTCAAGTCCTGCAAGTCGGTCGGCACCGACATCCAGTTCATGGGCAACGTCTGGGGCATGGACGAGAACGCCGCCAAGGCGGCCGGCGAGGCCGCGAACGGCGTCGTCTTCCCGGTTCGCACCGCGGCGGTGAGCGGCAGCACGGCGCCCGGCATGGCGACGGCCGCCGAGATCTCGAAGGTGTCGGATCCCGCCGGCACCGCGTACCGGCCGGTGCACTACTACACCGGGATCTGCGCCGCCCTCTACATGACCGAGGCGCTCGCCTGGGCCAAGGACAACGGGGGCTTGGCCGGCCCCAACGTCCGCAAGGGCTTCTACCAGAAGAAGGACTGGGTGCCGGCCGGCATGGAGGGCGTCTGCGTCCCCTCGACCTGGTCGCCCACCGACCATCGCGGGATGATGGAGGTCCACATCTACCGCGCCAAGGTCTCCGGCCCGACCGACGGGGCGCTGCCCGACCTGATGAAGGCCGGCACGATCAAGCTCGAGCCGGTCAAGACCGTGACGCTGCCGCGGAAGGCCGAGTGGCAGGGGTGGTGAGCCCCGTCCTCGACAGGTGATTCACTCTGAACCCTCCCCCCTCTGCGCAGGGCTGCCCGTAGAAAGTCCGCTTTAAAATCAAGCGCGGGATCCCCTCTCCCGAATGGGAGAGGGGTAGGGGTGAGGGTGCTACGGTTCCGTGTAAAGCTCAGTCGTCACGCTGCCAGCACGCCGGTGACCGCTTTACACTGAAGCGTGTCACCCTCACCCCCGGCCCCTCTCCCACTCGGGAGAGGGGAGGCGCGCCATCTCTTTCCCCGAACAGCCTTGCACTCTGCGGGGGAGGGTTCGACCTCGCATCTCACCCCTGGAGCCATCCGATGTCGCAGGTCATGACTCTCGAACGCCCGACTCAGGATGCCGCGCCGGCCCCCCTCCTCTCCCTGCGCAACGTCGAGGTCGTCTACGACGACGTCATCCTGGTCCTGCGCGGCTTGAGCCTCGACGTGCCGGCGGGGTCGATCACGGCGTTGCTCGGCGCCAACGGCGCCGGCAAGTCGACGACGCTCAAGGCCATCTCGGGCCTCCTGCGCTCCGAGGACGGCGAGGTCACCCGCGGCGAGATCGTGTTCGACGGCGCCCGCATCGACGGCATCGAGCCGGACCGGATCGTGCGCCGCGGCATCTTCCAGGTGATGGAGGGCCGCCGCATCGTCGCCGACATGACGCCGATGGAGAACCTGCGCCTCGGCGCCTTCTCGCGCCGCGACAAGGAGATCGGCCAGGATCTCGAGCGGGTGCTGACCTACTTCCCGCGCCTCAAGGAGCGCACGGGTGCCGCCGGCTACCTCTCGGGCGGCGAGCAGCAGATGCTGGCGATCGGCCGCGCCCTGATGGCCCGCCCCCGCCTGATCCTGATGGACGAGCCCTCGATGGGCCTCTCGCCCCTCCTGGTGAAGGAGGTGTTCTCCATCATCCGCCAGATCAACCGGGATCTCGGCGTCACCATCCTGCTCGTCGAGCAGAACGCCCGCGCCGCCCTCTCGGTGGCCGATCGCGGCTACATCATGGAGCAGGGCAAGGTGGTGCTCGACGGCACCGTCGAGGAGTTGCGCACCAACGAGGACGTCAAGGAATTCTACCTCGGCGGCGCCGGCGACCAGAGGAAGAGCTTTCGGAATCTCAAGAGCTTCAAGCGTCGCAAGCGGTGGATCTGAGAACTCATCTTCCCCGACCGGCCGGGCATCGTGATCGACGTGCACGTGCCCATCGTGGTTTGAGTTCCGACATCCGACGCAGCGCCATCATCGCACTTTCCGAAACGATCGTTTTCCATCGTTTTTATATTCAGCCGGAAACCTCCCGGACATACTCCCTCCATCGACACCGCGCCGGACCGGCCGCCCCGATGGAGACGACGATGACGAAGCCCTACAACCGCCTCGACCTCGACCAGGCCGTCGTCCTGCTGGTCGATCACCAGGCCGGCCTGATGTCGCTGGTGCGCGACCTCGATCCCGACCGCTTCAAGAACAACGTGCTGGCGGTCGCCGACCTCGCCGCCTACTTCGAGTTGCCGACGATCCTCACCACCAGCTTCGAGGAGGGCCCGAACGGGCCGATCATGCCCGAGCTGAAGGCCAAGTTCCCGGACGCGCCGTTCATCGCCCGGCCCGGCCAGATCAACGCCTGGGACAACCCCGATTTCGTCGCCGCCGTGAAGGCGACGGGCCGCAAGCAGCTGATCATCGCCGGCGTCGTCACCGAGGTCTGCGTCGCCTTCGTCGCGCTGTCGGCGATCGCGGGGGCTACGAGGTCTTCGCCGTCACGGATGCATCGGGCACCTTCAACCCGGTGGTGCGGGACGGGGCCTGGAACCGGATGTCGGCGGCCGGCGTGCAGCTGATGAACTGGTTCGCGGTCGCCTGCGAGCTGCACCGCGACTGGCGCCGGGACGTCGAGGGGCTGGCGACGCTGCTCGGCGACCACATCCCGGATTACCGCAACCTGATGACGAGCTACGCCGCGATGCGGGGCAAATCCGCCGCCTGACCGCTCCGGCCCGCGGCGGCTACTCGGCCGCCGCGGGTCTCCGCCGCCGCAACAGCCGCCCGTCGATCGCCACGAGTCCCGCCCCGATCAGCGCCATGCCGAGGAGCTGGCGCGGCACCACCGGCTCGCCGAGCACCAGGGCGCCGAGCAGCAGCGCCGAGACCGGGATCAGGAAGGTGACGAGCATCAGGTTCGTCGCCCCGGCGCTCGCCAGCAGGCGGAAGAAGATCACGTAGGCGAGCGCCGTCGAGAGCGCGGCGAGGCCCAGCACCGCCGCGACCGCCGTGGCGGGGGGCGCGGGCAGCGTCCAGGGCCGGTCGACCGCGAGGGCGACGGGCAGGAGGAGGACGGACGCGGCGGTGACCTGACCGGCGGCCGCCGCGAGCGGCGGGATGCCCATCCGCTTGAACCGCCGCCCGTAGATGCCGGCGAAGGCGTAGGAGAGCGCGGCGAGCAGCACCGCGCCCTGCGCCAAGGCCTCGCCCCCGAGCCCGGCGAGGACCGACGGCCCGACCATCACGGCGACGCCCGCGAGGCCCGCCACCACGCCGGCGAGGCGGTTGCCGGTCAGGCGCTCGTCGTCGGTGAGGACGTGCGCCACCAGCACCCCGAAGAGCGGCGTCGTGGCGTTGAGGATCGCCGCGAGACCGGAGGCGATGTGGGTCTGGCCCCAGGCGATGAGGCAGAACGGCACGGCGTTGTTGAGGAAGGCCGCGCCCAGGAAGGCGAGCCAGACCCGCCCGCCCCGCGGCACGGGCACGCCCCGCACCCGGAGCACGAGCCCGAGGATGAGGGCGGCGAGGCCGACGCGCAGGACCACCAGGGTGAGCGGCGGCAGCGCGCGGAGCGCGACCCCGACGAAGAAGAACGAGCCGCCCCACAGCACCGAGAGGACGAGGAGCAGGCCCCATTCGGACGGGGTCATCGGGCGGTTGGCAGGCGGCATCGGGTTCTCCGGGATGGACGCCGCACCATGCCCCAGGGGCAGCCCGGCATCCTCCCGTTCCTTGCGGTGGAATCCCCCGTCGGCGGAATCCGGATCTAGTCGATCCAGAACGGCTTCCCGCCCTCGCGCAAGGCGTCGGCCCGCGACAGGCCGACATCCTTGAGGAGGCCGTCGGGGCAGCCGCGCAGGGCGCGGCGCTCGCGCCGGCGGTCGGCCCAGAGCTCGACCCGCTCGATCAGCGAGACGGGGTCGCGCCGGCGCGGGGGGCTGAGGCGGATGGCGGGAACGAGGCGCAGGTTTCCTCGGCCAGCGACGAGGCTCGTCATGGCTCTCTCCGGGGAGATGATCGGGTCGATGTGAGGAGAGATTGCCTTTCGGGGCCCCGGAGAGCAAACCAGATCGCCTCGGCCGTCGCCGCAGGAAATCTGGGCCACACGCAGCACCGGGACACGCCATGGCTCTCGATCGGGGATCCCGCCGCCGCCTGCCGCCGCTCAACGCCGTGCGGGCCTTCGAGGCGGCGTCCCGCCACGCCACCTTCCACGAGGCCGGGGACGAGCTCGGGGTCAGCGCCGGCGCGGTGGCGCAGCAGGTGAAGATCCTCGAGGGCTGGTTCGGCCTTCCCCTGTTCCGCCGCCTGCCGAGCCGGGGCGTCGCCCTGACGCCGGCGGGCGAGCGCTTCGCGGCCTCGGCCGGCGAGATGCTCGACGGCCTCGCCGAGGCTACCGCCCGGCTGCGGCGCCAGGGCCAGGACCACGTGCTGACGGTCAGCACCACGCATTCCTTCGCCAGCCTGTGGCTGATCCCGCGCATCGGCAGCTTCCGCGCGCTGTATCCCGACCTCGACGTGCGGGTGGTGGCCAACAACCGCCTCGTCGATTTCGCCCGCGACGACGCCGATCTGGCGATCCGGCACGGACGCGGGCGCTACCCGGGCCTGCGCTCCGACCTGCTGATGCACGACGTCGTGTTCCCGGTCTGCAGCCCGGCCCTGCGCGACGGCGAGCCGCCGTTGCGCAGGGCCCGGGACCTCGCCCGCCACACCCTCCTGCACGACGACGACCCGATCGACCTCGAGGCGGTGGGCTGGCCGCAATGGCTCGCGGCGGCGGGCGTGTCCGGGGTCGACGCCTCGCGGGGCCCGCGCTTCACCCACACCTTCATGGTGCTGCAGGTCGCCACCGCCGGCGGCGGGGTCGGCCTCGCCACGCGGGTGCTCGGGGGCGACCTCGTCTCCGGCACCGGCCTGGTGCGGCCCTTCCCCGACGAGGTGGCGAGCCCCTACAGCTTCTTCCTCGTCACCCCGACCGAGACCGACGCCCCGAAGGTGGCGCGGTTCCGGGACTGGATCACCGGGCAGGCGGCAGCGTAGGGCCGGCGCTCGTCACGCCCGCACCGAAGCGTGGGCCGCGAGGAAATCGACGAAGCAGCGGATGCGCGAGGACAGCCGCTCGTGCCCGGCATAGAGCGCGTGGATGTCCTCGGAATCGCCCGGGTTGAACGCATCGAGCACCGGCACGAGGCGGCCTTCGGCGATGTCCTCGTCGACGTGGAAGCGGGCGAGCCGGGCGAGGCCGGCGCCGCCGAGGGCCATCCGCCGCACCGCCTCGCCGGAATTGCCGAAGAAGCTCCCGTGCACCGGCCGCTGCACCACCGCCCCGTCGATCAGGAACGGCCAGGTGTCGAGGGAGCGGCGGAAGCTGAAGTTGAGGCAGTTGTGCCCGGGCAGCGCGTCCGGATGGTCCGGGATGCCGGCCCGCGCGAGATAGGCGGGAGCCGCCACCACCGCGAGGCGGCTGCGGCCGAGCAGCCTGGCGCGCAGGCGGGTGTCGCGCAGGGGGCCGATGCGGATCGCCACGTCGGCCCGGGCCTCGACGAGGTCGACCACGTCGTCGGTGAGCGCGAGATCGACCCGCATCCGCGGCTGCTCGACGAGGAAGCGCGGCAGCACCGGCAGGATCCGCTTCAGGCCGAACGGCACCGAGGCGTTGACCCGCAGGAGCCCGCTCGGCTGGGCGATGTCGCGGCCGAACCCGTCCTCGATGGCGTCGAACTCGGCGATCAGCTCGCTCGCCCGGGCGAGGTACAGCTCGCCCTCCGGCGTCAGGGTCATCGCCCGCGTGGTGCGCCGGATCAGCCCGACGCCGAGCCGCGCCTCGAGCCGCGCCACCGCCCGGCTCACCGCCGAGGGCGTGCGCCGCAGGGCCTTGGCGGCGGCCGCGAAGCTGCCGCGGCGCGCCACCTGCACGAAGGCCTCCATCTCGCCCAGCCGGTTGTCCATGGCGGCCCCATTGATGCGTCCTATGCACGATCATCGTGCCGGCGCGCGCGCTGGTCATCAATCGCCGCAAACGTCATCTCGGGCTCTCACAGGCGAAGGATCGACCCATGGACCTCAAGCTCGGCGGGAAGACCGCCCTCGTCACCGGCGCCACCGCGGGCATCGGCCTTGCCATCGCCCGTCGCCTCGCGGCGGAGGGCGCCGCTCTGGTGCTGCCCGGACGCAACCGGGAGAAGCTCGACGCGGCGGCGCGGACGATCGCCGCCGAGCCCGGCGCGCGGGCGCCCCGCACCGTCCTGGCCGATCCGGCGACCGCCGACGGGACGAAGGCCCTGGTCGCGGCGGTGCCGGAGGTCGACGTCCTGGTCAACAACCTCGGGATCTACGAAGCGAAGGCGTTCGAGGAGATCACCGATTCCGACTGGCATCGCCTGTTCGAGGTCAACGTGGTCTCGGGCGCGCGCCTCGCCCAGGCGTATTTCCCCGGCATGCTGGCGCGGTCCTCCGGGCGGATCGTGTTCGTGTCGAGCGAATCCGGCCTCGTGCCGCCGACCGACATGCTGCACTACGCGGTGACGAAGTCGGCCCAGCTCACCATCGCCCGGGGCCTGGCGCAGCGCACCCGCGGCACCGGCGTGACGGTGAATTCCGTCCTGCCCGGCCCGACCCGCTCCGAGGGCATCGTCGATTTCCTGAAAAGCGTCGCCTCCGATCCGGACGCCCCGGCAGCGGAATTGGAGGCGGAGTTCTTCCGGGTCCACCGCCCGCTCTCGCTGCTGGCCCGGATGATCGAGCCCGAGGAGATCGCCGGGCTGGTGGCCTATCTCGCGAGCCCGCTCGCGGCGGCGACCAACGGCGCGAGCCTCCGGGTCGAGGGCGGGATCGTGCCGACGATCGCGTGAGGCGCCCGTCGCGGGCCGGCCGGAGCCTCGCCCGACGACGTGGATGCCGGTTCGTCGGACGACGCGGCAAGATGGAAAGCCCCGCGCGGCGCGCGACCGCGGGGCGATCGGGCGCCGCTCCAGCTATGGGCGGCGCGGCGGATGGCGCAGTACTTGTTCGTGAGGGCGTCGATGTCGACCTGGACGAGCGGGCCGGCATTGCCGGCATTGGCGCCGCGCCGGACTTCCCGCACCATCCCGTCCAGGTCCTCGCCCGGGAGGCCCCCCGGCTCCCGGGCGACCGCCGACCGACCCCGCCTCGGGGCCGGTGACGGCGGACATGAAATCCGCCCAGGTCGGATATCTGCGCGCGACGTCGCGGATGGTCGGGATCATCTTGGTTCCCCTGCGGTCGAGAATCCTGCCGGGAGCGTGACGAGACGTCGCCTCCCGGCGCGGGCGACGTCTCGTCACGACGACGGCGTCGATGTCGTCGCGGTCTTCGCCGCCGTCGCAGTCGCCTTCCTGGTCAGGCAGCGCTTGAAGATCCGCCGTGCGAGCTTGCGGCCGAGGGCGTCGCCGCCCCAGCCATGCGTCCTGGTCCGGTCCTCCCCGTCGAATCGCCAATGCACGCCCAGGTACACGCGGGACTCGATGTTCTCCCGGATGGCCTCGGCGAGCGTCAGCGTCCGGTGGTGGACGGGCCGCACCGACCCGTCGGGATCCACGTTCTTCCCGTCGAACTCCTCCGATTTCACCACGAAGGACGGCTTGTTGCCGCCGGCCTCCTCGTTGAGGAAGCGCCGCAGGATCTCGAAGCAGGTGGTGCCGAACGAGGCGTGGCCGGACGGGTAGGCCGGGAAGTTCGGCGTCCGGTTGAACATGCCGACCTGGTTCGTGCGCGGCATGCCCAGGGGCTTCCAGAACGGATCGCTGTCCGTCACTGCGGCGAGGGCGCCGCCGTCATAGCCCAGGCCGTCATCCTGCTGGCGAATGCCGACGACCGGGCGCCAGAGATCGTAATCGTACTTCGCCTGCCACGCGATGATGCCGGCATCCGCCATGCCCATGTTGATCAGCGCGAGCAGCCGCAGCACTTGCGGCGTCGTCAGGGTCGTCCCCGCCTCCGCCAACGCGGCGATCATCGCGCGGGCACATTGGTTGTAGAGCCGCGGGGGCGTCCCGATCCGCCACGCGCCGTCATAGGCCCAGAACGTGGCGATGATCCGCTGATCGACACTGCGCGCCGCAGAATCCGCGCCGCCGAACTGTTTGACCTCGTTGAAACTGTCCCGGTAGCCCTGGTCCACGTTCCCCGGGGTGTGGCCGGGCGGCGCATCGAGATACTCGTGGTGATCGTAGACGGCCACGGTCCCGTCCTGCCTGACCGCCTTCCTGCAGAAGGCCGGCAACTGGCCCCAGAGCGGATTCAGGCGGCCCTGGTCGCTCGCGTAGGGATCGGGCTGATGGCGGCCGTCGAGGAAGGTGAAGTTCTTGTCGTCCGGCTGCGACACGATCGGGGCGTCGCCCTGCCGAAGCGCCGCCATGGCGGCGAAGACCCGCTCGCCGAATTGCTGACCGCGGCCGACGTCGCCCGGGGCCATGCCGGACCCGAGCAGCATCGCGGCGAAGGCGGCGAACTGGTCGGAGACGAAGACGGCCTGGCGCGGATACAGGTCGCGCAGGGCGCGCGCCGCGGCCCCGCCGATCGCCGCGGCAGCCCAGGCTCCGCGATCCGGCGGGACGGCGAGGCCGTAGGGCGTGAGGCGGTCCGGCGGATCGGAGAGCGCGAACGCCTCGTACATCGCGAGATGGACCATCGCGAGGGCCCGGGACGTGCGCGTCGGCCCGCCCTGCTCCGGCATGATCATCGGCGATCCGTTCGGACCCGGGAACGGATCGAAGTCGCGTCGCGCCACCTCGATCGCCACGTCGTTCCAGAAGAGTGCGGGGTCGGTCATGTCGTACCTCCCTGTGCTCCGGTCGGGGACCGGTTCGATCGCCGGATGTCGCGGCACGAGGGGCTCGCGCGGGACGAGACCCGGGCGAGCCGGCACCGCTCGCCGGCTGGGACGCCCGGGCAGGGACCGTCGATGCCGGAACGGCACCGCCGGCCGCAACTCGCGGCGACGATTTCGAGATGAGACGCCACAAGACAGCTACGATCGATCAATGTCGACTAAATATAATCACAAAATATGTACTTTAGTATCGACTGATTAAGTATATAGTTAAATTAGTAAAGATGCTTTAGTGATACAAAAACTGACATAAATCTTCTTTTGATGCATTATCCACAAATTTCGCGATCATCATCAGTCGAACATACCACGATCGGGTCGGCTTGAAACGCCTTACCAAGTGTCGATTTCGATAATATAACAGTCATGCGTCGATGTTCGGTGCGAAAAGGCACCTGTCGCCTCGTCTTGACCGGCATCACCCATCCTTCATTTGAAGGATGGAACTCCTCGCGGCGGATCGGCGGTCGATCGGTCCGCCGAGGCGCGGCACGGATCCCGGATCGCGGGGACCTCAGGCGGCCACGATCTGGCGGTAGCGCGCGAGATAGGCCGCCGTCATGCGGGCCTCCGAGAACCGCGCCCGGGCGACGGCGCGGCAGGCCTCGGGATCGAGGGTGCCGGCCGCCGCGACCGCCGCGGCGATCCCGGCCTCGTCCGCCACCAGGAAACCGGTGCGGCCGGGCTCGACGATCTCCGGCAGGGCGCCGCTCGGAAACGCGACCACCGGCGTGCCGCAGGCCATCGCCTCCATGGCGACGAGGGAACTCGTTTCCGGCGCGAGGCTCGGCACCACGAGGCAGCGGGCGGCGGCGAGGAGCCGGCGCTTGCGGGCGAAGCCCAGGGGGCCGAGGAATCGGCGGGACCGGTCGAGGCGCGGGGCGATCTCCCGCCGGAAATAGGCCCGGTGGGCGGGGTAGTCGTAGACCTGGCCGCCGAGCAGCAGCGGGAAGCCGCCCCGATGCGCCGCCGCGAGCGCGTGGTGGAACCCCTTCTCCGGGCAGATCCGCCCGAGCGCCAGCGCGAAGCCCCGCCTCGCATGGCGCGCCGTCGCCAGCGCCTCGACCGGCACGCCGTTCGGGATCGGCGGCAGCAGGGCGGGATCGGGCGGGCATGCCCGGGCCTGCGCCGCGGAGACGCCGTGGATCCAGGTCCGGGGCCGGCGCGGGTGCAGGGCCTCCAACGGGTACCAGGCGGGCGGCAGGTGCAGCGTCGCCAGGACCGGCGGGCCGGGCGGCGGCAGGTACTCGGCGAAATCGATCCCGTGCAGGTGGATCAGGTCGACCGGATGGTCGCGCAGGGCCTGCGCGATGGCGGCGCGGTGGCGGGCCCGGGCGCGCTCCCGCGCCGCGTCGTCGATCGGCCCGCCCTCGGCCGGGACCGGCACCAGGGTGCCGGCGACCCGCGAATCCGCCCGCGCCACGACGACCGAGCGGTGGCCCGCCGCCGCAAGGGCGGCGTCGAGGCGGGCGAGCACCTGCTCGGCCCCGCCGACCGCGTCGGGGCCGACCGGCGCGAACGGATAGGCGACGGCCAGGATGGTGAGCGGCCTCACGGGACCGGCCGCGTCTCGTCGCCCTTCGGATGGCCGAGCGACAGCCGCCGGCCCTGCGCCCCCTCCCCGGCATCCTCGGCCCCGAGGAGCGCCATCGCGGCGCGGTAGCCGTGGAGCGTGCCGGTATCGACGTAGGCGCTGCCGGCGCGCACGCCCGTCGCCCGGCCGCCCGCCGCGAGCCAGGCGTTGACGAGGGTCCCGACATACTCGTCGCGGCATTGCCGCGCCTGCCACAGGGCGTGGAGCTCGGAGAGGATGCCGCCGGTGAGCTTGAACGCCCCCCAGACCCACGACGAGGCGGCGTCCCGGCTCTTCACCTGGATCTCCCGCACCGCGTCGCCGTCGAGCACCACGGCGTCGAACAGCTCCGGCCGCTCGACCGGGAAGAGCAGGAACGACAGGCCCTCCGCCGGCAGCCGCGCCAGGCCGTCATCCGGGAATCACACCGTGTCGGGCAGCCCCACCAGCACCGGCTCGTCCGGAGCGATCAGCGGCAGGGCGCGGAACAGCGCGTCGCACAGGCCCTCGGGGCGCGGCTGCACCACGTAGGCGATCGGCGCCGGGCCGTAGCCGGAGCCGTAATACTCGACGATGTCGGACTTGCCCGGGGCGATCACGAAGCAGATCTTGTCCGCGCCGGCCCGGATCATCCGCTCGACGACGTACTCGCTCACCACGCAGGGACGCTCGGCCCCGTCGCGCAGGCGGCTGCCGACCGGCAGGAGCTCCTTGGAGAAGGCGAGCGGCTGGATGCGGCTGCCGCGGCCCGCGGCCGGAACGATGCCCCACATGCGGTCTCATGCCTCCAAGGTCACGGAAGGTCGGGTCACGGAAGGTCGGGTCAAGGGAGTTCGCGCGATCGGGGTGCGGGCGGATTCGAGCAGGGCCTCCAGCTCCGCCGCCCGGTGCGCGGAGGTGTGGGCGGCGAGGGTGCGCGCCCGCCCGGCCTCGGCGATGCGGCGCAAGGCTGCATCGCCCCGGTCGAGGGCGGCGAGCACGGCGTCCGGCGTCTCGGCGAGCAGGATGTCCTCGCCGGGCCGGTAGAAGGCGTCGAGCCCGTCGAAGGCGTCGCTGAGCAACGCGGCGCCGCAGGCGGTGGCCTCGAACAGGCGGCCCGACGGGCACCAGCCCATGGCGGCCATCGCCGCCCGGGTGACGTTCAGCGTCAGGCGCGACGAGGCGTAGAAGGCCGGGTGCTCCTGCGGGGCCAGGTGACGCACGAAGAAGATGTTGTCGGTCCAGGGAAAATCCGGCGGGTACTGCGCCCCGCCGATCAGGAAGCGCCGGTCCGGCCGCCGCCGGGCCGGCTCGACGAGGCAGGACAGGACCTTGGCCTGCCGATCGGCCGCGTAGGTACCGAGATAGGAGAGGTCGGCGGCATAATGGGCCTCTGCCGCCGCGGGCCGGTGCACCTCCGGGTCGACATGCCCGTAGAGCGGCGCCGCACGGGCCGCACCGAGATCGTCGCAGAGCGCCGCGAGGGCCGGACCGCCGGTATAGCTGAGCACGAGGTCGAAGCCGCGAAACCCGTCGGGGCCGACATACTCCACCGCCTCGCCGCGGCGCAGCCGGTCGAGGGTGACGGGGGTGTCGAGGTCGTAGAACACCCGCAGCGCCCGGCCGTTCAGGACGAGGTCGGTGGCGGCGAGCGCGTCCGGGCAGTAGGACGTCACCATCGCGACGTCGGCCTGCGCCACGTCGCGGGCGGCCCGCTCCCGGATCTCGTCCCAGCCCGAGAACAGCACGAGGCGCCCGTTCGGGATCTCGGCCAGGTCGCGGTGGGGCGCGTAGAAGGGCAGGTCGCGCTCGTAGAACACCACGCTGTGGCCCCGTCGCGCCAGCGCCCGGCACAGGCCCCGCCACAGGGTGGCGTGGCCGTTGCCCCAGGACGAGCTGATCGTCAGGCCGAAGACCACGAGCCTCATCGTGCGCACCCGTCCCGCCGGGACGTCTCCGCCGCCGCTCTCCCGTCGTTCCGCATGCCGGTCCCTCCCGCCGGTCCGTCCCGAATCCGCGGGAGAACGTGCGCCGGCTTGATCCGTTCAGGAGCTAACATTGCGGTTTCGGCGCGGGCCTGACACGGGCGTCCTCGTCCGGCCGCCTGCTCGCGTCTCGAATGTGGCCCTACCAAGATGGGCCTGCATTCGACATGTTCACCCTGTGGATATATTGTGCGAAACGATTTAAACTGTATTTCGCAAATAAATCAGAGTGGGCTCAGATTTTTAAACGCTCGCAATTCCAAATCATTCTTCTATGGAAGATTTGTTCAGTCTCCACAATATCATGTCGAGATTATATGATCAATAATTCTCAGAAACGATGATGCAAAAATACAAAGAGGGATCGCAGCCCCCCCGATTTTACACGGGCGCCGATCTATACCGGCGCCAGGTCATTCTTTACGGGAGGCAGGGCAGATGCCGATTTTTGCATCAGCACATCTGCCAGCCGCGCGAAAGGAATGACGAACGTGAGTGCCAGAAGCTGCACGCCCAATAACACCGTCGCCAAAGGACTGCCGAGAACGCCCCCCAGAAGGACCGCGAGCGTCAGGTGCTTCCAGCGTTCCGTCTGGTTGGACGGCACCCCGGCATAGCCTTCGCTCCGGGTCTGGCCGCGGCGGCGCCACAAGGCCACCAGGATCGACGGCACGACACCGAACGCCAGCACCCAAGCCATGCGCCGATGCGAAAGGCGCGGGATCAGCACAAGGATGGTCTTACGACGCTCGTCCGACAGGTGCGGATCGTGCAGCATCGCCCCTGCCAGGTCGGTCGCCCGCCGCTTGTAGAAGTCGGCCACCTTGAGAAAACGGTTCGCGATCGCCGCGTAAACGACGACGATCAAGCCGGCCCAGAGAATCAGCTCAAGCGTCATGGCTTCTTGCCTTTCCCACTCTTGTTACCGGGCCTGCCTTTCGGCACCTTCTCCTTGACGCGCTTGGCGTGAGCGGCCGCCGACTCCCTCCTGGGATCTACATACAGCTTGACCCTTAGCCAATTCACAACGAGGACCGATGCGATTCCAATGACCCATTCGGCTGCCGTGGGTGCAGATAAGCACGAGACGAGCCAATCCCAAAGCGACCGCATGTCGCTCGCCATCTCGCCAACGGCGACGGACGTTTTCAGGTTCCGCCACGTCTCGGCGACTTGCGCGATCAGTTCACCGATCCCGCTGGCGATGACCTTTCCGACCGCCAGCACGCCGACGATTTGAAGCAAGGTCCCCCGTAGACTCGTCAAGAACGAACGATATCGTTTCATTCAAGATCGCGCCAAGCATAAAGGATTTTTGCATGCATATCAATCAGCCGTCGGCGGGCGCCGACTCATGTACAGATCGCAAACATTTTGTCAACCTTGAGTGATTATTTTACACAAGTTTAATATTGGAATCTATTTTCATAGATTGCGCTATATTATACTGGTGAGATCGGATCGATAGGAACTTACAGGACGGCATTGCAATGACATTCTCTGCGAGATGCGGTGCAAGCCCGGTCTAAAAAATTTGCGGGCGATCGGCCGCTGCTGCGGTCGCGGCGCCGAACCACCGCCAGGCTCGGCCGTTGAGGGAAACCCGCTCCCCGCCAGAAGGCCCGCCCCGGTTGCTCCGCGTCCTCACCTACAACGTCCGCCGCTGCCTCGGCGCCGACGGCCGGCTCGCCCCGGAGCGGATCGCCGCGGTGATCGCCGCCTGCCGGCCGGACGTGGTGGCGCTGCAGGAGCTCGATGTCGGCCGCGCCCGCAGCGGCGGGATCGACCAGGCCGAGGCCGTCGCTGGCCATCTCGGCATGCGCTCCCACTTCCATCCGGCGATGCGGGTGAGCGAGGAGCTCTACGGCGACGCGATCCTGACCGCCCTCCCCTCCCGGCTGGTGCGGGCGCAAGCCCTGCCGGGCCGGGACGGGTGCGAGCCCCGCGGCGCGCTCTGGGTGTCGGTCGCCCTCGGCGACGCCGAGGTGCAGGTCGTCACCACCCATCTCGGCCTCGACCGGCGCGAGCGGTGGGCCCAGGCCGAGGCGCTGCTCGGGCCCGGCTTCCTCGGCGATCCGGCCTGCCGCGATCCCGTCGTGCTGCTCGGCGACTTCAACGCCCTGCCGGGCTCGGGCGTCCACCGCCGCCTCGCCGCCCGGCTGCCGGACGCGCACGGAGCCCGGGCCTGGACGCGGCCGACCTTCCCGGCCCGCCTGCCGCTCCTGCGCATCGACCACGTCTTCGTCAGCCGCGGCGTCGCGGTGCGGGCGGTGCGGACCCTCGGCGGCCGGCTCGCCCGGGTCGCCTCCGACCACCTGCCCCTCGTCGCCGACCTCGACCTCGCGCCGGCCGTCGCGCCCCCCATCTCCGTGCCCCGGGAGGAACCCGCGTGACGCAAGGCCCCGAGCAGACACAGGATAAGCGGAAGACCTCGGCGCGCCGGCGCTGGTGGACCATCGTCGCCACGGTGCTCAGCGTCGCCCTCGGCGGCTACCTGCTCTACCGCACGCTGTCCGGCTACAGCCTCGCGCAGCTCGTCGACGCGGTGCGGGCGCTGCCGGCCGGGCGCCTCGCCGCCGCCGGGGGGTTCGCCGCCGCGAGCTACCTCTGCCTCACCGGCATCGACTGGCTGGCCCTGCGCGCCGCCGGCACGCCGCTGCCCTATCCCCGCGTCGCGCTCGCGGCCTTCATCAGCCTGGGGCTCGGCCACAGCATCGGGTTCGCCGGCCTGAGCAGCGGGGCGATCCGCTACCGCTTCTACACCCGCTGGGGCCTCAAGACCGCGGACGTCGCCAAGGCGGTGCTGTTCTGCGGCGTCACGGTCGCGGTCGGCCTGATGGCGCTCGGCGCCGTCGCGGTGCTGGTCCATCCCGGTCTCGCCCGGGACGTGACCGGGCTGGGGCCGGGCGCCGTGCTGGCGGCGGGCCTCGCCTGCGCGGGCGGCGTCGCGGCCTATCTTGGCCTCGCCGCCTGGTGGCGCAAGCCGCTGCGGTTCCGGCGCTGGTCGCTCGAGATGCCGCCGCTCCCGCTCGCGGCGGCGCAGGTGGGCCTGGGCGCGGTCAACTTCGCCCTGGTCTCGGCCTGCCTGCACCAGGTCCTGTCGGCGGTCTCCGACGTCGGCTACCTCGCGGTGGCCTCGGTCTTCGTCATCGCCAACGCGGCGGTGCTGATCACCCACGTGCCGGGCGGCGTCGGGGTGATCGAGAGCGTGGTCGTCCACCTGCTGCCGAAGACCGACGTCATCGGCCCGCTGATCGCCTTCCGCTGCCTGTACTTCCTCGCGCCCCTGGCCCTCGGCCTCCTCGCCTTCGGGGCGACCGAGGCGGTGTTCCGGTGGCGCGATGCGGGCAGGGCGGCTACGGTCGAAACTCAATCGGCTTGACGATGCCAGGGTCTGGTTCGACCCTCGGCGGCCCTTTGCACGGTCAAGCGGATTGGGGTGGCGTCCTGGCGATCGCGGCGAGCAAGGTCGAATGCTGGCGGTGGATGACCCTGAGAAAGGCAGCTTCGTCTCCCACGGCTCGCGCCAACACGATCGCGCCCTGTATTCCCGACACTACCTCCTCCGCGATCCGCTCGGCCGGCGACGGGGGAACTCCCGCGGTTTCAAGGCAATGAGCGAGTGCCGATATCCAGCGCACGAAATAGCTCCTCGTCCGGATCGCAAAAGCCGCTCCGGAGGAACTGAGGCCGATACACCCGACGAGGCATACCCTTCTGCCGGACCGGAAGTATGCCGTCACATCCTCGATCATGGACGTGACCGCCGCCGCCGGATCATGTGCCTGCTCCAGCGGCGCGAAGATCGTCGTCGCAAACCATGAGTCGATGTCGGCAAGAACAGCCTCCATCATTTCCTCCTTCCCGCCGGGGAAGAAGTTGTAGAGGCTGCCCTTACCGAGGCCGGTTGCCTTCGACAGCAGCGACAGGCTCGCACCCTCGAACCCATGCTCGCGGAACACTTCCGCCAGGGCCGACACGGCGTCGGCACGCTCCGTCAGGACGCGCTTCACGCTCAAAGGCCGAGGTCGCTGAGCGAGGGATGATCGTCGGGTCGGCGGCCGAGGGGCCAATGAAATTGGCGCTCCGCCTCGGTTATCGGCATTTCGTTGATGCTGGCATGGCGGTGCTTCATCAGTCCGTCCTCGGCAAATTCCCAGTTCTCGTTGCCGTAGGCGCGGAACCAGTGCCCGCTATCGTCGCGATACTCGTAGGCATAGCGCACCGCGATCCGATTGCCGGTGAAGGCCCACAGTTCCTTGATCAGCCTGTATTCGTGTTCCTTGTTCCACTTGCGAGTGAGGAAGGCTCGCGCCTCGTCACGGTTGGTCGCGAATTCGACACGGTTCCGCCAGCGCGTGTCGAGCGTGTACGCCAGCGCGACCTTGGCGGCGTCGCGCGTGTTCCAGCCGTCCTCTGCGAGGCGCACCTTCTCGATCGCCGACTCTTCGGTGAAGGGGGGCAGCGGAGGTCGGGACATCGGATCACCTTCAGGAACCATCTTGTACCGATCGGTACAAGATGGCCGTTGGTGGGTCAATCCCTCTTGGGGACCACTCCTCGCGAGGTTGGTGATCCGGGATCCCGGATTGGATCCCGGATTCATGTCGACCGACGCTCGTCGCCGCCGATGCCGAGCATCAATGTCGACAGCCGCGTTCCACCCCGAGCAGTCCCTTCGCCCAGGGCGCCCGGTCGGGCGGTCGAGCCGAGAGAGTTTAAGCCCTACGCCGTCCCGAACGGCCGCTCCGGGTCGAGCAGCTCCGAGCTGACCAGCGGATCGAGCAGGCCCTCCTCCTCCGGCACCTCGCAGACCCGCAAGGACCGCGGCCCGCCCATGTGGCGCCGGATCGCCGCGATCAGGCCGTCCTGGGAGGTCGCCTCGGCCATCGCCTCCGGCGCGAGCCCGAGATGCTCGGCCAGCAGGCGGTCGCGCAGGGAGCGGATCGCCCGGCGCTCCTCGGGGGTGCGGGCCTCGACCGCGAGGTCGCACTCGGTGTCGAGGGCGACCGAACGGTTGTTGAGGTTCGACGAGCCGATGCGCAGGAAGCGGTCGTCGATGAGGACGAGCTTGGCGTGGACCTCGATCTCGCAATCCTCCTCCTCGTCCTCGCCGCCGGAGCCCGGCACCACCGGATAGGCGACGAGCAGGCGCCCGAAGCGGTCGACGGCGCGCAGCCGGCGCAGCACCCGGTCGCGCGGGGTGCCCATGGCGACGCGCTCGGTGAAGTTGTGCGAGCGCCGCGTCAGCACCACCACGATCTCCGGCCCGGCCTCCGCCGCCAGATGGGCCGCGAGGGCGTCGGCGACGAAATCGGCCGTGAGGTACTGCGCCTCGAGGTAGATCGTCTCCCGGGCCGAGGCGAGGGCGGCGGCGGTGAGCGCGGCCGCCTCCTCGACCGAGGGCTCGCGGCCCTGGAGCGGCATGGTGCGGGCGATGGCGACGGGGGCGTCGGTGAACAGGGGGGCGAGGCCCTGCGGCCAGACCGGCGCGGCGCCGGCGACGGGCGCCAGGATCTCGCCGGTGGCGGCGCGCCAGCGCGCGCGGGCGAGGTCCCCGATCCGTGCCGCCGCCTCGCCGTCGACCGCCATCTGCAGGTCGTGCACCGGCGGATAGAGCTCGCCGTCGGGATTGGTGCGCAGGGGATCGCCGGCCGTATGGGCCGGGGTGTCCCAGCGCCCGACCGTGAGGTCGATGCCGCCGGCGAACGCGACCCGGTCGTCGATGCAGACGAGCTTCTGGTGGTGGGCGGCGTAGAGCGGATGATGCGTGTCGAGGCGCACGCTGATCCGCGGATGCGCCTCCCACTCGGCCCCGAACAGCAGCGGCAGCGCCGCGCCGGGCCCGTGCACGGTCGCGACGCTCCAGACCAGCACCCGCACCTCGAGGCCGGGGCGGCGCGCCGCGAGGTCGCGCAGGAGCGGCCCCAGCGGCGGCGATTCCTCCGCGCTGGCGTCGTGGCGCAGGCGGATGCGCCCGTCGAAGTCCCATCCGACGATCAGGATCGAGGTCTGCGCCTGGCGCAATGCGTCCTCCAGCCGGGCGAAGTACTCGGCGGAGTCGATCATGACCGCGACCCGCTCGGCCCGCGCCACGCACCAGCAGGTACGGCCGGGCTGGAACAGGGTCTCGGTCTCGTCGCACGCGGGTTGGGTGGTCATGGGGCGCCTGTACCCTCCTGTCGGCAGCCGGGGAACGGGGCCGGAACGGCGAGCGGACCCGTCCGTTCCACGGCCGGGCGACCGCAACCGGGCGACGCGGCCCGGTCGCGGACATCTAGTGCGGCTGGCGTGACGCCGTGAAGGCGGGTCTCCCGCCTCGCGTCCGGCGCGGGCCCGCGGCCTCAGTTCATCCACCAGATCGCCGCGTTGAGCGCCGTCGCGTAGGCGACCCAGGCGGCGTAGGGCACGAGGACGAGGGCGGCGATCCGGTCGAGGGGGGCGAAGAGCCGGATCGTCCACAGGATCATCACCAGGAGGGCGACCACCACGACGAGGCCGCCGGCCGGATCGTGCCGGGCGAAGAACACCGGCGTCCAGGCGCCGTTGAGGGCGAGCTGCACGAAGAACGCCCACAGGGCGAGCGTCCGGGTGCGCTTCAGGCCCCCGGTCGCCGGCGCGGTGCCGAGCACCCGCCAGCCGGACCAGGCGATCAGCGTGTAGAGGATCGTCCAGGCGACCGGGAACAGCCAGTTCGGCGGCGTGAAGCCGGGCTTGGCGAGGCCCGCATACCAGGTCGGGATGTTCGGCGTGGTCGCCAGGCTGCCCGCCACCGCGACCGCGGCGACCGGCAGGATCGCGGCGGCGAGGCGCGGCACGGGCGAAAGGACGGGCCGGGCGGGGTCGGGATTCGGCAGCGTTGCGGTCGGCGGCATCTCGGGCTCGGGTGCTATACCGGGATGGAGGTTGCGCGCCGGCACCGCTTCTGCAAGGGCGGCGGGGCAGCAAAAGATCCCTGTCCTTCCCTGGAGTCCCGGCATGAGCCACGCCCCGCGCCCCTGGTCGAAGAAGAGCCTCGCCGCGCAGGCGCTCGGCCACGTCGATCCGGTCACCAAGGCGGTGGTGCCGCCGATCCACGTCGCCACCACCTACATCCGCGACCCCGACAACCTGTACTCCTCCGGCTACGTCTACGGCCGGCCCGACAACGCCACGGTGCGCGAGGCGGAAGCCGTGATCGCGATGCTGGAGGAGGCCGAGGCCGGCGCGCTGCTGTTCTCCTCCGGCATGGCCGCCGCCACGGCGGTGTTCGGCGCCCTCGACCCGGGCGACCACATCGTGGCGCCGACCGTGATGTACTGGGCGCTGCGGCGCTGGCTGTCCGAGGAGGCGACGCGCTGGGGCCTCAAGGTCGATTTCGTCGCCACCGACGACCTCGACGCCCTGAACAGCGCGGTGCGGCCCGGGCAGACCAAGCTCGTCTGGCTCGAGACCCCCTCGAACCCGCTCTGGACCGTCACCGACATCGCCGGTGCCGCGGCGATCGCCCACGCGGCGGGCGCCCGCCTCGCGGTCGATTCGACGGCGAGCTCGCCGGTGGTGACCCGGCCCCTGAGCCTGGGCGCCGACGTGGTGATGCACGCCGCCACCAAGGTGCTTAACGGCCATTCCGACGTGATCGCCGGGGCGCTCGCCGGCGCGAAGGCCGACGAGTTCTGGGCCCGGATCCAGCGCATCCGCTCCGGCAACGGCGCGATCCTGGGGCCGTTCGAGGCCTACCTGCTGATGCGCGGGATGCGCACGCTGCACGTGCGCATCGCCGCCCAGATGGCGAATGCCGGCGACCTGGCACGGCGCCTCCAGGCCCACCCCGCAGTCGGCCACGTGCTCTATCCGGGCCTCGCCGAGCATCCCGGCCACGACGTCGCGGCCCGGCAGATGACCGGCGGCTTCGGCACCATGCTGTCGATCCGGGTGGCCGGGGGCGAGGCGGCGGCGATCCGCACCGCGGCCCGGGTGTCGCTGTGGAAGCGGGCGACCTCGCTCGGCGGCGTCGAGAGCCTGATCGAGCACCGCGCCTCGATCGAGGGCCCGGGCACCCCGTGCCCGCCGGACCTGCTGCGCCTCTCGGTCGGCATCGAGGATGCCGACGACCTCTTCGCCGACCTCGACCAGGCCCTGCGCCAGGAGTGACCTGCGCAAAGGAGTGACCTGCGCACAGGAGTGACCTGCGCCAAGGAGTGACCTGCGCCAGGAGCGGGGGGCGGGAGCAGGACAAGACGGCGGGAGCTTGTTGGGAAGCTTCCTGGGGAGCTTCTTGCGATCTCGGCGCGTTGACCGGTGAAGCTTTTTCTTCTCCGGCCCACGGGAGACCCGCCATGCCCGCCGCCCTGCCCTTCGCGCTCCTCGGCGCGCAGCTCGTTCTCGTCGCGGCGGACGGTCCGCCGCGGCTCAACATCGAGGCCACCTGCAACTCGCCGGGCCGCGCCTCGGTCAGCCAGGAAGCCGGCTCGGACGGCTGCCTGCGCTCCGAGCGCTCGGCGGGCGACGAGCTGCGCAAGCGCTGGGGCCAGTTCTCCGGCCCGGCCAAGACCCAGTGCTCGCAGCAATCGACTGCCGGGGGCTTCCCGAGCTACGTCGAGATGCTGACCTGCCTCGAGCTCGCCAGCGGCACCGTGCCGGTGACGAGCCCGACCAACCGCGCCACCGCCGGCCAGGGCAGCCCCGCCACCACCGGCAGCGTCCGCGGCCGCCCCGAGGAGCGCGCCGACAGCATGACGGCCGAGCCGGCGCCGAGCCAGCGCACCGACCCGCTCAAGGTGCTGGGCAAGCCGGCGCGGTAGGCGTGGGCTAGAGCACGGCGGCGTAGGGGCGGAGCACGTCGACGGTCTCGACGAGGCCGGCGGCGTCCATATCGACGAGAAGGGCTTCGGCGTCCTTCTCGGGCCGCCTGAAGCGCCGCCGCATCAGTCGGATGGCTGCCGTGGCCCGACCGGGATCGAGCGCGATCGTGTCGGCCAGGAAGACGTCCGTGGAGCGTGCCTCCAAGTCCATCGGCAGAAGGATCGCCGCCGGAAAGTCCTTCAGGTTGTCGGTCACGATGACCGAAGCCCGGGTCTTCACGGCCGCAGCGAGGACGTGAGCGTCGCTCTCGTCCGGCAGGCCGGCACCGAGACCCAGCAAACCCGCGAAGCCGGATACCATGGCCTCCTCGAACGCCACCTCCATGGCCGCGCGGGCGCGCGCCGCCCGCCCGGCGGCATCGGCGACATCCTTGCCGGACAGGATCTCGGCGATGGCCCGCTCGGTCTCGATCAGGACGGGTTCGGACCATCGGATGCGGAAGAACTCCGCCTCGGCGAGGGTCAGGAGCAGGTTCCGCTTCAGGGCGCCGGCCAGGGCACAGGCGTCGATGAACGCGGTGCAGCGGCTGGCGAACATCGCTCAGAGATGCTCGGCATCCATCTCCGCCAGCGCGGACAGCGCCGCGCCGCGCCCGGCGTCGCGGGCCCGCTTGTAGGCGAACAGGTGCTCGGCCTTGATCCGCCGATGTCGTCCGACCAGGGTACAGGGGATCTCCTGCCGGTCGAGCAGCGAGATGAGGAACGGCCGCGAGACGTTCAGCAGGTCGGCCGCCTGCTGGGTGGAGAGCATCTGCCCGACCGGCACCAGCGTCACCGCGTGGCCGCTGCCGACATGCCGGAGGAGATCGATCAGCAGGTTGGACAAGGCCGGGGTCAGCGTCACCTCGACGGGAGACGTCGTCTCGTCGAGGATGCGCAGGTTCGCCCGGTCGACGGCGTGGGCGGCAAGGATGGTCCGGAGCTGATTGGCCGCAATCCGCTCGTCATCGGAGGGAAGGCGGCCGCCCAGAGGTTCGGCATGGGCCGGCACGGTCATGGACGCCTCTCCTCTCGAACGAACGCGATCCCATTATTCGCAACAAACGCAACGAACGCAATCATCGCAAGTCAGGACCGGGGGCTGCGTCCCGGCCTCGTCAGATCTCCCGCGGCGGCGACGCCTTCGCATCGTCCGTCGCCGTCGCGAGCCAGACCGGCGCCTCGCCCCGGACGGGGAGGCGCGCCGGGGCCTGGACCGGCGGGGCGGCGCGGGCCGCCGCGAGGTCGCGCAGCTCCGGCGCCTGGGCGGTGTCGTCGACGGTGAGGAACAGGCCGCGCCGGCGCGCCGCCTGGCCGAGATCGGCCCGGCTGGTGAGCACGCTGAGCGCCGGGCTCGCCAGGAGCGCGAGGGCGAGCGGCGCCATCCACAGCGCCAGGAGCGGGTCTGCGGCGTAGACGAGGGCCGCCGCCAGGAGCCCGCCGGCGACCAGCGAATCGGCCTGGAGCCGGCAGGCCTCCGACCACGGCACCCGGCGGTCGTCGCGGACCTGCGTGTCCCAGCGCACCACCCGGCCGGCGAAGGTCGTCGCCACGGCGCCGGCGTTGAACAGGGTCATGACCGGCCAGAGCAGCACCCACAGGGCCTGTTCGAGGGCGGCGCTGACGAGCAGGCTCCGCGTACCCCCGAAGGCGGCGCGGCGCTCCGGCGACAGGAGGATGTGGCCGAGGCTGAGGAGCTTCGGCAGGGCGAGCACCGCGAGGCTCAACGCGGCCAGGATCGCCGATGCCGGCCCCTCGCCGGTCAACCCGTAGGCGATGAGCCCGAGATCGCCGCTGCGGATCGCCTGCCAGGTGCCGAGGGCCAGGAAGGCGACCCAGACCGGCGAGGCGAGATAGGACAGGATGCCGGCGCCGAGGTGCCAGCGGCTGCCGGCGGTGAGGCCGGCCGAGCGGATGATCCCGAGATGCTGCAGGTTGCCCTGGCACCAGCGCCGCTCGCGGCCGAGGAGATCGGTGAGGTTGGTCGGCATCTCCTCCCAGGTGCCGGGCTCCTCCGGCAGGAGGCGCAGCTCCCAGCCGGCCCGGCGCAGGAACGCCCCCTCGACCGTGTCGTGGCACAGGATCTCGCCGCCGAGCGGGGCGCGACCGGGCAGCACCGGCAGCTCGGCATTGGCCGCGAAGGCGTCGATGCGCAGGATGGCGTTGTGGCCCCAATAGCCGCCGTCCGGCCCCTGCCAGGTCTCGAGCGCCCGGATCGACAGCGGCGCGTAGAGCCGCACCGCGAATTGCTGGATGCGGGCGAACAGGGTGTCGCGCCCGGCGGCGTAGCTGACGGTCTGGATCAGGCCGGTGCGGGGGTTCTCCTCCATCAGCCGCACCAGGCGGCGCATGGCGGCGCCGGTCATCAGGCTGTCGGCGTCGAGCACGATCATGAAGTCGTACTCGGCCCCGTAGGTCCGGCAGAACTCCCCGATATTGCCGGCCTTGCGGCCGCTGTTCTCCCGGCGGCGGCGGTAGCGGATCGCCGGCAGGCCGGCCCCAGGAGTCTCGCGCCGGGCCTGCTCGCGCCAGGCCTGGATCAGGGCGAATTCGCGCTCCTCGGCCGCGGCGATCTCCGGGTCGCGGGTGTCGCTGAGGACGAAGAGGTCGAGGTCGCGCCCGTCGCCGCCGGTGCGGGCGAGCGAGCGGGCCATCACCCGGATCGCCGCGAAGACCGCCGCCGCATCCTCGGCGTGGATCGCCACCACGGCCGCGGTGCGGCTGCGGCCCGTGGCCTGCGGGGCGGTCCCGGCGGCCTGCCGCTCCACCGCCGACATCACCCGGGCCCCCAGGCCCGCCGCGACCGCGCCGTAGAGGTAGGTCCAGGCGATGTAGGATTGCCAGGCCATGGCGAGGCAGAACAGCACCAGCACGGCCGCCTCGAGCGGCCCGTCCGGCATGCCGGCGCCGGCGAGCGCCGCGAGGGCGAGGGCGAGCGCGGTCGCCACCGTCGGCAGGGCGAGCGCCAGGCGCCGCCGGCGCAGGGCGGCGGCGTCCTGACGTTGGGTGAGGTCCGCGGCCGGCGCAGCCGGCACCGCATCGTGCGACGAGGGGACTGGGGACATGAGGGGGTCGCGTGAACTCGGTGGAAGGGGGCCGGGGCGGGACGCGGCGCCGGGCGCCGTGGCTGCGCTATCCCGCTGGCCGTCATGGATCAATCGGCCTGAATGACGCCAGAACGATGACACCTGTTCGCGGGCGGACGCTCCCATAGATACAGCCCCGATGTATCGGCCGGAAACGGTCGGCAGGCGGAGGAGCGCGACGGGTGCCGCAGACCATCCTGATCACCGGCGGGGCCGGCTTCATCGGCCGGGCCGTGGCGCGGGCCCTCGTCGCCCGGGGCGACCGGGTGCGCGTGCTCGACGGCCTGATCGAGCAGGTGCACGGCGGACATGTCCGTGATGGGCTGGCCCGCCCCGAGGGGCTGCCCGACGCGGTGGAGCTGCGCCGCGGCGACATCCGCGACCGGCGCGCGGTGGCCGAGGCGGTGGCGGGCGTCGACGCGGTGATCCACCTCGCCGCCGAGGTCGGGGTCGGCCAGAGCATGTACGACGTCGACCGCTACGTCGCGGTCAACGACCACGGCACCGCGGTGCTGTTCCAGGCGCTGATCGAGCGGCCGGTGCGCCGCGTGGTCGTCGCCTCCTCGATGAGCGTCTACGGCGAGGGGCTGTATCGCGGCGCCGACGGGCGGGTGCGCGAGGAGGTGCTGCGCCAGCCGCGCTCCGGCCCCGACGCGCCCTGGGACCCCCTCGACGAGGAGGGCCGGCCGCTGGTGCCGGTGCCGACCCCGGAATGGAAGCGCCCGGCGCTGGCCTCGGTCTACGCGCTGACCAAGTACGCGCAGGAGCGCCTGACCCTGATGCTGGCCCCCGCCTACGGCATGGAGGGCGTGGCCCTGCGGCTGTGGAACGCCTACGGGCCGGGCCAGGCGCTGTCGAACCCCTATACCGGGGTGCTGGCGATCTTCGCCTCGCGGATCCACAACGGCGCAGGCCCGGTGATCTTCGAGGACGGGCACCAGCGGCGCGACTTCGTGCAGGTCGACGACGTGGCGCAGGCCTTCCTGCTCGCCCTCGACCGGCCGCGGGCCGCCGGCCAGGTCTACAACATCGGCTCGGGCGAGGACCGCTCGGTGCGCGAGGTCGCGGCGTTGCTGGGCCGGGCGATGGGCCGGCCGGACCTCGTGCCGGAGATCGCCGGCAAGGCCCGGGCCGGCGACATCCGCCACTGCATCCCGGACATCGCCAAGGCGCGCGACGAGCTGGGCTACCGCCCGGCCCGCGACTTTTCCGACGGCTTGAGGGAACTCGCCGCCTGGGTGGCGGCGCAGGAGGAGGCCCGCGACCGGGTCGAGGAGGCGCGCCGCGAGCTCGACCGGCGCGGGCTGGTGGCGTGATGGCGGATCCCCTCACCCCCGGCCGGCGGCCGGTCCTGATCACCGGCGGGGCCGGCTTCATCGGCGCCAACCTCGCCGATGCCCTGGCGGCGGAGGGGCGCGACGTCCTCGTCTACGACGCCCTGCTGCGCCCCGGGGTCGAGGCGAACCTCGCCTGGCTCAAGCAGCGCCACCCGGCGCGGGTCTCCTGCGTCACCGCGGACGTGCGCGACGCCGGCAGCCTGTCGGCGGCGGCGGGGCAGGCCTCGGCGGTGATCCACCTCGCCGCCCAGGTCGCCGTGACGACGAGCCTCGCCGACCCGGTGACCGATTTCGCCGTCAATCTCGGCGCCACGCTCACCCTGCTCGAGGCCCTGCGCCGGCGGCCGGGCCCGGCCCCGCTCGTCTTCGCCTCGACCAACAAGGTCTACGGCGACCTCGCCGACCTGGACTTCCGCCGCGAGGGCGACGCCTACGTGCCGGCCGATCCGGGCATCCGGGCCCACGGCATCGGCGAGAACCGTCCGCTGGACTTCCACACGCCCTACGGCTGCTCGAAGGGCGGGGCCGACCAGTACGTGCTCGACTACGCCCGCAGCTTCGGGGTGCCGACCTGCGTCCTGCGGATGAGCTGCATCTACGGCCCGCGCCAGATGGGCACCGAGGACCAGGGCTGGGTCGCCCATTTCCTGATCCGGGCCCTGGAGGGCCGGCCGATCACCGTCTACGGCGACGGCTGCCAGGTCCGCGACGTGCTCGACGTCGCGGATGCGGTCGCGGCCTACCGGGCGGCCCTGGCGCGGATCGCGGCCGTGCAGGGCCGGGCCTACAATCTCGGCGGCGGCCCGGGCAACGCGGTGTCGCTGCGCGAGGTGCTCGGCGCCATCGAGGGGCTCGTCGGCCGTCCCCTCGACCTCGCCTTCGAGGACTGGCGCGCCGGCGACCAGCGCTACTACGTCTCCGACACCCGCCGCGCCGCCGCCGATCTCGGGCTCGGGCGCCCGCTACCCTGGCGCCGGGGCCTCGAGCGGCTGGCGGGCTGGCTCGCCGAAGACCGGGGCCTGCGCCCGGGAACCCGGGCGGCGACGGCCTGAGCCACGCGCGAGACGCGATTCGGTTCCCGGCTCTCGCCTGCACGGTGATCATGGTGAGGGCATCGCCATGCACCGGCATCATGGCAAATGACCCTTTGGTATCATTCGCTTAACCGTGCCCGGGCGAAAAGGCCTTGTCGTCCGGAGCGGACCCGCCAGATCAACGATAGTCGCCCCCAGTACCCGCGATGCCCGTTCCCGCCCTAGGACGCCCGCTTTGAGAATCGCCCTCGTCAACCCGACCTGGAGCTTCGAGAACAGCATCTATTTCGGGTGCCGTTCGCCGCACCTCCCCCTCGAGCTCGGGGCCTGCAAGGTGCTGCTGGAGCGGGCCGGCCACGAGGCGCTGATGCTGGATGGCGCCCTCGACGGGCTTTCCCTCGACGAACTCGCCGACAGGGTGGCGGCGTTCGCCCCCGCCATGACGGTGGTGACCACCGCCCCGACCTATCTGTTCTGGCGCTGCGCCCAGCCCGAGCTGCGGGTGCCGCGCGCCTTCCTGGACGCGCTCGCCGGCCGCGGCGGCCGCACCGTGGCGGTCGGTCCGCACGGCTCGGTCACCCCGGAGACGACGCTGGCGAAACTCGCCTGCGACCTCGTGGTGCGGGGCGAGTGCGAGGAGGTGGTGACGCGCCTCGCCGAGGGTGGCCTGGCGCGGCCCGGCTCGGTGCCGGCGCTCGCCTACCGGGACGGGCACGAGACGATCGTCACCGGCGGCCCTGCCGCCACCGTCTTCACCGATCTGCCGGCCTTGTCCTGGCCGGAGCCCTGGGTGGCGCGCCACGCCCACCACCACCACCGCTTCGACCGGGCGCCGGAGGGGCCGGGCGCCGAGGTCGAGGCCTCGCGCGGCTGCCCTTATTCCTGCACCTTTTGCGCCAAGATCGACTTCCGGGACGCCTACCGGCGGCGCGCGCTGCCGCTCATCCTGGAGGAGGTCGACCGGTTGATCGCGCAGGGCGTGACCTATCTCTACTTCATCGACGAGATCTTCCTGCCGCAGAAGCCGCTGCTGGAGGCGCTCGCCGCCCGCCGAGTCGAGTTCGGGGTGCAGACCCGGATCGACCTGTGGAAGCCCGACATGCTCGACCTGCTGGGCGAGGCGGGCTGCGTCTCGATCGAGGCGGGCGTCGAGAGCCTGACCGAGGCCGGCCGCGCGATGCTCGACAAGAAGTGCCGCGCCTCGACCGACGACCTCGCCGAGCGCCTGATCCACGCCCGCCGCTCGGTGCCGTTCGTGCAGGCCAACCTCATCAAGGTGGCGGGCGACGATCCCGGGATGGTGGCGGACTGGCGCGACCGCCTGCGCGCCGCCGGGGTCTGGGCCAACGATCCCGTGCCGCTCTATCCCTATCCGTCCTCGCCGGATTACCGCCGCCTGTGGGGCGAGCCGGACGGCGAGGCCTGGGAGCGGGCCCACGCCCATTACCTCGACCAGTTCGACCGCTTCAGCGACATCCAAGAGGAGCGGCCGGCCCCGTTGCGCGAGTTGGAGGCGGCATGCTGCCCAGCCTGACGGTCCCGGCCGGACGCCCGATCCCGCATCGCGGCGCGCCGGCCCTCAACCTGTTCATGACCGTCGATGCCGTCGGCGGGGTCTGGCAATACGGGCTCGACCTCGCCGAGGAGCTGACGCGCCAGGGCGTCGCCGTCACCCTGGCGGTGCTCGGCCCCGAGCCGGGCCAGGACCAGTTCCGCGCCGCCCGGGCGATCCGCGGCCTCGCCCTGTGCCCGCTCGGCGGCAGCCTCGACTGGACCGCGCTCACCCCCGCCGAGGTCGAGGCGGCGGCGAACCTCGTCGCCCGCGAGGCCGAGCGGGCCGGCGCCGACCTGATCCACCTCAACAGCCCGGCTCTGGCGGCGATCACCGGATTCTGCGCGCCCGTGATCGCGGTGGCGCATTCCTGCGTGGCGACCTGGTGGGCGGCGATGCGCCCCGGGCCGCTGCCGCCGGACCTCGCCTGGCGGGCGAGCCTGGCGGCGGAGGGCTACCGGCGGGTCGACGCGCTGCTCAGCCCCACCCACGCCTTCGCGGCGGCGACCGCCGCGACCTACGGCATCGCGCCGCCCCGCGTGGTGCCGAACGGCCGGCGCAGCGCCGCCGCGCGCGGCCACCGCACCCCGGCGGGGGCGGCCGCCTCCCCCTTCGCCTTCACCGCCGGCCGGCTGTGGGACGAGGGCAAGAACGCCCGCACCCTCGACCGGATCGCCGCCCGGCTGCACCTGCCGCTGCTCGCCGCCGGCGCCCTGAAGGGTCCGAACGCGGCGCAGTTCGTGCCGGAGCACCTGCGGCCGCTCGGCCGGCTCAGCGACCAGGACGTGGCGCGCTGGCTCGCCGGCGCCCCGATCTACGTCTCGGCGGCCCGCTACGAGCCGTTCGGCCTCGGCGTGCTCGAAGCCGCGAGCGCCGGCTGCGCGCTCGTGCTCTCCGACATCCCGACCTTCCGCGAATTGTGGGACGAGGCCGCGATCTTCATCGCGCCCGACGACGATGCGGGCTTCGCCCACGCCATCGAGATGGTGGCGGCCGACCCTGCCATCCGGGCGCGGCTCGGCGCCGAGGCGCGGGCCCGGGCCGAGGCCTTCACGGTCGAGGCGATGGCGGCCGGCGTCCTCGACGCCTACCGGGCCGTGCTCGAGACGCCGACCCTGCGGTCCGGGGTCATGGTGTGAGGGAGATCCCCGGCGTGAGGATCGTCGCCTTCACGCATTCGCTGCGCTCGTGCTGGAACCACGGCAACGCCCATTTCCTGCGCGGCGTGCTGCGCGAGCTCCAGGCCCTCGGCCACACGGTCGCGGCCCACGAGCCGGCGGGCGCCTGGAGCGTCGAGAACCTGCTCGGCGATCACGGCGAGGCCGGCCTCGCCGCGTCCCTCGCGCCCTACCCCGAGCTGACGGCGACGGTCGACCCGCCGGGCTTCGGCGTGAGCGACGAGTCCTTGGACACGGCCCTCGACGGCGCCGACCTCGTGCTGGTGCACGAGTGGAACGACCCCGCCCTCGTCGCCCGCATCGGCGCGGCCCGGCGCGGCGGCGGCCGGTTCACGCTGCTGTTCCACGACACCCATCACCGGGCGGTGAGCGAGCCCGGCGCGATGCGCGCCTACGACCTTTCGGGCTATGACGGCGTGCTGGCCTTCGGCGAGACGCTGGCCGAGGTCTATCGCGGCTGGGGCTGGGGCAGCTCGGTCTTCGTCTGGCACGAGGCGGCCGACATCCGCCTGTTCCACCCCCCGGCGACGGAAGGGCCCCGCGAGGGGCTGGTCTGGATCGGCAACTGGGGCGACGGCGAGCGCAGCGCCGAGCTGGAGCGGTTCCTGTTCGGGCCGGCCGGGCGCGCGGGTCTCCCCCTCGACGTCTGGGGCGTGCGCTACCCCGACGCGGCGCTGGCGACCCTGCGGCGCTTCGGTGCGCGCTATCGCGGCTGGCTGCCGAACGCCCGCGCCCCGGAGGTCTTCGCCCGCCACCTCGCCACCGTGCACGTGCCGCGGCGCTTCTACGTCGAGGCCCTGCCGGGCATCCCGACGATCCGGGTCTTCGAGGCGCTGGCCTGCGGCATCCCCCTGATCTCGGCGCCCTGGCGCGACAGCGAGGGCCTGTTCACGCCGGGCGACGACTTCCTGGTCGCCCCGGACGGCGCGGCGACGGAGCGCCACCTGCGCGACCTCGCACAGGACCCGGCCCTGCGCGCGGCCCTGGCGGAGCGGGGCCTGCGGACGATCCGGGCGCGGCACACCTGCGCCCACCGGGCGGCGGAGTTGCTGGCGGTGGCGGCCCGGCTGCGCGGCTGAGGCGCGGACCGGGTGCGGGGGTCGGTATCGCCCGCCGATCTACGCCGGGCGGCCGGACCGCCGCGCCGGGCCGCGGAGGGCCTCGGTCGCCTCCCGCACGCTCGCCTCCGACGGCCGCGGCTTCGAGGGGATCCGGATGACCCGGTACTGCCCCGCGGCCAGGAGGGCGTCGCGCGCCCGGTCCTTGCGGGCGTCGTGGCTCGCATCGTCGAGCTCGATGACCGCCGCGACCTCGCCGGTCGCCGGGTCGATCGCGACGTAATCCACGATCTTCTGGCCGAACAGGTTGCGGGTCCGCCAGAACTCCTTGCGGCTGAGACCCCGTCGCGGCGTCAGGAGCGCGCCCATCGAGACCTGGCAGGACACGTGATGCGCCGGCAGCGCGCGGCGCAGGAGGTCGAGGACATCGATCTCGGCCCGCGTCAGGAACGGCTTGCGCTCGATCCTGGCGGCGGCCCGGCCGCGCAGGACGATCGCCAGGGCGGCGAGGCCGAGGAGGAGCAGGCCCGCGGCGAGCAGGCCGGGCAAGCCCGGCTCCGTGGGAAGAAGCGAGGGCAGCGCGATCTCGGACCTGTTCACGGGAGGATCGCGGCGCGCCCGCCGGGACCGCGCCCCGCCGGCGGCTCGCCCGCGCGGATCAGCGCGCCGCCAGCGCCCCGGCGCCGCGCAGGGTGCGGGTCACGGTGGCGCGCATGTCGGCGAGGGTGAAGGGCTTCGTCAGCACGTCGGCCACGATGGCGTCGAGCCCGCGGGCGCGCTCGCGCTGGTCGGCGAAGCCGGTCATCAGCAGGATCGTCAGGTCGGGATAGTCGCGCTTGGCCGCGAGCGCGAGGGCGATGCCGTCCATCAGCGGCATGCGGATGTCGGTCAGCATCAGGTCGAAGGCGGTCTCGGCCAGCCGGTCGAGGCCGTCGCTGCCGTCGACCGCCGTCACGACCGTGTGCCCGTCCATCTCCAGCCCGCGCTTCAGAAAGCCGCGGATCGGTTCCTCGTCGTCGACCAGCAGGATGCGCGCCATGTCCTCTCGTCTCTCAGGGGCCCGACGCCGCGGACACGGGAAGTGTGATCGGCTGCGCGGCCAGGGGTCAAGCCGCCGCGCCGGCCGAGGTTCCGCTTTCGCGGGCCGCACCGGCGGATCGGCCGGGCGGCGTTGCAAACGCGCACCGCTTCAGGGCCTCTGGCGGCGGCCGGTCAGCCCTTGTCGAACAGATCCGGGTCGCCGTCGCCGTAATCGACGAGGCCGACATAGGGCAGCTGCCGGAAGGCGTGGGCCACGTCCATGCCGTAGCCGACCACGAACACGTCCGGGCAGGTGAAGCCGACATAGTCGGCGTCCATCGTCACCGCGCGCTTGCCGGGCTTCTCCAGCAGCACGGTGGTGAGCACGCGCCGCGCGCCGCGGGCCATCAGCAGATCCTTGGCGTAGACGAGGGTGCGGCCGGATTCGAGGATGTCGTCGATGAGCAGTACGTCGCGCCCGCGCACCTCGCTCTCGACGTCGCGCAGGATCGCGACCTGGCCCGAGGACACGGTGGCGGCGCGGTAGCTCGACAGATGGATGAACTCGACCTGCGGCGCCAGCCCGGCCCGGTGCAGGGCGCGGATCAGGTCGGCGGCGAACATGAAGCTGCCCTTGAGCACCGCCACCACCAGCAGGTTCTGCAGCGGCTGGTCGGCGATGGCGCGGGCGATCTCCTCGTTGCGCTGCGCGATGGCGGTTTCGTCGAAGAGGACGCGGACGCGGGGCAGGGGCGGATTCATCGATCTCGGTCTTTGGGGTTCGCGGAGGCGTTCGCCGGAGCCTTCAGGCTGACGGCAGAATCGCCGCTGTCAACCGCGGCAAAGCGGACCAGCACCTGCCGGCCCTTGGCGGAAGCCCCCGGCAGCTCGGCCCGGAAGCGGGCGGATTCCTCCGGCTCGAGCCGCTCGCGCGGCGCCTCGGCGCTCCAGCGATAGACGACCCCGCCGTGCTCGTCGCGCAGCTCGAGGCTGAGCGGCGGCACCGGCACGGCGTGGCCCGACGCGCTCACCACGTCGCCCTCGACGACGAGGCGGCCGCCGCCCGCGGCGTCCGGCACCTGGTAGGCGGCGACGTCCCGGAAGGCGAGGCCGCGCAGGTTCACCGGCAGGCCGATCGCGGCGTAGAGCCTCGCGGTGCGCGGCACCGCATGGACGAGCCCGGCGCGGCCCGCCGGCAGCAGCGCGGCCGCTGCCACCCCGCAGGCCGCCAGGGCGGACGCGGCGACGGCGAGCCGCCGCCGCCCGGTCCCGGCGCGCGCCTTGCCCGCGCGGGGGCCGGCGCGGCGCGGCGCGGCGGGGGCCTTCTGATCGGACGAGGTCCCGGCGGCGGTGAACACCGCCTCCCCCGGCGGCGCGAGCGCGGCCTCCGGCTCGGGCGGCGGAGCCGCGACGAACCACGGCTCGCGGCAGGCCGCGCAGCGCACGGTGCGCCCGGCAGGGCCGATCTTGGCGGCATCGAGCGTATATTCGCTTGCGCAGGCGGGGCAGACGATCAGCATGGCGAATCAGTCGGGCGCGGCATCGGGGCCGGACCACGACTCCTCCCGCGTCAGCCTTAATGCATGGTAAAGCGGCGCGGATCGCGTGAGGATCGGCCGCCGGGCCGCCCCTCGCGGCGAGGGACCCTCAGGGAGACCGGATGGACGCGAGAACGGACCGGGGGACCGGAAGCAGCCTGCTCGGCGGGATGGACGAGCCGGTGGTCCGGTTCGAGAACGTGGGGATGCGCTACGGGGTCGGCCAGGAGGTCCTGAGCGACATCAGCTTCACCATCGCGCCGCACTCGTTCCAGTTCCTCACCGGCCCCTCGGGTGCCGGCAAGACGACGCTGCTGCGCCTCATCCTGCTCTCGGTGCGGCCGAGCCGGGGCCTCGTCTCGGTGTTCGGCGAGGAGGTGAGCGGCATCTCGAGCGACGCGCTGACCTCCCTGCGCCGGCGCATGGGCGTGGTGTTCCAGGATTTCCGCCTGCTCGACCACCTCACCACCTACGAGAACGTCGCCCTGCCGCTGCGCGTCCAGGGCCGGGCCGAGACGAGCTACCGGGCCGAGGTGGTGGAGCTGCTGCGCTGGGTGGGCCTCGGCGAGCGCATGCACGTGCTGCCGCCGCTCCTGTCCGGCGGCGAGAAGCAGCGCGCGGCGATCGCCCGGGCGCTGATCGCCCGGCCGGAGCTGCTGCTCGCCGACGAGCCGACCGGCAACGTCGACCCCCAGCTCGGCCGGCGGCTGCTGCGCCTGTTCGTCGAGCTCAACCGCCTCGGCACCTCGGTGCTGATCGCCACCCACGACTTCGCCCTGATGGACCTCGTCGACGCGCGCCGCTTCGTGCTCGGCAACAACCGCCTGCGGATCGAGGGATGAGCCGCGGGGAGACGCACATGTCCGACGGGGCCACCCTGGAGCGGGCGGCGCGGCGCGAGGCGCCGGCCGCCGACCTGCCGCCGACCCTGCGCCGCAACGCCGCCCTGGTGCCGACCGACACCAGCGCGGGCCGGGCGCTCGCCGCGGTGATCGCGATCCTGACCTTCCTCGCCGCCCTCTGCGCCGGCGGCGCCGAGATCGTCGCCTCGAGCGCGGCGCAGTGGCAGGGCTCGGTGGCCCAGGAGGTGACGATCCAGATCCGCCCCGGGCCGGGCCGGGACACCGAGGCCGACGTCGCCAAGGCGGCGGCCCTGGCCGCCGCCACGCCCGGCATCGCGGCGACGCGGCCCTTCACCAAGGCGGAATCCGAGCGCCTGCTCGAACCCTGGCTCGGCAGCGGCCTCGATCTCGGCGACCTGCCGGTGCCGCGCCTGATCACGGTGCGGCTCTCCGGCACGCCGGATCTCGGCGCCTTGCGCCAGCGCCTCGCCGAGGCCCTGCCCGGCGTCGCCAGCCTCGACGACCACGCCCTGTGGCTGTCGCGGCTCTCGACCATGGCCAACACCGTGGTCGGCGTCGGCGTCGCGGTGGTCGGCCTCGTGCTGCTCGCCACCGGGCTCGCCGTCACCTTCGCGACCCGCGGCGCCATGGCGGGCAACCGCGAGGTGGTCGAGGTACTGCACTTCGTCGGCGCCGACGCCGACTTCATCGCCCGCGAGTTCCAGCGCCGCTTCTTCCGCCTCGGCCTGCGCGGCGGGGCGATCGGGGCGGTGGCGGCGCTCGCGGTGATCGGTGCCGGCGGGGCGCTCGCCCGGCTGTGGCGCGCGGGACCTGCCGGCGACGAGATCGAGGCGCTGTTCGGCGGCTTCGCCATCGGCTGGCGCGGCTATGCCAGCGTGGTGCTGATCGGGGTGATCGCCTCGGTCGTCACCGCGGTGGTCTCGCGGCTCACCGTGCGGCGCTTCCTCGACTGACGCCAGCCTGACGCCAGGGTGGTTCCCTAGCGTGCGGCGTGCCCGCTCTTCACAGGGCGGGCCGCCGGCCGTGAACGAATCGGCCTCCGGGGCGGTTGCCTCTCGGCCGCCGCAATCGGCACTATGCTCGACCACAGGTGAGATGACCTCGCGGATGCAGCGCCGAATGACAACGCGAACCGGCGACGTGGTGGGATGGTCCTGGTCGGGCGAAGGTCCAGAGGGCCCGCCCCCGGCCGGGCGCCGCTGGAGCCTGCGCCGCCGCCTGGCGGCCGGCCTCGCCGCGGCGGGCCTCGCCGCCGGCCTCGCCCTCGGCCTCGGGTTCCTCGCCTTCGTGTCGGGCCTCGCCCGGGCGGAGCGGCTGCCGCTCGGGCCCTCCGACGGCATCGTCGCGCTCACCGGCGGGGCCCAGCGCATCGAGGACGCGATGGACCTGCTCGCCGGCGGCTACGGCCGGCGCCTGCTCATCACCGGGGTCAACGAGCGCACCAGCCGCGAGGAGATCGCCCGGCTCAACCCGGGCCAGCAGCACCTGATCGCCTGCTGCGTCGACCTCGACTACCGCGCCCGCAACACGATCGGCAACGCCATCGAGATCCGGCGCTGGATGCGCGAGAACGGCTTCCGGAGCGTCGCGGTGGTGACCTCGAACTACCACATGCCGCGCACGCTGGTGGAGCTCGACCACGCGCTGGCCGACGGCCACCGGGTCGTGCCGCACCCGGTCGTCCCGGAGGGGATCGACCCGGACCAGTGGTGGCGCCACCCGGCCTCGGCCCGGCTGCTGGCCTCCGAATACGCGAAGTTCCTGGTCGCCTGGATCCGCACCCGGTTCGAGACCGATCCCGAGCATTCGAGCGCGGCGGTGCTGGTCAGCCGCGGCCACCCGGTGAAGATGGTGGCCGAGCCGCTGGTGCGGTGACGGGCGGCCTCATGCCGGCTCACCGTCCCTTGCAGCGCGTCCGCAGCAGCTCCGAGAATTCCTTCTCCGAGCCCTGGACCTGGGCCAGGCGCTCGCTGCGCTCCGATCCCGACAGGCAGCGGCCGTAGACGGTGGCGGCGCGGCGCATCGTGTCGACGTGCTGGCGCCAGCCGCGGCAGCGGTCGGCGTCGCTGTCGCCGAGGGTCTCGAGACGCTCGATCGCCATCTTCTGCGAGGATTGCGCCACCAGGAGGTCGCGGGCGCAGGTGCCGTCCGCGCGGGCGGAGCCGGCCGCGGCGACGAGAACGGCCGCCGCGAGAAGGGAGGTTCGCATCGTCACGCCGGCTCGAGGTCAGGCCGCCTGGGCGGGGGATTGGGTCAGGAGGGCGTAGAGCGCGTCGGCGTCGCGGGCGGCGCGGATGCGGTCGATGATGCCGGGCTCGCGCAGGACGCGGGCAACCCGGGCCAGCGCCTTCAGGTGGTCGGCGCCGGCGCCCTCGGGGGCGAGCAGCAGGAAGGCGATGTCGACCGGCTGGCCGTCGAGGGCCTCGAAATCGATCGGGCGCTCGAGGCGGGCCATCAGGCCGAACAGCGTGTCGAGCCCCGGCAGCTTGCCGTGCGGGATCGCCACGCCCTCGCCGATGCCGGTCGAGCCGAGGCGCTCGCGCTGCAGCAGCGTCTCGAAGATCTCGCGCTCGTCGAGGCCCGGCAGGTGGCGGGCCGCCTGGGCGGCCAGCTCCTGCAGAACCTGTTTCTTCCCCTGCGCGCGCAGCGCCGGGAGGACCGCCTCCGGCTTCAGGAATTCCAGCAATGGCATCGAAGACCGCTGCCTCATCGGCGGGAAGCGCGCCCGCGCCACCCGCTCATTTCCAGGACCGGAGGCCTTCCGGGAGCGGGATGAACCCGCTCACGGAGTGCCGCGTTCCGGCGGATCGATCCAGCCGATCGCGCCGTCGCCCCGACGATATACGACGTTGACCCGCTCGGTGCCAGCGTGAACGAAGACGAGGACGGGGACACCGGTGAGATCGAGCTCGACCACCGCCTCGCTCACCGTGCGCCGGTGCAGGGTGCGGGTGCTCTCGGCGATGATCGGCGGGTGCTCGCCGGTATCCTCCTCGGGCGCCTCGAACACCGAATAGGCCGCCTCCATCACGGCGTCGCGGCCCGGCAGGCTCCCCGGCAGCGCGCCGTCGAGGGCCGCGTCCTTGGCGTGGCCGTTCGGGTGGGCCTTGAGGCGGTGCTTGTAGCGGCGCAGGCGCTTCTCGATCCGCTCGGCGGTCTGGTCGAAGCTCGCATGGGCGTCGTGGGCGTTGCCCGACGCCTCCAGGGTGATGCCCGAGGGCAGGTGCAGCACGCAATCGGTGCGGTAGGCGCCGCCGTCCCGCGCGACCGTGACGTGGCCGTGGTAGGCGCCGTCGAAGTACTTGGCGAGGGCGGCCGAGATCCGCTCCTCCACCCGTGTCCTCAGGGCTTCCCCCAGATCCACGCCACGACCTGACACGCGCAACGATGCCATCGGCTCCCTCCGGTTTCGTCGTTCGTCGGCCCGCGCCCCGGGGGACGTCTCCGGCGCGAGGGCCCACGCTCAAGAGCTAGGAACGCCCGGACGCGAAGTCAACGAAGCCGGCTCAGCGGCGGCAGGGGCCTTTTTGGCAGGGCCGCCATCCGCGCGGCGCCGTCCTCCTCACCGCGCCGGCATCGCCGCGCGCTCGCGCCGGCGCTCGATCGAGGAGGGGATGCGCAGGGATTCCCGGTACTTCGCCACGGTGCGGCGGGCGATGTCGACGCCCTCGCCGCGCAGGCGCTGCACCAGGGCGTCGTCCGACAGCACGTCGTTGGCCTCGGCGTCGATGAGTTGCTTGATGCGGTAGCGCACGGCCTCGGAGGAATGGGCCGCCGCGCCGGCCGCCCCGGGGATCGCCGCGGTGAAGAAGTACTTCATCTCGAAGGTGCCGCGGCTCGTGCCGATCGACTTGTTCGAGGTCACCCGCGAGACGGTGGATTCGTGCATGCCGATCGCGTCGGCGACGGTCTTCAGGTTGAGCGGCCGCAGGTGGGCGACGCCGTTGACGAAGAAGCCGTCCTGCTGGCGCACGATCTCGCTCGCCACCTTCAGGATGGTGCGGGCGCGCTGCTCCAGGCTGCGGGTGAGCCAGTTGGCGGTCTGCAGGCATTCCGACAGGAAGGCCTTGTCGGTGTCGGTCTTCGCCCCGCGCGAGACCGTGGCGTAATAGGTCTGGTTAACGAGCACCCGCGGCAGGGCCTCGCTGTTGAGCTCGACGAGCCAGGAGCCGTCGGGCGCGGGGCGCACGAACACGTCCGGCACCAGCACCTCGACCGGGCCGGCGCCGAAGGCGCGGCCGGGCTTGGGGTCGAGGCGACGCAGCTCGGACAGCATGTCGCCCAAGTCCTCCTCGTCGACCCCGCACAGCCGCCGCAGGCCGGCGAAGTCGCGCTTGGCGACGAGGTCGAGGCGCGAGACCAGGGCCTGCATCGCCGGGTCGAACCGGTCCTGCTCGCGCAGCTGGATCGCCAGGCACTCGGCGAGGTCGCGGGCGCCCACGCCGGAGGGGTCGAAGCCTTGGACGATCGTCAGCACCCGCTCGACGACGCCTGCGCCGACGCCGAGGCGCTCGGCGAGGGCGGCGACGTCCTCGCGCAGGTAACCGGCCTCGTCGATGGCATCGACCAGGAAGCCGCCGACCAGCCGCTCGACGGGGTCGCGGGTGGCGAGATCGAGCTGGGCCGAGAGGTGCTCGTGCAGCGAGGATTCGCTGGTCAGCGTCGCCTCGAAATCCGGCGCCTCGCCGTCGAAGCTGCCGCCGGTGCCGCTCCACGGCGCCGGGGTGAGCGACAGCCCCTCGCCCCCGGCCGCCGGGGCCTCGCGGCCGACCGGGCCGTCGTCGGGGAACACGTTGTCGAGGCGGGTGCCGAGATCGCCCTCGATCTCGCTGCGGCTCGGGTTGAGGTCGTGGGAGAGCCAGGGCTCGGCCATGCCGTCCCCGTCGAACCCGTCGTCGCCTCCCTGGCTCTCGCCCCCGTCCCGGCCCGCCTCGGCGGCCTCCCCGCGCGCGTCGCCCGGCTCCGGCGCCTCGACCTCGGCCCGCTCCAGGAGCGGGTTGCGCTCGAGCTCGGCATCGACGTAGGCGGCGAGGTCGAGGTGGGACAGCTGCAAGAGCTTGATCGCCTGCAGGAGTTGCGGCGTCATCACCAGGGCCTGGCCCTGGCGCATCTCGAGCCGTTGCAGCAAACCCATCAGCCAGCCCCGCCCCGCGACGCCCGGCTCCGGCCGGGTCGGCACGACTCTTGCTTCAGAAACCTCCACGCAGCTTTAAACCGAAGCGGGGCATGCGTCAAAGCGGAGGTGGGGCTCGGCGCGATCGGAGGCCAGCGTGGCGCAGGGCGGATTCTGGCGCCAGTGCAAAAAGCGCGCGCCGTGGCCGGGACGCAGGGGGATGGAACCCGACGGGTGCGAGAGCGCAGCAGAGGGAGGCATCCGGCGAGGGAACGGGTCTCGGTTGTTCCGGCCTGCTCTTGTCCGATGCCCCGCACGGTTTGTCGGCGGGAATCGATACCCGACCCGCGACCTCACCCCGAGAGCCCGTCTGGGCGATTTTTCCATTCCGCTGGATGTGAATTATCAAGGATATCCGGCGCTCTTACCTCAGGACGAGGCTGAGGATCACGGTACACGACACGATCTCCGTCGCCCGGCGGTCGGCCTCGCGGCCCATCGT
>NZ_LWHQ01000006.1:226253-274500 GCF_001653715.1 Methylobacterium platani
GTCCGGGAAAGGGGGAGACTCGCGAGGATCGTCCGCCCCTATGGTCGGGCCGAGGTCGCGGTGTCGTGTACCGTGGCTGAGCATAGGATAGCCTCGGCTGTTCTAGAACTTGCGACAGACGACCCCGCCCGAACAGGCACCGGGTTCGCGGGCGGGAGGGTGGATGGTCGCGACGACGATCACCGGGGCGCCGTCGTGATGGCTACAGCCGGAAATCCTCGCCCAGGTAGAGCCGGCGCACGTCCTCGTTCGCCACGATCTCGTCGGGGGTGCCCTCGGTGAGGATGCGGCCCGAATGCACGATGTAGGCCCGGTCGATCAGGCCGAGCGTCTCGCGCACGTTGTGGTCGGTGATGAGCACGCCGATGCCGCGGCCCTTGAGGTGCATCACCAGTTCCTGGATGTCGCCGACCGCGATCGGGTCGATGCCCGCGAAGGGCTCGTCGAGCAGCATGAAGGAGGGCGAGGAGGCGAGCGCCCGGGCGATCTCGCAGCGCCGCCGCTCGCCGCCCGACAGCGCGATCGAGGGCGACTTGCGCAGGCGGGTGATGTTGAACTCCTCGAGGAGCGAATCGAGCTTGCGCTCCCGCGTCTTGCGGTCGGGCTCGACCACCTCGAGCACCGCCCGGATGTTGTCCTCGACGTTGAGGCCGCGGAAGATCGAGGCCTCCTGCGGCAGGTAGCCGATGCCGAGCCGGGCGCGCTGGTACATCGGCAGCCGGGTGATCTCCTGCCCGTCGAGGCTGATCGTGCCGCGATCGGCCGAGACGAGGCCGGTGATCATGTAGAAGATCGTGGTCTTGCCGGCGCCGTTGGGGCCGAGGAGGCCCACCGCCTCGCCGTTGCGCACGGTCAGGCCGGCATCGTGCACCACGGTGCGGGCGCCGTAGCTCTTCTTGAGGCCGGCCACCGCCAGGATGCCGGGCCCGCCGAATCCGTCGGCGGCGCCGGGCTGGTCGAGCGCGACGGCACCGGCCCGGCGCCCGCGGCCGAACAGGCGCCCGAGGCGCGAGACGGCCGGCGTCGCAAGGGCCGAACTTGCCGCCGAGCTTGCCGTCGAACTCGCCTGGGCTTGCAGCGGCAGGGCGGAAGAAAGGGTCACGGGCTCTCTCGCGAAGGATGCCGGCGAAGGATCCCGGCGGTGCCCCGCCGCGCCGGCCTTTCCGCCCCAGGCGGCCGTGCGACGGGTGAACGGCGCCGGTTTAGCCGAAGCCGGGCCCTGCCCGCAACGCGCGCCGCGCGCCCTCGCGTGTTCTGGAACACGCGGCCTCGTTACGCTTACAAAGGACCTCGACCGATCTCTCCCGCCCGGACGGCCCGATGCTCTCGCTCCTCGACCTCTGCGCCCGAATCGACGACGGCCGGCTGACGCCCGAGGGGGCGGTCCGCCTCGTGCGCGCGGCGATCGCCGCCCGCGAGCCGGAGGTCGGCGCCCTGGTCTGCGTCGATCCCGCGCCGGTCGTCGCGGCGGCCGGGCCGCTCGCCGGCATCGCGGTCGGGATCAAGGACATCATCGACACCGCCGACCTGCCGACCCGGATGGGCTCGGCGATCTACGAGAGCTGGCATCCGCGCGCCGACGCCCCGGTGGTGGCGCGGCTGAAATCCCTCGGCGCGGCGCCGCTCGCCAAGACCACCACCACGCCCTTCGCCTTCCTCGACCCCACCGCGACCCGCAACCCGCATCACCCCGGGCACACGCCCGGCGGCTCCTCGGCGGGCTCGGCCGCCGCGGTGGCGGCCGGGATGCTGCCGCTGGCGCTCGGCACCCAGACCGGCGGCTCGGTGATCCGCCCGGCGGCCTTCTGCGGCGTCGTCGGGGTCAAGCCGTCGTTCCGGCTGCTGCCGACGGTCGGGGTGAAGTGCTATTCCTGGGCCCTCGACACCCTCGGCCTGTTCGCGGCCGGGGTGGCGGATGCCGCCCACGCCCTGGCGCTGCTCGCCGACCGGCCGGCGATCGGGCGGACGCACGACGGGAGCGCGCCCCGCATCGGGATCGTGCGCCAGGAGTTCTGCGCCGCCCCGGACCCGGAGGCGGAGGCCGCCCTCGGCCGGGCGGCGGCGGCCGCCGAGCGGGCCGGGGCGGTGGTGCACGACCTCGCCCTGCCGGCCCGGTTCGGCGAGGCGTACGCCGCCCACGGCACGATCCAGGACTACGAGGCGCGCCAGGCACTGGCGTGGGAATACGCGGCGCACCGCGACGCCCTGCCGCCGCGCCTGCGCGCCGCCCTCGACGCCGCGCAGGGCATCGAGACCGCGGCCTACGACGCCGCCCGCCGCACCGCCCACCACGCCCGCCGCAGCCTGAAGGACGTCTTCTCCGAGGACGGCCCGGACGTGCTCCTGACCTATGCCGCCCCCGGCGCGGCGCCGGCCGGCCTCGACCAGACGGGCGATTCCCGCTTCAACCGCCTCTGGACCCTGATGGGCGTGCCCTGCGTCACCCTGCCGGTCGAGCGCACCCCCGCCGGCCTGCCGGTCGGCGTGCAGGTGATCGCCCGGTTCGGCGACGACGGGCGGGCGCTGGCGGCGGCGGGGCTGATCGAGCGGGCGCTGCGGGGCTGAGCGGGCCGGTCGTCGGGTCCGGCCGCGATCGCGGTCAGGCGGCGGCCGGGCGGCGGCTCGCGACCTCGGGCAGCTCGCCGGCCGGACAGGGCCGGCCGAACAGGAAGCCCTGCAGCTCGTCGCAGCCGACCTCGCGCAGGCGCGCGGCCTGCTCGGCGGTCTCGACGCCCTCCGCCAGCACGATCATGCCGAGCGCCCGGCCGAGGCCGACCGCGGCGCGGACGATCTCGTCGCTGCCGCCGCCCTCGCCGGCCTCCCCGAGGCCGGCCACGAAGCAGCGGTCGATCTTGATCTTGTCGAAGGGGAAGCGGCGCAGGTAGCTCAGGGACGAGTAGCCGGTGCCGAAATCGTCCATGGCGGTGCTGACCCCGAGGGCGCGCAGCCGGTGCAGGATCGCGAGCGTCGCCTCGTCGTCCTGCAGCAGCACCGATTCGGTGATCTCGAGCTCGAGCCGCCCGGGCGGCAGCCCGCTCGACGCCAGCGCCCGGGTCACCTCGTCGACGAGGGCGTCGCCGACGAACTGCACCGGGGAGAGGTTCACCGCCACCTTGATGTCGGCCGGCCAGGCGGCGGCGTCGGCGCAGGCCCGGCCGAGCGCCCAGGCGCCGAGCCGGCGGATCTGCCCGGTCGCCTCGGCGATCGGGATGAACTCGCCCGGGCTGACGAAGCCCTCGCGCGGATGGCGCCAGCGCAGCAGCGCCTCGCAGGCCCGCACCCCGGTGCCGTCGGCGGCGACGATCGGCTGGTAGTGGAGCTCGAGCTGCCCCTCGGCGAGGGCGCAGCGCAGGTCGGTGGCGAGCTGCCGGCGCCGCTGCAGGTCGGCATCCATCGCGGGATCGAACAGGCACCAGCCGTTCCGCCCCGCGGCCTTGGCCTGGTAGAGCGCGACGTCGGCCTGGCGCTGAAGCTCGGCGGTGGTGGTGCCGGCGGCCTCCGTCGTCGCGAGGCCGATCGAGACGCCGATGCCGATCTCGTGGCCCTGGACCTCGAAGGGCTGGCGCAGGAGCCGCACGATGCGCTCGGCGAGCGCCGCCACGCCGGCCGGATGCGAGGGCGCGCAGCGCATGACCGCGAACTCGTCGCCGCCGAGGCGCCCGACGAGGGCCGCGGTGCCGACCGCGTCCCGCAGGCGCCGGGCCACGAGGCGCAGCAGCTCGTCGCCGACCGGATGGCCGTAGGTGTCGTTGACCTCCTTGAAGCCGTCGAGGTCGAGGCAGAGCACGCTCACCGCCTCGCCGGCGCCGCGCTCGGCCAGCGCCGCGTCGAGGCGCCCCTGGAGCTGCGCGCGGTTGGGCAGGCCGGTCAGGGCGTCGTGGCCGGCCATGTGGGCGATGCGCGCCTCGCTGCGGCGGCGCTCGGTCACGTCCTCGTGGGTGCAGATCCAGCCGCCCTCGGGGATCGGCACGTGCACCACCGCGATGGCCCGGCCGTCGGCGAGGTCGCAGGTGAAGCGCGCCGGCAGGCGGCCGGCGGCGATGCGGGCGCAGGCCGCCGTCAGCAGGTCCGCCCGCGCGTCGGCCACGCCGAGATGGGCGATCAGCGCGGCGACCGGCGTGCCGGGCCGGCGCAGGGCCTCCGGCACCGCGTGCATCTGGGCGTAGCGCGCGTTCATCACGATCAGCCGGTCGTCGCCGTCGAACAGGCACAGCCCCTGGGTCATGTGGTCGAGGGCGATGCCGAACTGGGCGTGCTGGGCGCTGAGCTCCCGCTCGCCCCGCTCCCGCGCCTCCGCCGCCGCCCGGGCGGCCTCGGCCGCGGCGAGGCGCGCCTGGGCCCGCGTCTGGCGCAGGCCGAGCAGCGCCACGCCGGCGAGGCCGAGATCGAGGATCAGGGTGGCGGCGCCGATCAGCCAGGCCTGCTGGCGCCAGGCCGCGAGGCTCGCCTGCGCGGTCCGGCTGACGCTCAGGATCATCGGGTAGCGCGCCAGCGCCCGGGTGCCGGCGATGCGGTCCTGCCCGTCGATCGGGCTGACCGTGCGGAACACGCCGCCGGCCGGGCTCGTGAGGGCGATCCGCAGGGCCGCCGTGCCCGGGAAGGTCTGGCCGACGCTGCCGTCGCGCTCGGGGTAGCGGACGAGGAGCGTGCCGTCGTTGCGGAAGAGCGAGACGACGGCGTCGGGGGCCGGCGCGATCGCCGCGTAGAGCCGCGCGAAGTAGCCGAGCTCGACGGCGCCGAGCACCATGCCGAGGAAGGATCCGTCCGGCGCCCGCACCTTGCGGGCGATGTAGATCGTCCAGACCCCGTCGCCGCGGTTCTGCACCGGCCGGCCGATGGCGCGGTCGAGGGCCGGATCGCCCGCCAGCGCCTTGAAGTAGTCCCGGTCGGCGATGTTCACCGTCGGGATCGGCCAGTAGCGGCTGAAGTTCATGAGGTTGCCGTGCCGGTCGATCACCGTGACGGCGTTCACCTGCGGCAGGGCGGCGATGCGGGTCTTCAGGGCCTCGTGCAGGACAGGCGTCGCCGCGACGGCGGCGTAATCCGCCTCCCCGGCGACCCCGGCGGTCCGGAACTCGCGGATCACGCTGTCCTGGACCAGCTCGATCGCCTGCAGCGCCCGGTCGGCCTGGTCGGCGAGGACCGTGGAGAACCCGACGAGCCCGCGCTCGGTGGTGGCGACCGCGTGCCCGTGCAGGCCTTGCACCAGCAGCCCCGCGGAGGTCGTGGCGAGCACGGCGAGCAGGCCGGCGGACAGGGCCACCATCCGGAACGAGCGACCGCGCGGGCGATCGGGCGGCTGCGGGATGTCGGTCGGAGGGCCCACGACTGTCGCCTGATGCCTTGGGGTGCGGAGATCGTCCCCGTGTGCACCCGGCATCTTTAAGAAGCGTTGAAAACGACGCGCGACCGCTCCTCGTCGAAAGGTCATGACTTAGGGAAACGAACGACGTCGCGGGCGGGCGCGAGGACGGGACGGCGTGCCGATCAGGCCGGATATCCCCGGCGACGGCCGATCGGCCGCCCGCGTCCGGACCGCCGGGCCGGTCGCGGCGTCTGCGCGATCCGTCCGTGCGTCCAGAGCAGGGCCCGGTCACGTTGCAATCGGGCGCTGCTCTATAGCACTTCACGATCGCGTTGCAATCGAGAAGCTCTCCAGGTCTTTGATTTTGCCGCATTTTCTGAGACGGACCGGTATCCACGTCGTCGGAAAATGCTCCAGATCTTCGATTGTGCCGCATTTACTTCGCCCGACTGGCGGCCCTTCGGTCGGAAAATGCTCTCGGGGTGCATGCCGCCGATCGCGTGACGACGGCGCGACGGACCGGACGCGATTCTCGTCGATCGTGATCTTCGGATCGGTGCCGGATATTCCCCGCACCGTCGCCGGGCGCCGACGGTCCGCGCCGGCGCGCCGGGCGGCGGCGTCACAATCCTCCGTCCTGCAGCCGGTACCAGGTCACCACCGCCGAGGCGTAGAGCCGGTGCAGCCCGTGCAGCGGCAGCGGCGTGATCGGCGTCGGGGCGATCGGCAGGGCCTCGGCATCGCCGCGCGCGAGGTGGGCGGCGATGGCCTGGCCCATGCGGGTCTGGAGGCCGACGCCGCGGCCCTGGCAGCCGATATCGATCAGCAGGCCGGGCTCGGGCGCGTGGAGATGGGGCAGGTAGTCCCGGGTGACCGCGACCCGGCCGCACCAGCGATGGTCGAAGCCGATCCCGGCGAGCTGCGGGAACAGCTTCGGGACGATCCGCTCCAGATGCGCCCAGTCGCCCGCGCCCCTCGGCTCGCGGAACGGCCCGCGCCCGCCGAGCAGCAGCCGGCCGGTATGGTCGAGGCGGAAGTAGAGCAGCAGCTTGCGGGTGTCGGAGGAGACCTGGCCCTCGGGCAGGACGCTGCGGCGCAGGTTGTCGGAGAGCGGCGTCGTGGCGACCTGGAAGGAATTGGCCGCGATGATGGTCTGGCGGAGGTTCGGCCACAGGTCGCCCGAATAGCCGTTGGTGCACAGCACCACTCGCTCGGTGGTCAGGCTCGGACCGGGGCCCGTCCGCACCGTCCAGACGTCGCCCCGGCGCGACAGGCCGGTCACCGGGGTGTCGGTGTGGATGCGGGCGCCGGCCGCCAGCGCCGCCTTCGCGAGCCCGCGGGCATAGGAGAGCGGCTGCACCGCGCCGCCGCGCCCGTCGAGCCAGCCGCCGAGATAGCGCTCGGAGCCGATCAGCCGGGTGGCCTCGGCCTTGTCGAGGAGCTTGGTCGGGGCGCCGCGCCGCGCCCATTGCTCGGCCCGGCGCTCGGCCTGGGCCAGCCCTTCCGCCGTGTGCGCGCCCTGGATCCACCCGGTGCGGGTGTGCGGCACGTCCATCCGGTGCCGGGCGATGAGGTCGAACACCGCGTCGGCGGTGCCGGCCCCGAAGGCGGCGAGGCGCTCGCCGCGCTCCGGCCCGAACATCTGCACGAGTTCGTCGGGATCGTGCTTGAGGCCCGGGATCACCTGGCCGCCGTTGCGGCCCGAGCCGCCGAAGCCGATCTCGCGCGCCTCCAGCAGCACCGGCCTCAAGCCGGCCTCCGCGAGGTGGAGCGCCGTCGACAGGCCGCAGAATCCGCCGCCGATCACGACCACGTCGGCCCGGCCGGACTCCGCCAGCGGCGCGGTCGCGGGGGCCGGGGCGGCGGTGGTGGCCCAGAGGGCCGGCCCGAGCGGGAAGGGTTCGGTCATCGGGTACGCCTCGTCACAGCGGGTTCAGCACGCGCCGCAGGAAGTCCTGGGTGCGGGGCTGCTGGGGCCGGCCCAGCACCTCGCGGGCCGGGCCCTCCTCGACGATCACGCCGCCGTCGAGGAACAGCACCCGGTCGGCGACCTCGCGGGCGAAGCTCATCTCGTGGGTGACGACCACCATCGTCATGCCCTCCTCGGCGAGCTGACGCATCGTGCCCAGCACCTCGCCGACGAGCTCGGGATCGAGGGCCGAGGTCGGCTCGTCGAACAGGATCGCGTCGGGCCGCATCGCCAGCGCCCGGGCGATGGCGACCCGCTGCTGCTGGCCGCCGGAGAGCTGCGGCGGATGCGCCTCCTCCTTACCGGACAGCCCGACCCGGGCGAGGAGCGCCCGGCCGCGCTCGGTCGCCTCCCGGCGGTCCTCGCCCTTCACGTAGATCGGCCCCTCGACGACGTTCTCGAGCGCCGTGCGGTGCGGGAACAGGTTGAAGCGCTGGAACACCATCGAGACCTGGACCCGGACGGCGCGGATCGAGCGGTCGGCGCGGTCGACCTTGCGGCCGTTCACCGTGATCGTGCCGGAATCGTAGGATTCGAGCCCGTTGATGCAGCGCAGGACCGTCGACTTGCCCGAGCCGGACGGCCCGATGACGCAGACCACCTCGCCCTTGGAGACCCCGGCGGTGATGCCCTTGAGGACCTGGAGCGCCCCGTAGGACTTGCGGACGTCGGTCAACACGATCATCGCCGGCCGGCCTGCTTCTCGAAGTGGCGCACGATCAGGATCAGGGGCAGGCTCAAGGTCAGGTACATCAGGGCGACGAGGGTGAAGACGCTGGTGTTCTTGAACGTCGCCGAGGCGATGAGCTTGCCCTGCAGCGCCAGCTCCGCCACCGTGATGGTCGAGGCTTGCGAGGAATCCTTCAGCATCATGATCATCACGTTGCCGAAGGGCGGCAGCGCGGTGCGGAAGGCCTGCGGCAGCAGCACCCGCCGCATGGTGAGGCCCCAGCCCATGCCGATGGTCTGCGCCGCCTCGACCTGCCCCTTGTCGATCGCCTCGATGGCGGCGCGGAAGTTCTCGGCCTGGTAGGCCGAGTAGGCCAGCCCCAGGCCCAGCACGCCGGCCTGCACCGCCGACAGCGACAGGCCGTAATCCGGCAGCACGAAGTAGATGTAGAACAGCTGCACGATGATCGGGATGCCCCGGATCACGTTGATGAAGGTCGCGGCGAAGAACGAGAGGGCGCGCACGCCCGAGACCCGCATCATCGCCCAGACGAGGCCGAGCGCGGTCGAGACCACGAGCGAGCCCGCCGTGATCAGGATCGTCAGCCACACGCCCTGGAGCAGGATGGGCAGGAACTCGCGGGCATCCGACAGGAAGCTGTCCATGGAACCGATCGATCCGGTCAGGACGGGTTCACGGAGGGCTGCAGGCCCCACTTCTCCAGGATCTTGGCGAGCTCGCCGCTCTCCTTGATCTTGGTCAGCCCCGCGTTGATCTTGGCCAGCAGGGCCGTGTCGTCCTTGCGCACGCCGATGCCGACCGAGCCGACGACCACCGGCTTGTACGAGGCGACGAGGTGGGCGTTGGGGAAGTTGCCGCTCTTGAGGTTGTAGGCGATGATCGGCGCGTCGGCGAAGATCGCCTTGACCCGGCCGGCATTCACGTCGCGCAGCATGTCGGGGAAGGTGTCGTAGACCTTCACCTCGGCGAACTGGCCCGATTTCTTGAGCGCGTCGACGAAGGCGGTGCCGACCTGGGCGCCGACTGTCTCGCCCTTGAGGTCGGAGAAGGCGGTGTAGGCCTTGGTGTCGGCCTTGGGCACCACCATCCCCTCGCCGTAGGTGTAGACCGGCTCGGAGAAGGCGATCACCTCCTTGCGCGGGGGCGTGATGAACATCGCGGCCGAGATCGCGTCGATCTTCTTCGCCGTCAGCGCCGCGATCAGGCTCGAGAACTGGAACGGCTCGATCTGGACCGCGAAGCCGGCCTGCTTGCCGATGGCGGTGATGACGTCCACCATCACGCCCTGGATGGTGTTGGTCTTGGTGTCGAGGAAGGTGAAGGGGACGCCCGTCGGCGTCGAGCCGACCCGGACCGTCTCCTGCGCCAGGGCCGGACGGGCCAGCGCGCTTCCCGCCAGCAGCACCAGGGCCGCGCCCGCGGCCCGCATCAGACGCCTCATCGTCACGCTCCCCTGCCGATGTCGGGCGGCGCTCGACGCCGCCTCCGAATTTCATTGACATGAACATCAGGCCATAATTCGTTGCATCACGCAATCCGATTTCATGCACATGAAACAGGCGGCAGACGGACCACGAAACGAGCACGCGGCGGCCGACGGCGCGACGGACGGCCTGGCCGCCGACCGGGCGGTCGGGCAGCGCCTGCGCGGCCTGCGGCAGGAGCGCGGCCTGTCGCTGAAGGCCGTGGCGGCGGCGACCGGGCTGTCGATCGGCTATCTCAGCCAGGTCGAGCGCGGCCTGTCCTCGCCCTCGCTGCGGGTGCTGACCCGGGTCGCCGACATCCTCGGCGTCGGGCTCGGCGCCCTGTTCGACGGCCCGGGGGCGCCGGCCGCCGACGGCATCGTCACCCGGGCGGGCGAGCGGGCGGCGCTCACCCTCTGGCGCGCCGGCATCACCAAGCAGCTCCTCACGCAGGGCGACGGGGCCCTGAGCCTGTTCCTGATGCAGCTCGCGCCGCTCGCCGGCACCGGCGACGAGCCCCTGGTCCACGACGGCGAGGAGGCCGGGCTGGTGATGGAGGGCGCCCTCGTCCTCACGGTCGAGGGGCGGACGGCGGAGCTCGGGCCCGGCGACAGCTTCCGCTTCGCCAGCCGGCGCCCGCACCGCTACCGCAACCCCTCCCCCGACCGGCCGGCCGCGGTGCTGTGGGTCAACGCGGTGCCGCGACCGTGAGGCGCCCCCAGGAAAATCGTCTCAAATCCGCCGTTGCGCCGACAGCTTTTACGATGCGTGAAGTGAACAGGGGGAGGGTACCTGCCAACGGAGCCGGAGCGGCATCATGACCAGGCAGAGCGGGTGCGGGCAGTGCAGGAGCGGCGAGCCGCTGCCCTTCGCCTTCACCATGGCCTTCCACCCGATCGTCGACCTCGCGACCGGCGGGGTCTGGGGCTACGAGGCGCTGGTGCGCGGCACCGAGGGCCAGGGCGCGGGCTTCATCCTCGACCAGGTCAACGACGACAACCGCTACCACTTCGACCAGGCCTGCCGCACCAAGGCGATCGAGCTCGCCGGCGGGCTGTTTCCGGCCGGCGACGTGCGGCTGTCGATCAACTTCCTGCCCAACGCCGTCTACGAGCCGGCCGCCTGCATCCGCGCCACCCTGGAGGCGGCGCGGCGGATCGGATTCGCGCACCGGCGGATCATGTTCGAGTTCACCGAGAACGAGCGCATGACCGACGTCGCCCACGTCCAGCGCATCGTCACCGATTACCGCCAGCGCGGCTTCCTGACCGCGCTCGACGATTTCGGCGCCGGCTATGCGGGCCTGGGCCTCCTGGCGCGGTTCCAGCCCGACCTGATCAAGCTCGACATGGAGCTGATCCGCGGCATCGCCGGCTCGCCGGCCCGGCGGGCGATCGTGTCGGGGGTGATCGGCATCGCCCGGGCGCTCGGCGTCGCGGTGATCGCCGAGGGCGTCGAGACCCCCGAGGAGCTCGCCGCCCTGCGCGAGGCCGGCATCACCCTGTTCCAGGGCTACCTGTTCGCCCGGCCGGCGGTGGCGGCCTTGCCGGAGCTGAGCCTGCCGGGGATGCGGCAGGCGGCGTGATACGACCCCCGCCTGTCGCGCCGCCGGGCCAGCCGAGCCGCGCTCACGGCACCAGCACGATCGCCCCGGTGACCGCCCGCGCCTCGGCGGCCGCGTGCGCGTCGACGACCTGCTCCAGGGGAAAGCGCGCCCCGATATCGACCGCGACGTGGCCGCGGCCGATCGCGTCGAACAGGTCGGCGGCATTCGCCCGGAAGGTGGCCGGGTCGGCGTTGTGCGGGAAGACCGAGGGGCGGGTGAGGAACAGGCAGCCCTTCTTGTTCAGGAGCTCCGGGTCGATCGCCGGGGACGGCCCGGACGCCGCGCCGTACGAGACGACGAGCCCGAACGGGGCGGCGCAGTCGAGGGATTTCAGCAGGGTGTCCTTGCCGACCGCGTCGTAGACGACCCGGGCCCTGGCGCCGCCGGCGGCCTCCAGAAAGGCCTTGGGCCAGTCGGGATCGGTGAGGTCGACCACCGCCGCGCAGCCGGCGGCGAGCGCCGCGTCGCGCTTCTCCGGCGAGCCGGTGGTGCCGATCACCCGGGCGCCGAGCGCGGTCGCCCAGCGGGTCAGGATCTGGCCGACGCCGCCGGCGGCGGAATGGACCAGCAGGAGGTCGCCCGCCTGCACCGCGTGGGTCTTGCGCAGGAGGTACTGCGCCGTCATGCCCTTGAACAGCAGGGCGGCGGCGGCCTCGTCGCCGACGTCGTCGGGCAGCCGCACGAGCTTGTCCGCCGGCACGTTGCGCCGGTCGGCATAGGCGCCGACGCCGGCATTCATGGTCGCGACGCGGTCGCCGGCCTTCACGTCGGACACCTCGGGCCCGACCGCCTCGACGACGCCCGCCGCCTCGAAGCCGAGCCCGGTCGGCAGGTCGAGCGGGTAGGCGCCGCGGCGCTGGTAGATGTCGATGAAGTTGAAGCCGATCGCGGTCTGGCGCAGTTGCACCTCGCCCGCCGCCGGGGCGGGGAGCGGCCCGCTCTCCAGACGCATGACCTGCGGCGGGCCGAACTCGGTGACGACGACGCGGCGTTGGGTCGACATGTCGGGTGTCTCCTTCGGGGCTGCCCCGCTCGTCCGGCCGGGCTCAACCCGCCGGGCGGCGCGGGGTTGCGCCCCGGCGCGGGATCGTGTCGACGGGACGGCCCCTCAGCGCTCGGCCGGCGCGGCCGCGAGGCCCCGGCCCGGGCCCGGCTCGCCGGGCGCCAGCTCCTCGAGGCTGCGGTTGCGGGTCTCGATGCCGAACAGCCCGACGCAGACGGCCTGGAGCAGCAGGGCGCCGACCAGCATCGCCAGCACCGGCACGACGCCGCCCTCGGCGTAGAGCCAGACCACCCCTTGCGGGATGAAGATGCCGGCGATCCGCCCCGCCGTGCTGGCGACGCCGGTGCCGCGCAGGCGGTACTCGGTCGGGAACAACTCCGGGATATAGGCGGCGATGCCGAGCGCCACCATCAGGTAGATGCAGGTGAACAGCCCGAAGCCGACGACGGTGGCCAGCGCCATCGAGGGCGCCAGCGTGTAGGCGATGCCGAGGAGCGCCGCGACGACCGACGCGACGGTGAGGCCGTTGCGCCGCCCGAGGCGCTCGGCGATCACCGCGCCGAGGCAGGCCCCGACCGGCCCCCCGAGCGACATGAAGGTGGTGTAGCCGAGCGACGAGCCGACGCTGAGGCCCTGCTTGACCAGGAAGGTCGGCACCCAGGCGACGAAGCCGTAGATCGACACGTTGATCATCACGTTGATGACGGTCGCCACCAGCGTGCGGCGGATCACCGGGCGGCCGAACAGCACCCCGAGGCCGGGGTCGCGCACCGGCCCCGCCCCCGCGACCGGCTGCGGCGCCGGCAGGGTTCGGCCGTAGGACGCCTCGATCCCGGTCAGCACCCGGTCGGCCTCCTCGGTCCGGCCGACGGATTCGAGCCAGCGCGGGCTCTCCGGCATGCTCTTGCGGGCGTACCAGACGGCAAGCGCGCCGATGCCGGCGATCGCGAACATCGCCCGCCAGCCGAAGGTCGGGATCACCAGGTAGCCGACCAGCGTCGCGGCGAAGAGCGCCGTGTTGGTGATGATCGACAGGTAGGCGGCCCAGCGCCCGCGCTGCGCCGGCGGGATGAACTCGCCGATCGTGGCGTAGCCGATCACGATCTCGGCGCCTAACCCCACGCCCATGAAGAAGCGCAGGACGATCAGGGTCCACATGTCGGGGGCGAAGACGGCGGCGAGCGAGGCGAGCCCGAAGATCATCAGGTTCGCCTGGTAGGTGAACCGGCGCCCGAACCGGTCGCCGAGGATTCCCGCCGAGAAGCTGCCGATCACCATCCCGATGAAGGTCGCCGACAGGAAGGCGGCGTTGAGCCGGAGGTCCGACCAGCCGTCCTTGACGAGGGCGCCCAGGATGCCGCCCGCGAGGTAGATGTCGAAGCTGTCGAAGAACATCCCGGCGCCGATCAGCCACAGGATCCGGCGGTGGAAGCCGGAGATCGGCAGGCGGTCGAGGCGCGCCCCGGCCGAGATCGTTGACGCCATCGTCGGGTCCCCTCCCCTCTCCCGGCCGGGCTCTCCCGCCCGGCCGGCGCCCCTGTGCGCGGGCGGATTTCTCAAGTCGTCAGGCCGCCAGGATCTCGGGCCAGGCCGAGACGTGGGCGCCGTGGGCGGGCAGGCGCCGCTCCATCTCGCCCTCGAGCCAGCGCGTCGCGTCGCGCAAGGGCGCGAGCGCGATCCCGGTCGCGACCCGGTCGCGCTCCAGCATCGAGACGAGGTCCTCGGTCGCGATGTTGCCGGTGGCGCCCGGCGCGAACGGGCAGCCGCCGAGGCCGCCGAGGCTCGCATCCAGGACCGTGACGCCCGAGCGGAGCGCCGCGTCGGCATTGGCGTAGCCGGTGTTGCGGGTGTTGTGGAAATGCGCCCGCATCGGCAGGCCCGGCACGGCCTGCGCCAGGGCGGCGAAGCGCTCCTCGACGATGGCTGGCGTCGCGACGCCGATCGTGTCGGCGAGCGAGATCTCGTCGACGCCGGCCTCGGCGAGCGCCCGGGCGATCTCGATCACCCGGGAAAGCGGCACCTCGCCCTCGAACGGACAGCCGAAGGCGACCGCGATCGTCACCGACCGGAACAGGCCGGCCGCCTTCGCCCGCCCGGCGAGGCGGTCCCAGGCCTCGACGAGGCCGCGGGCCGTCGTCCCCTGGTTGCGGGCCGCCATCGTGTCGGTCGCCACCGCCACGAAGCTGATCTCGCGCAAGCCTGCCGCCAGCGCGCGCTCGAAGCCGCGCTCGTTGAGGACGAGGCCCGAGACGCTGAGGCCCGGCAGGTCGACGACCCGCGCCAGCACCGCCTCGGCATCGGCCATCTGCGGCACGCGCTTCGGGTTGACGAAGCTCGCCGCCTCGATCCGTTTCAGGCCCGCGGCCGCGAGCCTCTGGATCATCTCGACCTTGGTGTCGGTCGAGAGCAGCCGGTCCTGGTTCTGCAGCCCGTCGCGGGGGCCGACCTCGACGACGGTGAGGGAGGCGGGGCGTCGTGCAGTCATGGTTCCCTCCCGGCTCATGCCGCGTCGCGGGCGGACCCGCCGATCACCTTGTCGGCGACGAGCCGCGCGAGGTCGTCCGGCCCGAGGCCGAGGAGCCCGCGGAAGATCTCGTCGTTGTGCTGGCCGAGCTCCGGGCCGGCGGTGACGACCCGGCCGGGATTGGCCGAGAGGCGGGGCGCTACGTTCTGCATCTTGAGCGAGCCGAACAGCGGGTGGGCGACGTCGACGATGGTCTTCCGCGCCTTGAAATGCGCGTCCTCCAGCATCTCGGGGGCGCGGTAGATGTCGCCGCGGGGCACGCCCGCCTCGTCGAGGATGCGGCCGAGCTCCTCGCGGTCGAGGGTCGCCGTCCAGGCGGCGATGAGGGCGTCGAGCTCGGCCTGGCGCTGGCCGCGCTCGGTATGGGTGGCGTAGCGCGGGTCGGCCGCGAGCTCGGGCCGGCCCATCGCGGCGGCGAGGCGCTTGAACACGCTGTCCTGGTTGGCGGCGATCAGCACGTAGACGCCGCTCTTCGTCGGGTAGACGTTCGAGGGGGCGATGTTGGGCAGGATCGCGCCGGTGCGCTCGCGGATGTAGCCGGTCTTGTCGTACTCGGTGACGAGGTTCTCCATCACGGCGAGCACCGCCTCGTAGATCGCGCTGTCGACGATCTGGCCGCGGCCGGTCCGGGTGCGGGCGTGCAAGGCCATCAGTCCGCCGACGCAGGCGAAGGTGGCGGCCAGCGTGTCGCCGATCGAGATGCCGGCCCGCGACGGCGGGTTGGAGGGATCGCCCGCGACGTAGCGCATCCCGCCCATCGCCTCGCCGATCGCGCCGTAGCCGGCCTTCTGCGAGTAGGGACCGCTCTGGCCGTAGCCGGAGACGCGGATCATGATCAGCCGCGGGTTGATCGCCGAGAGTTCGTCGTAGCCGAGCCCCCACTTCTCCATCGTGCCGGGGCGGAAATTCTCGATCAGGATGTCGGCTTGCGCGACGAGGCGCCGGATCAGGTCCTGGCCCGCCGCCTCGCGGGCGTTGATCTCGATCGACTTCTTGTTGCGGGCGATGACCGGCCACCACAGCGACTGGCCGTGCGGCTTCTCGCGGCCCCATTCCCGCATCGGGTCGCCGGCGCCCGGCTGCTCGATCTTGATCACCTCGGCGCCGAAATCGGCCATCAGCTGGCCGCAGAACGGCCCGGCGAGGAGCTGGCCCATCTCGAGGACGCGCAGGTCCGACAGGGCTGGCGCAAGGGCAGGTTCCGTGGTCTGGATCATCGGGCGTTCCTCTTGTTCCCCAGACCCTAGTCTGGCAAATTTGTCTGGACAAGTGGCGAGCGCCGGCTTCGGAGGGAAATGTGTCCGGCAGGGCGATGGGGGTGCGGGAGCAGGGCGCCGAGGAGGCGGGCCCGCTCAACGAGCGGATCGCCCGGGCGCTCCAGGAGGAGATCCGCGCCGGCCTGCACCCGGTCGGCGCGACCTTGCCGACCGAGACGGCCCTGTGCGCCCGCTTCGAGGCGAGCCGCTTCACGGTGCGCGAGGCCCTGCGCAAGCTGGTCGAGAAGGGGCTGGTCGAGCGCCGCCAGGGCGCCGGCTCGACGGTGATCGCGACGAGCGCGCAGCCGGGCTTCGCCCAGGTCTTCGACGACCTCGCCGACATGTTCGAGTACGCCCGCGACACCCATTTCGACGTCGCCACGCTCGGGATGATCCAGATCGACCCGGAGGTCGCCGGCTTCGTCCAGGCGCCGGTCGGCGCGTCCTGGCTCAAGGCGGAGGGGGTGCGCTGGACCGCCGCGCGCGACGCGACGATCTGCTTCGTCAGCGTCTACGTGCATGCCCGCTTCGCCCCCCTGCTCGCCGACCTGCGCGAGGTGGGAGGCGCGGTCTACGGCCTCGTCGAGGCGCGCTCGGGCGAATTGATCGCCGAGGCCCTGCAGGAGATCACCGCCCGCCCGATGCCGCCCCCGGTCGCCCGTGCCCTCAAGCGCCCGCGCGGCAGCCCGGCGATGCGCTTCGTGCGCCGCTACTACGACGTCAGCGGCGGCATCATGCTGACCTCGGTGAACTGGCACCCGGGCGAGGAGTGCCGCTACACGACGCGGATCCGGCGGGGGGAGTGGCGGGCGTGAGGCCGCTCCCGATCGTGCGGGCGGTGCGAGGATAAGGCCGCGGGCTCCTCCTCTCCCCGTGGGCGGGGCTAGCGGATTCACGCTTCTCCTCCGAGAGCTAACCCTCCGTGAAGGTGCGCGTTTTCCCCTCCCCCTTGTGGGGAGGGGTTAGGGGTGGGGGTGGTGCAGAAGGCACCGTTGCGCTCTATCCGGCACCACCCCCACCTCCGGCTCCTCCCCACAAGGGGGAGGAGAGGCGCGCTACCTTGAGAGGGAAAAGCTCTCGAACCGAGATGTGTGAACACGCTAGGCCCGCGGGGAGAGGAGGAACTCCCGCGCCACACCGGGCCGCAGCTTCCGCCGTCCACCCTGCCCTGACGCCACCCGACATCGCCATTGACAGACCGGAAACGAAGGCTAACCTGTCCGGACAACTGCACCGATGCAGGATGGGGGATGCCGCAAAGGCGCCCCGCGCCCCTCGCGCCAGCGGGGTGGCCAGGGAGGAACGGATGGGTCAGGCCCGCAAGCTGCGCGCGCTCCTCGCGCGCCCCGAGATGGTCGTGGCGCCCGGCGCCTATGACGGCATCACCGCGAAGTTCATCGCCCAGGCGGGCTTTCCGGCGGTCTACATGACCGGGGCCGGCACCGCGGCGGCCCTCGGCTACCCGGATTTCGGCCTCGTGACGATGAGCGAGATGGCGGCCAATGCCGGCAGCCTCGCCCGCGCCGTCGACGTCCCGGTCATCGCCGACGCCGATACCGGCTACGGCAACGAGCTGAACGTCACCCGCACGATCCAGGAATACGAGATGCGCGGGGTCGCCGGCCTGCACATCGAGGACCAGGTGAGCCCGAAGCGCTGCGGCCATCTCGACGGCAAGGAGATCGTGCCGCGCGAGGAGTTCGTGGCGAAGATCCGCGCCGCCGTGGCGGCCCGGCGCGACCCGGATTTCTTGATCATCGCCCGGACCGATTCCCGCGCCGTCGCCGGCTTCGACGAGGCGGTGGCGCGGGCGAACCTCGCGCTTGCCGCCGGCGCCGACATGGCCTTCGTCGAGGCGACGCAGAGCCTCGACGAGATGCGGGCGGTGCCGGCCCAGGTGAAGGGCCCCTGTCTCCTCAACGTGGTGCGCGGCGGCAAGACGCCGGACATCGCCATGCCGGACGCGCAGGCGATGGGCTACCGGCTGGCGATCCTACCGAGCCTCCTGTTCGGGGCCGCCATGGAAGCCTTTGACGCGGCCCTGACGACGCTGCGGGAGACCAACGCCCCGCCGAGCTCGGCCGGCGCGCCGGCGATCCGCGAGCGCTTCCGCCGGCTGGGCGCCGACCAGTGGGAGGACTTGCGGACCCGGTTCCGGGACGGCGACCGCGACGCCCCCGCCGTCGCGGCCGAGTAGGCGCCATGGCCCGCACCCTCCTCGACAGGCTGTGGGACGCCCACGTCGTCGCCGATCTCGGCGACGGCTGGTCGCTCCTCCACGTCGACCGCCACCTGCTGCACGACCTCTCGGGCACGGCGGGGCTCGACGCCCTGGCGGCGAGGGGATTGCCGGTGCGCAACCCGGAACTCGCCTTTGCGACCGCCGACCACGCGGTGTCGAGCGCCCCCGGCCGGACCGGCGAGAGCTACGCCCCGGGGGCGCCGCTCTGGGCCGGCCTGCGGGCTCGCGCGGCGGAGGCCGGCCTGCACTATTTCGAGCTCGGCCAGGTCGGCCAGGGCATCGTCCACGTGATGGGGCCGGAACTCGGCATCACGCTGCCGGGCGTCAGCCTGATCTGCGGCGACAGCCACACCTGCACCCATGGCGGGCTCGGCGCGCTCGCCTTCGGCGTCGGCTCGTCGGAACTGACCCACGCGCTTGCCACCCAGACCCTGCGCCAGAAGAAGCCGAAGAACCTGCGGGTGCGGTTCGAGGGCGCGATGGGCCGGGGCATCGCCCCCAAGGACCTGATCCTGCACCTGATCGGCCGGCTCGGCGCCGATGCCGGCACCGGCTACGCGATCGAGTATGCCGGTTCGGCGATCCGGGGCCTCGGCATCGCCGGCCGGATGACGGTCTGCAACCTCTCGATCGAGCTCGGCGCCAAGATCGGCTTCGTCGCGCCCGACGACACCACCTTCGCCTACGTCGAGGGCCGGCGCTTCGCCCCGAAGGGCGCGGATTTCGAGCGGGCGGTCGCCCATTGGCGCAGTCTCGCGAGCGATGCCGACGCGGCGTTCGACCGCGAGGTCGTGATCGACGTCGCCGCGGTGACGCCGACGGTGACCTGGGGCACCAGCCCCGAGCACGCCATCGCGATCGACGCGGCGATCCCCGATCCGCGAGCGGCGCCCGATGCCGAGCGGCGCGAGGCCTGGCGCGCGGCCCTCGACTATATGGGCCTCGAGCCGGGCCGGCCGCTCGCCGGAACCCCGGTCGACTGGGTGTTCATCGGCTCCTGCACCAATTCGCGGATCGAGGACCTGCGCGAGGCCGCCGCCCTCGCCCGCGGGCGCCACGTCGCGCCGGGCGTCACCGCCTGGGTGGTGCCGGGCTCCGAGCGCGTGAAGCGCGACGCCGAGGCCGAAGGCCTCGACCGGGTGTTCCGCGAGGCGGGCTTCGCCTGGCGCGAGCCGGGCTGCAGCCTCTGCGTCGCGGCGAACGGCGAGCGGGTGCCGCCGGGCGCGCGCTCCGTCTCGACCTCGAACCGCAACTTCGTCGGGCGCCAGGGCCCGGGCGCGCGCACCCACCTCGCCAGCCCCGCCATGGCGGTCGCGGCGGCGGTCACCGGCGCGATCACCGACGCGAGGCGGATCTGATGCAGCCCTTCACCGCCGTCACCGGCCCGGCAGCCCCCTTCCTGGAGCCGAACGTCAACACCGACGTCATCATCCGCATCGAGCGCCTGACCGGGGTGCCGCGGGAGGATCTCGGCCGCTACGCCTTCGAGGCGCTGCGGCACGGGCAAGAGGGCGATTCCGCCTTCATCCTCGACACGCCGACCTTCCGGGGCGCGCCGATCCTGATCGCCGGGCGCAATTTCGGCTGCGGCTCCTCGCGCGAGGGCGCGGTCTGGGCGCTGATGGGACTGGGGGTCCGGACCGTCGTCGCCGAGAGCTTCGGCGACATCTTCTTCAACAACTGCTTCCAGAACGGCGTGCTGCCGGTCGTGCTGCCGAAGGACGCGGTCGACCGGCTCGCCGCCGAGGCGACGGGCGGCGCAGGGCTGACGGTCGACCTCGTCGCCGGCGAGGTGCGCGCGCCGTCCGGCGCGGTCGTTCCCTTCACGGTCGATCCGCAGCGCCGGCAGGCCCTGCTGGAGGGGCTCGACGAGATCGGCGTCACGCTGACGCGCGCGGACGAGATCGCCGCGTGGCAGGCGCGCGACCGCGCCGCGCGGCCCTGGATCTGGGCCGCCGCCTGACGACGCATCCGAAGAAAAGCCGGCGAGACGGGAGAGAAGCGATGATCGTGAGAACCTTGCGGGCCGGTGCCTTGAGCCTGCTCATCGCCGGCGCGGGCCTCGCCGAGGCGCCGGCCCGGGCCGAGACCATCACGGTGACGCATTGGGGCTCGGCCTTCTACGGCGCGCCCTACGCGGTGGCGCTCGAGAAGGGCTTCTTCAAGAAGCGCGGCCTCGACATCACCGGCTTCCTCACCTCGGCGGGCGGCGGCACCTCGGTGCGCAACACGCTCGCCGGCGAGGTGCCGTTCGGCGAGGTGGCGCTGCCGGCCGCCATCCTGGCGATCCAGTCCGGCCAGCCGATCAAGATCATCAGCGGCGGCGTCGAGAGCGTCGAGGACATCCTCTGGATCACGCAGCCCGACGGCAAGGTCGGCTCGCTCGCCGACCTCAAGGGCAAGAAGGTCGCCTACACGGCGCCGGGCTCCGTCACCAACATGATCATCCTCAACTGCCTGCAGAAGGCGGGGCTGGAGCAGAAGGATTTGCAGCTCGTCGCGGCGGGCGATCTCGGCGCCAACCTGTCGGCGGTGCTCAACCGCGCGGTCGACGCCGCGATGTCGGGCGAGCCGCTGTGGTCGGGCAACCAGGGCAAGGTCAAGGCGGCGTTCTGGGCCAAGGACTGCATGAACCCGGCGCTCACCCAGACCGTGGGCATCACCACGGCCGAGTTCGCCAAGACCGGCGGCGACAAGCTGCGCGCCCTGATCGAGGCCCGGCGCGAGGGCGTCGCCTACATCAAGGCCCATCCGGACGAGGCGGCCGACATCGTCGCCAAGGCCTATAGCGGCGACCCGAAGATCTTTCGCGAGGTGTTCAAGCACTTCGTCGGCTTCGAGTATTTCGGCGACGGCCGGCTGCACTACGACAACATGAACCGCATGCTCGACGGCATGAAGCTCGTCGGCCGCCTCAAGGGGCCGGTCGAGTGGGGCCAGGTCGTCGACACGTCCTTCCTGCCGAAAGACCTGCAGGCCTCGCAGTAGGGAGCCGTCATGGCCGTCGTTGCCCTCAGCGCCGATCCCCGCGGCATGCCCGCTCAGACCCGCGAGGTTCACGCCGCCCTGCGCGGGGTCACCCGCGTCTACGGCCGGCTCGCCGCGCTGGGCCCCCTCGACCTCGACCTCGTCAAGGGCGAGTTCTTCTCGGTCGTCGGCCCGTCCGGCTGCGGCAAGTCCACCCTGCTCGACGTCCTGTCCGGGCTCGGGCGGCCGAATGCCGGCAGCGTGACCTTCGAGGGCGCGCCGGTCGCCGGCGTGCCGGACGGGGTCGGCATCGTGTTCCAGGAGGACGCCTCGTTCCCCTGGCTCACGGTCGCCGACAACGTCGCCTTCGGCCTGCGCCGGGCCGGCACCGATCCGGCCGAGATCGCCCGCCGGGTCGATTACGCGCTCGGCTTCATGGGGCTGACCGACTTCGCGGGCGCCTACCCGGCGCAGCTGTCCGGCGGCATGCGCCAGCGGGTCTGCATCGCCCGCACCCTGGTCACGCAGCCGCGCCTGATCCTGCTCGACGAGCCGTTCGGGGCGCTCGACCAGCAGACGCGCCTGCTGATGGGCGACGAGCTCCTGCGGCTGTGGCGCGAGACCGGCGCCACGGTGCTCCTCATCACCCACGCCCTCGACGAGGCGGCGATGCTGTCCGACCGCATCGGCGTGATGTCGTCGCGGCCCGGCCGCTTCATCGAGATCGTCGAGACCGGCTGGCCGCGCGAGCGCGACAGCCGCATCGTCGCGGAGGAGCGCTTCGGCCACGTCACCGCCCGGCTGTGGTCGCACCTGCGCGAGGAATCGCTGAAGGCGATCGGCAAGAAGAGCGTGCCATGACGCGGGAGCGTGAGGTGATCATGACGCGGGAGCGCGCCGTCACACTGACCCGCATCGCCTGGATCGCCGGCTTCGTCGTGCTGCTCGAGGCCGTGTGCCGCCTGCACCTCGTCAACCCGCTGACCCTGATCCCGCCGAGCGAGATGGCCACGACCCTGTGGGGCATGCTCGCCTCGGGCGAGATCGCCGGCGACATCGCCCGCACCTTCTCCACCGTGGCCATCGCCGTGGTGCTGGCGGTGGCGATCGGCTTTACCCTGGGCGTCGCGATCCACGCGCTGCCGCGGGTCCGGCAGGGCCTCGATCCGCTGCTCGCCTCGTACTACTCGATCCCGACCTTCGTCTTCTACCCGCTCTTCGTCGCCATCTTCGGGCTCAACAGCGTGCCGCTGATCGTGCTCGGCATGGCGTTCGGGGTGCCGGCGATGATCCTCGCCACCCTCAACGGGCTCGACCGGGTGCCGCGGGTGCTGATGCGCACCGCCCGGTCCTACCGGCTCGGGCGGCTCGCCACCCTCGCCCACGTGGTGATGCCGAGCGCCCTGCCCTACCTGCTCACCGGCGTGAAGCTGGCGCTCGCCTACGCCTTCATCGGCATCATCGCGGGCGAGTTCATCCTGGCCGATGCCGGGCTCGGCCACGCCATCGCCTACGCCTATGACGGCTTCGAGAACCGCACGATGTACGCCCTGATGCTGTTCGTGCTCGTGGTGGTCACGGGATTGAACATGACCCTGCACGCCTGGGAGGGCCGCCTGATGCGCCGGCGCGCACGCGCATGAGCGGCTCCGCCGCGCTCCCCGCCACCGGCCCGCGCGGCCCGTGGCTCCTCGACGGGCTCGTCACCGTCCTCGTCCTGCTCGGCCTGTGGCAGGGGCTCCACGCCTATGCCGGCGAGGCCGCGATCGCCTCGCCGCTCGCGGCCTTCCGGCACCTGTCGGGCCTTCTCGCGAGTGCCGGCTTCTGGTCGCATGCCGGCGCCACGCTCACCGCCTTCGCGGGGGCGCTCGTGATCTCGGCGCTGCTGGGCATCGGGCTCGGGCTGGTCCTGGGCCTGCGCCGTTTCGCCGGCGAGGTCGCCGAGCCGATCCTGGCCGGCCTCTACTCGATCCCGAAGGTCACGCTGTACCCGGTGATCCTGCTGGTCTTCGGCCTCGGCCTCGGCGCCAAGGTGGCGTTCGGGGTGATCCACGGCGTGATCCCGATCACGCTGTTCACCCTGACGGCGGTGAAGGGCATCAACCCGGTGCTGATCCGCACCGCCCGGGCGATGCGCCTGAGCCAGGCCGCGACGATCCGCACGATCCTCGCCCCCGCCGTGCTGCCCGAGATCGTGACGGGGCTCAGGGTCGGGTTCTCGCTGACGCTCCTCGGGGTGCTGGTCGGCGAGATGTTCGCCTCGCAGAAGGGGCTCGGCTTCCTGATCGTCAACGGCATCAGCCTGCACAACGTCAAGCAGACGACCGCGGTGATCCTGATGCTGGTGATCGTCGCGGTGGCGGCGAACGGCGTGCTGCTGTGGCTCGACCGCCGGTTCATCCACCGCGCCGCCTGAGCGCAGCGCCCGACCGCGCAGCCTCCCGGAACACCGGTCCCTGGTAGCCACCATCTGCATACAGCTTCAGCAGGAACGGATGGAGACTAAACAGCGTCGCCATGACCCATACCCTGCCATCACGATCCTGCATGTCATACGGCTTCCGCTTGATCTGTTCGGAAAAATGTAGAGCGCGTCTCCCCTCTCCAGGCGATGCCGGGCAAGCCCGGCATCGCCTGGAGAGGGGATCCCGCGCCCTGCTCGTCTTGGAATGGATCAGCCGGAAGCCGTACCAGCCGGATGTACCAGAGCGCGCATCAGCAGATCTCGCGTATCGACGAGGAGACGGCGCTTCCTACCCTTGATATTCTTGCTCGCATCGTAGCCGGACGGGTCGATCCTGCGCCCCTTTTTCTGCGCTCTTGACGCTTTGGCTGTCGATGATCGCTGCGGTAGGAATGACCTCACGTCCTGCCTGTTCGCGGCAGAGGACGGAGAGGGCGTGATGGATGCGCAGGAGGGTTCCGTCATTTTTGGGACGAAGCGGTTTCCACTTCGTCCGAAAATGCTCGAACCTCGCAAGTCGAACTGGGCTCAGGGTGCCCGGTAGCGCGCCTCCCGTGCGTCCCAGGCCTCCTTGTCGACCGCCCGCTGGCGCTCCTCGAACGAGGCGAGGCGGTCGGCCACCTCGGCGAGCGAGCCGTCGCGCTTGAGCGCGCCGAGCACGTCGAAGGAGGCCTTGAGCGCCGCCTGGAGCGCCGCATTGGCGTAGAGGACGATCGAGAAGCCCATCCCGGCCAGCCGCTCGCGCCCGGGATCGGGCGTGCGCCCGCCGAACACGATGTTGGCGACCTGCGGCACCGGCAGGTCGCGGGCGATGCGCGCCAGCTCCTCGACCGAGACCGGCGCCTCGACGAAGGTCGCGTCGGCCCCGGCCTCGACATAGGCCTGCGCCCGCGCGATCGCCCGGTCCAGGTCCTCCACCGCCCTCGCGTCGGTGCGGGCGATGATCTGGAGGTCGCCGTCGCGCCGCGCATCGACCGCGGCCTTGATCTTCTGCACCATCTCGCCGGGCGGAATCACGTCCTTGCCGGTGAAGTGGCCGCACTTCTTCGGGAAGACCTGGTCCTCGATCTGGATGCCGGCGGCGCCCGCCCGCTCGAGCAGGCGCACGGTGCGCACCATGTTGACGGCGTTGCCGAAGCCGGTGTCGGCATCGACGATGATCGGCAGGGTCACGGCGTCCGCCACCGCCGCGACGGCGCTCGCCACCTCGGTGACGGTGGTGAGCCCGATATCCGGGGCGCCGAGATGCATGTTCGCGACGCCGGCGCCGGTCACGTAGACCGCCTCGAAGCCGAGATCCTCGATGACGCGGGCAAACAGCGCGTTGGCGGCGCCCGGCACGCTCACCGCCTCGCGGCGCGCCAGGATCGACTTCAGGGTCTCGGTGGCTCGCATCGTCTCGCCCGTCCTCATATCGGCGGCATCGCCCCCGCTCCGGGACGCGGGCCGGTCGCCCGGCGCCGCCCCGCGCGAGGAGGCTTCGCGAGCCGCCCCGGCCTGTCAATCGCGGCCGGAACGCGGCTCCCGTTCGCTCCGCGCATGCGGCATCCGGTGCGCCGGGCCGGCTTCGTTCCGGCACCGATTGACAACCCGCATCCCCGATGCAACTTTGTACGGACATACAAACAAATAGGGAGGAGCGCGGTGCCAGATGCCCGCCATTCCGCCGCGAAGGCGGACCGAACGGAGCCGCCCGGCGAGGGCCTGCTCTCCGGGCTCCGGGTGCTCACCTTCGAGCAGTTCGGCGCCGGCCCCTACGGCTCGATGTTCCTGGCCGATCTCGGCGCCGAGGTGATCAAGGTCGAGAATGAAGCGGCCGGCGGCGACGCCTCGCGCCAGATGGGCCCGCACCTGCTGGGCGGGAACGACAGCCAGTATTTCCAGACCTTCAACCTCAACAAGAAGAGCATCGCCCTCGACATCAAGACCCCGGCCGGCCGGGAGGCCTTCCGGCGGCTGGTGGCGAGCGCGGACGCGGTCATCAACAACCTGCGCGGCGACCAGCCGGGCAAGCTCGGGATCGACCATGCGAGCCTGAGGGACGTGAATCCGCGGATCGTCTGCCTGCACATCTCGGCCTATGGCCGCGACAACGCTCGCCGCGACTGGCCGGGCTACGATTTCCTGATGCAGGCCGAGGCCGGGCTGATGAGCCTGACCGGCGAGCCCGACGGGCCGCCCGCCCGGATGGGCGTATCGATGATCGACTTCATGACCGGCATGACCGGGGTGACGGGGCTGCTGGCCGCGGTGATCCGGGCCCGGGCCACGGGGCGGGGCTGCGACGTCGATACCTGCCTGTTCGACGTCGCCCTGCACCAGCTCACCTATCCGGGCACCTGGCACCTCAACGAGGGCGAGGTGCCGGCGCGGCTGCCGCGGGGCTCGCACCTCGCCCGCACGCCGGTGCAGACCCTGCGCACCGCCGACGGCTGGATCTTCGTCGGCTGCATGATGGACAAGTTCTGGGACGCGCTCGTCGCCGGGCTCGGCCGCCCCGACTTGGCTGCCGATCCGCGCTTTGCCACCGCGGGCGCCCGCCGGGACAACCGGGACGCGCTGACGGCCGCCCTCGACGATGTCTTCGCGACGAAGCCGACACAGGCCTGGCTCGAGATCCTGTCCGGCCGCCTGCCGGTGGCGCCGGTCCACGACGTGGCGCAGGCGCTCGCCAACCCGTTCGTGGCCGAGACCGGCATGATCGCCCGGATCGACCATCCGGCGCGGCCCGGCCTGCGGGTGCTGGCGAATCCCCTCAAGATCGACGGCCACCGGCCGGCGGCCGCCCCCTGCAGCCCGCTCGGCGCGGATACCGGCGACATCCTCGGACTTGCGGCGGAGGCCGTGGCATGAAGCTCACCGGTCTCAAGGTCGTCGATCTCTCGGTGTTCCTGCCCGGTCCGTACCTGACCATGGTGCTGGCCGACCACGGCGCCGAGGTGATCAAGGTCGAGCCCCCCGGCGAGGGCGATCCCGGCCGCGCCATCGGCCCGGCGGACGGGCCCTCGACGGTGTTCTTCCGCAACGTCAACCGCGGCAAGCGCAGCGTCGTCCTCGACCTCAAGTCGCCGCAAGGCCGCGAGGCGCTGCTGGCCCTGTGCGCGGAGGCCGACGTCTTCGTCGAGACCTTCCGGCCCGGCGTGGTGAAGCGCCTCGGCGTCGATTACGAGGCGGTGCGGGCGCGCAATCCCGGCATCGTCTACTGCGCGATCAGCGCCTTCGGGCAGACCGGGCCCTATGCCGGAATGCCCGCCCACGACCTCGCCACCGAGGCGCTGGCGGGCTCGATCGGCATCACGCTGGGGCGCGACGACGCGCCGGCGATCCCCGGCATCCCGGCCGCCGACATGCTGGCCTCGCTCCACGCGCTCTCGGGCGTGCTGATGGCGCTCCTGCGCCGCCAGCAGACCGGGCGGGGCGACTACATCGACGTCTCGATGCACGAGAGCGTCCTCGCCTCGATGCCGAACGTGCTCGGGCCGGCGCTGGCAGAAAACCGCCACGCCAACCCCAAGCACGAGCGCAGCATGGGCGGCTCGGCCTTCTACCAGGTCTACGAGACCGCCGACCACCGCCACGTGGTGCTCGGCGGCCAGGAGATCAAGTTCGTGCGCACCCTGCTCGGCAAGCTCGGCCGCCTCGACCTCGTGCCGCTCTGCGAGGCGGGCCCCGGGCCGCACCAGGCGCCGCTGATCGCTTACTTGCGCGAGGTCTTCCTCACCCGGAGCCAGGCCGAGTGGGTGGAGTGGTTCCGCCCGCTCGACGTGTGCTTCGCTCCCGTGAAGACCCTGCCGGAGGCGCTCTCCGACGAGCACGCGCTTGCCCGCGGCATGATCCTCACCGACGCGGCCGGGCGGCGCCACGTCGCCCCGGCGATCCGCTTCCGCGACGAGCCGCCGGAGCCGCGCCTGCGCGAGCCGGCCCTCGGCGAGCATACCGGCGCGGTCCTCTCCGGCCGGCCCGCGACCTGACATCCCCCCCCACCGAGGACGACGACCCATGCCGAGCGCGACGATCAACGGACACCGGATGCACTACGAGGTCCACGGCACGGGCGAGCCCGTGATCCTGTCGGGCGGCTGGGGCACCTTCTGCCACGGCGGGGAGCGCCACCTGCCGCAGGGGCTCACCGAGCGCTACAGCGTGGTGATCTTCGACCATCGCGGCATCGGCGAGTCGGACGACGACCTCTCCGTTCCCGCCACCACCGCCCTCTACGCCGAGGACGTGATCGGGCTCTCCCAGCATCTCGGCATCGCGCAAGCCCACCTCGTCGGGCTGATCGGGATGGGCGCCTGCATCATGCAGGAGGTGGCGATCCGCCGGCCGGAGCTGGCCCGCTCGATGGTCAATACCGGTGCCTGGATCGCGGTCGACCGCTTCCTCGCCGACCAGTTGCAGATGCTGCTCGACGTCCACGCCGAATCCGGCTTCCTGACCTTCCAGAAGGTCGTCTCGCTGCTCTCCTTCGAGCCGGACTACTACGCCCGCACCATCGACCGGCTGCTCGGCGAGACCGGCGTCTGGAGCGAGCTCAACGGCCGCGTCCCGGCCCATGCCCGCCTGATCGAGGCCTGCCTGGCCCACGACGCCCGCGACCGGGCGGGCGCCATCCGGGCCCCGACCCTCGTCCAGCATGCCGGCCTCGACCAGGTGACGGGGCCGCGCACGACGAAGCCGATCGAGGCGGCGATCCCGAACGCCGAGGGGCTCGACATGCCGCTCGCCGCCCACGTCATCGCCGGCTCGACGCGCAAGGCCGAGTTCGCCGACGCGCTGCTCGGCTTCCTCGCGCGGCACTAGAGCATTTTCCGACGAAGTGAAAACCGGTTCATCGCAGAAAATGTAATAAAACAAAGACTTAGAGAGCTTCGCGATTGCAGCGCGATCGTGAAGCGCTCGAGCGACACCCGAGACAGACGGCCGCCAAAGGCCGCGTCACCAGGAGGAAACCCCATGGCCCACATCGTCAATGCGGGGGCGCGGCTCGACCGGCTCCCGGTCTCGCGCTTCCACTGGCGAATGCTCTGGCTGATCGCCGCCGGCGGCTTCGTCGACGCCTTCGACGTCTACCTCGCCAGCAGCGTCGTGGCGGCGCTGGTCAAGGACGGCTTCGCCACCCTGCCGCAGGGCGCGCTGTTCGTCTCGAGCGGCTTCTTCGGCATGCTGATCGGGGCGGCCAGCTCCGGCTATCTCGGCGACCGCTACGGAAGGCGCTTCTCCTACCAGACCAACCTGGCGATCTTCGGCCTCGCCTCGCTCGCCGCGTGCTTTGCCCCCAACATCACGGTGCTGACGCTCTGCCGCTTCGTGATGGGCATCGGGCTCGGGGCCGAGCTGGTGGTGGCGGCCGGGACCTTGTGCGAGTTCATCCCGCCCTCGCATCGCGGACGCTGGGGCGCGCTGCTCGGCATGCTGATCAATGTCGGGCTGCCCGCAGCCAACGCCGCCGGCTACTTCCTGATTCCCCAGTTCAGCTGGCGGGTGATGTTCGTGCTCGCCGGGATCGGCGCCTTCGGGGTCTGGATCCTGCGCAAGCAGATGCCGGAATCGCCCCGCTGGCTCGAATCCCGCGGCCGGCTCGACGAGGCGGAAGCGACGCTTTCGAAGATCGAGGCCGAGGTGGCGGCCGAGCGGGGGGCGCTGCCGGCGGTGCCGGTCACCCGCGACCTGCGCCAGCCCGGGATGCCGATGCGGGCCCTGTTCTCGCGGGCGCTCGGAGGGCGCACCTTCGTGGCGGCGCTCTCGCACGTCGCGATCAACATCGCGGTCTACGGCATGATCGCCTGGATCCCGACCTTCATGGTCAAGCAGGGCCTGTCGGTGGTCCAGTCCCTCGGCTTCACCACCCTGATGACGGTCGGCGGGCCGTTCGGCGCCCTCGTCGGCTTCCTGCTGGCGGACCGGCTGCCGCGCAAGGCCTCGATGGTCGGCGCCTGCGCCGTCGTCGGGCTGTTCGCCCTCCTCTACCCGCAGACGACCGACCCGGCGGCGGTGACGGCGGTCGGGTTCGGGCTGGTGAGCGCGATCTACTTCCTCGTCGCGGTGGCGTTCTACTCCTACGGCCCGGAGCTGTTCCCGACGGCGCTGCGCCTGCGCGGCGGGGGCTTCGCCAATGCCTGCGGCCGGCTCGCCTCGATCACCATGCCGTACGCGGTGGTCTGGCTGTTCACCGCCTTCGGCGTCTCGGGCGTCGTCGGGATGGTCGTGAGCGTGCTGGCGCTGCTCGCGGTCAGCGTCCTGCTCCTGCCGGTCGAGATGCGGGCGAGCTCCCTCGAGGAGGCCGAGAGCGAGGGCGCACCCGATCCCGTCCGCGGCCTCGCCCGCGGCCGGCTCGCCTGACCCTGTTCTCTCCGGAAAGGATTCTTGTCATGCATCCCTCCTACGTCGATCTCTTCACCCGCCGGGTCGCCATCGATCCGCGCCGCACCGCCCTCGTCCCGGTCGACCTGCAATACGCCTCCGGCAGCCGCGACCACGGCCTCGGCGCGCTGCTTGCCCGCGAGGGCCGGCTGCACGAGGCCGCCTATCGGTTCGACCGCGTCGACCACGTGGTGGTGCCCAACACCCGCCGGCTGCTCGACGGCTTCCGGCATGCGGGCGCCCGGGTCGTCCACGTCACCCTCGGCTGCGAATTGCCGGACTTCTCCGACGCGCCGCCCAGCACCGCGGCGTTCTTCCGCGCCACCAACAACACGGTTGGCACCCGCGAGCACGAGATCGTCGACGCCCTCGAGCCGCTCCCGGGCGAGCTCGTCATCAACAAGCGCACCCAGGGCGCCTTCGCCTCGACCGGCATCGAGGGCGTGCTGCGCTCCCTCGGCATCGACACGATCGTGGTGACGGGCGTCTCGACCAACAACTGCGTCGAGACCACGGCGCGGGAGGCCTCGGACCGCGGCTTCGGGGTGGTGATGGTGTCGGACGCCACCGGCACCTGCAGCGAGGCGATGCAGGAGGCGACCCTGCGCGGCTTCTCGCGCCTGTGGGGCCGCGTCGCCGACACCGCCGAGGTGCTGCGCGAGATCGCCGCCGCGCCGGGCGCCCGCGCCGCGGCCTGAACCCGTCCCGGGGGCGCCCCGCCCCCGGGACGCGACACCGGCCTCATGGAACCGGGGCGCCCGGCGGAGGCTTCGAGGCCCATCGCCGGCGCGCCCCGCGCCGCCCTGCACGGAAGATCCCATGCCCCAGCTCGCTCCCGCCGACGTCGCCATCCTCTTCGCCGACCTTCAGGACAGCATCGTCGGCCACGCCGCCACCGCCGACGAGGCCGCCCTCCGCAAGTCGGCCGGGGCGCTCGCCGGCGTCGCCCGCGACCTCGGCCTGCCGGCCTTCGCCTCGGTGGTGCCGTTCGGCACCGACGACCCCCGGCCGATCGCCGAGATCACCGCGATCCTGCCGGACATCCCGGTCCTCAAGCGCGGCGGTCCCGCGGTCTTCGCCCACCCGCCTTCCCGCGACGCGCTCATCGGCACCGGCCGGCGGGTGCTGGCGATCGCCGGGGTGGCGAGCGAGGTGGTGGTGCTCCACGCCGCCCTCGCGGCCCGGGCGGCCGGCCTCGACGTCCACGTGCTCCTCGACGCCGGCGGCGGCTTCTCGGACCGCACCGAGGCGGCGGCCCTGCGCGAGATCGAGGCGGCGGGCGGGATCACCAGCTCGGTCGCGAGCTTCGCCACCCGGTTCGCCGACACGTTCGACACGAGGGAGGGGCAGGCGGCGATGGGGGCGCTGGTGCGGTTGATGGGGTGAGGGGGTGCCCCTCGAGCCCCGTCGATCGAGATGTTCCCGGACCAGGATGAAGCGCGGGCTTTCTCCTCTCCCCGCGGGCGGGGAGAGGCCTTCGCCCCCCCTGTCGGGGGCGAAGGGAGCGGAGGCGAAGCCGGAGCGAGGGTGAGGGGGTGTCTCCGGAAGAGCCACATCCGGCACCTCCCCCTCACCTTCGGCTACCGCCTCGCCGTATCCCTTGAACAGGGACACGGCCCTCTCCCCGCCCGCGGGGAGAAGGGAATGCGCACCCTCGTTCTGCGAATTGTCCAGATCCCTGAGAGCGAGTTCAGCCCGCGACCCGCAAGACCACCACCCGCAGCGGCTGGCGCAGGACGAACCCGCCTTCCCCCCGCGCCGCCTGCGCGCGGACATCCTCGCCGATCGCCGCGCGATCCGCACGCGCCGCGGCCGCGCGTCCAGGGTCGCCGGCGGTGACCCGGGCGAGGAAGGCGTCGAGATCCGCGAAGGTCTCGACACGGTCGACGACCGTGTCCCGCTCGATCGCCACCACGCCGTCGGCCGCAAAGGCCGCGAGCGCCGCCGCCGCCTCGGCGCGGATCGCGGTCTCGTCCTCGATGCGGCGCATCGCCCGGAAGAAGCTGCCCTCGGCCAGGGGCTCGACCACCACGATGCCGCGGCCCGGGCCGGTGACCCGGGCGGCCTCGCGCAGGGCCGCCCCCATGCCGGGGCCGGGGACGTGGTGCAGGGAGTTGACGAAGACCGCGCCGTCGAAGGTGCCGTCGGCCCAGGGCAGCGCCTCGGCCGCGCCGGGGCGCAGGTCGGCCTCCGGCAGGCTCGCCCGCGCCTGCGCCAGGGCCGTCGCCGACGGATCGAGGCCCGCGACCGTGGCGCCGCGGGCGGCGAGGGCGCGGGCGAGCGCACCGGCGCCGCAGCCGATATCGAGGAGGCGCCGGCCGGGGAGCGGCGCGAAGGCCTCGGCGATCAGGTCGAGGGCGGTGGTCATGCGCCTCGAGCCGAAATCATCTGAGCCAGAATCGCTTCGGCCTGGAGCAGGATCGGCCGGTCGACGAGCTTGCCGTCGACCACGATCGCCCCGGGGCCGGTGGCGCTGGCCTCCACCACCCGGCGGGCCCAGGCGATCTCGTCCTCGCTCGGCGACAGGCCGGCATTGACCGCCGCGACCTGGGACGGGTGGATGCAGAGCTTCGCCCCGAAGCCGAAGCTGCGCGCCCGCGCCACGTCCTCGGCGAGCACGTCGTCGCGCTTCACCGCGACGGTGACGCCCTCGACCGGCGCCCGGAGCCCGGCGAGCACCGATTCGAGCACCAGCTGGCCGCGGACGAAGTCGAGCTCGCGGCCCTGGCCGCGGATGCCGGTCTCGGTGCAGAAATCGACCGACCCGAAGGCGAGGCGATCCAGGCCCTCCGCCCCGGCGAGCGCCCGCAGGCCCGCGATGCCCCGCACCGTCTCGACCAGGGCGACGATCGTCCGCTCGGGCGCCAGGACCGCCCGCAGGGACCGGATCTGGTCCGGCTGTTCCGCCTTCGGCAGCATCAGCCCGGCGAGGCCCGGCAGGCCGGCGAGCGCCGCGACGTCGTCGGCGTGCCAGGGCGTGCCGGCGGCGTTGACCCGCACCATCGCGGCGCCGGGCGCGGCGCGGGCGAGCCAGTCCGCCAGCGTGTCGCGCGCCGCAGCCTTGGCGTCGGGCAGGACCGCGTCCTCGAGGTCGAGCACCACCCGGTCGGCGCCGCTCGCCAGCGCCTTGTCGAAGCGCTCCGGGCGGTCGCCGGGACAGAACAGGTAGCTGCGCTCACGCCTCATCGGTTTCCTCCTGCCTGGATCGGGCCGCCGGGCGCTCGCGCCGGAACACCGCCGAGTAGCTGAACCGCTCGGCCGGGTGCACGCTGGTCGCGACCTCGATCACCTCGGCCCGGCGGTTGAGGTAGAGCCGGCAGATCCACAGGGCCGGCGCGCCGGGCGCGGCGCCGAGGCGTTCCGCCTGGTCGGGCGTGAGCACCACCGCGCGGATCTGCTGCTGCACCTCCGCGACGCTCTCGCCGAACTGCTCCTCCAGGCGCACGTAGACCGGCACGGTCGAGCGCCCGCCGACCTCGCGCACCGCGCGGAAGGCCGGATGGATGTAGATCTCGGTGACGCAGAGCGGCGCCTCCGCCTCGCCCTCGCGGTGGCGCAGGCCCCGCATGTGCAGCCAGGACTGCCCGACGGGCGCCTGGGCCAGCGCCGCGATGTCCTCGGCGAGCGGCGCCATCTCGACGTCGAGAATCTCCAGCACCGTCTCGGCGGTGTATTGCTGCAGGTCGTCGAGGCCCTGCATCACCTGCCGGTAGGCGGTGCGCGACTGCGCGCTCAGCACCCTCGTGCCGACCCCGGCCTGCCGGCTGACGAGGCCGAGCTCGACGAGGCGCTTGATCGCCTCGCGCACGGTGAAGCGGCTCGCCCCGAACTGCTCGCACAGGGCGAACTCGGTCGGCATCAGGGCACCGACCGGGTAGCGGCCCGATTCGATCTCGCTGATCAGGGTCTGGGCGAGCTGCAGGTAGCGGGGCTGCGGAGCGATGAGGGCCATGGGACCGGGGATTGGGGGAAGCGGGATGACCGCGGGTGAGGTCGCGATCATCACATATGATGGCGGTCGCGTCTGTCATCTCCCCGGCGGTGCCGTTGGTGAGGGTTGCGAGCGGATGGGCCGGCGCTTCGTCAGATCGTGGGGCGCGGCTGCTGCGGCTTCCGCATGATCCGTTCGAATGAAGGTTGGACGCGCCTCCCCTCTCCCGTGTGGGAGAGGGGCCGGGGGTGAGGGTGCTACGGTTCCGCAGAAGACGCTGACAGTCCCGCTGTCAGCACGACGGTCACAGTTCCACACGGAAGCGTGTCACCCTGCGCGATCTTCGATCGCCCCTACCCCTCTCCCACTGGGGAGAGGGGATCCCGCGATCTCCCGGTCCCGGCGGCTCGTCCCCTCACCGCACCACCGCCCGCTCCCGCAACCCCCGGATCGCCTCGCCGGAGAACCCGGCCCGCCCCAGCACCGCGTCGGTATCCTGCCCGAGATCCGGCGCCGCCTTGACCGGATGGGCCGCACCCGCGACCCGGACCGGCGAGGCGATGCCGCGGATCGCGCCGTGGCGGGGATGGGCGAAATCGAGGACCCGCTCCTGCTCGTGGACGAAGCCGTTCTCGAGGGCCTCGCGCACGTCGTGGACCGGCGCCACCGGCACCGCGCCGCCGAGGATGTCCATCCACTCGGCGGTGGTGCGGACCGAGAGCGCGGCGTCGATCGCCGCGTTGACCCGCGGCCGGTTGGCGAGCCGCGCCTGGAAGGTCGCGAAGTCGGGATCCTCCAGCCATTCCGGATGGCCGACGCGCTCGGCCAGGATCCGGAAGAACTTCTCCTTCTGGCACATGATGAAGATCCAGCCGTCCCCGGTGCGGTAGAGCTGGCTCGGGGTGAGCGAGGGGTGGCTGGAACGGGGCTCGCGGGTCGTGACGACGCCCTTGTTGAGGTACCACGACCCCACGTAGCAGAGGTTGTGCAGCGCGACGTCGAACAGGCTGACGTCGTAGTCGCGCCCGCGCCCGGTGCGGCGCGCTTCCACGACACCGGCGAGCAGCGCCATGGCGGCGGTGGTGCCGGTCATCAGGTCGATGATCGACAGGCCCATCCGGGCCGGCGGGCCGTCCGGCTCGCCGGTGACCGAGAGGTAGCCGGCCTCGGCCTGCATCAGGTAGTCGTAGCCGGGCCAGGCCGCCCGCGAGCCGGTGCGGCCGTAGGCCGAGAGGTGGACGCAGACCAGCGCCGGGTTGACCGCGCCGAGGCTGGCGAAGTCGAGGCCGAGTTTGGCCGGCAGGTCGCCACGCAGGTTGTTGAACACCGCATCCGCCCCCGCCGCCAGGGCGCGCAGGACCTCCCGGCCCTCCGGCGCCTTGAGGTCGAGGGCGAGCGAGCGCTTGTTGCGGTTGAACGCCTCGTAGAAGTGGCTGTCGCCCGGCTCCAGGAAATGGGGACCGACATGGCGGCCGATATCGCCGCCATCCTGCAGGTTCTCGATCTTGACGATCTCGGCGCCGAGATCGGCGAGGTGCTGGGTGCCGAACGGCCCGGCACCGTACTGCTCGACCGACAGCACCTTGAGGCCGGCGAGCGGCAGGGCGGGCGAGGGACCGGAGGCGGGTCCCGCCTCGGCGGCGTGGTCGGGCTGGAGAGCCTGCGCCGCCCCGACCGCGAGATCGTCGTGCAGGGCGTCCATCAGACCGGGTTCCTCTCGACGAGCTGCTTGGCGATGATGATGCGCTGCATCTCGTTGGTGCCCTCGCCGATGACGAGGAGGGGGGCGTCGCGGTAGAGCCGCTCGACGTCGTATTCCTTCGAGTAGCCGTAGGCGCCGTGGATGCGCATCGCCTCGGTGGCGTTCTCGACCGCGGCCTCGGTGGCGAAGTACTTCGCCATGCCGGCCTCCATGTCGCAGCGCTCGCCCCGGTCGAAGGCCTCGGCGGCGCGGTAGGTCAGGAGCCGGGCGGCCTCGACCCGGGTCGCCATCTCGCCGAGCTTGAGCTGGATCGCCTGGTGCTCGCAGATCGGCTTGCCGAAGGTCTTGCGCACCTGCGAATACGCCACCGCCTCCTTGAGCGCCGCCTGGGCGACGCCGACGCCGCGGGCCGCGACGTTGATGCGGCCGAGCTCGAGCCCGCCGAGGATCTGCTGCAGGCCCCGCCCCTCGGCGCCGCCGACCACCCGGTCGACGGGCACGCGGTAATCCTGGAACGAGATCTCGCAGGTATCGATGCCCTTGTAGCCGAGCTTCGGCAGCTTGCGGCTGACCTCGAAGCCCGGGCCCTTCTCGGCGATGAGGAGGCTCATGCCCTTGTGGCGCGGGTTCGCCGCCGGGTCGGTCTTCACCAGAAGGGCGAAGGTATTGCCGTAATAGCTGTTGGTGATCCAGGTCTTGGTGCCGTTGACGACGTAGTCGTCGCCGTCGCGCCGGGCGGTGGTGCGGATCGCCTGGAGGTCGGTGCCGCAATCGGGCTCGGTGAGCGCGATGCCGCCGCGCAGCTCGCCGGTGGCGAAGCGGGGAAGATAGGCTTCCTTCTGCTCCTGCGTCCCGTAGCGCTGCACCGCCATCGCCATGATCAGGTGCGAATTGACGATGCCGCTGATCGACATCCACACCGCCGACATCCGCTCGATGATCTTCGCGTAGGTCGCGGTCGAGAGGCCCAAGCCCCCGTATTCGGGCTCGATCAGGCAGCCGAACAGGCCGAGCTCCTTCATCGCCTCGACCATGGCGGCCGGGTACTCGTCCCGGGCCTCGAGGTCGTGGACGTAGGGCTTCACCTCGGTGGCGAGGAAGCGGTCGACGGAGTCGAGGATCAGGGCGTCCTCGTCGAGGTGGTCGGCAGGCGTCTTCATGTCCATGACGGCAATCCTTCTCGGACGAATTCAGGCGGGGCGGCGCAGGCCGGCGGGGGCCGGCGCGGGAGCGGGCTCGGCATCGGCCTCGTCGAGGGAGAGGCCGCCGGTCTCGACCCGCAGCAGCAGGATCGCCGCGCAGAGCAGCACCAGCATGCAGGCGACCATGCCGAGCACGCCCGGCAAGCCGAAGCGGTCGAACAGGGCGACAACCAGGAACGGCGTCGCGATCGAGGTGGCGCGCCCGCACATGCCGGCGAATCCGGTGCCGCGCAGGCGCAAATGGGTCGGGAACAGCTCCGGGATGTAGGCGTAGAGCCCGAGCGTCACGAGCGTGTAGATGCTGGTGACGAGGGTGAATCCCACCACCGTGATCGCGACCGGCTCGCGCAGGGTGGCGTAGACCGAGCCGAGCGCCATGATGGCGAGGCAGGTGCCGACGAGCGAGCGCTGGCGCGAGACCCGGTCGCCCAGGCCCATGCCGACGAGGGCGCCGGCGACGCTGCCGAGCGACATCAGGGTGGTGAAGCCGAGCGAGCGCACCACGCTCATCCCCTGCCCGACCAGGAAGGTCGGCAGCCAGGCGACGAAGCCGTAGACCGCGACGTTGACCGCCATGCAGGTCAAGGCCGCCGCCACGCTGCGCCCGGCCATGCCGGGGCGGAACAGGGCGGTGAACGGCACCGCGGGCGCCTCCAGGCTGCGCACGGTCGCCACGGGCGGCAGGGTGCGGCCGGCGCCGACCTCCGCCTCGATCGCCCGGAGCGTGCTCTCCGCCTCCTCGCGCCGCCCGACCGCCTCGAGCCAGCGGGGCGATTCCGGCATCTGCTTGCGCATCACCCAGATCGCCAGGGCGCCCAGGCCCGCGATCGCGAACATCGCCCGCCAGCCGAGGTTCGGGATGACGAGGTAGCCGATGCTGGTCGCGAGGAAGAGCCCGGAATTGGTGAGGATGCCGAGGATCGCGATCCAGCGGCCGCGATAGGCAGGCGGCACGAACTCGCAGAGCGTGCCGGCCGCCACCACCAGCTCGGCCCCGAGCCCGATGCCCATGACGAAGCGGCAGAGCGTCAGGATCTCGATGGTCGGGGCAAAGCACGCCGCGATCGAGGCGAGCCCGAACAGGCCGAGATTGAACTGGTAGGAGACCCGCCGTCCGTAGCGGTCGCCGACATAGCCGGCGAGGCCGGCGCCGCCGAGCATGCCCGCGAAGGTGACCGCCACGAAGGTGGCGTTCTGGGCCGGCGTCGAGAACCCCTCCTGCAGCATCGCCGCGATCACGCCGCCGGCGAGGTAGATGTCGAAGGCGTCGAGCGCCGCGCCCGCGCCGATCAGCCCGAGGATGCGCCAGTGGAACCGGGCGATCGGGAGCCGGTCGAGGCGGGCTCCCGCGTTCACGATCGGTGCCTGGACGATGGATGGCTGTGCCATGGAACCGCGTCCTCCCTGGAACGCCCGGCCGTTCTCGGCTCGGGTCCGATGCGGATCTCGGGTACGGGTCTCAGGCCTCGCCGACGCCGTGGCCGCGCTTGGGCACCAGCGCGCTGCGGACGAAGTCCATCACCGGCGTGCCGTCCTGCTTGAACGCCCGGGTCTTGACCGTGACGATCCCCTGCGTCGGCCGGGAGCGCGACTCGCGGGTCTCCAGCACCTCGGATTCGGCGTAGAGCGTGTCGCCGGGGAAGACCGGCCCGGTGAGGTTGATCTCGCGCCAGCCGAGATTGGCGATCGCCTTGCCGCTGACGTCGGCCACCGTCATCCCGAGCACGATGGCGAGGCTGAGCCCGCTATTCACCAGCGGCTTCCCGAACTCGCTCTTCTCGGCGAAGGCCCGGTCGCAATGCATCGGGTGGAAGTTCATCGTCATCAGGGAGAAGTTGATGTTGTCGCTCTCCGTGATCGTGCGCCCGGGGCGGTGCTCGTAGACGTCGCCGATGGCGAACTCTTCCAGGTAGCGGCCGAACGGGGTGACGTGGCGGGTGCCGCCTTCGCGCATCGGATCCTCCCTTATTTGTACGGACAAACTCACAAAATGAGCGACCGGTGTCAAGGGCGGGATGCGGGCGCGGGGTTTTTCGCGTGGCGCATGGCGCGACGCCCGGCGCATCACGGGTTGCAGTCCGTACAGGGAAGTTGATCGAGCAGATTTTCCAGAGAAAATTCGAGACAGCCGGACCTATCTCAGCCATCGGTCTCATCCAGGGAGGCTATTTTCGCAGGATCGTCTGTCAGGAAGCTGGAAGCAGCGGGACATATCCTGGACGCGACCTCATCCTGTGGTGTCGGTCGATTGTCAATCGACCGACACCACAGGATGAGGTGGGAGCGCAGCATATCCCTGATCGTCAAGATCCTGACGACAGGCAAACCCCTCAGACAGGCTCCGATGTGAGGGGATGGGATGGACGAGCCGATGTCGTCCGGGCCGCCGCGACGGCCTCCTCGCCTCCGACCCGCACCAGCAGGTTCGCCATCACGGCGATCCGCGGCCCCAGGCTCGCGAGGTCCAGGTGCTCGTCATGGGCGTGGAGCCCGGCGCCGCGGGGGCCGAGCCCGTCGAGGGTCGGCACACCGAGCGCCCCGGTGAAGTTGCCGTCCGAGCCGCCGCCCGACACCTCCGGCGAGACCGCGACCCCGAGCAGCGCCGCCGCCGCCTGCGCGGCGTCGTAGAGCGCCCGGTCCCCCGCCCCGGTGCGCCAGAGCGGGCGCTCGCTCGCGAGCTCCGCCGTCAGCCGCTCGTCGGCCTCCGCGGCGACGATTCCCTGGATCTCGGCGCGCCGCGCCGCGTCGGCGGCGACGCACAGCATCTCGGCCGCGGCGCGCTCGGGCACGCAATTGACCCAGCGCCCGCCGCCGATCACTCCGACGCTGAGGCTCGCCCCCGTCACGCTGCGGCTCTCGAGCGCCACGATCGCGCGGGCGAGCCGGTGGATCGCCGACACCCCCTGCCCCGGATCGCGGCCGGCATGGGCGGGCCGGCCGCTCGCCGACAGGGCGTAGCGCAGGATCGCGTGGCGGCCGACGACGAGGCCGCCGTTGTCGCGGGCGGGCTCGGGCACGAGCACGCAGGCCGCACCTCGCGCCCGCGCCTCGATCAGCCCGCGGGAGCGGGGCGAGCCGATCTCCTCGTCCGAGGTGATCAGGATCTCGACCGGCCGGGCGAGATCGGGACCGGCCCGGCGCAACGCCTCGAGCGCCAGCACGATCCCGCCCTTCATGTCGAGGATGCCGGGCCCGAAGGCGCGGCTCCCCTCGATCCGCCACGGGTTGGTCCCGAGTTCGCCGACCGGATGCACGGTGTCGAGATGGCCGAGGACCAGGATCGGCGGCCCGGTCAGCGCCCCGCCCCGGTCGTAGCTCGCCCGGACGGCGCCGGCCGCCGCGAGGGCGGGATCGGCGGGCGCGACCGCGAGGCCGTCGGCCGCCAGTTCCTCGCGCATCAGGGCGAGGCCGGCGGCGAGCGCGCCGGGATCGTAGCTCGGCGTCTCGCACGCGACGAGGCGGTGCAGGCGGTCGAGGGCGGGCCGAAGCTCCGCCGGGCCGGGCGCGGGAATCATCTCACAGCGCCGTCGCCGCGTGGGCGGCGATGTCGGCATGCGTGGCGAACCACACGTCGCCCTTCGCCTTGGCGGCGCGGATCAGCTCCTCGACGATCCACAGCCGCGAGCGGTAGCCGATGATGTGCGGGTGCATGGTGAGCTGGAACAGGCCGCCCTCGCGGTAGGCGCCCTCGAACTCGCGCATGAAGATCGCGAGCACGTCCTCGGGCCCGATATGCGGCCGCAACCCCTCGAACCGGCTCATCATGAAGTACGGCGCGTCGTCCCGGATCCACTCGACCGGGATCTCGACCACGCCGGTCCGCTCGCCGTCCTCCATCAGCTCGTAGCAGCTGTCGTCGGCCATCAGCGACGAATCGTACCGCAGCCCCATCTCGCGGATGATCGCCAGCGTCGCGTCCGAATAGTCCCAGGACGGGGTGCGCAGGCCGACCGGGCGCGTCCCCGTGATCCGCTCCAGGGCGTCGGCGCTGCGCAGCATCAGGTCGCGCTCGGCCTCCCGCGGCAGCACCGAGTTCAGCTCGTGGATCCAGCCGTGGATGCCGATCTCGTGGCCGGCCGCCACCACGGCGCGCTGCTCGTCGGGGTAGAGCATCGCCACCACGGCCGGCACGTAGAAGCTCGCCGGGACGTCGTGCTCGGCGAGCAGCCTGAGGATGCGCGGCATCCCCTGGCGGTTGCCGTACTGGCCCCAGGACAGCCGCCCGAGGGACTTGCCGCCGTCGCGCAGCTCGTTGGTCTCGTGGTCGACGTCGAAGGACAGGGCGACCGCGCAGCGCTTGGCCCCGGGCCAGGCCGGCGCCAGGGTGCGGCCGGCCCGGACCTTGTCGACGCGCCGGCGCCAGTGGCTCTCGGGCCATTGCCACGGCTTGAGATCGGAGAGGTCGGTCATGATCGGCGCTCCTTCGCGTCAGGCGAGCCGCGCCCTGCCGGTCTCCGGCATGCGCACGAGGACGGCGAGCGTGACCGCCGCCATCGGGATCAGGTAGGCGACCGCCGGCGCGAGCGCCGAGCCGGTCGCGGCGATGAGCCAGGTGGCGACGAAGGGCGCGAAGCCGCCGAACACCGCGACCGCCAGCGTGTAGCCGATCGACATCCAGGTCGAGCGCAGGTGGCTCGGGAAGATCTCCGAGATCGCCGCCGGCCCCGGGCCCGAATAGAGCGCGACGATCACCCCGAACACGACCTGGATCGCCACCACCGTGAGGAAGCCCGCGCCGTCGGCGACGACCCGGAACAGCGGGTAGGACAGGAGGATCGCCGCGACCGCGCTCGCGATCAGCAGCGGCTTGCGGCCGATCCGGTCCGAGAGGTGGCCGAAGACCGGGACCGTCAGCACCATCGCGACGAGCCCGATCGTGTTCGACCACAGGGCCTGCGAGGCGGTGAGCGCGCCGAACTTCTGCGTGAAGGTCGGCATGTAGGACAGCAGCATGTAGTACGACACGGTCCAGAAGATCGTGAAGCCGAAGGCGCGCAGGCCCAGCCGCGGGCCGCTCTCGGAGGGGGCCGCGGCGGCCTTGCGCTCCTGGACCTCGGCCTCGAAGACCGGCGTCTCGTCGACGCTGCGGCGGATCAGGATGCCGACGACGAGGAGCGAGGCGCCGAGCAGGAACGGGATCCGCCAGCCCCAGGCCAGCATCGCCTCGGGGCTCAGGAGCGAGGTGAGGAGGGCGGCGACCCCTGAGCCGAGCAGGATGCCCGACGCGGTGCTGACCTGCTGGAACGAGCCGAACAGGCCTCGGCGCCCCTCCGGCGCCCACTCGATGATGAAGGCGGTCGAGGCGCCCCACTCGCCGCCCGCCGCGATGCCCTGGAGGATGCGCAGGGTGACGAGCAGCACCGGCGCGGCGATTCCGATCTGGGCGTAGGTCGGCAGCAGGCCGAGCCCGATCGTGCCGAGCGCCATCATCAGCAGGGTGAGGACGAGGGCGACCTTGCGCCCGCGCCGGTCGCCGAGGCGCCCGATCACCGCGCCGCCCAACGGGCGCGCCAGGAAGCCGACGCCGTAGGCCGCGAAGGTCGCCAGCAGCGAGGCGGTGGGATCGCCGGACGGGAAGAACGCCGCCGAGATCGCCCCGGCCAGGAAGGCGTAGACCCCGAAATCGTACCATTCGAGCATGTTGCCGATGCAGGCGGCGGAGATCGCCTTGCGCGCCCGCGGATCGAGGGCGGAGCGTGGCCCCGCTGCGGCGACCGTCCCTTGCATCCCGGTTCCCCAAATTCACTTGTATTGCCATGCAATACGCTGCATTGCATCTTATGCTGGGACAGGGAGGCGCGCGGTGTCAACGGAGGATGGGCCGGAAACGGCGCGAAGCCGGCTCTTTGTGCAATCCGTCGAAAAAGCTTTCAGCATCCTCGAAGCATTCGGCGGCACCCGCTACCTGTCGCTGCAGGAGATCAGCGCCCGCTGCGGTCACGACAAGAGTACCTGCCAGCGGATGACGCACACGCTGGCGCAGCTCGGCTATCTCGAGCAATGCGCGACGACGCGGCGCTACGCCCTGTCGGACCGGGTGCTGGATCTGAGCTATCACCTGCTGCGCAACCACCCGCTGATCGAGCGGGCGACCCCGATCCTGATGGAGGTGCGCCGGGACTGCGATGCGCGGGTCGACCTGAGCCTGTTCTCGCATGCGTCGCTGGTCTACGCGCTCAGGCTGCAGGCGCGGGCCGAGCCCTACTACACCAACCTGGTCGGGCGCCGGATCCCGCTGTTCTGCAGCGCCGGCGGCCGGGCGGTGCTGGCGGCCCTGGCGGAGCCGGAGGCGCGGGCCCTCGTCGAGGCGGAGGACCGCCGGCCGCTGACCCGGTTCACGCAGACCGGGGTCGCCGCCGTGATGGAGGCGGTGGCGGCGGCGCGGCGCGACGGCTACGCGGTCGCCACCCACGAGGTGATCGAGAACGAGGTCGTGGTCGCGGCGGCGCTCCGCGACGCGGCCGGGATCCCGTTCGGGGCGCTCCACGTCGCCGGCGAGGCCGGGCGCTGGAGCGAGCGGGAGATCGCCGGGCGGATCCTGCCGATCCTGATGCGCGCCGCCGCCCTGGTGAGCGGCGCGGCGTGAGGATCAGTACTCCACGAACTCGCCGAGGCGGCCGGCGAGGCGGTAGGCGCGCTCGCGGGAGAGGCCGCGCAGGATCACCCGGGAATCGCTGTGGAGCGAGAAGGTGCCGTCGGGATCGGCCTGGATCCGGATACCCTCGTGCATGGTCTGGCGCTCCCCCGATCGTCGCGGCATCCGCTCCGGGATGCGGGGGGAAACGCGCGGCGGCACGGGGGGATACGGCAGCCGGCAAGATTTTTTTAAGCACGGGCCCGACGAAAAACGATCGTCTCTCCGGAACCTATGCCGTTGGATGAATCTTTCCCGTGACCCGCCCCGAGCGGGAAAGCCCGCCTCGTCCGGCGGGCGGGTTCCCGCCGCGCGGCGGGGATCGCGCATGAGGAGACACCCAAGATGAAGAAGATGACTCTGGGCCTCGCGGCGGCTGCCGTTCTCGGCACCCTCACCTTCGGCATCGGCGCGGCCTCCGCCGCCCCGGCGAGCCCGGCCGGCATCCAGGCCGCCCCGATGGTGGAGACGGTGCAGATGACCCGCGGCGAGCGCCGGATGATGCGCCACCACCGGATGCACCGGCACATGATGCACCGGCGGCACATGATGCGTCACCGCATGATGCACCGCCACATGCACCGCATGTAACGAATTCACGCTCCGCCCAGCCCCGGGTCGTCCCGCGGCCGGGCGGAGCCTCGCGTCAGAACGACCGGTTGGACAGGGCCGGCTGGCCGGCCAGGATCCGCTCGTCGACCTGGCGCACGTCGCGCAGGCCGCACATCGCCATCGTGACGTCGAGCTCCTTGCGGATGATGTCGAGGCACTGGGTCACGCCCGCCTCGCCGCCGGCGCCTAAGCCGTACAGGAAGGCGCGGCCGATGAAGACGCCGTGGGCGCCGAGCGCCAGCGCCTTGATCACGTCCTGCCCCGAGCGGATGCCGCCATCCATCAGGACCTCGATCCGGTCGCCCACCGCCTGGACGATCTCCGGCAGCGCCGCGATCGACGAGATCGCCCCGTCGAGCTGGCGGCCGCCGTGGTTGGAGACGATCATCGCCTCGGCGCCGCTCTGGGCGGCCAGTTCCGCATCCTCCGGATCGAGGATCCCCTTCAGGATCAGCTTGCCGCCCCAGCGGTCGCGGATGCGCTTGACGTCGTCCCAGTTGAGGCGGGGGTCGAACTGCTCGGCGGTCCAGGACGAGAGCGAGCGCAGGTCGCCCACCCCTTGCGCGTGGCCGACGATGTTGCGGAAGGTGCGGCGCTGCGTGCGCAGCATGTTCAGGCACCAGCGCGGCTTCGTCGCCAGGTTGACGATGTTGGGGATCGTCATCCGGGGCGGGGTCGAGAGGCCGTTCTTCACGTCCTTGTGGCGCTGGCCCAGAATCTGGAGATCGAGGGTGAGCACCAGCGCCGAGCACTGCGCCGCCTTGGCGCGGTCGATCAGCCGGTCGATGAAGTCCCGGTCGCGCATCACGTAGAGCTGGAACCAGAACGGCGCGTCGGTATTCTCGGCCACGTCCTCGATCGAGCAGATGCTCATGGTCGAGAGCGTGAACGGCACGCCCGCCTTGGCGGCGGCGCGGGCGGCGAGGATCTCGCCGTCGGCGTGCTGCATCCCGGTGAGGCCGGTCGGCGCCAGCGCCACCGGCATGCTGACGGGCAGGCCCACCATGGTACTGGCGAGCGTGCGGTTCGTCATGTCGACGGCGACGCGCTGGCGCAGCTTGATCTTCGAGAAGTCGTCCTCGTTCGCCCGGTAGGTGCCTTCCGAGTACGAGCCGGAATCGGCGTAGTCGTAGAACATCCGCGGCACCCGCCGCTCGGCGAGCACGCGCAGGTCCTCGATGCAGGTGACGGGGCCGCTCGTGAAGAACCGCGACATCCAGGATGGCGGCCGCGACGAGGGCATTCGGGTGGCGTGCATGGCGTCTCGCTCGTTCCGTCTCTTCTCGTCCTGCGCGGGACAGCGTGCGCCCGGGCACAGGTTTTTCGTCTCAAGCCCGTCCGGGATACAATCAACCGTCCGGGTCTGACCATCGTTTTTGCCGTGCGCCCGGCGCGGCCCGGCACCGCGCCGGCGCCGTCACGGCGCCACCTCCTCCCGCGGGGTGGCGCTGAGCTCGGCCCAGTCGAGCTCCTCCTCGAGGCGCAGATAGGCGTCGTCGCCGATCTCGTCGCGCTCGCGCAGATCCAGGATGACCGCGCGGGCGGCCCCGACGGCGCGGCGGCGCAATGCGTCGGCGGGCAGGCTCGACGGGGCGAGGCCCTGGTCGTGCTCCTCGGCCTCGCGGATGCCGGCCTCGAATTCCCGCCGCAGGGCCTCGGCGTGGGGCGAGGTGTCCTCGGCGAGGCTGTCGCGGGCGGCCCGGTAGGCCGCCGCCCGGGCGCGGCCGATCTCGATCCCGACCGGATCGTCGTCGCCGAGCGAGAACCGGGCGAGGAGCGGGCGCAGGGTGAGGCCCTGGATCACCAGGGTGCCGAGCACGACGCAGAACGCCGCCAGCACCACGAGGTCGCGATGCGGGAAGTCGCCTGGCAGCGCGAGCGCGAGCGCGATGGTGACGACGCCGCGCATGCCGCACCACGCCACCGTGGTGCCCGAGCGCAGGCCGATCGGCTTCGGCCCCACCGGCCCGGCGAGCCGGTGCCACAGCCGGGCCATCGCCCGCGCGCCCATCACCCAGGCGAGGCGCACCGCCACGGTGGTGCCGAATACGCCTGCGGCGACGAGGGCGTAGCGGCTGCGCTCGGCCGGGCTCAGGCCCTCGAGGATCGGGCCGATCTGCAGGCCGATCAGCACGAAGGCGAGCACGTTGAGCACGAACACCGCCGTCTCCCAGACGGTGTTGGAGGTGATCCGCAGATGGGCCGGCATGGTCTGGGGCGAGAGCCGCGACACGGTGAGGCCGAAGCTGACCACCGTCAGCACGCCCGAGACCTCGACCCGCTCGGCGGCGAGCCACAGCCCGAAGGTGGTGACGAACTGCAGCACCACCGCGCTCGGCGGATCGGTGACCCGGCGCATCAGCCGGACATAGAGCCAGGCCAGCGCGGGCCCGGCGACGAGGCCGCCGACGACGCCGACGAGGAAGGTCGGGGCGACCTCCGCGGCCGAGAACGAGCCGGTGGCGACGGCGCCGAGCGCCAGCCGGTAGATCAGCAGCGACGAGGCGTCGTTGAACAGGCTCTCGCCCTTGAGGATGGTGACGAGGCGGTGGGGCAGCCGGAGATGGGCCAGCACCGAGAGCGCCGCCACCGCGTCCGGCGGCGCCACGATGGCGCCGAGGACGATGCAGGCGGAGAGCGGCATGTCGGGCACGAGCCAGTGCGCGACGAGCGCGACCGCCGCCGTGGTGACCCCGACCGCGCCGACGACGAGCCCCGCCACGGGGACCCAGTTGCGCTTGAGGTCGCGCAGGCTGGTGTCGTAGGCCGCGTCGAGCAGGACCGGGGCGAGGAAGAGCGCGAGCGCGAGGTCGGGATCGAGGCGCAGGTTCGGGACCTGCGGCACGAAGGCCAGGACCGCCCCGCCGATGGCGAGGAACGCCGGGAACGGCGCCCCGAGGCGCCGCGCCAGCCCGGCGAGCAGGACCGCGACGACGAGCACGCCGGCGATCCATTCGAAGATCAGCATCACCCCTCCGATTCTCAAGAGAGGCAACGCGCGCGGGGCGTGAGAGGTTGGAGGACGATCCGTCGCTGGGGGGGGCGGCCCGACGCCGTCAGCCCGACGTCATGGCCGCCCGAAGCTCGGCGATCTGGCCGGGGCGCAGGATGCGCCCGTCGGCGAGCACGATCCAGGCAACCCCCGCCGCGATGGCGCCGGCGGCCTGCACCGCCTCGCGCAGGGTCGTGACGGGGCGCTCCTCGGTCTCCTCGCCCGGCCAGACGACGAGCTGCGCCGGCGCGGTCCAGTCGATGCGGGTGCGGTCGGTCATGCGCTCGTCAACACCATCCGATTGCGGCCGGGCCGGGGCGGATTGGTTGCGCAGGCGTGTCAGGCCGCGTCGGTGGCGGGGGCGAGGCGCGACAGCAGCGTGCGCTCGTAGGCCACGAGTTCGCGGCCGGCCTTCAGGGCGCGGTGGTACTGCCGGTTGGCCAGTTCGTCGTGGATCGCCACCAGGTAGGGCGCGCTCGTCGGCATGCTCCGCAGGATCTCGAGCGATTGCCGCACCAGCAGGTCGTCGGCCTCGAGCGGGTGGTCGGCGAGGTAGATCAGCTGCAGCGTCACGCAGAGCCGCTTGCAGGCCGTATCGGCCCCGCTCTCCGGGATGATCTCGGTCTCGCGCAGGAACTTGCACGTGTTCTCGATCAGCAGGCTGGTGGCGCGCTCGCCGTTGCGGATCGCCGCGCCGTTGATGATCAGGCGCTCGTTGGGCTTCAGATGGATGCGCAGGGGCATGGGCGGTGTGTCCGATGGCCTGTCCGTGTGGGTGTCGCGAGGGTCTCACCGCCCGGCGGCGGTCGGCATCTCTGATGGGAGTGGAAATCCGGTCATGCGCCGACGCTAGGGCCGAGCAGATTAAGGAATTTACCATGCCATCAAGCAAAGTCGCGCCATATTCGGACATTTACTGCCGATTAACCATGATTTTATGAAGCCGCCACCCGCGAAATTAGCCTTAAGAGAAGGGTAACGTCCGCCCGGTCAATCTGCCGACGTCGTCAAAACGATGGCTCTACCGATCAAAAGGGTCGCCCCATGTCGTCCAGCATCACCCTCACGGCCGCGACGCGCCAGAACCTCCTGACGCTCCAGGACACCGCCGACCTGCTCTCGACCACCCAGAGCCGCCTCGCCTCGGGCAAGAAGGTCAACAGCGCCCTCGACAACCCGAGCAGCTTCTTCACCGCCCAGGGCCTGTCCTCGCGCTCCTCGTCGCTCACCAACCTGCTCGACGCGGTCTCGAACGGCGTCCAGACAATCCAGGCGGCCAATACCGGCATCACCAAGCTGAAGGGCCTGACCGACCAGCTCA
>NZ_LWHQ01000007.1 GCF_001653715.1 Methylobacterium platani
GGCACCGGCCGAGCCGGTCGCACCCGTGGCGCCGGCCGAGCCGGTCGCGCCCGTGGCGCCGGCCGAGCCGGTCGCACCCGTGGCACCGGCCGAACCGGTCGCACCCGTGGCGCCGGCCGAGCCGGTCGCACCCGTGGCGCCGGCCGAGCCGGTCGCACCCGTGGCGCCGGCCGAACCGGTCGCGCCCGTGGCGCCGGCCGAGCCGGTCGCACCCGTCGCGCCGGCCGAACCGGTCGCGCCCGTCGCGCCAGTGACACCCGTCCCGGTGGCACCCGTCGCACCGGGAGAGCCCGTCGCACCGGTCGCACCGGTGGCTCCGGTCACGCCCGCACCCGTCGGGCCGGTGGCACCCGTCGCACCGGTGGCTCCAGTCACGCCCGCACCTGTCGGGCCAGTGGCACCCGTCGCGCCGGTGGCTCCAGTCACGCCCGCACCTGTCGGGCCGGTGGCGCCCGTCGCACCGGTGGCTCCGGTCACGCCCGCACCCGTCGGGCCGGTGGCACCCGTCGCGCCGGTGGAGCCCGTGGCACCGGTGGCGCCCGTCGCACCGGTGGCGCCGGTCACGCCCGCACCTGTCGGGCCGGTGGCACCGGTCGCGCCGGTGGAACCCGTGGCACCGGTGGCGCCCGTCGCGCCGGTGGCGCCCGCACCCGTCGGGCCGGTGGCACCCGTCGCGCCGGTGGCACCCGTGGCACCTGTCGTGCCCGTGGGACCGGTGGCGCCCGTCGCGCCGGTGGCACCCGCGCCGGTGGCGCCGGTGACACCCGTCGGGCCGGTGGCGCCCGTCGCGCCGGTGGCACCCGTGCCGGTCGCACCTGTGGCGCCCGTGGGACCGGTGGCACCCGTCGCGCCGGTGGCACCGGTCGCACCCGTGCCGGTGGGGCCGGTCGCGCCCGTGGCACCGGTGGCGCCCGTCGCGCCGGTGGCACCCGTGGCGCCCGAGCCGGTCGGGCCCGTGGCACCGGTGGCGCCCGTGGCACCCGTCGCGCCGGTCTCACCCGTCGCGCCGGTGGCACCCGTGGCGCCCGAGCCGGTCGGGCCCGTAGCACCGGTGGCGCCCGTGGCGCCGGTCGCACCGGTGGCACCCGTCGCGCCGGAGCCGGTGGCACCGGTCGCGCCGGTCAGGCCCGTGGGACCGGCGGGGCCGGTGGCACCGGTCGGGCCGGTCGCACCGGCCGGCGACGTCACCGCCACGTTGTTCACAGTGTATCGGCTGCTTTGATTGTTAAGCGCATAATTCTGGACCGTACCGTTCGCTGCCAGCGAATAGGTCTGCTGGTTCAGGTTCGTGACGATCCCAGTGAAGCCACTGATGGTTCCGCCCGAATAAACGATCGCGTTGACCGTCGTCACCGAGGTATCGACGGTCGCCGAGAGGTTGAACTGATAGGTGGGCCCGCCGCCGTTGGCGGGATCGTAGGCCTGCCTGAACCCGGCAGCCGACCCTAAAAAATTGCTCGTGTCATAAGTTCCGCTGGTACCGGAATAAAAATATACGCTGACGTTGGCTGTATTGGATTGCGTGAACGATCCGCTGAAATTGAGCGTGCTGACGGCCATTTCGTAGTCCGATCCTAAGCTGGGAGGTCGCCGCTGGCGCCGCACATGTCTAGCGGAGATATGCGATGGAAAACTCGAGGGTGTCGAGAGGGCCAGCCCCACGGTTTCGACTGCAGTAGGCCTCACACGCAAGAATCAAAAGTTTATCCCAGCGCTGTTGCAATCAGGCAACTTCGTGATAGCGATGATGTTTCTTTGCAGAACCGCTCAAGAAGAAGACAAATTTTATTAAGAGTTTTTATCTTCGGTGATGTATGTTTAGTGCAAGCAATACAAAGTTATATATTTATATATTTATGTTTATAGTCAAGATTAAATCGCTCTACTTCCGACCCGCACCGACGCATCGAGAATCCGTCGAGGGACAGCAAACGACAGATTGGATTTTCGACGGTCGACACACTTGCGGTCTTCATCCGGCGAGCGAGACAACCCCATTCAGTCATCGCACAACCAATGGCACTCAAACATCGCCTCAGGCCAGTTCCGGCAGCCGATGAGCCGCGCCGGGCACCCGCGTCAAGGCCAGAATATCTTCCGGCAGGCAGCACGGCGGCGGCGATAATCTCGCGAAAAGCCCTCGCATCCCGCTTGTCCTTGCCGAAGGGTCGGGCCAGAGGAGTCACGAGGCTTCATAGTCGGCTCCGTACGGACCGGACCGGATTTTCATCCTCATCACCAGGATTGCCCGCCGGACGATTCGCGTGATAGGCATTCACACGTCGAGGCGAATCAGATTCAGACGCAATAAACGACACCATTCGTCTTGATTCGACGCCATTCGGCAATCGAATATGCCGTATGTCTGCCGCAATCCGATATATATGCGTCGCAAAATCCGCGAATTTGGGGGAAAACCATTCTATGACAGACTTTTATCTCGGCCAGATCATCATGTTCGCCGGCCCCTACGAGCCGACCAACTGGAAGTACTGCGCCGGGCAGATCCTGCAGATCCAGCAGTACAACGCCCTCTACGGAGTTCTCGGCACCACCTACGGCGGCGACGGCCGGATCACCTTCGCGCTGCCCGACCTGCGGAGCCGGGTGCCGGTCGGCACCGGCCAGTCGCCGGGCCTCTCGGCCTACCGGCTCGGGGCGACGGGGGGCGTCGAGACCGTGACCCTGACCCCGCAGCAGATGCCGGCGCACAACCACACCACCGCCCTCTCGGCGTTCAACGGCCCTGGCACCACCAACATCCCGACGAACGCCGTCCTGGCGCAGCCGAACGACGGCACAGGCGTTAACATCAATGCCTACGCGCAGGCGGCCCCGAACGTGACCATGTCGCAGAGCGTGAGCGGCGTGGCGGGCAGCGGACTGCCCCACGCGAACATCCAGCCCTACCAGGTCATGAACTACATCATCTGCGTGAACGGCCTGTTCCCGATGCGGAACTGACGGCACCGGGCCCGGCCGTCCCACGACGGCCGCCCCCCGGCGGCGGCCGTGCATGCAAACGATCGGCGGCACCGTCCGCTCAGGTCGAGACGTTCGTCGGCGAGCGCGGGATCGGGCGCGTCCCACGGCCCGCCTCGATCCCGGGGCGGGGGGCGGGCGCCCTCGCCTCGCACCGCCCGGCATCCGATCCGGGCTCCCAGGTTCGCGCCATCGGCCATGCGCAACGCCCCTCCCCGCGAGCGGCGGACGCATTCGGAGCCTGTTCGACCCATGAGACCGAGAGCCCATTCGATTGCATCCCACAGATTTGACACTCTCCCTGTCGTTCCGGGACCGCATCGCGGCTCCGAACCGACAGGGAGGGTGTGACTACTGCTGCTCGGATCAAACAGGCTTCGAAACCGCGAGCCGCTCACCCGGCGGTGGGCGCATGCGCGAGCCCGCGCGAGAAAGGGAATTCCATGCCCTGCCTGGCCCCAAACGACAGCATCCGCGTGAGGTGCACCCAATACGGGCGGAACCTATGACATCATCCCCCGAGAGGCCGGCGATCCGGCGCCGGCCGGAAACCGCGGCGGATGCGGCGTTCCGCCAGCGGCTGTTCCAGGCGGCGCAGGACGGGCTGTTCGCCGGGTTCGAGCCGGCTTTGGTCGACCGGCTCCTGCGCCAGCAATGCGCGGCGCAGGATGCCGGCTACCGGGCGGCCCATCCCGGAGCGCGCTTCGACATCGTCGAGCGCGACGGCGTTCCCCTCGGGCGGATCGTCACCGCCGCCGGCCCGGAGGCCGTCGCCCTGGTCGACATCGCGCTCCTGCCCGAGCATCGCGGCCGCGGCCTCGGCTCGGGCCTGATCGCTGCCGTGGTCGCCGAGGCGCAGGAGGCGGGCCTGCCGGTGCGGCTCTCGGTCCGGGCGGAGAACGAGGCCGCCCAGCGGCTCTACCGGCGCCACGGCTTCCGCTTCGTCACCGGCGGCGACGGCGTCGGCCTGCGGATGGAATGCGGGCCGCGCCTCGACCCCGCCGCGGTGCCGGACGCCCTGCGCCTGCCGCTGTCGTTCGACGCCGCCGCGATGGCGGCGGACTGCGCGGCGCTCGCCGGCGGCGACTGGATCGACCACTTCGTGCGCCGCAACTACGACGGCGACTGGAGCGTGATCCCGCTGCGGGCCCGGGCCGACGCGCAGCATCCGATCATGATGATCCAGTCCGACCCGGAGGCGCGCAACTACGTCGACACGCCGTTCCTGGCGGCCTGCCCGGCGATCCGGGCGGCGCTGGCGCAGTTCGGCAGCCCGCTCCTCTCGGTGCGGCTGATGCGGCTCGGGCCGGGCTCGCGGATCAAGGAGCATCGCGACCCCGAGCTCAGCTTCGAGGACGGCGCGGTGCGCCTGCACGTGCCGGTGATCACCCATGACGGCGTCGCGTTCCGCCTGAACGGCCGCCGCGTGCCGATGGCGGCGGGCACGTGCTGGTACCTGCGCCTGTCCGATCCGCACGCGGTCGAGAACCCGGGACCGGGGGAGCGGGTGCACCTCGTCGTCGACGCGCAGGTCACGCCCGCGCTCTCGGCGCTGTTCGCGGCCGCCACGGCGACGGCCGCGCCGGAGACGACGGCAGCGACGAGGCCAGGGGCGACGGCATGAGCCGACCGTCCGACGGGCTCGCGGCCCTCACCCGGCTGGTGGCGCAGGACGCCGCCCTCGCCGCGCGGCTGCGGGCGATCGAGGACCCGGCGGCGCTGGTGCGGGCGGCGGTCGCCGCGGGCGCCGCCCACGGCCTCGCCGTCGCCGCCGACGCGCTGGAGCGGCGGATGGACGACAACCGGGCCGGCTTCGTGCGGCCGGTCGCCCCCCCGGATCCCGTCGGGGATGGCGGCCCCCCTCCCGTCGCCGGAGGCGGCGGCGCGCCCCGGCTCGACGGCTGGACGCCGTTCGGCGCCGGCTGGATCGACGGCGCCATGACGGTGGAGTGGTGCCATCTCGGCGAGCACCGCTTCACCGATCCGTTCTTCTACGAGACGATCGCCCGGGCGATCGGCACCCCCTTCAACCGGGCCTTCCGCCCGCGCCTCCCGGCCGACGCCCTCGCGGCGCTCGCCCCGGGGGTGAGGCCGAGCGGGTTCGTCTTCCACATGGCGCGCTGCGGCTCGACCCTGGCCGCCCAGGCGCTCAGTGCCGATCCCCGCCACGTCGTCGCCTCCGAGCCGGGCCCGGTGCGGGCGATGCTGGAGGCCCCGCGCCACGCCGACCTCGCGCCGGAGCGGGCCGATGCCTGGCTCGCCGGCATCGTCAGCGCCCTCGCCCGGCCCCGCGCGCCGGGCGAGGACCGGTTCTTCGTCAAGTTCATGGCCGCGGACATCCTGGAGCTCCCGCGGATCCAGCGGGTCTTCCCCGACGTGCCGTGGCTGTTCCTGTACCGCGATCCGGTGGAGATCCTGGCCTCGCAGATGCGCCGGGGCGGGGCCGATACGGGGCGGGGCACGATCCCGCCGGACCGCCTCGGGCTGACCCGGGACGCGGTCCTGGCGATGGACCGGAGGGAGTATCAGCTCGCCGCGATGGCGGCCTACGGCCGGGCCGCCCTCGACGGCCTCGCCCGCGCCCCCGGCCGCGGGCGCGTGCTGCGCTACGACGACCTGCCGGACGGCCTGTGGCGCCTGTTCGCGACGCATTTCGGGCTCGACCCGGCGCTGCCGGGCTTCGCCGCCATGCGGGCGGCCTCGCTCCGGCACGCCAAGACCGGCGCCGCCTTCACGCCGGACGGGCCGGCCAAGCGCGAGGCGGCGGCGGCGTGGCGCCCGGCGGCGGAGCGGATCGTCGGCCCGGTGCTCGCCGCGCTCGACGCGGTGCGGGAGCGGCCGGCCGTATGACGACCCGGCGGGGGCGCGGATCGCCGCCGACGACCCGCCCCGTCACCGCCGGGCGCGCAGCATGGCGATCCGGTCCTGCAGGCGGTAGCCCTGGATGATGGTCGGCATGAACCACGGATCGCCGCGGTAGAGCGGCACGCTGGCGGGCGGCCGGAAGTCGAAGGCGCTGCTCGCCCGCGCCTCCTGCCCCAGCAGCTTGTAGGCCGCCCGCATGCCGATCCACGGCGCCCAGACCGTGCCCGAGCCGCAGAAGCCCGAGGCGTAGACGATGCCGTCCGCCTCGAAGATGCGGGGGAGCATGTCGCGGTTCATCGCGACGTTGCCGAACCAGCTGTGCGACAGGCGCACGTCCGCGAGCTCCGGGAAGATCTGCGCGAGGCCGGCACGCATCAGGAGGGACGGGCCGACGGGATCGCCCTTGTTGCCGCTCTCGCGCCCGCCGAGGAGGATGCGGCGGCCGTCCGGGGTCGGGCGGTAGTAGTGGCCGAGCTGGCGGCCCTCGCCGAGCATCATGCGCCTGGGCATCAGCCGGGCCATCGTCTCGGGCGCGAGCGCCTCGGTGACGATGATGCGGCTGCGCACCGGCACGAGGCGGCGCTGCAGGAACGGCGCGGCGCGATCGGTGTAGCCGTTGGTGCAGACGAGCACCCGGCCCGCCCGGACCGTGCCGGAGGCGGTGGCGACCCGGAATCCGTCGCCGTCGCGGGCGATCCCGGTCACCGGCGTGCCGGAATGGACGGCGACGCCGGCGCCCTGCGCGATCCGCAGGATCTCGGCGTGGAACTTGCCCGGATGCAGGCCGCCGATATCCATCCGCACCGCGCCGCCGCGGTAGAAGTCGCTGCCGACGTAGTTCCGCTGCTCGGCGAACGGCACCGCGTAGGTCTCGATGCCGACCTTCCCGCGCAAGGCCTCGGCGCTGCGGGCCATCGCGTCGTATTGCCGGTAGCCGATCGCGCCCTTGAAGGCGCCGGTCGGCTGGAAGTCGCAGTCGAGCCCCTCCTCGGCGATGAACCGGTAGAGGAACTTGCGGGCGGCGTGGCCCTCGGCCTCGATCGCGATCGCCCGCGCCTCGCCGAAGCGCCGGACCATCGTGGCGAAGTCCGGGCGGATGTTGCCGCTGGTGATGCCGCCGTTGCGCGTCGAGGCGCCCTCGCCCGGGTTCGCGGCGTCGAAGGCCGCGACCGAGCGGCCCTCCCGCGCCAGGACCAGGCCGGCCGAGAGGCCGGCGAAGCCCGCCCCCACGATGGCGACGTCGACCGCCTGCGGCAGGGGACGCGGCGGGATCGGCCGGACCGGGGCGGCGTCCCACCAGTACGGCGTGGTCTTCTCGGCAGTCGTCGCGTCGGGCATGGGATCGGGCTCTCTACGAAACCGGGAGAGACGCCGCCGGCACGCGGTCGGCGGCAGGGGGCCGGCGGTGCCTCGTCACTTGAGGTCGCCGCGCACGTCGAGGGCGTCGCGCAGGCCGTCGCCGATGAAGTTGAAGCTCGTCACCGCGAGGGTGATGGCGGCGCCCGGGATGATCGCGAGCCAGGGCGCGCTCGCCAGGTATTGCTGGGCGCCGTTGAGCATGTTGCCCCAGCTCGGCAGCGGCGGCTGGATGCCGTAGCCGAGGAAGCTGATATAGGCCTCGAGCAGGATGGCGCGGGCCACGGTGAGGCTGGCCGCGACGATGATCGGCCCCATCGCGTTCGGCAGGATCTCGCGGAACATGATGTGCGCGCTGCTCAGGCCCAGCATCCGGCTGGCATGGACGAATTCCCGCTCCTTGAGCGAACGGACCTCGGCCTCGACGATGCGGGCGACCTCCATCCACTTGGTGAGCGCGATGATGACGACGATCATCCCCGGGGTGGGCTTGAGCAGCGCGGCGAGCGCCAGCACCAGGAAGATCGACGGGAAGGCCAGGAAGCCGTCGACGGTGCGCATCAGCACCGCGCCAATGAGGCCGCCGCGATAGCCGGCGACGACGCCGACCAGGGTGCCGGCGACCGTCGAGAGCAGCATGGCGAGCACGCCGACCATCAGCGAGATCCGCCCCGCCATCAGCAGGCGGGCGGCGACGTCGCGCCCGAGCGGATCGGTGCCGAGATAGTGCGAGCCGGTCAGCGGCGGGGCGAAGCGCGCCCGCAGGTCGATGTGGAGCGAATCGTACGGGAGCAGGGACGGGCCGAGGATGCAGGCCAGCGCCAGGAGCGTGATCATGATCGCCCCGACCAGGGCGAGGCGGTGGCTGATGAAGCGGCGCGCGGCACGGCCCTGCCACCAGCGGGTCGGGGCGATGGGCGCAGCGAGGGCGGTCATGCCGGGATATCCTTGGTTGGGGGTGCGGCCGCTCAGGCCAGCCGGATCCGCGGATCGACGAGGGCGACGACCACGTCGGCGATGAGGTTGCCGAGGATGACGACGATCGCCGAGAACATCAGGATCCCCATCACCACCGGATAGTCGCTGTAGCCGAGGCTGTCGTAGAACAGCCGGCCCATGCCCGGCCAGGTGAACACCGTCTCGGTGACGAGCGCGCCGGTGAGGATGCTGGGCAGCTGCACGCCGGCCAGCGTGATCATCGGCAGGAGGGCGTTGCCGACGACGTGCTTCATCAGGATCCGGCGCTCGGCCACGCCCTTGGCGCGGGCGGTCTTCACGAAGTCCTGGTTGATCGAATCCAGCATCGCGGCCCGCATGTAGCGGCTCCACACCGCGACGTGGACGAGCGACAGGACGAGGCTCGGCAGGATCAGGTGGTGCAGGTAGTCGAGCACCGAGCCGTCGCCGATCGAATACATGTTGCCGGCCGGCAGCCAGCCGAGCTTGAGCGAGAAGACGTAGATGCCCACCAACCCGAACCAGAAGGTCGGGATCGACAGGGCGATCATCGCGCCGATCGTCGCCGCGTAGTCGAACAGCGAGTAGCGGTGCGTGGCGCTGCGGATCCCGATCCAGGTCCCGGCCGCGATCGCGATCACGGTCGAGCTGCCCATCAGCAGCAGGGTCGCGACGAGGTGGCGGGCGATGACCGTCAACACGGGGGTGCCGTCGCGCAGGGACACGCCCCAGTCGCCGTGCACGAGCTTCCAGGCCCAGTCGAGGTAGCGCACCCAGACCGGCTGGTTGAGCCCCATCTGCTCCTTCAGCCGCGCGATGTCGTCCGCGGTCAGGCCGGGATCGAGCCCGAACTGCGACAGCGGCCCGCCCGGGATCAGGCTCAGGATGACGTAGCCGATGACCGAGACGATGACGAGCAGGACGAGGCTTTGGACCAGGCGGCCGAGCAGGAACCTGTGCACGATGGACTCCTATTCTCGCAGGGCGCGCACCCAGCAGGACGAGAGCATTTCCTGACAAAGCGAATTTCGGCTCGTCGTAGAAAATGCAGCAAAATCAAAGACCAAGAGCAAGGCCGTTGGCAACGCAACGGTACACGACACATCAGGAGCAACGGCCGCCGCGCCAACCCTCCCCCCTCTGCGGGGGAGGGTGCCCGGCGAAGCCGGGCGGGAGAGGGGAACCACGCTTCCGAAATTGACTGAACCGTTCTGAAAGGCGCCCTCTGGAAAAGCGCTGCGCTGCCCCTCTCCCGGCCCCTGCTGACGCAGGGTCCACCCTCCCCCGCAGAGGGGGGAGGGTTCATGCGCACTCCCCGTCGGTCCCGCACCTCCATGCGTGCTGCCGGGTCGCGTATTGTGTTACAACGTGATCGGGTTTTGCTCTCGTGGGCGTCAGCCCACCCGGGACCAGCCGGCGGCGTTCCAGGATTCGGTGCGGGTGTTGGGGTTGGGCACGAAGCCCTTGACGGAGCTCTTGTGTCCGAGCGGAACCGTGTACTGGAAGATCGGCATGAACGGCAGGTCGTGGCGGACGATCTCCTGCACGCGGGTGTAGATCTTGCGCCGCTCCTCCGGATCGAACGTGCCGGTGCCCTTCTCGAGCAGGGCGTCGACCTCGGGGTTCGCATACTGGGCGGTGTTCGAGCCCTTGCCGCCCTTGGCGCCGATCGAGCCCGAATGGAACCGGTTCGTCACGTCCGGATCCGACGCGACCATGTAGGTGACGCCGGCGATGACCGTGTCGAACTGCGACTTGGCCCAGAAATCGCCCCAGAGCACCGCGGCGGGCTGGTTGGCGATGTTCATCTCGACGCCGATATCGGCCCAGCTCTGCTTGAGGAACTGCTGCACCTGCTCGCGCAGGTGGTCGCCCGAGGTGGTCGTGTTGTTGAACGACAGGCGCACCCCGTCCTTGGCGCGGATCCCGTCCTTGCCGGGCTTCCAGCCCGCCTCGTCGAGGAGCTTGCGCGCCGCCTTGACGTCGAAGGTCTGCTTGGGGAGCTTGTCGTTGAAGTAGAACGACGAGCGCGGCATGTAGCTCTCGGTCACCGACGGCACGCCGTAGTACAGGGCGTCGATGATCGCGCCCTTGTCGACCGCGGCGTACAGGGCCTGGCGCACCGCCAGCTCCTTGAATTGCGGCTTCTCGAGATTGAAGTAGATGGTCTCGATGGTCTGCCGCGGCACCAGGGTCACCACCTTGTTCGGCAGCGACTTGGCCTCCTTGTAGTTGTCGGGCGTGATGTAGGTCTGGCCGGTCAGGTCGATGTCGCCGCTCTTGAACTGGGTGTAGAAGACGGTGAGATCCGGGATGTACTTGAAGACCAGGGTCTCGATGTAAGGCCCCTCGCCGTGATAGTCGCGGTTGGCGACGAGCTCGAGGTTGTCGCCGGCGGTGCGCTTGCCCCACTTGAAGGCACCGGTGCCGATCGGCGCCTTGTTGAAATCGGCGGTGTTCGGGTCGGCGGCGGCCGCGAGGGCGTGCTTGGGGACGATGAAGGTCTCGGTCAGGAACGACAGGTAGGGGGCGAAGGGCTTCTCCATCCGCCAGGTGATCTCGGTCGGCGAGACGACCGCGATGTCGCGCACCAGCGAGTGGCCGGCGGTGCGCCAGGCGCGGAAGTTCGGCTTGGTGATGAGCTCGAGGGTGTACTTCACGTCCTCGGCGGTGAAGGGCTTGCCGTCGTGCCAGCGCACGCCGTCGCGCAGGCGCACGCGCCAGTTCAGGCCGTCCTGCGAGATGCCGCCGTTCGCCTGGGTCGGCACCTCGGCGGCGAGGTTCGGCGTGATGACGCCGTCGGGCCCGATGCGGAACAGCGCGTCGAACAGCGAGAAGTGCACGCCGTCATCGACCTCGATCTTCAGCATCAGCGGGTTGAAGACCGTCGGCTCCTGGGTGATGCCGACGACGACGCGGCCGGCCGGCGCCTTCTTGGCTGCATCCTTGGCCGCGCCCTGCGCGAGGGCCGGCTTGCCCAGGAGATTCGGCAGGGCGAGGCCGGCGACGCCGCCGGCGAGGCCCAGGCGCAGGGCGGCGCGGCGCGAGAGCAGGTGCGTCGTGTCGTGGTGGTCGGTCATGGCCGTGCTCCGTGGAAATGGGGGCGGCTACTCGCCGGGAATGGCGGCGACGAGCTCGCGGGTGTAGGCGGATTGCGGATCGAGGAAGATCTGCGACGGCGGTCCGAGCTCGACGATCCGGCCCTTCTGCATCACGGCGATCTCGTCGCAGATCTGGCTCGCGACGCGCAGGTCGTGGGTGATGAAGATCATCGAGACGCCGGTCTCGCGCTGGATCCGGTCGAGGAGCGCCAGGATCTGGGCCTGGATCGACACGTCGAGGGCCGAGACCGCCTCGTCGGCGACCAGCACCTTCGGCTTGAACATCAGGGCGCGGGCGATGCCGACGCGCTGGCGCTGGCCGCCGGAGAATTCGTGGGGGTAGCGGTCGAAGGCGCCGGCATCGAGCCCGACATGGGCGAGGAGCGCGCGGGCCTCCTCGGCCGCCCTGGCGGTGGGCATCCCGTGCGCGACCGGGCCGACGGTCAGGCTGGTGCCGATGGTCGAGCGCGGGTTGAGCGAGGCGAAGGGGTCCTGGAAGATCATCTGGATCTTCGGGCGCAAGGGGCGGAACTCGGCCTCCGACAACCGGGCGACGTCGCGACCCTCGAACAGGATCCGGCCGCCGTCGCTGTCGAGGAGGCGGGTCAGCAGGCGACCGACGGTGGATTTTCCCGATCCGCTCTCGCCGACGATGCCCAGGGTGCGCCCCGCGCCCAGGCTGAACGAGACGTCGTCGACCGCGCGCACCGATTTCCGGTTCCCGGACAGCCACTTGCCGGGGAAAACCCTGGCGAGCAGGGACTTGCCGCCGCCATAGGTCTTCATCAGCCCCTCGCAGACGAGGACCGGCCCGGTGCTCGCGGCCTCGAGCGGCACCCGGTCCTTGCCGGTCAGGTGCGGCACGGCGGCGATCAGTCGGCGGGTATAGGGCGCCGTCGGCGATTGCAGAACCTGCTCGGCGGTGCCCTGCTCGACGACGTGGCCCTTCTCCATCACCACGACGGTGTCGGCGATCTCCGCCACCACGCCGAAATCGTGGGTGACGAAGACGATGCTCATCCCCTTGCGCCGCTGGATGTCGCGGATCAGCGTGAGGATCTGCGCCTGCGTCGTCACGTCGAGGGCGGTGGTCGGCTCGTCGGCCAGCAGCACCGTCGGCTCGAGCGCCAGCGCCATGGCGATCATCACCCGCTGCCGCTGCCCGCCCGAGAGCTGGAACGGGTAGCGGTGGACCATCTGCGCCGGATCGGGCAGGCCGACCTCGGCCAGGAGCTCGAGGGAGCGGCTGCGCCGGGTCGCGCGGGTGCCGACCGCGTGCGCCGCCATCACCTCGTCGATCTGCGCCCCGACGGTCATCAGCGGGTTGAGGGCCGAGAGCGGGTCCTGGAAGATCATCGACACCACCCGGCCGCGCATGGCCCGCAGGGCGTCCTCCGGCATCCCGACGATCTCGGCGTCGCCCAGCCGGATCCGGCCCGAGCGGATCGCGATCGCCTTCGGCAGGAGGCCCATGATGGCGTTGGCGGTGACGGACTTGCCCGACCCGGATTCGCCGATGATGCAGAGGATCTTGCCCTTCAGGAGGTCGAAGGAGATGCCCGAGACCGCGTGGGCGCGCTCCATCCCCGCCGGCAGGCCGATCTCGAGGTCCCGGACGGAGAGCGCCGCCTGCCCGTCAGCGTCGATGTGGGGGGTGTCTGACATGGCGCGTCTCTCGCAGCGTGGTCACGGATGTCCTGAACGGGCCGGCGTCCCGAACGGTCCCCCGGGGGCGGCCCGGGAGCCCGCGAGCCGTCGGGACGACCCGGCCCGCCTCACGCGCCGAGGCCGCCGGGCGGGCCGCCGAAACGGATCTGATAATGCACGTCCATCACGAAAGCGCCGTCCGCTTCATGGATACTGTATTAAATATCCGCAATGCGAAGGTGTTAGTTTCTCATTTGCCGAGATATAGTTTCGATACCTGAGGATCATCAAGTCGAAATGTTGGGCACCTAATGAAGCACTTGCCCGATTTTTGTCGCCGCGCCGCTCGTCACGCGGGGCGATGCCCGCTCCGTCGAACCCATGGTCTCCGCCCCGTGCACGAGTTGCATTTTCTGCTTTCTAGGACATTGCGCGATCACGGCCGCGCGAATCTGCCGTTCGGGGCGAACGGGACGGCACGATCTTGCAAAGGCGGCCGCGCACGAAGCCGAATCATGTCGCTGTCGGGCCGTCCCCGGGCGCGGTGTCGCCGAGGCCCGCTCACCACGATGACCGGCAGGGCCGAACCGTCCGGCGGACAGGCGACACTCAATCGTCGATCGGAGCGATGCTTGCCGGGGTCGTGGTGCACCGCCCGTGCACCGCTCCGGCGGGCCTGCGCCGACGGGCCGCGGATCGCGGGGGCTCGCCGGGGAAGGCGCCGATCTCCTCGATGCGGCGCCTGATCGCGCCGTCGAGGCGCTCAAGGGAGGCTGGTCGAGCGCAGCTCGGTTGGTCGAGCGCAGCTCGGTTGGTCGAGCGCAGCTCGGTTGGTCGAGCGCAGCTCGACACGATGGGCGGCCGGGAGCGTCATGCCGGCGGCGATGTCGGCCTCCACCGCCTCCATCGGCACGGTCGGCTATCCCGGGGCGACGATCGGCGTCGCGCCGCGCGCAGGCGGCGGGCGGGTCGACCACGCCTCACCGTTCCGGCGGCACCATCCCCTTCTCCGCCAGGATCGGCGCGGCCTCGGACCCGGCGAGATCGCGCAGGAGGGACGAAGCGGCCCCGGCCTGCGCGGCCCCCTCCGGGATCATGCCCGCATAGGTCGTGAAGGTCTGCACCTCCGCCGGGATCGGCCCGACGAGGCGTGCGCCGGTCACGGCCAGCAGCTCGCTCGTCTGCTGCAGGGCCAGATCGGCGTCGCCCGAGACGAGGCGCGACGCCGCGAGGCCACCGCGGACCAGCACCAGCTTGTCCCTCATCCGGTCGGCGATGCCGAGGCGCTCGAAGAGCCCCGCGAGGTAGATCCCGCTCGACCCGCCGGAGGCCGGATCGACCATCGCGACGGCCCGTGCCCGCAGCAGCGCCTCGCGAAACGCCGCCGGGGTGGCGATGTCGGGGACCGGCGCCCCGGCCCGGACGGCGACGCCGATCCCGACCTTGGCGAGCGGCACCGGCGGCGCGCCGGCGAGGCGGCCCTCGCGAATCAGGGCGTCGAGGCCGCCCGGGGTCAGCACCACGAGGTCGGGCCGGGCGCCGTCGCGGATCGCCTGCGCCACCGCGCCGGCCGTGTCGCTGCGGATGAGCACCGTGTGACCGGTGCGTCGCTCGAACGGCGGCACCAAAAGGACCGCCGCGGGCTTGTAGGCGCCCGTGGTGAGAAGCGTGATCTCGGCCGACCGGGCGGAGGTCGCGACGGCGAGCCCGATGCCGAGCACCCCGCAGGTGCGCCACAGGGTTCGGACGAGCGGCGTAAGGCGACGCATGGACGGGCTCCCGACGGACCGGGCCGCGTGCCCGGCCCTGCCCCCTCGGTAGCCGACCGCCCTCGCCTTCAGCGAGCGAAATCCGAGAAGCCGCCGGTGACGGCGCCCGAGGCCGCGAGCGCCGCCCGGCTCGCCGGCGAGACCAGGGCCGCCAGCTCCTCGGCATAGGCGTAGCCGGGCGCCTCGCCGGGAAAGCCGCCCGCGGTGGCCGGATGCAGGTAGAGCTCGGTCAGCCCGTCCGGCAGGTGGCGCAGCAGGCCCTCGACGCGGGCCGGAGTCATGGCGCCCGACCAGGCGAGGCCGAGCACGCGGTCGGGGGTGAGGAGGCCGGCCCGCCGGGCTCGCGCCCGCAGCAGCGCCGCCCAGGGCGCGGTGTCGAGGGCGAGGCGCGGGTATGCCCCGGGCTCGGCGCGGCGCAGGGTCCCGCGCGGTTCGAGCGGCACCCGGATCGCCCGCATGCCGTAGTCGCGCCCGATCGACAGGACCATGCCGACGATGATCGGGTGGACGTGGAAGTGCTTGTGCGCGTTGACGTGGTCGAGGGGCAGCCCGGTCGCGCGAAACGCCTCGAACTGCGCCCGGATCTCGGCGGCGAGCTGGCGGCGGGTGCTTCGTTTCAGCGCCAGGTCGAGCCCGAGCCGCCCCTGGTCGGCCCGGATCAGACCGTCCCTGTCGACGAGGTCCGGCAGGGCGGAGGCGTGCAGGGTCGGCCAGGCCTCGACCATCACGAGGTGGAGGCCGACCCGCAGCGAGGGCATCGCGCGGGCCCGGGCCACCGCGTCGGCGGCGCCGGGGGCCGAGACCATCAGGCTCGCGGCGGTGAGGATGCCGTCGCGGTGGGCCCGCTCCACCGCCGCGTTGACCTGGGACGAGAGGCCGAAATCGTCGGAGGTGACGACGAGGCGCTGGCGGGACACGGGGATGGACATGGTCGGCAGGTCTCGCGACGTGAAAGAGCCTCCCCGTCCGGCGGGACGGGGAGGCTCGCGCCCGCTCAGGCGGGAAGGTCGAGCGGAGGAGTTTACGCCGCCTTCTTGGCGACGCCCTGGCGCTCGCGCAGGAAGTGCCAGAACTCGACGCCCTCGCGCAGGCGGCGCTTCATCATGTCGGGCGAGCGCACCATCTCGCTGACGATCGAGGCGATCTTCGGAGCGCGGAAGTAGAACTTCTTGTAGAACTCCTCCACCGAGTCGAAGATCTCGGTGTGGGACAGGTGCGGGTAGTGCAGCGGCGCGATCTGCACGCCGTTCTCGTCGACGAGCTCGGCGTTGTCCTTGTCGAGCCAGCCGTTCTCGACCGCCTGCTTGTACAGGAAGGTGCCCGGATAGGGCGCGGCGAGCGAGACCTGGATGGTGTGCGGGTTGATCCGCTTGGCGAAGGCGATCGTCTCCTGGATCGTCTCCTTGGTCTCGCCCGGCAGGCCGAGGATGAAGGTGCCGTGGATGGCGATGCCGAGATCGTGGCAGTCCTGGGTGAACTTCTCGGCGACCTCGACCCGCATGCCCTTCTTGATGTTGTGCAGGATCTGCTGGTTGCCCGACTCGTAGCCGACCAGCAGCAGGCGCAGGCCGTTCTCCTTGAGAACCTTCAGGGTCTCGCGCGGCACGTTGGCCTTGGCGTTGCACGACCAGGTCACGCCGAGCTTGCCGAGCTCACGGGCGATCTCCTCGGCGCGCGGGAGGTTGTCCGTGAAGGTGTCGTCGTCGAAGAAGAACTCCTTGGTCTGCGGGAACTCCTTCAGGCAGTACTTGATCTCCTCGATCACGTGCGCGACCGAGCGGGTGCGGTAGGTATGACCGCCGACCGTCTGCGGCCACAGGCAGAAGGTGCAGCGCGACTTGCAGCCCCGGCCCGAATAGAACGAGATGTAGGGGTGCTTGAGGTAGCCGATGAAGTACTTCTCCATCTGCAGGTCGCGCTTGTAGACCGAGGTCACGAACGGCAGCTGGTCCATGTCCGTCATGATCTCGCGGTCCGGGTTGTGGACCACGACGCCGTCGGCGTTCCGGAACGAGAGACCCTTGATCTCCGCCATCGGCACGCCGTCGGCGACCTCCTTGACGGTGAAGTCGAACTCGTTGCGGGCGCAGAAATCGACGGCCGGCGCCTGGGCCATGGCGCCGGCGGCGTCCACCGCCACCTTGGCGCCGATCAGGCCGGCGATCAGCTTCGGGTTCTTGGCCTTCAGCGCCTCGATCGTCTTCACGTCCGACTTGAACGACGGCACCGAGGTGTGCAGCACCACGAGGTCGAAGTCGTTGGCCTGGGCCACGATCTCCGGCAGCTTGATGTCGTGCGGGGGCGCGTCGATCAGCTTGGAGTTCGGCACCAGGGCGGCCGGCTGCGCGAGCCAGGTCGGGTACCAGAACGACTTGATCTCGCGCTTGGCCTGGTAGCGCGAGCCGGCGCCGCCATCGAAGCCGTCGAAGGTGGGGGCCTGGAGGAAGAGGGTCCGCATCATCGGGAAGGTGTCTCAGGAGAGGGGAGCCGCATCCGCGGCCGGTGAGGCCGCCGGGCGGCCCGATGAGGTGTGCGTCAAGTCGAGGGAGCGCCGGACTCGCGGGCGAGGCCGGATTCCGGGATCAGCGTGCCATCCGCAACGACCCGATAATCATGACCTTTCCAAGTCACGGCGCCGGAGACGAAGCACCAGGCGAAGCCGGCGAAGGACAGGAGGTCGCGGATCGGCAGCAGCCAGTAGGGGTGCGGCTCGAGGCCGAAGGCCCGCTCGATCCGCATGCACAGCACGATCCGGCAGGCGAGCGCCAGCGCCGCGGTGGCGAGCGTGTAGACGCCGGCATCCGGCAGCAGCGCCGCGATCAGCGCCAGCGGCACGGCGTGGGTGACCAGCGTGCCGGCGTAGCCCACCGGGTCGAGGTTGCGGATGGTGCGGTTCCACCGGGTCTCGTGGCGCCACAGGCCGGCGAGCGAGGTGTCGACGCAGGTATGCCCGATGGTGAAGCTCGGGATCGCCACGATGCCGCCTTGCGCCCGCAGCGCCGCCCCGAGGGCGTAGTCGTCGGCGAGGTCGTCGCGGATCGCCTCGAAGCCGCCGATCCGCGGCAGCAGCTCGGTGCGGAACGCGATGGTCGAGCCGAAGCACGGATCGGCGAGGCCCAGGGACGTGCCCATCAGGACGTTGGGCAGGAACTGGGTGTCGATGGCCAGCGCCGAGAGATGGGCCCACACGCCGCGATTGGCCGGCACGCCGTGATAGAGGCACGTCACGCCCGACACGCCCGGCCGGCCGAGCTCGGCGACGATGCGCTCGAGGTAGTCGGGCGCCACCACCATGTCGCTGTCGGCGAGCACCACGACCTCGTGGGCGATCAGGCCGCCCATGTTGATGAGGTTCGAGACCTTGCGGTTCGCGCCGTGCTGGCGGGCGTCGATCACGAGGTCGATGCGCAGGGACGGGTGCTCGGCCTGGAGGCGGTGCACCACGGCGATCGCCGGGTCGGCGGCGTTCTGCACCCCGAAGACCACCTGGACGGCGCCGGCATAGGCCTGGCGGCAGAAGGTGGCGAGGTTGGCGTGCAGGTTCGGCTCGTCGCCGCAGAGCGGCTTGAGCAGGGTCACGGACGGGCGGGCGGCATCGGGGGCGAGGCGCGGCACCGGGCGGCGGGCGAGACGCCCGGCGAGCCAGGCGGTCGTCAGGCCGTACACGCATCCGGCGAGCGCCAGGACGAGCAACAGGGCGGAGATCCAGGTCCAATCCATGGCGAGGCGGCGATCCCTGGCAGGAAGTTGGCCGCGCTGTCAGGCGCGGCGGGCTGTCTTGTGATGGCGAGGCTGCCGGCGGACGGTGAGGATCCCGTGAAGGATCCCGCGCCCGCCGGCATCAGGCGACGGCCTCGCGGGCCGTCGGGGGGCGGTCAGGGCTTGGCCTTGGGGGCCGGCGCCGCCAGCATCGTCTCGGTCGATGTCTTCAGGTGGGCGAGCAACCCGTCGGCGCCACCCTCCTGCAGCGGCTCGGAGAAGCCGGTGCGCAGGGTGCCGGCCTCGCTGACCGTGCCCTGGAGGTAGACGTCGGTGATCTTGTTGTCGGCGTTCAGCACGTAGTCGACCGGGGAGGTGTCGCCGCTGCCGTCGGTCACCGTGACGTGCACGATGCGGCCGGAGCCACGGGCCTCGCTCTTCGGGTCGATGGCGAACTTGCTGCCGGAGGCGGCGCTGAGCCGGGTGGCGTAGGTCGCGGTGAGGTAGGGGCCGAAGGCGGCGATCAGCGCCTGCTGCTTCTCCGCCGGGATGTCCTTCCAGCGGGTGCCGACGCCGAGGCGCAGCATCGCCGGCAGGTCGAAATTCTGCTGCATCGGGCCGGACAGGATCTCGGCCCGGGCGCGCACGTCGCCGGCCTTCAGCGCCGCCTCGAGGGCGTCGGTCATGCGCCGCACGGTGGCGACCGCCGGATCGCCCTCCCCGCCCGCCGGGGCGGCGGGGGTGGCGGGGGTGGCGGTCTGGGCGAGCGCCGGCAGGGCCGCCGTCACCAGGCCGGCGATCGTCAGGCTGCGCAGGATGTCGCGTCGGGTCTGCACCAGGTCACTCTCCTTTGCCGTCGGCGGGCGCCGCGGCGTAGCCGAAGGCGGGCTCGTGAGCCCTGCGCGCGTGGGGTCTGCGCGAGCGGACGAGCGCCCGCAGGGCCGCGCCGAGGCCGGCCGCCGGGCGGCTTCCCGGCTCGGACCTGCCGTCCTCCATGGCGTGCCAGAGCATCAGGCTCGGCAGCCCGACCGCGAGGTCGGCGAGGCGCTTGATCAGCGACAGGGCGAGCGCCGCCTCGGCCGGGATGCCGAACACGGCGCAGAGCGCGATCAGCCCGCCCTCCTGCGCGCCGAGCGCGCCCGGCACCGCGAAGGCGGCGCCGCGCACGGCCTGGGCCAGGCTCTCGATCACGATCGCCTCGAGGAAGCCGACCTCGTAGCCCATGAAGCGGAGCGCGATCCAGACCTCGAGCGTGCCGATGATCCAGCCGAACAGGTGCGTGCCGATCGCGGTGACAATGCGGCCGCGGGCGGCGTAGAGGCCGCGCAGGCGCTCGAACAGCACGTCGACGGCGCCGAAGATCCGCCACTCGCGCCCGCCGGCGAAGCGGTTGATCGCCGCCTGGAGCAGGCTCTGGCCGAAGCGGCGCTGCACCAGGTAGAACGCCACCAGGGCCGGCGCCGCGACGATCAGGCCGAGGCCGACATAGTGCACGATCGGCCCGTCGCCGCCGAGGGCGACCAGGATGCCGAGGCCGGCCACCGTGAACAGGAACTGCGTCAGCGCCTGGATCATCAGGTCGACCAGGGTGGTGGCGCCCGACAGCGCGCCCGGGACCCGGAACAACGTCAGCAGGCGCGCGCCGATCAGGTCGCCGCCGACCTGCGCCACGGGGAGCAGCGTGTTGACGCCCTCGCGCACGAAGCGCACGCTGACGCAGTCGCGCAGCAGCGGCCTCTCGCCGCGGGGGAACACCACCCACCAGCCAAGGCCGGCCCAGGCCACCGCCACGACGCGCGCGACGACGACCAGCACGGCGCCCCAGCCCGAGGCCCACAGGGCCGCGGCGACCGCCTCCGGCCCCGAGGAGACGAACAGGCCGATCACGGTGCACAGGCCGGCGATCAGGCCCAGTGTCGTCAGTCGCTTCATGACCCTCTTTCTGTCGCGGCGGCCGCGGCCCCGGGAGGCGCGCCATTCCGGCAACGGGGACGAAACAAAGCAGCGCCGTTGCCTCCCGGCACGTTGCAGCTTTGATGGGCGCTGTCTATCACCGGCCGGACACAGTGCCGGCGAAACCGGCACGACCCGCCGACGCGGCGAGACAGCCCAAAGCATCGCCGCCCAAGCATCGCCGCAAGCTTATGTTATGGCGCAGCTTCCTTGCCCGCCGGCCTCGACCGGCGGAGCTCGGGATCGCGCGAGAGACGGCCGCGCGTGACGGCCGCCAGGGGATGGACGAGGCATGGACCGGGAGACGACCTTCGAGGCCGAGCGCGGCGCGCTCGACGATGTGGCCGCGCGCGACATGACGTCGTTCGCGGACGGCGCGCCCGGCCGGGCGCCGGCGCCGCAATCGCCGGTGATGGCCTGGAACGAGTGGGATCCCCTCGAGGAGGTGATCGTCGGCTCGCTCGACGGCGCGACGATCCCGACCCACCACCTGACGGTGATCTTCAACCTGCCGCGGGCCGCCCAGCCGTTCTACCGGCTCGCCTCCGGCTGGAAGTATCCCGGCTTCATGAAGAAGCTGGCCCAACAGGAGCTGGACGGCTTCATCAAGATTCTGGCCGGCGAGGGCGTGAAGATCCGCCGTCCCGACTCCGTGGACTTCTCGAAGAAGTTCAAGGCGCCGCGCTGGTCGTCGCGCGGCTTCTGCGTCGCCTGCCCGCGCGACCCGTACCTGGTGATCGGCGACGAGATCATCGAGAGCCCGATGTGCTGGCGCTCGCGCTACTTCGAGGGCGATGCCTACCGCTCGCTGTTCAAGGAGTATTTCCGGGCCGGCGCGCGCTGGACCTCGGCGCCGCGGCCGCAGCTCACCGACGAGCTGTACAATTACGACTACCGGGTGCCGAACCTGAAGGCCGGCGAGCCGATGCAGTTCACCGTCAACGAGTTCGAGCCGGTCTTCGACGCCGCCGACTTCGTGCGCTGCGGCCGCGACCTGTTCGTCACCCGCTCGAACGTCACCAACCTGATGGGCATCGAGTGGCTGCGCCGCCACCTCGGGCCGGGCTTCCGCATCCACGAGATCGAGAGCCGCTGCCCGCAGCCGATGCACATCGATTCGTCGTTCATGCCGCTCGCCCCCGGCAAGGTGCTGGTCAACCCCGACTACATCGACGTCGAGAAGCTGCCGGCGGTGCTCAAGAAGTGGGACGTCTTGATCGCGCCCCGCCCCGACCCCGTCGAGGGCTTCATGAGCAAGATCTCGATGTGCTCGCCCTGGACCTCGATCAACGTGCTCGCCATCGACGAGAAGAAGATCGTGGTCGATGCGAGCCAGCCGACGCTGATCAAGGCGCTCAAGGATTGGGGCTTCGACCCGATCCCGACGCCGTTCCTGTCCTACGGCCCGTTCGGCGGCTCGTTCCACTGCGCCACGCTCGACGTGCGCCGGCGCGGCCCGCTGAAGTCGTACTTCTAAGGACCGGGGAGACCGGCCCGCCCCGACGGGCCGGATCCCGCGACGCGAAGAGGCCCGCCACCGATCGGTGGCGGGCCTCTTCGCGTTCGGGGCCTTCCTGCTTGCAGCGCAACGCCCCGCGCGTCAGCGCCCGGCCGTCGGCCCCTTGTCGGTCCAGTCCGGCGGCAGGCCGAAGGAATCGCCGATGATGCCGTCGACGCCGGGCGCCCGGCCGAAGGCCTGGCAATCGGGGTCGCGGGGCATCTCGCCCAGCATCGTCACGCGGATGCGCTCGTAGGTCGGGATGGTGAGCTCGGATTCGAACGGGTCCTCGCCGGTGGCGAGGTAGGAGCCGAAATCCTGGCCGAAATCGCCGGCGAGGTCGTAGATGTCGGCGACCGGCGAGAAGCGGGCCTGGTTGGTGAAGGAGTTGGCGCCCCCGGCCCAGACCATCGCGGCGCGCTGCTGGCGCCGCGCATCCAGGGCCTCGGCCTCGACCGTCAGGTCGCCGAGCCCGATCGGCAGGCGCGGCACCGGCACCTTGCCGATCGTGTCGGCGAAGCCGACGCCGACCTGCGCGGCGATCGTGATCGCCGCCGAGGCGCCGACCGCGACGCCGGAGGCCGGCACGTTGGTGAGGCCGGCCCGGGTGATGTTGGCCCGCACGGTCAGGTCGGCCGGGCCGGACGAGACCACGTCGTAGCGCAGCGACAGCTCGTAGCAGAGCGCCCGGTCGGCGGCGTTGGCGACGACCCGGCGCTCCCGATCGGTCACGCCGGGGCCGGAGACCGCCGCGGTGAAGGTGGTCGGGACGATGCGGACGGTCCGGACCGCGGCCATCGCCGCCTTGTCGATGAAGATCCGCGACTTGGTGGCGGTGGCCTCGCTCGCGGTCAGGTGGTCGTAGCGCGTCAGCAGTCCGGTCTGGGTCAGGACCGGCGTGGCGCAGCCCGCCAGAGCCGCCAACCCCGCCACGGCCGCGACGCGGCGGGCGGCCCGCGCGTTCAAGGCAGCCTTGAGTGTCGTCCGCATTCGGTCGCTTTCCCGGGTCGCGCGAAGCCGTACCCCGGGCTCCCCGTGCGGGGCGCCCGGAGGCCGGCTTCCGGCGGTGCGGGGAGGAGGCCCGTCGGGCCCCCACCGCACCGTTATGTCCCGAAACCTAACCCTCGCCGCCCGGGTCGGAAAGCCGAGCTTGGCGGTCGCGCGCGCTTCGGTCCGCGGCTGTAACGCTTCGGCCACATTGTTTCCGAAGGTCAGGTCCCTGCCGGCCGCGCTCAGGCGAGGGCCGCCATGCTGCAGCTCTGGCCGCCATCGACCGGCAGGCACACGCCGGTGATGAAGCGGGCCTCGTCGGACGCGAGGAACACCGCCGCGTGGGCGATGTCCCAGGCCTCGCCGAGGCGGCCGAGCGGCACCCGGCGGTCGCGGCCGGGCTCGAGCGTGCCCGCCCCGCGGCACTCGTCGGCCATCGTGGTGTCGAGAAGGCCCGGCAGGATCGCGTTCGCCCGGATGCCGTCGCGGGCATACTGCATCGCCACCGAGACCGTGGCCTGGTTCACCGCCGCCTTGGCGGCCGAATAGGCGAAGGCCGGCGCCCCGGCCCAGCGCAGGGAGGCGACCGACGAGATGTTGACCACGGCGCCGGAGCGCCGGGCCCGCATCCCCGGCAGCACCGCCTTGCAGGTGCGCCAGACCCCGCCGACATTGACTTCGATCGCCCGCCGCCAGGTCTCCTCGTCGAGGTCCTCCGGCCCGCCGGCCTCGGGCAGGCCGACATTGTTGTGCAGGATGTCGATGCGGCCGAAGCGGGCCTCGCCGGCGGCGACCGCACCCGCCACCGCCTCGTAATCGGTGACGTCGGCGCCGAGCGCCGCGGCCTCGTTGCCCTCCTCGGCGATGATCTGCGCCGTCTCCTCGGCGGCGGCGAGCAGCCGGTCGACGCAGATCACCTTCGCGCCCTCCCGGGCGAAGGCGACCGCCACCGCCTTGCCGTTGCCCCACCCGGTCCCGGCGGAGCCCGCCCCGAACACGATCGCGACCTTCTTCAGCAGGCGTGTCGACATGGCCCGGCCTCCCTGACCGGGGGAGAGTCGCGAGAAACGCCCTCCCCGCGCAACGGGCGACAAAGCAGGGCCGCCAGTCTCGGCCCGCATGGATCGGACGGACCGTCCCTTTCGCCTCAGGGGCAGGCGGCGCGTACGAGGCGGGCCCGGCGCCAGGCCGCGATCCCGGCGGCCAGCGCGAGGACGACCTGCGCCAGGCTGCCCTCGCCCAGATGGGCGTGGCCGAGATCGAGGTGGATCGCCAGGCGGATGGCGAGACCGGCCGCCCCGTAGCCGAGGCAGAAGGTCAGAGCGGCGAGGAGGAGCGCCACGAAGTCGCTCCTCCGCAGGTCGGTCGTGGGCAGCTCGTGGCCGGAGAGATCGTGGCTGGACAGGTCGGGCATGGGCGTCACCCCCGCGGTCGAGGAGGGAGCGGCGCAGCAAGAGCCGCGCCAGCGCCTCACTCCGGCCGGGTCGCCTGCATCGACGGGCGCTCGGCGAAGCGCGCGTACCACGCCGCCGCCGCCGGGGCGCGCTCGCGCCAGCCGAGATCGGGCAGGCGCAGGTCGAGGTAGCCGAGGCTGCAGCCATACGTGATGGTGGCGATGTCGACCCGGTCGCCGAAGCCCGGCGCCGCCGTCTCGATCCGCGCGAGGGCGTCGACGATCTTCTCCCGCTGGCCGGCGACCCAGGCCGGCGAGCGCTCGCCCTCCTGGCGGACCCGGGTCTCGTAGACGCAGAGCAGGGCCGCATCGAGCAGGCCGTCGCCGGTCGACTGCGCGGCGAGCGCCGCCCAGCGCGCCGGGCCGGGAGCCGGGAAGAAGCCGCCGCCGCCGAGATGATCGAGGTACTCGCAGATCACCCGGCTGTCGGCGAGCGCGGTGCCGTCGTCGAGGATCAGGGTCGGCACCTGCCCGAGGGGGTTCTGCGCCCGGATGGCGGGATCCCGGTTGATCGGGTGGGCGGCGGCCGTCAGCAGCTCGATCCGCTCGAACTGTCCGAGCTCGTGGGCGACGACCAGCACCTTGCGGACGAAGGGCGAGGCCTTGGCGTAGAACAGCTTCATGGGTTTCCTCCGGTCTCGTCGTTTTTATCCGTGTCCGGCAATCGAGGAAGCCGGCCTCATCCGGATCGCGACCCCGTTCCGAAGGTCGCGGGCGGGATACCGCCGCGGGCAGCCGTTCAATGCCCCCGCACCGGCACCACCGGCTTTCCTCCCGGCTTGGCGGCCGGCGGTGGCGCCGCGCTGGTCGCGGCGGGCTTCGGCGGGGCCGGCGGGCGCGGGGTCTCGAGGCTGAGCCGCCGCACCGGCCAGCCGTCGCTCCAGCGCTCCATGTCGATGAAGCGCGGGTTGCTCTTCAGGCTCGCGGCGTTCTGGCCCGAGAACGCAGCCGCCGCCGCCATGTCGAAGGTCTTCCAGAAGGCGAGGTAGTCGAGGCTGTCGGTGCCGGCGCCGTTGATCTGGGCCACCAGCACGGTCTGCTCGCCGGTGAGCGCCATGTCGGCGGACCACTTGAACGGCGGCGGCTTCTGCTTCAGGTCGGCGGCGGGCAGCTTGAGCTGCGCCACGTCGTAGGCCGGGCTGCCGCCGGCGGGCGAGGCCAGGGTGGCGGAGAGGGCCGGGAAGCCGTGATCGTCCGAGAGCGCCCGGACCATCAGCTTGTGGTCGACCGGCACGGCGCTCGCCTCGCGCATCACGCGCCGCGCGGCGATGTCGGCGGCACGGGCGTCGCGGTCGCCGATCACCGTGACGATGAGCGTCGCGGGGTCGATGGCGTTGAGGTCGTGCAGGGCGATGCCGCGGGCCTTGTCGTCCCGGGCGATGCCGCCCGGCATGGCGCCGAAGATCAGCCGCGGCACCGGCAGGCCGGTCTCCTTCGCGTGCGCCGCGAGGTTGGCGGCGAGCGGCACGCCGGCGAGATGGCCGAGCAGCGCCACGCGGCCCGTGTCGGGCTTGGCCTCGGGGTCCGCGGCGAGCTCCGCCAGGGCATCCTTGACGAGGCCGGCGGCGATGCCGCTCGCATCCGCCGGCCGGGTGCGGTTCAACTCCTGGAAGCGCGGGAACAGCACGAGGGAACCGGAGCGGGCGAGGTGCTCGATCCACGCGCCGTAGGCCTGCGGGTTCACCGCCCCCCAGGCGTGCAGCATCACCACGACCGGCCGCCCCTGGGCGGGGGCGGCGCCGCTGCCGTAATAGGCCAGGGTCACCGCGCCGGCCCGGCCCAGCGCCCGCTTCGTCACGCTCGCGGCGGTGTAGGCCTGTCCGCCCGGCCCGTCCTTCGGCTGGGCGGGGGGCGTGGCGGCCCCTGCGCCGGGCACGCCGCCCAGGACCGCGAGGGCGAGGGCGAGCGGAAGGGCGAGGCGGAGGCGGGGAAGGGAGGGCATGCGGCTGGGGGTTCGGCGGCTCGGGAGGCGCACCCCACACTGTTTCGCGCCCAACCTCAAGGCGCGATCGCGCAGGGCCGGCGCGTTCGTCCGGCTTGTCGCATCCGCGGTACAGTCACGCCAGGGTCCGGGAGCAGAGCCGGAAGAACGGCGATCCTCCTCGCGCAGGTTCTAGCCGCGCCGCTCGGATTCGTCGCCGAGCACGGTGTGCAGGCGCGCGATCAGGCCGTCGAGTTCCTGCGGCACCGGCTCGTCGGTGACGTCGGTGTACATCGCCCGCAAGTCGTATCCGAGCTTGGCGAGCAGCAGGGCATCGGCCAGCGACGATACTGTGGTGTGCGTCTGGCCGTAGCTCGCGGCGTGATTGCTCGGAATCAGCTTCATGGCGCAATCTACAGGACCGTGGTCCCGGCTCCGTCATGCAGAAGGGTCAAGGTTTGGGACGCGGAGCCGCGCCCGCGCGGATGATCGACTGTGCCGGATGACCGGCTCGACATGAACAACGCGCGTCCGGGAGGCCAGTTGCGCCCGATTTTCGAGCAATCGCCCGGAACAAGTACGGCCCCGTGCTCCGCCGCACGGGGCCGTCATCGAATTTTCCTGTGAGTCGCGCGATCGGGGATCGCGCGACGTCGAGGGGACGCGCCGCTCACATCGGCGGCGTCAGGCCATCCTTGCCGACCGAGATGCTGCGCGCCTCGAGGCGATCGCCGTCCCGCACCGCCGCGGCGAAGACCTTCGCGCCCGGCTTGAGCACCGCGCGGTCGGCGGGCTCCAGCATCACGATCGGCGTGCCCGGCGGCACCGCGACCGCGAGGCTCTGCCCCTTGTACGACACCGTGATCGTGCGGCCGCCGGTCACGCTCGTGCCGCCCGCGACGGTGCCGTTGGTCATCGTGGTCTCGACCTCCGGCGCCCTGACGGTGCCGTTGGTCATGCTCGTCTCGACCTCCGGTGCCTTGACCGTGCCGTTGGTCATGCTCGTCTCGACCGGGCCGCCGGCGGCGCCGTCCGGCAGGCGGTCCCAGGGGTAGTGGCCCTCGCCGGAGCCGCGCAGCGCCTCGGGGAAGATCAGCACCTCGAGGGCGACCGGAGGGCCCCCGGGCTTGTCCCCGGCCTTGGCGGCGGTGCCGATGAAGCTGCCGTCCTTCACCTGATCGAGGCTCGCGGGGGCGAGCTGCGCCACCCGCGTCCCGGAGGCGAGATGCACCGTCTCGGTCGCGCCGGCGCGGGTACGGATCGTGACGCTGTCGCCCTCGACGCGCTCGATCGTGCCGCGCAGGCGCTCGACCTGAGGCGCGGCCAGGGCGGGGGCGACGGCGGCGAGCGTCAGGCCTGCGGCCGCGATCGTCCTGAGAAGGGTCATGGGATCTCCGGGGGCGAACAAGGGGCTCGCGACGACAGGGAGCCCCGCCCGGTTATGGTTCGCACGGGTGCCGCCGGACATTCGTCTCGCGCAGACGTGATCGCCCGCGGAGGGACTATTCCTCCTCGGCCTCCTCCGGCTCGAGGGTCGCCTTGACGGTGTCGAGCACCCGCCGGGCGAGGTCGGAATCGGGATCCTCGCGGGTCAGCGCGTCCTCCAGCATGGCGAGGAAGCCGCCGAGCTGGTGGCGGTAATGGTCGGAATCGACGCCGCGCAGGATGCCGGCGACGAAGCGCACCGCCATCTGCAGGGCGACCTGCTTGGCGGCGACGTCGGATTGCGCCTCGGAGAGCCGGGCGATCATCTCGCCGTGGCGGGCCGAGAGCGTGGTCAGGCCGTTGATCTTGTCGTCCGGGCTCATCGCGGGCTCTCCCGAGAACGGGACGGGGGCCCTTCCCCTCGGAAAGGCCCCCGTCGTGGCGGCGGTTCCCGGGAGCCTGTCACGGGCTCTCGGTATTGCGAAACCCCACCCTCCGGGGGTGACCCGGAGGGTCGAGGCGACCTCGGCCCTTACGCCGCCAGCTGGCGCAGGACGTAAGGAAGGATGCCGCCGTTGCGGAAGTACTCGAGCTCGTCGAGCGTATCGATGCGGCAGGTCAGCGGGACCTCCTTCACCGAGCCGTCGGCCGAGGTGATCTTGGCGGTGAGCGTCTGGCGCGGCTTCAGCTCGCCGGCCAGGCCCTCGATCGTCACGGTCTCGTCGCCCTTCAGGCCGAGCGAGTCCCAGGAGGCGTCGCCCTGGAACACCAGCGGCACCACGCCCATGCCGACGAGGTTCGAGCGGTGGATGCGCTCGAAGCTCTCGGCGATCACGGCGCGGACGCCGAGCAGCTTGGTGCCCTTCGCCGCCCAGTCGCGCGAGGAGCCGGTGCCGTACTCCTTGCCGGCGAACACCACCAGCGGGGTGCCCTCCTGCTCGTAGCGCATCGCGGCGTCGTAGATGAACATCCGCTCGCCCGACGGCTGGTACAGGGTGTAGCCGCCCTCGACCACGTTGCCGGCCTCGTCGCGCACCATCTGGTTCTTGATGCGGATGTTGGCGAAGGTGCCGCGCATCATGACTTCGTGGTTGCCGCGGCGGGTGCCGTACTGGTTGAAGTCCTGGACCCGGACCTGATGCTCCTGCAGGTAGTGGCCCGCCGGAGACGCCGCCCGGATGTTGCCGGCCGGCGAGATGTGGTCGGTGGTGATCGAGTCGAGGAACAGGCCGAGGATGCGGGCATCGACCACGTCCTCCACCGGCTTCGGGGTCTTCTCCATCCCGACGAAGTAGGGCGGGTTCTGGACGTAGGTCGAGCCGCCGTTCCACGCGAAGGTCTCGGCCTCGGTGACCTCGACGTCCTTCCAGTTCTGGTCGCCGCCGAACACGTCGGCGTAGCGCGACTTGAACAGGGCCGAGGTGATGTTGGCCTCGATGAACTCCTGCACCTCGGCGGTCGAGGGCCAGATGTCCTTCAGGTAGACCGGCTGCCCGTCCGAGCCGGTGCCGAGCGGGTCCTTGCTCAGGTCGAGCTGCATCGAGCCGGCGAGCGCGTAGGCGACGACGAGCGGCGGCGAGGCGAGGTAGTTCGCCCGCACGTCGGGGTTCACCCGGCCCTCGAAGTTGCGGTTGCCCGACAGCACCGCGGCGGCCACCACGTCGTTGTCGTTGATCGACTTCGAGATCGGCGCCGGCAGCGGGCCCGAATTGCCGATGCAGGTGGTGCAGCCGAAGCCGACGAGGTTGAAGCCGAGCGCGTCGAGGCTCGGCTGCAGGCCGGCCTTGTCCAGGTACTCGGCGACCACCTGGGAGCCGGGGGCGAGCGAGGTCTTCACCCACGGCTTCGAGCGCAGGCCCTTGGCGACGGCGTTGCGGGCCAGCAGCCCCGCGCCGATCATCACGCTCGGGTTCGAGGTGTTGGTGCAGCTCGTGATCGCGGCGATCACCACGTCGCCGTGGCCGATGTCGAAGTTCGCGCCCTCGACGGGATAGCGCTTGGCGATGTCGGCCGCCTTCTTGAACTCGGTCTCCATCGACTGGGCGAAGCCGGTCTTGGCACCGTCGAGCAGCACCCGGTCCTGGGGACGCTTCGGGCCGGCGAGCGAGGGCTTCACGTCGCCCATGTCGAGCTCGAGCGTGTCGGTGAAGACCGGGTCCGGGGTGGTCGCGTCACGCCACATCCCTTGCGCCTTGGCATAGGCCTCGACGAGGGCGATGCGGTCGTCGGCGCGGCCGGTGACCTTCAGGAAGTCGATGGTCTTCTGGTCGACCGGGAAGAAGCCGCAGGTCGCGCCGTATTCCGGCGCCATGTTGGAGATCGTGGCGCGGTCGGCGACCGACATGTCGTCGAGGCCGGGGCCGTAGAACTCCACGAACTTGCCGACCACGCCCTTCTTGCGCAGCATCTGGGTGACGGTGAGCACGAGGTCGGTCGCGGTGGTGCCCTCGGGCAGCTTGCCCGACAGCTTGAAGCCGACGACCTCGGGGATCAGCATCGACAGCGGCTGGCCGAGCATCGCGGCCTCGGCCTCGATGCCGCCGACGCCCCAGCCCAGCACCGCCAGGCCGTTGACCATCGTGGTGTGCGAGTCGGTGCCGACGAGCGAATCCGGGTAGGCGACTTCATGGCCCTCGAAGGGCTTGGTCCACACGGTCTGCGACAGGTATTCGAGGTTGACCTGGTGGCAGATGCCGGTGCCCGGGGGCACGACCGAGAAGTTGTCGAAGGCCGACTGGCCCCACTTGAGGAAGGTGTAGCGCTCGCCGTTGCGCTCGTATTCGAGCGCGACGTTGTCGGCCAGCGCCTTCGGGGTGCCGAACTCGTCGACGATGACCGAGTGGTCGATGACGAGGTCGACCGGGACCAGCGGGTTGATCTTCTGCGGGTCGCCGCCGAGCGCCACCATGGCGTCGCGCATCGCCGCGAGATCGACCACCGCCGGCACGCCGGTGAAGTCCTGCATCAGCACGCGGGAGGGACGGAAGGCGATCTCGACCTCGGTCTTGCCGCGGTTCTCGAGCCAGCCGACCACGGCCTCGATGTCGGCCTTGCGGACCGAGCGGTCGTCCTCGTAGCGCAGCAGGTTCTCGAGCAGCACCTTCATCGAGAAGGGCAGGCGGCTCGCATCCGGCAGGCCGTTCGTCTCGGCCTGGGGAATCGAATAGATGGTGTAGGTCTTCTGGCCGAGCTGAAGGGTCTGGCGGGCCTTGAAGCTGTCGATGGATGCCACGGCGTGGTCCTCGCGAGGGGTTGTCGAACACGGCACAGGCAGGGCCTGCGCCACTCAGAAGTGTTCGGCCGGATGCGCTGCGGGTTTGGCCCTGGCTGACGCAGGGAATACCCGTGTGCCGCCCGCCCTCGCCTTTCGGCCGAGAATCGGACGGTGCGCGCGCCGCCCCGGGGGTGCCCGGACTGGGATGCGCGAAGGACGGTTTGGACGCCTCTGAAGGTCGCGCGGCGCAGCCGGGGATGCGTATAGAACACTTCGAAACTGGCCGCTACGGGTCTGTCGGCCGCGCGATCGGTCATTCTCGCCGGGGCAGGCATCGCGTAAACGCGGGACCGCCCTCCCCGTCCATCCCCCCTCGCTGGAGCCCCCTGCCCTTGCGCCTCATCGCCGAGGATCTCGCCTGCCGGCGCTCCGGCCGCCGCCTCTTTTCCGGGCTCTCCTTCACCCTGGAGGCCGGCGAAGCCTTGACCGTCACCGGCCGCAACGGGGCCGGCAAGTCGTCGCTGCTCGCCATCCTCGCCGGGCGGCTGCGACCCGAGGCCGGGCGGCTCCGGGCCGAGGAGGTGGGCGAGCGCGCGATTCCCGAATGCCTCCACGTCGTCGGCCACCGCGACGGGCTGAAAGGGGCGCTCACGGCGGAGGAGAACCTCGCCTTCGCCCGCGACCTCCTGGGGAATGCCGACCTCGCCCCCCGCGAGGCGCTGGCCCGGCTCGGCCTCGCCCATGCAGCGGGCCTGCCGGTGGCCTATCTCTCGGCCGGCCAGCGCCGGCGGGTGGCGCTCGCCCGGCTCCTCGTCTGCCGCCGGCCGCTCTGGCTCCTCGACGAGCCCACCGCCGCCCTCGACGTCGCCTCGCAAGCCGCGCTCGCCGGCCTGATGCGCGAGCACCTCGCGCGAGGCGGCCTCGTCATCGCCGCCACCCACCAGGCGCTCGGCCTGGACCATGCCCGGGACCTCTCCGTGGAAGCCTTCCGCACCGCCCGGTCCGAGCCGGTCGCCGATCCCTTCGCGGAGGCGTTCTGATGGGCCGCGCCTTCCTGGCGGTGGTCGCCCGCGACCTGCGGCTCGCCGGCCGCATCGGCGGTTCGGGGGCCCTGTCCCTGGTGTTCTTCCTGATGATCGTCGCCCTGGTGCCGTTCGGCCTCGGGCCCGACCTCAACCTGCTCGCCCGGATCGGCCCCGGCATCCTGTGGATCGCCGCGGTGCTGGCGACCCTGATCGGCCTCGACCGCCTGTTCCAGGCCGACGAGGAGGACGGCTCCCTCGATCTCCTCGCCGGCGCCCCGGCGCCCTTGGAATTGCTGGTGCTCGCCAAGGTCACGGCGCACTGGCTCACCACCGGCCTGCCGCTGGCGCTCGCCACGCCCTTGTTCGGGCTCCTCGTCGCCTTGAGCCCCACCGGCATGGCGGCGACCGGCCTGACGCTGCTGGTCGGCACCCCGGCGCTGACCTTCATCGGCGCCGTCGGCGCGGCGCTCACCGCCTCGATCCGCCGCGGCGGCCTGATCCTCGCCGTGGTGGTGCTGCCCTTGATGGTGCCGACCCTGATCTTCGGCGTCTCGGCGGCGGATGCGGCGTTAAGCGGGACGGTGCCGTTCACGACGCCGCTGGCGATCCTGGGGGCGTTGAGCCTGGTCGCCGGGGTGGTCGGGACGCTGGCGGCGGCGGCGGCGTTGCGGTGGGGGGAGTAGGGCTCAGGCTGCCTTCAGCTTCCGGGCGGCCTCGGCCAGCGCGTCGTGCATGCGAGTCTGCCAACCGGGTCCGGTTGCCTTGAAAGTCTCCAGAACGTCCGGATCGATCCGCAGCGAGATCGGTACGCGCTTCGCGTCCGCCTTCGGCCGGCCGGCGCGGCTCGTGAAGGCTGTCGCCATCTCGGCGGGCATGCTACCGGTTCCCGGACGCGCGCGCGCCAGCTCCTCGTCGGTCAGCGGCGGATTATCAGACACTTCGTCCCAATCCTCTTGAGAGTAGAGAGGATTGGGAACGTATCCAGGCGCGTGCTTAGTCGATGACATGGAGCGCTCTTTCATCCCCGTTGGCGCGACGGACGCTGACGATATCGATCGCCTCTGATCCAAGCGGCGAGACGATCGCCACGACAACGATGTTATCGTGCCACGAACCAATCAGCTTGAACCGGACCCTGCCGGTTTTGCTCGGTTCGGCATCGAGGGTGATGAATCGCTCGAAGCTGAACGCATCCTCGAAATCCGCCAAGTCGAAGCCGTGCTTCTTCAGGTTCGCCTGCCGTTTCGGCTCACCCCACATGAACCTCGTGGCGCGCAACCTCGATATTTATGTATATACAGAGAATAACGGGATGGCAAACCGGCGCAACGTCGGATGCAAGGGATGCCGGTCACCGCTATCCTAGCGGCCGCTCCATGACGATCGTCCGTTCCTCGCCATGGTGGTGCTCCCGCACCGTCCGGAACCCGAGACTGCCATAGAAGCCCATTGCGGTCAGGGCCGCGACGCCCGCGCCTTCGGCCGCCCGCTCGACCTCCGCCATCAACGCCCGGCCGATGCCGCACCCCTGCGCCTCTGGCGCGACGAAGACGGCGCGCACGACACCACCGTCCAGGCTCGCCGTGCCGAGGAGCCGTTCGTGATCCGTTGCGACGAAGACCCGTCACGTCAGGATCGTTGCGGCGATCCCGTCCGGCGTGAAGCCCCGGGCGACCCGGGCGATGGTCTCCGGACCGTAATCGCGCGCATTGCTCTCGTGCAACGCGGACCGGACGACACAGCTGATCTCCGCCGCATCGTCCATCGTCGCCGGGCGTATCGAATACCCCATCGCTACGCTCCCCCGGCGCCGCGCGCCGGGGGAGCGCGACAGGTCTAGAACACCGCCTGCCCCATCAGGATCGCCGCGATCACGATCACTACCGCGATCACCAGGAACAGGCCGAACAGCAGCCGCGCGATGCCGCGGGCGCCCGACGCGACGTTGGTGAAGCCGAGCGCGCCGGCCACCAGCGAGATCACGAAGAAGATGATCGCCCATTTCAACATGGCGTGCGCACTCCGGTCGCAGCGAAAAGTCGCAGCGATAACCGCCACCGCCACGCTTCGTTCCGCGGCCCCGGCGGCCGTCTGCGCCGTTCGTCCGCATTGCTCCGGACGGCGCCCGCGCGGTACACCGGCCTCATGTCGATGGGTCGTCTCACCCGGCTGGCGCAGCCCGGCCACTTCATGCGCTGGTCCGGGGCTCTCCTGCCCTGGGTCGCCGGCCTCGCGATCGTGCTGCTGGCCGTCGGCCAGTACCTGACCTGGTTCGTGGCTCCGCCCGACTACCAGCAGGGCGAGACGGTGCGGATCATGTACATCCACGTGCCGGCGGCCTGGATGGCGGTGTTCTTCTACGGCGCCATGGCGGTCTCGGCGCTCGGCACCCTGATCTGGCGCCATCCGCTGGCCGACGTGGCGCAGCGCGCCGCCGCCCCGATCGGCGCCGCCTTCACGCTGATCTGCCTCGTCACCGGCTCGCTCTGGGGCAAGCCGATGTGGGGCACCTACTGGGTCTGGGACGCGCGCCTGACCTCGATGCTGGTGCTGTTCCTGATCTATTGCGGGCTGCTCGCCCTGTGGCGCACCATCGAGGACCCGAACCGGGCCGCCCGGGCGGTCGCGATCCTGACGCTGGTCGGCGCCATCAACCTGCCGATCATCAAGTTCTCGGTGAACTGGTGGTCGACCCTGCATCAGCCGGCCTCGATCCTGCGGATGGGCGGGCCGACCATCTACGCCAGCATGCTCTATCCCCTGCTGGTGATGATCGCCGCCGCCTCGGTGCTCGGCATCGCGCTCCACCTCCAGGCGATGCGCACCGAGATCCTGCGCCGGCGCGTGCGCACGCTCACGATCCTCGAAGCCGAGCGGCTCGATGCCGCGCTGATGGCGCCGCAGGCGGCCTGACCATGGATCTCGGACCGCACGCCGCCTTCATCCTGGGCGCCTACGGCTTCACCGCCCTGGTGATCGCCGGCCTCGTCGCGCACGCGATTCTCGACCGGCGGGCGCAGGAGCGGGCGCTCGCCCGTCTAGCCCAGGAACCGCACAGGCACGACGCAAAGGGGAGCCGCCGGTGAGCGACGCCCCCGTGCAACCGGTCCAGCAGACCGCGGGAGACGAGACCTCGGGAGACGAGGCCGAGGAGGCGCCCCGGCGCTCCCGGCTGCTGTTCCTGCTGCCGCTCCTGGCCTTCGCCGCGCTCGCCGGGATCTTCCTCGGCAAGCTGCTCACCACCGGCTACGACCCCTCCGCCGTGCCCTCGGCCCTGATCGGCCGGCCGGTGCCCGACTTCACCCTGCCGCCGGTGCCCGGCCTCGCCACCGACGGCGCCGCGGTGCCGGGCCTCAGCGCCGCCGACTTCAAGGGCAAGGTGACGGTGCTGAACGTCTGGGCGTCATGGTGCGCGCCGTGCCAGATCGAGCATCCGATGCTGGTGCGGCTCTCCCGCGACGGGGTGAACCTCGTCGGCATCGACTACAAGGACCAGCCCGAGAACGGCCGCCGCTTCCTCGGCCGCCACGGCAACCCGTTCAAGGCCGTCGGCGCCGACGAGGACGGCCGCGTCGGCATCGATCTCGGGGTCTACGGCGTGCCCGAGACCTTCGTGATCGGGCCGGACGGCCGGATCCGCGAGAAGCTGGTCGGGATCCTGACGCCGGAGAACTACGATGCGTTCCTGGCGCGGGTCAGGGCGATGAAGTAGACGCGCTCGCGCCTTCCTTCTCTTCGAAGTCTGGTTCGATCTGCCCTAAGGGCGTCGAAAACCTCCTCGTCATGAACCTCCTCGTCATCCCGGGGCCGCGCGGCGGAACCCGGGCGCCGTACCCGCTGAAGGACGTGAAAGGAGCGGCGACCGTGCCGCCCCGTCCGGCATCTTCGGCGGTCGTGGACCCGGGTTCTCGGCGTCGCAGCCCCGGATCGACGGAGAGGGCGTCAATACCGCCGCGTGGGAGAAGTCGTTTCCGGGAAGCCTCCGGCTCCCCGGCCGGTCACTTGGGCAGCGCGTAGATGTTCACTTCCAGCGTCTCGTCGGACGGGCTCGCGAGCGGGGTCAGGTACTCCTCGACGAAGGCGTCCTGGACGATGATGCCCTTGGCGTCGAGATAGGCCGTCACCGTCTCGTAGGTCTGGTCGATGCCCTCGTAGGGCCCCTTGTGGGTGAAGCGCAGGGCCTTGCCGCTCGGCGTCGTGCCGAAGCGCAGGCCGTCCGGGAGGCCGGCGGGAGGCGGGTTCGGCACCGATTCCACCGGCACCATCACCTCGTACTGGAAGCCGTCGTCGTCGGTCCGGGTGAAGACGGAGAGCGGCTTGCCGGTCGCCTTGATGCCGGCCTGGGCAAGCGCCGCCTCGACCTTGGCGATCGCGTCCTTGAGGCTCGGCACCGCCTGGTCCCATTTCGCGGTCCCGGACAGGATCGCGGCGGGCTTGGCCGGCAGCGTCACCTCGTCGACGTCCGACGGGTCGCCCGGATTGGCGACGAGCGGCGGGCGCCCGGCGGTCGGCGGCACCGGGGTCGCGGGCGGCAGCGCCTTCTCGGGCGCCGGCGGGGTCGGGGCCTGGTTGGTGCCGGTCCCCGGTCCGGGCGCCGTGGTGGTCGGCAGCGGGGTCGATTGCGCCGGCGAGGGCGTGCCGGCCGGGGGCGCGGCCGGCGAGGGCGCCGGGGCCGGGGCTGGCTGCTGGGCCAGAACCGGCGTTCCGCAGGCCAGGGCGGCCGCGAGGCCGATCGCGATCGTCGGGAGGCGGGTCTTCATCACGGGCGAGCGCTCCGGGCGGCTTCAGCGTGGGCCGGCATCGCCGGACGTGTCGAATGCGTCAAGCGCAAAGCCGTTGCAGGCTCATCGCGGATGCGTGAGCGCGGGGGGCCGCCCGGCGCCGCGCGGCTCGCCTGCGGGCCGGTTCTGGTCCATACACCGCCAGATCCCCCCTCGAGCGGTCCCAGCCCGGAGAGCCCCGTGTCCCCTCTCGCCCATCGCCGCTTCCTCAAGATGAACGGCCTCGGCAACGAGATCGTGGTGCTGGACCTGCGCGGCAGCGACGTGCGGGTGCAGCCGGAGGAGGCCCGCGCCATCGCGGCCGATCCGGCGTCGCGATTCGACCAGATGATGGTGCTGCACGATCCGGTCACCCCGGGTACCGACGCCTACGTGCGGATCTACAACACCGACGGCTCCGAGGCCGGGGCCTGCGGCAACGGCACCCGCTGCGTCGCCTGGGCGATGCTGGACGATCCCGTCATGGCGCGCCCGGCCGCGAACGACCGCCTGATCCTCGAGACCCGCCCCGGCCTGCTCGAGGTGGTGCGCGTCTCCCCCGTCGACTTCACCGTCGACATGGGGGCGCCGCGCCTGCGGTGGGACGAGATCCCGCTCGCCGAGCCGTTCCCCGACACCCGCCGCATCGAGCTGCAGATCGGGCCGATCGACGATCCGGTGCTGCACTCGCCGGGCGCGGTCAGCATGGGCAACCCGCACGCGGTGTTCTTCGTCGAGCGCGATCCCGACAGCTACGACCTCGCCCGGATCGGCCCGCTGCTCGAATCGCACCCGATCTTCCCCGACCGGGCCAACATCTCGCTGGCGCAGGTGATCGACCGCGGCCGCATCCGCCTGCGGGTCTGGGAACGCGGCGCCGGCCTGACGCGGGCCTGCGGCACCGCCGCCTGCGCCGCCCTCGTCGCCGCCGCGCGCCTGCGCCTCGCCGACCGCGAGGCCACCGTGACCCTGCCGGGCGGCGCCTTGCGCATCGCCTGGGGCGAGGACGACCACGTCCGGATGACCGGCCCGACCGAGCTGGAGCACGAGGGCACCTTCGCGCCCGCGCTGTTCGCCGGGGCCGCCTGATGGGCGTGGAGGTCCTGAGCTTCGGCTGCCGCCTCAACGCCGCCGAATCGGAGACGATGCGCCGGCACGCGGAGGCGGCGGGCCGGACCGACCTCGTCCTCGTCAATACCTGCGCGGTCACGCTCGAGGCCGGGCGGCAGGCGCGCAAGGCGATCCGGGCCGCCGCGCGGGCGAATCCGGCGGCGCGGGTGGTGGTGACGGGCTGCGGCGCGCAGGTCGAGACCGCGGCCTACGCCGCCATGCCGGAGGTGGCCAAGATCCTCGGCAACCGCCGCAAGCTCGACCCCGTCGCCTGGGCCGATCCGGCGCCGGAGCGGATCCGCCTCGACGACGTGATGGCGCCCCGGCCCGATCCGCTGCCGGACGCGGCCCCGATGCAGGCGCGCACCCGCGCCTTCCTGCCGGTGCAGAACGGCTGCGACCACCGCTGCACCTTCTGCGTCATCCCGTTCGGCCGCGGCAACTCGCGCTCGGTGCCCGCGGCCGGCGTCGTGGCGCAGGTCCGCGCCCTGGTGGAGGCCGGCACCCGCGAGGTGGTGCTGACCGGCGTCGACCTCACCGCCTACGGCCGCGACCTCGGCGATTCGACCCTCGGCGCCCTGGTGCGGGCGATCCTGCGGGCGGTGCCCGCCCTCGACCGGCTGCGCCTGTCCTCGATCGATTCGGTCGAGGCCGATCCGGAGCTGGTCGCCGCCTTCGCCGAGGAGGCGCGGCTGATGCCCCATCTCCACCTGTCGCTCCAGGCCGGCGACGACCTGATCCTCAAGCGCATGAAGCGCCGCCACGGCCGGGACGACGCGATCCGGTTCTGCGCCGAGATCCGGCGCCTGCGCCCCGACGCGGTGTTCGGCGCCGACCTGATCGCCGGCTTCCCGACCGAGACCGAGGCGCAGTTCGCCCGCTCCCTCGCCCTCGTCGAGGAATGCGGCCTCGCGCAGCTCCACGTCTTCCCCTACTCGCCCCGCCCCGGCACGCCGGCCGCCCGGATGCCGCAGGTTGCCGCGGGCGAGATCCGCGCGCGCGCCGCCCGCCTGCGCGAGGCCGGCGCCGCCGCCTTCGCCCGCCGTCTCGACCGCGAGGTCGGCGAGACCCGCCGGGTGCTGGCCGAGCGCGGCGGCCTGGGCCGGACGGAGGGCTTCCTGCCGGTGCGGTTGCCGGAGGGGGTGGAGGCCGGCGCGCTCGTCGACCTGCGCATCGCAGGGCATGACGGGCGGGAGCTCCGGGCGGCCTGAGGATCAGCGCGCCGGCGGACCTTCGACCCGCGCCGTCACCTCCGGATCATTCCGGATCGTCGGCCATCCCGCACGCCCGCAACCCCTCCCGCATGTGCCCCGGCGCCGGCGCCTCGACGGCGATCGCCGGCTTCTTGGGGTAGAGCGGCAAGGTCAGCGCCCGGGCGTGGAGCTGCAGCCCCGGCCCGCCCTGGCGCGGGGCGGTGCCGTAGACGGTGTCGCCCAGGATCGGCCAGCCCATGGCGGCGCAATGCACCCGGAGCTGGTGGGTGCGCCCGGTCACCGGGGTGAGCGCCAGCCAGGTCCGCCCGGACGCGGGATCGCGCCCCATCACCCGCCAGCGCGTCAGCGAGGGGTCGCCCGCCGGATCGGTCTTCATCCACCAGCTGCGCGGATCGTCGGAGCGGCGCATCAGGGGCAGATCGATCTCGCCCGCCTCCTCCGCGGGGCCTCCCTCGACCAGCGCCCAGTAGGTCTTGCCGGCGCGCCCCTGCGCGAACAGCGCGTTCAGCCGGGCGAGCGCCTTGGCGTGGCGCCCGAGCGCCAGGCAGCCGGAGGTGTCGCGGTCGAGGCGGTGGGCGGCCTCCGGCCGGCGCGGCAGGCCGAAGCGCAGGGCATCGAGGTGCCGGGTCAGCGTCTCGCCGCCCTTCGGCCCGGGATGCACCGGCAATCCCGCCGGCTTGTCGATGACGAGCACCAGGGCATCGCGGTAGAGGAGCCGCGAGAGTATGTCGTCAACGATCATGGGCCTGTCGCAGTGGCGGCGGATGCGGGCGAAGTTCGGGGCAGGCCGCCCTAGATCGTCCGCAGGGTCGGGAGCAAGTGCGGATGAGTGAGACCAAACAGCCGGGCTGGTTCGGCCGACTGTTCGGCCGGAAGGCCGAGACGCCGACGGACACGCCTGCCGAGACGCCCGCGGATTCCCCCGTCGAGGCGCCCGCCGAGCCCGGCCACGACCCGGCCGGGACGATGCCGACGGAGCCGACCGGCACCCTGTCCGAGGGCGTTCCCGACTTCGCCACCGGCGCCGACGACGTCCTCCCCGCGCCCCCCACGGTGACCGAGGCCTCGCCCGAGACCGAGCCGGAGCACGACCTGCCCGACGAGCTTGCCGGCGCCGACCTCGAACCGGTCGAGGGCCTGCAGCCCGAGGGCGTGGTGCCGGCGGCGCCCGAGCCCGAACGTCTCGAACCCGAGCACCCCGAGCCGGAACCCGAGCCCGTCGCGGAGGCCGTCGCGGAGCCGGACGCCGAACTCCCGGCCGAATCCGCCCCGCTCGTGATCTACCAGCCCCCGGCGGAGCCCGAGGCGGCGGCCGAGAAGCGCGGCTGGTGGAGCCGGCTCACCGGCGGCCTCAAGCGCACCTCCTCGGCCCTGTCGGACCGGGTCACCGGGCTGTTCACCAAGCGCAAGCTCGACGCCGACACGCTGGAGGAGCTGGAGGACGCGCTGATCCAGGCCGATTTCGGCCTCGAGACCGCGACCCGGATCGCGGAAGCCGTCGGCAAGGGCCGCTACGAGAAGGGCATCGCCCCCGACGAGGTCCGGGCGATCCTGGCAACGGAAGTCGAGCACGCGCTCGCTCCGGTGGCGCAGCCGCTCGTCATCGACACGACCAAGAAACCGTTCGTGATCCTGATGATCGGCGTCAACGGCGCCGGCAAGACCACGACGATCGGCAAGCTCACGCAGAAATTCCGGGCGCAGGGGCACAGCGTGATGCTGGCCGCCGGCGACACGTTCCGGGCCGCGGCGATCGAGCAGCTGAAGGTCTGGGGCGAGCGCACCGGCGCGCCGGTGGTGGCGCGGGCGCAGGGGTCGGACGCCGCCGGCCTCGCCTTCGACGCGCTCCAGGCCGCCCGCGACGCCGGTACCGACATCCTGATGATCGACACCGCCGGCCGTCTCCAGAACAAGGCCGGACTGATGGCCGAGCTGGAGAAGGTGATCCGGGTGATCCGCAAGCTCGACGAGGAAGCACCCCACGCGGTGCTCCTCGTCCTCGACGCCACGGTGGGGCAGAACGCGCTGAGCCAGGTCGAGATCTTCCAGAAGGCCGCCGGGGTCACCGGCCTGGTGATGACCAAGCTCGACGGCACGGCGCGGGGCGGCATCCTGGTGGCGCTCGCCGCGAAGTTCGGGCTGCCGGTCCACTTCATCGGCGTCGGCGAGGGCGTCGACGACCTCGAGCCCTTCGCCGCGCGGGACTTCGCCCGGGCGATCGCCGGGCTGGACAAGGGCTGAGCGGGCGGGGGCGGCCGGGCGCCCTCTCACCCTCCGCAATAGGCCGCCATCCCCTCCGCCAGGGCGTCGAACGCCACCCGGCAGCGGCGCAGGGAGCGCAGGTCCTCGTGCATCGCCACGAAGGTCGGCAGCTCCCAGACGATCTCCGGCAGCACCCGGACGAGGTCCGGGTGACGGGCGGCGAGGGCCGTGTGGCAGGCGCCGAGGCCGAAACCGGCCCGCACCGCCGCGAGCTGCGCCAGCGTGCTGTCGCTGCGCCAGGCGAAGCCGGCCCCGGCGAGCGCGGGCGCGTCGCGCATCATCGCCCGCAGGAACGGCGTCTCGGCGTCGAAGCCGATCACGCTGTGGCGGGCGAGATCCGCCGGGGTCTCGGGCACGCCGCGCCCGTCGAGGTAGCGGCGGTGGCCGTAGAGGCCGAGGCGGATCGTGCCGACCCGGCGCGCCACCAGCGCGCCCTGCGTCGGCGGTGCCATGCGCACCGCGATGTCGGCGTCGCGCCGCAGCAGGTCCTGCATCCGGTCGGAGAGCACCACGTCGACGGCGAGGCCGGGATGGCGCGCGTGGAGGCCGGCCAGGATCGACGGCAGCACCTCGGCGCCGACCACCTCGGAGGCGGTGATCCGCACCCGCCCCGACAGCCCGCCCGCCTCCGCCGCCACCGCCCGGCGCAGGGCCTCGGCGGTCGCCGCGAGGGAGCGCGCATAGGGTGCCAGGGTCAGCGCGGCCTCGGTAGGGGCAAGGCCGGCGGGCGAACGGGTGAACAGGGCGACGCCGAGCGCCCGCTCCAGGGCGGCGATCTGCCGGCCGAGCGTCGGCTGGGTCAGGCCCAGCGCGCGCGCCGCGCCGGAGAGCGAACCCTCCTCCAGCACGGCGAGAGCAGCGCGGTAATGGTCCCAGCTCGGCTCGGTCATACGAAACCGTATAGCCGGTCGTCGCGCTTCGGCAATTTTCGCCCCACGGTTACCCTGGCACACCGGATCCCGGCAGCGAGACGGGAGCGCGCGATGACGACGAGGACGGCGCTGGTTCTGGGCGCGACGGGCGGGGTGGGCGGGGCGGTGGCGCAGCGCCTCCGTCAGGACGGCTGGACGGTGCGGGCCCTGCACCGCGATCCCGGCCGGGTCGCGCGGGCCGAGGACGGGCTCGTCTGGGTACGGGGCGATGCGATGGCGGCAGCCGACGTGGTGGCGGCCGCCGCGGGCGCCTCGCTCCTCGTCCACGCGGTCAACCCGCCGGGCTACCGCGACTGGGACCGGCTGGTTCTGCCGATGCTCGATGCCTCGATCGCGGCGGCGCAGGCGTCGGAGGCCCGCCTGCTCCTGCCCGGCAACGTCTACGTCTACGGCCGCGATGCCGGCCCGAACCCGGGCGCCGACGCGCCGCAGACGCCCCGGACCGCGAAGGGCCGCATCCGCATCGCCATGGAGGACCGGCTGCGCGAGTCCGGGGTGCGCAGCCTGGTCGTGCGGGCCGGCGACTTCTTCGGGCCGCGCACCACCGCCAATTCCTGGTTCTCCGCCGCCCTGGTGCGGCCGGGCCGGCCGGTCCGGACGGTGCTCGATCCCGGCATGCCGGGGGTCGGCCACCAATGGGCCTACCTGCCCGACGTCGCCGAGACGATGGTGCGGCTCGCCGCCCGCGAGGCCGGGCTGCCGCGTTTCGCCGCCTTCAACATGGACGGCCACTGGGACCCGGACGGACGGCAGATGATCGCCGCCATCGCCCGCGCGGTCGGCCGCAGGCCGCGGGTGCGGCGCTTCCCCTGGGCGCTCCTGCCGCTCGCCGCCCCGGTCTGGCCGCTCGCCCGGGAGATCCGCGAGATGCGCTATCTCTGGCGCGAGCCGCTGCGGATGCGCAACGACGAGCTCCTGGCGCTTCTGGGGGCCGAGCCGCACACAGCCCTCGACGAGGCGGTGCGGGCGACGCTGGCGGGGCTGGGATGCCTGGAGTCGAGATAGCCGCCGCGCATCCCTCGGGGCAGCCGGAGCGCCCCCGAACCGATTCGATGGCCGCGATCGTACGACGTCATGCCGTATCCACATGCGCGCATTGTCGGCGCGCCATCGCAAACCGCCCGGTCCTACGATCGTAATGATTTTATTTCTGCCTTTGTCAACAGTCATCGATGCTCTCTTCAAGGATAAACTACGAAATCAATCCGCATATCATCAATAAATCTCAGCGTAATAAAACGTTTGTGTTAGCGTTTGACGCCTCTTCCGAGCATGGGAGAATCTAAATAAGCTCGGCACGTGCAAGATTGGCAATCGTTGGATAAGTCATGGCGTTGTACATCGTGCGGTCGAAGAACGATCAGAGCCTCGGTCTCTCACTCGGGACACGCAGCATCGCCCGGCCAGCCCGGGAGAGCCAGATCAAGCAGATCAGCGACCTGCGGTCCAACGAGACGCCTCACCGGGAAGTGGCCGACGCCGTTCTCGACTACAACGGCACGCCGGTCTTCGGGGGCGCTGCACAGACCCCCGTCACCGGATTGCAGTTCGTCGAGATGCCGGAGGAGGACGGCGAACGCATGCGGCGCGAGCGCCCGGACCTTCTCGTGCTGCGCGATCAGCCGATCGGTCTGATCGAGCCGGCCCGACCGGTCGCGGCGATCGGTGCCGACGAGAAGCTCACCGCCAAGGATCGCTGGCACCTCACGATGGTCGGCCTTCCGATGCGGCGCAAGAAGACCGCCATGACCGGCGAGGGCGTGACCGTGGCGGTGCTGGACACCGGCATCGACGAGGATCACCGCGAAATCGAAGGGCGGATCAGCGCCGCCTACCAGTTCGACATCGCGACGCGGCAGACCCGGCAATTGCCGAAGTCGATCGACACCCATGGTCACGGAACGCATGTCGCCGGCCTGATCTGCGGCAAGAGCGTCGGCGTCGCGCCGGGCGCCCGCGTCATGAACGGCATCCTGATCCCGAACGGGCAGGGAACGCTGGCGAACTTCGTGATGGCGCTGGAATGGGCCGCGCTCCAGCCCGAGGTGCAGATCGTCAACATCTCCGCGGGGATCCGCGGGTGGGTCGACGGCATGCAATCCGTGCTCGGCGACCTGCTGCTCGTCGGCGTGCTGCCGGTCGTCGCGATCGGCAACGAGGGCCGCAACCAGACACGCAGCCCTGGCAATTACAGCCAGGTCGTCTCGGTCGGTGCCATCGACCGGAACCGGCGGGTGAGCGCCTTCAGCAGCGGCGGCACGATGGTGACGTCCGACCGACAGCAATACGCCGTGCCGGACGTCGTGGCGCCGGGCGAAGGCGTGTTTTCCTGCGTCATGGGCGGCGGGTACGAGGCGTGGAACGGCACGTCGATGGCGACGCCGATCGTCTCGGGTCTCGCCGCCCTGCTGATCGAGCGCTACCCCAACCTGACCGTCGCGGACCTCCAGGAGGAACTGATCCTGAGCTGCGACACCCTCGGCCTGCCGTCGGACCGGCAGGGCAACGGCCTCGTCCAGGCCAGGCACCAGGCCCGGTAGGCGCATGCGCGTCTATACGATCAGGAACCTCCTCACGGTCCCGGACCATCCCGACATCGCGGCACCGGCGTCCGGCCCGGTGAGCAGCCGGGCGGACAACATCCAGCGGCTGCGGGATCACCGCTGGCGCTGCGTGCTGAAGTGGATCGAGGTCGACATCGCGTCCGGCGCGATCGAGGTCGCGAACATGGCGGCGCATCTCCTGCGCCTGCACCCGGACCGCTGCGCGCAGGTGGAACGGGTGCTGAACGTCGTTCTCGATGAATATATCGCCGGCGAGCTTCCGGCGGCCCCGCCCGCGCCGCCGCGGCCGAACGCAGGGCCGGAGGGCCCGGCCAAGCCGAGGAACGGGCTCTGGCACCTGCGGGCGGTCGGACTTCCGGCCCGCGGCAGGCCCCGTGCCGGGCAAGAACGCAGGCAAGAACGCGGGCAAGGGGTCACCGTCGCGGTGATTGGGACGGGCATCGACGGCCGCCATCCCGAACTCGAGGGTCGGGTCGTCCAGGCACTCGCCTTCGACGAACTCGGGCGTCGCACGCAAGCCGACCCGAGCGGTCCGAACGACCCGCACGGCGACGGAACCTATGTCGCCAGCCTCATCGCCGGCCACACGGTCGGCGTGGCCCCCGCCGCCCGGCTGATCGGCCTCCAGGCGCTGAACGCGCACGGCTCGGGAACGGATACGCCGATCCTGTCAGCCCTGGACTGGCTCGCCGGGGCCTCGCGCGATGGCGGGCCGCCCGCCAGGATCGCGGTCCTGTGCTTCGGAACCCCGGGCACGGGGACCGAGCCGCGGCCGGTCCACCAGATGGTGATGCTGTCCCTGCTGGAGCGCGGCATTCTCCCGATTGTCCCCATCGGCAACGAGGGGCCCGATCGGACCACCTCGCCGGGCAATTGCTACGGTGTCACGTCGGTGGGCGCCGTGACCAGGCGGCAGCGGGTGGCGGAGTTCAGCGGGGACGGTGAACTCGGCTTCGCCGGGATCTGGTACACCGTACCGTCGCTCGTCGCCCCCGGAGACGGGGTCTACGGCGCCTTGGCCGATACCCGGAGCCTTCATCCGCTGTCCGGCACCATGCCTGCGGCAGCCGTGGTCGCGGGCATCGCCGCACTGATCCTGGGACAGCGGCCCGAACTGGACGTCTGGCAACTCCAGGACGAACTCCGCTCACGATGCCGTATCCTGCCGCAGGAGGCTGGCCGACGGCAGGGCGACGGACTAGTTCAGGCCCGAGGCGGGACCATGCGATGAAGCTCGATCCGACCAGCCGGGACAAGGCGAGCGGCGATCTCCAGGCCCTCCTGGAGACCACGGACGCCGATGCCCGCGTCCGCGTGGTGCTGATCCTCGGCGGGGCCGGTGCCACCGTGGCCGCCTCGTCGGCCGCCATGCACCGGAGCGATCTGCACCGGAGCGATTACGGCTCGAGCACCGACTATCGACGCGCCCTGATCGACAGGCGCCGGACCGAGGTGCGCGACCTCACCGCCGACACCGTCAGGGACCTCGAGAAGCTGTCGCTGCAGGTGACCGGCGGCGAGATCGGGCGCGCGGTGGTGGCGGAGGGGCCCGCCGGGCAGATCGCCCGCGCGCTCGCGCTCGACGGCGTCAGCAGCGCGATTCTGGACGCGCCAATCGGGCTCGATTGAGCCTGGCCGGGACGGCGCGGCTGGACGACGACACCTCCGGTCGCGCGGAACCGCCGCGGGCGCTCGACCCCGCGGCCGGAGCGCGCCGCGCCTCCTCGCCGTGAAGTCCACCTCGCCCTTCCCGCCGCTCCCGGGCAGAATGACGCCGACAGGGAGGGCAAGGCCGGGATGGGATCGCTCAGGGTACGGTTCGGGCTCTTGGTCGGCAGCGCGGCCGCCCTCGTGGTGCTGGCGGCGATCGGCCTCTACGCGGCGCTGCACGCGGCCGAGCGGACCCTCGATGCGACGCTCGACGCGCAGGTGCGCCTGGAACTGATCGCCGAGCTGTCCGGACGGCTGACCGAGTTCGGCCTTGCCGCCGTCGAGGCGGTCAGCGACAAGCCGGGCCGGCCCGAGCGGCTGGCCAATGCCCGCAACGAGGTCGACCGGGCGCTCAACGCCGTCGACGAGGGCCTGAGCCGCGCCGTGGCGGGCGCCGGCGGCGTCCTCGACCGCACCCAGTACACCGCGCGCGCCCGGCCGCTGGCCCGCCTGCGGGCGGCACGGGCCATGCTCGACCGGCAGGTGGCGCAGATCCAGCGCGAGCCCGATCCCGCCCGGCGCGCCGACGCGATCCGGGGGGCCCTCAACGCCTTCGGGGCGGTGACGGGCCAGCCCCTCACCTTCCTGGTCGAGGCCGAGCGGCGCGCCGTCGAGGCCTCCTCGACCGAGGTGCGGACCCTGGCGGCGCGGATGCGCGGCGTCGCGGTGGCGGCGGCCGTGGTGATCGTGCTGCTCCTCCTGCTGCTGCACCAGAGCCTGACCCGGCCGATCCTGCGGCGGATCGAGGCGATCCGGGCCGGGGCCGCGGCGATCGGCCGGGGCGAGCTCGACACCCGCCTGGCCGTGGCGAGCCACGACGAGCTCGGCCTGCTCGTCGCGAGCTTCAACCGGATGGCGGCGCGGCTGAAGCGGCGCGAGGCCCGGGTCGCCGCCGACCGGGCCGCCCTGGAGGAGATCGTCGCCCGCGCCACCGCCGATCTGCGCGGCGCCAATGCGCGGCTGGAGGAGATCGACCGGTCGCGCCGGCGTTTCTTCGCCGATGTCAGCCACGAGCTGCGCACGCCGCTCACCGTGATCCTCGGCGAATGCGACCTCGCCGCCCGCGCGCCCGACACGCCGGAGCGGTTCCGGCCGGTAATCGCCACCATCCGCAAGCGGGCCCTGCGGCTGCACCGCCGGGTCGGCGACATGCTGCGGGTCGCCCGCTCGGAATCCGGCCAGATCGCGCTCGAGCGCCGCCCGGTCGGCCTCGCCGCCATCCTGGCCGAGGCGGTGGAGAGCTGCGACCCGGAAGCCCGCCGCCGCCGCATCGCCCTCGAGCTGGAGCCGAGCGCCGCCGACGCCGAGGTGCTGGCCGATGCCGAGTGGCTGCGCCAGATCGTCGAGGGGCTGATCGACAACGCGCTGCGCCACGCCGCCGGCGCGACGCGGGTGCGCGTCGGCTTCGCGCCGAGGGCCGGCGGCGCCGCCGTCACGGTGACCGACGACGGCCCCGGCTTCCCGGCGGAGGCCGAGGCGCTGTTCGAGCGCTTCCGGCGCGGCGAAGGCGCCGGCCCGGCCCCGGCGGGCTTCGGCATCGGGCTCGCTCTGGCGCGCTGGGTCGTCGAGCGCCATGATGGGGTGATCCGCCTGGAATCGGGCGGCCCGGGAGACGGCGCGTCCGGCGCCCGGGTCGTCATCGAGCTGCCGGGCGAGGACATGAGGGAGGATGCGGCATGAGCCGGCGACCGGAGGAGCGCGCATGACCAGCGTGCTCATCGTCGAGGATGACGGCGACATCCGCGCCATGCTGGCCCGGGGTCTCTCCGCCGAGGGGTTCGCCGTCGACGTCGCGGGCGGGGTCGACGAGGCCCTGTCGGCCGCCCGCGAGCGGGTGCCGGAGGCGGTGCTCCTCGACAACATGCTGCCCGACGGCTCGGGCCACGACGTCTGCCGCTCCCTGCGCGAGGGCGGCTATCCCGGCGCGATCCTGTTCCTGAGCGCCAAGGACGAGGTCGGCGACCGGGTCGACGGCCTGGCGGTCGGGGCCGACGACTACATCGTCAAGCCGTTCGTGTTCGACGAGCTGCTCGCGCGCCTGCGCACCCACCTGCAGCGCCGGCGCGCCTCGGGCGAGGCCCGCACCCTGGTCGGCGCCGGGCGCCTCTCCCTCGACCTCGCCACGCGGCAGGTCCGGTTCGGCGAGATCACCGCCCGCCTGACCCAGCGCGAGGCCGAGCTCCTGGCGATCCTGATGGAGCAGGCCGGCCGGCCGGTCACCCGGGGCGACATCTTCGACCGGCTGTGGGCGAGCCAGGGCGGCCTCTCCCTCAACGTGGTCGACGTCTATGTCGGGTACCTGCGCACGAAGCTCGCCGATATCGGCCGGGCCGGCGGCCCGAGCCTCGTCACGGTGCGCGGCCGCGGCTTCCTGCTCGACCTGCACGAGGCCGGATTCCGCCAGTGACCAAATTATTTTGGGCACGATCGATCTGGCCTAACTCCGTGCGGATCCTGCACAATAAGACCGATCTGAGAAAAGGCGTGCCGCTCCGTCCCGGACTTCCGGCAAAATAGCGCTTGCGCTGCGGGCCCTGATTGCCGATATATCCCGTGTGACAGAAACCACTGTCATTCCAACGTCTTAAGAACCTCTTAGAGGTTCTGGCCGCCCAGGAGAAACGCCATGAAGTGGTCGATGCCCGTCGTCGCCGAGGTCTGTGTCGGCATGGAAGTCACCTCCTACGAGTCCGCCGAGATCGATCCCTTCAACTAAGGGCTCGCCGGTTCTGCGCCGTCCGGCGATCGCCGCCGGATGGCGCTCGGCATGGACATCACCAGCAATCCGGCCGGTACGAGCCGCGATGTCCGCGCGCCAATCTACCGAAATCCGCCGAAGTCCGAGGAGGAACGCCATGAAGTGGTCGATGCCCGTCGTCGCCGAGATCTGCGTCGGCATGGAAGTCACGTCCTACGAGTCCGCCGAGATCGATCCGTTCAACTGACGGGATCGCAGCCGGACCATGCAGGCCATCGTTCTGGGTTCCGGCGCCGGCGGCGGCGTGCCGCAATGGAACTGCCGCTGCCCGATCTGTGCCCTGGCGCGGGCGGGCGACCGCCGGGTCCTGCCCCGCACGCAATCGAGCCTGGCCGTCTCCGCCGACGGTGACGCCTGGCTCCTGGTGAACGCCTCGCCGGATATCCGCCAGCAGCTCTTCGAGACGCCGGCCCTCCACCCGCGCGAAGGCCTGCGCCACTCGCCGATCCGGGCGGTGCTGCTCACCAACGGCGACGTCGACCACGTCGCGGGCCTCCTCACCCTGCGCGAGGGCCAGCCCTTCCGCCTGCACGCGACGCGCGGCATCCTCGAGTCGATCGGTGCCAACCGCGTCTTCGACGTGATGGCGCCGGGCGTGGTGGAGCGGACCGAGATCGCCCTGAATGAACCTTTCTCCCCGGGGCCGGGCCTGACCGTCACCCTGTTCCCCGTGCCCGGCAAGGTGCCGCTCTGGCTCGAGGACGGCACGCCGGAGATCGGTGCCGAGACCGAGAGCACGGTCGGCGCGATGATCGAGGCCGGGGACAGGCGCCTTGCCTACGTGCCGGGCTGTGCCCGGGTCACCGAGGGCCTGAAGGACCGGATCGCCGGGGTCGACGCACTCCTGTTCGACGGGACGGTGCTGGCCGACGACGACATGATCCGTGCAGGCGTCGGCACCAAGACCGGCTGGCGCATGGGCCACGTGCCGATGACCGGCGAGGGCGGCTCGGTGGCGGCGCTCGCCGGGGTGCCGATCGGGCGGCGGGTCTTCGTCCACATCAACAACACCAACCCGGTGCTGGTCGAGGGCTCGGACGAGCGTCGCGGCATCGAGGCGGCGGGGTGGACCGTGGCGCAGGACGGGCTGACGCTGAGCCTGTAGGGGGTTCCGGCCTCGACGAGGATGAAAACGGCTGCATCTGATCGATCCGATCGCGCTCCGCCGACAGGCACTTTGGTCGCCCTTGACCGCTCCCTGAGGCCGATCAATCTCCCGCCCACGGGACCCGCGTGACGACCAGGAAGCCGGATACGCCGAAGATCCCGACGCGAAGATCCCGACGCCAGGACCGCCGACACCATGAACGCCGTTTCCCGCGCCCCGCACGCCCCACCCGCCGACCGCCTGCTCTCCCCGGCCGAGCTCGAGGCGGCCCTGCGCGACATCGGGGCGCGGCGCTACCACAACCTGCACCCGTTCCATCGCCTGCTGCACGACGGCAAGCTCGACAAGGATCAGGTCCGGGCCTGGGCGCTCAACCGCTACTATTACCAGGCGATGATCCCGGTGAAGGACGCCACCCTGCTGGCGCGGCTGCCGGACGCCGCCCTGCGCCGGATCTGGCGCCAGCGCATCGTCGACCACGACGGCGACCACGAGGGCGACGGCGGCATCGAGCGCTGGCTGAAGCTCGCCGAGGGCGTCGGCTTCGACCGCGACTACGTGCTCTCGACGCAAGGCATCCTCGCGGCGACGCGGTTCTCCGTCGAGGCCTACGTGCATTTCGTCGGCGAGCGCTCGCTGCTCGAAGCCATCGCCTCCTCGCTGACCGAGATGTTCTCGCCGACCATCATCTCCGAGCGCGTCGCCGGGATGCTGAAGAACTACGACTTCATCACCCGCGAGACCCTGGCCTATTTCGACAAGCGCCTGACCCAGGCGCCCCGGGACGCGGATTTCGCGCTCGACTACGTCGTGCGCCACGCCGTCACGCCGGAGCAGCAGGCCCAGGCCCTCGACGCGCTGCGCTTCAAGTGCAGCGTGCTGTGGACCCAGCTCGACGCGCTCTACGCCGCCTACGTGGCGCCCGGAATGATCCCGCCGGATGCCTGGCGTCCCGGCGAAGGATTGCGCGCAGGAGCCGGCGCATGAGCCTGACCGCCGACAGCGTGCCGCGCCTGCCCCGCGGCGTGCGGCTGCGCCACGACACGGTGCGCAATGCCCACGTACTGTTGGCGCCCGAGCGCACCTTCGACCTCGACCAGAACGCCGTCGCGGTCCTGAGCCTGGTCGACGGCAGCCGCAGCATCCGGGCCATCGCCGAGACGCTGGCGCAGCAATACGCGGTCGACCTGGGCGTCATCGAGCCGGACGTCATCGCCATGCTGGACGGCCTGCTGCTCAAGCGCGTGCTCGAGACCGTGCCGGCGGCGTGAAGTCCCGGGAGAGTCAGTCATGAACGCCGTCACGCCCGCCCTGCCGGCCCCGATCGGGCTCCTCGCCGAGCTGACCCATCGCTGCCCCCTGCGCTGCCCCTACTGCTCGAACCCGCTCGAGCTCGACCGGCGCTCGGCCGAGCTCGACACGGCGACCTGGCAGCGGGTGCTGACCGAGGCGGCGGGTCTCGGGGTGCTCCACGTCCACCTGTCGGGCGGCGAGCCGACGGCGCGGCAGGACATCGTCGCGATCACCCGCACCTGCGCCGAGCTCGGCCTCTACTCGAACCTGATCACCTCCGGGGTGGCGGGCGCGCTCGACAAGCTCGACGCGCTCTCCGACGCCGGGCTCGACCACGTGCAGCTCTCGGTCCAGGCGGTCGAGGCGGCCAATGCCGAGCGCATCGGCGGCCTCAGGAACGCGCAGCCGCAGAAATTCGCCTTCGCCGAGCGGGTGACGGCGCTCGGCCTGCCGCTGACCCTGAACGCCGTGATCCACCGCGGCAACATCGCCGAGGTGCCGGCGCTGATCGACCTCGCCCTCCGCCTCGGCGCCAAACGCCTGGAGGTCGCCCACACGCAGTATTACGGCTGGGCCTACGTCAACCGCGCCGCGCTGATGCCGGCGAAGGCCGACGTCGACCGCTCGATCCGCACCGTCGAGGAGGCGCGCGAGCGGCTCAAGGGCCAGCTGGTCATCGACCTCGTCGTGCCGGACTACTACGCCAAGTACCCCAAGGCCTGCGCCGGCGGCTGGGGCCGGCGGCTGATGAACGTCACGCCGACCGGCAAGGTGCTGCCCTGCCACGCCGCCGAGACGATCCCGGGCCTCGAGTTCTGGCACGTCCAGGACCGCTCGCTCGGCGAGATCTGGGCGGAGTCGCCGGCCTTCCGGGCCTATCGCGGCACCGACTGGATGCAGGAGCCCTGCCGCTCCTGCGACCGGCGCGAGAAGGATTGGGGCGGGTGCCGCTGCCAGGCCCTGGCGCTGGCGGGCGACGCCGCCGCCACCGACCCGGCCTGCTCGCTCTCGCCCCTGCACGGCAAGGTCCAGGCCCTGGCGATCGCCGAATCGGCGCTGGAGACCGCGCCGGATTACCAGTACCGCACCATCGGCGGCGCGCCCCGCGCCGCCATGCCCGAGGGAGCGCCCGTGTGAGACGCCTCGTCCTGGTTGCCGCCGTGTCCGCTTCCCTGGCCGCCCCGACGGCGCCGGCCAGGGCGCAGGCCGGGCCGCCGCAGGGAACGCCCGCGCAGGGCATTGCGGCGCCGGGAACCCCGGCGCCGGGAACGCCTGCGCAAGAAACACCCGCCCGGGCCACGCCGTCGCCGGGGGCATCCTCGCAGGGCTCCACCCCGCAAGGCTCCATCCCGCAGGAGGCGCCCTCCGCCACCGCGCTCCTGTTCGAGACCAACCAGCTCGCCAACGTCCCGGCGGGGCAGGCCCTGAGCTACCGCTACACCCGCTTCAGCGGCATCGAGGGCGCGCCGTTCGGGCCGCCGGTCGAGGACCGCATCCGCGAGGAGGTGGCGCCGGGCTCCGGCCCGGAGAACCGTAACCTCAAGGTCGAGATGTTCTCCGGCGAGCGCCGGATGCCGACCGCGACCTACGAGGACATGCCCGGCAACCCAGTGCTGGTGCGGTTCCTCGAGCACCATCTCGACGACCTCGCCAAGGTGCTCAAGGGCAACCCGCGCTACATCAAGAACGGCATCCGCCGCGCCCTGCGCGAGAGCGCCAGCGTGACCCCGACCGAGGTCGAGGTCGACGGCAGGACGGTCCCGGGCTGGCGCGTGGTCGCGCGGCCCTTCGTCGGCGACCCGGTCCGCGACCGGCTGCGCGGCTTCGACAGCCTGACCTACACCTTCGTGGTTTCGCCCAAGGTACCCGGCCAGATCGTCTCGATCGACGTCAAGGCGACGAACCCCGAGGGCGGAACCCTGCTGCAGGAAACCCTGACCTATGAACCGAATGCTGGTTAAGGCGGCGGTGATCGCGGGCCTCGGGCTCGCCGCCGGCCTCACCGCCGCGCGGGCCGACGACAACGACTATCCGACCGAGGCGCGGGCCGATTACGTGTTCGGCTGCATGGCGGCGAACGGCCAGACCCGCGAGGCGCTGACGAAATGCGCCTGCTCGATCGACGCCATCGCGGCGATCCTGCCCTACGACCGGTACGTCCAGGCCTCGACCATCCTCGGCATGCGCCAGGGCATCGGCCAGCGCGCCAACGAGTTCCGCTCGACCAAGATGTTCGACGACAAGATCGCCGAGCTGCGCCGGGCCCAGGCCGAGGCGGAGATCCGCTGCTACCGCCCGACCGCCAACTGAGCCCGGGCGGAACCGTCGGGCGGCCGCGCCGCTTGCCCGCATGGTCGCCGGTTCGGCGAAGCGGGGATCGGCGATGAGCGCAGGTGAAGCCGGCCGGGATCGGACGGGCAGCGGTGCCCGCGTGCTGGTGGCCGGCGCGACCGGCGGTCTCGGAACCCGCATCGTCCGGGCGCTCGCGGCGCGGGACGCCAGAGTACGGGTGCTGGTACGGCCCGGCACTCCGCCGACCCGGACGGAGGCGCTGCGGCGGCTGGGGGCCGAGGTGGTGGCGGTACATCTCCACCACGCCGCGACGGTCACGCAGGCCTGCGCCGAGGTCTCCTGCGTGGTCTCGAGCCTCAACGGCCTCGCCGACACGATGCTCGACGCCCAGACCGTGCTCCTCGACGCCGCGGCCGCAGCCGGCGTGCCGCGCTTCATCCCCTCCGACTTCGCCCTCGATTTCACGAAGACGGCGCCCGGGCGGAACCGCAACCTCGACCTGCGACGCGACTTCCACGACCGCCTCGGCCGGTCGCCGGTCCGCGCCACCTCGATCCTCAACGGCGCCTTCATGGACATGCTCACCGGCGCCATGCCGATGATCCAGTTCGGCCTCCGGCGTGTCCTGAGCTTCGGCGACCCCGACCAGCCCCTCGACTTCACCGCCATGGACGACGTTGCCGCCTACACGGCGCACGCCGCCCTCGACCCCGACGCGCCGCGAATCCTGCGCATCGCCGGCGAGGTCGCCTCGGCCCGTGACCTGGCACGAGCGGCGGGCGAGGCGACCGGCCGGCCCTTCACGGTGCTGCGCCTCGGCGGCCCGGGCCTGCTCACTCCGATGATCGCGCTCGCCCGCACCCTCGCGCCGGGGGGAAACCAGGTTTTCCCCGCCTGGCAGGGCATGCAGTACCTGCGCGACATGTTCGAGGGCCGCGGCAAGCTCGACCCCCTCGACAACGACCGCTATCCGGACCTGACCTGGACCGGATCGCGGGAGATGCTGGGGCGCCGATGAGACCGCGTCGCGCGCGGCACGGGTTCGACGAGGCGGTCGCGACCGCCGAGGGCGACTCTACAGTCCGAGCGCCTTGCGGAGCGACGTATGGGTCAATTCGGTGATCTCGCCGCGTTGGTCCACGTACGTCCCCGCATCGTCGAAGACGGGTTCCGATCCGTCCCAGTACACGAGATAGGCGTCGGCATCTCCGGTGACCGTCTTGACCCGACGGGTGAGCCCACCCCACACGCCGCGCAGTTCGTGCGGGGCGACGCCGACCGCCGCGGCGACGTCCTTCACCTGGAAGTAGCGGGTGCCGCTGCGGGCGATCGCCTCGATGGCCGCCCTGGTCCTCTCACCGCAACCGGCGATGTACCGACGTGCCTGTCGCGGGGTGAGATCGGCGAAGCCGTCGTCGTCGGACGTGTCATTCCGCGGGGAGGCGTCGCTCACGCCGGAGGTCTTGCCGACGTCGGTATCGCCACCGGGGCCTTCCTGATGGCCCACGACGAATGCGACGATCAGTTCTCGAACGTCGCTCGGCATCCGCATCAATGTCGAAGACGAGATGAAAACGCCGTCGGCCCCCGCGCTCATCGAACCACTCCATCGCTTGTCAAACGCCATCAACCAGCGTCTTCGACAAAGATGAATGGTGTCACACGGTCTTTCAATGCCACGATATGGAAAACAAAATTCCATATCTTCGAAGAACGGGTCGAGCGACTGTGGCAATGGCGCGGGAGCGATGCAAGGATCATGATGCCGCTGCGCGTCGCGTTCCTTTCACCAGGCCCCCGTCAGCTCCCGTTGCCGCTCGGGAAGGTCTGCGTGAACACCCGCCCCTCGGTATCCTTCGCCGCCACCGTCACCGGCCCGGCATGGCCCGCGAACGAGAAGCGGAAGGTCGGATCCTCGCTGATCGAGATGCCGCCGGTCATCGAGAACAGCGGGGTCTCGCCCTGGCGCACGCTCAACGATTCGACGAACCAGGCCGGCGTGTAGAGCCGGGTCACCTGGTCCATCTGGAGCCCGGAATAGTTCGGGTGGCGGACCTGGACCTGGGCCTCGCCGCGATCCGCGAAGGCGCGGAAGCGGATCTCGCCGAGATGGGCCTTGGCCTCGGCCGGATCCTTGACCGCCGGCGCCGAGCAGCCGCCCGCCGCCTTGACGTAGACCTTAGTCATGTAGAGCCCGCCATCCTCGGTCTCGGCGATGGCGCGGACATACGAGTAGGAATTCACCCGGATGCGGGTGGAGAGGGCGAAGCGGCTCTGCCCGTCGGCGAACCGGAAGGTGCCGACCACCGGCGAGGGGTTCTCGTCCACCACCAGGGTCAGGCTCTTCACCCGGCGGGCGTCGCCCTCGGGCAGCGCGATCCTCAGGCTCACCGGCACGATGGCGGCGTCCTCGGCGCGCTTGGGCGCCTCGAGGCTCAGCAGACCGGCCCCGTCGCGGATCGGGCGCTCGCCGAGGACGGTCGGGCGCAGCTCGGTCCAGGTCGTCTCGGGCCGCTCGTCCTCGGCGGCCGCCGGGCCGGCCAGCACCGCGACGAGGGCGAGACCCGCCCACACCCCACCCGACAACACTCTCATGGCGCACTCCCGGGGTCACGCCCTCTCTCGGGGCTTCGACCAATGTAGAGGACGGCGGCGTCCGGCACCAGGGTAAGTCCCTGACGCGGCGCGGTTTCGACCCGCGCCCTGCCGCACCGCGAGGCCGCCGGCGCCGTTGCGCGACGGCGCCCCTCGGCCTATCCCGGGGCTGTTCGCCCCGAGGATCGCCGCCCCGTGACCGCGCCTTCCCCCTCCGTCCTCGCCGCCCTGCTGCCGGATCTCGGCCGCCGCACCCTGGTGATGGGCATCCTCAACGTCACCCCGGATTCGTTCTCCGACGGCGGCCGCTTCCAGGACCTCGACGCCGCGCAGGCCCAGGCCGCCCGCCTGGTCGAGGACGGCGCGGCGCTCCTCGACATCGGCGGCGAATCGACGAGGCCCGGCCATACGCCGGTGCCGGCCGAGGAGGAGCAGGCCCGGGTGCTGCCGGCGATCCGCCTGCTCGGCCCCGCCCTCCCCGTCCCGATCTCGATCGACACCTACAAGGCCTCGACGGCCGAGGCGGCGCTGACGGCCGGGGCCCGCATCGTCAACGACGTCTGGGGCCTCCAGCGCGAGCCGGAGATCGCGCACGTCGCGGCCCATCACGGCGCCCCGGTGGTGGTGATGCACAACCGCGAGACCATCGACCCGGGCCTCGACATCGTGGACGAGATGCGGTCCTTCTTCGAGCGCTCGCTGACCATCGCCCGCCGGGCCGGCATCCCCGACGGCGACATCGTGCTCGATCCCGGCATCGGCTTCGGCAAGAGCTGGGAGCAGCACCTCGAGGCGCTGCGGCGCCTGCCGGAATTGCGGGCGCTCGGCTTCCCCCTCCTCGTCGGCGTGTCGCGCAAGTCGGTGCTCGGGCGCATCCATAACGCCGCCACGGCGCCGGCCGACCGGCTCTACGGCTCGATCGCCGCCCATGTCGCGGCGGCCGTCCTCGGCGCCGACATCGTGCGAGCCCACGACGTGCGCCCCCATGTCGAGGCCTGCCAGGTGGTCGACGCGATCATCCGGCCCGCCGCCCGCACCGGAGCCTGACCCGTTGGACCGCATCCTGATCCACCGCCTCGCGGTCTTCGCCCGGCACGGCGTGCTGCCGGAGGAGGAGGTGCTCGGCCAGCGCTTCTACCTCTCGCTGGAGGCCCGCCTCGACCTGCGGGAGGCCGGCGCGAGCGACGACATCGCCGCCACGGTGAGCTACGCCGACCTCGCGGGCCTCGCCCACCGCATCGCCACCGAGCGCCGCTTCCGGCTGATCGAGGCCCTGGCCGAGACCATCGCCACGGAGGCCCTCGCCGCCTTCCCGGCGCTCGCCGGCCTCACCGTGCGGATCGACAAGCCGGGCGCCCCGGTGCCGCTGGTGCTCGACGGCGTCGCGGTCGAGATCACGAGGACCCGCCGGTGACCGAGGCCTATCTGGGACTGGGCAGCAATCTCGGCGACAAGGCCGCGATGCTCGACGCGGCGGTGGCGGCGCTCGCCGCGACGCCGGGGATCGCCGTGACGGCGCGCTCGCGCCACTATCGCACCCCGCCCTGGGGCGATACCGACCAGGACTGGTTCCTCAACGCCGCGATCGGAATCGAGACGACGCTTCCGCCCCACGCCCTGCTGGAGGCCTGCCTGTCCGCCGAGACCCGCCTCGGCCGGGTGCGCGAGCGCCGCTGGGGCCCGCGGGTGATCGACATCGACGTCCTGCACTATGCCGGCGCCACGGTCTCGGACGAGCGCCTGGTGCTGCCCCACCGCTTCCTGCGCGAGCGCGCCTTCGTGCTGGTGCCGCTGGCCGAGATCGCCCCGGACCTGGTGGTCGGGGGCGAGACGGTGGCGGAGGCGCTGGCGCGGCTCGATCGGCGCGGGATCGAGCCGGTGGACGGCCCCGCGCCCGCAGAGCCTCCTACACCGACCGCGTGATCCCGCCATCCACCCGCAGGTTCTGCCCGGTGATGTAGGCCGCCCCCTCGGAGGCCAGGAAGGCGACGACCGCGGCGATCTCGTCCTCGCGCCCGTAGCGGCCCAGCGGGATGCGCTCGCGGATGCCCGGCTTCTCCGGCAGGCTGTCGATGAAGCCCGGCAGGATGTTGTTCATCCGGATGTTGTCGGGGGCGTAGCGGTCCGAGAACAGCTTGGTGAAGGCGGCCAGCCCCGAGCGGAACACGCCCGAGGTCGGGAAGGCCTGCTCGGGCTCGAAGGCCGCGAAGGTCGAGATGTTGATGATCGCGCCGCCGCCTTGGCCCTGCATGATCGGCGTGACGAGGCGGGTCGGCCGCACGACGTTGAGGAAGTAGACCTCCATGCCGCGGGTCCAGTCCTCGTCGGTGAGGTCGAGGAGCGGGCCCTTCGGGCCGTGGCCGGCACTGTTGACGAGCACGTCGACCCGCCCCCACCGCTCCATGGTGCGCGCGACGAGGCGGGCGAGATCCTCGCTCGACCGGTTCGAGCCCGTGACCCCGAGTCCGCCGAGGGACTCGGCCAGGGCCTCGCCCTTGCCCGACGAGGACAGGATCGCGATCCGGAACCCCTCCCCCGCCAGCTTGCGGGCGGCGGCGGCTCCCATGCCGCTGCCGCCGGCGGTGACGATGGCGACGCGCTCGCTGCTCATGATCTGGTCTCCCGGTGACTCGCGCGGCCTGGATGCCACGGGCGGAGCCCCGGAGTCACGGGGCCGCCGGGCTCGCCCGCTCGAGGGGCAGGCCGGCCTCGGCCCAGCCGTCGGTGCCGTCCGGGTACCAGTGGACGCGGCGGTAGCCCAGGGAGACGGCGCGCTTCGCGGCGTTCCACGACATCCAGCAGTGCCGCTGGCAGAACAGCACCACGGGCTTGTCCGGATCGTCCCCGGTCGCCGCCACGAGGCCGTGCCGGAAATACGCCTCGGTCTCCGGCGCCAGCGCGCCGAAGCCGGTATTGGGCAGCCACCGGGCGTGCGGGATGCTGTCGTGGGGGGCGTCGCGCCAGATCGTGCCGGGCGGCAGGGCGGTCGGCCGGGGCGGGCGCGGCAGCACGTCGACGAAGGCGGCGCCCGCCCGCCACAGCCGCTCGGCCTCGGCGGTGGTCACCGTCTCGGCGCCGCGTAGGGTCGCGGGGGTCGGGCTGCGGAAGTCCTCCTGGCGGTAGCCGTCGGGCTCGGGCGGGGCGGCCCGGGCCGCGGTCGCGGCGAGGACCAGGATCGCCGCCGCGACGGCCCGCCTCACGGCTTGGTATCCGCCGCCGGCTTGGTGTCCGCCGCCGGCTTGGGATCCGCCGGCAGCAGCCGGTTCTCCTCCTCGTCGAGGAGCGGCACGGCGTAGTCGCGCAGCACCGCCTCGATCTCGGCCCGCCGCTTGCGGAGCGCGGTGTTGAGGATCCGCTTCCACTCGTTCTCGCCGTGCCGCACCCCCATGGCGATGCGGTAGGCGAGCGGCGGCCGGTCGGGCTCGCGCAGCAGCGGCACCACGTCGAGGCCGCCGGCCTGCTTGGCGAGCCAGCCGGCGGCGGGCCCCCATAGCACGGCGGCGTCGAGCTTGCCCGAGGCCACGTCGGCGACGATCTCGGCCGAGACGGTCTGGTGCGGGCGCGCCGGGTCGAACTGGTAGGGCGGGTAGGGCTTCATCGTCGGCACGAGCCCGACGGCACCCATCCGGTCGACCGGCGGGGTGCCGACGATGACGCCGATCGCCTTGCCCTTCAGGCGCGGATCGTCGAGCCCGGCCAGGCCGTCGAAGCTGCCGCGGCGCGACACCACGACGTAGGTCGAGCGGTAATAGGGGTTGGTGCTCTGCACCAGCTCGTTGCCGAAGGCCGAGCCGATGATGACGTCGCACAGGCCGGTGCCGAGGGTGTTGCGCACGAAACCCGGCCCCTGGGTGAGCCAGTAATAGCGCAGCTTGACCTTCAGCTCGTCGGCGACGATCGCCGCGATGCGGTTCTCGAACCCGTCTCCCTTGCGCTCCGAGAACGGCATGTTGCCGGGATCGGCGCAGACCCGCAGGGTGTCGGTGGTGACGAGGTCCGGCAGGTTCTGCGCCCGCGCCGGGCCCGCGAGGGCCAGCGCGAGGCCGGCCGTCGCGACGATCGTCGGGAGAGATGCCCGCGCCATCAGCCGCCCAGGCACTCCTTCTCCTGCTTGCGCGCCGCCTCCGGCTTGTCTTCCTTCTCGCTCGGCCGCACCCGGCCCATCGCGCCGGCGGCCCGCGCCTTCAGGTAGACGTACAGGTCGTCCATGTAGCAGGTGACGTTCTTGTTGTCGCCGAAGGCCGGCATGACCTTCTGGGTCGAGGCGTTCACGTCCTGCTTGCCGCCGACGACGATGCCGACGAATTCCTCGTAGGAGAGGGTCTTCAGCGAGTCCTTCAGCGCCGGGGCGTAGGTCGAGCCCATGCCGTCCGGGCCGTGGCAGACGTGGCACTCGGCGTGATAGCGGCGGTAGCCCGAATAGGCGTACCAGTCGACCTTCTTGCCGTTGTCGGTGACGTGGAAGGTCGGGGAACCGGCGGCGTCGAAATACTTGCCGTCCTCCACCTTCACGGCGGCATCCTTGGCGAGCAGCTTCTCGTCGGGCTCGGCGCTCTTGTCGTTGGGGTTGAGCTGGTTGGCGAGCGCCGGATCGGGTTTCTTGGCATCCTCAGCATGTACGGCAACCAGGGCGACGGTTGCTAGGGCGAGGCCGGCCGCGAACGGCCGCAGAACAGCTTTGCTGAGGTCACGCAACGGACGTTTCTCCCTGACAACTTTGGGCGACTGCCGCAGACGCCGCGGTGCCGCCGTCGTCATCGCCATCTAATCATGGAAGGGCCGGCGCGGAAACCCGCGCCGGCCCGGACTTAGGTCTGAGATGCTTCCCTCTCAGCCTGCTTCCTCACCGGAGCCTCGCGGCCGGTCAGTTCGGCAGGGTGAAGACGGTGAGCTGGCCGCCGAGGTTGGTGTAGCTCGACAGGGCGGCGTAGCCGCCGACCGCGCCGAGGCCGGCATTCGGGTCGGTGAGACCGGCCGCGAGGCCGATGCCGGCCCAGCCGCCGACGCCCGAGAGGACGGCGACCTGCTGCTTGCCCTTGTGCTGGTAGGTCATCACGTTGCCGATGATGCCCGACGGGGTCTTGAACTTGTAGAGCTCCTTGCCGGTCTTGGAATCGACCGCCTTCAGGTAACCCTCGAGCGTGCCGTAGAACACCACGTCGCCGGCGGTGGCGAGAGCGCCCGACCACACCGAGAACTGCTCGGGCACGGACCACTTGATCTTGCCGGCCACGTTGTCCCAGGCGATGAAGTTGCCCATGCCGCCGTGGCTGTTGGGCGCCGGGTACATCGACAGGGTCGCACCGACATAGGGCTGGCCCGGGGTGTAGCTCACCCGGAACGGCTCGTAGTCCATGCAGACGTGGTTGGTCGGCACGTAGAACAGGTTGGTCTTGGGCGAGTAGGCCGCCGGCTGCTGGTCCTTGGAGCCGAGCGCCGCCGGGCAGATGCCCTTCGAGTTGGTGTCCTCGCCGTTCTGGTCGGTCGAGTACTTGGCGACGACGAGCGGGCGGCCGTAATCCTTGGACGACTTGTCCATGTCGACCTTGGTGGCCCAGTTCACCGCCGGATCGTACTTCTCGGCGACGAGCAGCTCGCCGGTGGCGCGATCGAGGGTGTAGCCGAAGCCGTTGCGGTCGAAGTGGGTCAGGAGCGGACGCTCCTTGTCGCCCACCTTCTGATCCGTGAGGATCATCTCGTTGATGCCGTCATAGTCCCACTCGTCGTGGGGGGTCATCTGGTAGACCCACTTCGCCATGCCGGTATCGGCGTCACGGGCGAAGATCGTCATCGACCACTTGTTGTCGCCCGGGCGCTGCTTCGGGTTCCAGGTCGAGGGGTTGCCGGTGCCGTAATAGACCAGGTTCAGCTTCGGATCGTAGGAGTACCAGCCCCAGGTCGAGGCGCCGCCGGTCTTCCACTGGTCGCCTTCCCAGGTCTTGATCGACGAATCCTTGCCGACCGGCTTGCCGAGCTGGGTGGTCTTCTCGGGGTCGATCTTCATCTCGGCGTCGGGGCCGACGTTGTAGGCGCGCCAGGCCTGCTTGCCGGTCTTGAGATCGTAGGCCGTGATATGGCCGCGGATGCCGTACTCGGCGCCCGAGATGCCGACGATGAGCTTGTCCTTCACCGGCATCACGGTGGCGGTGTTGGTCTCGCCGACCTTCGGGTCGCCGTTCTGGACCGACCAGTTCACCTTGCCGGTCTTGGCGTCGAGCGACACGATGGTGGTGTCGGCCTGGTGCAGGAAGATCGCGCCGTCGGCATAGGCCAGACCACGGTTCACCGTGTCGCAGCACATCACCGGGATGACGTTCGGATCCTGCTTCGGCTCGTACTTCCAGAGGATCTTGCCCTCGTTGTTCAGGTCGAGCGCGTAGACGATGTTCGGGAACGGCGTGTGGACGAACATCACGTCGCCGACGACCAGCGGCGAACCCTCGTGACCGCGCAGCACGCCGGTCGAGAAGGTCCAGGCCACCTGCAGCTTGTTGACGTTGCCGGTGTTGATCTGGTCGAGCTTCGAGTAACGTGTGTTGGCGTAGTCGACCGTCTGCAGGACCTGCTCGGCCGGGTTCGCCGTGCGCTTCAGCACGTCCTCGTTGGCGAGGGCCGGGGTGACGCCGAGAATGCCCGCGCCCAGCGCAAGAAGATGGACCGCTCTCATGGATTCCTCCGACAGGTGCATTCCGCCGTGCGCCCGCAAAGGACGCAACGAGCCGTTTCCTGTTGTTAGCGTTTGGGGACGTCTTTGACCTCGGCAGCGTGTCACAACCGGCGGCCAGCGGCGCTGCTGGCGAGGGGGCCCGGGCGGGCCTTGCCGTGTCTGCGAACCGAACACCGCCTTCCCCTGGCGGCACCGTTGAAACCGAAGCTTGAAGGAACTCTAAGAGAAATTCGGACGCCGTCAACACACCAGCCTGCCGCAGGGCGGGCGCGGCGCGGCCCGAAATCGATAACTAAGGTCTATATCCGGTAGCATGCTGCATAGCAGTATGGAAATTGTGCCCTGCAACATCAGGTGCTCTTGGTTAACGTCGTTCGCCTGCGAACGGGAGAGCTTGACGCGAGGCCGGCTAACCGTTGGGCGCCTATTCCCATTCCAGCTCGTGATAGGCGGTGGTGGCGTTGCGGGCGTTGAAGTCGTCGAACAGCGCCCAGTCCCCCGCCTCGTCGTGCACCGCGCGGCCCGCTTCCTCAATCGGCGCGCCGTCCCGCACCATGGCCCGGACCTGCGCCTGGAGCGTCGTGAGGTAACGGTCGATCGCGGCGGCCGCCGCCGGCCAGGCGACCGCGGCCGGGCCGTGGCCGGGGACGACCCGGGCGGCCGGCCGCGCGGCCAGGGCGCGCAGGACCGCGATCCAGCCCGACAGGCGCCCGTCGAGGGCGGGCACGTGGCCGACGAAGAGCAGGTCGCCGAGGAACCAGGTGTCGGTCTCCCCGTCGCGGACGGTCAGGTCGCTGTTGGTGTGGGCGGTCGGCCAGGCCTCGAGGTGCAGCGCCCGCCCGCCGAGGTCGAGGTCGAGGCGGGTCGAGACCAGCAGGGTCGGCGGCACGATGCGGGTGCCGGCGAAGTCCGGCCCGACGAGGTCGGCATTGGCCCGCAGGTAGTCCCCGGCCCGCGCCGCCAGGGCCTCCGGCAGGGCCCGGTGCCCGACGAAGGTAGTGCCCTCGCCCGCGAAGGCGGCGTTGCCGAGCACGTGGTCGGGATGGACGTGGGTGTTGATCACGTAGCGCACCGGCAGCGCCGTGCGCTGCCTCAAGGCGGCGAGGAGACGGCGCCCCGCCGCGAGGCTGCCGCCGGTATCGATCACCGCGACGGCGTCGCGGCCGATCACGAAGCCGACATTGGCGATCGCGCCGGCATTGCCGCGCCCGGCGAGCGCGTAGGGCGCGGCGTAGACGAAGACGCCCGGCGCGACCTCCTGCATCGGCAGGGGCGCCGCGTCGCTCACGCCGGCCGGCCCCGGCGCGTCGGCGGCCCGGGCCGGCGCGTCCGGACGCGCCGGGACCGGCGACGCCAGGGACAGGGCGAGGGCGAGGGCGACCGCGCGCCTCATGCGCCGCCCGTCTCCGCACCGCCCGTCTCCGCGTCGCCGGGCTGGGGTGGGGCGAGCGGCGTGAACAGGGTGCGGTCGGGCTTGATGTCGAGGAGCGGCGTGCCGTCGAGGCAGTCGAGGCCGCGCACGTGCAGGATCCCGTCCTCGACCCGGATCAGCCGGACGATGCTGGTGCCGATCGGGTTCGGCCGCACCGGCGAGCGCAGCGAGAAGGTGCCCCGCGTGGTGCCGTCGTCGGCGGGGCTCTGGCGCACGAGGTCGCGCCGCGAGCGGTCGAGCCAGTAGAGCACCTCGAGGCGCTCGTAGAGCGCGACGCCGTCGAGGGCCGCGCGCCAGGGCGGGAAGACCTCGATTCGGCAGGCCGGCCCGTCGGCCCGGCCCTGGCGCGGGCAGGCGAGGCGGTCGGTCCAGGGGGTGCGGATGCGGCCGATGAAGACGAGCCCGGCATCCGGCGCCGCGGGCAGGGCGACCGCGACCTCGCCGGCGCGGATCTCGTTGAGGCGCACCATCCGGACGGGTCCCTCCCCTCGCGAGCAGGCCGGGCCTGAACGGAGGTGTTCAGACTGCGTCGGCCCGACCTGCCGCCGGACCGACCCGCGGGGGCAGTCGTGGGCCCGGCCGTCGGACCCTATTGCACCGGTCGCCGGCCTGGCAATCGGCAGCACGGTCGACCCACCCGCCCGGCTCAGTACGCGGCGAAGATCTCCGCGAGGGCGACGGGGTCGCGGGTCACCGTGAGGGCGAGGGCCAGCAAGATGCGGGCCTTCTGCGGCGTCAGGTTGTCGGCGCTGAGGATCCCGAGCTCGGCGAGGCGGCGCGTCGCCGGCACCACGCCGCTGCCGGCCCGGGTCGACTGCACCACCGCGACGCCGGCGGCGGCCGCCGCGCCGAGCGCCTCGGCCTCCGCCGGAGGGGTCATGCCGGGGGCGAGCCCGGCCGAGACGATGCCCTGCGCGCCCGCCTGCACGAAGGCCCGCACCGCCGTGCCGTCGGCATCGGCGTAGGCATAGGAGACGTCGACCCGCGGCAGGGCGTCGAGGCTGCGGATGTCGAACGGCGTGCCGGGGGCGTGGCGCCGCTCGGGCCTGCGGTAGTAGCGCACATGCGGCCCGTCGACCTGGCCGAGCACGCCGAAATCCTGGGTCCGGAAGGTCTGGAGCCGGGCGACCGAGGTCTTCGTCACCTCGCGGGCGGCCTGGATCTCGTCGTTGAGCACCACCAGCACCCCGCGCCCGCGGGAGTCCGGCGCCGCGGCGGTGCGCAGGGCCGCGACGAGGTTGAGGCCGGCATCGCTCGACAGCGCGCTGATCGGGCGCTGCGAGCCCACGAGCACCACCGGCAGGTCGACGGTGAGGGTGAGGCTGAGCGCGTAGGCGGTCTCCTCCAGGGTCGCGGTGCCGTGCCCGATCACGATGCCGGCGAGGTCGGCATGCTCCCGCGCCAGCCGCTCGCAGAGCAGGACCAGGGCGCGCCAGTCGGAGAAGCCGACCCCCGGGCTCGTCACCGCCCGGTAGCGCACCGGCACGACCTCGGCGACCGCGCGGGTCTCCGGCACCCGGGCCAGAATCTCCTCGGCCTCGAGGCGCTCGCCGGTGGCGGTGTAATCGAGGATGTCGAGGCTGTCGCGGCCCACCGACGACAGGGTGCCGCCGGTGCCGATGAAGGCGACCTTGGGAAGTGCGGTCATGCGGAAGAACTACCTCGTGCGCGCGCCTGCGGCGGGAAGCGGCCGCCCCGGGACGGGATCCGTCCCGGCGGGCCGCGCGCCGGGGCCGCAACCCGGCAGATCGAACAGGGCGGCGAGGCCGCAGGCCGAGCCGAACATCCCCCGGCCGCTATGGCCGACGCCCGGCACCACGTGGAGGGGCTGGCGCAGGTCGGGGTGACGCGCCAGCAGGGCCTCGCGGTAGAGCTCGCCGCGGGCGAGGCGGAACGGTCCCTGCGCCTCGGCCATGCAGCTCCGGTCGAGGGCGGGGTGATCCGGGTCGGTGTCGCGGCCGCCCAGCAGGTAGGTCACCGGCCGGGCGACGTAGGCCGCCTCAAGGGCCGCCGGCGCGGCGCCGCCGGCGTAGCGCGGCAGGTCCTGCATGCCGTATTTCCAGCGGTCGTAGCCGGGGCAGCCCGCGACCGGGCCGGGCCGCTCGGGCGTGAAGTAGGCGTAGCTGCTCGGGTTGGCGACGACGGTGCTCACCCGCACGCCCCGCTGCGCCAGGGCGTCGCCCGCCCGGGAGAGGATCGCGTAGCGCTGCGCCACCTGCCCGCCGCCGGAATGCCCGGCGACGACGATGCGCGACAGGTTCGGGAAGAGGTCCCGGTCGCCGAGCCGGGCCAGGATCGCGTCGAGCGCGTCGAAGGAGCTCAGCGGGCGCGGCCCCAGCGCGTCGTCCCCGCCCTGCCAGCCCTCCAGCGACCAGCGCAGCACGTCCTCCGGCAGGGCATGGGCGGCCCAGTCGACCTCCGCCAGGAATTGCGGCGCCACGACGACCGTGCCCTCCCCCGCGGTGCCGGCGGCCGCGCGGGCGGCCAGGCCGGTGTCGAAGTAGGTGTCGGCGTCGCGCAGGCGGCCGTGGAGCACGATCACCGCCCGGGTCACCTCAGGATGGCGCCGGTCGAGATCGGCCGAGGCGAAGAGCAGCAGCCGGGCGCCCGGCGCCACCGCGAGGCTCCTGTCGCCGAGAACCGGCACCGGCCGGCGATGCGGGCCGGCCTCGCCGGCGGCCTCGGCCCGGCCGGCGACGAGCGCGAGAAGGAGCGGCAGGAGGAAGCGGAGGGAAGACGCCATCGGGCCTCGGCGAGCGCGGACCGCCCGCGGGGCCGGTCGGCGGTGAGTGGTGCCGGCGGAGGGGATCGAACCCCCGACCTTCGGTTTACAAAACCGCTGCACTACCGCTGTGCTACACCGGCGAGAGCCCCAAACCATTGCGACGCTACTCTGGGACGTCTGGAACGGGCGGGTCTTTAGACCCACTGGGCGTCCGGCCGTCAAGGCGCAAAATCCGGCGCCCGCCGTCAGGCGTCCCGCGACTGCAGGAACGCGACCGGGCCCGGATCTGTGCCGTCGAACACCGCGGCGGTCAGGAGGCCGGTCCGCAGCGGGGCGGTGTCGAGGTTGGTGCGGTAGGGGCGGCGCTCGGGCAGGCCGGCGTAGCACGGCGTATGCCCGTGGACGACGTGCTTGCCGAAATCGAAGTCGGCGGACAGGAACGGCTCGCGGATCCACAGGCGCGCCCGCACGCTCGGATCGATGCCGCGGCGGCCCGGCCGGAAGCCGGCATGGACGTAGTAGCGCAGCGCGTCCTCGTGGACGGTCTGCAGCCCGGCGATCCAGGCCAGCACCGCGGCCGGCAGGTCGACGGCCCGCGCCACGCCGTAGGAGGCGAGGGTCCGGTCGCCGCCGGTCTCCCTCCAGGCCGCGGCCCGCCGGGGGTCGTGCACGGCGCGCAGCAGGGCCGATTCCCGGTTGCCCATCAGGCACACCACCGCATCGGGGTCCCGCTCGTGCAGGTCGCGGACGATCGCGACGGCGCGGGCGCTCTCGGGGCCCTTGTCGATGTAGTCGCCGAGGAAGACCAGCCGCCGATGGCGGCCCGCACCGTGCGCCGCGATCCGTGCGAGCAGGCTCTCGAGGGCCGACGCGCAGCCGTGGACGTCGCCGATGGCGTAGGTCAGCTCGTCCATGGCCGGAGCCTGTGCGGGGCGGGTATCAGGAACTTGGCTCAACGACCGTGACCCTGGGTGCCTGCCCCAAGGAACGCGATCCGCGGAACATGGCAGGAGGACTCTAGTCTCAGCCGAAGGCGGCGCCGTTGTCGATGGCTTCGCACCGGTCCGGGACGTCGGGCACAGAAATCGGGACGTCGTGCCTATCGGTCCGCCCATCCTCCGCCGGCGGCGCCCGGCTCGGCGGCCGGAACGCCATGCGCTGCGTGACCTCCCGTCTTCGCTGCGCTGCAACAAAGCGTCGCGGCGTTCGACCTTCGTCCGGTCCTGGCACGCGAATCGCTCCGCCCGGGGCAGCGCGCGCGCCTCTCCGGCCCCGGCCCCGCGCTGCCCTGCGTCGCGAGCGGCCGGTGGAGGTAGCATGGCGGATTTTCTCACCGTCGCCCTGGTCTGCGCCGGCACCCTGGCGGCGCCGGACTGCTCCCGCGACACCGCGCTCGACGTCGCGGTCGCCCCCGCGCCGACGCCGATGGCCTGCCTGATGCAGGGCGAGACCCTGGCGGCCAGCAGCGGCCTTCTTCGCGGGAGCGAGACCTACCTGAAGGTCGCCTGCGAGCGCCGCCGCACCGCGGCGCTTCGTCCGGCGGCGGAGGCGCAGTAGGTCCGGCGTCGGTTTGGGGATGGATGGAACGGCCGCGCCGGTCTAAGGCCTCCCTCCCGTTGCGCTCGGGCCCGCGCGAGCCCACTTGCCGGTGGTCATTCGCCCGGTGGTCATTCGCCCGGTGGCTCGACCCGCACGGTGTCCGCAGCCGCCTGCGCGCCGAGAGGAGCCTCGCCCCCGCCCCATGCAGATCGAAGCCGTTCCGCCGCAGACCCACCTGCCGCCCCTCGCCAAGCTCGCCCTCGAGCTGGGTCCCCTCGGGGTGTTCTTCCTCGGCAACGCCTATGCCGACCGGTTCGGCTTCGCCGCCGACCAGCGCCTGTTCGTGGCGACCGGGCTGTTCATCGCCGCGACCCTGGCGGCGCTCGCGATCCACTACGTCTGGGTGCGGCGGCTGCCGATCATGCCGCTCGTCTCCGGCGTCGTCGTGGTGGTGTTCGGCGGCCTGACGCTGCTCCTGCGCGACGAGGTGTTCATCAAGCTCAAGCCCACCATCGTGAACAGCCTGTTCGGCGCGGTGCTGCTCGGCGGGCTCGCCTTCGGCCGGCCGCTGCTCGCCCTGGTGCTCGACAGCGTGTTCGACCTCACCCAGGAGGGCTGGCGCAAGCTCACCTTCCGCTGGGGGCTTTTCTTCTTCTTCCTCGCCGGCGTGAACGAGGTGGTGTGGCGCACCCAGACCACCGATTTCTGGGTCAGCTTCAAGGTGTTCGGCATCATGCCGCTCACCATCGCCTTCGCGCTCGCCCAGACCCCGCTGCTCCTGCGCTACGAGCGCAAGAAGGACGAGACCGGACCCGGTCAAGCCTAGGGACGCGGTGCCGCAGGCGGAACGGGCGCGGGGCATCGACGATTCACCCCGTCATGATCCCCGCGCCTCCCGACCTCGCCGAGAAGGCCCTCCTGATCCACCGCCGCCTGTGCGGGGTCTACGGCTGCCCGATCGCCTATTTCCACGATCTCGACCCGGTGAGCGAGCTGATCTCCTCGCTCCTGTCGCACCGCACCCGCAACGCCGAGTCCGGCCGCGCCTTCAAGGCGCTGCGGGCGCGCTTCGACGACTGGGACGCGCTGGTCGCGGCGCCGACCGCCGAGGTGCAGGACCTGATCGCCGGCGTCACCTGGCCGGAGCTGAAGGCGCCGCGGATCCAGGCGGTGCTGCGCGCGGTGCGGGAGCGCGCCGGGAGCCTCGACCTCGCCTTCCTCCGCGAGCTTCCGGTGCCGGAGGCGCGGGCCTGGCTCGAGGCGATCCCCGGCATCGGGCCGAAGACTAGCGCGGCGGTGCTGTCGTTCAGCGCGCTGCGAATGCCGGCGCTGCCGGTCGACAGCCACCACCACCGCGTCGCCCAGCGCACCGGGCTGATCGGCCCCAAGGTCGATGTCGGCCCGTCCCACGCGATCCTGCGGGCGCAGCTGCCGGCGGACTGGGACGCGCAGAAGCTCTACGACAACCACGAGGTCCTGATGCTGCACGGGCAGCGCTGCTGCTTCCACCGCAACCCGGCCTGCGGGACATGCGCCGTGCTCGATCTGTGCCCCACCGGAAAGGCCCGGACGGGCGCGCGGGCGGCGCGGGAAACGGCCGCCCTCCACCCCTGATTCCAGGCCCTCGCCCCCTCTGCTTGACCCCCCTGCCGGAACGGTCCAGAACGCCGCGCCCGCGGGATTGCGACAGCCCCCGGCCAAGGGACGACGGACCCAGGGAACGACGATCACGATGCCCGCCTTCAAGGAACTGGTCTTCTCCGGCGTCCAGCCGACCGGCAACCTGCACCTCGGCAACTACCTCGGCGCGATCAAGCGCTTCGTCGCCATGCAGGCGCAGTTCGAGTGCCTGTACTGCGTCGTCGACCTGCACGCGATCACGGTCTGGCAGGATCCGGCCGAGCTGACGCGGCAGATCCGCGAGGTGACCGCGGCGTTCCTGGCCGCCGGCATCGATCCGGCCCGCTCGGTGGTGTTCAACCAGAGCCAGGTGCCGCAGCACGCCGAACTCGCCTGGATCTTCAACTGCGTCGCCCGCCTCGGCTGGCTCAACCGCATGACGCAGTTCAAGGAGAAGGCCGGCAAGGACCGCGAGAACGCCAGCGTCGGGCTCTACGACTACCCCGTGCTGATGGCCGCCGACATCCTGGCCTACCGCGCCACGCACGTGCCGGTGGGCGAGGACCAGAAGCAGCATCTCGAGCTGACCCGCGACATCGCCCAGAAGTTCAACAACGACTTCGCGGGCGCGATTCAAGAGCAGGGCCACGGCGAGGCGTTCTTCCCCATCACCGAGCCGCTGATCGGCGGGCCGGCCGCCCGGGTGATGTCCTTGCGCGACGGCACCAAGAAGATGTCGAAGTCGGACCCGTCCGACTATTCGCGCATCAACCTGACCGACGATTCCGACGGGATCGCCACGAAGGTGCGCAAGGCCAAGACCGACGCCGAGCCCCTCCCCTCCGAGACCGCCGGCCTCGAGAAGCGGCCGGAGGCCGACAATCTCGTTGGCATCTTCGCGGCGCTCAACGATGTCAGCCGCGAGGACGTGCTGCGCGAGTATGGCGGCGCCCAGTTCTCGGCCTTCAAGGGGGCGCTCGTCGACCTCGCGGTGGCCAAGCTCGGGCCGATCGGCGCCGAGATGAAGCGCCTCGTCGCCGATCCGGGCCACATCGACGCGGTGCTCGCCGACGGCGCCGCCCGCGCCGAGGCGATCGCCGCCCCGAACATCGCCGCCGTCAAGGACATCGTCGGGTTCGTGCGCCGGCGCTGAGCCCTCTCGCGCATCCGACACCCTCCGCGTCGTCGCGGGGCTCGCCGCAGGCGGGAACCCGGGACGACGCGGAGGGTATCCCTCGCCCGGCGCGCCGCTGACCCGCGGGCCGTACGACGCCTGATTCGATCAGATCGAGGACGGCGCGGTCGAGATCGTTCCGATGTCCTGTATCTGACAGTCGATCCCGGCACAGGGGGATACCGGCCCTGTGTCTCGCCACCAACTCGAACCCTGACGCGAAGCTTGTCTCGCGATTTCGCCGCCCACGTGCAGCCGCGCCAAGTCGTCCTCACATCTTGCCGCTGGCCTTCAACCGTGTCAGGCGGGTCACGGCCTGCTCGGCCGAATCATCCCGCTGCACATCCTGGGCCCATTCCTCGATCAGGGTCGGGCGGGAGCGCAGCCTTTGCCGCAACATGTCCATCTCGTCTCTCAAAATCGTGTTCCGGGATACCGATTGATGTTCGGAAGAGGGGGGTGATTTGCGGCGGCTCGACATGCCGGGCATGCTCTGACGGCGTCGTTAACGGATGGTAAATTTCTGTCAGAACCACACCGCCGACCGGACCCGCTCACCCGATGGTGATGATCGCCGCCTCCGGGCTTGAAGCGCGAGCCGCCGGACCGATAACCGGGGTCGGAACGACCAAACCCGGGAGGCTGTCCGCATGGCGATCCAGGCCCTCATCTTCGACGTCTTCGGCACCCTGCTCGACTGGCACGGCGGCGTCGCCCGGGAGGCCGGCCGGCTCCTGGCCCCGTTCCGGCCCGATCTCGACGGCGGCGCCTTCGCGCGGGCCTGGCGCGACCGCTACCAGCCCGGCATGGAGCCGATCCGCCAGGGCGCCCGCAGCTACACCGACCTCGACACCCTGCATGCCGAGAGCCTGGAGGGCGTGCTCGCCGGCCTGAACCTCGCCGAGGCGGTGCCCGCCGGGATCCGGCACGAACTGGTCCTCGCCTGGCACCGCCTCGACGCCTGGCCCGAGGTGCCGGACGCGCTCGCGCGCCTTCGCGAGAAATACCTGCTCGCGCCCTGCTCCAACGCGCATGTGCGGCTCGCCATCGCGCATGCCCGCCGCAACCGCCTGCCCTGGGACACGGTGCTCGGGGCCGAGATCGCCCAGGACTACAAGCCGAAGCCCGCCGTGTACCTGCGCGCCGTCGAGGCCCTGCGGCTCGAGCCGGCGGAGGTGATGATGGTGGCGGCCCATTCCTCCGACCTCGCGGCGGCGGCCGCCTGCGGCCTTGCCACCGCCCACGTCGCCCGCCCCGGCGAGAGCGGCCCGGGCACCGGCGAGCCGGCGCCGCTGGTGCCGGTGGACGTTGCGGCCTCGGATCTGGCGGATCTGGCGCGTCAGCTCGGCTGCTGACAGGAAAAAGGCCCGCCTCCCGGAGGAGACGGGCCCTGACGACACTGTCGCGGGTCCTCAGTTCAGCAGGGCATGCGCCGGCCGCCGCTCGTCCGGCGAGACCGACTGGTCGCCGATGAACAGGCCGGCGGGGCCGAGGCGCACCGGCACCGTCTCGCCGTCGTGGACCCGGCCGGCCAGGATCTGCTCGGCGAGCGGATCCTGCACCGCCTTCTGGATCACGCGCTTCAGCGGGCGCGCGCCGTAGGCCGAGTCGTAGCCCTTGTCGGCGAGCCAGGCGCGGGCGTCGGGCTCGACGTCGAGGGTGATCTTGCGGTCGTCGAGCAGCCGGGCGAGGCGCCCGAGCTGGATGTCGACGATCGCGCCCATCTCCTGCCGCTGCAGGCGGTGGAACAGGATGATCTCGTCGACCCGGTTCAGGAATTCCGGCCGGAAGTGCGAGCGGACGACGGTCATCACGTCGTCGCGCACCACGTCGGTGTCCTGGCCCTCCGGCTGGTTGACGAGGTACTCCGAACCGAGGTTCGACGTCATGACGATCAGCGTGTTGCGGAAGTCGACCGTCCGCCCCTGCCCGTCGGTGAGCCTGCCGTCGTCGAGGACCTGCAGCAGGACGTTGAACACGTCCGGATGCGCCTTCTCGACCTCGTCGAACAGCACGACCTGGTAGGGCCGGCGCCGCACGGCCTCGGTCAGCGCCCCGCCCTCCTCGTAGCCGACATAGCCCGGGGGCGCGCCGATCAGGCGGGCCACCGCGTGCTTCTCCATGTACTCGGACATGTCGATGCGCACGAGGGCGGTGTCGTCGTCGAACAGGAAGCCGGCGAGCGCCTTGGTCAGCTCGGTCTTGCCGACGCCGGTGGGGCCGAGGAACATGAACGAGCCGATCGGCCGGTGCGGATCCTGGAGCCCGGCGCGGGCACGCCGCACGGCGGTCGCCACCGCCACCACCGCCTCGTGCTGGCCGACGACGCGCTTTCCGAGCGCCGCCTCCATCCCGAGCAGCTTCTCGCGCTCGCCCTCCAGCATCTTGTCGACCGGCACGCCGGTCCAGCGCGAGACGACCCCGGCGATGTGGCTCGGCGTCACCGCCTCCTCCATCATGCCGGACCCGTTGCCGCGCGAGCCGTCGGTCCCGCGGGCCTCGATCTCGGCGAGTTCCCGCTCGAGCCCCGGGATGATGCCGTAGGCGAGTTCGCCCGCCTTCTGGTACTGGCCCTGGCGCTGCGCCGCCGCGAGGTCGTTCCGCGCCTCGTCGAGCTTCTTCTTCAGCTCGGCCGCCCGGCCGAGCTTGTCCTTCTCGGCCTTCCAGCGCGCGGTGATCGCGGCCGACTGCTCCTCGAGGTCGCCGAGTTCCTTCTCCAGCCGCACCAGCCGGTCACGGGAGGCGGAATCGGTCTCCTTCTTCAGCGCCTCGGCCTCGATCTTCAGCCGCACGATCTCGCGATCGATGCTGTCGAGCTCCTCGGGCTTCGAATCGACCTGCATGCGCAGGCGCGAGCCCGCCTCGTCGACGAGGTCGATGGCCTTGTCGGGCAGGAAGCGGTCGGTGATGTAGCGGTTCGACAGGGTCGCGGCCGCCACCAGCGCCGAGTCCTGGATCCGCACGCCGTGATGCTGCTCGTACTTCTCCTTGATGCCGCGCAGGATCGAGACCGTGTCCTCGACGGTCGGCTCCGAGACGAAGACCGGCTGGAAGCGCCGGGCGAGCGCGGCGTCCTTCTCGACGTGCTTGCGGTACTCGTCGAGCGTAGTCGCGCCGACGCAGTGCAGCTCGCCGCGGGCGAGCGCGGGCTTCAAGAGGTTCGAGGCGTCCATCGCCCCGTCCGCCTTGCCGGCACCGACCAGCGTGTGCATCTCGTCGATGAACAGGATGATCTGGCCTTCCGCGGCCGTGACCTCGGAGAGCACGCCTTTCAGCCGCTCCTCGAACTCGCCGCGATACTTCGCGCCGGCGATCAGCGCGCCCATGTCGAGGGCGAGGAGCTGCTTCTCGCGAAGCGATTCCGGCACGTCGCCGTTGACGATGCGCAGCGCGAGCCCCTCGACGATGGCCGTCTTGCCGACGCCGGGCTCGCCGATGAGGACCGGGTTGTTCTTGGTGCGCCGCGACAGCACCTGGATGGTACGGCGGATCTCTTCGTCGCGGCCGATCACCGGGTCGAGCTTGCCGTCGCGGGCCGCCTCGGTGAGGTCGCGGGCATATTTCTTCAGCGCGTCGTAGGCGTTCTCGGCCGTCGCGTTGTCGGCGGTGCGGCCCTTGCGCAAAGCGTTGATGGCGCCGTTGAGCGAGGCCGCGGTGACGCCGGCCTGCCCGAGGATCTTGCCCGCCTCGGAATCCTTCTCGACCGCGAGCGCCAGCAGCAGGCGCTCCACGGTGACGTAGGAATCGCCCGCCTTCTCGGCGGCTTTCTCCGCGGTGTCGAACAGGCGCATCAGCTCGCGGGTCGCCTGCGGCTGCGAGGCGCCGCCCGAGACCTTCGGCTGCTTGGCCAGCCACGCCTCCGTCTGCGCCAGCGCGACGCGCGACTGGCCGCCCGCTCGGTCGATCAGGCCCGCGCACAGGCCCTCGGGATCGTCGAGCAGCACCTTCAGGACATGGGCGGGGCCGAGCTGCGGATGCCCCTCGCGCAGGGCCAGCGACTGGGCCGCCTGCACGAAGCCCCGCGCCCGCTCGGTGTACTTTTCGAAGTTCATGCGTTCGCTCCTCCTCGGCCGATCCTCCCGCCCTCCTGCGAGGCTACGGGGGACCGAAAGGTTTCGCCCTCGCGCAGTCGGTGGCGCGCCGGGCGCCGGCCCTTCCAGGAAGCTGCCGGCCCTTCCCATGTGGTGTGACATATCGGTAACACAAGGGGGCGGCACCGCGATTTCCCGGGCGCGAGGCATGCGGTTCGCGGAGGGCTTCGGCGGGGGGACTCTGGGCGAAGAAGGGGGCTCTGGTCGAGGAAGGGGACTCTGGTCGAGGACTTGGCGGCCCGCGCCCGGACGCGATGGTCGGCAGCCCCGAATTCCGCTACCGAGACGGCATGACGATTGCCGCCCTCACCGTCGCCGCCCTCCACCGCTACCCCGTCAAGGGGCTCTCGCCCGAGCCGCTGGCGACGGCCGCGCTCGCCGCGGGCGGCTACTTTCCGGGCGACCGGTTGTTCGCGGTCGAGAACGGCCCGAGCGGCTTCGATCCGGCGGCGCCGGTGCATCAGCCCAAGATCAAGTACCTGATGCTGATGCGCAACGAGGCCCTGGCCCGCCTCTCCACGACCTACGACGATGCGACCGGCGTGCTGACGATCCGCGAGGGCGACCGCGAGGCGGCGCGCGGCGACCTCGGCACGAGGGAGGGACGGCTCGCCGTAGAGGCGTTCTTCCGCCGCTATCTCCCGAAGGAACTGCGCGGCCCGCCGAAGGTGCTGGCGGCGGGCGAGGGCTACCGCTTCACCGATTCACCGCGCGGCTACGTCTCGCTCATCAACCTGGCGAGCGTGGCGGCGGTCGAGGACATGGTCGGGGCGGCGGTGGACCCGTTGCGCTTTCGCGGCAACCTGCACGTCACCGGCCTGCCCGCCTTCGCCGAGTTCGATCTCGTCGGCTCGGACCTCGTCACCGATGCGGGCCTGCGCCTGAAGGTGACGAAGCGCATCGTGCGCTGCGCCGCCACCAACGTCGATCCCGTGACGGGGGAGCGCGACCTCGCGATCCCGGAGGCCCTGCAAAGAAATCTCGGCCATGCCGATTGCGGCATCTACGCCGAGGTCGTCGCGCCGGGCGAGGTGCGGGCGGGGGATGTGTTGCGGGCGAGCTGACGCTTCGCCCGTCGCTCACCTCTTCGACGGCAGCCAGTCCGGCTCCGGCTCCTGGCGCGGCAGCACCGCCGCCACCTCGTCGAGGTCGACCGTGTAGCTGTCGGTGAGCAGGCGCCAGAGATCCTGGCGGCTGGCGGCACGGTGGCTCAGCGACGAGACCGTCGCGGCGAGCAGCGAGGGGTTGGTGAGGGCGGGGCGCGGCAGGAGCGAATCGGCGAGGCGCATCGTTGCAAGATCCGGTGGACCGTCCACAGGATGCGCGGATCGTGGTTAACCGGGGGTAAAGCGGAGCGACGAGGGGGCCGGCCTCCGGCGCCGTCATCGCACCGTCGCGAGCGCCCAGCAGAAGCCGGTGACCCTGCGGGGTGCGGCGCATCGCGTCGGACGGCCGGTGATCTCGCCGCTCGCGAGATTTCGGTGTGACAGGCCGCGCGATGATGCTTAGAACCCCGCGCCGACCCCGGCCGCGCGCCGCGGCCCGACCCTGCGAGAGGAACCCCGCCACGATGAGCGATTCCGGAGCGGACAAGCTGCCCAACGTGCACGTGCGGGCCGAGGTCCTGGTGCAGGCGCTGCCGCACATGCAGCGCTACGACGAGGAGATCGTCGTCATCAAGTACGGCGGCCACGCCATGGGCGACCGCGCCGCGGCGGAGGACTTCGCCGAGGACATCGTGCTGCTCGAGCAATCGGGCCTCAAGCCCGTGGTGGTCCATGGCGGCGGGCCGCAGATCGGCCGCATGCTCGACCGGCTCGGCATCAAGTCCGAGTTCCGCGAGGGCCTGCGCGTCACCGACGAGGCCACCGTCGAGGTCGTCGAGATGGTGCTCGCCGGCTCGATCAACAAGCAGATCGTCGGCTGGATCTCGGCCGAGGGCGGCAAGGCGATCGGCCTGTGCGGCAAGGACGGCAACATGGTGCGGGCGCGCCGCGCCGCCCGCACGGTGGTCGATCCCGATTCCCACATCGAGCGCCACATCGATCTCGGCCTCGTCGGCGAGCCCGAGCACGTCGACCGCACGGTCCTCGACGCGGTGCTGAAGGCCGAGCTGATCCCGGTCCTCGCCCCCGTGGCGGTCGGCGCCGACAACCAGACCTACAACGTCAACGCCGACACCTTCGCGGGCGCGATTGCCGGGGCGATGCGGGCCAAGCGCCTCCTGCTGCTCACCGACGTGCCGGGCGTGCTCGACAAGAACAAGAAGCTGATCCCGGAACTGTCGATCGAGGATTGCCGCCGGCTGATCGCCGACGGCACCATCACGGCCGGCATGATCCCGAAGATCGAAACCTGCATCTACGCCCTGGAGCAGGGCGTCGAGGCGGTGGTCATCCTCGACGGCAAGGTGCCGCACGCGGTGCTGCTCGAGCTGTTCACCGATTACGGCGCCGGCACGCTGATCCGCCGGTCGTGACGACACGCACCGGGCGGCCCGTGCTCGTAGCGCGGGCCTCGGGCCGCCCGGTGCGTCAGACCCTCCTTTCATCTTCCCTTCCGGCCGCCCTCGCTTATCTTGGGCGTCCGGGGCCGTGGGGCCCCCGTCGCCGGAACGTCCCTTGCTCCTGCCAGGCGAGAGCCATCTCACCGCGCCCGAGGCCCGCGGCTTCTCGGGGATCGACACCTGGGTGTTCGACCTCGACAACACGCTCTATCCCCACGACGCCCGCGTCTGGCCGCAGGTCGACGAGCGCATCACCCTCTACGTGATGAACCTGTTCGGGCTCGACGGCATCTCCGCCCGGGCGCTGCAGAAGTACTTCTACCACCGCTACGGCACGACGCTCCGCGCGCTGATGGCCGAGTGGAAGATCGACCCCTACGAGTTCCTCGACTTCGCCCACGACATCGACCATTCGAGCATCGCGCTCAACCCGGATCTCGGGCTGGCGATCGAGGGGCTGCCCGGCCGCAAGCTGATCCTCACCAACGGCTCGCGCCGCCACGCCGAGAACGTGGCGCGGAAGCTCGGCATCCTCGATCATTTCGAGGACGTGTTCGACATCGCGGCGGCCGACTTCGTGCCCAAGCCCGAGCGCTCGGCCTACGAGAAGTTCCTGGACCGCCACGGCGTCGATCCGACCCGCTCGGCCCTGTTCGAGGACATCGCCAAGAACCTTGTCGTCCCGCACGACCTCGGCATGGCGACGGTGCTGGTGGTGCCCCGCACCATCGATCCGTTCCGCGAGAGCTTCGAGCAGGAGGCGGTGCGCGCCCCCCATATCGACCACATCACCAACGACCTCGCGGGCTTCCTGACCGACCGCGTCGCCCCGGCGGTGGCGGCGTGAGCCCGCCGGAGGAGCGCGACGCGCACGACCCCGCCGAGATCTGGGGCCGGCGCATCGGCCGCGGCCTCGGCGTCGCGGCCCTGGCCGTCCTGGCCTTCCTGCTCGGCCGGCAGCTGCACCTGTGGTGACCCCGCGCTCCGAGGCCCCGATGCCCGACACCGACTGGACCGGCCTGCGGGCCCCCGACCTCGCCGCCATCGAGGCCTTGGCCGAGGCCGCCTTCGCGCGGCTTCCCGAGGCGTTCCGGGCCCTGTGCGAGGGCGTGGTGATCCGGGTCGAGGAGTTTCCCGACGACGAGACCCTGGAGGAGATGGGCTGCGAGAGCGAGTTCGACCTGCTCGGGCTGTTCCGCGGTATCGGCCTCGCGCAAGGCGGCGGTGCCCCGAGCCTCGCCACCGGGCAGTTCCCCAACATGGTCTGGCTCTACCGCCGGCCCCTGCTCGATTACTGGGCCGAGCACGACGAGACCCTGGGCCACCTCGTCGCCCACGTGCTGGTGCACGAGATCGGCCACCATGTCGGGCTCTCGGACGACGACATGGCGGCGATCGAGGCGGCGGCCGAGGAGTGAGCCCGGCGCCCGCGGCGAACCCGCCGGGGCATGAGGCCTCCACACCCGCGCGCGCCGGCCGGCCATCCGGGGCATAGTCCTGGCGAACTATGGCGACACCGGCTCGCATCGCCACGCCGTGTCGCTCTAAGCCGTTGATTTCGGCTTCCTATTCCGTCCGGAACCGGGCCCGGCCGATTCATATATGCTCGGGGGCAGTATAACAGTGATGCGATTGCCGGCGCACGGGCGCGATCCTATCGGGGGCAATAGATCCTCGCCCCCCTCGTCACCGTGAAACGAACATGTCCGCCGCCATCACCCTCGCTCCCATCCTCGTCGACACCGGCAGCACCGACAGCGAGGGCCGCCTGGCCTACCGCGACGGGCGCCTCATCGGCGTCCTGACCCTGCTCGACCCGGAGCTTCACGGCGAGCTGGGCGTCGGCCGGCACTGGTTCCTGGAGGCGGGGTTCGGGCGGGTCGCCGGCGAGCCGCGCCCGCCGACCTTCCCGACCCTCGACGCGGCCCGCCTGTGGCTCGACGGCCGGACCGCTCCGGTCACGCCGCACTGCGCGGCGGGAGGGCACTCGCCTTCGGCCGGCTGGTCCGGAACTGGCCCCGCTCCACGGCGATGAAGACCAGCACCACCACGGTGACGCTGGTGAACCACCAGCTCGCCGTGGTGCCGATGCCGAGGCAGGCGGAGGCGAAGGCGGTGGCGGCGGTCGCCATCGCGCCGGGGGTCAGCACCGGATGCTCGCGGCCGGAATGGCGGATGCCGCTCCACAGCACGAAGGCCGCCGCGAAGGCGCCGACGATGCCGAGCTCGTACCAGATCTCGAACAGCAGCGAGGCCGGGGCGTTGATCGGCAGCATGCCGATCACCTTGCCGCGCAGGGCCGTCTCGAGCCCGTGGCCGGTGATGAGGCGCAGCGGCTCGCCCGTCACCACCCGCTGCCAGGCCTTCAACGCCAGGATCGACGGGTGGAGCGGCCCGAGCAGCGGCGTCAGAACGGGGCGCAGGAGGAAGGGCAGGAGCGGCGCCAGCGCGACGAGGCCCGCCGCGGCTCCCGCCGTGACCCGCACGCCGAGCCCCTGGCGCCAGGCCGAGAGCGCGAAGGCGGCGGCCCCGAAGGCGAGGGCGAGCAGCGGCACCGGCCCGGGCGCCAGCACCAGCGCGAGCGCCACCACCACGGCGAGGCCGAGCGCCTCCATGTCGCGCCGGCGCGAGCGCAGCCAGGCGGCGGCGGGCCAGAGCAGCAGGGCGAGCAGCATCGCGCCGCGCTCGAGCGCGCTGTCGTCCTCGAAGCCGCCGCGCAGGGAAGCGCCGCTGAACAGCCCGAGCAGCACCGCTCCGATCGCCGCCGCCCCGACCCCGAGGGGCAGGAGGTAGAGGTTGGCCGAGCGCATCCGGTCCGGCAGGGCCAGGTAGCCGGCGACCGTCAGCGCCACCGTGGCGGCGAGGTTGAGCAGGCGCTCGCTCGCCGGGCCGGGAAACGGGGTCCAGACCAGGGAGAGGGCGCACCAGCCGAGCAGCAGGGCGCCGGCCAGGATCGCCCGGGCGCCGCCGAGGCGCGTGAGCCCCGCCCCGAGGGAGCGCTGGGCGCCGTCGAGGGCGGCCGCGATGATGAGCAGCACGATGCCGATCGGTGCCAGGATCACCACGCTGCGCCGCGACACCAGCGCGGTGACCGGGATCACCACCGTCAATCCGAAGAAGGCGAGGCGGCGCAGCAGCGCCGCCGCGTCGACGGCGGGATCGGGGGTGGGCGACGTCGCGCGCGGCATGGCGGCCAATCCGGATGACGGCGCCGAAACGGGGCCGTTCCCCCTCCTAGTCGAGAGGGCGGCCGTTTAGCTGTAGATGGGGCGCAACACTGAGGACGGGCGCGGCGCGGTCGGGCCCTCGAGGCATCGGCCGGAGGGCGGGCACCAGGTCGTTGCTCCCCTCGATCCGCAGCATCCGGACGTCGACCACCGCGGCCCGGACCCACGGGCATTCCTGCGCCACGTCCTGGATCGCCGGGACGCGGCGCACCGGGTCGACCTGAGAATTGCCGAAACAGACGGCGCTGCTGCCGGTCGAAGCCGTGGCGCTCCGGCACCCGGGCGATGTCCCGGCAGCCATTCTGCCAGGATGCCGTGTGATACTGGCGCCTCGGTATCGAGATCGAAGCGGATCGCGTATACCCGGCTCCCCCATGCCGGCCGGTCCGGAAGGTGGTTCGGCGCGAGAGCATGAGCGTTACGACCTCGCGGCAACCGGCGATTCGGGCGTCGGGATTTCATGGATCGTCGGCCGCCGCAGACCGCCCCGGGGCGCTCCGAGGCATATGCGGCGAAGCTTGTGCCGTCCCGCGGCCCGTGTGAGGCCGCCGGGATCAGGCGCCGAGCGCCGCCGCCACGTCCGCCTCGGTCACGTCGTCGAGGGCCTTCGCGACCTTGAAGGCGCGCGGGCGAGTGCCGGGCGCCATGACGAGGATCACCGTCTCGGTGCCCGGGCAGGCCGGGTCGGCGCAGACGATCTCGCTCACGGTCACCGTCACCTCCGGGCCGAGGCCGCCGAGGCGGCGGGCGAGGTCGGCCACCCGGGCCCGCGCGGCGGCGTCCGGCGACGCCCGCTTCCGGAAGGCGCCGAGGAGGCCCATCGTTAGCGCGGCAGGTCGAGGAGGCCGGCCTGGCCGTCGGCGCAGCCGAAGGCCAGGTGCTCGCCGCCGGGATGCCAGCTCATCGCCGTCACGGCGCTGCCCCGCACCGCCGGGCGCACCAGGAGCTCGGAGGCGTCGGTGAAGCGGATCAGCAGCACGCAGCCGTCCTCGTAGCCCGCCGCCAGGACCGGGGCCTTGGGGTGGAACGCCACCCGCGACACCCGGGCCGGGCGCACGCCGCATTCCCGCGGCGCCTTGCCGGTCGGGCCTTCCTTGGAGTCGAACGGCCACACGATGACGGCCTCCGCGCCGCTCGTCGCCAGCCAGTCGCCGTCCGACGACCAGGCGAAGGAGCGGACCTTGGCCGGGTAGCCGGTCATCCGCATGTGGCCGCGATCGGGCTGGAGGCGCCAGCCGTGCAGGGCGTTCTCCTGCATCGTGGTGATGACGAAGCGCCCGTCCGTCGACCAGGTCACGTCGATGTGCGAGCCCTTCCAGGTCAGGGCGTCGGGCGCCGTGTCGAGGTTCGGGTACCACAGGGTGGCGCCGCCGTAATGCGACACCGCGAGCCGGTAGCCCTTGGGCGCGAAGGCAAGGCCGCGGGCGGTCGAGGGCGCCTCGAAGGTCTTCTCGCGGCCCTTGGCGTCGCGGGCGACGACGCGCCTGCCCGCCGCATAGGCGACGCCGCCGTCGGGATGCAGCGCCAGCGCGTCGATCCAGGCGCCGCCCTTGGCCGCCGCGATCTCCTCGACGCCGCCCCCAGCCCGGATTGCGACGACCCGGCCGTCGTCGCCGCCGGTGACGAGCCGCTTGGCGTCGCCGGCCGCCACCAGGATGCCGGCCTCCGGATGGGCCTCGACCCGCGTGGTCGCGCCGTCCTCGGCGACGAGCAGCACCGCGCCGTCGCCGAGGGCGAGCGCCAGGGTCCGGCCGAGCCAGTGCGCGGCGATGACGTGGGCGCCGGCCGCGATCCCGGTGACCTGCTGCGTGAGGGAGGGGGCGGCGGTGGCGCTCATCGCTCTTCCTGTGAACCTCTTCAGTCGAGGGCGGGCCTGTCACACGGGGGCCCGGTGCGCAAGGGCCGGCATCTCGGGGCGGCGCCGGTTCCGGCCCCGGTTAACCGCCCGTCCCGCAGGGTTAAGGCTTCGCTCACCACACCGAGTCAATTTGACCGACCGGGCCCGAACACCGCCCCGCTTCCCGTGGTTCTTCCCTCGAACCGTCGCCGGAGCGCCCGGCGGCCCCGATCCTCCTGGAGCGAGTTGCGTCATGATCCAGTCTGCCTTTGCGGCGATGGTGCCGCCTGCCGCCCTTCCCTGGGGAACGGTGCTGGTGGTCGAGGACGAGGCGATGGTGTGCGAGATCGCCGCCGAGGCCCTGGCCGACGAGGGCTACCGGGTGCTCACCGCCGCCGACGCGGTCGAGGCCGGCCGCATCCTGCAGGCGGAGCGGATCGACATGCTGTTCACCGACATCGACCTCGCCCGCAACACCAACGGGGTGGCGCTGGCCCGCGACGCGCGGCGCCACTGCCCGCGCCTGCCGGTGGTCTACACCTCCGGCGGCCGCCACACCCTGCGCGAGGGCGAGGCGGTGACCGACTCGGTGTTCGTTCCCAAGCCGTACCGCCCGAGTCAGATCGTGGCGCTCGCCAACCGCATCCTCGGGCACTGACCCGCCCTCCCCCAACCCCGCCGGAGCCCCGACACCGATGCGCCCGCCCTTCGTCCTGACCGGCCTGATGGCCGTCCTCCTCGCCGGCCACGCCCTCACGGCCGGGGCCAAGGACGCCCCGGTTAGGGACGTGCCCGCCAAGGAAGCACCCGCCAAGGAGGCGCCGGTCGCCGCGGCGCCGAGCGCGGCCTGCGACATCGTCGGCCTCAAGCTCGAGGACGTGATCGCCCGGTCGCCCGCGCTGCAGAAGCCGGCCAACGAGCAGGCGGTGCGCGACCTGCGCACCCTGCGCGACGCCGCCGTGATCCTCGACGCCTACAAGCACCCGAAGGTCTGCGCGCAGGTTCTGACGGTCCTGCGCGGGCTGGCCGCCGACCCGGAGCGGGCGATCGACCAGGGCGGCGACACCGACGAGGAGAAGGCGGAGGCCGTCGAACAGGCCCGCAAGCCGAAGGCGCCCGAGGTCAAGCCCCTCGAATCCAAGCCTAACGAGGGCCGGTCGCCCGAGAGCAAGTCTCCCGAAGTGAAGGCGCCCGCCACCGCCCCCGAGCCGAAGAAATAGGTGAGGACGACGTGGAAACGGGGCTTGCCGGATGTTCCCGGCACCCCCGTCGACGATCGCGGTAACAGATTGGAATTCCTCTGAGTTTCGCGGGCGGCCTTGATCCGGCCCCCTCCTCTCGCTAGTTCGTCCATGCCGGCGGCCCGGGCTCCCGATCTTCGGGATCCCGGGCCGAAGCCGGCTTTGTCAGACGAACGGAAGCGGGAGCCGGGATGGCGTCGCGCCGTCGCCCCTGCGGGCGGCCGGCCCGCGCGCTGACGGCCGTGCCGCGCCCAGAGGAGTCGCCAGACGTGCTCACGCGAGGGTTCACCCGGTCCCGGGCCCGCATCGGCCGCATCGCCCCGGAGGCGGCCTCCTGCCTCGCTCTGTCGCTGGCGCTGCTCGCTCCCGTCGCGGCCAAGGCCGAGACCAAGCCGGCTGAAGTCAAGCAGGGCGAAGCGCCCGCTGCCGTCACCCCGGCCGCCGTGACCCAGGGGACCGGCGCCCCCTTGCGCGTCGAGCTGAACAAGCTCGAGACCGCCGGCGAGACCTGCAAGGCGGTGATGATGGTCGAGAACGGCAAGGGCGGCCCGATCCGGTCCCTGCGCCTCGACCTCTACGCCTTCGATCCGGACGGCGTGGTGCAGAAGCGCAGCGTGGTCGAGCTCGGCCCGGTCCCCGCCCGCAAGACGGCCCTGCGCCAGTTCGAGATCTCCCCCACCGCCTGCAACCAGGTCGGCCGGGTGCTGCTCAACGACGTGACGGCCTGCGAGGGCCAGGACCTGACCCGCGAAACCTGCCTCGAGCGCATCGAGCCGTCCTCCGCCAAGGGCGCCGCGCCGTTCGTGCGCTGACCGCCTCCTCCTTCCTCACCTCCCGGAGACCGCCGAGATGGATCCGACCACCGCGCCCGCCGCGACTGCCGGCCACGACTTCTCCTTCCTCGGCCTCTTCCTGCAGGCCGATCCGATCGTGAAGGGGGTGATGATCCTCCTGGTCCTGGCCTCGCTGGTCTCCTGGACGATCATCATCGAGAAGCTGGTGCGCATCGCCGGCGCACGGCGGCAGGCCCGGTCCTTCGCCAGGCTTGTGGCCAGCGGCGGCATGCCGGAGGCGCGCTCGGGCATGTCCGCCCGGGTGGTGGCCGCCGCCCAGGAGGCCTGGCGCGACCAGGATTCGAGCGAGACCCGGGCCGAGCGCCGCGAGCGCATCGAGCGCGCGATGCGGGCGGCGCTGACCCTCGACCTCAAGCGGCTGCAGATCGGCCTGCCGTTCCTGGCCAGCGCCGGCTCGGCGGCGCCCTTCATCGGCCTGTTCGGCACGGTCTGGGGCATCATGAACTCGTTCTCGTCGATCGCGAAGAGCCAGGACACCAGCCTCGCGGTGGTGGCGCCGGGCATCGCCGAGGCGCTGTTCGCCACCGCGATCGGCCTCGTGGTCGCGATCCCGGCGGTGCTCGCCTACAACAAGTTCTCGAGCGACCTCGGCAAGGTGCAGTCGGCCTTCGTCGCCGGCATCCAGGTGCTGGGCAACCGGCTGGCGCGCGACCGCGGCCACCACGCCCGCAGCGCCGCCGCCGAGTAAGTCGCCCTTCCGTTCAACGCATGAGACAGCCCCTGCCCCGCCGGGCAGGCGGCCGGAGGCCCGCCAGATGGGTATGGGACCGGTGCAGGCCGGCGCCGGCGACGAGGATGGCTTCGACGCCGCGCCGATGTCCGAGATCAACGTCACCCCGATGGTCGACGTGATGCTGGTGCTGCTGATCATCTTCATGGTCGCCGCACCCCTGATGACCGTCGGCGTGCCGGTGCAGCTGCCGAAGACCGCCGCGGCGAAGAGCGCCGAATCGAAGAAGCCGGTGGTGGTCTCGATCGACAAGGACGGCCAGGCCTTCCTCGCCAAGGAGCCGCTGCCGGCCGACGGCGCGCTGGCGCGCCTGAAGCAGGCCGCCGCCGAGGATCCGGGCCAGACCGTGCTGGTGCGCGGCGATAAGGACGTGCCCTACGGGAAGGTCATGGAGGTGATGGGCCTCGTCGGCCAGGCCGGCTTCGCCAAGGTCTCGCTGATCGCCAACGCCCCCACCGGCGGCGCGGCGGCCCCCGCGGCCCCCGCCCCGGCGCCGCAATAGCCCGATGAGCCAGACCGTGACGACCGACGCGCCGGAGCCGCGCGAGCCGGGAACCGGCCTCGGCCTCGCCTTCCTGGTGGCGCTCGCCCTCCACGCCGGCGGCCTCTTCGCCCTGACCTACTGGCGCAGCCCGCCGACCCCGCCCGGCGAGAACGAGATCACCATCGATCTCGCGCCCGACATGGCGGCCGTCGACGTGCCGACCCAGGCGCAGGACGTCGAGAATACGCCGACCCCGACCGACACCACCACCCCCACCACGGTGCCGACGGCCGAGCCGCCCGCCGACACCGTGCCGGTCGAGACGCCGCCGCCGGAGACGAAAGCCGAGGAGGCGCCGCAGGAGACCCCGGTCGAGCCCGTCCCGGCCGAAGCGGTGCCGGTGGAGAAGCCGCCCGAGCCGGTGACCGAGGCGGTGCAGGAGCCCGAGGAGCAGGTCGTCACCTCGACCAACCCCGAGGCGCCGGCCGCGGTGACGGCCCGGCCGGTGCAGGAGCCGAAGCCCGTGCCGGTGCCCAAGCCGGTGGCGAAGCCGAAGCCGGTGGAGCGACCGAAGCCGGTCGAGAAGCCCAAGCCCGTCGAGGCGAGGAAGCCGCCGCCGAAGCCGGTGCGCGACGTGAAGCGCGAGGCCGAGAAGGCGGCCGAGCGCCGGATGGAGGCCGCCCGCCAGCGCCGCGCCGCGGCCTCCGCGTCGCAGATGAACCAGGGCGGCGCCTCGGCGGCCGCCAGCGCCAACGCGGCCCGGGCCTGGGGCGCGATGGTGCGCGGGGCGATCCAGGGACGGGTCCGCAGCGTCGGGGCGAGCGGCACCGCGACGGTTCGCTTCACCGTCTCGCGGTCCGGCCGGGTGCTCGGCGCCTCGCTCGCCGGCAGCAGCGGCAACGGCAGCATCGACGCCGCGGCGGTCGCGGCGGCCTCGGGCAGCCTGCCGCCGGCCCCGGCGGAGTTCGCCGGCGCCCAGCAGAGCTTCACCCTGCCGGTGCGGTTCAACTGAGCGAGCGGTCGCCGCGGAACTCCGCGGCGGGACGGGATTTCCGGTCGGCGGCCCGGCGCGCGCCGGGCGACCGACCGGACGGCGCATGACCACCTACTTCACCAGCGACACGCATTTCGGCGACCCGCGCGTGCTGCGGATCGATCGCCGGCCCTTCCCCGATCTCGCGACCCACGACGCCGCGCTCGTCGAGGCCTGGAACGCCGTGGTGGAGCCGGACGACACGGTCTGGCATCTCGGCGACTTCGCCCTCGGGCCGCCGCCGGAGCGGGTCCTCGCCCTGCTGGCGGGGCTGCACGGGCACAAGCACCTGATCGTCGGCAACAACGACGGGCCGGCGACGCTGACGGCGCCGGACTGGCGCAGCGTCGCGCATTACGCCGAGATCGACGTCGACGGGCAGCACCTTGTCCTGTGCCACTACGCCTTCCGGACCTGGAACCGGATGGGGCGCGGGGTGGTGAACCTGCACGGCCATTCCCACGGCAAGCTCAAGCCCGCGACCCGGCAATACGATGTCGGCGTCGATGCCTGGGAATTCCGCCCGGTGACGCTCGAGACGATCCGCGCGACCCGGCGCCGGCGCGGCGCCGCCTGAGGGCGCCCGCTCGCCCCGCAGCCAGCGCCTGCCGAGCATCTGAGCAGTTTTGCGCGGAACCCCCCGGGCGCCGAAGACGTTCCTCGGTCATGATAAGCAAGCTTGGCTTCTACCCTCGTCCCTGAGGTAGATCGCCGCAGCTTCGGACCCCCAATCAGTTCGTGAGTTCAGCGATGACCACACCGCGTCGTCTCCCGCTCGGCTGGCCCGTCGCCGCCGCCGTCCTGCTCCTCGCCGGCCCGGCCCTGGCGCAGCCGGCCTGCATCGGGGCGCAGCGCAAGATCGACGAGGCCGGCGCCCTGCGCTTCCAGGCCCGCCAGGACGCCCGGATCGGCGACCGCGACCGGGTCTGCGACAATCTCGGCGATGCCGAGGACCGCTACGAGGATGCCCGCGACCGTCTCGACGAGTGCGGCCTCGGCGTCGCCTCGGTCGACCTCAAGAGCGCCCTGCGGTCGGTCCGTCAGGAGAAGCGCTTCTTCCGCTGCGACTGAGCGTGTGCCGTAGCGCACACCGGTTCACCCGAAATTCACCCATTGCTCTCACCGGGCGCCGCCGTGCATCGGCGCGCCAGACCGGAAGATCCGCCATGACCAGCGCCAGCCAGACCTCGTCCGAGTCCCGCCTCTCCGCCCCGGCCGCCGGTGCGCATTCGTTCACGGCGGCGCTGTGCGGCTTCCTCGGCTCGACCGCGGCGACGACCGTGGTGATGCTTCTCCTCAGCAGCGTCTGAGGCCGGCGCGCCTCACGGCGCCACCGACCAGAACCGGCGCCGGGCAAACAGCATGTCCGGCTGGCCGACCTGCGGGCTTCCCGCCTGCACATGCGTCTGCGCCGCCGGGGGCGGGCAGACGGGCTCCGGGCGCCGCGTCTGGATCGTGACCGGCTCGGGCCGCACCAGGCCCATCCTCACCTGCACGTCCGGATTGCGCAGGGCCGCGACCGTCGCGACGGCGGCCATCAATGCGCCCGCGACGGCGCCGAGGAGGAAGTTCAGCATAGCGGCCGGTCCTTGCGCCGACATCGTAGCGGTTTGAGGGCGGAGCCCGGGCACGGGACAGTTTCCCCGCGGCGGGGCCGGCCCGATGCCGCGACGTCGCCCCTCTTTCACAACTCAAGCTTAACAAATCGATGGCAGACCTGCCCCGGGGCCGTTCCACCGGCCCGCCGGAGAGGCAGACGATGAGCTACGCGGCGAACGCCTACGCCAGGACGGCGCAGGTGGCGTTGACACCCCGCGAGGCGGAAGCGGCGGTGCTGATCAAGGCGGCCGCCCGCCTGCAGACCATCCAGGACAACTGGGACGCGCAACAGACGACGCTGAACGACGCGCTCGGCTTCAACCGCAAGGTCTGGACCCTGCTCTCCACGGCGGCGACCGAGCCCGACGCGCCCCTGCCCGAGGATCTGAAGACCTCGATGGCCCGGCTCGGCGCCTTCGTGTTCAGCCGGACCCTGGACGCGATGATCGAGCCGACCGCCGACAAGCTGACCGCCCTGATCCGGATCAACCGCGAGCTGGCGAGCGGCCTGCGCGGCACTCCCTAGGACAGTGTCCGACGAGCGGGTGCCGGTTCGTCGAGAGACGATGCGGCACGACCGGAGACCCGGAGCCGCCCCGACCGAGAGGCCGCCGGCCGCCGCTCCCTCCACGCAGCGGCCCCCGTCCCGGGCGGAACGAGGGCCGCATCGACGATACCGGGGACGGGTCGGTCAGGACTTCTGCTGGCTGCGCAGCGAGCTGTCGTCACCCGAGGCGGTGGTCATCGGGGCTTCGAGGCCGCTGGTATTCTGCTCGGCCCGGTCCGGCAGGGTCTGGTCGAAGTTGCGCCGGTTGGCGGCGTGGTCGTGATACTGCTCGGTCTGGACGTGCTTGCCGTCGAGGCCGCGCGCCGCGCCGTGCTGAGCCTTGTCGCGGTTGCTCAGGACCATGTTCTCCTCGAGGATGCCCTCGGGCAGCTCGGTCATCGCGCCGGTGCCGGAGCCCTTGCCCTGCGCCCCGGGACCCATGTTGTGCCTGTCGGCCTTGGCCATGCTCATCCTCCGATCGAACAGGTCGCGGGACGAAGAGCGGTGCCGTCGCAGCCCCTCGCCCCTGCTACCCGTTAAGAGTATGGAGCGCATCGCCCGGCGCAAGCGCGGCCGAACGAAATATTGCCGGGAACCTTTTTCAGGCGAGAGCGATGCGAGCGCGACGATCGACCTGGAGCGCGCGCGCGAAAGCTGTACCGGTGCAAGTCACTCCTTGCGGCACGGGAAGGCATCGCGCAGCGCCAGCAGCGCGAGCACGCCGGCCTTCTCGCGCAGGGCCGGAGGATGGGCGCCGCCATAGGCCACCACCGCCCGCACGAGCTGCAGCCGGTTGCCGTCGGGCGGCAGGCAGGCGCCGAGGATCGGCGGCTGGTTGGCGACCTCCGCGACGCCGACGAGGTCCTGCATCGCAGCCATGAAGGCCCAGCACCCGACGGTCTCGGGATCCTGGCGGAACTCGACCTGGTCGCCGCGCACCTTGGCACCGCGCAGGAGGCTCTTGCACTGCGCCACCAGCACCGCGCCGTCCGCGGCGCGCGCCGGCCCGGGCGCCAGCAGCGCCGCGCCGGCCAGGGCGAGGATGACGGCGAGGCCGGGAACAGGGGGACGGTCGGGGATGCGCAGGCTCGCGACGATGGACGACGCGCGATCGGTAAACCTGCTCAGGATCGACATGCGGACTGACTCGACGCGGCAGGCCGCCTGCCTGCGGCCCACCCCATCCTAGCAAGCGGCGCCGCGCGCCGCCCCGCTTCCGGTCCGGTCAGTCACACCCTCGTTGCCGCAGGGCGGTTCAGCGCGCCGGGTACACGACGCGGGTGAGCGTCGCCTCGACCCGGGGGGTCGACACCGTCATCGGGCCGGCCTTCTGGTACTGCGCCATCAGCCGGCGCGCCGCATCGGCCGGCAGCGCGCCGATCGGCGCCGTCATGGCGAGCAGCTCCTTGCGGGTCTTGGCCGCCACCACGCCGGGGCGGCTCGCATCCTGGAAGTCGGCCATCTTGTGCCGGTCGGAATCGGGGTCGCCGCGGAACACCCGAGGGCCCTCGGGCATGATGACGATGTCGCCGGGCCGCAGGGTCGGGTCGCGCAGGAGGGCGGTGCGGGCATCGAGCGACTTGAGCGGCGACACCGAGAGGGCGAGCGGCTTGGTGTCGGCCTTCTCGGGCTTCGCGTCGGCCTTCGGCAGGGCGACGTAGCGGGTGCGGCCGCGCAGGGCGCGGGCCTGGACGGCGAGGCGATTGCGCCGGCTCACCCGGTGACGGACCGGCGCGTCGTAGGGTTGGACGGCGTAGGGCTGGGCCACCGGCGCCGGCGCGTAGGTCTGCTGCTGCGGGGACGAGAAGATCTGCCGGAGAAAATCGAGACCGTCGCCGTCCGCCGCTCGTGCCCCGGCGCTCGACGCCATCAGCAGGCAGCCCGACGTCACCGTCAGGAGCATGGCGCGCAGCCGGGCAGCCGGCAGGGTCTGGTGCAGCGGCATGGAGCCCCTCCAGTGAGCGTGACGGTGGGTGTGGGATGTCTGTACTGGTACTCGGCCGTTTAACCTCGACGGCAGCCTGCCAGTTCCGGCCTTCGCGCCATAGATGAACAATTTATGAGCGTGGCTCGCCCGGACCTCTCCGATCGGATGAGTCGCGGCCCGGGGAGATGCGGGGCGGACCCGGACGGCGGGCGCGACACGCTCTGCTTTGGCCTTCGTCTTGAGGGTCGACGCTCGAACACTGGACGCGGACTGCCGGGACCGAGGGAGAGACGATGACGCTACGTGAGATGAGGACGTCGCCGCCTCGCCGGAGCGGGCCGATCCGAGCGTTCGTCGCCCTCGGGCTCGGGCTCGGGCTCGGGCTCGGGCTCGGGCTCGCCGTGACGGCGAGGGCGCAAGCGCCGCAGGCAGGGAAGAGTGTGCCGCAGGCAGGAAAGAGTGCGCCGCAGGCAGAGAAGAGTGCGCCGCAGGCGGAGAAGGATGCGCCACCGCCGGACAAGCGGGTGCCGATGGAGCCGAATGCCTGGCCGTTCACGGCGATCGGCCGGGTCAACGTGGTGCAGGGACCGGCCCATCGCAGCCACTGCACCGGCACCCTGGTCGGGCCGCGCCACGTGCTGACCGCCGCCCATTGCCTGTTCGACGCCCGCCTCGGCGACTGGGTCAGGCCGCATCAGGTCCATTTCGTCGCCGGCCAGGCCCGCGACCTCAATGCCGGCACCGCCGAGGTCGAGGCCATCCGCCTCGCCCCCGGCATCGACCTGCGGGCGGCGGCGGGACCGGGTCGCGCAGGCATCGCGCCGGCGATGATCGGCCGGGACTGGGCGATCCTCACCCTGCGCCAGCCTCTCGCGCCGAAGCCGGTGCCGTGGCTCGTCCTGCCGGATGCCGACCTGCCGGGCAGCCGGCCCGGCACCGTGGTGGCGCTCGCCGGCTACGCCGCCGACCGGCCCTACCTGCCGGTGATCCACCGCGGCTGCGCCGTCCGCATCGACGCGCCCGCGACGGGGATGCTCAGCGACCTGTGCGAATCGATGTCGGGCGAATCCGGCGCGCCGGTGCTGGTCCTCGACGCGGACGGCACGGCGGCCCTCGTCGGCATCCACACCGCGGTGACGGCGGGAACGCGGGTCGGCAACGCCTACCGCTCGGCGAGCGGGGTCGGCGTCGCCGCCGGCAGCTTCGCGGGCGCCCTCGACGAGGCGGTCGGCAAGGAGGGCGGCAAGGAGGCGGTCGGCAAGAGGACGGTCGACGGGCCTGTCAGGCCGTGAGGCGCCAGAACGCGACCTGGGTGTCGCCGTAGGTCCGGCGCTCGAGCTCGGTGAAGCCCGCCGGAGGAGCGAGGGCGGCGGAGGCCGCTTCCTCGACGATTGCGAGGGCGCCGTCCGTCAGCCAGCCGCCCTCCCGGGCCGCGGCGAGCGCCTTCGGGGCGAGGTCGCGGCCGTAGGGCGGGTCGCAGAAGACGAGGCCGAACGGCTCGCCGGGCGGCGCCGCGCCGAGGCGGGTGGCGTCGCGGCGGAACAGCCGCGTCACCCCGCCGAGGCCGAGGGTGTCGAGGTTGGTACGGATCACGCCGCGGGCCTCCGCCCCCTCGTCGACGAGGAGGGCGAAGACGGCGCCGCGCGACAGGGCCTCGCAGGCGAGCGCCCCGGTCCCGGCGAACAGGTCGAGGACGCGGGCGCCCTCGACCGGATCGTCGTAGGCGTGGCTCAGGACGTTGAACATCGCCTCGCGCAGGCGATCCGAGGTCGGCCGGATCGCGTCGCTGCGCGGCCCGGCGAGGCCGCGGCCGCGCAACTCACCTCCAACGATCCGCATCGGTCAGGCTCAGCCGCGCGGCCGGCCGCCGCCGGGACGCCCGCCGGGCTTGCCCCCGCCGCCACCGGAGCGGAAGCCGCCGCCGGGCTTGCCGAAGGGCTTGCCCCCCGGCCGGCCGCCGCCGCCGCCGCCGGGACGACCCTCGCCCCGGCCCGCGAAGGAGCCGCCGCCGGGCTTGCCGCCGAACGACTTGCCGCCGAACGATTTGCCGCCCGGCTTGCCGCCGAACGACTTGTCGCCGAACGATCTGCCGCCCGCCGGCTTGCCGGCGAACGAACGACCCTCGCCGCCCCGGCCGCCGGACCCGCGGGCCTCGCCGCCGAAGCCGCGGCCTTCGCCGCGACCCTCACCCTGCCCGCCGAACGAGCGACCGCCACCGCCGCCCTTGTCGAAGGAGCGGCCTTCGCCGCCGCCGAAGGAGCGGCCGCCACCGCCGGAGCGGCCCTCGAACGAGCGGCCTTCGCCTCGGCCGTCACCTTGCCCGCCGAACGAGCGACCGCCGCCCTTGTCGAACGAGCGGCCTTCGCCGCCGCCGAAGGAACGGCCGCCACCGCCGGAGCGGCCCTCGAACGAGCGGCTGCCGCCGCCCTCCGGGCGTCCGCCGGGCCGGCCGAAGCCGCGGCCGCGGCCGCCGTCGTCGGCGAGGCCGGCCTTGGCGCCGCCGCGCGGGGCGTCGCCGTCGCGGTCGCGGCGCATCGGGCGGTCGTCGCCGCGGGGCGCGCGCTCGGGAGCCCCCTCGCCGCCGCGGAACTTGGTGCGGCGGTGCGGGGCCGCCTCCTCCTGCGGCTGGGCCACCAGCCGCTCGACCAGCACCCGGCGGTCGCCGCTGGCGATGGCGCCGACGCGCTTGCGCGGCGCGTCGGCCGTGGCGGCGCGGATCTCCTGCGGGCTGTCGCCGCGGCGATGCACCCGGCCGCGATTCGGCAGGGCGCCCGCCGCCTCGGCCTCCGGGTCGCGCCAGACCGTGCGCGGCGGGGCCGGGGGCGCGCGGCGGGCCGCCGGGGCGCCGGGCGGCTTGCCGAATTGCGGCCGGGCCGGATCGCGGCCGCGGGCGCCGCCCTGGAAACCGGCCTCCTGGGCCGCCTTGCGGGCGGCGGCCTTCGGCGAGCCGAACGCCGCGATCGGCTCGCGCACCGGGCTCGTGAAGTCGACGCCGGCCTGCTCGGCGAGGCTGTTGCCGAGCTGGTCCTTCAGGACCCGGGTGCGGACCTCGTCGACCAGCCCGACCTCGAGCTCGCCGAGCTGGAACGGCCCGAAGGAGAGCCGGATCAGCCGGTTCACCGACAGGCCGAGATGCTCGAGGATCCGCTTGACCTCGCGGTTCTTGCCCTCGCGCAGGCCGAGCGTCAGCCAGACGTTGTCGCCCTGCGCCCGGTCGATCGTCGCCTCGACGGGACCGTACTCCATCCCGTCGATGGTCACGCCCTTGCGCAGACCGTCGAGCATCGCCTGGTCGACGTCGCCGAAGGCGCGCACGCGGTAGCGGCGCAGCCAGCCGGTCTCCGGATGGGCGATGACCTTGGCGAGCCCGCCGTCGTTGGTGAGGAGCAGGAGCCCCTCGGTGTTGATGTCGAGCCGGCCGACCGCCACCACCCGGGGCATGTCCTCGGGCAGGACGTCGAACACCGTCTGGCGCCCCTCGGGGTCGCGGGCGGTGGTGACGACGCCGCGGGGCTTGTGGAACAGCCACAGCCGGGTGCGCTCGCGGGTCGGCAGCGGCTCTCCGTCGATGGTGATGCGATCGTCGGGGGTGACGTTCACCGCCGGCGAATCGAGGCGCTGGCCGTTCAGCGTCACCCGGCCCTCGGCGATCATCGCCTCGGCGTCGCGGCGCGAGGCCACGCCCGCCCGGGCGATCGCCTTGGCGATGCGCTCCGGCTCCGGCTCGGCGGCCGCCGGCTTCGCGGCGCCCGCGCGCTTGCTCGAGGCCTGCCCCCCCGCGGAACCCGCGGATGCCTCGTCCCGTCCGTGACGCTGCTGCGGCGCCCCGGTCTCGTCGTCGTTGATGTCGTTCATGCGCGCCTGATACCAGACGGGGTTAGGCGAAGCGAGTGGAACCGATGGGCGATTTTGCAAGGGGGGGGCCGCCGGCAGGCGGGGCCTTCCGTCCGGACCCGCTCGGCCTCGCCTTCGACGCCGCCCGGGACGCCGCTTCGCGGGGCGAGGTGCCGGTCGGCGCCGTGATCGTGCGGGACGGCGTCGTGCTCGGCGTGGCCGGCAACCGCCCCCGGGCCGACCGCGACCCGACGGCGCACGCCGAGATCCTGGCGATCCGCGCCGCCTGCGCGGCCATCGGCGACGAGCGCCTGACCGGCTGCGACCTCTACGTCACCCTGGAGCCCTGCGCGATGTGCGCCGGCGCGATCAGCTTCGCGCGCATCCGCCGGCTCTACTTCGCCGCCGACGACCCGAAGGGCGGCGCCGTCGAGCACGGGCCGCGCTTCTTCAACCAGCCGACCTGCCACCACGCCCCCGAGGTCTACGGGGGCCTTCGCGAGCGCGAGGCCGCCGCCCTGCTGCGCGATTTTTTTCGCGACCGGCGCGCCTGACCGCCCTCGAATTCAGCCTTCTCAAATCAATATAGCAGTGGCTATATAAACCGGTCCGGCGCGACCGGGCGCGGGGGAGCACGGGCGGATGCGGGACGGATGGGCGGGCGCCGGGGCGGCGGAACCGAGCCTCGGGGCGATGAATGCCAGCGTGCCGGTGCGCGCCACCGGCTCCTGGCCGCGCCGGCTCCTGGCCTTCCTCGGCCCCGGCTACATGGTCTCGGTCGGCTACATGGATCCGGGCAACTGGGCCACCGACATCGCCGGGGGGGCGCAGTTCGGCTACACGCTTCTCGCCGTCATCCTGCTCTCGAACCTGATGGCGGTGGTGCTCCAGGCCCTGGCCGCCCGGCTCGGCATCGCCACCGGCCGCGACCTCGCCCAGGCCTGCCGCGACGCCTATCCGCGCCCGGTCGGCATCGCGCTCTGGCTCGCCTGCGAGGCGGCGATCATCGCCTGCGACCTCGCCGAGGTGATCGGCACCGCCATCGCCCTGAAGCTCCTGTTCGGCCTGCCGCTGCTCCTCGGCGCGGTGCTGACCGGGCTCGACGTGCTCCTGATCCTGCTGCTGATGCGCCGGGGCTTTCGCGCGCTCGAAGCCTTCGTGATCGCGCTCCTGACGATCATCTTCCTGTGCTTCGCGGTCCAGATCGCCATGGCGGCGCCGCCGATCCGCGCGGTGCTCGCCGGCTTCGTGCCCTCGACGACGATCGTCACCGATCCGGCGGCGCTCTACCTCGCCATCGGCATCCTCGGCGCCACGGTGATGCCGCACAATCTCTACCTGCATTCCTCGATCGTGCAGACCCGGGCCTATCCGCGCGACGAGGCGGGCCGGCGGAGCGCGATCCGCTTCGCGGTGGCCGATTCGACCATCGCGCTCACGCTGGCGCTGTTCGTCAACGCGGCGATCCTCATCATGGCGGCCAAGGTCTTCCACGGCAGCGGCCATACCGGCGTGCAGGAGATCGAGGAGGCCCACGCCCTGCTCTCGCCGCTGCTCGGGATCGGGCTCGCCTCGACGCTGTTCGCGCTGGCGCTGCTCGCCTCGGGACTCAATTCCACCGTCACCGCGACGCTCGCCGGCCAGATCGTGATGGAGGGGTTCCTGCGCCTGCGCCTGCCGGACTGGGCGCGCCGCCTCCTCACCCGCGGCCTCGCCATCGTGCCGGTGGTGGTGGTGACCGGCCTCTACGGCGAGCAGGGCACCGCCCGGCTCCTGGTGCTGAGCCAGGTCGTGCTGTCGATGCAGCTGCCCTTCGCGGTGATCCCGCTGGTGAGCTTCGTCTCCGACCGGCGCAAGATGGGCGCCTTCGTCATCCCGGCCTGGCTGACCATCCTGTCCTGGACGATCGCCGCCGTGATCGTCGCGCTGAACCTGAAGCTCCTCGTCGACACCGTCGCCGGCGGGTGACGCGGATGTCAGGAAGCAGACGCCAGCCGAAAGGTGTGGCGCCTGCACAACATTTGGGCGCCGATCGTGCGCCGAACTGGCCGACAACTCGGAACATCGGCGCGATTCGAGAATTGAGGCACCACGCTTTTTGATTTGCTTGGACGCCACGATGAAGATCCGCACCGGCTACTCGATCGCCTTCGACACGCCCGGCCCGACCCCGATGGTCCTGATGCTCAACGTGCATCCGTCGCGGGCACACGACCTGATCACGCCCGACACCATGACCATCGATCCGCCGGTCCCCGCGCATCAGTTCGTCGATGCCTTCGGTAATCTCTGCACCCGCGTCACGGCGCCCGGCGGTCGCATCACGTTCTCGGCCGATTGCCTGGTCGAGGACAGCGGCGAGGTCGACGACTACGCTCCCGACGCGATCCAGCACCCGGTCCAGGACCTGCCCGACGACGTGCTGCCGTTCCTGCTCGCCAGCCGCTACTGCGACACCGACAAGCTGTCGGACACCGCCTGGCAGCTCTTCGGCCACACGCCGGAGGGCTGGGCCCGGGTGCAGGCCATCGTCGACTACGTCCACAATCACATCCGCTTCGACTACCAGCGCGCCGATGCCACCCGCTCGGCCCTCGACGGGTTCAACCAGCGCGAGGGCGTCTGCCGCGACTTCGCCCACCTCGCCGTCACCTTCTGCCGCTGCATGAACATCCCGGCGCGCTACTGCACCGGCTATCTCGGCGATATCGGCGTGCCGGCGGTGCCCGACCCGATGGATTTCTCGGCCTGGTTCGAGGTCTATCTCGGTGGGCGCTGGTACACGTTCGACGCCCGCCACAACCGCCCGCGGATCGGCCGCATCGTCATGGCCCGCGGCCGCGACGCCACCGACGTGGCGATCTCGACCCAGTTCGGCCCCTCGCTGCTGGCGGGGTTCCGGGTCCATACCGACGAGGTGGTCTGACGGCGAACGCTCGGATGCCGCCGGTCCGGTCAACCGAACGTGAACGCTCCTGCCACGCTCGGTACTCCAGCTTCGCGATAAGCGTCGCTTTAACCGGGAACCACTGAGCCGGGACAGCATTGTACAGCAAAGGTAACTGCTGAGGTAAGGCTCCGGCCATGAAGATCTTCGCTGCCGCCCTGGCGGGCGTTATGAGCGTATGCGTGCTTGCCTCGGCGCCGGCCAAGGCTGCGCCCTACGATCCCTTCGATGCCAACCCGGGCGAGGATTACTACGCAGGCCAGCCCTACGACGCGCCGAGCTATCGGACGCAGGGCTATTACGGCCAGGGTCAGTACCAGGGCCAGTACGGCCAGGGCCAGGCCGCCGGCAGCACCGAGCAGGCCCAGGTCGCCCCGATCCCGCGGGAGCTGGTGCCGTTCAACGGCGGCTACGCCCCGGGCACGCTCGTGGTCTCGACCGCCGAGCGCCGGCTGTACCTCGTGCTGGGCGACGGAATGGCGCTGCGCTACGGCGTCGGCGTCGGCCGGCCGGGCTTCACCTGGTCGGGCACCAAGACGATCACCGCCAAGCGCGAGTGGCCGTCCTGGACGCCGCCGAAGGAGATGCTGGCCCGCCGCCCCGACCTGCCGCGCTACATGGCCGGCGGCATCGACAACCCGCTCGGCGCCCGCGCGATGTATATCGGCGGCACCCTCTACCGCATCCACGGCTCGAACGAGCCCGACACGATCGGCCAGGCGGTGTCCTCGGGCTGCATCCGGATGACCAACGACGACGTCACCGACCTGTACTCGCGGGTCAAGGTCGGCGCCAAGGTGGTGGTGCTGAACTGAGAACGGCCGGCGGCCGCTTCGATCGCAGTGCAAAGGGCCGCCCTCGGGCGGCCCTCGTCGTGTCGGGACGGGGGCTCGGGTGCCGGGCCCTTGCCCGGTTACGGCACCACCCTGCCCGGGGCCGGCGGCTGCGGCGCGCTGAAGCTCGCGAGCGGCACGTCGCAGAAGCAGCGGGCGCCGAGCGGGCGCGGGCCCGGCAGCGGGCAGGAATAGGGCTGCGGCCCGGTGAAGCCGCGCTGCACCGCGTCGCAATTGTAGCCGACCGCGCGCCGCGGGGCCGGGCGCTCGTAACGGTCGTAGCCGTAGCCGGGCGGCGTGTCCTCGCGGTAGTACTGGGCGTGAGCCGAGCCGCTCAGGGCCGCGACCAACAGGACGGCCGACGACAGGCCGGCGCGAACGAACCCTCGCATCATTGCGTTCCTCTGTGGCGGGAGGTTACCCTGCGGGACGCCGCGCGGGCGAACGCCTCCACGGGCCCCCGGGCGCCGCATCGGTAGCCGAACCGGTCCGGTCCGGCAAATCGCGGGACGCGGGCCATGATGTCGTCCGAGCCTCGGGAGATCCGCCGTGACCACCTCGGCCCAGTGGCAACGCACCCTCGACGCGGTCGTCGACCTCGCGGAGGACATCGCCCGCATCGCGCCCGACTGCGCCGACCGGGCGATGCAGATCGTCCGGCTGATCCGCGCCGTCGACCCGCCGCCCCACATCGCGGGCGCGCGCGACCTCGATCCCGACGAGGACCTGGACGAGCTGGAGGTCGGCATCGGCCCTCTGCATCGCGGCCCGGCACCGGACGTGGTCTGAACGAGAAAGGCCGCGCCCCTCGCAGGAGCGCGGCCTTGCCCTGGCGTCCCCGTCCCGGGTGCCTTGCGGCCCGCCGGAGCGGGCCGGGCGCGCCTCAGGACGCGGCGTCCTTGGCGGCGTTGGTGGCATGGTCGGCAGCGCCGCGGGCGGCGTCGGCGCCCTTCTGCATCGCCTGCTTGGCGTTCTCGGCGCCCTGCTGCATGGCGCTGCGGGCGTGCTCGGCACCCTGCTGCATCGCCTGCTTGGCGTTCTCGGCGCTCTGCTGCATGGCGTTCTGGGCCAGGCCGCCGAACTCGCGGGCCTGCGTCTGCATGGCGGCGAACTGGCTGCGCACGAACTCGGCCTGGTGCTGCATCGCCTCCTGGATGTCGCGCGAGCGCACGAGCTTCTGGGCGAGGTCGAACGCGGCGTTCACGTTCTGCTCGGCGAAGGAGAAGCCGCGGGTCGAGGTTTCCTGGGCGTTGGTGCGGGCCATCTCGGCCGAGCCCTGCAGCGTGTCGGCGGTCTTGCGCGCCGCGCCGATGAACGAATCGAACGCCTTGCGGGCCTGCTCGACGCTCTTCTCCGCGAAGTCCCGCATCTCGGTCGGGATCTCGTAGTTCGGGGTCTGGGTCATGTTCGTCTCCTCTTTGTCGGTCGCGACCCACGGCGCGGCACGCGGGGGTCCCGGCACTTTATGGGGCTCGGCACGTATTGTGCACCGCACAATAGCATGCCGTGCGGGAAATGCCACCTTTCCGTGGGGCGTTAAGGTTGACGGCAACATAACGCTGCGACTGCGCATTTCGTGCCGGTGCGGGATGGGGTCAGTTGGTTTAAAGCAGGACGGGTAGGTCCGGTCCTCGCGGAGGACCGGTGCAGCGCGGGGCGCTTGAGGAGAGGCTGTGGGTCGGGACGTGCTCTACGCGACGACGATCGAGGCCCTGCGGGCCGTTCCGGCCTTCGGGCATCGGATCGCCGGACCCGACCGGGCCTTCCTGCTGGTCGACGGCGCTGCGACGCGGCTGCTCCACGCCTCGCCGGCCGCCGAATCCCTGAGCGGCTCGATCGCCGATGCGGACGGGGTCCTCGATCCGGCCCTCGGCCTGCCGGCGCAGCTGCGCGGGTCCCTGGGCCTGCCCCCCGGAACGGCGCAGCCGCGCCTCGAGCGCCTGCGCCTCGCCGGGTCCCTCGCCCCGCCGCTGCTCTGCGCCTGCCTGCCCGCCGCGCTGCCGGACGGGAGCCGGGGCCTCGCCGTCGCGATCCTCGACCCGCTCCCCGTCCGCCGGCCGCGCCGCGCGCCGGCCGCGGCGCCCGCGCCCGCCGAGCCCGATCCCGCGCCGCCCGCGTCTCCCGACGCCGCCGCTGCCCCGGATCCCGCCGCTTCCACTCCCGCTGCCACTCCCGCCGCGCCGGCGCCCTCGTTGCGCTTCCTGTGGCGCAGCGACGCCCGCGGCTGCCTCGTCGAGGCGACGGCGGCCCTGTCCGATGCGGTCGGCGCCGCGCCGGTCGGCCTGAGCTGGGACGATCTCCTCGCCGGCCCGGTCGAGGCGGAAGCCGGCCTTGCCGAGGCCCTGGCGGAGCGCCGCACCTTCCGGGCCGTTCCGGTGCGCTGGCGCCTCGCCGGGACCCGGCAGGCGGTCGCCGTCGACCTCTCGGGGGCGCCGCGGCTCGGTGCCGGCCGTGCCTTCGCGGGCTTCAGCGGCTTCGGGGTGATCCACCCCGACCGGGTCGCCGCGGCGGCCGACCGGCGGGAGCCCGCCGAGCCGAAGCCGCCCCGCCCGACCCTGCGCGAGCGCGCCGCGGCGGTGATCGCCGTCGGGCGACCGGCGCCGACGGACGCCGTGCCCGACCTCGCCTCCGATCCGGCCCCCGATCCGGCCTCCGCTCTTGCCGCCTCGCCGGCCCTCGCGGCGGCAACGCCGGAGGAGACGGGCGACCCGCGCGACCTCGCCTCCCTCGCCGGGGCGACGATGGCGGAATTCGCCGGCCTGATGGCGGCGCCCTTCGCGCATCTCGGCATGAGCTGGGGCTTCGGTACCCGGCCGCCGTCGAGCCCGCCGGCCCCCCCGGCGCCGGACCGGCAGGACGGCGACGGCGGGCGGGCCGGGGACGAGCCGGGCGAGGGCCGCGCGGCCGATCGCCGGCATTCCGGGTCCGAATCGCCCGGGGCGCCGGCCCGGCCCGAGCCCGGGCCCGATTCCGAGGCGCCGGCCGACGAGGCCGCGCCCGCGGCGTCCGGCGACGAGCCCGCCGGGGACGGCCCGCGCGGCGCGGCGCTGTCCCTCAACGAGCACGCCGCCTTCCGGGAGATCGCCCGGGCGCTCGGCGCCCGCTTCGCCGGCGATCCGGACGGCGCCGAGGCCGTGCCGCCGGCACCCTCCGGCCCGGTGCATCGCGGCGCCGTGACGCCGTTCCGCGGCGTGTCGGGCCAGGGCCACGCCCTCGCCCGCCTGCCCGAGCGCGGCGCCGAATCGGCGCTCGCCCGGCTCGTCGAGCGCCTGCCGATCGGGCTCCTGGTCCATCGCGGCGACGAGGTCCTGCTCGCCAACCGCCACCTGCTGGCGCTGGCGGGCTACGACACCCTCGAGGCCCTGGCGGAGGCGGGCGGGCCCGGGGTGATCTTCCGCGGCCGCGACCCGGCGGCGCAGGCCGGCGCCGGCGAGGGCGCCCCGGTCGCCCTCACGACCCGCACCGGCGGCTCGGTGCCGGTCGGCGTCACCGTCGGGGTGGTCGAGTGGGACGGCGCGCCCGCCAGCCTGCTGACCATCCGCCGCCTGCCGGATGCCGACCCGGCCCAGTCGCTGGCGGCGGCCGAGGCCCATCTCGCCCATCGCGACGCGCACCTGCGCGAGACCACCGCGATCCTCGACGCGGTCACCGACGGGGTGGTGGTGCTCGACGAGGAGGGCCGGGTGATCGGCATGAACCGCGGCGCGCAGGATCTGCTCGGCGTCGATCCGCGCGAGGTCGCGGGCGCGTCCCTGACCGGCCTGTTCTCCCTCGAGAGCCGGCCCGCGGCCCAGGCCGCCCTGCTGCGGGCGAGCGCCGGCAACGTCGCGACCCCGGCCGAGGAGGTGATCGCCCAGGGGGCGGAGGGGCCGCTGCCCCTCGTGCTCACCCTGGCGCCGGTGGCGAGCGGGCCGCAGCGCCGCGTCGCCGCGGTCCTGCGCGACGTCTCGGGCGTCCGCCGCACCGAGGCCGAGCTGGTGCGCGCCCGCCGCGAGGCCGAGCGGGCCAGCGCCCAGAAATCCGACTTCCTCGCCACGATCAGCCACGAGGTCCGCACGCCGCTCAACGCCATCACCGGCTTTGCCGAGGTGATGCTGGAGGAGCAGTTCGGTCCCGTCGGCAGCGAGCGCTACCGCGACTACCTGCGCGACATCCGCGCCTCCGGCGAGCACGTGGTCAGCCTGGTCAACGACCTGCTGGACCTCGCCAAGATCGAGGCCGGGCACCTCGACCTCGCCTTCGCGGGTCTCGGCCTCAACGACCTCGTGGCGGCCTCGGTCGCCCTGATGCAGCCCCAGGCCGCGCGCCAGCGGGTGGTGATGCGCACGAGCTTCGCCCCCGGCCTGCCGGCGGTGCTGGCCGACCAGCGCTCCCTGCGCCAGGCCGCCCTCAACGTGATCTCGAACGCGATCAAGTTCACCGATGCGGGCGGGCAGGTGATCGTGTCGACGGCCGCGACCGACCGCGGCGGCGTGGCGCTGCGGGTGCGCGACACCGGCATCGGCATGAGCCCGGAGGAGGTCGAGACGGCCTTGCAGCCGTTCCGGCAGATCGCCACCGCCCAGCGCCGGGGCGGCGGCACGGGCCTCGGGCTGCCGCTCACCCGGGCGCTCGTCGAGGCCAATCGCGCCTCGCTGACGATCACCAGCCGCAAGGGCGAGGGCACATTGGTCGAGGTGCTGTTCCCGGCCGCCCGCGTGCTCGAATCCTGACCTATCGCCGGGGCGGTCCCCGGCGTAGGCTCCGGCCCGCGAAACGCCCCTCCAGGACCCGGCCACAGGATCCGGCCATGCCGCCCCGCCCCGCCGCCATCGCCGCCCTCCTCGCCCTGCTGGCGGTCGCCCCGGGCGGCGCTGCCGCGGACGGCCTGACGCTGACCGTCCTCACCGAGCGCACCGGCCCGGCGGCGGCCGCGGGCGCGCAGCTGGCGAACGGGCTCGCCGACTACCTGACGATGCTCGACCGGCGCGACGGCGGCGTCGGCGGGATCACCCTCACGGTCGAGGAATGCGAGACCGGGGGCGAGGTCGCGCGGGCGCTCGCCTGCCACGCGGCGGCGGTCGCCCGCGGCAGCGTCGCCGTGGTGCCCGGCAGCGCCGACGCGGCGCTCGCCCTGCTGCCGCGCCTCGCGGCGGGCCGGGTGCCCCTCGTCGCCTCCGGCTACGGCCCGGCCGCGATGGCGCGGGGCGACGCGCTGCCCTGGGCCTTCGCGCCGCCCGTCACGGTCTGGGACGGTCTCGCCGCGGCGCTCGCGCACCTGTCGCAGGACGGCAGCGAGGGCAACCCGCAGGGGCGCAGCCTCGCCTACCTGCACCGCGACAGCCCGGCCGGGCGCGAGCCGGTACCGGTGCTGCAGGCGCTCGCGGCGGAGGCCGGCCTCGAGTTCCGCGCCTACGCCCTGCCCGACGGGGCGGCGGCGCCGGACGCCGATCCGTGGCGCAGGGCCCGGGCGGCGGATCCCGACACCGTCATCCTCGATGCCACCGCCGGCCTCTCCGGCGCGCCCCTGCGCGACGCCGCGGCGGCGGGCTTCCCGCTCAACCGGGTCGTCACGATGGGCTGGACCGGCGAGGACGACCTGCTGCGGCCGGCCGGCGGCGCCCGGGACCTCACGGCGAAGGGCCTGCGCATCGTGACCTGGCACGCCCTGACGGACAGCTTCCCGGCCTTCGACCAGATCGACCTCCTGGTGGTCGATGCCGGCCTGTCGCGCACGCCCAAGGAGGAGAGCGCCGGCCCGCTCTACAACCGCGGGGTCTATGCCGGGGTGGTCCTGGCCGAGGGCATCCGCAACGCGCAGGCGCTGGCCGGCCGCAAGCGGATCGACGGCGCGGAGATGCGCCGCGGGCTCGAGGCGATCAATCTCGATCCGGTGCGCTGGAAGGAACTCGGCCTCGTCGGCTTCGCCCGGCGGCTTCGCCTGACCTGCGCCGACCACAGCGGCCGGCGCCCGGTCACCGTGCAGGAATGGACCGGGGCCCGCTGGGTCCAGGTCGGCGACGAGATCCCGGCCCCGCGCGAGCGCTTGAGCGCCCCTCTCGACGCCGCGGTGGCGGCCCAGGCCGAGCGCGCCGCCTCCGGGACCGGCAGCGCGGTGACGCAGCCGCGGGAGCCCTGCCCGGCCCGGCCGTGACCCACCTTCGCCGCGTCGACAAGTCTTCGCCAGATCGTTGCGTTGCGAAACGACGTCTGTCCGACTCCATCCGGTTTCCGTCGGATGCGCCCGCTCGTCATCGCGGGACGGAAACGGGGTGGAGGACCTTGCGTCACGCGGCTATCCTTGGGACAAGACGCGGCGACGTCGTGAAATTGCAGGAGGGATGCGCTGCGGGGCTGTACCCCGGCCTCCCATTCTCCTAGTGCGGGCACGGCGCGGAGCCCGCGCCACGCCGCCGACATCGCTCCAGCCGGGAGGAGACCGAACCCGCGATGACCAGCACCGCCCAGAGCCGGCCGGGGGCCGCGCGGCCCGCCGCCGACAGCCTCGCCTCGCAAGACCCGACCATCGCGGCCTACGACAACAAGGCCCGCATCAAGGCCATCGTCGGCTCCTCGTCGGGCAACCTCGTCGAGTGGTACGATTTCTACGCCTACGCCTTCACGGCGATCTACTTCAAGGACGTGTTCTTCCCGGGCTCGGACCCGACGGTGCAGCTCATCAACACCGCGGCGGTGTTCGCCATCGGCTTCCTGATGCGGCCGATCGGCGGCTGGCTGTTCGGCCGCGTCGCCGACCGCTACGGCCGCAAGACCTCGATGCTGATCTCCGTGATGATGATGTGCGCCGGCTCGCTCGTCATCGCGATCCTGCCGACCTACGCGCAGATCGGCATCTTCGCCCCCGTCCTCCTGCTCTTCGCCCGCATGGCGCAGGGGCTGTCGGTCGGCGGCGAGTACGGCACCTCGGCGACCTACATGAGCGAGGTGGCGCTGAAGGGGAAGCGCGGCTTCTACGGCTCGTTCCAGTACGTCACGCTGATCGGCGGCCAGCTGCTGGCCTCCCTCGTCGTCGTGCTGGTGACGCTGACCCTCGACGACAAGGCGATGACCGCCTGGGGCTGGCGCATCCCGTTCTTCATCGGCGCGGCCGCCGCCGTGGTCGCGCTCTACCTGCGGCGCTCGCTGCACGAGACCTCGACCGCCGAGACCCGCACCTCGCGCGAGGCCGGCAGCATGGCGTCGATCTGGCGCAACCATCGCCGCGCCTTCCTCACCGTGCTCGGCTACACCGCCGGAGGCTCGCTGATCTTCTACACCTTCACCACGTACATGCAGAAGTACCTGGTGAACACCACGCACATGGACAAGAAGACCGCCAACCTGGTGATGACGGCGGTGCTGTTCACCTACATGGTGGCGCAGCCCTTCTTCGGCATGTTCGCCGACAGGTTCGGCCGCAAGACCGCGATGCTGCTGTTCGGCGCCTCGACCACGCTGCTGACGGTGCCGCTGCTGCACGCGATCGCCGGCGCGCAGAGCCCGATCGTCGCCTACGCGCTGATCACCGCGGCGCTGCTCTGCGTGTCGTTCTACACCTCGATCAGCGGGCTGGTGAAGGCCGAGATGTTCCCGGCCGAGGTGCGGGCGCTCGGCGTCGGCCTGTCCTACGCCATCGCCAACGCGATCTTCGGCGGCTCGGCCGAGTTCGTGGCGCTGACCTTCAAGGAAGCGGGCTCCGAGACCACGTTCTACTGGTACGTGACGGCGATGTGCGCCATCGCGTTCCTGGTCTCGCTGCAGATGCCCGACAGCCGCCGCTCCGGCTACCTGCAGGGCGACGGCACGGCGTGATCGGTCGCGTGCCCTCGCCTCGACCATGGCGATGCGAGGGCGCCCGGCGCGTGGGCGCCGGCGCCCATCCGGGCCTGCCCGTCCCTCGCGAGGGACGGGTCACCCGGCGGCGTCAGACGAACAGGCGCTCCCTCTCGAGCCCCTTGTACAGGTCGGCGACCTGGGCGCCGTAGCCGTTGTAGATCAGCGTCGGCACCCGCTCGTCGGTGCCCAGCACCCGCTCGCTCGCCTGGCTCCAGCGCGGATGCGGCACCGCCGGGTTCACGTTGGCCCAGAAGCCGTATTCCGAGGCCTGCAGGCCCTCCCAGAAGGTCTTGGGCCGCTCGGCCGTGAAGGTGATGCGGTTGATCGACTTCACCGACTTGAAGCCGTACTTCCACGGAACCGCGAGCCGCAAGGGCGCGCCGAACTGGTTGATGAGCGGCTTGCCGTAGACGCCCGTCACCATGAAGGCGAGGTCGTTGCTGGCCTCGGCCATGGTCAGCCCTTCGGTATAGGGCCAGGGATAGAAGAACGCCCGCTGGCCGGGCGCCATCGCCTTGTCCATGAAGGTCTGCATCTGGATGTACTTGGCGTCGCCCTTCGGCTTGGCCAGAGCCACCAGGGCGCTGAGCGGGAAGCCGGTCCAGGGCACCGCCATCGACCACGCCTCGACGCAGCGGTGGCGGTAGAGCCGCTCCTCCAGCGCCATCTTGCGCACCAGGTCCTCGAAGCCGATCTCGAACGGCGCCTCGACGAGGCCGTCGACCTTGATCGTCCAGGGCTGGACCTTCAGGGCATTCGAGCCCGGCGTCACCGTCTTGTTGGTGCCGTACTCGTAGAAGTTGTTGTAGTCGGCGCTGTAGCGCTCGGCGGTCAGCGGGCGGTCGAGGGTGTAGGCCGGGTTCTGCCTGGCCGGATACAGGTCGGCGGTCTTCACCGCACCCGTCCCCTCCCCCGGCAGCGCGGCGTGGGCCGGACCGCCGGCGAGCGAAGCCGCCGCCATCCCGAGGCTGCCGCCCAGGAGCGTCCGGCGGTTGAGGAAGACCGATTCGGGCGTGGCGAGGCGCTCGGGCATCTCCCAGCCGCGCTTGACCTTGATGTGCATGACGCAAGTCCCTCGAAGGGCGGAGTGTGTTGCAGCGGAGATCGGGGCGAACGGCCCCCGGCGCAAGTCACGGTTCAGCGAGGCCCATCGCGACGACGACGCCTGTCGACGGCGCCCGTGCGAGCGGAGACAGGACCGCCTTCCCGTGCGATACGAACCCATGCCCGCCAAGAAGCCGAAACACACCGCCTTCACCGTCGCCGTCTCGGCCGCCGACGACGGGGCCAGCGCCCCGGCCCTGCGGGTCTACGTCGCCATGGCGACCGATCCCCTGGCGGCCGTGGCCGCCGTCCAGGCGGTGGCGCCGGAGGCGGCGGTGGAGCTGAGCGGCACCCTCTCGGACCGCCTCGCCGCCCGGATGAAGCTGAAGGCGGGCGAGGTCCGGCCGATCTGAGGCCGGATCCCGCTCGGATCTGCCCGGGCCGCAGCCGGCAAGCTCCGGCATGCGGACAGGCCCTCTCGGGTGTAGGGTGTCCCGCCATGAGGGACGCCCGCAGGACACGCGCAACGCTCGGACGAACCGTCGCCGGCCTCGCCCTCGCGACGGTGCTCCTCGGCGCCGCCGACGCGCAGGGCATCCCGCCCGCCGAGCGCCGCTCCGGCTTCGACCGGATGGCGCCCGAGACCCGGGCGATGCAGGCCGACGACACCGCCAATCCGGGAATGCTGTGGGTCCAGGACGGGGCGGAACTGTTCGGGCGTGCCCCCGCCCCCGGCGCGCCCGCCTGCACGGCCTGCCACGCCGCGGCGTCGCTGCGCGGCGCCGCCGCCCGCTACCCGGCCTGGGACGAGGGGACGGCCCGGCCGGTCGACCTCGAGAGCCGGATCGAGCTCTGCCGCACCCGCCACCAGGGAGCGGCGCCGCTGCCGCGGGAGGGCCGCGACCTCCTGGCGCTGACGGCCTACCTGGCGAACCTCTCCCGCGGGCTGCCGCTGGCGCCCCCGGCCGATCCGCGCCTCGCCCCGGCCCGGGCCGAGGGCAAGCGGCTGTTCGAGACGCCGATGGGCCAGCTCGGCTTCTCCTGCGCCGCCTGCCACGACGCCCATTGGGGCCGGCGCCTCGGCGCCGCGACGATCCCGCAGGGGCATCCCACCGGCTACCCGCTCTACCGTCTCGAATGGCAGGATCTCGGCTCGCTGGAGCGGCGCCTGCGCAACTGCCTTGCCGGCATGCGGGCCGAGCCGTTCACCCCCGGCTCCGCGCAGGCCGTGGCGCTGACCCTCTACCTGATGCAGCGCGCCGCGCCCCTGCCCCTGGAGAGCCCGGCCGTGCGTCCGTGACGGTGGCGGTGTCAGGCCCTCCCGCGTATCCTCGCCGCTCCGGGAGGCCCGCATGGCGCACGACCACGACCATCACGATCACCATCACGGCGACCACGACCACGATCACCCGCACGGCAGCGCGCTGTCGCCGATGGACCTGCGGGTGCGCGCCCTCGAATCGATCCTGGTCGAGAAGGGCTACGTCGACCCGGCCGCCCTCGACACCCTGATCGAGACCTACGCGACCAAGGTCGGGCCGCATAACGGCGCCCGGGTGGTGGCGCGGGCCTGGGTCGATCCCGCCTTCAAGGCGCGGCTCCTGCAGGACGGCAGCGCGGCGATGCGCGAGCTCGATGTCGGCGGCCGCGGCGGCGAGCACATGGTGGTGGTCGAGAACACGCCCGAGGAGCACAACGTCGTCGTCTGCACCCTCTGCTCCTGCTACCCCTGGCCGGTGCTCGGCCTGCCGCCGGTCTGGTACAAGTCGCCGCCCTACCGCTCCCGCGCCGTGATCGACCCGCGCGGGGTCCTGGCCGAGTTCGGCACCGTGCTGCCGCCGGAGACGCGGATCCGCGTCTGGGATTCGACCGCCGAGCTGCGCTACATGGTGCTGCCGATGCGCCCGCCCGGCACCGACCACCTCGACGAGGCGGCGCTCGCCGAGCTCGTCACCCGCGACGCGATGATCGGCACCGGGCTTCCCCTGAGCGCCGGCCAGGGAGACCGCGCATGAACGGCGGCCAGGATCTCGGCGGCATGCAGGGCTTCGGCCCGCTCGGCCTCGAGGCGGACGAGCCCCGGTTCCACGCGGTGTGGGAGCGGCGGGTCTTCGCGATGGCGATGGCGATGGGCTATACCGGCGCCTGGAACCTCGATGCCAGCCGCGCCGCCCGCGAATCGCTGCCGCCCGGCGAGTACCTGACCTCGAGCTACTACCGGATCTGGTTCCGCGCCCTGGAGAAGCAGGTTCAGCAGCACGGCCTCGTGGCGGCCGGGGAGCTCGCCGCCGGTGCCGCGCTGACGCCGCCCGCCCCGGTCGCCCGGGTGCTGAAGGCCGAGGAGGTGGCGCCGCTGTTCTCCCGCGGCTTCCCGAGCGACCGCCCGGCGCCGCATCCCGCCCGCTTCGCTCCCGGCGACGAGGTGCGGGCCAAGATCGTCAATCCGACCGGCCATACCCGCCTGCCGCGCTACGTCCGCGGCCGCACCGGCACGGTCGAGCGGGTCCATGGCGGCTTCGTCTTCCCCGATACCAACGCCGCCTTCGCCGGCGAGGCGCCGCAATGGCTCTACACGGTGCGCTTCGCGGCGGTGGAGTTGTGGGGCGAGGATGCCGATCCGGGCCTCACCGTCTCGGTCAACGCCTTCGAGAGCTACCTCGAACCGGCCCGGGTGCCGACGTCGTGAGCCGCCCGCCCGATCCCCCGGTCTTCGCCGCCCCCTGGGAGGCGCAGACCTTCGCGCTGGTGGTGTCGCTGCACGATGCCGGCCTGTTCACCTGGTCTGACTGGGCGCAGGCGCTCGGCCGGCACGGCGAGCGCACCGCCGATTACGCCCTGTGGCTCGAGACGATCGAGGCGCTGATCGCCGAGCGCGGGCTGACCAGCGAGGCGGCGCTGGAAGCGCGCCGCGCCGCTTTCGCCCGGGCGGCGGCGGCGACGCCGCACGGGCAGCCGATCCTGCTGGAGAACGATCCGGGGCCGTGAGCGGTCCTGCCGCTCATCCCCGCCCCGCCCGCCGCGCCGACACGGTCGCCAACGCCGCCAGGTCTTTCTCCCCGTCGCCATGCGCGAGCGCGTCGAGCAGGCTGTCGCGGAGCACGCTGGCGAGCGGCATCGGCACCCGGGCGGCCTCGCCGGCGGCGAGCGCCAGGCGGACGTCCTTGGCGCCGAGCGCCAGCCCGAAGCCCGGCGGTTCGTAGCGGCCGGCGGCGATCGAGGCGCCGTAGTTCTTGTAGACCGGGGCGGCGAAGATCGTGCTGGTCAGGAGGTCGAGGAGGTCGGCGGCCGGAACCCCGTGCGCCTCACCCAAAGCCGCGGCCTCGCCCATCGCCTCGATCGCCGCGACGATCATCATGTTGCCGGCGAGCTTGACGGCGTTCGCCCGGGCCGGCGCCTCGCCGAAGCGCCAGGTCTTCGCCCCCATCGCGTCGAGGAGCGGCTGGCCCATGGCGATTGCCTCGTCCGGTCCGGCGGCCAGGATGTTGAGCTTGCCCAGCTCCGCCACGTCCGGCCGGCCGAAGACCGGGGCGGAAATGTAAGGCACGCCCGCCCGGCCGTGCACCGCCGCCAGCTCCTCGGCGAGGGCCACCGAGATGGTGCTGGTGCCGATATGGAGCCCCGGCCTCTCGGCCTGGTCGAGCAGGCCGCCCTCGACGATGACGGCGCGCAGGGCCGCGTCGTCGGCCAGCATCGTCACGGCGGCGTCGCCCCGGAAGGCGTCCGCCGGCGTCGCGACCGGCTCGGCGCCGTGGGCGCGCAAGGCCTCGGCGGCGGCGGGAGAGCGGTTCCAGACCCGGACCCGGTGGCCGGCCTTGACCAGGTTGAGCGCCATCGGCCGGCCCATCCGGCCGAGCCCGAGAAATCCGACATCCATCGCGAACACTCCCGCCTGCGATCCCGCTGCGTCGCGCGGGAGATAAGGCGGGTTCGCCGGGTGTCAGCCCTTGTCGGTGTCGGTCCGTCACACGCCGAGGAGGGCGGCCTTCTCGACGCCGAGCACCTCGGCGATCTCGTCGAGGGCCTTGTGCTCCAGCTCGCTGATGCCGCCCTGGTCGGCGACGTCGGCGGCGATGAGGAACACGTCCTGGCGCTGCTCCAGCGCCCGGTCGGCGATGGCGCCGACGAGGCGCAGGTTCTCCAGCCGTCCGGCCCGGCTCTTCGCCCGGGCGATCGCCTCGTGCAGCTCCTGCTCGAGCTTCAGGACGCCGTAGGACTTGTGCAGGATCGGGTTGTTGCCGAGATCGGCCAGGGCCGTCTCGATCTCCTCCTCGTCGATCTCCTGGTCGGCCAGGATCACGGCGGCCGCCGCCGAGCAGGCGGCGTGGAGGAAGGCGGTGTCGCCGGCATAGGACATGACGACCCGGCCGACCCGGGAGAAGGCATCCTGAAACAGCCCCATGGCACGTCCTTAGCTGAAGAGATCCCTCGGGCCGTCAGCGGGCCCCTCGTCGCGGCGGGGCGGCCATCGAAGCATGGCGGTGCGGCGGCCGGCAAGTGCGGGTCCGCCGCCGTCCCCGGCCGGGAGGGTCGAGCCCCGGGACCTGCGCCAAGAAAAACCGCCGGCGTGCTCCGCCCGACACGCCCGCGCGGCGCCCGAAGGCTGCGGCGCGATCACGTCGCAGTCACATCCCGATCACGTCCCGGTCACGTCCCGGTCACATGGCGATGACCTGCCGGATCGCCTCTCCGCGATCGAGCCGGTCGAAGCCCTCGTTGATCTGGTCGAGGGTGAGGGTGCCGGTCATCAGCTTGTTCACCGGCAGGCGGCCCTGGCGGTACATCGCGATGTAGCGCGGGATGTCCCGGGCCGGGACGCAGGAGCCCATGTAGCTGCCGCGTACCACCCGCTCCTCGCCGACGAGGCCGACCGGCGGGATGGTGAAGCTGTGGTTCGGGTTGGCGAGGCCGGCGGTCGCGGTGGTGCCGCCCCGGCGGGTGATCCGGTAGGCGGTGTCGAAGGCCTTGACCGAGCCGGCCATCTCGAAGGCGTAGTCGACGCCGCCGTCGGTGGCGTCGCGGATCGCCGCGACGGCATCGGGATCGGAGGCGAGGAACGCATCGGTGGCGCCGAGCGCGCGGGCGATCCGGAGCTTGTCCTCCGAGAGGTCGACCGCGACGACGCGGCCCGCCCCGCTGGCCACCGCCCCGATCAGCGCCGAGAGGCCGACGCCGCCGAGACCCACCACCGCGACGCTCTCGCCCATCCGCACCCGGCAGGTATTCACCACGGCGCCGACGCCGGTCATCACCGCGCAACCGAACAGGGCGGCCTCGACGAGCGGGATGTCGGGGTCGATCTTCACGATCGAGCGGCGCGAGATCACCGCGTACTCGCCGAAGGCCGAGACGCCGCTGTGGTGGCTCACCTCCACCCCGTCGCAGCGGATGCGCTTCTCTCCCGACAGCAGCGTGCCGCGGCCGTTGGCGGCGTTGCCGGGCTCGCACAGGGCGCCGCGCCCCTCCCGGCAGGGCGCGCAGCCGCCGCAGGTCGGCACGAACGACATCACCACGTGGTCGCCGCGCTTCAGGTCGGTGACGCCGGGCCCGAGCTCCTCGACGACCCCCGACGCCTCGTGCCCCAGCGCCACCGGCACCGGACGGATCCGGTCGCCGTTGATGACCGAGAGGTCGGAATGGCACAGGCCGGCGCCCGCGATCTTCACCAGCACCTCGTCCGGCCCCGGCGGATCGAGCTCGATCGTCTCGATGGTCAGCGGACGGGTCTCGGCGTAGGGCCGCGCCACGGGGGCGTGGTGCAGCACGGCGGCGCGAACACGTAGGGACACAGGTACATCCTCCCGGCGGGGCATTCTCGGACGGGCCCCGGCGGGCGCAGGCTGGCAGCGGCCTCGTTGCCGGTCAACCGGCCGCAGGGCCGGCCGGACGCTCCGGCCCCGGGCGAGGCCGCGATCGGCCGCGGCGCATCTGCGTCGGGCGTCGCCGTTCCGGCCGACGAATCGCCCGCCCGACGCCCGGAGCCCCGGCATGGGGGAGGCGGCGGGGCCGAGCGTATGGCCGCCGCAGTACGTCGCCCAAGTATCCGACGGCGCGGCACTCGCGTTGCGCGAAAGACACGGAGCAACATACACCCGCGCGTCAGCGCATAATTTGCCTAATTTTTGCGCAAACGCACAATAAACAGTTTTGCCATGGTCCCGCCACACTGCCAGCTTGGCCACAGTTGGCTTCCAGATGGATCTTCGTCCCGTGGCAATGCGCTTCACCCTCAGCAGCCTGACCGTCGCCCTGCTGTCGTCCGGCTCCGCCTTCGCCGCCGACCTCGCAGCCCCGGCCCCGGCTCCGGTGGCGGTTGTCGAGAGCTGCAAGGCGACCCTGTCGCTGCCGGCCTATGGCGGCGTCATCAAGCCGAACCCGAACCCGTCCTGCTTCACCCTCGGCGGCTTCGGCGACATCTATGTCGGCGGCGCGCTCACCGGCTACGCCTACACCCAGACCAACCCGTTCCCGTTCTCGTCCGCCCCGCTGCCGAGCGACCGGGCCGGACGGGTCGACTTCACCAACATCCAGGGCTGGATCCAGAAGGCCGACGGCCCGTTCCAGTTCTACGTCCAGGCCGGCGTCTACGCGATCCCGTCCCTGGGCTTCGTCAACTACAGCGCCCTGCAGCAGACCGACCTGCTGTTCACGCCGCTGCCGGTCGCCTTCGGCAAGTACGTGTTCAACGACAACTGGTCGATCCAGGGCGGCCGCATGCCGACGCTGATCGGCACCGAGGCGCCGTTCACCTTCCAGAACCTGAACATCTCGCGCGGCCTGCTGTTCAACCAGGAAAACATCATCAACCACGGCGTCCAGGTGAACTACAGCGAGGGGCCGTGGTCGGCCTCGGTCGCCGGAACCGACGGGTTCTTCTCGGGCGAGATCAGCTGGCTCACCGGCGCCGTCACCTACAAGCTCGACGACAACAACTCGTTCGGCATCAACGGCGGCACCAATCTCGGCCGTACCAACGCCTTCGCCCAGAGCCTGCGCTACCAGTACGCCACGCCGGGCCTGCAGCAGAACAGCGGCATCGTGTCGGTGAACTACACCTACTCGAACGGGCCGTGGGCGATCACGCCGTACTTCCAGTACACCAACGTTCCGCGCGACTTCCGCCTCGGCATCGTCGAGGGCGCCTCGACCTATGGCGGCGCGGTCCTGGCGAGCTACACCTTCAGCGACAACTTCGCGCTCGCCGGCCGCGTCGAGTACATCGCCCAGACCGGCGACCGCCTGCTCGGCGGCACCAGCCTGCTCTACGGGGCGGGCAGCTCGGCCCTGTCCCTCACCGTCACCCCGACCTTCACCTTCGACCGCTTCTTCGTGCGCGGCGAGTACTCGCGGGTGCAGCTCTACGACATCACCCGCGGCGACCTCGCCTTCGGGACGCTCGGCACCGGCTTCGGCCGCACCGGCAACCGCACCTCGCAGGACCGCTACATGATCGAGGGCGGCATCACCTTCTGACGCTTCCCGACATCGGTCATCGTCCGCGCCCGCCCGGGATCCCCCGGGCGGGCGCCTCGCGTTTCCGGCCGGCGCCAGGAGAAGGCCGGCGCCAGGAGAAGGCCGGCGCCGAGAGGAAGGTTCGGCGGGAGATCCCTTCGAAGATCCCTTCGAAGATTTCCTGGGCCGGCACCGGAGCTTTTCTGGCTTGCACCGGTCCGGGGCGCGGTGACAGACGGGGGGCGCCCCCCGGAGCCGCCCGATGAGCTTCCTGCCCGACACCCCGACGCTTCTCGCCTATCTCGCCGCCTGCCTGGTGCTGTTCGTCACGCCCGGGCCCGACATGAGCCTGACGCTCGCCCGCACGATCGGCTCGGGCCGGCGGGCCGGGATCGTCACGGTGCTCGGCACCAGCCTCGGCACGCTGATCCACACCCTGGCCGCGGTGCTCGGCATCTCGGCGCTGATCGCGGCCTCGGCCACCGCCTTCACGGTGCTGAAGGTGGTGGGCGCGCTCTACCTCGCCTGGCTCGCCATCGACGCCCTGCGCCGCGGCTCGGCGCTCACCGTCCGCGCCGAGGCGGTGCGGGGCGGGCCCTGGCGCACCTTCTGCCTCGGCCTCGGCGTCAACCTCACCAATCCCAAGGTGGTGCTGTTCTTCCTGACCTTCCTGCCGCAATTCGTGCGCGCCGACGCCCCCGACCCGACCGGCCAGCTCGCCTTCCTGGGCCTCGCCTTCGTCGGCCTGTCGCTGCCGCTCGGGATCCTGATGGTGCTCGGCGCCGCCCGCGTCACCGGCGCGCTCCAGGCCCGGCCGCGGCTGATGCGGGGGATCGACTGGGCGTTCGCCGGGCTGTTCGGGACCTTCGCGGCCCGCATCCTGCTCACCGTGCGCTGAGCCCTCACGGCGCCGCGGCGGTGCCCGAGGCGGTCGCGACGAGGCGCAGATGGGCGGCCGGCCGCGTGTCGGCCCGGCAACTCTCGGCCCGGCAGGTGCGGTCGCGGCCGGCGTTCTTGGCGGCGTAGAGCGCCGCATCCGCCGCCCGGTAGAGCTCGGCCTGCGCGCGCGGGCCGACCGCCACGGCGAGCCCGATGCTCACCGTCACCGCTCCGGCCGGGATGCCGGCCGGGCCCACCGAGACCGCGGCGGCCGCCGCATGGAGCCGCTCGGCCACCCGGGCGGCCCCCTCGGCGTCGGTCTCCGGCAGGATCACGGCGAATTCCTCGCCGCCGATCCGGCAGAGGAGGTCGTGCGGCCGGTGGATGGCGGCCGTCAGGTGCTGCGCCAGCCCGCGCAGGATCTCGTCGCCGACGGCGTGGCCGTGGCGGTCGTTGAAGCGCTTGAAGTGGTCGGCGTCGACGATCAGCAGCGCGAGGGGCCGATCGTCCCGCGCGTCCTCCGCGGCCCGGCGCAGCGCCTCGTCGAAGCGGCGGCGGTTCGGCAGCCCGGTCAGCCCGTCGGTGAGCGACAGGCGGGCGAGCTCGGCCTCGACGGCGCTGCGGCGACGCAGCTCCCGCCCGCACAGCAGGGCGAGCAGCACCGCGAGGCCGAACAGGGCCAGCAGCGTGACGCCGATCATCACCGCCTTGGCCCGCCAGCCGGCCTCGATCTCCTCCGTGCTGATCCCGATCGACAGGAAGAGCGGCAGGTCGCCGACCTGCGTGAAGGTGTACCGCCGCAGGACCCCGTCGCGGTGGGCCCGCGCGGTGAAGCGGCCTTGCCGCTCGGCGATGACGCGCCGCAGGCTCGACGTCCCCCCGATATCGGTGCCGACGTCGCGCACGTCGTAGGGGAAGCGCACGATCTGGATGCCGTCCTGGCGGATCAGGTTGATGCTGCTGCCCCGCTCGAGGCCGACCCGCGCCAGGAGCCGGGTGAAGTGGGACAGCCTCAGGGTGGCGACGGCCACGCCGCCGAACGAGCCGTCGGGCTTGGAGATCCGGCGGCTGAAGGCGACCGTGTAGGCGCCCGACATCCGCGATTCGAACGGCTTGCTGATGTAGAGGCCGGCTTCCGGGTTCAGCCGGTGGACCTGGAAGTAGTCGCGATCGGCGAAGCTGCCGCCGGCGCCCGACGGGTAGCGCGAATTCAGGATGCCGTAGCCGTGCTCGTCGAACAGGACCAGGACGCCGGCTCCGTCGGCCGTCGCCACGGGATCGAACAGAACCAGCCGGCGCAGCGCCTCGGGTGCCGCCGCGACGAGCGGGCTCTGGACCTTCTCGACCATGCCGCGCAGCGCGAGATCGGTGACGGCGACGTTGCGGGCGATGTCGGTCTCGATCACCTGAAGCAGGCTCCGGGACGCCTCGTCGGCCCGTGCCCACATGTCCCGCCGCAGGTCGTAGAGCATGAAGCCGGAGACGAGCAGCATGCCGAGGGGCGCCAGGACACCGAGCACGATCCAGACCTGGGCGGTCTGAAGACCGGCGAGGAAGCGGCGCGGCAGCGACATCGGGGGTGGCTCTCGGGAAGGCGATCGGCTGGACGCTATCTCTCGCCCAGGAAATTAAACAGGACTTTCACGCCGCCGCCGCTCCCGCGTTTCTGCACAGGCTCGATTGTATTAGGCGGGGGAGTATTTTCCGACGGTCTGTCAGGACTTGCACGGTGGGTGAGCGAGGGCCGTGCGCGCGCATCCCTCAGCCGGTGGTGTCGTGCCCCGTAGCTCCCCTGCCGGGCGCCGCTCGCGTTCTCCGGCTTTGCCGGACTTTCTGTCGTCGACCCGGCGCCCACCTGGTCGATAAAACGTTCTAGCGCCGCGGCGCCGCCCACATCGTCGCCGGCCCACGCCCGGCGAAGCGCCCGGCGGCGAGCCAGTAGACCAGTCCGGCGATCCCGCCGGCGCAGAACAGGATCGCGGTCACCCGCCCCTCCCCGGCTCCGGCCGGGCCGCCGGCGCCGCGCATCAGCCAGGGCAGCAGCGCGGTGAGAAGCCCGGTGGCGCCGCCGTACCAGGCGAGCGCGCGCCAGCCCAGCACCTCGCCGACGACGGCGTTGAGGACCGGCGGCACGGCGACGAGGAGCAGGACGGCACGGCCGAGGCTCAGCGCGCCCTCGACCATGCCGGGATCGGGCGCGTAGCCCTCGGCGAGGTCCGACAGCACCGCCTCCAGCCCCGACAGGCCGAGCTGGCCGAGGATGTCGCGCAAGGCGGGATCCATCGCGACGCCGACCGCGAGGGCGACCGCCCCGCAGGCGATCGCCATCAGGAGCGCCGATCCGATCGCGAGGAGCCGGCCGATCGACATGCGCCGCCTCAATCGTCGTCGTGCGCGCCGGCATAGACGCCCTCGGCGCCGATGCCCTCTTCCAGCATCATCCGGGCGCGGGCGCGCAGCTTCTCGGTCTCGCTCTTGAGCTGGCCGCAGGCCGCCAGGATGTCGCGGCCCCGCGGCGTTCGCACCGGCGAGGCGTAGCCGGCATTGAACACGATCTCGGAGAAGCGCTCGATCCGCTCCCAGTCCGAGCACTCGTATTTCGAGCCGGGCCAGGGGTTGAACGGGATCAGGTTGATCTTCGCCGGGATGCCCTTGAGCAGCCGCACCAGCTCGCGCGCATCGGCGTCGGAATCGTTGACGCCCTTCAGCATCACGTACTCGAAGGTGATGCGGCGGGCATTCGACACGCCCGGATAGTCGCGGCAGGCCTGGAGCAGGTCGCGGATCGGATACTTGCGGTTGAGCGGCACCAGCTCGTTGCGCAGGTCGTCGCGAACCGCGTGGAGCGAGATCGCCAGCATGGCGTTGGCCTCGAGGCCGAGCCGCTCGAATTGCGGCACCACGCCGGAGGTCGAGACCGTGATGCGCCGGCGCGACAGGCCTAAGCCCTCGTGGTCGCTCATCACGCCGACCGCGTCGATGACGTTGTCGACGTTGTAGAGCGGCTCGCCCATGCCCATGAACACGATGTTCGAGACGAAGCGCGAGCCGTCGACCGGCACGAAGGCGCCCTTCGGCGGGGTCTTCCCCGGCCAGTCGCCGAGGCGGTCGCGGGCCACCACCAGCTGCGAGACGATCTCCTGGCACGAGAGGTTGCGCACCAGGCGCTGGGTGCCGGTGTGGCAGAACGAGCAGGTCAGGGTACAGCCGACCTGCGACGAGACGCAGAGCGTGCCGCGGTCGTTGGCCGGGATGTAGACGCACTCGATCTCGGCGCCGCGGTTGTGGTCGTGCCGGCCGGTCGGCGGCATGCGGATCAGCCACTTGCGGGTGCCGTCGCGCGACACCTGCTCGCTCACCACCTCGGGCCGGTCCAGGGTGTGGATGCCGGCGAGCTGGCCTTTGAGCACCTTGCTGACGTTGGTCATCTCGTCGAAGGACGAGGCGCCCCGCACGTTGATCCAGTGCCAGAGCTGGCCGGCGCGCATGCGCTGCTCGCGCTCCGGCACCCCGATGGCGGCGAGCCGGGCCTTCAGCGCCTCGCGGGTCAGGCCGACGAGGGAGGACGGGCCGGTGGTCTCGAGCGCCTCGGGGCGGATCTCCGGCGTCTTCTCGATCGCCGGGGCAAGGCCGGGTTGGGATTGCTCGGATGCGGCGCCAGTCCCGCGCCGGGCGGTGTCGAACGACGCCGTCGCCATGATATCGTAGACCTTCGAATGAAACGGATTACCTCGGCATATAGGGGTATTCGGGCCGAAACGCGATGGGCGGGGCCGAATCCGGTGAGGATCGGGAGTCCCGGCAAAAAGAAGAGGCGGGGGTTTACCCTCCCCCCGCTGCGCAGGGCTGTCCGGGAAAAAGGAGGGGCGCGGGATCCCCTCTCCCGTGTGGGAGAGGGGTAGGGGCGATCGAAGATCGCGTAGGGTGACACGGTTCTGAGTCAGGCTCTGACCGTGCCGCTACCAGCACCGCGCTCAGTGTATCACACGGAAGCGTGTCACCCTCACGCGGGATCTTCGATCCCCCGGCCCCTCTCCCACTCGGGAGAGGAGAGACGCGCTTGATCTTGAAAGAGATTTTCCCCGGACAGCCCTGCCGCAGAGGGGCGAGGAAGAAACCCGCGCCCCTCTTCTACGGTTCGCAAAATCCGCCTACTTGCACTCCTCGCGGGTGCGCTTCATCGCCTCGCCGAAGCCGTCGAGGGCGTATTCGTCGGTCGAGGCGTTGCCGCGCTGCGAGACCGCCTTGATGACGACCTTCTTGCCCCGGCCCATCTCGGCGACGACCTTGCTCTCGTCGGCCGGGTTCTGCACCCAGGCATTGGCGCCCTTCACCACCAGCGCGTAGCGGGCCGAGCCGATCGCGAGGCTCGGATCGGACGCCGACGAGGCCGGGGCCGGCACGGCGCCGTTCGCCGCCGCAGTCGTGGTGGCCTGGCCGCTGCCGGGCTTGGGCGCGAAGCCCAGCATCACCGCGACCTCGTTGTTCACCTTCTCGCCCTTGCGCACGGTGACGAAGAGATAGGCCGGATCGCGCTTGAGGCTCTTCGGAAGGCGCACCTGCGGCTGGCTGATGGCGTAGCAGATCCGCGCCTTGCCCTCGCCGGCGGCGAAGACGTTCCAGTCGCCGAAGGTGCCGACCGGGCTGGCCTGCAGGCTCGGGGGCGCGGCGTCCGCCTTGGGCTTCGGCTTCGGCTTGGCCGCGGCGGGCAGGACGAGGAGGGACAGGCCGGCGGCGGCGAGGAGGGATGCGCGAATCATGCGGGCACTCTAGTCGCGGGGGGTGCGCTTGCCCACCCGATCGCCGGAAAATGCGGCGAAATCAGTGGGCTATCGACAGCTCCCGACGAATTGCTGCGGTGCAGGAATGACCCGCGGCCGCCGGTGGGGCATGGTCCGGCCCGAGGAAACGTATGCCGAGAGGCCGCGAAGGTCGCATGACTGCCCCATCCCCGTCGGACCTGCCCGAGACCATCCCGGTGCGCGAGGCGCACCGCTTCCCGACCGAGGCGCTGGAGACGTTCCTCGCCCAGCAGGGTCTCGGGCGCTTGCGCGAGCTGCGGCAGATGCGCGGCGGCCAGTCGAACCCGACCTTCCTGGTCATGGCCGAGGCCGGCGAGTACGTGCTGCGCAAGCAGCCGCCGGGCAAGCTCCTGCCCTCCGCCCACGCGGTCGACCGCGAGTTCCGGGTGCTGCAGGCCCTCTCGCGCACCGACGTGCCGGTGCCGCAGGCGGTGGCCTACTGCGCCGATCCGGCCGTCATCGGCACGCCGTTCTACCTGATGGAGCGGCTGCACGGCCGGGTGTTCTGGGACCCGATGCTGCCCGAGCTGCCGCGCGAGGAGCGGGCGGGCATCTATTACGGCATGAACGAGGCCCTGGCGCAGCTCCACCTCGTCGACCCGGCGGCGATCGGGCTCGCCGATTTCGGCCGCGCCGGCAACTACTTCCAGCGCCAGATCGAGCGCTGGTCGAAGCAGTGGGCCGCCTCGAAGACCCGCGAGAACGTCGCGATCGACCGCCTCGCCGAGTGGCTGCCGGCCCACATCCCGGCCGACAGCGACGAGACCCGGATCGTCCACGGCGATTTCCGCCTCGACAACATGATCTTCCACAAGACCGAGCCGCGGGTGATCGGCATCATCGACTGGGAGCTGGCGACGCTCGGCCACCCGCTCGCCGATCTCGGCTACAACTGCATCGCCTACAACACCGACCCGTCGGCCTATCGCGGCATGCTCGGCCGCGACCTGCCGGCCCTGGGCATCCCGACCCAGGACGAGTACGTGCGCCGCTACTGCGAGCGCACCGGCCGGCGCGACGGGATCACGCCGTTCCACGTTGCCTTCGCGCTGTTCCGCCTCGCGGTGATCCTGGAGGGCGTGCTCGCCCGCTCGAAGGCCGGCAACGCCTCGAGCGACGAGGCGAGCCAGAAGGGTGCGCTCGGCATCGCGCTCGCCGAACGGGGCTGGGAGCTGGCGCAGGGGCGGGCCTGACGGGACGCCACCCCGCCCGTCCGCGCTCAGGCGGGGCCGGTCATCCCCGGGGGGCGCCGGCCTCGCGCTCGCGCCGCCGCTGCAGGCGGGTGACGCCGTAGATCGTCGCGAGGCGCAGGCGGGCGGAGCGGACCTGCGGCGCGCTGCGCTCGGCCTGGACGGCCGCGATGGTGCGGAGCGCCGCCGCGACGGAGCGCTCGAGAGCGGCGGTCTCCTCGCCGCGCGTGGTCCGGCCGGTCTGCATCCGGATGTCCCCTCCTGCTCGATGCCGAGGGTTTGACCCGGACAATCCGGCATGGGCGGGGCCGGATGGTGGCGGAGCGGCGCCTTGATTGAGGGGCGCCGCTCACATCATCGGCACCGCCGGCCACGCCGCCGAGGCCGCGGCCGCGACGTCGAGCAGGTTGCCGACGCCCTCGCTCCACAGCGAGAAGGCGGTGGGCGGACTGAGCGCCAGGACGGCGTGGATCTCCCGGCCGCCGGTCCCGGCCTCGGCGCCGAGGCGGCGGGCCAGCGCCCGCATCGGCCGGTTGCCGGCCAGGCAGCGCAGGTGGAGCCGGCGCGTGCCGCCGTTGCGGGCGGCCTGGGCGAGGCGGGTGCCGAGCGCCGCGCCGAAGCCCCGGCCGCGATGGCCGGGCGCCACCGCGAAGGCGAGCTCGGCCTCCGCCGCGGTTCCGGCGGGGCGCAATTCGCCGACGCCGCGCAAGCGGCCGTCCGCGAAGGCGCCGACGATCAGGCCCTCCGCCGAGACCGCGCGGGCGGCGTAGGCGGCGGCGGCCGTCTCGCTCACCGCCCCCATGAAGCGGTCGAAGCGGGATTGCGGGTCGAGGTCGCGGAACAGCGCGACGATCGCGGCGCTGTCGGTCGACCACAGGCGCCGGACCAGGGGGCCGGCGGGAGGCTGGGTGTTCTTCATTCTCGAGAGGCACTCCGGACGGGGGACGGCACGATCTCGAGCGTTTCCTCATCCCGGCCGTCGGCCGGGATTGTGCAATGCAGCAAATGGGAGCGCCGTTCCGGTGTTGCACGGCGGGACGGCCGTGCCGTTCGCGCATGGCGCCGCCTTGTTCTCACCGCATTGCGCGGGCTTGCGCGCCGGGATAAGCCCGCTGCCGTGACGCAAAGCCCCGCTTCCGCCGCCCGCGGCCCTGTCGCCGCCCGCTACGACGCCCTGGTCGAGTCGGGGGCGATCGAGCGCGATCCCGCCCAGGCCGACCTCGTCGGCCGCCTCGACGGGCTGATCCGCGACCTCGCCGAGGTTCCGCCGCCGTCGAGCCCCGGCATGCTCGGCCGGCTGTTCGGCCGCAGGCCCGAGCCGGTGGCGGCGCCGCCCGGCCTCTACGTCTGGGGCCTCGTCGGGCGCGGCAAGACCATGCTGATGGACCTCTTCCACGAGGCGGCGCCGGGCCCGAAGCGCCGGGTGCATTTCCACGCCTTCATGGGCGACGTGCACGAGCGCATCCACCGCCACCGCCAGGCGGTGAAGCAGGGCACGGCGAAGGGCGAGGACCCGATCCAGCCGGTGGCCGAGGCGCTGGCGGCCGAGGCGCGGCTGCTCTGCTTCGACGAGTTCACCGTCACCGACATCGCCGACGCGATGATCCTCGGGCGGCTGTTCACGGCGCTCTTCGCCCGCGGCACCGTGATGGTGGCGACCTCGAACGTCGAGCCCGACCGGCTCTACGAGGGCGGGCTCAACCGCGCCCTGTTCCTGCCCTTCATCGACCAGCTCAAGGAGCGGGTGGACGTGGTGCGACTCGATTCGCGCACCGATTTCCGGCTGGAGAAGCTCGGCGGCAGCCCGGTCTACCACGTCCCGGCGGACGCGGCGGCGGCCGCGGCGCTCACGCAGGCGTTCCGGGCCCTGTCCGGCGCGCCGACGGGCCGGCCGACGACGATCACCGTCAAGGGCCACGAGGTGGCGATCCCGGAGGCCGCGGGCGGCGTCGCGCGCTTCACCTTCGCGGATCTCTGCGCCCGGCCGCTCGGCGCCGCCGATTACCTGGCCCTGGCCGAGCGCTTCCACACCGTGATCGTGGAGGAGATCCCGGTGATGGACATGCCCCAGCGCAACGAGGCCAAGCGCTTCATCATCCTGGTCGACGCGCTCTACGACACCCGCACCAAGCTGCTCGCCTCCGCCGCCGCCGAGCCGACCGGGCTCTACCTCGCCGATACCGGCCGCGAGGCGTTCGAGTTCGAGCGCACCGTCTCGCGCCTGATCGAGATGCGCTCGGAAGAGTACCTCGCCCTGCCCCACGGCCGCCCGGACGAGGCGACGGGCAGCACGACCGGGCTGGTGGAAACCTGAGCAGGGCGCCGGCGCGCTTCTTGATTGCGCCGCATTCGGCGCGCCGAAGCGGTGGTGCGATTCCGTTGTTAGATCATTCGACCCGAGGCCGCCGATGACCCCCTCCCCCGCGCCCACCGACCTCTCGCCGGACCGCTCCGTCGCGGCGATCTCGCGCTGGCTGGCGGTGGAGAGCCCGACGGACTCGACCGACGGCGTCAACCGGATGATGGACCTCGTCGCCGACGAGGCCGCCGGGTTGAGTCTCGCCGTCGAGCGGGTGCCGGGCCGCGACGGCTATGGCGACAACCTGATCCTGCGGGCCGGCCCGCGCACGAGCGAACCCGGCATCCTGGTCCTGTCGCACCTCGACACCGTCCATCCGATCGGCACCCTCGCCCACGACCTGCCGGTGCGGGTCGAGGGCGACCGGCTCTACGGCCCGGGCGTCTACGACATGAAGGGCGGCGCCTGGCTGGCGCTGCAGGCCTTCGCGGCGGCGTCCCGCGGCGGCGCGGCGCGGCGCCCGCTCACCTTCCTGTTCAGCAGCGACGAGGAGACCGGCTCGGCCTCGACCCGCGGGCTGATCGAGGATCTGGGGCGCACGAGCGCCGCCGTGCTGGTCACCGAGCCCGGCCGCGACGGCGGCAAGGTGGTGACCGGGCGCAAGGGCGTCGGCCGGTTCGACGTCCATGTCGAGGGCCGTCCGTCGCATGCCGGCACCCGCCACGCCGACGGCCGCAACGCCATCCGGGAGGCCGCCCGGCTGATCCTCGAGATCGAGGGCCTGACCGATTACGCCCGCGGCGTCACCACCACGGTCGGGACGATCCACGGCGGCACCGCCGAGAACGTGGTGCCGCAGCATTGCCGCTTCGCCGTCGACCTGCGGGTCGTGACGGCCGCGGACGGCGAGGACTATGCCGGCCGGATCCTGGGCCTGCGCGCCGCCGAGGATTTTCGCGTGACGGTGACCGGCGGCATGAACCGGCCGCCCTATGCGTCGCAAGCGGGTGCGGCGCTCTACGCCCACGCCAAGGCGCTCGCCCGCGCCGAGCTCGGGATCGATCTCGGCGAGGTGCCGCTCACCGGCGGCGGCTCGGACGGCAACTTCACCGCGGCTCTGGGCATCCCGACCCTCGACGGGCTCGGCATCGACGGCGACGGGGCGCACACGCTCCAGGAATACGGCCTGATCTCCTCGATCGCCCCGCGCATGCGGCTGATGCAAAGGTTGCTCGAGACGCTGTGAGGCGCCCCGTGTCCCGCCGACGGGCCTGACGTCCACCGCGTCTTTCCGGGGCCGCGCCGTGGAGCGCGGAGTGCCTGCGGCACGCCCGGAACCGCTATTCGATCGGAGGAAGACGAGAACGCGCTTCGCGTCGTCCTTCCAATCCTGCGCGTCTGGATCCCGGGTTCCGCTGCGCGGCCCCGGGACCCCTGTGTGGTGGAAGCGCGGGGTCTGATCGGGCTCGGGGGGCGGATCGACGATCACCGGCGTTGTCCCTGCCCGCCCCACGAGGAGCCCCACATTGTCCGACCGCCGCAACCCCTGGGTCACGCTCTCCCGCGAGCGCCGCTACGAGGACCGCTATCTCGGCCTCGACCTCGACCAGCTGCGCCACGAATCCGGCCGCGAGCACCCCCATGTCGCCCTGCGCTTCAAGGTGTTCGGCGTCGCGGTGCTGCCGGTCGATCCGCAAGGGCGGGTCAGCCTGATCGGGCAGTACCGCTACGTCCTCGACCGCTTCACCTGGGAATTGCCGCGCGGCTCCGGCCCGGTCTCCGACGACGCGCTCGCCACCGCCCGGCGCGAATTGCAAGAAGAGACCGGGGACGCTTCCTTTCTCTTCCTCTCCTTCTCTTTCTTTTTTTCCTTCTCTCTTCTTTTTCTTCATTTTTTGTTTGGAAGATGATCCTGGAGGGCGGCGTGGC
>NZ_LWHQ01000008.1:0-7831 GCF_001653715.1 Methylobacterium platani
GATGCCGCGGGCGTATTCCTCCGCCCGGGCGGCGGTGTCGTAGATCGCCTTGGGCAGCAGGCGGCCGAACTGCTTGGCGGTGTCGCGCAAGCTGCGGTAGGTGTCGCCCGAGACGAGGCGCGCGAGGTAGGACGACATCGCGCCGACGGGCGGCGCGATCGACATGTCGTTGTCGTTGAGGATGACGATGAGGCGGGATTTGAGCGCGCCGGCATTGTTCATCGCCTCGTAGGCCATGCCGGCCGAGATCGAGCCGTCGCCGATGACGGCGACGACGTTGCGGCGCGGCGGGGTCTCGCCGCGCGCTCGTGCCGAGGCATCGGACAGGTCGCGGCCGATGGCCATGCCGAGACCGGCGGAGATCGAGGTGGAGGAGTGGGCGGCGCCGAAGGGATCGTAGGGGCTCTCGGCGCGCTTGGTGAAGCCGGAGAGGCCGCCGCCCTGGCGCAGGGTGCGGATGCGGTCGCGGCGGCCTGTCAGGATCTTGTGGGGGTAGGCCTGGTGGCCGACATCCCAGATGATGCGGTCGTCGGGGGTGTTGAAGACGTAGTGGAGGGCGACGGTGAGCTCGATGACGCCGAGGCCCGCGCCGAGATGGCCGCCGGTGACCGAGACGGCGTCGATGGTCTCGGCGCGCAGCTCCGCGGCGAGCTGCGTCAGGTCGCTCTCGGGCAGCTGGCGCAGGTCCGCGGGAATGCGGACGCGGTCGAGGAGGGGAAGGTTGAGCGGTGACACCGGAGCCATCCTCACGTCCGGAAGGAAAGAACCCGCCGCCGGATCCCGGGGCGGGAAGAATGGGAGCGATCAGGCGACATCGAGCGGCGCCGTCCCGGCGGCGCGTCCGTCCGCCCCGAGGGTGATGCGCTGGATGCGCGCCTCGGCGCGCTGCAGCAGCGCCTCGCAGTGCCGCTTGAGCGCCTCGCCGCGCTCGTAGATCGCGACGGACTCGTCGAGCGGCACGTTGCCCTGTTCCAGGCGCTGCACGATGCCCTCGAGTTCCTCGAGGGCCTTCTCGAACGGCAGATCCGCGGTTCCGGTCGGGCCGGCGGGTGCGGGGACTGCCGCGCGGCTGGCGTCGGACCGGGCTGCGGACATGCGCGACGATACTCCCATGATGAGCGATGGGTTATGGCGACCAGAACCGCGCGAAACAACCCTTCGGCGCTGCCGCAGGGCCGCGGCGGCGCCGTGCGTGCCCGTTTGCGCGCCAGGGCTGGCGTTTCGGCCACAGTGGAATCAGTCAATGGTGAGCCGGAACGGTTCGCCCTCGAAGGCGTCGGCGCCGCGGCCGATCGCCGCGATGGCCGCCACCATGCGCCCGTCGCGGCCGAGCAGTGCATCCGCCACCGCGACGAGGCGCCGATTCGGGGTCGCCGAGGGCGAGGCCTCGCGCAGCTCCCGGGCGATCTCGGCCTCGTCCCGGTCCGGCCGCAGGGCGCAGGTCGCGATGAAGGCGGCGGCGGTCGAGCGGCTGATGCCGGCGTAGCAGTGGATCACCAGCGGCTGCGTCCGGTCCCAGGCGCGCACGAAATCGAGGAGCCGGCGCACATGCGCCTCGTCGGGCAGGACGTGGCCGTCGAGGGCGTCGGTGATGTCGCTCACCCCGACGAACAGGTGGTCGCCCTCGGCGATGCTCGGCGGCCGGGTCACCGGGGTGCCGACATTGATGAGCGTCACCACGTGGCGCGCGCCGGTCGCCGCGACGGTCTCGGGCAGGCGGGACAAGGCGCAGACGTGCAGGGTCGGCATGGCGGCGGACGTTCCTTGTCTATGAGGCCGTTGCCGGCTGGGCGACACCCGCGGCATCGTCGGCGAGGGCGTGGAATCGGGCGAGGAAGGCGCTCTGCGCCTCGGCGGTCGGCCAGGGTTCGAGCAGGGTGCCGAGATCGCCGTCGAGCCGGTCCGGCCTGCCGAAGACCCGCACGGCCTCGACCTGCGAGAAGCCGGCGAGCCGCGTCGCCTCGAGATAGGCGCTCAGGCGGTCGGCCCGCTTGATCAGCCGCTGCGTCGCGGCGGTCGGCTCCGGGGTCAGGCCGAAGCGCAGGCGGATCGCCGCGAGGAGCCGGGTCTCGACCGCCTTGTAGGAATGGCCGATCGCCGCCTTGAACGGCGAGATGATGTCGCCGATCACGTATTCGGGCGCGTCGTGCAGCAGCAGCTCCAGCCGGCCGGCGGCATTCGTCGCCGGCTCGAACGCCCCGCCGATCGCCTCGACGAGCAGCGAGTGCTGCGCCACCGAGAAGACGTGCGGGCCGGCCGTCTGGCCGTTCCAGCGTGCGACGCGCGCGAGGCCGTGGGCGATGTCGACGATCTCGACGTCGAGGGGGGACGGGTCGAGGAGGTCGAGGCGCCGCCCCGACAGCATCCGCTGCCAGGCCCGGGGCTGCCCGCTCATGCCGTTCCCCCGGGGCCGCCAAGCTCCCGCGGGGACGTGCAAGGCCCCGGCAGGGCGGCGCAAGGCGCGTGGCGGCAGCAATCGACGAGGTGGTCGTTGATCATGCCGACCGCCTGCATGAAGGCGTACACGATGGTCGGGCCGCAGAAGCCGAAGCCCTGCGCCTTCAGCGCCTTCGACATCTTTCGCGACGCCTCGCTCTCGGTCGGGATGTCGGCGCGGCTCTCCGGCCGCGGCTGCAGCGGGCGCCCGTCGACGAAGTCCCACAGGAAGGCCGAGAAGCCCGGTCCCCCCTCCTGGATCGCCAGCCAGGCGCGGGCGCTGCGGATCGTCGCCTCGATCTTGGCGCGGTTGCGGATGATGCCGGCGTCCTGCATCAGCGCCTCGACCTCCCGGGGGCCGAACCGCGCGATCGCCTCCGGCTCGAAGCCCGCGAAGGCGCGACGGAAGCCGTCGCGCCGGCGCAGGATGGTGATCCAGGACAGGCCGGCCTGGAACCCGTCGAGAATCAGCTTCTCGTAGAGGGCGCGGTCGTCGTGCTCGGGCACGCCCCACTCGGTGTCGTGGTAGGCGACGTAGAGCGGGTCGGTGCCCGGCCACCAGCAGCGCTGGCAGCCGTCGGGATGCAGGATCAGGCCGGTCGACATCCGGTGTCGTGTAGCGGTGCGGGAGCGGAACGCAACCGGCTGCGCGACGCGCCACGCAGACTTGCGTTGGCAGGCCAACGCTTCGCCCGCTTAGGTTCTTGTTGTGTCGCAAATTTTTGGCGCCGAACCGGTAACCGCTTCGGCGAAATCCGCTTAGGCGGTGAACTCGGCGGCGGCGAAGCCCTGCAGGTAGAGCAGGCCCGTCAGGTCGCCGTGGTCGATCCGGGCATGGGCGGCGGCGGCGACCGCCGGCTTGGCCCGGAAGGCGACGCCGAGGCCCGCCGCCTCCAGCATGGCGAGGTCGTTCGCGCCGTCGCCGACCGCCAGGGTCTCGGCCGGGTCGAGGCCGAGGCGGGTGCGCAGCTCGAGGAGCGCGTCCCGCTTGGCGTCTCGCCCGACGATCGGCTCGGCGACCGTCCCGGCGAGCGTATCGCCCTCGGTCTCGAGGCGGTTCGAGCGGTGCTCGTGAAACCCGATCCTCTCCGCCACCGGCCCGGTGAACAGGGTGAAGCCGCCCGACACCAGGGCCGTGTAGGCGCCGTGGGCCTTGAGGGTGCGCACCAGCGTGCGCCCGCCCGGCATCAGGGTGATGCGCTCGGCGATCACCGCGTCGACGGCGGTCAGCGGCAATCCCTTGAGCAGGGCGACGCGCTCGCGCAGGGCCGGCTCGAAGGCGATCTCGCCGCGCATCGCCCGCTCGGTGATCGCCGCGACGTGATCCTTGAGGCCGACCACGTCGGCGAGCTCGTCGATGCATTCCTGGCCGATCATCGTCGAATCCATGTCGGCGAGGAACAGGCGCTTGCGCCGGTGCGGGCCGGCGACCTGGACGGACACGTCGATCGGCTCGTCCCGGAACGCCGTGCGCAGGCGCTCGGCGAGGGCCGACCCTGCGGCAGGCGGATCCTCGACCAGGATCTCGGCCGCGACCTCGCCGTGCAGGATGCGCGGCTGGTGCCCGGTCGCCAGCAACTTCCGGGCTTCGGCCAGCACCGCATCGGTGATGGCGGGGCGCTCCGGGTTTGCTATCAGGGTCGCGACCAGGGTCATCGGGAATCTCGGGCTCGTCGTCTCGCGGCGCGTCCGGCTGCGCATGGGTTGAGGAGCAGGCATGGACGGGCGGGTTCGGGCGATCCTCATCGCAGGGCCGACCGCCTCGGGCAAGTCGGCCCTGGCGCTCGCCCTCGCCCGCCGGCACGGCGGCGTGGTGATCAATGCCGATTCGATGCAGGTTTACCGCGACCTGCATCGCCTGACGGCCCGGCCGAGCGCGGAGGAGGCCGCGCAGGCGCCCCACCGCCTCTACGGAACGGTCGACGGCGCGGTGAACTTCTCCGTCGGACACTACCTCGCGGAAGCAGGCGGCGCGCTTCGCGAGGCGTGGGAGGCGGGTCGCCTGCCGATCGTCGTCGGGGGCACCGGGCTCTACTTCATGGGCCTGACCGAGGGCCTGTCGGCGATCCCGCCGGTGCCGGACGCGGTCCGGGCGGCGGTGCGGGCCGAGGCCGAGGGCTGTGAGACGTCCGACCTCCACGCCGCCCTCGCCCGCCGCGACCCGGACGGGGCCGCCCGCCTCGACCCGAACGACCGCCTGCGGGTGCTGCGCGCGCTCGAGGTGCTGTCCGCCACCGGCCGGCCGATCGCCGCCTTCCAGGCCGCGCGCCGGCCGGGGCCGCTGACCGGCCTTCCCTGCACGAAGCTCTTCCTCACCCCGGACCGGGACGCCTTGCGGGCGCGGATCGACGCCCGCTTCCTCGCCATGATGGCGGCCGGCGCCCTCGACGAGGTCCGGGCGCTGGCCGACCGCGGCCTCGACCCGATGCTGCCGGTGATGCGCGCCCACGGCGTGCCGGGACTGGTCGCCCACTTGCGTGGAGAGGTGCCGTACGACGAGGCCGTGGCGCGGGGCCAGGCCGATACGCGGCGCTACGCCAAGCGGCAGGTGACGTGGTTCCGCCATCAGGCGGGCGCGGACTGGAGGTGGCTGGCGCCGGAGGCGGCGATGGCGGGGGTGGATGCCGGAACGTGGGACGATCCGGGCTGAGGGACGGCCGCGACGCCCGGTTTCATCGACTTCCTCAGAGCTTCCCCGAGCAGAGCTTCCCCGAGCGCCCTGCGACCCTGCCTCGGCGGCCACGCGCCGACGCGCGGCCGCCGTCGAGGATGAGCGGATGGCGGCAGGCCGTCGCGCCGCCGGCCGGACTTCCGCTCACGCCCGCCCGCGCCGGCCCTCCACCAGCCACATCGCCAGGACCGCCGCCGCGAGGGCCGCGAGGGCCGCGAGGCCGAGGCCGAGCGGATAGACCGACACGCCGCGCACCACCGCGCTGTCGCTCGGGCGGAAGCCGATCCAGTCGGAGCCGGAAAGCCGCCCGGACCGGGCGATCTGCAGGCGCGGGATGGCGAGCCCGCCGCCCGCCTCGGCGAGGCGGCGCACCGAGCCGCCGGTCGCCTCGGCGAGCGGGCGCAGGCGCTCGGTGTCGCTGAAGACGTCGACCAGCTCGCGCGGGTTGGCCGGACCGACGCTGACGAAGGCGACGAAGCTGCCGGCCCGCAGGGTGTGCAGGCCGAGCTCGTCGGCCTCGAAGGCGGCGGCGAACAGGCCGGGCTTGTCGGGGTTCAGCGTCAGGGTGCGGGTCTTGCCGCTCGGCGCCGTCACGGTCACCGGCTCGGCGGTGTCGCCCATGGTCTGGCGCTCGACCCGGACCTCGCGGCCGTGGCCGGTCGTGGTCGCCCGCAGGGCCTCCTCCTCCAGGGCCGGCTCCTTCATCAGCCAGTGGCCGAGGCGGCGCAGCAGGTCGAGATGCGGACCGCCCTCCTGGTAGCCGCGGGCCCAGAGCCAGGCATGGTCGGAGAGGAGGAGCGCGACCCGGCCCTTCTCCTCGCGGGAGAGCGCCAGCAGCGGCAGCGAATCGGCCCCCGCCATGATCGGGGTGACGCCGGGCCGGACCTCGGCGCCGATCAGGCGCAGCCAGTCGCCCCAGGCGGGGGGCGAGGCCTCCGAGCCCGGCAGGTCGCGGGTGACCGGATGGCGCTGGCCGCTATTCGTCAGCGCCGCCTTGTAGGGCCGCTCGACCACCCGGCCGTTCGGCTCGCCGGGCAGGATCGCGGCGAGCCGCGTGCGGGCGAGGCTGGCGGCGGAGGCGAATTCCGGGCCGGCGGCGATCAGCAGCGCGCCGCCCTCGCGCACGTAGCGCACGATGTTGTCGAAGTAGCTCGACGGCAGCACGCTCTGGTTGGCGTAGCGGTCGAAGATGATGAGGTCGAAATCCTTGATCTTCTGCTGGAACAGCTCGCGGGTCGGGAAGGCGATCAGCGACAGTTCCGAGATCGGCGTGCCGTCCTGCTTCTCCGGCGGGCGCAGGATGGTGAAGTGGACGAGGTCGACGTTGGCGTCGGACTTGAGCAGGTTGCGCCAGGTGCGCTCGCCGGCATGCGGCTCGCCCGAGACCAGCAGCACCCGGAGCTTCTCGCGGATGCCTTCGATCGGCAGCACCGCGCGGTTGTTGGCGGTGGTGAGCTCGCCCGGCAGGGCCTCGGCCTCGATCTCGACGACGTTCGGTCCCCCGTGCTCGACCCGCAGGGTCAGGGTGAAGGGCTGGCCGGTGCGGACGGTCTGGCGCACCACCTCCTCGCCGTCGCGGCGCACCGTCACCACCGCCGAGCCGGTGCCGCCGCGCTCCATCACCTCGGCCCGGATGGTCTGGTCGCGCCCGACGATGCCGAAGCGCGGCGCCTCGATCAGGCGGATCTGCCGGTCGCGCTCGTCGGACCGGCCGGTGACCAGCACGTGGAGCGGCGCCTTGAAGCTGGCGGAGGCGAGGTTCGCCGGGATGTCGTGGACGACGCCGTCGGTCAGCATCACCACGCCGGCGAGCCGGTCCGGCGGCACGTCGGCGAGCGCGCTGGACAGCGCCGTGAACAGCCGCGTGCCCTCGTCGCCGCCGGCCTCCGGCACGTCGACGAAGCGCGGCTCGATCTCGGCGAGGGTGCCGAGACGGCGCTGCAGCTCGGCCCGCACCCGGTCGGTGATCGCCGGCCGGTCGCCGAGCGCCTGCGAGCCCGAGCGATCGACCACGACGGCGACGACGTCCTTGACCGGCTCGCGCTCCTCCTGGACCAGCGAGGGATTGGCGAGCGCCAGCAGCACCAGGGCGAGGACGAGGACGCGCAGCAGCGCCACCGGCCCGCGGGCGAGGAAGGCGACCAAGGCGAGGATCGCGGTGAGGCCGGCCAGGCCCAAGAGGACCGGGACGGGGACGAGCGGGGCGAGGCTGAGGCTCAGCATGAGGATGTCTCTGTGCTGCGGTTCCGCCGTGGCGGCCGCATGTCGTGGAGGTCGTAGGGAGCGGACGGCGTATGCGGCATTCCCTCGCCCCCTGGGAATGCCGCATCCGTGATCCGTGTCAGGACGGCGTCGAGATCAGACAGAACGTCCTCGTTCTTGAAACGCATCAGACAGAAGCCCAGGCGTTCGATTTCCTCCGTTCGCCGGCTATCGTAGTCACGGTGCCACTCGTGCTGCCGGCCATCGAGTTCAATGATCAGTTTTCGGTCAAGCGATAGGAAATCGACCGTGTAGAGCAGAAGAGGAACTTGTCGCTTGAACTTGATTCCATGGAAGCGGCGTCCGCGCAGCACAATCCAGAGACGATCCTCGGCCGAGGTCGCCTGCTGCCGCAAGCCCCTGGCAAACTGCCTGGGTTCTCGGGCCATGCTGTCTGCTCCTCTGCGAAGATGCGTATCAACGACACAGCTTGTTTCTAGAGGAGCGCGGGATCCCCTCTCC
>NZ_LWHQ01000008.1:7919-48335 GCF_001653715.1 Methylobacterium platani
GAGAGGGGATCCCGCGCCTTTCTCGTCAACCGTTGCACCAATTCATTTCACTGCCCCAGCCGCTCCAGCAGCGCCGGCACGTGGACCTGGTCGGCCTTGTAGTTGCCGGTCAGCGCGTACATCACGAGGTTGACGCCGCCGCGGAAGGCCATCTCGCGTTGCCGCGGGTCGCCGCCGACGAGGGGATAGAGCGCTTCGCCGCGCCGGCCGACGGCCCAGGCGGAGGCGAGGTCGTTGCCCGTGATGACGATCGGCGAGACGCCGTCGCCGGCCCGCGCCGGGCGGCGCTCGGCCCCGTCGCCGGCCGGCGGCAGGGCCTCGACCCAGGTCTGGCCGGTGGCGTAGCGGCCCGGGAAGCCGTCGACGAGGTAGAACGCCTTGGTCAGCACGTGGTCGCGCGGCACCGGCTCGAGTTCCGGTACTTCCAGGGTCGCGAGCATGCGCTGGAGGTAGAGCGCCTCCGGCGTCGGCGGCCCGCCGGGACGGGCGGTCATCGCGTCGCGGGTGTCGAAGATCACCGTGCCGCCGTTCTTCATGAAGGCGTCGATGCGCCGGATCGCCTCCGGGCTCGGCTGCGGCCGATTCGGCACGATCGGCCAGTAGATCAGCGGGTAGAAGGCGAGCTCGTCCCGGGCCGGGTCGATGCCGGCGGGCTCGCCGGGTTCGAGCGCGGTGCGGCTGGCCAGCATCTGGGTCAGGCCGGAGAGCCCGGCCCGGCTGGTCTCGTCGACGGTCGGGTCGCCGGTGACCACGTAGGCGATGCGGGTGACGAGCGCCGATTCGATGCCGTTCGGCCGGTTGGCGGCGGGCTCGACGGCCCGGGCGCTCTCGGGCGCCGCCCCCAGCACTAGGACACCGAGGACCAGGGCCGCGGCGGCCGGACGGCGGCGCAGGCGCGTCGCCATCCGCCCGAGGAAGCCGCCGAGCCACAGGCTCGCCAGGGTATCGAGGCCGAGGAGCAGCAGGGCGGCGAGGAAGAAGGGCCCGCGCAGGTCGCGGGTGCGGGCCTCCTCCAGGCCGCCGAAGCGCGCGCCGGCGAGCGCCGTGAGATCGAGGGGCTTCAGCCGGTCCTCGGGCGTGAGCGCGTTGACCGCGAGGCCGCCGTCGACCGGGCCGTAATAGCCCGGCGGGTGCTCGGGGGTCGCCCGCTCCGTCCAGGTCGCCGGCACCGCCCGGGCGGTGGCCGGCGGCGCCTTCAGGGCGCCGAAGCCGTCGAGGGTGAGGCGCGGGGCGAGCACCGGCGGCGGGCTGCCCGGGGCGGCCCCGGCAGTCGGCGGCGCCGTGCCGGCGAGCGCCACGACCCGGCGCAGCATGGTCACGAACAGGCCCGACAGGGGCAGGTTCGACCAGGTGGTGTCGGCGGTGACGTGGACCAGGACCACCATGCCCTCCCCGCGCTTGGCGGCGGTGACGATCGGGGTGCCGTCCTGCAGGGCGGCCCAGGTACGCCGGGCGAGATCGCCGTCCGGCTCGGCCAGGATCTGGCGCTTGACGCCGATATCGGCCGGCGGCGTCAGGCCCGCGAAGGGGCTCTCGGGCGCGAACGGCGCCAGCGTGCGCGGGCTGTCCCAGGACAGGGTGCCGCCGAGGTTGCGCCCGCCGCGGCGCAGCCGCACCGGCACGAGGTCGTCGCTGCCGGCGGCGAGCCGCGGCCCGGCGAAGCGCAGGAGCAGGCCGCCCTTCTCGACGAAGTTCGAGACCCGCTCCTGGGTCGCCGGGTCGAGGGCGCCGACATCGGCCAGGACCAGCACCGAGACCTGCGAATCGAGCATCTGGCCGATCGACTCGGCGACGCCGCGCCCGCCCCGGGGCTCCTGGACGTCGGCGAAGGGGGTGAGCGCCCGGGACAGGTAGTAGGTCGGCGAGAGCAGCGGCTGGGCCTGGTCGGCGGTGCCGCCGAAGACGAGACCGACCCGCCGGCGCCGGCCGCGCTCGTCGGCGAGCACCACGGCGCCGGCTGAATGCTCGCCCGCGACCTCGACCCGGGCGATGGCGTTGCGCAGCTCCATCGGCAGGTCGAAGCGCACCTCGGCCGCGGTGGCGCCGCCCGCGAAGGTGAAGTTCGTCTCGGCGAGCGGCAGGCCCTTGGCGTCGAGGGCGCGCACCGTGCCGGCATCGCGCCCGTTGGGGGCGGCCCGCACCACGCTCACGCCGAGCTGCCCGCCAGAGGAATCCGGACCCGCGAGGGCGAGGGCCGGCGGGCGATCGGCCTTGAGCACGGTGACGTCGGCACGGCTGCGCGCGGCAGCCGCCGCGAGGCCCGCCGGGAAGGCGTCGCCATCGGGTCCCGCGACGCCGTCGCCGACCCAGACCACGGCGCTGCCGGGATTGCGGTCGAGGAAGGCCGCGAGCGCCGGCAGCTGCGCCGCCCGGTCGGCGAGGTGCGGCAGCGGCTCGATCGCGCGCAGGCGCTCGAGCGCCGGGCCCGGCCCGGTGGCCTCGAGGCCGGCGGGCGCGGCGGCGGTAGCGAGCAGGGCGACGGGCCGCCCGGCCCGGGCCGCCGCCTCGACCTCGGCGGTGGCGACGCGGACCCGGTCGCGCCAGTCCTGGGCGGCGGTGAAGCCGTTGTCGAGAACCAGCACGAGGGGCGTGCGGCCGTCGCCCGCGGCTTGCGGGCTCGGATTCCAGACCGGACCCGACACCGCCAGGATCAGGCAGGCGGCCGCCAGGAGCCGCAGGACCAGCAGCCAGGGCGGGGTGCGGGCGGGCGTCTCGCGCTCGGGCAGCAGGTCGGCGAGGATGCGCAGCGGCGGGAAGTCGATCCGGCGCGGCCGCGGCGGCGTCACCCGCAAGAGGTACCAGAGCGCCGGCAGGGCGATCAGCGCCGCGAGGGCGGCGGGTGCGGCGAAGCTGAGGGGCAGTCCGAACATCGAAGGCGTCCTCAGCCCGCGCCGCGGGCGGCGGCGACCAGGGTGACGAGGCGCAGCGCCGCCTCGCTCGCGGGCCGGTCGGTGCGGTGCAGCGTGAGCGTCCAGCCTTGCGCGCGGGTGATCTCCGCCAAGGCGTCGCGGTGGGCGCGGATCCGCCGCCGGTAGGCCTCGCCCCAGGCGGCCGCGTCGCCGACGCGGAGCGACAGCCCGGCCTCGAGGTCGTGCAGCTCGGCCTGGCCGGAGAACGGGAACGTCTCCTCGACGGGATCGACCACCATCACGAGGTGGCCGCGGCTGCCGGCGGCGGCGATCGCCGCGACCGAGGCCCGCACCTGCTCGGGCGGGCTCAGGAAGTCGCCGATCAGCACCACTTCGTCGAAGCGCCCGACGGGCGCGCGGGGCGGCAGATCCTCGTCGAGGCTCGCGGTGTCGGCGGACAGGGTCTCGGCCATCCGCTCGACGATGGTGCGGGCGGCGAGCGGCCGCGACAGGCCGAGCAGGCCGACCCGCTCGCCGGCCTCCACGAAGGCGTCGCCGAGCGCCAGGCCGAGCACCAGGGCGCGCTCGATCTTGGGCGCCTGGGCGAGGTCCGAGCCGAAGCCCATCGAGGCCGAGCGGTCGATCCAGAGCCAGACGGTGTGGGCCGCCTCCCATTCCCGCTCGCGGACGTAGAGCCGGTCGTCCCTGCCTGAGCGGCGCCAGTCGATCCGGCTCGCCGCCTCGCCGGCGACGAAGGGACGGAACTGCCAGAAGCTCTCGCCCGGGCCGGCCCGGCGGCGGCCGTGCAGGCCGTGCGCCAGGGTCGCGGCGACCCGGCGGGCCTCCAGGATCAGGCGCGGCATCCGCTCGGCGAGCGAGAGGGCGGTCTCGGTCTCGCGGCGGCCGGGGGCGCGGGCGGCCGCGTCGAGGACGCGCGTCGCGGCCACCGGGTCAGAGCCGCCCGACGAGGCGGCCGATCAGGCCGGGAATCGTCTCGCCGTCGGCGCGCGCCGCGAAGGTGAGCGCCATGCGGTGCTTCAGCACCGGCTCGGCGAGCGCCGCCACGTCGTCGACCGAGGGCGCGACCCGGCCCTCGATCAACGCGCGGGCGCGCACCGCCAGCATCAGGGCCTGGCTGGCGCGGGGGCCGGGCCCCCAGAGCAGCTTGTCGGCGACCGCGGCGTCGCCGCCGACGGGGCGGGCCGAGCGCACGAGGTCGAGGATCGCGTCGACGACGGCCTCGCCGACGGGCAGGCGCCGCACCAGGCGCTGGGCCGAGAGCAGGGCGTCGGTGTCCATCACCGGCTGCGGCCGGTGCTCCTCGGCGCCGGTGGTCTCGAGCAGGATGCGCCGCTCGGCGGCGCGGTCGGGATAGCCGACGTCGATCTCGAGCAGGAAGCGGTCGAGCTGGGCCTCGGGCAGCGGGTAGGTGCCCTCCTGCTCGATCGGGTTCTGGGTCGCGAGCACGTGGAAGGGCCGCGGCAGGTCGTGGCGCGCGCCGGCGACGGAGACGAAGTGCTCCTGCATCGCCTGCAGCAGGGCCGACTGGGTGCGCGGGCTCGCCCGGTTGATCTCGTCGGCCATCAGCAGCTGGGTGAAGATCGGCCCGCGCACGAAGCGGAACGAGCGGTGCCGGTCCTGGTCCTCGTCGAGGATCTCGCTGCCGAGGATGTCGGAGGGCATCAGGTCGGGGGTGAACTGCACCCGCCGCGCATCGAGCCCGAGCACCGTGCCGAGCGTCTCGACGAGCTTGGTCTTGGCCAGGCCCGGCAGGCCGACCAGCAGCCCGTGGCCGCCGGCCAGGATCGTCACCAGCGCGAGGTCGACCACCTGCTCCTGCCCGAAGATGACCCCGTGGATCGCCTCGCGGGCGCGCCCGACGCTGGCGAGGCAGGCCTCCGCGGCGGCGACGATGCCGTCATCCATCGGGGTCGCGGCCGGCGCGCTGGCTTCCATCATGCGGTGTCCTCGTCAACGTCCGGGGGCCTGAACCGACCTGCGTCTCGGGGGCCCTCCCGGGATCCGCGAGTGTGGATCCCTTCCCCACCGCAAGGCAAGGTCGGCGCGACGACGCAGGGCGGCGGCGCCCCTTCGGCCCCACCCGGCTCGCGCAGGCTTGATCGGGCGGCGCGGCGTCACGGCTCCTTGCAGGAAAAGCTCTCGGCCCGCTCCGCCTCGCCGCCCTGGTAGCGCGCTTCCCTGGGGAACGGGCAGAGCGGCCGGGTCCGGCCCGGGAAGGCGGTGCCCCTGGCCGTGAGGCGGTCCGGCGCCTCGTCGCGCTCCACCCAGGATTCGATGGCGGCGAGCGGGTCGAAGTCGTCGAGGGCCGGCCCGCCGCCGCAATGGGTCATGCCCGGCACCAGGAACAGGCGCGCCCGCTCCGCGAGGGCGGCACCGCCGTTGTCGCGGGCGAGGTCCTGCCAATGGGCGACGAGGTCGCGGGCGGAGAAGACCGGATCGGCCACGCCCTGATAGACCAGGAGCCGGCCGCCGCGGGCGGCGAAGGTCGACAGGAAGGTCCCGGTCGGGTCGTTGAAGGAGGCGGTCTCGGCGGTGCGGGGCACGTCGCGATCGAAGTCGAAGCGCAGGGCATCGAAGCCCGGATCCGGCGGGGTCAGAATGTAGTTCGCGATCGCGGCCGGGCCCAGCGTCGCGTTGCGGGCGTTCGGCGTCGCGGTCTTCGAGGTGCCGAGCTTCCAGGCCCGCCAGCCCGGCGCCGCGAGGCCCGGATCCCAGGGCCAGGAGGCGTAGACCGGACGTCCCTGCGAATCCTTCGCGCCGCTGAAGCTTCGCCGCAAGGCGTCCACCTGCGGCTGGCTGAGGCAGGTCGCGGTCTTGTCGCCCGGGCAGGCGAGGCTCGCCGGATCGAACCGGCAGGAGGCGACCGCCTCGACCGTGCCGTCCGCGAGCCCATCGGCGGCGTCGCAGGTCTTGAGCACCGCGCCGGCGACGAGGGTCAGGTCGGCCTCGCTCAAGGCCTCGGCCAGGATCGGCCTGCCCTCCGGGTCCTTCGGGGCGGCGGAGAGGAAGGCCTGCGTGTCCCAGACCTGGCCGAGCGCCGCCCGGGTGAGCCGGAAGGCCGGGGCGCCCGCGACGATGCCGTCGAAGGCGGTGGGGAAGCGCGTCGCCGCCATCAGGGCGGAGCGGCCGCCGTTGGAGCAGCCCATGAAGTAGGCATGCGCCGGGGCGCGGCCGTAGCGGGCGGCGACGAGCGCCTTCGCCTCCCGCGCGACGGCACCGACCGCGCCGTAGGCGAAGTCGATCCGCGCCTGCTGGTCGAGGCCGAAGGCGGCGTCGGCGTTGTCGCGGCCGCGATGGCCCGAATCGGTCGAGACGACGGCGTAGCCGCGCAGCAGGGCCGGCGGCGCCGTCGCCCCCGAGACGGGAATCGCGCCGAGCGCCTCGCCGACCACGCCGTCGAGCCCGCCGCCGCCCTGGAACAGGAAGCGCCCGTTCCACGCCTCCGGCAGCCGCAGCTGGAAGCCGATGCCGTACGCGACGCCCCCCGCCCCGACCCGCGGGTCGATGGTGCCCTCGACGAGGCAGTGGGCCGGCAGCGCGGCCTTCGCCCGGGCGGCGCCGGTGAGGGCGGCGCGGCCCGGATTGTCGGCCGGCAGGGTGCCGGCGGGGACCGCCTCGGCCCGGGCGATGCGCAGGTCCGGCCGGGCGAGCCGCGCGAGGTCGCCGCAGGCGAGCGGGGCGGCGGAGGCGGGCGAGAGGACGCCCGGCAGGCAGAGGCCGAAGACGACCGGCAGGGAGCGTCGCGCCCTCCCCGTCCCGTTCCTCCGGGTCGCGCTGCGCATCATGACCGCTCCTCCCCCAGGGTTTCGCCGCCACTCGGCCCCGGCCGGAGCGCACCGTCAAGCGACGGCAGCGGATTCGTCGGGCGGAAACCCTGCGGCAGCGCGTCCGCGCCCCTGTCGCGGCCGCCCTGCCCGGCGCATGATCGTCGTGACACCGCCATCCAGGGAGCCTCCGCCATGCCCGACCGCGACGCCCCGCTTCCCGACCGGCGCACCCTGCTCCTCGCCGGTCTCGCCGCGGCGAGCCCTGCCCTGGCGGGGCCCGCCCTCGCGGCGGAGCAGCCCGCGCCCCTCACCGACCTTCCGCTGGTGATGCCGAGAATGGAATTCGTCTACGAGGCGGTGGTCGAGATCGCCCCCCTGGTGCCGCTGGGCGAGTCTCCCCTTGGCGAGCGCCGCATCGTGCCGATCACCGGCGGGCGCTTTCAGGGGCCGCGGCTGCGCGGCACGGTCCTGCCCGGCGGCGCCGACCGGCAGCTCGTGCGCAAGGACGGCGTCCGCCGTCTCGACGCGCTCTACGAGATGAAGACCGAGGACGGCGCGATCCTGACCGTGCGCAACCGGGTGACGATCGATCCCGGCCGCGACGGCGCGCCGGACTACCGCTTCTCGACGATCGACGTCACGGCGCCCGAGGGACCGCATGCCTGGCTCAACCGGCTGGTCCTGGTCGGCACGCTGGCCAGCCTGCGGCCGGCGCAGGAGGCGGTGCTGGTGCGGGCGTTCCGCTTGGCGTGACCCATGGTAGGATGCAGGCGGACGAACAGGGAGCGCCCGCCATGCGCGCCGCCGCGACACGCGATCCCCCGATGAGCCTCGACGGCTTCCTGGCCTTCCTGGAGGAACGGCCGAAGGGGGAACGCTGGGAACTGGACGACGGGGTGCCGCTGATGAGTCCGCAGCCGACGCGGCGGCACGACTGGATCCAGGTCAACATCCTGGAGGCCCTGCGCCAGCACCGGCGCCGGCACGCCAGCCCCTGGCGCCCGTCCGGGCCGAGTCAGGTTCCTGTGCCGGGTGCCGCCCGGACCGTGGCGCCCGACGTCATCGTGGCGATCGACGACGGCCGCCACGATCTCTGCATCACGCCCGCGCCGCTGGTGGTGTTCGAGGTGCTGTCGCCCAGCGACAGGCCGAAACGCCGCGCGTCGAAGCTCGCGGCCTACGCCGCCGTCCCGTCGATCCGGAGCGTCGTGCTGGTGGAGCAGGGTCGCCAGTCCGTGACGGTGCATCGCCGCGATCCGGAGGGCGGCCTCTCGCCGGTCGTCTGCACCGACGCGGTCGATCTGCCGGAAATCGGCGTCACGCTGACATTCGCGACGATCTACGACGACATGCCGCTCGGCTGAGCCGCCTCACCCCAGCTCGGCCACCAAAAACTCCCGCACCGCCCCCGCCTCGATCCCCGGCGCGATGAAGCTCTGCCCGATGCCGCGGGCCAGGATGAAGGTGAGCGCGCCGTCGCGGACCTTCTTGTCCTGGCGCATGGCGTCGAGGAGCTGGTCGGCGTCGCCGCATCCGCCCGGGACCTGGGCCAGCGTGGTCGGCAGGCCGGCGAGCGCGAGGTGGTTGGCGACCCGGCCGGCATCCTGGCCCGGGCACAGGCCGAGGCGGGCGGAGAACCGGAAGGCGAGGCACAGGCCGATCGCCACCGCCTCGCCGTGGACGAGCCGGGCGGAGTCGTAGCGCGTCAGGCGCTCGAGGGCGTGCGCGAAGGTGTGGCCGAGATTGAGCAGCGCCCGCTCGCCGTCCTCGCGCTCGTCGCGCACCACGACCCCGGCCTTGGCCCGGCAGCAGGCCGCCACCGCCGCCTCGCGCGCGGGACCGCCCGAGAAGATCTCGCCGAGGTTGGCCTCGCACCAGGCGAAGAACTCCGGCGAATCGATCAGCCCGTATTTCGCCACCTCGGCGTAGCCGGCGCGCATCTCGCGCAGGGACAGCGTGTCGAGGGAGGCGGTGTCGGCGATCACCAGGCTCGGCTGGTGGAAGGCACCGACGAGGTTCTTGCCGTGGGGGGAGTTGATGCCGGTCTTGCCGCCGACCGAGGAATCGACCTGGGCGAGCAGCGTGGTCGGCGCCTGGACGAAGCGCACGCCCCGGCGCAGGCTGGCGGCGGCAAAGCCCGCGAGATCCCCGACGACGCCGCCGCCCAGGGCCAGGACGAGGTCGCGCCGCTCGACCCGGTGGGCGATCAGCCCGTCGCAGACCTGGGCGAAGCCGGCATAGCTCTTCGAGCCCTCGCCCGGCGTCACCGCGATCAGCGCGGTGCGCAAGGACGCCCGGGCCAGCGAGGCGGTGACGGCGTCGCCGTACTCCGCCGCCACGGTCTCGTCGCTCACCACCGCCACCGCCCGGGCGCCGAGCGCCGCGACGCGGGGCCCGATCTCGCCGAGCAGCCCGCGGCCGATCAGGATGTCGTAGGCGCGGCCCCCGTCGAGGGGCACGTGAACGGTCTCGGTCAGCACGGTGTCCTCATCGAAAGCGGGGGCGCCCGGTCACAGCGCGGCGACGCCGTGGCTCGCCGGCTCCGGCGCGCCGCCGGATTCAGGCCCCTCGCCCGGCCCCTCGCCGGCGAGGTCGCCCGCAGGGTCACCCGCCGGGTCGCCCGCGATGTAGGCGTCGAGGGCTTCGAGCACGTCCTGCACCACCCGGTCGTGCGAGACGTCGCGCGACACCACCATCACGTCGGCCCCGCCATAGACCGGGTAGCGCACGTCCATCAGGCGGCGCATCGTCCCCTCGGGGTCCTCGTTCTGGAGCAGCGGACGGCCGGGGCGCTTGCGCACCCGGCGCATCAGCACGTCGAGCTCGGCCTTCAGCCAGACCGAGACGCCGGATTCGGCGATGCGGGCCTGGGTCTCGGGCCGCATGAAGGCGCCGCCGCCGGTGGCGAGCACCATCGGGCCCTCGCGCAGGAGGCGGGTGATCACCCGCTCCTCGCCGTCGCGAAAGCTCGGCTCGCCGTAGATGGCGAAGATGTCCGGGATGGTCAGGCCGGCCGCCGCCTCGATCTCGTGGTCGGCATCCTTGAAGATCAGGCCGAGGCGTCCCGCCAGGCGCTTGCCGACGGTGCTCTTGCCCGCGCCCATGAGCCCGACCAGCACGATCGAGCGCAGGCCGAGGCCTCGGCGCACGCGCGACTCGATCGAGGGGTCCTGGGTGTGGCGCTGGTTCATGCGGCGTTCTTTAGCCTGTTTTCCGCGCAGGGCGAAACGGCGGAATGCGGGGAAAACCACGTCCCCGCCCGCCGCCGCGCCCGTCCGCCTCGGCACCCGCGCAACAGGCGCCGGCTTTCCGCAAGGCCCCGCCGCGGGCGGCCTTGCCTCGGGGGGCGGCCCGTGGTCGAACCGACGGCCAAGGTGGCCGGCGCGACAGGCGCGCGGCCGCTCGTTGTCACATGCGTCACCCGGGGCCCGTCCGACGTGCCGACCCTCTTCCGCTTCCTGGCCGTGGTGGCGATCCTGGCCGGGCTCGCCTTCGCGGCGATGTTCGCGCTCGCCACCTTCGTCGAGCCGACCCCGCGCGAGATCTCCGTCACCATCCCGAACGCGAAGCTGCAGCCGAAATGAGCGCTTCGGCCCCCCAGGGCCTGATGCACGCCTATCTCGACATGCTGGCGGCCGAGCGCGGGGCCGCCGCCAACACGCTGGCGGCCTACCGGCGCGACCTCGACGACTACCTCGCCCACCTCGCGGGGCGGCGCCAGGCGCCCGGCGACGTCGAGGCGGCCGGGATCCGCGCCTACCTCGCCGAGCTGGAGGCGCGGGGGCTGAAGAGCACCTCGGCGGCGCGCCGGCTCTCCTGCGTGCGCGGCTTCCACCGCTTCCTCTACGCCGAGGGCCTCGCGGAGAGCGATCCCACCGCCCCGGTCTCCGGGCCGAAGCGCGGGCGCGGCCTGCCGAAGGTGCTGTCGGTGGCCGAGGTCGACCGGCTTCTCGCGGTCGCCAAGGAGGCCGCCGCGAAGGCGCCGACCCCCGGCGAGGCGGCGCGGGCCGGGCGGATGCACTGCCTGATCGAGCTCCTCTACGCCACCGGCCTGCGCGTCTCGGAGCTCGTCGCCCTGCCGCGCGCCGCCGGCGCCACCAAGGAACGCTTCCTCGTGGTGCGCGGCAAGGGCGGGCGCGAGCGCCTGGTGCCGCTGACCGAGGTCGCCCGCACCGCCATGGCGGCCCATCTGGCGACGCTGACCGCGCCCGGTCCCTGGCTGTTTCCCGCCGAGAGCGAGACCGGCCACCTGACCCGCCAGGCCTTCGCCCGCGACCTCAAGGCCGTGGCCGCCGCCGCCGGCATCCGCACCGACCGGATCAGCCCGCACGTCCTGCGCCACGCCTTCGCCAGCCACCTCCTGCAGAACGGCGCCGACCTCCGGGTGGTGCAGGAGCTGCTCGGCCACGCCGACATCTCGACGACGCAGATCTACACCCACGTCCTCGACGAGCGCCTGAAGCAGATGGTGCGCGACCTCCACCCCCTCGCGAGCGCCTGACCCCGGCGGGCGCCCGCCCCTCCGATCGTCGCCGTGGCGCGCGGGCCGGCGCGACCTATCTCGTCCCGTCAAGGCGGCCGGGGCCGCGGGGGAAAAGCAGCACGTGCCGGTCTCGACCCTGTCCCTCGTCGCGCAGGCCCTGGCGGCGCTCCTCGTCGCCGCGACCCTGCTGCCGTTCTGGCGCAGCCGCGCCGGCCTGGTGCGCACCTTCGACTTCCCGCGGTTCCAGATCGCGGCGGCGATGCCGCCGGTCCTCGTCCTGCTGGTGATCGCCGGGCACGATCCGGCCTCCCTCGTCCTCGGCGCCGCGCTCCTGGCGGCGCTGGGGCTGCAGCTGCGGCACATCCTGCCGTTCACGCGCCTGACGAAGCCGAAAGCCGCCGCCGCGCCGGACGACGCCGATCCGGGGACCTGCGTGTCGATCCTGATCGTCAACGTGCTGCAGTCGAACCGCGCCTACGATCGCCTGCTGCGGGTCGTGGAACGCAGCGACCCCGACCTGATCCTGGCGCTCGAGACCGATGCCGGCTGGCGCGACGCGCTCCAGCCCCTGCGGGCGCGCTATCCGCACGGGGTCGATCAGGCGCAGGACAACACCTACGGGCTGCTGCTCTATTCGCGCCTGCCCCTCGACGACGTGACGCTGCGCTTCCTCGTGGAGGACGACGTGCCCTCGGTCCGCGCCGGCGTCACGCTGCCGTGCGGCGAGCGCTTCACCTTCCACGGCGTGCATCCGCGCCCGCCGCATCCGGGCAACAGCAGCGCGACGCGGGACGGCGAATTGGTGCTGGTCGCCCGCGAGGTCGCGCAGGAGGGCGGTCCCGCGGTGGTGGCGGGCGACCTCAACGACGTCGCCTGGTCGCGCACCACGCGCCTGTTCCAGGCGATCGGCGGCCTCCTCGACCCGCGGGTGGGGCGCGGGGCCTACCCGACCTTCCACGCCCGCTGGCCGATGCTGCGCTGGCCCCTCGACCACGTCTTCTTCAGCGAGCACTTCCTGCTCGCCCGGCTGGAACGGCTGCCCAATGTCGGCTCCGACCACTTCCCGATCCTGATCGCCCTGTGCCGGCACGGCGCGGCGGAGGCGATGCAGGAGCCGCCCGCGGCCGATGCCGAGGACCGGCGGGAGGGTGCCGAGGCGGTGGCGGAGGCGCGCGAGGCGGCGGCCTCCTGATAGCCCAAGCGCAAAAGTCAAACAGTATGACTATTCCGCCGGGCGCGCCCGTGCTGTAAGGGTCCGGCCGGCGCCGCGGGGGCGCCGCACCGGCGGACCCGTCCCAGATCCATGCGCGCGCCGTTCACGACCGTCCGGACCTCCGACGCGGCGCCCGCCCGGGCCGGCGTGGTGATGATTCCGGCCGGGCGTGCGCGCTCCAACCACGCCGAGGTGGCGCGCAGCCTCGGCACCGCGATCATCGCCGGCCGCTACGCCGCCGGCGCCAGGCTGCCGGGGGACGGCGAGCTGATCGCGACGTTCCGGGTGTCGCGCCCGGTCCTGCGCGAGAGCGTCAAGACGCTGGCGGCCAAGGGGCTTCTGACCACCAAGGCCCGGGTCGGCACGGTGGTGCGCGAGCGCGCGGCCTGGAACATGTTCGACGCCGACGTGCTCGCCTGGCACCTGGAGGCCGGCATCGACCGGCGCTTCCTGCGCGACCTCGCCGAGATCCGCCTCGCGGTCGAGCCGGCGGCCGCGGCGCTCGCGGCCGAGCGCCGCGGCCCCGACGACCTCGCCGCCCTGGAGGCGGGTCTCGCGCGGATGCGGGCCGCGCCGTCGGATTCGCCGGGCTTCGCGGAGGGCGACCTCGCGCTCCACGTCGCGGTGGCGGTCGCCTCCGGCAACCCGTTCATGCGCTCGATCGGCGGGGTGATCGAGGTCGCGCTCCGGGCCTCGTTCCAGCTCAGCGCCCCGGTCGAGGCGGCGGAGCGCGAGGCCACGCTGGCCGCCCATGCCGCCATCGTCGCGGCCATCACGGCGGGTGATCCGGACGAAGCGGCCGCCGCCATCACCGCCGTCATTCACAACGGCCTGCGCCGCCACGGAGCCGCGGCCTGACACCCGGGAGGAGAACGCCATGAGCACGACGAGCGCGACGACGAGCATACCGACATCCCGCCCCTATCGCGGCGTCTTCCCGGTCGCCCCGACGATCTTCCACGAGGACGGCACCCTCGATCTCGACGGGCAGCGCCGGGCGATCGACTTCATGATCGAGGCGGGCTCCGACGGCCTGTGCATCCTCGCCAACTTCTCCGAGCAGTTCGTCCTCACCGACGCCGAGCGCGATGCCGTGATGCAGGCGGTGCTGGAGCATGTCGCCGGCCGCGTGCCGGTGATCGTCACCACCACCCACTTCGCCACCCATATCTGCGCCGAGCGCTCGCGCCGGGCGCAGGACTTGGGGGCGGCCATGGTGATGATCATGCCGCCCTATCACGGGGCGACGATCCGGGTGACCGAGGCCGGGATCGAGCGATTCTTCCAGGCGGTCTCGGACGCGATCTCGATCCCGATCATGATCCAGGACGCGCCGGTCTCCGGCACCACGCTGTCGGCCGCCTTCCTGGCGCGGCTCGCCCGCGAGATCGCGAACGTCTCGTACTTCAAGATCGAGACCGCGCAGGCGGCGGCGAAGCTCCGCACGCTGCTCGAGCTCGGCGGGGAGGCGATCGAGGGGCCGTGGGACGGCGAGGAGGCGATCACCCTGCTCGCCGACCTCGATGCCGGCGCCACCGGCGCGATGACCGGCGGCGGCTACCCGGACGGCATCCGCCAGATCCTCGACCCCTATCTCGCCGGACGCCGCCACGAGGCGGTGACGGCCTACGGCCGCTGGCTGCCGCTCATCAACTACGAGAACCGCCAGACCGGGCTCGCCGCGGCCAAGATCCTGATGAAGGAGGGCGGCATCATCCGCTCCGACGCCCTGCGGGCTCCCCTCGAACTGCCGCATCCGGCCACGCGCGCCGGGCTGATCGAGATCGCCCGGAGCCTCGATGCGGCGGTGTTGCGCTGGGGGCGGTGACGAAAAGGCGCTTGCGGGGGAGCGGGCGTCAGCCCGCTCTCTCCTTCGCCTGCATATAGTGTCGAAGCACCGCATTGATGCGCGTCTGGTAGCCTCGGCCCTCCTGGCGGAAGAAACTCAGCACGTCGCGATCGAGCTTGATCGAGATCGCTTCCTTGCCGGACGGCGGCTCGTCGAGGCCGGCCCAGACCGTATCGTCGAGACCGGGGTGATCCGGATCGGACGCTGCCATCTCGTCGATCTCCGCCTCGCTCAGGGCCGAGAGACGGGCACGATCCGTCTCCGAGGCGACCGGCCGGAACGCTCCATCGGCATCGCGCCTCAGCAGCGTACCATCCGCCAGGCGGGTGAAGATGATGGGATCAGCGTTCGCCATAGCGTGCGCGCTCCTTCCGATTGGCGGGCCAAGCCGTGATGAGCCACGTCGTCGGTCAGCGCATGGTATACACGACAGTAAAGATACCACCTAATGCCGCACCTATCGCGACGCGACGTTCTTCGCCGTAGTCGAAGCGGAGATCGACAACATCGAGGCGTCCGCCATCCGCAAAAACCTCCGCCATATCCAGCAGATCGAAGCCGCGCTCCTGCTGCAACCAGGCGCGCTTCCCGGGGTGGCATCCGAACAGACGTTCCATAGGACGCAAGTATATCTTACGGTATATACTCTTGCAATCACGGAAAGCCAGGCTCGCTCATGATCGAGTCTCGTGTCCACCGAGCGGGCGTCGCCTCGTGACGAGGAGGCGAAGGTGGACGGCATCGATCGCGGTATCACCACCCGCGTCCCACGCAACCGCCGTCCCATACTCGGCTATCCGGGCGCCTGCAAAAGATATCTGGTCGCTGAAGAGTCGAGATCAAATCAGCGCCAGTCTTGATCCAGTCCATCAGTTCGATCCGATCGCTCCCGCCGTCCGTCCAAGTCACGTTCAGCGTGCTCGGAGGGTCCGCGACCACCGCCCGGATACGCAGGAAGCCTCTCTCCACCACCGCCGCTTCATTGGCCGCATCGCTGCGCGTAGCGCTGGGGCTTTCGATTTTCTGAGATCCTATTTGATTCCATCCCACAGACTTGACACCATCCAAGTCATTCCGGGGCTGCGAAAGCGGAGCCCGGAATCCAGAAACCCAGAAGGCGGATGCTGAAGCGGAAAGAAAGCCGATCCGTTCTGCAGCATCCGCATTTCTGGGTATGCCACCGGCATTCCGGGCTCCGCTGCGCGGCCCCGAATGACGAAGAGGGTATGAAGACTGTCGATCACGTCAAACAGGCTCTCCGGGACGGGCTCACGGCGGCACGCCCGCCCGGCCCTCCTCTACAACCGCGCCCTCACCTCCTCCACCACCCGCTCCGGCGTGAGGCCGAAATGGCGGGCGAGGTCGGCTTCCGCCCCCGAGGCGCCGAAGCCGCTCATGCCGACGAAGCCGCCGTCCTCGCCGAGATAGCGGTCCCAGCCGAGGCGCACCGCGGCCTCGACCCCGACCCGGACGGTGCCGGGCCCCAGGATCTCGCGGCGATAGGCGGCGTCCTGGCGCTCGAACAGCTCCCAGGACGGCATCGAGACCACCGCGGTCGGGATGCCGTCGGCCTCCAGGCGGCGGCGGGCCTCGACGGCGAGCGCGACCTCCGAGCCGGTGGCGAGCAGGGTGACGCGGCGGGGCGCGGTCGCCTCCTCCAGCACGTAGGCGCCGCGGGCGGAACGGTTCTCGCCCGCGCCGTCGCGCCGGACCGCCGGCAGCGCCTGCCGGGCGAAGATCAGCGAGGACGGGCCGGTGCGGTTCTGCAGCGCGATCTCCCAGCATTCCGCCGCCTCGACGGCGTCGGCCGGGCGCAGGACCAGCATGTTGGGAATGGCCCGGAGCGACGCCAGGTACTCCACCGGCTGGTGGGTCGGTCCGTTGCGGCCGATGCCGACCGAATCATGGCTGAACACGAACGGCACCGGCAGACCCATCATGGCGGCGAGCCGCAGCACCGGGCGCAGGTAGTCGGAGAAGACCAGGTAGGTGACGCCGACCGGCACGACGCCGCCATGGGCGGCCATGCCGTTCATCATCGCCCCCATGGCGTGCTCGCGGATGCCGTAATGGACGTAGCGCCCGCCCTGGTCGTCCGCCGTGAAGGCCTTGAGCTTGCGCTTGTGCTGGGTCGCGCCTTCCAGGTCCGGCGCGCCGGAGAGGAGTTCGGGAATGGCGTCCGCGAGGCGGTCGACCAGCTCGCCCGAGAGTGCGATGCCGGATTGCGCCTTGCCCGACCGGGCGGCCTCGTCGCGGAAGGTCCGCAAGGGCGCGTCCCAGCCCTCCGGCAGCTTGCCCTCGCGCAGGCGGTCGAGCAGGCGGCGGCGCTCCGGCGGCAGGGCGGCGACGCTGCGGGTCCAGGAATCGAACTCGGGGGCGTTGCGCTCGCCGGCCGCGCGCCAGGCGGCGCGGATCCCGTCCGGGATCTCGAAGGCCGGGTGCGGCCAGTTGAGTGCCTTGCGGGCAGCTTCGCTCAGCGAGGCCGGGATGCGGGCGGAATGCGCCGCCCGCGTTCCCTCGACGCCGGGCAGGCCGCGGCCGATCACCGTGGTGCAGCGGATCATCGAGGGGCGCGGATCGGCCTTGGCCAGCAGCAGCGCCGCCGAGACCGCCTCGATATCGTGGCCGTCGACCTCTTGGACGTGCCAGTGGCTGATGCGGAACCGCGCCGCCATGTCGTCGCTCAGCGCGAGGTCGATCGCGCCGTCGTCGGTCATCCGGTTGTCGTCCCAGAGGAAGGTGAGCTTGCCCAGGCCCAGGTGACCGGCGAGCGAGATCACCTCCTGGCCGACGCCCTCCTGCAGGCAGCCGTCGCCGACGAGCGCGTAGGTGCGGTGGTCGATGATGTCGGGCCCGAGCCAGCGATTGAGGTAGGCTTCCGCCAGCGCCATGCCGGCGGCGTTGGCGATGCCCTGGCCGAGGGGGCCGGTTGTGGTCTCGATGCCGTGGGCGGGTGCGTATTCCGGGTGGCCCTCGCAGGGCGAACCGAGCTCGCGGAAGCGCTTGATGTCCTCAAGCCCGATGCCCGCATAGCCCGAGAGGTGCAGCAGGGCATAGAGCAGCATCGAACCGTGGCCGTTCGACACGACGAAGCGGTCGCGGTCGAACCACAGGGGCTCGCGGGCGAGGAACTTGAGGTGGCGGGTGAAGAGCGCCGTCACCGTGTCGGCGGCGCCGAGCGGCGTACCCGGATGCCCCTCGCCCACCCGCTCGATGGCGTCGATGGACAGGAAGCGGATCGCATCCGCGAGCGCGCGCGGCTCGGTGCCGGTCATCTTGGGGTCCCTCCCGGGGATTGTCGGGTGCTCTTGAGGCGCGGTCACCCAACAATCGCCCGGGGCGGAACTCAAACGAGTTTTATCCGCGCCGGGATGAGCGGGATTCACCTCCCGCTCGATTCCGCGTCAGGCGGCGATCAGCCCGCCCATCCGGGCGACCCGGCCGAGATGGTGGTCGGCGTCGCCGAACAGCTGGTCGATCATCGTGACCCGCTTGAAGTAGTGGCCGACGCTGTACTCCATGGTGACGCCGACGCCGCCATGGAGCTGCACCGCGCCCTGGCCGACGATGCGGCCGGAGCGGCCGATCTGGACCTTGGCGCCGGCAATCGCCCGGGCGCGCTCCTCCGCGTCGTCCTCGCCCGCCATCATGGTGGCGAGGAAGGCCATCGAGCGGGCCTGCTCCAGGGCGATGAACATCTCGGCGGCGCGGTGCTGCAGCACCTGGAACGAGCCGATCGTCACCCCGAACTGCTTGCGGGTCTTCAGGTACTCGACCGTCAGCCGGTGCATCCGGTCCATCGCGCCGACCGCCTCGGCGCAGAGCGCGGCGATCGCCTCGTCGGTGACCCGCTCGATCACCGGCAGCGCGCCGGCGGGGTCGCCGATCACCGCATCGGCCCCGACCCGGACCGAGGACAGCGACACTTCCGCCGCCCGCAGCCCGTCCTGGGTCGGGTAGCCGCGGCGCGACACGCCCTCGGCGTTGGCCTCGACCAGGAACAGGCCGATGCCGTCGCGGTCGCGGCGCGAGCCACCGGTCCGGGCCGAGACGATCAGCCGGTCGGCGCTGTCGCCGTGCAGGACGAGCGACTTTTCCCCCTCCAGCACCCAAGCATCGCCGTCGCGCCGCGCGGTGACGCCGACGTCGTTGAGATCGTAGCGGGCCTGGCGCTCGCTCTGCGCGAAGGCGTACCGGGTCTCGCCGGCGATGAGGCCGGGGAGCCACTCGGCGCGCTGCGCGGGGCTGGCGGCGTGGCGCAGCACGCCGCCGGCGAGCACCACGGTGGCGAGGTAGGGCTCGAGCGCCAGCGCGCCGCCGAACGCCTCCATGACGATCATCGTCTCGACCGGGCCGCCGCCGATGCCGCCATCCTCCTCGGAGAACGGCACGGCCAGCAGTCCTTGCTCGGCGTAAGATTCCCACATCGCCTTGGCGAAGCCCTCCGGCTCGCGGCCGTGGCGCTTGCGGGCCTCGAAATCGTAGCGGTCGGCCAGCAGCCGCTCGACGCTGTCCTTGAGGAGGCGCTGCTCCTCGCTCAGATCGAAATCCATCGACGTGTTCCCGGTCGGTCTTGAGGCCGGCAGCGCGGCCGAAATGTCTGGCTCGCTCCCTTTCCCGGACGATTGAAGCGAAGCGGAAGGAGATCCGGGATCCAGCAGGGACAGTGCTGCGAAGCAGCTCTGCCTTTTGCAACGTCGCAAACAGACGGACGCTTCGCGACTTCTTGTGCTGGATCCCGGGTCGCATTCCGCTGTCGCTGCATGCGCCCGGGAAAGGGGGGAGTGGAGGAAGCCCCGGGGCTCAGAGCCCGAGGATCGCCTTCGCGATGATGTTCTTCTGGATCTCGTTCGAGCCGCCGTAGATCGAGATCTTGCGCCAGTTGAAGTAGGTCGGCGCGGCCGGGCCGGCCCAGTCGGGGCCGACCGGCGGCTCGTTGCTCAAGTGGTCGTCGCCCTCGTCCTCGGCCGCGTAAGGCAGGGCGTAGGGCCCGACGACCTCCAGCAGCAGCTCCGTCGTCGCCTGCTGGATCTCCGAGCCCTTGATCTTGAGGATCGAGGAGGCCGGATCCGGCTTGCCCTTCTCGCGGGTGCGCTCGGCGGCGACCACGCGCAGCTGCGTCATCTCCAGCGCCTTCAGTTCGATCTCGAGCGCCGCCAGCTTCTCGCGGAAGCGCGGGTTCTCGAGGATCGGCGTGTCGCCGACCCGCTCGATCGCCGCCAGCTCCTTCAGGCGCCGGATGCGCTGCTTCGAGACGCCGACCCGGGCGATGTTGGTGCGCTCGTTGCCGAGCAGGAACTTGGCGTAGTCCCAGCCCTTGTTCTCCTGGCCGACCAGGTTCTCGACCGGCACCTTGACGTCGTCGAAGAAGACCTCGTTGACCTCGTGCCCGCCGTCGATGGTCTGGATCGGCCGCACGGTGATGCCCGGCGTCTTCATGTCGATGAGGAGGAAGCTGATGCCCTCCTGCTTCTTCACGGTCGCGTCGGTGCGCACGAGGCAGAAGATCCAGTCGGCGTACTGACCGAGCGTGGTCCAGGTCTTCTGGCCGTTGACGACGTAAGTATCGCCCTCGCGCACGGCCTTGGTCTTGAGCGAGGCGAGGTCGGAGCCGGAGCCAGGCTCGGAGAAGCCCTGGCACCACCAGTCGTCGATGTTGGCGATGCGGGGCAGGAAGTGCTTCTTCTGCGCCTCGTTGCCGAACTGGGCGATGACCGGCCCGACCATGTAGACGCCGAACTGCAGCGGCGACGGCGCCGGGAAGCTCTGGAGCTCGTCGAGGAAGATGTACTGGCGCACCGGGTCCCAGCCGGTGCCGCCCCACTCGACGGGCCAGTTCGGCACCGCCCAGCCCTTCTTGTTGAGGATCTTCTGCCAGGTGACGATGTCGTCCTTCGACGGGTGGCGCCCGTCGATCATCTTCTGGCGGATCTCCTGCGGCAGATTTTCCTGGAAGAAGGTGCGGACTTCCTGGCGGAAGGCGCGCTCCTCGGGGGTGAAGCGAAGGTCCATGGCTGCCTCCTGAACGATTTATTGTCTTGAATCTATTCGCTCGACGTCCAAACCCTCCCCCGCAAAGGGCAGGGCTGTCCGGGGAAAAGAGTGGCGCGCCTCCCCTCTCCCGTGTGGGAGAGGGGTTGGGGGTGAGGGTGACACGCTTCAGTGTGAGGCATTGAGCGTTGTGCTGGCAGCGGGACGGTTCAGCATCTTGCGGAACCGTGTCACCCTCACCCCTACCCCTCTCCCACTCGGGAGAGGGGATCCTGCGCTTGATTCTACCCCCATACAGCCCTGCGCAGAGGGAGGAGGGTTCGGACGCCCTACAAGTCCTTGAAGCCCTTGCCCTCGGACGCCAGCCGTTCCAGCAGGGCCGCCGGCTTGAACGCATCGCCGTACTCGGCCTGGTAGGCGCGCAGGCGCTCCAGCACCTTCGGCAGGCCGATCGTATCGGCCCAGAACATCGGGCCGCCGCGATAGACCGGCCAGCCGTAGCCGTTGATCCACACGATATCGATGTCCGAGGCCCGGATCGCCTTGCCCTCCTCGAGGATCTTCGCGCCCTCGTTGACCATCGGGTAGAGGGTCCGCTCCAGGATCTCCTGGTCGGTCGCATCGCGCCGCTTCACGCCCTGGCGCTCGGCGACGCGCGCGATGATCTCCTCGGTGACCTCGGAGGGCGTCGCCTTGCGCTTGGCGTCGTAGTCGTAGAAGCCGGCGCCGGTCTTCTGGCCGCGGCGATCCTGCTCGCACAGGAGGTCGCGCACGCTCTCGGACTTGTTGGTCTCCCGGCTCCAGCCGATGTCGAGGCCGGCGAGGTCGCTCATCGTGAACGGGCCCATCGGCAGGCCGAAATCGTGGATCACCCGGTCGACGTCCCAGGGGGTGACGCCCTCCAGGATCAGGCGGTTCGCCTCGCGCTGGCGCTCGGCCAGCATGCGGTTGCCGACGAAGCCGTGGCAGACGCCGACCAGCACCGGGATCTTGCCGACCTTGCGGCCGAGCTGCATCGCGGTGGCGATGACGTCCTTGGCGGTCTTCTCGCCGCGCACGACCTCCAAGAGGCGCATGACGTTGGCCGGCGAGAAGAAGTGCATGCCGATCACGTCGGCCGGCCGGTTCGTCATCGCCGCGATCGCGTCGATGTCGAGGTAGGAGGTGTTGGACGCGAGGATCGCGCCGGGCTTGGCGATCGTGTCGAGCTTGGAGAAGATCTCCTTCTTGATCCCCATGTCCTCGAACACGGCCTCGATGATGAGGTCGCACTCGGCGAGCTTGTCCAGCTCCAGGGTGTCGGTGAGGAGGCCCATCCGGGTCTCGACGTCCTCAGGTCTCAGGCGGCCCTTCCTGGCGGTGTTCTCGTAGTTGGTGCGGATGGTCTTGAGGCCGCGATCGAGCGCCTCGCGCTTCGTCTCGACGATCGTCACCGGGATGCCGGCGTTGAGGAAATTCATCGAGATGCCGCCGCCCATCGTGCCGGCGCCGATCACGCCGACGCGGGCGATCGGGCGGGCGGGCGTGTCGTCGGGCACGTCCGGGATCTTGGCGGCCTGGCGCTCGGCGAAGAACACGTAGCGCTGCGCCGCCGACTGGGTGCCGGAGACGAGCTTCTGGAATTCCGCCCGCTCGAAGGCCAGCCCCTCGTCGAAGGGCAGCCGGCAGGCGGCCTCGATGCAGGCGATGCAGGCTTCCGGCGCCTCGAAGCCGCGGGTCTTGCGGGCATTCTCCTGGCGGAACTCCGCGAACAGGCCCGGATTCTCGCGGCTCTCCGCGATCTTGTCGTCGCGGTCGCGGATCTTCAGGAGCGGCCGGCCCTCCGCCACCATCCGCTCGGCGAAAGCGACCGCGTGGGCGCGCAAGCCCTCCTCCGGCGCCAGCTCGTCGACGAGGCCCATGCCGGACGCCGCCTTGGCGCCGATCGGCGAGCCGCCGACGATGACGTCGAGGGCCTTGCGCGGGCCCACGACCCGCGGCAGGCGCTGGGTGCCGCCCGCCCCCGGCAGGATGCCGAGCTTGACCTCCGGCAGGCCGACCTTGGCCGAGGACACCGCCACCCGGTAGTGGCAGGCGAGCGCTGTCTCGAGCCCGCCGCCGAGCGCGTTGCCGTGGATCGCCGCGACGACGGGCTTCAACGAGGCCTCGATGCGGTTGAGGAGGTCGGGCAGGCTGATGCCGCTCTGCGGCTTGCCGAACTCGGTGATGTCGGCGCCCGCCGAGAACATCCGGCCGCCGCCGATCAGCACGATCGCCTTGACGGCGGAATCGGCCTCCGCCGCCTCGAGCGCCGCCAGGATGCCCTGGCGGAGCGCGGTGCCGAGCGCGTTGACCGGGCCGGATTGCAGCGTCAGCACCGCGACCGCGCCCTCGCGCGCGGTCGAGACGACGTTGTCGTTTGCGTTCACGTCTTGAGCCATCGTCGGCTTCGTCCCTCTGCCGGCGTCCTCCGGGCGCCTCTTGCCGGGCGCCGTCACGAGCCGGGATGGTGGCAGGTTCAGTAGATCTCGAACAGGCCCGCGGCGCCCATGCCGCCGCCGACGCACATCGTCACGACGCCATACTTGGCGCCGCGGCGCCGGCCTTCCAGCAGGATGTGCCCGGTCATCCGCGCGCCCGACATGCCGTAGGGATGCCCGATCGAGATCGCGCCGCCGTTGACGTTCAGGCGCTCGTCCGGGATGCCGAGCCGGTCGCGGCAATAGAGCACCTGGCTGGCGAAGGCCTCGTTCAGCTCCCAGAGATCGATGTCGTCGACCGTGAGGCCGTGCTGCTTGAGGAGCTTGGGCACCGCGAAGACCGGGCCGATGCCCATCTCGTCCGGGTTGCAGCCGGCGACCGCCATGCCGCGATAGGCGCCGAGGGGTTGCAGGCCCCGGCGCGCGGCCTCGCCGGCCTCCATCAGCACCACCGCCGCCGCGCCATCCGAGAGCTGGCTGGCATTGCCGGCGGTGATGAACCGGCCTTCCTTGATCCGCTGCCCGTCCTTGAAGACGGGCTTCAGGCCCTGCAGGTCCTCGAGCCTGGTCTGCGGCCGGTTGCCCTCGTCCTGGCTTAGGGTCACGTCCTTGTGCGAGACCGCGCCGGTCGCCTTGTCGACGACGGCCATGCGGGCGGCCATCGGCACGATCTCGTCGGCGAACAGGTTCTCTCCTTGCGCCCGGGCGGTGCGCTGCTGCGATTGCAGGGCGTAGGCGTCCTGCGCCTCGCGGCCGATGCCGTACCGCTCGGCGACGGTCTCGGCGGTCTCGATCATCGTCATGTAGATCGCCGGGATGCGCTCGACGAGCCACGGATCCTGGGCGCGGAAGCGGTTGGCCTTGTCGTTCTGGACGAGCGAGACCGATTCGAGGCCGCCGCCCACCGCGACGTCGAGCCCGTCGGTGATGATCTCCTTCGCCGCGGTGGCGATCGCCATCAGGCCCGACGCGCATTGCCGGTCGAGGCTCATGCCGGCCACCGTCTCGGGGAGCCCGGCGCGGAGCGCCGCCTGGCGGGCGATGTTGCCGCCGGTCGAGCCCTGCTGGAGCGCGGCCCCCATCACCACGTCGCCGATCTCGGCCGGGTCGATGCCGGCGCGCTGCACCGCGTGCGCGATGGCGTGGCCGCCCAGCGCCTGGGCCTGCGTGTCGTTGAACGCGCCCCGGTAGGCCTTGCCGATGGGGGTGCGCGCGGTGGCGACGATGACGGCTTCCCGCATCTTTCGGTTTCCTCCGACGACCCCGTCCGCCGCTCACGGGCGGGGCGGGGCTCTGCCTCATTATCGTGGATTGGGTATGGAGCCGCAAGAGCCCCGAAACCCGGGCCGGAGCGAGGGGCGATGCCCTCGATCCGCCCTCGCCACGGCCGCGTTTTCGAAAACACGGCTTGCTTAATCGTCATACAGGGCTAAGGTCGCCTCAAAAGCAAGGCCTGTTTTGGCAGCGCCGACAGGGAGGACGCCCCATGCAGTCGCCGCTCTTCGACCTCACCGGCCGCGTCGCCATCGTGACCGGCTCGTCGCGCGGCATCGGGCGGGCCATCGCCGAGCGCCTGGCCGAGCACGGCGCGAAGGTCGTCATCTCCTCGCGCAAGGCGGAGGCCTGCGCGCCGGTCGCCGACGCGATCAACGCCCGCCACGGCGAGGAGCGGGCGCACGTGATCGCGGCCAGCATCTCGTCGAAGGCCGACCTCGAGCGCGTGGCGAAGGGCACCGAGGACCGGTTCGGCCGCATCGACACGGTGGTCTGCAACGCCGCCTCGAACCCGTATTACGGGCCGATGAGCGGCATCTCGGACGACCAGTTCCGCAAGATCCTCGACAACAACGTCATCGCCAGCCACTGGCTGATCGGCTTCTGCTCGGCCGGCATGATCGAGCGGCGGGACGGGTCGATCATCCTGGTCTCGTCGGTCGGCGGCCTGAAGGGCTCGGGCGTGATCGGCGCCTACAACGTCTCGAAGGCGGCCGACTTCCAGCTTGCCCGCAACCTCGCGGTCGAGCTCGGGCCCCACAACGTGCGGGTCAACTGCATCGCGCCCGGCCTGATCCAGACCGACTTCGCCCGCGCCCTGTGGGAGGATCCCACGTCCCGTGCCGCCTACACGGCGCGCACGCCGCTCGCCCGCATCGGCCAGCCCGACGAGATCGCCGGTGCCGCGGTATTCCTGGCGAGCCCGGCCGGCGCCTTCATGACCGGCCAGAGCATCGTGATCGACGGCGGCCAGACCATCACGTAACGGTCCGTCCCCGGCCTCCCCTGCCCGCTTCCAGAGAGTCACACGAGTCACGAGCCCGCCGATGACCGAGCCGACGACCGCACCGTCCTGGCCCGCACTCTCCCTCGCCGAGGCGACCGCGCGGCTGACCGCGCCGGGCGCGCCCTTCGCCATCGCCGAGATCCCGATCCGCGGCGTGCCGACCCGGATCTGGGCCGGCGCGCCGCTGACCTTGCGCGACATCTTCGTGGCCGGACGGGTGCACGGAGCCAAGACCTTCCTGGTCTACGAGGACGACCGGGCGAGCTTCGAGGCGTTCGGCCGCGCCGCCCTGGCGCTCGCCGGCGACCTGGTCCGCGGCGGCGTCCGGCCGGGGGACCGGGTGGCGATCGCGATGCGCAACCTGCCGGAATGGCCGGTGGCGTTCTTCGCCGCGATCCTCGCCGGTGCGGTGGCGACGCCGCTCAACGCCTGGTGGACCGGCCCCGAGCTCGACCACGGCTTCATCGATTCCGGCGCGTCCGTCGCCATCGTCGACGAGGAGCGCTGGGCCCGCATCGCCGAGCGCCGCGCCGCCTACCCGGCCCTGCGCCGGGTGCTGATCGCCCGCGCGCCGGCCGCCCCCGGCACCGAGAGCCTGACCGACCTCATCGGCCCGGTCTCCGCCTGGGCCGATCTGCCCGAGGGCCGCCTGCCGGAGGTCGCGATCGGCCCGGAGGACGTCGCCACCCTGTTCTACACCTCGGGCACCACCGGCCGCTCGAAGGGGGCGATCGGCACCCAGCGCGCCGGCGCCAGCAACGTGATGGCGCACCCGTTCTCGGCCGCCCGCGCCTTCCTGCGCCGCGGCGAGCCGGTGCCGGTGCCCGACCCCGCCGCGCCCCAGAAGGTGGCGCTGCTCTCGATCCCGCTGTTCCACGTCACCGGCTGCTTCGCCACCCTGGTGACCAATCTGTATCGCGGCGGGCGGCTGGTGATGATGCGCCGCTGGGACCTCGCCCGCGCGATGGCGCTGATCGAGCGCGAGCGCTGCACCAGCGCCGGCGGCGTGCCGACGATCGCGTTCCAGCTCCTCGACGGGATGGCGGCCGGCACGCACGACCTCTCCTCGCTGGAGACCATCAGCTACGGCGGCGCCCCGGCCCCGGCCGAGCTGGTGCGGCGCCTGCGCGCCGCCTTCCCGAAGGCGCAACCGGCGACCGGCTGGGGCATGACCGAGACCACCGCCACCTTCACCCACCACCAGGGCGAGGATTACGTCCACCGCCCCGACAGCTGCGGCCCGCCGCTGCCGGTCTGCGAGGCGAAGGCGATGGACCCGGACGGCAACGCCCTGCCGGCCGGCGAGGTCGGGGAATTGTGGGTCAAGGGCCCGGTCGTGGTGGCGGGCTACTGGAACCGGCCGGATGCCGATGCCGAGGTGTTCCGCGACGGCTGGCTGCGCACCGGCGACCTCGCCCGGATCGACGACGAGGGTTTCATCACCATCGTCGACCGGGCCAAGGACATGCTGATCCGCGGCGGCGAGAACATCTATTGCGGCGAGGTCGAGAGCGTCCTCTACGAGCATCCGGCGGTGGTCGACGCCGCCGTCGTCGGCCTGCCCCATCCGACGCTGGGCGAGGAGCCGGGCGCCGTGGTGGCGATCGCCCAGGGCGCGGAGGCGAGCGAGGAGGAGTTGCGGGCCTTCGTGGCGGCGCGGCTCGCGGCCTTCAAGGTGCCGGTGCGCATCCTGCTCCACGACCAGATCCTGCCGCGCAACCCGAACGGCAAGATCCTGAAGAGCGCGCTGAAGGCGCTGTTCTGAGCCCGGCCCCGTCCGCCGGGGCGGCGCCCGGGCTCCACAACGGCCGGCGATGCGGTAGAGAGCGGCGACCGGCCGGCCCGTTCGGCCGGATTGCCACAGGGCTGACCTGCGATGACCGAGACCGCCTACGACCCCCAGAACATCTTCGGCAAGATCCTGCGGGGCGAGATCCCGTGCCACAAGGTCTACGAGGACGCGCACGTCGTCGCGTTCATGGACGTGATGCCCCAGGCCGACGGCCACACCCTGGTGGTGCCGAAGGTCCCGAGCCGCAACCTCCTCGACGCGGACCCCGCCGTTCTCGGCCATCTCTACGCGGCGGTGCAGCGCGTGGCCCGCGCCGCCAAGGCGGCCTTCGCGGCCGACGGCGTGGCGGTCTACCAGTACAACGAGGCGGCGGCCGGCCAAACGGTGTTCCACCTCCACGTCCACGTCCTGCCCCGGCACGACGGCGTCGCGCCGCGCCGGCACGTCGAGGGCATGGCCGATCCGGCACTGCTGGCACAGCATGCGGAGCGGATCCGGGCGGCGCTCGCGGGCTGACCCGGCGGTTTGGCGACGGCGACGGTCCAGGAACGGCCCAGTCCCTCCTCGCCTCGCAGGCGGGAGGGGCCTGGGTCGGTCGCCTGGACGTGCGTCCAGCGTGGAACGCAAAAAAAGCCGCCCTTTCGGGCGGCTTTCCAATTCTCGATCCTGCGTCGCGCGGATCAGCGCGAGTAGAACTCGATGACCAGGTTCGGCTCCATCTGCACCGGGTACGGAACCTCGGACAGGGTCGGCACGCGGGTCATGCGCGCGGTCATCTTGCCGTGGTCGACCTCGATGTAGTCGGGCACGTCGCGCTCGGCGAGCTGGCTCGCCACGACGACGATCTCGAGCTGCTTGGACGACTCCTTGATCTCGATCACGTCGTCCGGCTTGACGAGGTAGCTCGGGATGTTGACGCGCACGCCGTTCACCCGGATGTGGCCGTGGTTCACGAACTGGCGGGCGGCGAACGGGGTCGCGACGAACTTCGAGCGGTAGACCACCGCGTCGAGGCGGCGCTCGAGCAGGCCGACCAGGTTCTCGCCGGAATCGCCGCGCAGGCGGATCGCCTCGGCGTAGTAGCGGCGGAACTGCTTCTCGGTGATGTTGCCGTAGTAGCCCTTGAGCTTCTGCTTGGCGCGCAGCTGCGTGCCAAAGTCGGACATCTTGCCCTTGCGGCGCTGGCCGTGCTGGCCCGGGCCGTACTCGCGGCGGTTCACGGGGCTCTTCGGGCGGCCCCAGATGTTCTGGCCCATGCGGCGATCGAGCTTATGCTTCGCCTGAACGCGTTTCGACATCGCGTGTCCTCTAGAATTGCATCACGTATGAGAGGAACGCGCCCTCCTCCCCCCGAAACCGGGGCGACAGAGCGGCCGTGACGAGCCGCTCGCGGGTGCGCAAAATGCTGCGGGGCCCCGAACCGGAGCCCCGCGAACCGGGCGCTCTTAGGCGACGAAGCGTTTCGGGTCAAGACGCGGGGCCGGAACTCCCGGCCGGAGTCTCACGGAAGGATCTCACGGCGACGGCCGGAACCGCGCCTCGGCCTCGGCGTCCCGGTCGCCCAGGATCGAGACGTGGTCGCCCGGCAGCGGGACGAAGTCGGCGCCGGCGAGCCGCGCGAGGCGCGCGCCGTACTTCTCCGGGATCACCGGGTCGGACTCGCCGTGCACGATCAGGATCGGCACCGCGACGGCGCCGACCGCCCGGTCCGAGCGCCAGGTGTCGGCGAGCAGGCCCGCTGGCAGGAAGCGGAAATGGTGGCGCGCCATCGCGGTCATCGAGTCGAACGGCGCCTCCAGGTAGAGGCCGAGCACGCCGTCGGCCCCGATCCGGGCCGCCACCGCGACCGCGACGGCCGCCCCGAGGGAGTGCCCGTGCAGCAGCACGGGAGCGCCGGGCGCGCGCCTGCGCGCCTCCGCCACCGCCGCGAGCCCGTCGGCGATCAGGCCGGCCTCGCTCGGGCGGCCGGTCGAGCCCGGATAGCCGCGATAGGCCGGCGCCATCACGCCCCAGCCCCGGGCGCGCCACGCCCCTGCGGCGAAGCGCTCGGCATGCCACTCGGGCAGCGAGGCGTTGCCGTGGAAGCTCACCACCACGCCGGCGCCCGGGGCGGGCGGCAGCCACAGGGCGCGCAGGCGCTCGCCGTCCGCCGTCGGCACCGTGACGCCCGCCACCGCGGCCGGCAGGCGCGCGCCCGTCGCCGGCACGGCGTCGCCCTGCCCCGGATAGAGCAGGCCGCGCTGGAACCACCAGAACGCCGCGATCACCGCACCGTAGAGCGCCAGCACGGCGACGAGCAGGCCGGCCGCGATCGTCGTCACCGGCTTGACCGGTCTCACTGCAGCACGAGCGGCACCGCCTCGAGCGCGATCTCGGCGATGCCGCGGTCGCCGAGCGCCGCCCGCAGGGCCGGGGTCAGCCGGTCGCCGGAGGTGAAGGCCGCCAGCACCGGGCCCGGGCCGTCGTCGCCCGGGCCCCGGACCGGGCCGCCGATCAGCTGGGTCATGCGCCGGGCGATCGCCGGAGCCGGATCGATCCAGGTCACCGGCCAGGGGGCGATCGCCTGGTAGCGCGCGAGCAGGAGCGGATAATGGGTGCAGGCGAGCACCACGACGTCGGTGCGCCCGGCCGGCCCCTCGACGAAGCACGGCCCGATCTCGGCCCGCAGGTCGGCGTCGGAGACCGGCAGCCCGGACAAGGCCGCCTCGGCCAAGGCCGCGAGGCCGGTCGCGCCGACGAGCGTCACGGCGCATCCCGCCGCGTAGGTCTCGATCAGGTCGCGGGTATAGTCGCGCTTCACGGTGCCGGGGGTCGCGAGCACGCTGACGAGGCCCGAGCGCGTCGCGGCGGCGGCGGGCTTGATCGGCGGCACGGTGCCGACGAACGGGATGTCGAAGCGCTGCCGCAGGGCCGGCAGCACCAGGGTCGAGGCGGTGTTGCAGGCCACCACCACGAGGTCGGGGGTGTGGGACGCGATCAGCCGCTCCATCACGGCGAGCACCCGCGCCACCAGCACCGGCTCGGCGAGGCCGCCATACGGGAAGGCGGCGTCGTCGGCGGCGTAGACCACCCGGGCGTCCGGCCGGGCGCGGCGCACCTCGGCGAGCACCGTGAGGCCGCCGAGGCCGGAATCGAACACGAGAACCACCGGCGCGCGCGTGAGCGGCGCCCGGGGCGCCGCGGCAGTGCCGGCCATCAGATCGAACCGCATGGGGGATGTGACCGAGAGGCAGGGAATGATTGCCGGGAAGAGTCCGGCGCGATCGTTAAGGCTTGGTCACTGCGGCGGCAAAAAGGCTTCGCTTCTCCCGCATCGCACAGCCCCCGCGTCCATCACCGATCCAAGCTGCGCGGTAACGCCGCGCTGGAGAAACGTGTTCCCCCGACCAACGTTGATCGTGGACGATCAGTCTACGCAAGAGGGACAACCCGATGGCAGCGACCGCGACCGCGCAGGCTCCCGACACGCGCCCCGCCTTCCCTCCGCCGCCCGCCGAGGCCCGTCCGGTCGACCGGGGAGCCTGGATCGCGGCCTTCCGCCACGTCCGTGACGAGACCGAGCGCCGCGCCGCGCCGCTCTCCCCGGAGGACCAGCAGATCCAGTCGATGCCGGATGCGAGCCCGACCAAGTGGCACCGCGCGCACACGACCTGGTTCTTCGAGCAGTTCCTGCTCACCGCCATGGTGCCGGGCTACACCGTCTTCGACGAGCGGTTCTTCTACCTCTTCAATTCCTACTACGTGCAGGCGGGTCCGCGCGCGCCGCGGATCAGCCGCGGCCTCGTCACCCGGCCGACCTGCGACGAGGTCGCGGCCTATCGCGCCCATGTCGACCGGGCCGTCGGCGAGCTGATCGCGGGCGCCTCCGAGCGGCAGCTGCCCGAGATCGTCGGCATCCTCGAGATCGGCCTCCACCACGAGCAGCAGCACCAGGAGCTGATGCTCACCGACATCCTGCACGCCTTCGCGCAGAACCCGCTGCTGCCGGCCTACGACGCGGGCTGGCGCTGGCCGGCCCTGGCGCAGACGCCCGGCCGCGTCGCGCTCCCGGGCGGCGTGACGCAGATGGGGCACGCGGGCTCCGGCTTCCACTTCGACAACGAGGAGCCGCGCCACGACGTGCTGCTGCGGCCGGCAAGCCTCGACCGCGCCCTCGTCACCAACGGCGAGTGGCTCGAGTTCATGCAGGACGGCGGCTACGCCAAGCCCGAGCTGTGGCTCTCCGACGGCTACGTCGCGGCGCAGAACGAAGGCTGGGAGGCGCCGGGCTACTGGCGCCGGGCCGACGGGGTGTGGTCGAGCATGACGCTCGCCGGGTTGAGGCCCGTCGACCCGGCGCTGCCGGTCACCCATGTCAGCTACTACGAGGCCGACGCCTTCGCCCGCTGGGCCGGGCGCGACCTGCCGACGGAAGCCGAGTGGGAGGCGGCCTCCGGTTCGCTCGACGCCGCCTTCGGCCATGTCTGGCAATGGACCCGCAGCGCCTACAGCGCCTATCCGGGCTACCGCCCGCTGCCGGGCGCGCTCGGCGAGTACAACGGCAAGTTCATGGTCAGCCAGTTCGTGCTGCGCGGCGCGTCGGTGGCGACGCCGCAGGGCCACAGCCGTCCGACCTACAGGAACTTCTTCTATCCCCACCAGCGCTGGCAGTTCACCGGCCTGCGTCTATCTCGGTACGGGGAGTGAGGCGCGCGGCGCCTCGACGCGGGCGCCCTTTTTCGGCGCCGAACCGACATCGGAGGATCTGCCCGTGAATGCCCCGATTCCCCATCTCGCGCCCGCCCTGCGCGACGCCGGCATCGACCGGAGCTTCCTGCAGGACGTGCTCGGGGGCCTGAGCGCCCCGAGGAAGCACCTCTCGGCGAAGTACTTCTACGACCGGCGCGGCTCCGAGCTGTTCGAGGACATCACCCGGCTGCCCGAATATTACCCGACCCGCACCGAGCTCGCGATCCTCGACCGCTACGGGCCGGAGATCGGGGCCGGGCTGGCGCCGGGGGCCGCCCTCGTCGAGTTCGGCAGCGGCTCGACCGCCAAGGTCCGGCGGCTGCTGCCGCACCTCTCCGACCTCGCCGCCTACGTGCCGGTCGACGTCTCGGAGGAGTTCCTGCGCAGCGAGGCGGAGGAGCTCGGCCGCGACTTCCCGCATCTCCGGGTCGAGCCGGTCGCCGCAGACTTCACCAAGCCCTTCCCCCTGCCGGACGACCTGAAGGACGCGCCGAAGGCCGGCTTCTTCCCGGGCTCGACCCTCGGCAACTTCGAGCCCGAGCTGGCCGCGGGCCTGCTCGCCAGCTTCGCCCGGACGCTGGGGAGCGGCGCGACCCTCATCGTCGGCATCGACCTCGTGAAGGACAAGGCGGTGCTGGACGCGGCCTACGACGATGCGGCCGGGGTGACGGCGGCCTTCAACCTCAACCTGCTCACCCGCATCAACCGCGAGCTCGGCGCCGATTTCGACCTCGACGGGTTCTCGCACCAGGCCTTCTTCGACGAGAACCTGGGGCGGATCGAGATGCACCTGGTGAGCCGGCGCAGCCAGCTCGTCACGGTCGCCGGGGTGCCGTTCCATTTCGGCTCCGGCGAGACGATCCACACCGAGAACAGCTACAAGTACACGGTGCCGGGCTTCCGGGCGCTGGCCCGCGGCGCAGGCTGGGAGCACGCCCGCGTCTGGACCGATCCGGACGGGCTGTTCTCGGTCCACGCGCTCACCGCCAGCACGATCCGGCGGCAATGATCGCAGGATGAGCGGCCGCGACCTCGACCGGGCGCCGGGCGCCGCGATCGACGCCTTCCTGGAGACGGCGCGGCGGGTCGCCGCGCCGGCCGGCGACGCGCCGCGGCTGATCTTCGCCCTCGATGCCACGATGAGCCGGCAGCCGAGCTGGGACCTCGCCTGCGGGGTGCAGGCCGGGATGTTCGAGGCGACGGCCCGGCTCGGCGGGCTCGCGGTCCAGCTCGTCTACTTTCGCGGGCTCGACGAGTGCCGGGCCTCGCGCTTCGTCGCCGACGCCCGGGCGCTGACCGGCCTGATGCGGGGCGTGGCCTGCCGGGGCGGCCGGACCCAGATCGGACGGGTGCTGCGCCACGCCCGCAACGAGGCCGGGCGCGGGCCGGTCAAGGCGCTGGTGCTGGTCGGCGACGCGATCGAGGAGAGCCTCGACGACCTCTGCGCCGTCGCGGGCGAGCTCGGCCTCCTCGGGCTGCCCGCCTTCTGCTTCCACGAGGGTCCCGACCCCGCGGTCGCCCAGGGCTTCGCCGAGGTCGCCCGCCTCAGCGGCGGGGCAGCGGCGCGCTTCGACTTCTCGGCGCCCGGCGTGCTGGCGGCGCTGCTGCGCGCCGCGGCGATCTATGCCAGCCGGGGACTCGACGGATTGCGCCTGGCCGCGCATGAGGATGCGGCGGCGCGCCGGCTCCTCGCCGGCATGACCGGGGGCTAAGACGGGTTCTTCCCTTGAGCACCACGCGCAACCGAAGGTGACGAACGACGGATGATCGCCCTCGGCCTCGGTGTCCTGGTCCTCGTCGGCCTGTGGTGGCTCGGTCGCAACGCCGCGACGGCGAATCCGGCGCTGCTCGCCCGGATGATCCGGCAGGCCGGCGGCTGGCTGGCCCTGGCGGCGGCGGCCGTCCTGTTCCTGCGCGGACGCTTCGACATGGCCGGCGCGCTCGGCCTCGGCGGCGCCTGGCTGCTCGGCTGGCGCCGGATGCCCGCCTCCCTCCCCTTCGGCCTCGGCCGCGCCGCGCCGCGGGCGAACGCCACCTCGCGGGTCCGCTCGGCCATGCTGGAGATGGAGCTCGACCACGCCAGCGGCGCGATGCGCGGCACGGTGCTGGCCGGTCCGCTCGCCGGCCAGGCCCTCGACGGCCTGGCCCAGCCGCGCCTCGTCGCGCTCCTGGCCGAGTGCCGCGCGAGCGACCCGGACGGCGCCCGCCTGCTAGAGGCTTACCTGGACCGCCGGTTTGCCGGATGGCGCGTAGACGCTCAAGGAGATCGCGACCCGCGGCCGGGCACTGCGGCGCAGCCAGGGCCGATGACGGAGGAGGAGGCCTATCAGATCCTGGGGCTTCAGCGCGGGGCGCCCCTCGAGGAGGTGCGCCGGGCGCATCGGACCCTGATGAAGCGGCTTCACCCGGACCAGGGCGGGTCCGACTACCTGGCGGCCCGCGTCAACGCGGCCAAGGACTTTCTGCTCAACCGACATCGCTGATACTCCACGCGCGTGTCGACGAAGCCGCGGCAGGAACGCGCCGCGGCGGGGAATGTCGTTCTCAGCACCAGAGCATTTTCCGACGAAGAGGATACCGGTTCGTCTCAGAAAATGCGGCAAAATCAGAGACCCAGAGAGCCTCGCGATTGCAACGCGATCGTGAGGTGCTCTCGCGAATTCAGCGCCGGGTCCCCTCTCCCGTGCGGGAGAGGGGTAGGGGTGGAGACGGTTCAGGATCAGGAGCTGAGCGTCGAGCCGCCCGCGCTACGGTCCGCGTTCGACCCGGAACCGTAGCACCCTTAACCCCCCGGCCCCTCTCCCACACGGGCGAGGGGGAACCCGCGCCTTTTCCTGTTGCGGCCAGTCCCTCCCCTCGCGGGAGGCGACATCCCTAGCTTCGCGTCGCGAAGCAGGTGAAGCCGTTGCGCTTGAGCGCGCGGCAGGCGTCCTGCGCGGTCTCGGCCTCCGAGAAGCCCGAGAACCGGGCGCGGTAGAGCGTGGTGCCGCCATGGGTCACCTTCTCGGTGAAGGGCGCCGCCTTTCCGAGCGCGCCGCCGCTGCGCTGGCGCGCCTCGGCGAGCATCGATTTCGCCTTGCCCTCGTCGTCCATGGCGCCGAGCTGGATCACCCAGGGCGAGACCGTGACGGGCTTCGCGGCCGGGGCCACCGCCTCGCGCGGGGCCGGGGCCCGGGCCTCGCCGGGCTCGGAGGACGGCAGGCGCGAGGCGTACTTGCCCCCCGGTGCCGGGAAGGCCGGCGCGGCGGCCGGCGCGTAGGCCTGGGCGCTCGCCGGCACGGCGGCGGCGGCGCTGCGCCACTTCGCCGAGCCCTGCGGGGTCGCCCCGCCGCGCGGCGCGATGTCGAGGGGCTGGCCGGTGGAGTTCGTGGTCTCGACCGCATCGTCCTCGTCGGCCGAGGCGACGAGGGTCCGGGTCGCGACCGGGCGCTCGGCGACCACGGCGGGACGCGGCCGCTCGGCCACCTCGACCACCGGCGGCGCGGTGCGGGCGCCCGCATAGGCGACCGGCAGGTTGGCCCGGACCAGCTTGGTCATGATCGTGTCGCGGCTCGCCACCGACTTGCCGCCGAGCACCACCGCCACGATGTGGCGGTCGCCGATGCGCGCCGAGGTCATCAGGTTGAAGCCCGAATCGCGGGTGTAGCCGGTCTTGATGCCGTCCACGCCCTCGACCCGGCCGACCAGATGGTTGTGGTTGCCGATCACCCGGCCGCGGAAGGCGAAGGAGCGGGTCTGGAAGTAGCGGTAGTATTTCGGGAAGCGGTCCTGGATCGCGCGGGCGAGGATCGTCAGGTCGCGGGCCGTGGTGATCTGGTCGGCGTCCGGCAGGCCGGAGGCGTTGGCGTAGTGCGTGCGCGTCATGCCGAGGGCATGGGCCTTGCGCGTCATCATCTCGGCGAAGGCCGGCTCGGAGCCGGCGATGTTCTCGCCGATGGCGCAGGCGACGTCGTTGGCGGACTTGGTGACGAGCGCCTTGATCCCCTCCTCGACCGTGATGGTCGAGCCCGGGCGGAGGCCGAGCTTCGAGGGCGCCTGCCGGGCGGCGTTGGCCGAGATCTGCAGCGGCGAGTCGAGATCCATCTTGCCGCGCTCGAGCTGCTCGAACAGCAGGTAGAGCGTCATCACCTTGGTGATCGAGGCCGGGTGCCGCAGGGCGTCCTCGTTGACCGCGTGCATCACGCGGCCGGTCTTGGCGTCGACCACCATCGCCGCGTAGGGCGGGTTGTAGCCCCCGCCGCCGCCGTGATGGACGCGCCGGCGCGCCTCGGCGGGCGAGGCGGTGAGCGCCGTCAGCACCGCAGCGGCGGCGAGCACGGCCGGCAGCGCGGGTCCAGATTGGCCGTGAACGCAACGCATCACGCAACTACCCCGTTGGACTGTAGAGGGCGCCCGCGACGAGGGCGGCACCCCGGACCGCCGGCGCCCGGCGGGACGGCCTGGCGCAGCGGCATCACTGTCAAACAGGCTAGGCAGGCGCGGTTACGCCCCGGTTAATTCCACGCAACCTCCGACGCTCGAATTCTCCGCTTTGTGCGCTGCACAACGGCTCTTGACGAATTTTGTGCAGTGCACATATTGCCCGCAGCGGAGCGCGACGCGCGGGCGCCCCGCATCGCCCTTCACGCCGCGCGAAGAGGGGGCGCCCGTCTGCGGGCGCCGGCGACACCATGAACCAGCAGAACATCAGCCAGCAGGTCGAGAAGCAGGCCGAGGCGGCCCAGAAGTTCGGCAAGGACGGCATGGACGCGATGCTGCGCAGCTTCGGCACCCTGTCGAAGGCCAGCCAGGCGATCGCCGTCGAGGCGACCGACTTCGCCAAGCAGTCCTTCGAGCACGGCACCGCCACCCTCGAGAAGCTCGCCGGCGTCCGCTCGCTCGACAAGGCGCTCGAGATCCAGGCCGAGTACCTGAAGGCCTCCTACGAGCGCACCGTCGCCCAGAGCCAGAAGATGACCGAGCTCTACACAAACCTCGCCAAGGAGATGGCGAAGCCGTTCGAGGGCATCGTCACCCAGGCCCAGCAGCAGGCCTCGAAGTTCCAGGACCAGGCCTTCAAGGCGCAGGGCCGCGCCTTCGAGCAGGCCAAGGACGGCCTGAACAAGGCCCAGGACGAGGCCGGCAAGACCTTCGACGCCGCCAAGGACGCCGCGTAAGCATTGGACGGGCGGCCGGCCCGGCCGCCCTCGCCACGACCTTTTCCAGCGGCCGGCACGGTTCTCCCGTGCCGGCCGCGTCGCGTTCCGGGGTCGGCCCCGCACGACAAGAGCGCGCAGCCGACTGGCGAAGCGCCGACTCGGCCTATAGATTAGGCTCGGCACCGGCAGCCGACGTGATAGGCTGCCGCCCGCGACGCCACACGGACCCTTTCGCCAGACGGAGGGCCGGTGCGGCTCGGCGCGGTCGCCAGAGCGAGGTCGGTACGATTCAGATGGCTCAGGTCCCGAGGCAGGGCGAACCCTCCACCAGGCCGGTCGCGGCCAATCCCCGCGCCCCCGGCAACGGCGACGGGCGATCGGGAACCGCCGTGATCACGCGGACGAAGCCGCGCACCAAGCGGCCCAACCTCTACCGCGTGCTGCTGCTCAACGACGACTACACGCCGATGGAATTCGTCGTCCACGTCGTGGAACGATTCTTCAACAAGTCGCGTGAGGACGCGACCCGCATCATGCTGCACGTCCATCAGAACGGCGTCGGCGAGTGCGGCATATTCACCTACGAGGTCGCCGAGACCAAGGTGACGCAGGTCATGGACTTTGCTCGGAAACACCAACATCCTCTGCAATGCGTCATGGAAAAGAAATAGGCACCAGCTAAGAGGCCCGCTTTGCCCAGCTTCTCACGCAGCCTTGAACAAGCTCTCCACCGCGCCCTGGCGCTGGCCGGCGAGCGCCGACACGAATACGCGACGCTCGAGCATCTCCTGCTCGCCCTGGTCGACGACCAGGACGCGGCCGCGGTCATGCGGGCCTGCAACGTCGACGTCGACCTGCTCAAGCGCAACCTCGTCGAGTACATCGACACCGAGCTCGCCAACCTCACCGGCGACGGGCGGCAGGACGCCAAGCCGACGGCGGGCTTCCAGCGCGTGATCCAGCGCGCGGTGATCCACGTGCAGTCGTCAGGGAGGGAGGAGGTCACCGGCGCCAACGTGCTGGTGGCGATCTTCGCCGAGCGCGAGAGCCACGCCGCCTACTTCCTGCAAGAGCAGGACATGACCCGCTACGACGCGGTCAACTACATCAGCCACGGCATCGCCAAGCGCCCCGGCCTGTCCGAGGGCAAGCCGGTGCGCGGCGCCGACGAGGAGGGTCCGACGGAGCGTCCGAGCGGGGCCGAGGACGAGCGCGGCGGCCAGAAGAAGAAGGGCGACGCCCTCGACGCCTATTGCGTCAACCTCAACAAGAAGGCCCGCGAGGGCAAGATCGACCCGCTGATCGGCCGCGAGAACGAGGTCCAGCGCACGATCCAGGTGCTCTGCCGCCGGCAGAAGAACAATCCGCTGCTCGTCGGCGATCCCGGCGTCGGCAAGACCGCGATCGCGGAAGGCCTCGCCCGCAAGATCATCCAGCACGAGGTGCCGGAGGTCCTGGCCGACGCGACGGTCTTCTCCCTCGACATGGGCACGCTGCTCGCCGGCACCCGCTACCGCGGCGACTTCGAGGAGCGCCTCAAGCAGGTGATGAAGGAGATCGAGGCGCACCCGAACGCCATCATGTTCATCGACGAGATCCACACGGTGATCGGCGCCGGTGCGACCTCGGGCGGCGCGATGGACGCCTCGAACCTGCTCAAGCCGGCGCTGGCCTCGGGTGCGCTCCGCTGCATCGGCTCGACCACCTACAAGGAGTACCGCCAGTACTTCGAGAAGGACCGGGCGCTGGTGCGCCGCTTCCAGAAGATTGACGTCAACGAGCCGTCGATCCCGGACGCGATCGAGATCCTCAAGGGCCTGCGTCCGTCCTTCGAGGAGTTCCACAAGCTCAAGTACACGACCGAGGCCGTGAAGGCCGCGGTCGAGCTGTCGGCCCGCTACATCAACGACCGCAAGCTGCCGGACAAGGCGATCGACGTGATCGACGAGACCGGCGCCTCGCAGATGCTGGTGCCGGAGGGTCGCCGCAAGCGCACGATCGGCGTGAAGGAGATCGAGGCGACCATCGCCACGATGGCCCGCATCCCGCCGAAGACCGTCTCGAAGGACGACGCGGAGGTGCTCGCCCACCTCACCGACAACCTGAAGCGGGTGGTCTACGGCCAGGACGCCGCCATCGACGCGCTGACCGCGTCGATCAAGCTCGCCCGGGCCGGGCTGCGCGACCCCGACAAGCCGATCGGCGCCTACCTGTTCGCCGGCCCGACCGGCGTCGGCAAGACGGAAGCCGCCAAGCAGCTCGCCTCGAGCCTCGGCGTCGAGATGCTGCGCTTCGACATGTCGGAATACATGGAGCGGCACACCGTCTCGCGGCTGATCGGCGCCCCTCCGGGCTATGTCGGCTTCGACCAGGGCGGCCTCCTCACCGACGGCATCGACCAGCACCCGCATTGCGTTCTGCTGCTCGACGAGATCGAGAAGGCCCACCCGGACCTGTTCAACATCCTGCTGCAGGTGATGGATCACGGCAAGCTGACAGACCATAACGGCAAGCAGGTCGATTTCCGCAACGTCATCATCATCATGACGACGAATGCGGGTGCGGCCGACCTCGCCAAGGCGGCGTTCGGCTTCACCCAGAACAAGCGCACCGGCGACGACCAGGAGGCGATCAACCGCCTGTTCGCCCCGGAATTCCGCAACCGCCTCGACGCGACCGTGTCCTTCGGCCACCTGCCGAAGGAGGTGGTGGCCAAGGTCGTCGACAAGTTCGTCCTCCAGCTCGAGGCGCAGCTCGCCGACCGCAACGTCACCATCGAGCTGTCCGACGAGGCGCGGGACTGGCTGGTCGAGAACGGCTACGACGAGGCCATGGGCGCCCGCCCGATGGCCCGCCTGATCCAGTCGACCATCAAGACCCCGCTCGCCGACGAGGTGCTGTTCGGCAAGCTCAAGGACGGCGGCGCGGTCCGGGTGATCGTCAAGCGGCCCGAGGGCGAGAAGCCGAGCCTCGGCTTCGTCTTCCCGGCCGGCCCGGTGACGCCGCGGCCCGAGAAGGACGTGACCATCGCGGCCAAGAAGGCGGCGAAGAAGCAGAAGCGGCCCCGCGCCGCGCCGAAGAAGCCGAAGGACGGCGGCTCGGGCGATGGCGGCGGCGGTGTCCGGACCGTGCCGAAGGTGCCGCTGGTCCGGGCCTGAGCCCAGCCGGATCGAGGGCTACCCCCTCGATCGCGGATCGAGGGCTACCCCCTCGATCCGGGGCCGGCTCCCGTGTATGAGGCTCATCGAGACGCGCGCATCCCGGCGGGACCTCCCCGCCGGGATGCGCATTTGAGGCCTCGGCATCCCCGGCGGATCGCGAGGCCCGGTGATGGATGCGCGAGGGCACGCCCTTCTGCGCCGAGAAGCGTGAGACGATCCCCATGAGCGGCGATCTGAACGAAGGGCCCCTCGCCCCGGCCGCGACCGTGGCCCCGCCTTCCCCCAAGCCGACCCGGCGCGAGCAGCGGCGCCAGCGGCGCCGGCGCCGCAAGATCGGCGAGGAGATCCTCGCCTGGATCCTGGTGCCGGTGATCCTGTTCGCCGGCTACTGGGCGGTCAATTCGAGCCTCGCCTTCTTCGGCACCACGCCGAGCGCGGTGTTCGACCAGCTCAAGCAGGTGAAGACGGCGCTGGAGAAGCGGGAGACGCGCTAGATCGGGGTTTCCGGACGCGCGGCGTCCAGGACGAGGAAAGGATGGTTCCCTCTCCCTCTCAGGGGCGCTCGCGTTGCGAGGCACGGTCGCAAGGGATTTTTCTTTCCCGTCCGCGACCTCATCCTGAGCGCCTGCTGAAGCGCACGGTACACGACACCGCGACCTCGGCCCGACCATAGGGGCGGACGAT
>NZ_LWHQ01000008.1:48495-130645 GCF_001653715.1 Methylobacterium platani
GCTCGTGTCGTGGACCGTGGCTGCAGCGCGTCGACAGGTCGCCGAGGCCCCGCCGCCGGCAGATGCCGACGACGATACCGGCCGCGCGAGACGCGGCGCCCGACCCCGCCCCTACCGCGCCCCTACCGCGCCCGCGCGATACAGAAATCCACCGCCTCGAGCAGGGCCTGCTTCATCGGCGAGGCCGGGAACAGCGCCAGCGCGTCCTTGGCCATGGCGCCGTAATGGCGCGCGCGCTCGATCGTGTCCTCGAGGGCGCGGTGGCGGCGCATGATCGCGATGGCCGCGTCGAGGTCGCTCGGCTCCTCGATCTCCTGGCGCTCCAGGGTGCGGCGCCAGAACGTCCGCTCCTCGTCGCTGCCGCGCCGGAACGACAGCACGACCGGCAGGGTGATCTTGCCCTCGCGGAAATCGTCGCCGACGTTCTTGCCGAGGTCGGCGCTGGTGCCGCCGTAATCGAGGGCGTCGTCGACGAGCTGGAAGGCGATGCCGAGATTCATGCCGTAGCTGCGGCAGGCGGCGATCTCGGCCTTCGGCCGCTGCGCCAGCACCGGGCCGACCTCGCAGGCCGCGGCGAACAGCTCGGCGGTCTTCGCCCGGATCACCGCGAGGTACTCGTCCTCGGTGGTCTCGGTGCTGCGGGCGGCGGTGAGCTGCATCACCTCGCCCTCGGCGATCACCGAGGCGGCCGAGGACAGGATGTCGAGGGCGCGCAGCGAGCCGACCTCGACCATCATCTTGAAGGCCTGGCCGAGTAGGAAGTCGCCGACGAGGACGCTGGCCTCGTTGCCCCACTTGATCCGCGCCGCGACCTTGCCGCGGCGCATGTCGCTCTCGTCGACGACGTCGTCGTGGAGCAGCGTGGCCGTGTGCATGAACTCGACGCTGGCGGCGAGCTTGACGTCGCCGTCGCCGGCCGGGTCGTACCCGCTGAGCGAGGCCGTCGCGAGCGTCAGGATCGGGCGCAGGCGCTTGCCGCCCGAGGAGATCAGGTGGTTGGCGACCTCCGGGATCATCGTCACGTCGGAGCCGGTGCGCGACAGGATCATCGCGTTGACGCGCTCCATCCCGGCCGCCACGAGGCCCACCAGGGCGTCGAGGCTGGCCTCCGGATCGGAGGGTCTGTCCTGAAGGGGAAGTACGACGCCCACGCCCGCGCGATCTCCTCGGAGCCGGCCCGGACCGCGGGGCCGCTCGATCTGTTCCCGCCCCCTTTGGCACGCGAGCGCCCCCGGCGGCAACACGCAAGCTGCCGCAAGGCCCGGAACCGGGGCGGCGGCCTGGGGATGCGGCGCACCCGGTCCGCAGGTGTGGTATGGCCGCCGCGATCCGAGCCAGGACACCGCGCGAGCCCCGACGACCGCACCATGATCGAGCTGATCCGCACCAACGACCTCGTCCTGATCGGCTTCGCGGAGTCGCTGCTCAGCGGCGCCGAGATCCCGGTCCTGGTGGCCGACAACCACATCAGCGTGATGGAAGGCATGATCGGCGCCTTCCCGCGCCGGTTGCTGGTGCCGGAGGACCATGCGCGCCAGGCCCGGCGCATCCTCACCGATGCGGGCCTCGCCCACGAGCTGCGCCACGAGGGGTGAGCCGATGAGCCCGCCGGACTCCGCCTCCCCGCCCGAATCCTGGCTCGGCGGCCGGCTCAGCCTCCGCCAGCCGCCGCGCGGTGCCCACCGGGCCGGGACCGACGCGGCGCTGCTCGCCGCGAGCGCCGACAGCAAGACCGCAAGCGGCATGACGGTGTGCGATCTCGGCGCCGGCACCGGCGCGGTCGGGCTCGCCGTCGCCCTCGCCTGCCCGGAGGCGCGCGTGACGCTGGTCGAGCGCGACCCGGAGGCCGCCGGCCTCGCGCGCCGCAACGTCGAGGAGAACGGGCTCGCCGACCGGGTCCGGGTGATCGAGGCCGACGTGACGGCGCCCGGGCGCGAGCGGCGGCAGGCCGGGCTCCTGCCCGATTCCGTGGACCTCCTGCTCACCAACCCGCCCTTCTTCGAGCCCGGCCGCACCCGGAGCTCGCCGGTGTCGGCGAAGGCGGCGGCGCACGGCTTCTCCGAGCCCGGCGGCCTGGAGGCCTGGCTGCGGACCTGCGCCGATCTCGTGCGCCCCGGCGGGCGGCTGGTGCTGATCCACCGCGCCGATGCGCTCCCGGCCTGCCTCGACGCACTGGCGGGCCGGTTCGGCGGGCTCGAGGTCACGCCGGTCCAGCCGCGGGCGGATGCGCCGGCGATCCGGGTGCTGGTCTCGGGCGTGCGCGGCAGCCGGGCGCCCTTCGCCCTGGTACCGGCCCTGGTGCTGCACGGGCCGGACGGGCGCTTCACGCCGGCGGTCGAGGCGATGCACCGGGGCGCGGCGCCCTGACCGGGTCAGCGCAGCGACACCGCTCCGCCCGGGTGCCGCCACACCTTCCCGTCGAGCTCCAGCTCCATCAGCAATCCCTGCACCACCCGCGCCGGCAGGCCGGCCTGTCGCGCCAGGGCATCGACCGGGACCGGGGACGGGCCGAGCAGCTCGAGCAGGATGGCCCGGTCGTCCTGCCGCGCCGGCACCGGGTCCGGGGCATCGTCGAGGGGCGCCTGCGCCGGCTCGGCCGCCATCGCGGTGACCGGGTCGGCCGAGAAGTCGATCTCGTCCCAGTACCGGGCCGGCTCGGGACGGTCCGCCGCGTCTTCGGCGCCCGTCTCCGGCGCCGGCCCGCCGATCAGGGGCGCCAGAACCGCCATCACGTGCTCGGGCGCGGCGCACAGGGTGGCGCCATCGCGGATGAGGTCGTTGGTGCCCTCGGCACGGGGATCGAGGGGCGAGCCCGGCACCGCGAAGACCTCGCGGCCCTGCTCCAGGGCGAAGCGGGCGGTGATCAGCGAACCGGAGCGGCGCGCCGCCTCCACCACGACCGTGCCGAGGGACAGGCCCGAGATGATGCGGTTGCGGCGCGGGAAATCGCGGCCGCGCGGCTCCCAGCCCATCGGCATCTCGGCGACGACGGCGCCACCGGAACCGAGGATGCGGGTCACCAGCTCCTCGTGCTCGGACGGGTAGATCCGGTCGAGCCCGCCGGCCAGCACGGCCACGGTCCCGCTCTGCAACGCCGCCTTGTGCGCGCGGGCATCGACGCCGCGGGCGAGGCCGGAGACGATCACCAGCCCCTCGGCGCCGAGCGCGTGCGACAGGCGCTCGGTGAAGGTGAGGCCGGCCGCCGAGGCGTTGCGCGAGCCGACGATGGCGACGGCGGGCCGCGTCAGGCAGGCCGCGTCGCCGCGGATCGCCAGGAGCGGCGGGGCGTCGGCGGTCGCCTGGAGCGGGAGGGGATAGTCCGGCTCGCCCATCGCCACGAAACGGGCGCCGAGGCGGGCGGCCGCCGCGATCTCGCGCTCGGCCTCCGCCCTGGTCGTCACCCGGATCGGCTTGCCCCGGGCCTTCGCGAGGTCCGGCAGGGCCTTGAGCGCCGCGCCGGCACCGCCGAAGCGGTTCACCAATCCCCGGAAGGTGCGGGGGCCGACGCCCTCCGAGCGGATCAGCCGGAGCCAGTCGAGCCGCTGCGCGTCGCTGAGGTGCACGCCCTTCACTCCCCTCGCAGGTCCGCCGGACCTTGGGTGAGGGTCGATGTCAGACCTTCAGCCCTTCTGCCCGATGCGCCCTTCCGTGCCTGCCGCGAGGCGGCGGATATTGGGCGCGTGCTTCCACCATAGCAGCAGGGCGAGCACGCAGAACAGCACCGCGAGGTGGGTTTGCCCGAACGCCCACAGGGCGGCAGGCGTCGCCGCGGAGGCCGCGAGCGCCGAGGCCGAGGAGTAGCGCAGCAGGAAGGCGAGGCCGAGCCAGACCGCCGCGAAGACCAGCACGCCGAGCGGATAGAGGCCGAGCAGCACGCCGATGAAGGTGGCGACGCCCTTGCCGCCCTTGAAGCCGAGCCAGACCGGGAAGAGGTGGCCGAGGAAGGCGCCGAGCCCCGCCGCCAGCGCCGCCTCCGGCCCGCCGAGGCGCGACGCGAGCAGCACCGCGGCCGTGCCCTTGAGCGCGTCGCCCAGGAGCGTCGCGGCGGCGAGCCCCTTGCGGCCGGTGCGCAGCACGTTGGTGGCGCCGATATTGCCCGAGCCGATGGCCCGCACGTCGCCGAGCCCGGCGAAGCGGGTCAGGATCAGCCCGAACGGAATCGCCCCGAAGAGGTAGCCGATGCCGAGCCAGAGGGCGATCGGAATCCAGTCCGGCGTCATCGGCCGGCCTCCTCGACGCGGTGGACGATGCGGCCGGCGACCATGGTCAGCGAGGCCAGACCCTGCAGGCGCGCCTCGTCGAAGGGCGAGTTCTTCGAGCGCGACTTCAGCCGGCGCTTGTCGAGGACGTAGGGCGCGTCCGGGTCGATCAGCACGAGGTCGGCCGGGGCGCCGGGGCTGAGGCGCCCGGTCTCGCGGCCGAGGACCCGCGACGGCGCGGCCGAGAGGGCGGCGAGAAGCCGCGGCAGCGCGACGTCGCCGGCATGGACCAGCCGGAGCGCGGCGGCCAGCACGGTCTCGATGCCGAGCGCCCCGTCGGCGGCCTCCGCGAAGGGCAGGCGCTTGGTCTCGACGTCCTGCGGGTTGTGATCGGAGACGATGACGTCGATCACGCCCTCGTTGAGCGCCGCCACCACGGCCTGGCGGTCGGCCTCGGTGCGCAGGGGCGGCGAGAGTTTGCAGAAGGTGCGGTAGTGACCGATGTCGTTCTCGTTCAGCACCAGGTTGTTGACCGAGACGCCGCAGGTGACCGGCAGGCCGGCCTCCTTGGCCCGCCGCACGATCTCGACCGAATCGGCGCACGAGATCATCGCGGCGTGGTAGCGCCCGCCGGTCAGGCGCACGAGGCGGATGTCGCGCTCGAGCAGGACCGTCTCGGCCTCCCGCGGGATGCCGTGCAGGCCGAGCCGCGAGGCCATCTCGCCCTCGTTCATCACCCCGTCGCCGACCAGCGTCGGCTCCTCGACGTGCTGCATCAGCAGCGCGCCGAAATCGCGGGCGTAGGTGAGCGCGCGCCGCATCACCTGGGCGTTGGTGACGGCTTTCAGCCCGTCGGTGAAGGCGACGGCGCCGGCCTCGGTGAGCAGGCCGAACTCGGTCATCACCTGGCCGGCGAGGCCCTTGGTGATGGCGGCGGCCGGCAGCACGTGGATGCAGGCGGTGTCGCGGGCGCGGCGCAGCACGAAGTCGACGATCGCCGGCTCGTCGATCGGCGGGTTGGTGTCGGGCATGCAGACCAGGGTGGTCACGCCGCCGGCGGCGGCCGCCGCGCTGGCGCTCGCCAGGGTCTCGCGGTGCTCGGCGCCGGGCTCGCCCACGAAGGCGCGCAGATCCACGAGTCCGGTCGTGAGCACCTGCCCGCCGCACTCGATCACCTCCGCGCCCTCCGGCACGGAAGCGGGCTTGCCCCAGTGGATGTCGGCGATCGTCCGGTCGCGGACGAGCACCGCGCCCGGGCCCTCGCGGCCGGTGGCGGGGTCGATCAGGTGGGCGTTGGTGAGGAGGATGCAGGAGGGTGACATCGGCCTACGGTGCGGGAAAAAGGAAGAAGAGAGATGCGGGCCGGATCAACCGGCGATCTCGTCGAGCACCAGGGCGCGGACCAGGCCGCTGCGGGTCAGGCCCCGCCGCTCGGCGGCCTGATCGACGGCTTGAAGCTGCGCGTCGTCGAGGCCGAGATCGTCGGCCGGCGGACGAACCGCGACCGCGACGTGGCCCGCTGCGAGAGCACCGGCGACATCCGGATCCGACCGCAGGATCTCGATGGAACGGGGCGCCGGCAGGGCGGCGCCATCCTCCCGAGCCAGGCCCGACCACTGCGCCAGGGCCTCCGCGGCCTGCGCCAGAGCCTCGTCGGCCGAGTCACCGGCGGCGACGCAGCCTGGCAGGTCGGGGAACCAGAGGCCCCAGAGGGTGCCGGGTTCCTTCTCCAGTATGCCGATATACGCGGTCACGGCTCCTCGCTCCCGTCCAGCCATCCGGCGTTCCGCGCGATCGACCGGGCGGTCCCGGACGGCAGGCTGCCGCGGCCCCGGGGCACTGCGATGTGCGGGCGTCCCGGCATGGTGTAGATGTCGTGCGGGCCCTTCGAAGGCCGGATCCGCCAACCCTCCCGCTCGAGACGCCGCCGGATCGCCTGGATATCAAGGTCGAAGGCCCGCGGCGGCATGTCAAGCGGCGGTCATGCGTTCGGCAAATGCGTCGCCAGCGCTTCCAGCACCGCCATCCGCACCGCGACCCCCATCTCGACCTGCTCGCGGATCAGCGACTGCGCGCCGTCGGCGACCTCGGAGGAGATCTCGACGCCGCGGTTCATCGGGCCGGGATGCATCACCAGGGCGTCGGCCCTGGCGTGGCTCAGCTTGTCGCCATCGAGGCCGAAATAGCGGAAATACTCCTTCACGGAGGGCACGAACGAGCCGTTCATCCGCTCGCGCTGGAGCCGCAGCATCATGACGATGTCGACGCCCGCGAGGCCCTTGCGCATGTCGGTGAAGACCTCGACGCCGAAGCGCTGGAGCCCCGGCGGCAGCAGGGTCGAGGGGCCGATCACCCGCACCCGGGCGCCGAGCGCCATGAGCAGGATGATGTTCGAGCGCGCGACCCGCGAGTGCAGGACGTCGCCGCAGATCGCGACCTGGAGCCCCTCGATCCGGCCCTTGTTGCGGCGGATGGTCAGCGCGTCGAGCAGCGCCTGGGTCGGGTGCTCGTGGGCACCGTCGCCGGCATTGACCACCGCGCAATCGACCTTGCGGGCAAGGAGATGCACCGCGCCGGCCTGGTGGTGGCGGACCACGATGATGTCGGGCCGCATCGCGTTCAGGGTCGCTGCGGTGTCGATCAGGGTCTCGCCCTTCTTCACCGACGAGGAGGCGACCGACATGTTCATCACGTCGGCGCCGAGGCGCTTGCCGGCGAGCTCGAACGAGGACTGGGTCCGGGTCGAGGGCTCGAAGAACAGGTTGATCTGGGTGCGCCCGCGCAGGGTCGTGCGCTTCTTCTCGACCTGGCGGCTGATCTCGACGGCCTCGTCGGCACGGTCGAGGAGCGCCACGATGTCGAGGGGCGAGAGGCCCTCGATGCCGAGGAGGTGGCGGTGCGGGAAGCCGGGAGGTGACTGGGTGCTCATCCTGAGCCCAGGGCTATAGGAGCGCGGCGCGCCGCCCGCAAGGACGAGCGTGCAGGAACGCTTCGGACCATCGGCGGTATTTGACAAGCGCCGCGTCATCACCCACTTGTCCGCTTCGCCGCGCGAAAATCCGCGCCAGCCGCCCCGCACAAGTTGAAGCCCGATCTGCCGCGGTGTGCTCTTCGAAGAGGCAGCCCGTCCATGAAAGTCGTCGTCGTCGAGTCGCCGGCCAAAGCCAAGACGATCAATAAATACCTCGGCAGCGACTACGAGGTGCTGGCTTCGTTCGGGCATATCCGGGATCTCCCGGCGAAAGACGGCTCGGTCGATCCCGAGCAGGACTTCCATATGCTGTGGGAGCTGGAGGATCGCGGGGCCAAGCGCGTCGCCGAGATCGCCAAGGCCGTCAAGGGCGCCGACAAGCTGATCCTGGCGACCGACCCGGACCGCGAGGGCGAGGCGATCTCCTGGCACGTGCTGGAGGCGCTCCAGGCCAAGAAGGTGCTCAAGGACATCCCGGTCGAGCGGGTGACCTTCAACGCCATCACCAAGGACGCGGTCGCGACCGCGATGGCCCAGCCGCGGGCGATCGACCAGGCCCTCGTCGACGCCTACCTGGCGCGGCGCGCGCTCGACTACCTCGTCGGCTTCAACCTCTCGCCGGTGCTGTGGCGCAAGCTGCCGGGCGCCCGCTCGGCCGGCCGCGTGCAGTCGGTGGCGCTCCGCCTCGTCTGCGACCGCGAGCGCGAGATCGAGACCTTCAAGCCGCGGGAATACTGGTCGATCGTCGCGACGCTCAAGACCGAGAGCGGCGCGGTGTTCGAGGCCCGGCTGGTGGGCGCCGACGGCAAGCGGATCCAGCGCCTCGACGTCGGCAACGCGGAGGAGGCCGAGGCCTTCCGGCGCGACCTGGAGCTTGCCACCTTCACGGTCGCCTCGGTCGAGGCCAAGCCCGCCAAGCGCCATCCCCAGCCGCCCTTCACCACCTCGACGCTGCAGCAGGAGGCCTCGCGCAAGCTCGGCCTCGCGCCGGCCCAGACCATGCGGGTGGCCCAGCGTCTCTACGAGGGCATCGAGATCGGCGGCGAGACCGTCGGCCTCATCACCTACATGCGGACCGACGGCGTCGACATGGCGCCGGAGGCGGTCGCCCAGGCCCGCCAGGTGATCGGCGCCGAGTACGGCGATGCCTACGTGCCGGGTGCGCCGCGCAAGTACAGCGTGAAGGCGAAGAACGCCCAGGAGGCCCACGAGGCGGTGCGCCCGACCGATCTCGGCCGGCTGCCGAAGGAGGTCGCCCGCTTCCTCGAACCGGAGCAGGCCAAGCTCTACGAGCTGATCTGGACCCGCACCGTGGCGAGCCAGATGGAGTCGGCCGAGCTCGAGCGCACGACGGTCGAGATCTCGGCGCAGGTCGGCCCGCGCCGCATCGACCTGCGCGCCACCGGCCAGGTGGTGAAGTTCGACGGCTTCCTCACCCTCTACCAGGAGGGCAAGGACGACGAGGAGGACGAGGAGTCCCGTCGCCTGCCGCCGATGCGCAAGGACGACGCGCTCACCCGCGAGCGCATCGCCGCGACCCAGCACTTCACCGAGCCGCCGCCGCGCTACTCCGAGGCGAGCCTGGTCAAGCGGATGGAGGAGCTCGGCATCGGCCGGCCCTCGACCTACGCCGCAGTGTTGCAGGTCCTGCGCGATCGCGAATACGTCAAGATCGACAAGAAGCGCCTGGTGCCGGAGGACAAGGGCCGGATCGTCACCGGCTTCCTCGAGAGCTTCTTCCGCCGCTACGTCGAGTACGACTTCACCGCTGACCTGGAAACCCAGCTCGACCGGGTGTCGAACGCCGAGATCGACTGGCGCGCGGTGCTCCGCGACTTCTGGCGCGACTTTTCCGCGGCGATCGCCGGGACCAAGGAGCTGCGCACCGCGGAGGTGCTGGAGGCGCTGAACGGGCTTCTCGCCGAGCACATCTTCCCGGCCAAGGCCGACGGCGGAAACCCGCGCGCCTGCCCGAACTGCGCCAGCGGCCAGCTCTCGCTCAAGCTCGGCAAGTTCGGCGCCTTCGTCGGCTGCTCGAACTATCCCGAGTGCAAGTACACCCGCCAGCTCAACGCCACCGGCCTCGACGGCGACGGCGAGGGATCCGGCGAGGGCGGCCAGCCCGGCGTGCGGGTGCTCGGCGACGATCCCGAGACCGGCCTGCCCGTGACCTTACGCGACGGCCGCTTCGGCCCGTTCCTGCAGCTCGGCGAGGCTTCGGCCGAGAAGGGGGCCGAGAAGCCGAAGCGCTCCTCCCTGCCCAAGGGCCTCGCTCCGTCGGCGGTCGACCTCGAGAAGGCGCTCAAGCTCCTGTCGCTGCCCCGCGAGGTGGCGCGCCACCCGGAGACCGGCGAGCCGATCCTGGCCAATATCGGCCGCTACGGCCCCTACGTGCAGCACGGCAAGACCTACGCCAATCTCGGCAAGGACGACGACGTGCTGGAGGTCGGCGCCAACCGGGCCATCGACCTGATCGTCCAGAAGGAGCAGGGCGGCGGGCGCCCGGCGCAGGATCCCGGCCGCCTGATCGGCACCGCGCCGGAGAGCGGCAAGCCGGTCACCGTCAAGGCCGGCCGCTACGGCGCCTACGTCACCGACGGCGAGATCAACGCCACCCTGCCGAAGGGGGCGGATGCCGAGGCGGTGACCCTCGACGAGGCCCTGCGCCTGATCGCGGCGCGGCGCGAGGCCGGCGGCGGGACGAAGAAGAAGGCGGGCGCGCGCAAGGCGCCGGCCAAGGCATCCGCGAAGACGGCAAAGGCCAAGACCACGAAGGCGGAGGCTGCCGAGGCTTCCGCCGAGAACGGCGGCGAGGCGGCGACCGCCAAGCCCACGGCCCGAAAGGCGGCGGCGAAGGGCACGGCGACGACGGCCACCGCTGCCAAGAAGGCACCGGCGAAGAAGCCGGCCGCGAAGAAGAGCGCGGCGGGGGAGTAGGCGGGCGGCCAGGTTCCGCCTGTCCCGACCTGCACCGGGCGATCCGGGGAGAGGAGAAGCGGCGGTTTCTCGTTTCCCGGGAGCGACGCCGGGCCTGCCTGACGTCGCCGCTCGGTCGCGGATTCCGGGCATGCCCGGAATCCGTCGGGGAGAGGAGAGCATCGGCGCCGGAGCCTGTCCGTCGGATCTCCGACCCGCCCGGATTGCACCGCAAGAACCGGGTTTCGGCCCTCGCCCGATCTCAGGCACGGTCCGGCCACCCGCAGCCGGATCGTCCGCCATGCCCTCAACCCCCATGCCCTCAAACTCCCTGCCCCGCGCCTTCGGGCGGCTCGCCGCCGCCAATCTCGCGGCGCAATCCGCCGAGCAGATCGCGCTCGCCGCCATCCCGATCGTGGCGGTGCTGGGCCTCGGCGCGCAGGAGGGCGAGGCCGGGCTGCTCCAGACCGCGCTCACCCTGCCCTTCCTGGTCGCGGCGATCCCGGCGGGGCTGCTCGCCGACCGGCTGCCGCGCCGCGGCCTGATGGCGGGCGCCGAGCTCCTGCGGGCCGCCGCCCTCGCGACGATCCTGGTCCTCGCCCTGCTGGGCCAGGCGAGCTGGCCGCTGCTGGCCGGCCTCGGCTTCCTGTCGGCCTGCGGCACGGTGGTGTTCAGCGTCGCGGGGCCCGCCCTGGTGCCGGCGCTCGTGCCGCCGGCCGCGCTCGGCACCGCCAATGCCCGTATCGAGCTCGCCCGCACCGCCGCCTTCGCGGGCGGGCCGGCGCTCGGCGGCGCGCTGGTCGGCTGGACCGGGGCGGCACCGGCCTTCGCGGTGGCGGTGGCGCTCTCTCTGGCGGCGGCGCTCGCGCTCGTCGGAATCGCCGAACCCCGGCGCCCGGCACCGCCCCGCCGCCATCCCTGGCGCGAGATCCGCGAGGGCGCCGCCTTCGCGGTCCGTCATCCGCTGCTGCGGCCGGTGCTCGCGACCCAGGTGGTGTTCAACACCGCGTTCTTCCTGCTGCTCGCGGCCTTCGTCCCCTACGCCGCGCGCCACCTGCGCCTCGACGCCGCCGGCATCGGCGTGGTGCTGGGCCTCTACGGGCTCGGCATGATGGCCGGCGCCCTCCTCAGCCCGGCGATCCTGCGGCACCTGCGCTTCGGCCGGGTCGTCGGCATCGGGCCGCTCGCGGGTCTGGCGGCTTCCGCCGTCGTGGCGCTGACGATCGTCGTGCCGAGCCCGGCCCTCGCCGGGGCCGGGCTGTTCCTCCTCGGCGCCGGCCCGATCCTGTGGGTGATCAGCACCACGACCCTGCGCCAGGCGGTGACGCCGGCGGCGATGCTCGGGCGCGTCTCGGGCCTCAGCGTGATGAGCCAGGGGGCGCGGCCCCTCGGCGCGGCCCTGGCGGCCCTGGTCGGCGGGCTGTCGGGCGCCGAGGCCTGCCTGGTCCTGGCGGTCGTCGTCTTCGCGCTCCAGGCGCTCCTGATCTGGACCTCGCCGGCGGTGCGGCTCGCGCACCTGCCGGCCGGGCCGCCTCACCACTCGGACGAGTCGTCCCCGTCCTCCCTCAAGCCGTCGAGCACGTCGAGGCAGCCCTGCAGGATGTAGGCGGCGGCGAGCTTGTCGACGAGTTCGCCGCGCCGGGCTCGGGAGGCGTCGGCCTCGAGCAGCGTGCGGGTGACGGCGGCGGTCGACAGCCGCTCGTCCCAGAACAGGACCGGCAGGGGCAGGATCGGCTTGAGGTTACGCACGAAGGCCCGGGTCGACTGGACCCGCGGCCCCTCGCTGCCGTCCATGTTGAGCGGCAGCCCGATCACCAGCCCGCCGACGGCGTGCTTCACGGCGACGGCCGACAGGGCCGCGGCGTCGGGCGTGAACTTCACCCGCCGGATCGTCTCGAGCGGCGAGGCGATCCGGCGCTGCACGTCCGAGAGGGCGAGGCCGATGGTCTTGGTGCCGAGGTCGAGCCCGAGCAGGCGGGCGCCGCCGCGCGACTCGGCCGCGAAGGCTTCGATCGCCTCCCGGTTCACGGCCGGCCTCCGCGCGTTAGGTAGGCCTTGCCGGCCCCGCCCTGCCGCGGCGTCCGGGCGGTCGGCCGCCGAGTTCCACCCTGCACGCTCACTCGCCCGGAGATCGTCCGATGCGCATCACCTGGTTCGGCCATTCCGCCTTCCGCCTCGATTTCGGGTCCGCTCACGTGTTGATCGATCCGTTCTTCAGCGGCAACCCGGCCTTCGACGGCGACCGCACGGCGGCGACCGCGGGCGCCACCCATATCCTGGTCACCCACGGCCACGGCGACCATGTCGGCGACACCGTCGAGATCGCCGCCGAGACCGGGGCCAAGGTCGTCACCAACTACGACCTGTGCATGTGGCTGGCCTCGAAGGGCGTGACGCAGTTCGAGCCGATGAACACCGGCGGCACCGTCGACGTCGGCGGCTTCCGGGTCAGCCTGGTGCGGGCCGACCACTCCGCCGGCATGAGCGAGGCCGGGGTGACGGTGCCGCTGGGGCTGCCCAACGGCGTGATCGTGCGCGCCGAGGGCGAGCCGACGGTCTACCACATGGGCGACACCGACATCTTCGGCGACATGGCGCTGATCCAGGAGATCTACCGCCCCGACGTGCTGATGGTGCCGATCGGCGACCGGTTCACCATGGGGGCCGAGACTGCGGCGCTCGCGGTCAAGCGCTTCTTCCGGCCGAAGGCGGTGATCCCCTGCCATTACGGCTCCTTCCCGATCGTCGATCCGAGCGCCGACCGCTTTGTCGCCGCCCTCGACGGCAGCGGCGTGCAGGTGATCGTGCCGCACAAGGGCACCGCCGTCACGGTGCAGTAGGCCCTCCCGGCCGCCCTCCCGGGGGCGGCCGTCCCGGGCGGGCGGGCGTGGACCGGTTAAGGTTAACGAAAGGTTGACGTGGCGGGCCGGAGCCGGCGGGATTAACAAACCGTTAACCTGCCGTCCCCCGTCAACGAGGTCGCCCGTGGCTGCCGACATCCTTCCCTTCGCCGCCTCACGACAGGCGCCGGACCCGGACCCGCGGCAGCAGGGCCGGATGACCCTCGACCTCGACGGCGCGGTGAGCCCCTTGCGGGGCAAGCTGCCGGCCACGGCCGGGAGCTTCGCCCCGGCCGAGGCGGCCCCGCCCCTGCGGCGGGTGCCGGCCGAGGCGATCCTCGTCATCGGCCGCCGGATCCGCCAGGCGGCAACCTTGCAGGCTGCAACCTTGCCCGCCGCGACCTTGCCGGCCCGGCCGCGAATGCCGCGCAAGCACAAGCTGATGCTGCTGACCGCCGCCGCGGTGCTCTATACCGGCAGCATGGAGGCGCGCCGGCACTTCAAGCCGCGGGCGGTGCTGATCGAGGTGCCGCAGACCCGCTCCAACGCCATCGTGGCGCTGCCGGTGCGGATCCCGGCGGCCTGAGGTCCCGGGCGCCCGTTGCGGCAGCGCGAAAGCCGGTGCTATAGCGCCCCGCGGCCGTCCACCGGCCGCCGGGCCGCGCGAGCCCGGTCCCTCGCTAGTCCGAACGGAGTGCCCATGTCGGTCGACGCCAAGACGGTCCGGCGCATCGCGCACCTGGCGCGGATCGCGGTCACCGACGACGAGGTGGCGCCGCTCCAGGGCGAGCTCAACGCCATCCTGTCCTTCGTCGAGCAGCTCGACGCGGTCGACGTCTCCGGCATCGAGCCGATGACCTCGGTGACCCCGATGGCGATGAAGAGCCGCGAGGACGTGATCACCGACGGCGGGCACGCCCGCGAGATCGTGTTCAACGCGCCGCTGACCGAGGACAACTATTTCGTGGTGCCGAAGGTCGTCGAGTAATCGACGGGACGACCGACGAACGCGCACCCATGGCGGCCCTTCGGGCCCCGACAGGACGAGACGACCGTGAGCACCAAGCCGGCAGAGCTGACCGACCTTACCCTGGCGCAGGCCCGCGACGGCCTGCGGGCGAAGGAGTTCTCCGCCCGCGAGCTCGCCCAGGCCCATATCGACGCGATCGAGAAGGCGCGGGCGCTCAACGCCTACCTGCTCGAGACGCCCGACCGGGCGCTCGCGATGGCCGACGTCGCCGACCAGAAGCTCGCCGCCGGCGAGGCCCGGCCGCTCGAGGGCCTGCCGCTCGGCATCAAGGACCTGTTCTGCACCCACGGCGTCACCACGACGGCCGCCTCGAAGATCCTCGAGGGCTTCCAGCCGCACTACGAATCGACCGTCACCCACAACCTGTGGCGCGACGGCGCGGTGATGCTGGGCAAGCTCAACCTCGACGAGTTCGCCATGGGCTCGTCCAACGAGACCAGCGCCTACGGCCCGGTGGTCTCGCCCTGGCGGCGCAAGGGGCCCGACGGCGCCCTGTCCGACACCAGGCTGGTGCCCGGCGGCTCGTCGGGGGGCTCGGCCGCCGCGGTCGCGGCCCGCCTGTGCCTGGGCGCCACCGCCACCGATACCGGCGGCTCGATCCGCCAGCCGGCGGCCTTCACCGGCACGGTCGGCATCAAGCCGACCTACGGCCGCTGCTCGCGCTGGGGCACCGTCGCCTTCGCCTCCTCCCTCGACCAGGCCGGGCCGATCGCCCGCACGGTGCGCGACACCGCGATCCTGCTGACCTCGATGTCTGGCCACGACGCCAAGGACACCACCTCGGTCGATCTGCCGGTGCCCGATTTCGAGGCGGCGGTGAACCGCGGCGTGAAGGGCCTGACCATCGGGATCCCGAAGGAGTACCGGGTCGAGGGCATGCCGGCCGAGATCGAGCGGCTGTGGCAGCAGGGCGCCGACTGGCTGCGCGAGGCCGGCGCCAAGGTCGTCGAGGTCTCGCTGCCGCACACGCGATACGCGCTGCCGGCCTACTACATCGTGGCGCCGGCCGAGGCCTCCTCGAACCTCGCCCGCTACGACGGCGTCCGCTACGGGCTTCGCGTGCCGGGGAAGGACATCGTCGGGATGTACGAGGGCACCCGCGCCGCCGGCTTCGGCCGCGAGGTCAAGCGCCGGATCATGATCGGCACCTACGTGCTCTCGGCCGGCTACTACGACGCCTACTACGTCCGGGCGCAGAAGATCCGCACGCTGATCAAGCGCGACTTCGAGCAGGTCTACGCCTCGGGCGTCGACGCGATCCTGACGCCAACGACCCCGTCCGCCGCCTTCGGCTTCGGCGAGAAGGCGAAGGCCGACCCGGTCGAGATGTATCTCCTCGACGTGTTCACCGTGACGGTGAACATGGCGGGCCTTCCCGGCATCGCGGTCCCGGCGGGCCTCGACGGACAGGGCCTGCCGCTCGGCCTGCAGCTGATCGGCCGTCCCTTCGACGAGGAGACGCTGTTCGCCGCCGGCCAGGTCATCGAGGAGGCGGCCGGCCGCATCGCCCTGCCGCAGGCGTGGTGGGCGTGAACCACCCGACCGTCCCCTACTACCCGCCCGAAGTCTGGATCATGGCGGCGTTCGATCCCGTCCTGATCGGGCTCGCGCTCTATCTCGGCTGGAAGGCGGACCAGTTCGGCAAGGTGGTGCTCGTCGCGATCATCGCCCTCGTCGGCTCGGTGCTGGTCTCCTGGGTGGTGACCGGAATCGGGGTGCCGTGGCCGGCGCCGATCGGGCGGGAGTTGCCCACCTTCTTCCCGGTGCGGACGGGGGCGGCGCTCGTCTACGCGATCGTCGGCTACTCCGCCCGCCGGGTGATCGCGCCGCGCGCTTGACGCCCGAGCGCCGCCCTTCCTACTAGGCAGGACACCGTCACCTCTCCCACGGGAGAGGCGAGATTCGTGCGAGAGACAGAAGACCGCCATGACCGCTCCCGTGAACCCCAAGAAGCTGATCAAGGGCGCGCTGGGCGACTGGGAGGTGGTGATCGGCATGGAGATCCATGCCCAGGTCACCAGCCGCTCGAAGCTGTTTTCCGGCGCGCCGACCGCCTTCGGGGCCGAGCCGAACGACAACGTCTCGCTGGTCGACGCCGCGATGCCCGGCATGCTGCCGGTGATCAACCGCGAATGCGTCGCGCAAGCCGTGCGCACCGGCCTCGGCCTCAAGGCGCAGATCAACCACCGCTCGGTGTTCGACCGGAAGAACTACTTCTACCCGGACCTGCCCCAGGGCTACCAGATCAGCCAGTACAAGAGCCCGATCGTCGGCGAGGGCGAGGTGCTGGTCGACCTGCCCGACGGCGAGAGCATCACGGTCGGGATCGAGCGCCTGCACCTCGAGCAGGATGCCGGCAAGTCGCTGCACGACCAGTCCCCGACGATGAGCTTCGTCGACCTCAACCGGTCGGGCGTGGCGCTGATGGAGATCGTCTCGAAGCCGGACCTGCGCTCGTCGGAGGAGGCAAAGGCCTACGTGACGAAGCTGCGCACCATCCTGCGCTACCTCGGCACCTGCGACGGCGACATGGAGAAGGGCAATCTCCGCGCCGACGTGAACGTCTCGGTGCGCAAGGTCGGCGCGCCCTTCGGCACCCGCTGCGAGATCAAGAACGTCAACTCGATCCGTTTCATCGGCCAGGCGATCGAGGTCGAGGCCCGGCGCCAGATCGCGATCATCGAGGATGGCGGCACGATCGACCAGGAAACCCGCCTGTTCGATCCGAACAAGGGCGAAACCCGCTCGATGCGCTCGAAGGAAGAGGCGCACGACTACCGCTACTTCCCCGATCCGGACCTGCTGCCGCTGGAATTCGACCAGGCCTTCGTCGACGGCCTCGCGGCCGGCCTGCCGGAGCTCCCCGACGCCAAGAAGGCCCGCTTCATCGAATCGTACGGCCTGTCGCCCTACGACGCGACGGTGCTGGTGGCCGAGCGTACTTCTGCCGACTACTTCGAGGCCGTGGCCAAGGGCCGCGACGGCAAGAGCGCGGCGAACTGGGTCATCAACGAGCTGTTCGGCCGCCTGAACAAGGAGGGCCGATCGATCGAGGACAGCCCGGTCTCGGCGGACCAGCTCGGCGCGATCGTCGATCTCATCGGCGACGACACCATCTCGGGCAAGATCGCCAAGGACGTGTTCGAGATCGTCTGGAGCGAGGGCGGCGAGCCGCGCCAGATCGTCGAGAGCCGCGGCCTGCGCCAGGTGACCGATACCGGCGCGATCGAGGCGGCGATCGACCAGATCATCGCGGCCAATCCCGACAAGGTCGAGCAAGCGAAGGCGAAGCCGACCCTGCTCGGCTGGTTCGTCGGCCAGACCATGAAGGCCACCGGCGGCAAGGCCAATCCGGCGGCGGTGAACGCCCTCCTGAAGGCGAAGCTCGGCATCGAGTGAGGCCAACCGCCCCTGCCGCGTGACACGGGCGGGACCACGTCCCGCCCGTCGTCCCGGTGGCGCTACGGCTCCTCGGCCGGGGCGGCCGGCGGCGTCTCGCTGTCGGGCCGGGGCTCGGCAGTGGCGACCGCCTTGGTGGCGAGCAGCGGCTCGAGGCGGCGCGCCAGCTCCTGGCCGAGATGGCGGGCATAGGGACCGGTGAAGTAGCGCCCGCCGGCGCCGCGCCCCTCCAGGTGGTCGCGCGCCTTGGTCATCGCGTCGACCTCCGGCCGGCACAGGAAGCCGATCACGCCGGCCGCCTCGTACCAGCGCCCGGCGCGGGCATGCGCGAGCGCCGCCGGGTTGTTGCCGATCGTCTCGGCGAAGCAATCCGTCGCCGCCTGTTCGAGGGGGGCGAGCATCGCGCGCCGATGCTCGGCGCGGGGCCCTTGCGCGGCCGCGGCCGGGTGGGCCGCAGCGGCCAGTTCCATCGCCGCGAGGGTACCAATCGCGCCGTACAGCAGAGCTCTCATCATCCGGGCCTCGGCCGAATCAACCGCCTGTATCCCGGCAAGCCTCGTGCCGATCAAGGGCGGATCTTGGGCGAAATCCGGCGCAAAAGCAGATTCCCGACCGCCGTGTGCTGCAAACCCCAAGCTGAGCGGCAGAGTTTGCCTGGAGCCGCGGCGCTCGACCGCGAGCCGCGGCGATCGGCCGTCAGCCGCGGCGCTTGGCCGTCAGCCGCGGCGCTCGGCGTTCCAGCGGCCCTTGCAGCTGGTCGAGCCGGAGGTGGTCCAGGTTCCGTTGCCGCCGCCCTCGGCGGCGAGGCGGCCGACCACCTGGGCCGCGGCGTCGCCCCGGCTGATCGTCGCCCGCACGGCGCCGCTCGGCTGCACCCTCCCGGACACGGTGAAGTCGCTGCCGCCGGCGTAGCGGGCCTGGCCGTTCTGGATGATGACGCCGTAGCGGTAGGCGCGGTCGCAGGATCCGCTCTCGGTGATGACCTCGACGCTCCAGGTGCCGTCGAAGCGGGTCGGCGCCTTGGCGCTGCCCTTGGCGGCGAGAGCGGGCGCTACCGCGCCGGCCAGAAAAGCTCCCGCCGCGAGGGCGGACACGATCATCCTCATCAATCTCGGTTCCCGGTTCGGTCTGGCGACAAACTCGACAGGACCGGGATGGTTTCCGCATTGCGGCGTTATCCCGGACGCATCCGGCCCTACCCGGCACCGCTCGGCGCGAGGTCCGCCGCCAGGGATGCCGCCCGCCGCAGGTCGTCGACGAAGCCCGCATAGGCTTCGTCCCGCGCCTCGTCGGGCAGGCGCAGCAGGTAGGACGGGTGGACGGTGACGAAGCCCCGGAACGGCTTGCCCCCGAAATCCGAGGGTCCGCGGGCGCGGGTGATCGGGACCTGGCGGCCGGAGAGCGCCAGAACCGCGGTGGCGCCGAGCGCCACCACGAGCCGCGGGGCCACGAAGGCGAGCTCGCGGTCGAGCCACCAGCGGTAATGCGCGACCTCGCCGGCGGTGGGCTTCTGGTGGATGCGCCGCTTGCCCCGCGCCTCGAACTTGAAGTGCTTGACCGCATTGGTCAGGTAGGCGTCACGGCGGGCGATGCCCGCCTCGCGCAGGGCTCGCGACAGGAGCTGGCCCGCCGGGCCGACGAAGGGCCGGCCCTGCAGGTCCTCCTGGTCGCCCGGCTGCTCGCCGACGAAGGCGATGGCGGCGCCCGGCCTTCCCTCGCCGAGCACCGCCTGCGTCGCCCCGGGCACCAGGGGCTCGGAGGCGCGGATGATCGCATTCAGGGCTTCCAGCGAGGCGGGCTCCTGCGCTGCCATCGCGGCGAGCGCCCGGGCCGGCACGCGCTTGACGGGCGCTTCCGGCGCGCGCTCGATCATCGCGCCGACCCGCTGGCCGGCCGCCCGCACGAGCCCCGGGATCGCCGCGGTCTCGGGCATGTTGTGCCAGTACTTCTTCGGCATCTCGGCCCGCATCGCCGCGAGGTTGGTGCGCGCCGGGTTGAAGGTGCTCGCGTAATAGTCGGTCCAGCCGGCCTCGAAGGCGTCGTGCTCCGGCACGTCCTCGCGCCGGCCGGGCGGCCCGAAGGACAGGGTCCGACCGTCCCACTGCGCCGACCCGTCCGGGGTCAGGATCGACCAGTCGAAGGACGGGAAGCGGGCGGCGAAGAACGGCGCCGCCTCCGCCAGGATGTGGTGCTCGGGCTCGAACCAGGCGGCGAAACGCTCGCGACTGCCTTCTCCCGATCCGTCCCCCGCCCCGACCCAGCGAAAGCGCAGGAAGGCGTGCATCTTGTGCAGGTCGCGCCCCACCGCCTTGCGCATCAGGTGCAGGCGGTGGACCAGCGGGTCGCTGGCGACCTCGGCCAGGTGGCGCTCGCCCTGCGCCACGCGCCAGATCAACCGGTGGAGGAGGCCGTGGCGCTCCGGGTCGCGGTGCATCAGCACCGCCGGGACGAGGGTTGCCACCGCCCGCGGCAGGGCGAGGGCCGGAGCGGCGGGGCCGGCCGCGGGCTCATCCGGAAACAGCGACGGCGCGTCGCCCTCGGCCCAGGTCACCGCCTCCGGCGGGATCTCGTCCGCGACGAGGTGGCGGACCGCTGCCCGGAACCCGTCGAGGTCGGCGCCCGGCCGCAGGCGGATCGTGCGGCTTGCCATCGCACTTGCCATCAGAACAGGCTCAGCTGGCGCGGCGGCTCGGCGAGGCGCGCACGCAGGTCGAGCCGGTCGGTGAGCCGCGTCGGCGCGTAATCGGCGGCGACCAGGAAGGGCCGGGCGCGCTTGAGGCCGGAGGTCAGGCGCGCGACGTCGTCGAGCCGCAGGGTGGCGTGGCGGCGCGCCGCCACGATCTTGTCGACCGCCCGGACGCCGAGGCCCGGCACCCGCAGCAGCATCTCCCGGTCGGCGCGGTTGACGTCGACGGGGAATCGGTCGCGGTTGCGCAGGGCCCAGGCGAGCTTCGGGTCGACGTCGAGGGCGAGCATGCCCGACTCGGTCGCCCCCGCCACGTCGTCGGGCGAGAACTCGTAGTACCGCATCAGCCAGTCGGCCTGGTACAGCCGGTGCTCGCGCTGCAGCGGCGGGGATTGGCTCGGCAGGATCGAGGCGGCGTCGGGGATCGGGCTGAAGGCCGAGTAGTAGATCCGCTTCAGCCCGTAATGGTCGTAGAGCCGGGCGCTGGTGCGGATCAGCGATTCGTCGGTGCTGGCATCGGCGCCGACGATCACCTGGGTCGATTGCCCGGCGGGGGCGAAGCGGCGCTTCTCCTCCTTGGCCTGCAGGATGCGCTCGCCCATCTGGCCCATCGCGGTCTGGATCGCGGCGCCGTCCTTCTCCGGCGCCAGCCGCTCCAGGCTCGCCTCGGTCGGCAGCTCGAGGTTGATCGACAGCCGGTCGGCGTAGAGCCCGGCCTGCTCGATCAGCCACGGGCTCGCCTCGGGGATGGTCTTCAGGTGGATGTAGCCGCGAAAGCCGTGGCGCTGGCGCAGGGTCTTCGCCACCCGGATCAGCTGCTCCATCGTGTGGTCTGGCGAGCGGATGATCCCGGAGGAGAGAAACAGCCCCTCGATGTAGTTGCGCTTGTAGAACTCGACCGTCAGCGTCACCACCTCGTCGACCGAGAACCGGGCCCGGCGGACGTTCGAGGAGCGTCGGTTGACGCAGTAGGCGCAGTCGAACAGGCAGTAATTGGTGAGCAGGATCTTGAGCAGCGAGACGCAGCGCCCATCCGGCGTATAGGCGTGGCAGATGCCCGCCCCGGTGGTCGAGCCGAGCCCGCCGGCCTCGGCCTTGCGCTTCGGCGCCCCGGACGAGGCGCAGGAGGCATCGTACTTCGCCGCGTCGGCGAGGATGGTGAGCTTCTTCTTCAGGGCGTCGTCCATGCCCGCAACCTGGCGGTCGTTCCTGCTTTGTTCAAGACGGGAACGGCGAAATCCCCGTGGTCGATGGCCGCATCCGTCAGCCCTCGCCGGGAACCTGCCGCGTGCCCCATCGTTACTCTGCCGATTGGACTTGTTCTAATTCGCAAGGAGACGCCGCATGGCTTCGACCCCGTCCGCGAACTGCCACAGCTGCCGCTACTTCGACGACCACAAGCTCAACGGCGCCACCGCGCAGGGTGAGGAGGGCCTGTGCCGCTTCAACCCGCCGGTGAGCCAGCCCGAGCCGCAGGGCCACGGCCTGTGGCCGGTGGTATCGGCCCAGGACTGGTGCGGGCACTTCTCGCCGGAGATGATGGCGGGCGAGTAGGCTCCCGTCCGCGACGATGCGTCAGGAAGGCCGGCCCGCCAGGGCCGGCCTCTTCGCGTTCCGGCCCGCACCGCCGTCGCGCGACCGGACACGTCCGGAACCCCGCCACCCCCGACACGTTGCGCAGGCTCCCGCCCTCGCCACGGATGGTTGCCGATGCCGGACGACGTCACCGCCCTCTCGCGCCGCAGCCTGATGATGGCCGGCGGCGCCACCCTGGTGGGGATCGGCAGCGCGGCGGCGCAGGGCGGCGCGGGCCAGGGAACGCCGGGGCCGCAGCGGCCGGTCGATACCGGCAAGGTCGAGAACGGCAAGGTGACGTTCCCGAACTGGCGCGGCCCCTCGGACCGCCCTTCCGCGCCACCGCCGGCACCGCTGCCGCCGGCCGAGCGGGTCGGCTTCGCGGTCGTCGGCCTCGGCCGGCTGTCGCTGGAGGAGATCCTGCCGGCCTTCGGCGCGTGCCGCAAGGCGAAGCCGGTCGCCCTGATGTCGGGCTCGCCCGAGAAGGCCAAGGCCGTGGCGGCGCAACACGGCATCAGGCCGGAGGCGGTCTACGGCTACGACGGCTGGGACGCGCTCGCCCGCAACCCGGAGGTCAAGGCGGTCTACATCGTCACGCCGAACGCCGTGCACCGCGACCAGGTGATCGCGGCGGCGGGCGCTGGCAAGCACGTCCTGTGCGAGAAGCCGATGGCGGTGTCCTCGGCGGAGGCGCGGGCGATGATCGATGCCTGCGCCAAGGCGAAGGTGAAGCTGATGATCGCCTATCGCTGCCAGTACGAGCCCTACAACCGCGAGGTCGTTCGGCTGGCGCGCAGCGAGAAGTACGGCAAGGTCAAGCTGATCGAGGCGACCAACACCCAGACCATGAGCCTGCCCGAGCAGTGGCGGATGAAGAAGGCGCTCGCCGGCGGCGGCGCGCTGCCGGATATCGGGCTCTACTGCCTCAACGGCGTGCGGGCACTTACGGGCGAGGAGCCGGTCTCGGTCCAGGCGCAGATCCACTCCCCGGACGACGACCCGCTCTACCGCGAGGTCGAGGAGACGGTCGCCTTCACCCTGCGGTTTCCCTCCGGCGCGCTCGCCCTGTGCTCGACCAGCTATGGCGCGCACGAGACCCGCTCGCTGACCGTCCAGGCCGAGGGCGGCGCGATCCAGCTCCAGAACGCCTTCGCGTATCAGGGCCAGCGCCTCTTCCTCAGCCACCGCGAGGGCAAGGCGGAGGCGAAGGAGGAGCGGGTGCTGGGCGAGAAGAACCAGTTCGCCCTCGAGATCGATCACATGGCGACCTGCATCCTGGAGGACCGCACGCCCCGCACCCCCGGCGAGGAAGGCCTGCAGGACCAGATCCTGATGGAGGCGATCTACGAGGCCGCCCGCACCGGCCGGAGCGTGGCGCTCAAGGAGCCGGAGCGGAGCGTCGCGAAGGACGAGAAGGACCGCGGCGGAACGGCCAGGGACGGCAAGCCCCTCGACCGGACCCGCGGCCCCGAGCCGGAGGATGCCGGCTGAGCGAACGTCCTACCAGCCGTTGATGCGCGGCCAGACGGCCGTCACCCGGTTCTCGCCGTCGAGGACGTGGTAGCGGTCGTACTGGGCGCCGGTCGCGCAGGCGTGGTTCGGCAGGATGCGGATCCGGGCGCCGACCGCGAGGTCCGGCAGGGCCGCCGCCGAGCCCGCCCGCAGGGCCACGATGCCGTGCTCCTGGTTGGCGTCGGCGACCAGGAGATCGGGGTAGGGCCGGCCGGCGAGGTCGCAGACCACGCCGTAACCCTGGTCGACGGCCTGGCGCGCAGTGCCGCGGTCGCGCGACATCGCCATCCAGCCGGCATCGACGATGATCCAGCCCTTGGCGCGCTGATGGCCGATCACGGTCGCCAGCACCGAGACGGCGATGTCCCCGACCGCGACCGAGCCGACCCCGGCCTGGAACAGGTCGCCCACCATGTAGACGCCGGCCCGAACCTCGGTGATTCCGGTGAGGTCGCGGGCGAAGCGCGCGGTCGGGGTCGATCCGACGCTGACCACCGGGCAGGGCAGGCCCGCCGCGCGCAGGGCGCCCGCCGCCGTCACCGCGGCGAACCGCTCGTTCTCCGCCGCCGCGGCGAGCGCCACGGGATCGCGCAGGGAGTAGCTGTCGCCGGCATGCAGCATGACGCCGCGCAAGGTCGCGCCGCCCTCGACCAGCCGGCGGCCGATCGCCACCAGGGTGTCGCGGTCGCCCGGCGCGACGCCGGAGCGGTGGCCGTCGGCATCGACCTCGATCAGCACCGGCACGGCATCGCCGCTCGCCCGGGCATGGTCGGCCACCGCGTCGGCCTGTTCCAGGCTGTCGAGGATGATCGCGAGGTCGACGCCGCCGGCCCGGATCGCCGCGACCCGCGGCAGCTTCGCCGGGGCGATGCCGACGCCGTAGATCATGTCGCGCACGCCGCCCGCCGCGAAGTACTCGGCCTCCAGCAGGGTCGAGACGATCGCCGGGCCCTCCGGCGAGGTCATGGCGATGCGGGCGACGTCGATCGACTTCGCGGTCTTGAGGTGGGGCCGCAGGGCGACGCCGAGACCGGCGAGGTGGGCGCGCATCCGCTCGGCGTTGGTGCGCAGGCGCGCCTCGTCGAGGAGCAGGCAGGGGGTCGCCAGGGTGTCGAGCGTGTCGGCCATGATCGCGGGCATCCTCCCGTCGCGGGGCATGAAGCGCGCAGGAAGCACGGGAGAGGCCCCGTGCGCCATTAACGCCGCCTGCCTCCTGCATTAAGCTACAACTTAATGCTCGGCACCGACGACCTCCGCTTCTTCCTCGCCATCGCCGACGCGCCCTCGCTCGCCGCCGCGTCGCGCGCCCTCGACGTGTCGGCGCCGGCGGTCACGCAGCGCCTGCGGGCCCTGGAGGAGCGGCTGGGCGTGCACCTCGTCGACCGGACAGGGCGCCACCTCGCGCTCACCGACGAGGGCGAGCTGATCGCCGAACGCGGCCGCGCCGTCCTCGACGCCCTCGGCGACCTCGACGAGGCGCTCGCCGCCCGGCGCGGGCGGGTGGTCGGCCACCTGCGGGTCGTCGCGCCGCTCGGCTTCGGGCGGGCCTACGTCGCCCCGGTCGCGGCGGCGTTCCAGGAGGCACATCCGGACGTCGCGATCGACCTCACCCTCTCCGACCGCCTCGGCGGGATGCCGGAGGGCGCGTTCGACCTCGCGGTGCATGTCGGCGGGATCGCCCAGGCGGCGCCCGGCCTGATCGCCCGGCGCCTCGCCCCGAACGACCGGGTGGTCTGCGCCGCCCCCGCCTATCTCGCGGGCCGCGCGCCGCCGACCGCGCCCGCGGACCTGCGCTCGCACGCCTGCATCGCGCTTCGCGAGAACGACGAGGACGTGACCCTGTGGCGCTTCCAGCGCGGCGACACCGAGGAGCGGGTGCGGATCGAGCCGCGCCTGTCGAGCAACGACGGCGAGGTGGTGCGCGGCTGGGCGCTCGCCGGGCGCGGCGTCATCCTGCGCTCGGAATGGGACGTCGCCGACGACCTGCGGGCCGGCCGCCTCGTCCGCCTCCTTCCGGACTACGCCCTGCCGGAAGCGCCGGTGGTCGCGCTCCTCGGCGCGCCCCGCCGCGCCCGCGCCGCCCGGACCCGCCGCTTCCTCGACGCGCTCGCGGCTGCCCTCGACCCGCCGCCCTGGCGCGTTCCCGCAGGTCGAGCCCCGAGCGCTTCACGCGAACGCGATCCGCCCGGCCTCGCCAGCGCCGCAGAGTCCGGGTAACCCGGAGACCATGCCCGCTCGCCGCCTCGCCCGCCTGCTCGTCCCGCTTCTCGCTCTCTGGGGCGCCGGTCCCGTCGCCGCGCAGGCGCCGCGCCCTTCGAAATACGCCGACCTCGTCCGGGCCGAGCTCGTCACCGAGGAGAGCGCCGTCGCGCCGGGCGCCACGCTCACCGCGGGCGTGCGGCTGACGATGAAGCCGGGCTGGCACGTCTACTGGCGCAACCCGGGCGATTCCGGCCTGCCGCCGGAAATCGCCTGGTCGCTGCCGGCGGGCTTCTCGGCGGGGGCGGTCGCGTGGCCGGCGCCGGAGCGGATCCCGGTCGGCGACCTGATGAATTTCGGCTACGAGGACGAGGTGCTGCTGACGGTGCCGGTCGCCGTGCCGGCGACGCTCGGCCCCGGCCCGGTCTCGCTCAGGGCCAAGGTCTCCTACCTCGTCTGCGAGCGCGAATGCGTACCGGGCGAGGCCAGCCTCGCGACGAGCCTGCCGGTGGCGCCCGCCGGCACCAGCCCGCGGCCCGATCCCCGCGCGGCCGCCCTGTTCGCGCAGGAGCGCGCGCGCCTGCCGGTGCCCGCGCCCTGGCCGGTCCGGCTGCGGCAGGAGAGCGGGACGCCGGTGCTCGACATCGCGGCGCCGGGGCTGAAGGCCCGCGACGTCGCGTTCTTCCCCTATTCCGAGACCGCCCTCGAGCACGCCGCCGCGCAGGTCGCGACGAGCGACGGCGCGGGCCTGCACCTGCGGCTGCAGCGCAGCAGCCAGGCCGCCGCCGACGCGCCGGCGCCGGGGGCCGACGGCGTCCTGACCCTCACCGAGGACACCGAATCCGGCCCGGTCCGCCGCGCCTACGCGCTCGGCGACGCGGCCCCCCCTGCGCCCGCCGCCGCTTCGCCCGCCGTCACGACCCCGGTCGCCGCACCGGCGGCGACCGGGGAGGCGGAAGGCCTGTGGCACGCGGCGCTCCTGGCCTTCCTGGGTGGGCTGCTGCTCAACCTGATGCCCTGCGTCTTCCCGGTCCTGTCGATCAAGGTGCTGAGCCTGGTGCGGCATTCCGGCGAGAGCCCGGCCCGGGTGCGCCTGCACGGCCTCGCCTACGCGGCCGGCGTGCTCGCGACCTTCCTGGGCCTCGCCGGCCTGCTGATCGCGCTCAGGGCCGGCGGCGCGCAGATCGGCTGGGGCTTCCAGCTGCAATCGCCCCTGGTGGTGGCAGGCCTCGCCTACGGGCTGCTCGCCATGGGCCTCAGCCTGTCGGGCGTCTGGCACCTCGGCGGACGGGCGGCCGGGCTCGGCGACGGGCTCGCCCGACGGGCCGGGCTCGAGGGCTCGTTCTTCACCGGCGTGCTCGCGACGGTGGTCGCCACCCCCTGCACCGCGCCGTTCATGGGGGCGGCGGTCGGCTACGGCCTGACGCAGGGAGCGGCGGTCGCGCTCACGGTCTTCGCGGCGCTCGGCCTCGGCCTCGCCCTCCCCTTCGCCCTCCTGGCGGCGTGGCCGGCCGGCTTGCGGCGCCTGCCGCGGCCCGGCGCCTGGATGGAGACCCTGAAGGGGATCCTCGCCTTCCCGCTCTACCTCACGGTCGCGTGGCTGGTCTGGGTGCTGAGCCAGCAGGTCGGCCCGACCGGGCTGATGGCCGGGCTCACCGGCCTCGTGCTGGTCGGGTTCTGCGCCTGGACGATCGAGCGCGGGCGCATGGCCGGGCCGCTGGCGCGGCGGAGCGCGCAGGCGGCCGTGCTCCTCGGCCTCGTCGGGCTCGCCGGGCTCCTCGTCGCCCTCGACCGCGACCGCGCCGGACCGGTCGCAGTGGCGGCCGCCGACGGGATCGAGCCGTTCAGCCGGGCCCGGCTCGACGCGCTGCTGGCCGAGCACCGGCCGGTCTTCGTCAACATGACGGCGGCCTGGTGCATCACCTGCCAGGTCAACGACCGCGCCACCCTGCGGGCGGCCGCGGTGCGCGAGGCGTTCAAGGCGCACGACATCGCGCAGCTCAAGGGCGACTGGACCAACCAGAACCCGGAGATCACCCGGGTGCTCGAAGCGAACGGCCGCTCCGGCGTGCCGCTCTACCTGCTCTACGACGGGCGCGGCGGCGTCGCGGTGCTGCCGCAGATCCTGACCGAGGCGACGGTGCGCGACGCCCTGGCGGCGCTGCCCGCCGGCACCGGGCCGCGCGCCGCCCTGCGGTAAGCGGGGCGCAGGCCGGCCAGGGGCGCCGCAGGTCAGCCAAGCCGCCTCAGGCCTGCCAAGCCGCCGCAGGCCAGCCATGCGGTGCCGGGGCTGAACCCCGGGGCGCCTCCCGTTCTATGCTGCAATGCAGCAGTGAGGACGGCGATGCAGCATACCCTCGATCACAGCGCCGGCGCGGCGGCGGGCGGGCGATCCGCGGCCCTCGCCCTCCTGGCGCTGGCGGCGGCCTCGTTCGGCATCGGCACCACCGAGTTCGTCATCATGGGGCTGCTTCCCGAGATGGCGGCCGATCTCGGCGTCGGCATCCCGACGGCCGGCCTGCTCGTCTCCGGCTACGCGCTCAGCGTCACCTTCGGCTCGCCGGTGGTGGCGGTGCTGCTGTCGCGCCTCGACCGGCGCCGGGCGCTGCTGGTGCTGGTCGGCCTGTTCATCCTCGGCAACGCGCTCTGCGCGCTCAGCCCCGATTACCGCCTGCTGATGCTCGCCCGCATCGTGACGGCGTTGTGCCACGGGGCGTTCTTCGGCCTCGGCTCGGTGGTGGCGGCGGATCTGGTGCCGCCGCACCGCAAGGCGAGCGCGATCGCCGTCATGTTCACCGGGCTCACCCTCGCCAACGTGCTCGGCGTGCCGTTCGGCACCGCGCTCGGCCACGCCCTCGGCTGGCGGGCGACGTTCTGGGCCGTGGTCGGGATCGGCTTCGTCGCCGCCGCCGCCCTGCTCGCCTGGCTGCCGCGCCGCCTCCCCCACGAATCCGGCAGCCTCCTGTCGGAGATGCGGGTGCTGCGCCGGCCCCAGGTGGTGCTCGCGATGCTGCTCAGCGTGCTCGCCTCCGCCAGCCTGTTCAGCGTCTTCACCTACGTGGCGCCGATGCTGGCCGCGACCGCCGGCGCGACGCCGTCGGCGATCACCGGCGTGCTGCTGCTGTTCGGCGTCGGGCTGACGCTCGGCAACGGGCTGGGCGGGCGCCTCGGCGACTGGCGGCTGATGCCCTCGGTGATCGGCATCGCGCTCGCCCTGGTCGCGGTGCAGCTGGCGCTGGTGCCGGCGAGCGCCGCGCTGGTGCCCGCCACGACGCTGATCGGCCTGTGGGGCATCCTCGCCTTCGCGCTCGTCGCGCCGCTGCAGATGCGGGTGCTCACCGCCGCCGACGGCGCCCGCAACCTCGCCTCGACGGTGAACCAGGGCGCGTTCAACCTCGGCAACGCGCTCGGCGCCTGGCTCCGCGGCGTCGCGATCACGGCGGGCGTCGGCTACGGCCGGCTGCCGCTGATCGGCGCAGGCCTCGCCCTGGCGGTCGCCCTCGTCGGCGTGGTGGCGCACCGGGCCGACCGGTAGGGCGGCGCCCCGCGCGGTCGTCGATGGCTATACCGCGAGCCGCCTTCGGCCGGGCCGGCGATGCGATCGGAGACCGGGGGCGCCGGGCCGCCCCGCGGCTGCATCGATGGCGCGGAGCCGGACCGGCGCGGGTCCGTCCCGCGGATCACCGCAGCGGCAGCAGGCGCAGCCGGGGCCGCTCGGCCGCGCGCGCCGGGCTCGGGAGCGTGTCGACGAGCCCGAGACCCTGCAGAGCCGCGAGCGCGGCCAGGATCTTGACGTGGCTGAGCTGGGTGAGATCCGCCGCGGCGTCGACATCGAGGGGCACGACCCCGTCGGGATCGCTGCCGCAGGCATTCAGCAGCAGGTAGGTCTTCAGGGCCGCGAGGTTCGGGGCCTTGCGGCAGGTCAGGCCGTGCAGGGCGGCGATGCCGGCCCCGTCCGGCCCGGCGTGCAGGAGGTGCGCCGCGCCGGCCGCGGGGCCGAGGCCGGCGAGCCGATAGGCGATCGTGCCGCCCGGCCGCTCGCCGCAGGTCGTGACGAGGCCTCGCTCGACCAGCGCCTTCTTGCCGGCGCAGATCAGCGGGTCCGAGAGCCCGGACAGGGCGGCGATCCGCTCGTAGGACAGGAGGATCGACCCCGGCTCGCCCGCGGGCGGCGCGGCGTCCTGGCTGACGACCAGGGCGAGGTAGAGCTTCAGCGCCGCGATCGAGCGGCCGAGATGGCCGGCATCGGCCCGGAAGGCGCGCAGGCCACCGTCGTGGATCCAGTCCGCCGGCAGCCGGCACGCCCGGCCCTCCCGCCGCCGCTCCTGCGCCTCGGGCGCGGCGATCGCCGGCAGGCGGAGCGGGGTGCGGGCCGGATCCCGGTTCGGGCGGAGAAGCTCCGGATGCATCGTGCGGTCCTTGCGTCCCTCGGCGGGGTCCGCCTTGCCGGCACGCGCGATGCCGAGGCGATGCATCGGCGGTACGATGCCGTTTCGGCGGCATCAATATGCTGTATCCTGCCGATGCGGGAGGGGGCCTTTTCGGGTAGGCCCGCTCCCGGCCGGAGGATGACGGGATGCGCCCGCGATGACCACACCCGTCCAAGAGGCTTCTGCTCAGGCGGCTCCTGCTCGAGAGGCCCCTGCCGGGGGCACGTCCGCTGCCGGGGGCGAGCCGGCGGTCGAACTCGGGCTCGGCGGGGTTCTGCGGATCGGCCGGGCGCGCATCGCCGTCGCTGACACGCTGGCGCTGCTGCGGGCGGTCGCCCGGACCCGCTCGGTCCAGGGCGCCGCCGCCGAGATCGGCCTGTCCTACCGCGCCGCCTGGGAGCGCGTCCGCGCGCTCGAGACGGAGACCGGCCACCAACTGGTGCGCAAGACCCGCGGCCACGGCACCACGCTGACCGGGACCGGCGCCGCCCTGCACGAGGCCCTGTCCGCCGCCGCGGAGGGCCTGGCCGGTCCGCTCGCCCGCGAGGAGCGGGCGCTGCAGGCCCGCCTCGCCGCCCTGCTCGATGCCCCGCGCCGCCTGACCCTGGCGGCGAGCCACGATCCCCTGCTGATGGAGGTGCTGGCGGAGTGGGGCGAGGCCGAGGTCGCGGTGATGGGCAGTCGCGACGCGGTGATCCGGTTCGTCGACGGGCGCGCCGATGCGGCCGGCTTCCATTGTGGGGCGGTCGGGCCGGCGGCGGCCGGGCCGCCCTTCTCCGACCTCGTCGCCGACCCGGCCGTCCGGATCCGGCCGCTGCTCGAGCGCGAGCAGGGCCTGCTCGTCGCCGCCGGCAACCCGCTCGGCCTCGCGACCCCGGCGGCTCTGCGCGCCACGCGGGCCCGCTTCGTCAACCGCCAGAAGGGCTCGGGCACCCGGGACTGGTTCGACCGGCTCCTCGCCGAGGCCGGGATCCGGCCCGACGAGATCGTCGGCTACGGGCTGGAGGAATTCACCCACCAGGCGGTGGCGGCGGTGATCGCCTCGGGCGCCGCCGATGCGGGGATGGGCGCCCGCGCGGCGGCGGAGCGCTTCGGCCTCGGCTTCGTCCCGGTCGGCTGGGAGGTCTATTGCCTCGCCGTCAGCGCCGCCCTGCCGGTCGACGGGCTCGACCGGGTGCAGGCGATGCTGGCGGAGCGGATCGGGACGGTGCCGGGCTACCGGCTGGCGCGGTGAGCCGGCGTCCTCACGCCGGCAGGACCACCACCTTCGTCTTGACCGGGGTCCGGTTGTAGAGGTGGATCATGTCCTGGCTCAGGAGGCCGACGCAGCCGCTGGTGATGCCCGAGCCGATCGTCTCGGGGTCGCTGCTGGCGTAGATCGTATAGAGCGTGTAGGCGCCGTTCTGGTAGAGGTGCAGGGTGCGGGCGCCGAGCGGGTTGTCGAGGCCGCCCGGCATGCCGCGGGCGTACTTGGCGGCTTCGGGCTGGCGCTTGATCATCTCCCGCGGCGGCGTCCAGGTCGCCCACTCGCTCTTGCGCCCGACATAGGCGTCGCCGCTCCAGCGGAACCCGTCGCGGCCGACATTCGCGCCGTAGCGGGTCGCGAGCCCGCCCTCCTCGATCCGGTAGACGTAGTACTGGCCCGGATCGACGACGATCGTGCCGGGCGCTTCGCGGGTGTCGTAGCGGACCGTGCGCCGGTAGTATTTCGGGTCGACCTTGCTCATGTCGACCGCCGGGATCGGGAACCTCTCGGTCGGCACCGGCCCGTAGAGCGCCGAGACCTCGGCGAGGCTCAGGCCGTCGGAGGTCGCGCAGCCGGCAAGGCCGAGCGCGCCGAGGCTCGCGGCGGAGCCCAGCAGGAAGGACCGGCGGTGGAGGCGCTCGACCCGTTGCGTCGGCGACACGGCCTCGGCGATTGCGTTCTCGACGATCATGGTTCCGGACCTGCCCTGTCGTGCCGTTCGACGTGAGGGATCACCAGCATCCGCGCACCGAACGTCCGTGCGATGCGGACCCTGCCGCCATACGGCCCAGCTGGCAAGCGCGAGCTGTCGCCGCGCGCCCTACGCATCACCACATCGTGGCGGCGTCGCGACGAAGATCGACGACCGGTGAGGCAGGAGAGTGACGATGCCGTTCGGACATCCGGACCCCGATCCCGTCGGCCCCGGCCAGGAGAGCGTCTGGGACTATCCGCGCCCGCCGCGCCTGGAACCGGTGCCGGAGCGCCTGCGCGTCGTCTTCGACGGCGCCACGATCGCCGACACGGTGCGGGGGTGGCGGGTCCTGGAGACGTCGCACCCGCCGACCTACTACCTGCACCCGGACGACATCCGGCCCGGCGCGGTCGTGCCGGCCGGCGGCGGCTCGGTCTGCGAGTGGAAGGGCCGCGCGGTCTATCTCGACGTCGTCGGGCCGCGGCTGCGGGCCGCGCGGGCGGCCTGGGCCTATCCGCGGCCGGACGCGGCCTTCGCGGCGCTCGCCGGCCACGTCGCGTTCTATGCCGGGCCGATGGAGGCCTGCTTCGTCGGCGAGGAGCGCGTCGTCCCCCAGCCGGGCGGCTTCTACGGCGGCTGGATCACCGGCCGCGTCGTCGGCCCGTTCAAGGGCGAGCCCGGCACGATGGGCTGGTGACGGGGCGCCTCACGCCGGGACGGCGGAGCCGGCCATCGCGGCCGGCGGCGGATCGGCGTCGGCCTCCAGGCGGGAACGGCACAGATAGGTGCTGTCGAAATGCGCGACGGCCCGCAGGGCGGCGAAATCGGGGATGACGAGTTGCTGGCGCTTCAGCGAGATCAGCCCCGCGGCGCGCAGCTCCTGCAGGGTCCGGTTCACGTGGACGGTCGAGAGCCCGACCGTCTCGCCGATATCCTCCTGCGTGAGCGGCAGGTTGCAGCCGTCGGCCGTCGTCAGCCCGACCGCGCGCAGGCGGGTGACGATCTCGCAGAACAGGTGCGCGATCCGCTCCCGGGCCGTGCGCAGGCCGACATTGGCCGTCCATTCGCGCTGGATGGCGAAGGAGGCGAGCAGGTCGAGCCAGAAGGCGCGGGTGATGCGCGGGGACTTGTCCATCGCCGACAGCAGCGCGTGGGCGGGGATCTGCGCGACGCGGACCGGGGTCAGGGTCGCGACCGAGTAGTTGACGATGCTCGGGAAGACCGGCGGCGTGCCGCACAGGTCGCCGGGGATCAGGTAGGCGACGATCTGGCGGCGCCCGTCCTCGATCTGCTTGTAGCAGCAGGCCCATCCGTCCAGGATCACGCCGACCTGCCGGAGCGCGGCGCCCTCGTCGATCAGGTCGTGGTCGGATGCGACCCAGGCCACGTCGCAGACCAGCCGCTGCAGCATCTCCTTGTCGTCCGCGGAGAGGCCGGCGTATCGATCGAGCTTGCGGATGAGGTGGTGGGGCATGCCCGAGCTCACGTTGCGCCGAGAGAATGCGTTTCCCAATCGATCTCCGCATTGATCTGCATCAATACCGCAACCCGGCATATCCCGCCAAGCGATCGGACTGGCTGATCGGGTTAGGTGAGGTGGCGCACAGCAGAGGATGCGCGGCCGCCGCCGAAGCATCCCCGCCGGACTGATCTGGAGTGATACGCGCATCGACGACGCAATTGCAGGTAGCGTGTGCAGGTAGCGTGTTCGACCGGCACTATGCTGCTCAGGTCGGACAGCGGCTCTGCCGGCTCGCGAAAACCGATCGGTAGTTCGTCGCCGCCGAACCGGATCCGCGGAGATCCCGGCCAGTGCCGTCCCCTCCGCCGGAACGCGGATGCGACAGGACGCCGCGAACCACCTGGGTCCTTTTCTCCCGCGTCGCACACGGACACCCTGCGGCTCAATCGCTCAGTGGTTGCGCATCCTCGCGTTCCATATCAACACCTGCAACCAAGTCGATTGGGTAAAACGTACCAGTACGCGGCGGGGGATCCGGGGGGGACGGCATGCGATCAACTGTGCTGCAAGTGGCGCCCAGCTTCGTCCTGGGGGCGCTCGCCGCCTCGCAAGTGAGCACGTGGGAGACCGACGTCGCCAGGGGCGTGACGGCGACCGACGCCGCGACGGCAGCCCTGTTCGGCCTCGATGCCCGCGCGGCCGGACGGGGCCTGCCTCTGGCGCAGTTCGTCGACGCGATCCACCCGGACGACCGGGAGATGGTCCGCGACCGGCTCGCCGGAATGAGCGAGCAGGGCGGCCTGTTCGTGGTCGAGTACCGCACCTGCCCGAGGCCGGGAACGACCCGATGGATCCTGGCGCGCGGGCGCTACGAGCGCGATCCCCTCACGGGCGACATGATGGGGCGCGGCATCGTCATCGACATCACGGACAGCAAGCGTGACGGACACGCCGAGGACCGGGCCTTCTTCCTGATCGAGGAGGATCCGATCGACGGGTCGCTGCTCGACCGGGCCGCGGCCCAGGCCATCGCGACCCGCGAGGCGATCGACCGGCTCGACCCGGGAGACAGGAGCGAGCTGCGCCAGGTCGTCGACCTGCTGCTCGTGAGCTTCGGGCGGGCGCTCGCCCGGCGGCTCGGCTAGAGCCGCGTCCGAGGACGCGCGGGCCGCGTCGTCGCGGACGCAGCGGCGCCGTCGGAGAGCCGGAGGGCGCCCCGGCCGCTCAGCTCAGGCGCCCGCGCCGCGTGTCCCTGACCAGCGCCGCCAGTTCGTGCCCGAGTTCCATCAGCAGCATGTCGGCGAGCTTGAGCAGGAACGGCCGCCTCGCCGTCGCCAGGGTCGCCCGGAGCGCCAGGCACTGGTCGGCCGCGCGTTCGAGCACGTGGCCGTCCGGGTCCACCGGCGCGGCCGCGATGCCCGCCGCGTCCCGGCGGTCCGTGACGTCGAGGACGAGGCCCTGGCCGCGCCGCGGCCGTCCCTCCGCATCGTGGGAGAAGCGGCCCCGCACGATCACGCGGCGCACGTCGCCCTCGGGCGGGCCGGTACGGCACTCCGTCTCGACGAAGCCCAGGGCCGCGGCGCTCCGGCGCAGGAGAGCCGACACCCACGGCCGATCCTCCGGATGGAGGCCGGCCTCGCAAGCCTCGATCGGCACCCCCGCACCGGCCGTGGCGAGGTCGAGCCCGAACAGGCGGGCCGCGACCTCGTCGACGTAGAGGCGGTTCTCCGCCACATCCCAATGCCAGCTTCCGACATGATCAGGGAGCCCGGTTCCATCGGGAAGCGACGGCGCCCCGGGAGGCGGGGTTTCGATGACGCGCATGCCGACCCCGCTGTCGCAGAGGACTAATCAGAGGTTGTGATTCCGGACGATATTAAGCTCTTGCAAAGATATCAAATGATACAATCAGGACCGTGATTTTGCCAGCACCCAAAATATTTGCAGGCGATTGAACTCCTCGTCAAGACTGCGAAAGCACCCGGCCTTTCGTCAACGGCATTGCTTCCCGCCTCGACCCGCCCCCCGTCGCGGCTCCGCCCCCGGATCGACTCAAGGTTGCAAGACCCTCGTATCGCGACCGGCGCTGCGAACCGCCGGCGGCGGGCGCCGTGCGCGCGTGAGCGGGACGTCCGTCGCGGCCGGTCACGACGGGTCGGCGACGCCGTCCCGGCTCTCCCGCACGACATGGGCCAGGATCTCCGAGAGGTGGTCGGCCGACCGGTCGCGCCCGGCACGGCGGAACGCCGCGACGAGGAGGCCCGTATCCTCGCGCAGCATCCGGGTCGGCAGGTGGCTCGCGAGCGACGGCGCCACGGTGGCGACCAGGCGCGCGATGCCGTCCTGCTGGCGGTCGGGCAGCACCGGCAGGCTGAGCGCCAGGGCGCGCAGGATCAGCGCCAGGCTCTGGTGCTGGCGCGATTCCGCCGCCGCGACGATCAGGCTCTCGATCGCGTCGAGCACCTGGTCGGGCAGCCTGTCGCGGTAGACGATCCGCGAGGTCGCGGCGCGGGGGGCCGGCGCCGCCCATGCGTGCAGCAGCCGCTGCAGGGCGTGCACGGCGATCGCCCCGACGGCGGGATCCGAGCGCGCGGTCGAGATCGCCGTCCAGCCGATCGTCGCGATGTGGTCGAGGCCGACGGCCGGATCGTGCGCCACGTCGCGCTGCTCCTCGATCGCCAGGCAGGCGCGGATCGCCGCGACGAGGGCGGGATCGGCGGGCGGCCCGGTCAGCACCGCGACCGCGCTCCCCGGCGGCACGAAGCGCCCGACCGGGACCGGCAGCGCCAGGGTCCGGCCCGGATGGGAATCGAGCGCGCGGGCCAGCCCTCCGGCATCGATCCGGGCCAAATAGCCGCCGGTCGCGGCGGGGATCGGGACGCCGTCCGGGCCGGCGCCGACGGGCTCGGCGCTCGCCGCCAGCAGGGGGAGCTGGCAGGCCCGGGCCGCCAGGGCCGCCTCCCGGATCGTCGCGATGGCGGTGGCGGGCCGGGTCTGGTCGATCGTGGTGTAGATCAGCACCACCAGGGCGACGAGCGACACCGCACCGAGCAGGGTCGAGCTCATCACGCCGAAGACCGGCGCGGTCGTGTGGGTGGTCTGGACCAGGGTGATGAGGACGAACAGCGAGACGCCGACGAAGAAGCCGAACCAGGCGCTGTTGGCGCGCCGGCGCAGGTAGTGGTCGACGATCTGCGAGTTGAGGGTGGCGGCGCCCTGCTGCACCGCCAGCAGCAGGATCGAGAAGGTGATCGACGTCACGCTGATCAGGCTGCCGGCGATGGTCGACAGCATGCTGATCGCCGACTGGGTGTCGCCGACATACTGGCTGAGGAAGAGCCGCAGCGGGCTCCAGGCGCTGCGCGGCCCGGCGTCGTTGTCCAGCCGGTCGATCGCGCCGGCAAGGACCACGAAGGCGGCGACGATCAGGACGGGAAGCCCGAGGAATTCCGAGAACGAGCGCCGCAGGCCGGACGCCAGCCGCCGCACGCCCGACACCCGGCGCTGCGGCCCCGGGACCGGGTGCAGGATCATGCGGGCGCCCGCCCGCTCGCGCATCGTGTCACCGCCCGCAAGCCCCCGCTCATCCCGTCGCGGTCCATCTGGGGCATTTCCCTGCGGCATCAATCCGGGATGGGGCCGGAGCGCGGCATTCCCGCTCGGGTCTCGTGCCCGAAGCCGCGGACGCAGCGGCGATCGAGCCTGGCCGGGGCGATTGCGGGATGCCGGCCGGCGCCTTAGGCCCTTGAGCCTAGAACCTCCGATCGATTCCCTCTGGCCGCCGACGACTAATTTGAGCAATAATTGCTCTCCGTCGAGGTCCGAGGCCCGAGTATGAATTTGTTTTCCGCACAACCGGGCGGACCTGCAGGATCTCGCGGGGAAATCATCTTCGATGCGCCGTCGCCGGCGGTGGAATGTCTGATAGTGAACATGACGGCGGCCGGTGCCACGCTCGCCGTTCCGGCCGGCACCGCGATGCCCGACATGCTCACCCTCGCCGTTTCGGGCGAGTTCGTGATGCGCCGCTGCCGGGTGACGTGGTGCCGGCGCGGCCGCGTCGGCGTGGTCTTCGCGTTGCCGGTCTAGAACGACGCGCGACCCGGACCGCCGCGATGCGCCGCAGCGACCTCCGCAGCGTCGCCGGGGTGCCGTCGGCGAGGATCGGGCTTCACGGCGGCATCACCATCGTGCCGACCGGGACCTCGACCGGCCGGCGGGGATGCGATGCGTCGGGGACGCCGTCGTTCTCGCGGGCCGGCGGATGGAACGAGGCGCCGTACGGCTTCCGGCCGATCCGTTCGGACGCCGCATGACCAGCCCGCCCGGTGAAGCCGCAGGCGTCACACGCCCGGGCGAAGCCGCCCTCCGCGTCGCGAAGCGATCGACCGCAAAGCGTGTCAGATCACCTCGACCCGGGTCCCGACCGGCACGAACCGGTAGAGCTCGATGACGTCCTCGTTCAGCATCCGGAAGCAGCCGGCCGAGGCGGCGCGCCCGATCGAGCGGGGATCGGTCGTGCCGTGGATGCGGTAGAGCGACGAGCCGAGATAGAGCGCCCGGGCCCCGAGCGGGTTGCGCGGTCCCCCGGCGACGTGGCGCGGCAGGCCGGGCCGGCTGCGGCGCATCTCCGGCGTCGGCGTCCATTGCGGCCATTCCTGCTTGGCGGTGACCGTCTCGACGCCCTTCCAGGTCGTGCCGGGGCGGCCGACCGCCACCCGGTAGCGCAACGCCGTGCCGTCGCCGCGCACGAGGTAGAGGAAGCGCGCTGCGGTATCGACCACGATGGTGCCGGGACCGTGCGCGCCGGGATAGCCGATCACCTTGGCGCGCCGGACCGCCGGCAGGGCGACCGGGGACGGCGAGAGGCGCGGTCCGGCGGAACCCGGCGCGGCAAGGCCGGGAGCGGCGGGCTCCGGCGCGGGAGGGGGCGGCAGCAACTCGGCGGGACGCGCGGCGAGGCGCACGGGCGCGTCCGGGACCGGCGCGGGATCGGGCGCGCCGGCGGCACCCGGCACGGCGGCGCTCGGCGCGACCGCAGGATTTGTCGTCGGCGCAGGACCCGGCGTGAGCGCGGGACCCGGCGCGGGTGCCGCCTCGGGGGCGAGCGCGGTCAGGCGCAGCGGTGCGTCCGGCAGCGGCAGGGCCGGCGCCGTCGCCGCGGCGTTGCCCGGCGCCGGCGCGGCGGAGGCGGCGGGGCGGGAGCGGCAGCGGTAGACCCGGCGCCCGTCGGCCCGCATGGTCACCGGCCCGATCGCGTCGACGACGATCTGCCGGGCCTCCGCGCGGGCATCGTCGCCCGGATCCCCGGCCGGGCGGGTGCAGCGCATGTGGAGGCGGTAGCCGATCGCCGTATCGGAGACCTTGTCGATCCGGCAGCGCAGGTCGTGCGCCGTGAGCCGCGCCTCGGCGGCGGGCTTCAGCCGGATCTCGAACGCCCGCGGGCTCGCCGGATCGGCGCAGTCCCGCAGGGTGGGCGCCCACCAGCCGGCCGGCGACTCGTCGGCGCTCATGGCGTGGGCGGCGCCGGCACCGCAGAGGAGGAGCGCGGGCAGGAGCCGGCCGAGGCGTCGCATCGTAGGGGTTGTCCGGGCGGGTGATGGGCGGGCGGGGGTCATCGCGCGGGCGGTGCCTCGGCGACGGAGCGGAAGCCGGCTGCCGCCGGGGCGGCGGCGACGACCGAGAACCCGCCGCCGCCCGGCGGCGGCGACACGGCGGCCACCCGCACGATGCGGGCGGTCTCGCCGGCCCGGCTCTGGTCCGGGACCGGGCGCGGCGGCGCGGGCGCGTCCTCGAACAGGCCCGCCCGCAGGAGGAGCGGAGCATCCCCGGCGAAGAGCGGGCGCTCCCCGGGGTCCGCCGGGGCGCGGGCGGCCAGGCGCCCCATGCGGGTGCCGAGCCGGTCGAGGGCGAGGCGGATCGGCCTCGCCTGCGGCGCGTCGAGGCGCGCCAGGGCGGCCTGCGTGTCCGCCCGCGCCGGCACGACGTGGACGACGCGGTAGCCCCGCGCCTTCAGCTGGCGCAGCAGCTCCGGCAGGATCGCGACGGTCCGGGGCTGGATGTCGTGGAGCAGGATGATCCCGCCTCCCGCCGCGTGGAGGCGCTTGAGCACCCGCGCCAGCACCGCCGCCGGGGTGATCCGCTTCCAGTCGTCGCCGTCGACGTCGATGCTGAACGGCAGCAGCCGTTGCGCCGCGGCGTAGCCGTCGAGGGCGGGGCTGTGCCCGAGGCCGGGAAAGCGGAAGAACGGCGACAGGGCCGGCGCGTCCCCGGTCAGCACGGCGCGGGCGGCCTCCAGGCCGCCGTTGATCTGGTCGCGCCGCACGGCCGCGCTGCGGACCCGGTCGAGGTAGCGGTGCGACCAGGTGTGGGTCGCGATCGTGTGGCCCTCGGCGGCGGTCCGGCGCAGGGTGTCGGGGAACTGCGCCACCATGCTGCCGATGACGAAGAACGTCGCCTTGACGCATTCCGCCCTGAGCGCGTCGAGCACCGCGGCGGTGCGCCGGGGCAGCGGCCCGTCGTCGAAGGTCAGCACCACCTCGCCGGGCGCGAGCGGCAGGGTGCGCCCGTAGCTCGCCCGGCCGACCGGCCCCTGCGCGAACGGCACTTCGAGGGTGCGCGCGGTGCCGAGCGCGTCGGGCCGGCAGGCCGTCCCGGCAGCGGCCGGCGAGGCCCAGGACAATCCGGCCAGCAGCAGGAGCTTGAAGCAACGCACGAACAAACCCCGCCACCCCTGCCGGCCGCCCTCCGTATAATCCCAGGAAAACGTGAGTCGCGGGTAAACGCCGGAGTGTCGTACCGCAGTGCCTCGCATGACGAGACGCGACAAAATTCGGCCATTGCCATTCGATCCGGCGGTGTATTGCGGTATGTAATAAGGTTAATGACCGCATAATCGCCCGGATCGACGGGAAACGGCATCGGACCGTCCAGTATCGACGATCCGGCTCGACTGTACCGCGCCGGTCCCGGTCGCCGGCACGAGGGTCGCGGTGCGCAGCCGGGCGCGGCCGGACCGGCTTTCCGCGGCGGCGTTCCGGCGCGGGAGCCGGCGTCGCGCGCCCCGCCTTAACGCGGCGCTAACCGCGATCGTCGTTTCGTCGGCGGGGGAGCGGGAATCTCGGGCGGATGGCACGGCGCGGACATACCCTTACGGCCGAGAGCCGGCCGCACGGCGCCGAGGCACCGGCGCCCGCGCCGATCGTCGCGCCGGCTCTCGCGCCCGGCCTGCTGACCCTCGCGCGCTGGCGGCTCCTCGCCATGCACAGGGAGGCGGGCGTCGGCCATGTCGGCGGCAACCTGTCGGCGCTCGACGCGATGATGCTGCTGCACCACGAGATGCTGACGGGCCGGGACCGCTTCGTCCTCTCGAAGGGCCACGCGGCGGGCGCGCTCTACGTCACCCTGTGGAGCCGCGGCCTGATCACGGAGGCCGAGCTCGCGACCTTCCACGCCGACGGCACCCGGCTTCCCGGCCATCCGCCCGCCCGCGGCCTGCCGGGCAGCCGCTTCGGCACCGGCAGCCTCGGGCACGGCCTGCCGCTCGCCGGCGGGCTCGCGCTCGCGGCCCGGCTGCAGGGCCGGGACGGCCGCGTCTTCTGCCTGACCTCCGACGGCGAGTGGCAGGAGGGCTCGACCCTGGAGGCGCTGGTCTTCTGCGCCCACCGGCGGCTCGCCAACCTGACGATCCTGATCGACCACAACCGCCTGCAGGGCTTCGGCACGACCGCGGAGGTCGCCTCGCTCGACCCGATCGGCCGGGTCCTGTCCGGGTTCGACGTCGAGGTCCGCGAGGCGGACGGGCACGACCTCGCCGACATGCGCCGCGTGCTCACCCCCGGCACCGGCCGGCCGGTGGTCGTCGTCCTCCACACCGTGAAGGGGCACGGCGTCCCGGCGATCGAGGGCCGCCTCGACAGCCACTACCTGCCGCTGACGGAGGAGCAGGTCCGCGAGGCGATGCTCGGGAGCGCGATGCTCGGCGGCGCGACCGGGGAGACCGCCTGATGCGGCGCGAATTGTGCGCGGCGCTCGTCGCCCGGGCGGCACGGCCGGATCTCGTCTTCCTCACCGGCGATCTCGGCTTCGGCGCCCTCGAACCCCTGCGCGACGCGCTGGGCGAGCGCTTCCTCAACGCCGGCATCGCCGAGCAGAACATGATCGGCGTCGCGGCGGGTCTCGCGAGCGAGGGGCTGGAGCCCTGGACCTACACCATCGCGCCGTTCTGCTACGCCCGCGCCTTCGAGCAGATCCGCAACGACGTCTGCTTCCACCGCCTGCCGGTGCGCCTGCTCGCCAATGGCGGCGGCTACGCCTACGGGGTGATGGGCCCGACCCATCATGCGCTGGAGGATTACGGGGTCCTCTCGACCCTGCCCTCCCTGCGCATCTTCGTGCCGGCCTTCGACGAGGACGTCGCCGCCACCGTCGCGGCGGCGGGCGACGAGCCGGGCCCGGCCTACATCCGGCTCGGGCGCGGCGAGCGGCCGGAGGGCCGGGTCGTGCCGGCCTACGCGCCCTGGCGCCGGCTGCGGGCCGGCGACGGGCCGGTCGTCGTCGCGGTCGGGCCGATGGCCGGGATCGCCTGGTCGGCCTTCGCCGAGGACGCGGCCGACGGGCCGGAGCTGTGGGCGGTGACCGAGCTGCCGCTGTCGTCCAACCCGCCGCCGTCCGACCTCGTCGCGGCCCTGCGCGGGCGCACGCTCTGCGTCGTCGAGGAGCACGTCGCCCAGGGCGGCCTCGGCCAGGCGCTGGCCGCCTGGTGCCTGGAGGGCGGCATCGCGCTCGGCGGCTTCCGCCCGATCGCGGCCGCCGGCTACCCGTCCGGCACCTACGGCTCGCAGGGCTTCCACCGGCGCGAGAGCGGCCTCGATGCCGGCTCGCTGCGCGAGAGGATCGGCGCGAGGATCGGCGCATGACCCGGTCCGAGGCCGACTGGATCGACACCCTCAAGGGACCCATCGCCGTGCTCGGCGCGGGCGGCTTCGTCGGCTGCAACCTGTTCCGCCACATCCTGGCGCGGCGCTCCGACGTCTACGCCGTCGCCCGCACCCTGCCGGCGCCGCGCCTGCGGGGAATCGACCCGGGCCGCCTGATCGCGGTCGACTTCACCGACCGGGCGGCGACCGCCAGCTTCGTGGAGGCGATCCGCCCGGCGACGGTGTTCGACTGCGTCGCCTACGGCGCCTATGCGTTCGAATCCGACGCCGACCTGATCTACGCCACCAACTTCACCGCCCTCGTCGGGCGCCTGGAGCGGCTGGCCGCGAGCGGCCGCCTCGCGGCCTACATCCATGCCGGCTCGTCGTCCGAGTACGGCCTGAACTCGGCCGCGCCGTCCGAGGAGGCGGCGCTCGTCCCCAACAGCGACTACGCGGTCTCGAAGGCGGCGGCGGCGCAGTACATCGCCTATGCGGGCAAGACCCGGCGCTGGCCGGTGGTCAACCTGCGGCTCTACTCGGTCTACGGCCCCTACGAGGATGCCGGCCGGCTGATCCCGGCGGTCGTGTCGCGCGGGCTCGCCGGGGGCTATCCCGACCTCGTCGACCCGCGCATCGCCCGCGACTTCGTCTACGTCGAGGACGTCTGCGCGGCCTTCGTGCGCGCGGCGGCCAAGATGTCGCTCGACCTCTACGGCGAGTCGCTCAACATCGGCACCGGGACCGAGACCACGATCGGCGACCTCGCGGGGACCGCCCGGGAGGTCTTCGGCCTCGCCGAGGCGCCGCGCTTCGGCGCGATGGCGCCCCGCGCCTGGGACCTCGCGCGCTGGCAGGCCAATCCCGGGAAGGCCGAGCGCCTGCTCGGCTGGCGCGCCGCGACGCCGCTCGCGCAGGGGCTCGCGCGCACCGCCGCCTGGATGCGCGAGGCCGGCGCCGAGGTGTCGGGGATCACCAAGGCCGGCGCCGTGCGGCGGCGCAGCATCGCGGCGATCATCGCCTGCTACAAGGACGAGGAGGCGGTGCCGATCATGCATGCCCGCCTGACGGCGGTGTTCCGCAAGATCGACGTCGACTACGAGATCATCTTCGTCAACGACGCCAGCCCCGATCGCTGCGGCGAGGTGATCAAGGCGTTGTCGGCCGCCGACCCGCACGTGCTCGGCATCACCCACTCGCGCAACTTCGGCTCGCAGATGGCCTTCCGCAGCGGCATGGAGCTGGCCTCGGCCCAGGCCTGCGTGCTCCTCGACGGCGACCTGCAGGACCCGCCCGAGCTGATCGAGCCGTTCTACCACGCCTGGGTCGCCGGGAGCGACGTCGTCTACGGTCGCCGCGTCGAGCGCGAGATGCCGCTCGCCTGGGGCCTGCTCTACAAGGCGTTCTACCGGGTCTTCGCCGCCTTCAGCTACGTGCGCATCCCGCACGATGCCGGCGACTTCTCGCTGATGGACCGGCGCGTCGTCGGCTGGCTGCTGAACTGCCCGGAGCGCGACCTGTTCATGCGGGGATTGCGCGCCTATGTCGGCTTCCGGCAGACCGGCGTCGACTACGTGCGCCCGAAGCGGATGTTCGGATCGAGCACGAACAACCTGCTCTCCAATCTCGAATGGGCCAAGCGCGGGATCTTCTCGTTCTCCAACACCCCGCTCAAGATGCTCACCGCCGCCGGGATCGGGCTGCTCGGCCTGTCGGCGCTCCTCGGCCTGATGCTCGTCGCCCTGCGGCTGATCGTGCCCGACATCGCGCCGCGCGGCGCGGTCTCGATCCAGCTCGCGGTGCTGTTCTTCGGCGCCCTCAACCTGTTCGGGATCGGGCTCGTCGGGGAATACGTCGCGAAGATCATGGAGGAGGTGAAGGGGCGCCCGCGCCTCATCCGGGCGGCGCTGATCCGCAACGGCGCCGCGACCGACCTGCCGCCCGAGGCGGGGCCGCGCCGGTGATCCCTCACCCCGCGCCGGGCCCCGCGGGACGATCCGGGGCGGGGGCAGGCCTCGGCCGGTTGCCCTTCGCGGTCGTGCTGCTGCTCGCGGCCGCGCCCGACCTGCTGTTCCTCGCCACGCATCTGCGCACCGCGCCGCTCGCGGCGGGGGCGGTCGTCTTGCTCGGCATCGGGCTCGTCGCGGTCTTGCGCGACCTCGCCCGGACCTCCGAACCCCTCGACGGGCCGCTCCTCGCGACCGCCCTGGCCGCAGCCGCCGCGCTCGACCTGCTCGGCGGCCAGGGGCACCTGTTTTTCGCCAACGACGACTGGCTGATCCGCGACGCGGTCCTGCGCGACCTCGTCGCCGAGCCCTGGCCGGTCGGGTACCTCTATGCCGGCGACCCGACGATGCTGCGCGCACCGCTCGGGCTCTACCTGCTGCCGGCGGCGATCGGGAAGCTCGCCGGGCTGCACGGGGCGCACGCCGCGCTCCTCGCCCAGGACACGCTGCTGTTCGGCGGCCTGTTCTACGGCTTTGCCCGCCTCGCCCCGTCGCGCCGGCACGGCCTCGCCCTGCTCGCGGTCTTCGTCGCCTTCAGCGGCTGGGACGTCGTCGGCAGCCTGGTCGTCGGGGACCCGCTCATCCCCGGCCGGCACCTCGAGCAGTGGCTCGGCACGCTGCAATTCTCCTCGCACGTGACGCAGCTCTTCTGGGTCCCGAACCACGCGGCGTCGGGCTGGATCTTCGTCGGGGCCTATTGCCTGTGGCGCGCCTCCGCCCTGAGGGCGACGTCGCTCGCGGTGGTGTTCGGCCTGTGCGTGTTCTGGTCGCCGCTGAGCATGATCGGCGCCCTGCCCTTCCTCGGGGCCGCTCTCCTCGCCGACCTCGCCGGCGGGCGGGTGACGCCGGGCGCCCTCGCGGCCCTCGCCTGCGCGGGGATCGGGCTCGCACCGGTCGCGCTCTATCTCGGGGCGGATGCCGGGCGCGTCCCGCACGGGCTCCAGGACTTCACCGGGATCTTCGCCACCCGCTACGCCCTCCTCGCCGCCCTGGAGGTCCTGCCGGCGCTGGTCGTGCTCGGCCTCGCGCCCGGCCCGCTCGCGGGCGCGGGGCGATGGGCCCGGTGGGAGACCGGGCTGGTTTTCGCGAGCCTGCTGCTGGTGCCGCTCTACCGCCTCGGCGGGGCGGATTTCGTCATGCGCGCCTCGATCCCGGCGCTGGCCGTGCTGGCCTTGCGGGTCGGCGCGGTCGTGCCGGGCCTCGCTCCCGGGCGCCGGGCGGTCGCGATCGCGCTCCTCGGCATCGGCGCGGTCACGCCGCTCTACGAGGTGATCCGGGCGCTCGTCGTCCCGCCCTTCGCGGTCAGCACCTGCAGCCTGCTCGCCGCCGCCCGGACCCCGCCCAACAACGGGCCGCTCTTCCACTACGTCGCCCGGGTCGACGCCCTCCGGGGCCACCTCGCCGGCCGCGTCCTCGCGACGCCGGAGACGTCGATCCGGCCCGCGCCGCAGGGCCCGTGCTGGCCCGACCACCCGGCGCACCGGGAGGGGGCGGGGACGGTGTTCTAAGCAGATTTCGCCGAAGTGGTTACCGGTTCGGCGCCAAAAATCTGCGACAAAACAAGAACCTAAGCGGGCGAAGCGTTGGCCTGCCAACGCAAGTCTGCTTAGGACGCGGGCCCGGCGCCCGCGACCGCGGCGGCTCGAAGGTGCTCCGGGATTAGCGCCCCGCTAACCGAGACGGCCGTTCCATCGCGGTCGACCCGCGGGCGGCCGGCGAACGGCGCCGCGCGCCAGGCCCCGAGGACGAGCCCGTGACCCCGGACACCCAGACCCTCGCCCCGACCGCGATCCTCGACCGGCTCCAGAACCGCGACTGCCCGGTCTGCGGCGCGCCCGAGGGCCGCGCCCGGCCGTTCCTGTCGGCCTCGCTCGATCCCGCGCGGATCGGCGCGCTGAGCTTCGCCTCGCGAAAGGCCCCCGAATACATGTCGTTCCGCCTGGTCCGCTGCCAGACCTGCGAGACCGTGTTCGCCGCCGAGGCGCCGGAGGCCGAGGCGCTGGCCGCGGCCTACCGGGAGGCGGGCTACGACAGCGCCGAGGAGGCGCGCTACGCGGCCTGCACCTACGCGCGAGCCCTGGCGCGGCATCTCGGCCCGGCGCAAGGCAGGGGCGCCGCCCTGGAGATCGGCGCCGGGACCGGGATCTTCCTGGATGAGTTGCTGGCGCTCGGCTTCTCCGAGGTCGTCGGGATCGAGCCCTCGCACGAGGCGGTCGCGGCGGCCCCGGCGCCCTTGCGCCCGCACCTGCGGGTCGGCGTGTTCGAGCCGGGCCTGTGCCGGCCCGGCAGCCAGTCGCTCGTCTGCTGCTTCCAGACCCTGGAGCACGTCCCCGACCCGCGCGGCCTGACCCGGGAGGCCTACGCCCTGCTGCGGCCCGGCGGGCTGATCGCCTTCGTGACCCACGATTACCGGGCGCCGGTCAACCGGCTCCTCGGCCGGCGCTCGCCGATCGTCGACATCGAGCACATGCAGCTGTTCTGCCGCGCCAGCCTGCACCGCCTCCTCGGCGAGGCGGGCTTCGAGGAGATCCGGATCGGCACCATCCGGAACCGCTATCCCTTGCGCTACTGGCTGCGGCTGCTGCCCCTGCCCGGGCCGCTGAAGCCCGCCGCCCTGGCGGCCGCCGAGGCGCTGGGCCTCGGCCGGCGCAGCGTCGGCCTGAATGTCGGCAACCTCCTCGGCGTGGCGCGCAAGCCCGGGTGAGGCGCGGTTCGATCAGGACGCCGCCTCGCCGGCGGACGGGCGGCGCGCCGTGACGGTGTAGCCGAGGCAATCCTCGCCCCAGTCGCGGCCGAGCGACAGGGTGCCGATCAGCCCGAGCAGGCCGAGGACCGGCAGCAGGGCGACGCCGAGGAGGCGGCGCGCCGGGTTTCCGGCCGCGCCCATCAGCGGCACGAGGCAGAGCGCCATCGCCTTGTAGCAGGCGACGGTGAGCGGGTTGCCGCGCGCGGTGACGCGGATCTCGCGAAAGCCCGCCCGGCGCAGCAGCCCGTCGAGGGAGGACGGCGTGTAGCGCCAGTAATCGTAGGGGATGAAGTGCCAGCGGGCCGAGAACGGCACCGTCAGGACGAGGCGACCGCCGGGGCGAAGCACGGCGTGGAGCTTCGCCGCGAAGGGCTCCGGCGCCTCGACATGCTCCAGCACCTCGGTGCACAGGACGACGTCGACGGAGGCCGGGGCGATCCCCCACTCGTCCCCCTCGAAATACTCGGTGTCGGGCACCGCGTAGCCGAACCGGTCGCGGGCGTCGCTCGTGTCGATGCCGCGGTAGCGCGCGGCGCGCGGCAGCAGGGGGCGGAAGACCTGGGCGCCGCAGCCGACGTCCAGCACGTCGCCGGAGGCGGTGGCGAGTTCCCCGCGCAGGTCGCGCCAGGCGGAGCCGGCCTGGAGATCGACGAGGCGCCGCCCCGCCGCGAGCAGGTCGTCCCAGCGGGAGCGCCGGGGGCGGAAGACCGGCGGCTTGAACCGCTCGGCCTGCGAGCCGACCAGGTTGCGGCGCGTGGCGTGCGTGCTCATCCGGCTAAGCCCCGACGGTTGCGGCCGCCCATCCGCCGCGGGACGGTCTTGCGACCGGACCAGGCTGCACCGGACAATCTGATTTTACGGTGAAGAGAAGTGGCGCGCCCGAAAGGATTCGAACCTCTGACCCCCAGATTCGTAGTCTGGTGCTCTATCCAGCTGAGCTACGGGCGCCCGATCGAAGACCGTGTCCTCGACACTATGACGGTCGATGCCCGGTTGGACCAGGCAGAACCGTGATCGACAAGAGTAAAATGGCGCGCCCGAAAGGATTCGAACCTCTGACCCCCAGATTCGTAGTCTGGTGCTCTATCCAGCTGAGCTACGGGCGCCTGACCGGGGGGAGCGGTGCGCCCCGCCGGTGAGGTGGGATCTAAGGGGTCCGCCCTGGCTTGGCAACCCCTATTTCGCCGGCGGAAGAGGGGGCCGGCGGGTGCCGCCCCCTCCCCCGGTCAGAAGCCGGCTTGCGTGACGAACTTGGTGTTGAGGTAGGCTTCGATCGCCTCCGAGCCGCCCTCGCTGCCGTAGCCCGAATCCTTCACGCCGCCGAACGGCGTCTCCGGCAGGGCGATGCCGTGATGGTTGATCGACATCATGCCGCTCTCCACCCGGGTCGCGAGCTTGGTGGCGGTCTCGGCCGAGCGGGTATAGGCGTAGGCGGCGAGCCCGTAGGGCAGCCGGTTGGCCTCCGCGAAGGCCTCTTCGTCGTCGGAGAAGCGCTGGATCGCCGCGATCGGCCCGAACGGCTCCTCGTTCATGATCCGGGCGTCGAGCGGCACGTCGGTGAAGACGGTCGGCTCGAAGAAGTTGCCCTGGTTGCCGATGCGCTTGCCGCCGGTGCGCAAGGCAGCGCCCTTCTGCTCGGCATCGGCGACGAAGCCCTCCATCGCCTCGATCCGGCGGCCATGGGCGAGCGGGCCCATCTTCACGCCGTCCTCCAGGCCGTTGCCGACCGTGAGGCCGCGCGACAGGCCGACGAAGCCGTCGACGAAGGCGTCGAACACCGAATCGTGGACGAGGAAGCGGGTCGGCGCGACGCAGACCTGGCCGGCATTGCGGTACTTGTTGGCGCCGAGCACCTGGACGGCCTTGGTCACGTCGGCGTCGCGGAAGACGATCGCCGGGGCGTGGCCGCCGAGCTCCATCGTGGCGCGCTTCATGTGCTTGCCGGCGAGCGCGGCGAGCTCCTTGCCGATCGCGGTCGAGCCCGTGAAGGTGATCTTGCGGATCACCGGGTGCGGGATCAGGTAGGACGAGATCTCGGCCGGGTCGCCGTAGACGAGGCCGAGCACGTCGCCGGGCACGCCGGCATCGAGCAGCGCCTGGATCAGGGCGGTGCAGCTCGCGGGCGTGTCCTCCGGTCCCTTCAGGATCACCGAGCAGCCGGTGCAGAGGGCGGCGGCGACCTTGCGCACCGCCTGGTTGATCGGGAAGTTCCACGGCGTGAACGCCGCCACCGGGCCGACCGGCTCGCGGATCACGAGCTGCATCACGCCCTCGGCGCGCGGCGGGATCACCCGGCCGTAGGCGCGCCGGCCTTCCTCCGCGAACCAGTCCATGGTGTCGGCGCCGCCGAGCACCTCCATCTTGGCTTCCGCCACCGGCTTGCCCTGCTCGAGGGTCATGATCCGGGCGATCTCGTCGGCGCGCTCGCGCATCAGGTTGGCGGCCTTGCGCAGCACCTTGCTGCGCTCGAAGGCCGAGACCTTGCGCCAGGCCTTGAAGCCGCGATCCGCCGCCTCGAGCGCCTGGTCGAGATCCTGGCGGGTCGCGACGGCGAGCTGGCTCAGGGTCTCGCCGGTGGCCGGGTTGAGGATCGGGATCGTCTGGCCGGCGCTGCCGGCGCGCCACTCGCCGGCGATGTGGAGCTTCACGTCTGGGAACATCGGGGCCTCATCCTCGTTCGGGAGCGGACGGACCCTTAACTAAGGCAGTCCCTCCCGGCGAGACAGGCTCCGGCGCGCAACGCTCCGTGCCGGGACGCGCCTTGTCTGTTAGAGCCAGGCCTGACAGGATCCCGGCCCTGCCGGCTCAGCGCGAGCCGATGGCGCGGGCGATGTCCTCGAACCGCTTCTGCGTGCTGCCGATCTGGCCGTAGACGGTCTGGCGGGTACAGGCGGACACCGTCATGCCGTGGTAGAACAGGCCGGAATCCCGCTGGCCGCGACAATCGAGGTAGTTCGGCAGCACGAAGACCGAGACCATCGCCAGGGCGAACAGGCCGAGCTTCAGGACCAGCTTCACCGGCCAGGGCAGGTACGAGAAGGCGCGCTCCTTCCGGTACTCGGCCGGCGCGGGCGTCACGATGATGCGCACGTCGCCGCGCTCGTAGTCCCGGTCGGGCCCCCGGCCCAGGCCGCGGTCGAGCCGGCCGATCCCACCGCTCCGCTCCTCGCTGCGCATCCGCATGTCCCCCGGCCCGTGCCGCTGTGATGATCCCCGCGGCCGATTTCGCCGCCGGCGGATTAAATTTCGGTGCGTCGCAAGGGTCGCAGTCTTCGCGAGTCGACCAGGGGTGGGGATATCTCCCTGTCCTCGCGCCGCGGACCCGCGGGCCGCCCGCGCGCCGCGTGCGCCGGCGCACCGCGGCCGGGGCCGGAGACGGGCATGGAGGTGAGGCCCTGACGGGCGTTCCTCCAAGACTTCGGGCCGCCCGCGAGGGCGGCTTTCTTCTGTCGGCAACTCGCGTTCGAGGGACCTTGCGAGGCACCTTGCCTGCCGGAGGTCCGGGCCGGTCAGAGCACCACGTGCAGGCCGAAGGTCTCGGGCCGGAACGGCAGCCGGAAGGTGACGGCGAACCCGCTCTGGAGGTGGCGCACCACCGTGGCGCGGCGCTTGCCGACGGTGATCGCCTCGCCGACCGGCGGCAGCTCGGTCGTCGCGATGGCCGCGCCGGTCATCGACAGGTCGACCACCCTCCCCGGCAGCACGCGGCCGTCGGCACGGCGCACCTCGACGGCGGTGTGGGTCGGCACGATGCGGGGGTCGCTGCGCTGGTCGGCGCGCCCGCTCGCCTGGGCGGCGAGCCAGTCGAGGCGCGCGGCGAAGCGCGTCCGGCGCTCGGGCCCGACCTCCACCGCCAGGGTGAAGCCCTCGGCGGAGATGGCCTGGATCGCGCCGGTCACCGGGCCGACATCGTCGAGATAGAGCGTGACCGGATCGCCGAGGAGGCCGCTCTCGGGCGCCAGCACCTCGACCGTCTCGAGCGACAGGCTGCGGGTCTCGCAGGCATGCTCCACCCCGCCCGGGAGCAGGTAGCGCCCACCGACCCGGATCTGGATCGCGCGGGAATCCGGTTCGGGCTGAAAGTGCAACTTCAAGGCGCTATTCACGATCTCACCGATGCCAGGAGTAGCATCGCCCCGGCCTCGCCCGGCCGCAAGGGCGCGGGCTGCTCCGCGGACATCTTCCGCAAAGAGGCTTAATGGCCGGTGCATGTGATCGCCGCGATCGGCGGTCCTGCCGCGTGGAGGCGCCGTGCCGGCACCGTCGAGGGAGACCGGCACGCGACTTGGCCGCGCCGGAGCGGGCCGGCATTGCCGTGCCTGATCTCGACGGCCACCAGAGTCCGGCCTCCCCGGCCAAGTGTCGTCTTGCGGCGAGACCTGCCGGTCCAAGCTCATCGGTGTCTTCATTTGGCCCCGGCGACAATGTTTCGTCCTGATCGGTGCCGGAAACGCTGAGTTCCGTCGAATTCGAGCGAACCGGTTTGGGCCGGGTTCGCATCTGGCTGCTTCTCTGGACGGGAAGCGGACGACATGGGCGGATGGTCATGGGTACGGTCATGGGTACGGGCTCGGGTGCACCGGTCGTGATGGATGCACAGGAGACGGAAGACCGGCTCGTCGCGCTCGAGGCGCTGACGACCGAGCTGATCCGGGCGCTGCACCGCGCGGGCGTGCTGCGGGAAGCCCAGGTCGGCGCGCTCCTCGACCGGGTCGAGGAGCTGATGACCGGGCAGCCGGGCGCGACCTTCGCGGCCCAGCAGCTCGCCGCCGCCGCCGACCCGCAGGGGCCGGGCGCGGAGATCGGCGAGGTGCCGCCGGAAGCCGCGCTCTGCGCCAGCTTCCGCCGCATCCTGTACGGGCGCGAGGCGGCGGACGCCCGGCCCTGACGCAACGCGGCGCGCAATCACCACGCAATCGCCCGCCGCTATCCCTGCCGTCCCGGCCCGAGACCGGGACGATGCAGCGGGGACGAGACCATGACGACGACCATTGCCGGGCCGCGCCTCGGCCTGCTGCTGCGCGGCCTGCTGACGGCGGTGTTCCTGGCGGCCGCCGGCATGAAGCTCGCCGCGACGCCGTTCGAGGTCGCGGGCTTCGCGCGGTTCGGCTACCCGCACTGGTTCATGCTCGCGGTCGGCGCGGCCCAGGCGCTCGGCGCCGTGCTGCTCTGGGTCCGCGGCGCCACCTGCCACGGCGCGCTGCTGCTCGCCGCCATCATGGCCGGGGCGGTCGCGAGCCACCTGCGCGCCGGCGACCCGGTCGCGATGGCGCTGCCCGCCCTGGTGCTCCTCGCCCTGCTCGCCGGCCTCGCCTATGCGCGGCGCGGCGAGGTCGCGCCCGCGCTCCGGGCCTGATCGCTACTCCGCGGCGAACAGGCCGGCGGGCTCCTGTGCCGCCCCCTTCGGATCGCCGGGCGCGGTCTCGCAGCCGAGGCCCGGCAGGGCGACGACGCGGTTGCCGCGGAAATCGGTGCGGCAGATCGCGGCGCCGCGGCTCTCGACATAGGCCAGCAGCCGGCGCGCCCGGCCGGGCGAGCGCGAGCCGATGGCCCGGGCGAGCGCGTCGTCGGACGGGCACGGGGCGCCGGCGCGGGCCGCGCGGGCGAGCAGCAGGAACAGGCCCTGGACCTCCTCCGGCAGGCCGGCACAGGCCGCCATCACGGCTTCCGCCTCGTCGCCGTCCGCCGCCTCGCCGTCGACGCCGGCCCGCGCGATCGCGAGCCGCCGGCGGAACCGGCCGAGGTCGAGGGGCTCGCCGGACAGCCGGCGCATCCGGCAGCGGACCAGGAAGTCCTGGTAGAGCACGGCGATCGGGTGGTGCGCCCCGTCCGGATCGGCGGCGATCTCGCGCAGGATGTCGGCCAGAGCCGCCTCCCGCTCCGCCTCGCTCATGCTCGGCGGCGCCTCGACCGGTTCCGGCGGGCGGTACTGGGCGAGCTGCTGCAGGAGGTCGGTCGGCGTCGCCCGCGGGGCCGGGGCCGGGCGGGGCGCGGGCATCCAGGCCACCTCGCTCTCGGCCGGCGTCAGGATCAGCTCGCGCAGGTCGTCCCCGGCGGCCGGGCTCGGCAGCGGCACGAGCTTCGGGCTCGACGAGCGCGCCGAGGTCGCGACCGGCCCGATGGCGATCGGCAGCGGGCGCTTCGACAGGGCGGGCCCGAGCGCGATGAAGTGGCCGCGCTCGAGGTCGCGGAAGCTCTCGGCCTGGCGCCGCTCGAGACCGAGCAGGTCGGCGGCGCGAGCCATGTCGATGTCGAGGAAGGTGCGGCCCATCAGGAAGTTCGACGCTTCCGCCGCGACGTTCTTGGCGAGCTTGGCGAGGCGCTGGGTCGCGATGATGCCGGCGAGCCCCCGCTTGCGCCCGCGGCACATCAGGTTGGTCATCGCCCCGAGCGAGGCCTTGCGGGCCTCGTCCGAGACTTCGCCGGCGGCGGCCGGCGCGAAGAGCTGCGCCTCGTCGACCACCACCAGCACCGGGTACCAATGGTCGCGCTCGGCCTCGAACAGGCCGCCCAGGAAGGCCGCGGCGGCACGCATCTGCGCCTCGACGTCGAGGCTCTCGAGCGTCAGCACCACCGAGACGCGGTGCGCCCGCACCCGCGCGGCGATGCGCTGCAGGTCGGCCTCGCCGTGGTCGCCCTCCACCACCACGTGGCCGTGGGCATCGGCCAGGGTGACGAAGTCGCCCTCGGGGTCGATCACCACCTGCTGCACGTGCGGCGCGCTCTGCTCCAGCAGGCGGCGCAGGAGGTGCGACTTGCCCGAGCCGGAATTGCCCTGGACCAGGAGGCGGGTCGCCAGCAGCTCTTCCAGGTCGAGGGCGGCCGGCCGGCCGCCGCTCGCCATCCCCATCTCGACGCTGATCGTCATCTCTCTTCCCTGCGGTGGCCCGACTCGTAACACGGCGCGGGCCGCCCCGATCCGCGTCCCGGGTCGGGGTCCACAGGCAGTTCGCCTCAGCCGGAGGTCAGCGCCCGCGATCCCTCCCCCATCCCGTCGACCATCCGCCGGCACCACGCCGCGATCGGATCGTCGGGCTCGAGGAGGTCCTGCACGCCGACGCCGCGGGCCCACAGGAAGGCACCCATCACCGCGTGGTCGGCGTAGAGCGGCCCGTCGCCGCCGAGGTAGGATTGCTGGCGCAGGACCGCGCGCACCGGCGAGAGCGTGCGCCGCAGGGTCGCGAGCTGCGCCGCGCGATCGGGGCAGACCGCCTCCAGCGGCTTGCCGAACCGCGCCTCGCGGCTCTGACGGAAATACGCCCGGTCGGGCTCGGCGAGGTGGCGATGGATGTCGAGGAGGAGGAGCGGTGCCAGGGCCGGGTGCAGCACCTGGTCGGTCCAGGCGACGTGGAACCGCGTCAGCGCCGCCCCGGCCTGCCCGCCGAACAGCGACGGCCGGTCCGGGTGGGCGGCCTCCAGACGGGCGGCGATGACCGACGATTCCGCGATCGCCCGCCCGTCCTCGACCAGCACCGGCACCTTGTCCGAGCCCGAGAAGGCGAGCGCCTCGGTCTCGGTGAAGCGCCAGGGCCGGCCCTCGAAGGCCAGGCCCTTGTGCTCCAGGGCGAGGCGGATGCGCCAGCAGAACGGGCTGAAGCGCCGGTCCGGATCGGCGGCGGCGAGTTCGTAGAGCACGCGGGTCAAGGGCTTCCTCCGGCGGCGGCGCCCTCGCCTCGTTCGCGGGCGGGGCGCCGGGGCGCGGGGCGGATCATGGCCGCCGGGGACCGCGGCCGCAATGCGGGCCCGCGCAGGGCCGCCTGCCCGCTCCGATGCTCCCCGCGCGCGATCCCGCAGGGCGTCGACCCCGCCGACAGAGAAAAAACTTCCGCCACGCAGTCATTTTAGAGATACCACGCTCTTTCCACGCGGTTAGTTTGGTATTCCCGTTCATTGACGCTCGGACGGACGGATGAGATCGTTCCACGACCTTCGGCAAGCCCGCCCCGCTGGCGGCGGACGGCCGGACGACATCTTCTGGAGATCGATCGATGCGACCGACACGCCGCTCCGTGCTCGCGGGGCTGATGACGGCCGGCGCCCTCGCGCCGGGCCTGGCCGCGACCGTGACGACGGGCCCGGCCCGCGCCGCCGAGGAGGCCGGCCCGAAGGAATTCCGGATCGGCTACCAGAAGATCGGGCTCATCGTCGTCACCCGCCAGCGGCAGCTGATCGAGGCCCAGCTCGCCGGTCGCGGCGTCACGGTGCGCTGGTTCGAGTTCCAGGCCGGCCCGCCCCTGCTCGAGGCGCTCAATGCCGGCGGCATCGATTTCGGCTATACCGGCGACGCGCCGCCGATCTTCTCCCAGGCCGCCGGCGGCAACCTCGTCTATACGGCGGCCGCGGCGCCGTCGGGCGCGGGCGAGGCGATCCTCGTCAAGGCGTCCTCGCCGATCCGCACGCTGGCCGACCTCAAGGGCCGGAAGGTCGCGGTCGCCCGCGGCACCTCCTCGCACAACCTCCTGGTCGCGGCGCTGGAGCAGGCGAACCTGCGCTTCTCGGACATCACGCCCGTCTACCTGTCGCCGGCCGATGCCGGCTCGGCCTTCACCGGCGACAGCGTCGAGGCCTGGGCGATCTGGGATCCGTTCTTCGCGATCGCCGAGGCGCGCGACAGGACCCGGGTGCTCGCCACCTCCGGGCAGATCCTCGACGTCTCGGGCTACTTCCTGGCCAACCGGACCTTCGCGCAGGCCCATCCGGCCGTCATCCGGGCGGCGCTGCGGGCGCTGGAGGAGGGTGCGGCCTGGGCCGAGGGCCACCGCGCGCAGGTGGCGCAGGCGCTGGCCGCGGTGACCGGGATCCCGCTCCCGATCCAGGCGGTCGTCGCCGAGCGGACGCAATTCGCCGTCCGCCCGCTCTCGGAGGCGATCCTCGCCGGCCAGCAGGCCACCGCCGACCGCTTCCACCGCCTCGGCCTGATCCCGCGGGCGATCACGGTGCGGGACGCCGTCTGGACCGCCCCGCCGTCGTGAGCGCGGCCGGCGGCCGGCTCGCAGGCTTTCCGGTCGATCGCGACGCGATGCGAAAAACCGGCTTCGCTCACGCGCCGCGCGGGCCGGCGAGACGACATCCGGACGCGACCTTCCGGATGTCGTGTCACATCGCGGAGGCGGCGACCTGCGGATGCGCGGGCTTGCCCGGCTTCTCGGCCGAGCGGATCGCCTTCCAGGCGTTGGGCTGGGTGATCGAGGCGCGCAGGGCGGCGACGTTCTGCGCGGCTTCCGCGGGCCCGAGATCGCGGGTCAGCACCTGCTCGGCCTCGGCGAAGCGGCCCTGCAGACCGAGCACCAGGGCGAGGTTCTGGCGCACCCGCGCGTCGGCGCGGGGATCGAGGCTCGCTTGGCGCAGGGTGGCCTCGGCCTCCGGCAGGCGCTTGGCCAGCGCGTAGGACAGGCCGAGATTCGACATCACCGTCGGCTCGCCGGGCACGATCTTGAGCGCCGCCTCGTAGTAGCGCTGGGCCTGGACGTTGTCGCCCATCTGGTCGGCGACCGCGCCTTGCGCGGAGAGCACCCGCCAGTCGGGATTGGCCGGCGAATGGGCGTTGCGCAGCACCTCCGCCGCCTCGGAGAAGCGGCCGATCTCGGCCAGGCTCTTGCCGTAGGCCGACAGCACCGCCGGGTTCTTCGGGTTGCGCAGGGCCGCCTGCTGCAGCACCGCGGCGGCCTGCGGCCCCTGGTCGGTCGCCCGCAGGGCGTGGGCGTAGGCCATCGCGGTGCCGAGATCGGACGGGTCCTTCTCGTAGCGCGCGGCGAGGCGCCCGACGTCGCGGCGCGCGGTGCTCGCCGGGGCGCCGGCATCGATCGACCCGGTAGTGAGGGGCTGGCGCGACAGGCAGCCCGAGGCCAGCAGCGCCACGCTCCCGGCGAGGACGAGCCGCCGCAGGGCGGTCGGCCAGGCGGTCGAACGGACGGGACGGGTCTCGACGGTCGCGGGCATCGGCCACTCCAGGACGGGCCTGGGATGTGGCAACCCGCTCCCACGGCCCTCGTGACCGTGGTGATAGGTCGTTAACCCTAACCTGCCGTTAACGCTCCGGCGTCTCCCCGGGCACGGCCTTCGGGGCCGGCGGCGTCGCCGGCGCCCCGCCCCGGTCGGTGCCGACGCCGTGGCGCCTCGGCGTCACCGCCTCGCCCCGGTGGCGGTCGCCGTCCTCGACGCCGATGGTCTCGCGGCGCTCCAGCGGGTTGATGGGCTTCCTGTCCTCGGTCATGGCGGCTCCTCGGCGACGGGTCTCGCCGCATCGTCCCGGGTGACGCCGCAGGCCTGCCGGGGTTCCCGGGCGCGATCGGTCACGATCGGGCGCGAGCATTGACAACCGCCCCGACTTGTCTCCCCCTCCGGCCTGTCCGGCCCATCGAAGGAAGGGAACTCTCGCGTGACCACGCTCCTGCCCGCGACCGAAGCCGCCATCCCGATCCGCTGCGTCGACGCCGCCGGCTGGCCGGCCGTCGCGGAGGGCCTGACGCCGGTCGCCGCCGGCTTCGCCCGGGCGAGCGGGTTCGAGGCGAAGCCCGGCCGGGTCGCGCTGCTGCCGGGACCGGACGGGGCGCTGGCCGCCGTGCTGTTCGGGATCGAGACCGGCGGGCGGGCCGACCCGTTCGCGGTCGGGCGCCTGCCCGACGCCCTGCCCGAGGGGACCTATCGGCTGGAGGGCCTGCCGGGCGATCCGGCGCTGGCGGCCCTGGCCTGGCGGCTCTCAGGGTACCGCTTCGGCCGCTACCGCGAGCGGCCGGCGCCGAAGGCCCGGCTGGTCGCGCCCGAGGGGGTCGACGCGGCGGAGATCGACCGCATCGCCGACGCGGTCGCCGCCGGCCGCGACCTCGTCAACACCCCGGCGAACGATCTCGGCCCGGCGGAGATCGAGGCGGCGGCGCGCGCGCTCGCCGCGCGCTTCGGCGCCGCCTGCACGGTGGTGGCGGGCGAGGCGCTGGAGCGGGGCTTTCCCCTCATCACCGCCGTCGGCCGGGCCTCGCCGCGGGCGCCGCGCCTCGTCGACCTCGCCTGGGGCGATCCGGGCGCACCGCGCGTGACCCTCGTCGGCAAGGGCGTGGTGTTCGATACCGGCGGCCTCGACCTCAAGCCCGCCGCCGCGATGCTGCTGATGAAGAAGGACATGGCGGGCGCCGCGGTGGCGCTCGCCGCCGCCGAGATGGTGATGGGCGCCGGGCTGCCGGTCCGCCTGCGGGTGCTGATCGCCACGGTCGAGAACGCGGTCGCCGGCGAGGCCTTCCGGCCCGGCGACGTGCTGGCGAGCCGGCAGGGCCTCACGGTCGAGATCGGCAACACCGACGCCGAGGGGCGGCTGATCCTGGCCGACGCCCTGGCGCTGGCCGACGAGGAGGCGCCCGACCTCGTCTTCGACTTCGCCACCCTCACGGGCGCCGCCCGGGTCGCCCTCGGCCCCGACCTGCCGGCCCTGTTCACCGAGGACGACGCGCTCGCCGCCGAGATCGCCGCCACGGGCCTCGCGGTCAACGACCCGGTCTGGCGCCTGCCGCTCTGGGCGCCCTATGCTGCCCTCCTCGATTCGAAGATCGCCGACCTCAACAACGTCTCGAGCGGTCCCTTCGCCGGCGCGGTCACGGCGGCCCTGTTCCTGCGCCGCTTCGCCCCCTCGGCCAAGGCGCATGTCCACCTCGACCTCTACGGCTGGAACCCGGGCACGAAGCCGGGCCGGCCGGAGGGCGGCGAGGTGCAGACCGCGCGCCTCGTCTACGCGCTCCTGAAGGCGCGCTACGCGGTGCCGAGCGCGGCCCGCTCGGCCTCGTAGGCCGCGCGCACCACCGCCTTGCCGTAGCGGCGCTCCAGGCGCCGCACGGTGAAGTGGCCGCGGGCGACCGCCTGGAAATGGTCCATGAAGGCGGTGTTGACGGCGGCCCCCCCGAGGGCGCCGAGCACCGGCACGGCCTGCGCGGCGAGCTTCTGCGACACCACGCCCCCGAAGCGGGCGCCGACCTGGCCGGCAAAGCGCATCAGCGCCGGCGCGCTCTCGTCGACGAGGCCGCGCCCGGCGGCGTAGCGGGCCGCTTCCGACATCGCCTTGGCGAGCGCACCGCGCACCGCGAAATAGCCGCTCTCGGCCGCGTTCCCGGCCGGCGCCTCGGCGTCGGTCCGAGCCGGACCGCGGCCGCCGAGGGCGAAGACCTGCATGCAGGCGAGCGCGGCCTCCGGATCGCCCAGGTCCTCGCCCTCGCGCTGGGCGATCTCGGCGATCGAGCGCAGCATCAGGGTGGTGGAGAGCGGCAGCTCGACCGCGAGGGTGGACAGGCCGAAGGCGCCCCCGATGGCGCCCGAGACCGCCGCCAGCGCCTTGTGGCCGCGGTCGCCGGGCGGGAACCGCTCGAGGAGCTCCATCGCGCGGGTGCGCCAGGACGGGGAGATCTCGGGTCCGAGGGGCGCGAGGGCGCCGGGCTCGGCGCCCGTCTCCGCCGCCTTCGGCAGGGTGGCGAGCGCGACGTGGAGCGCGCCGCGCATCGCGGTCTCGGTGGCGTGGCCGACCGCGTCCATCACCGGCGCCGGCAGGGCGCGGGTGATCAGGTCGAGGGGGGCGCCGGCCATGGCCGAGAGCCGGCCGGCGAGGCTCGGCCGCTCCAGGGCGGAGACCGCCCGGCGCAGGGCCGCACGGTCCTCGGCGCTCAGGGGCTCCGGCGCCCCGAGCGGGACCGGGGACGGGGCGGGCTCGACGGCGACGATCTCGGACACGGGCGCTCCCTCGCGGACAACACAGCTCGCGGGATAAAGCTGGGGCGCCGGGGGCGGGTTCCGCAAGGGGCGGATGATGGGGCGGAAGGCGGGGCGGTGCGCCGTCCGCTCCCCGTCAGGCCCGGGCCGGCAGCTCCTCCCGCGGCGCCGGCTCGGTCTCGCCGGGCAGCAGCCGCAAGGCCAGGCAGAGCAGGGTCACCGGGATGCCGACCGCGGAGGTCAGGACGAAGAAGGTTGGGTAGCCGAGGGACTCGACGGCGAAGCCCGACAGGCCGCCGACGAACTTGCCCGGCAGGGCGTAGAGCGAGGAGAGCAGCGCGTACTGGGTCGCCGCGAAGGCCGGCGAGGTCAGGCTCGACATGTAGGCGATGAGCGCCGTGCCCGCGAAGGCGCCGGCGAAGTTGTCGATGCTGATGCTGGCCACCAGCAGCGGCAGGTCGTGGCCGGCGAGCGCCAGCCAGGCGAACATCAGGTTCGAGGCCGAGGCGGCGATCCCCCCGATGAGGAGCGCCGGGTAGAGGCCGAGCCGGCTCACCGCGATGCCGCCCGCGAAGGCCCCGGCGATGCCGATCCAGACGCCGTAGACCTTCGAGACCGTGGCGATCTCCGACAGGGAGAACTGCATGTCGATGTAGAGCGGGTTCGCCATGATGCCCGAGACGATGTCGGGCAGGCGGTAGACGGTGATGAGCGCCAGGATCAGCACCAGCCCCGTGCCCTTGCGGCGCACCAGGTCCGAGAACGGGTCGACCACCGCCTCGCGCAAGGCGTGGCGCCAGCCGCGCCGGGGCCCGGGATCCCTGGCCTGGACCTTCGGCGCCGCGAGCGTGCCGGCGACGGCGAGCAGCATCAGGGCCGCCATGCTGGCATAGGCCGGGGCCCAGCCGAAGGCGTCGGCGACGAACAGCGCGCCGGCCCCGGCGCAGATCCGCGCGAGGCTGTAGCCGAGCTGGTAGGAGGCCAGCATCATGCCCTGGCGCTCGGTCGGGGCGGAATCGATGCGCCAGCCGTCGACGACGATGTCCTGGGTCGCGGAGGCGAAGGCGATGACGAGCGCGCAGACCACGGTGTAGCCGAGCGAGGCCGCCGGATCGCCCCGGCTCATCGCGATCAGCCCCGCCGCCACGGCCAGTTGCGCCAGCAGCATCCAGGCCCGGCGCCGGCCGAGGAGCCGCGACAGCACGGGCAGGTCGACCCGGTCGATGACCGGGGCCCAGAGGAACTTCAGCGTGTAGGCGAGCGAGACGTAGCTGAGGAGCCCGATGCTCGAGCGCTCGATGCCGGCGCTGCGCAGCCAGGCCGACAGGGTGGCGAAGACGAGCAGGATCGGCAGGCCGGCGCCGAAGCCGAGCACCAGCATCATCGCCATGCGCCGGTCCGCCGCCACGTCCCGCAGGGTGGCGCGGGTGCGGGCGAGCCAGCCCGCCCCCTGTCTCCCGGCCGTCGTCGTCATCGCGCTCACTCGTCCTCCCAGAGGCCTGCGGCGGGTCCCGGCGCCGCGCCCGTCGCCGGCCGCGGATTCGACCCCAGGATATGGGCGGGATCATGATGGACGAAGGATTAACATTGCATCCACCGGAGCTTACCTTGCCGTCGGGAACCCCGGCCACGGTCGCGGGTTCGCTGGATGGACGGGGACGATCGGCCCGGCGGGGCCGTCCATTTGCGAGGGCGGATGTTCGGGTTGGACGCTCCAGGGCTGGCCGAGACGACGAAGACCGCGCCCGCGGCCGATGAGCCGTTCCTGGCCGCCTTCCGGGCGAGCGCGGCGCCGATGGTCATGACCGACCCGCGCCGGCCCGACAATCCGATCGTCTTCGCCAACCCGGCCTTCTGCCGCCTCACCGGCTACGCGCCGGAAGAGGTGCTCGGCCGCAACTGCCGCTTCCTCCAGGGGCCCGACACCGATCCCGCCGCCATCGCCCGGGTGCGCGAGGCGGTGGCGGCGGGCGAGCCGCTGCAGGTCGACATCCTGAACTACCGCAAGGACGGCCGCCCGTTCTGGAACGCCATGACGCTCACCCCGGTGCGCGACGAGACCGGGGCCGTGCGCTCCTACTTCGCGGTCCTGAGCGACGTCACCCGGACCCGCCAGGCCGAGCGGGCGCTGGCGCGGGAGAAGGACGGGCTCGCCCAGGACCTCGAGGCGCGCAACCGGGCACTCCAGACCGCCCTCGACCAGCAGACCGCCCTGCTGCACGAGGTCGACCACCGGGTGAAGAACAACCTGCAGGTCATCTCCTCGCTGGTGCTGCTCAAGGCGCGGCGCGCCCGCGACGCCGCCTGCCGCGACGTGCTGCGCAGCATGGCCGACCGCATCGGGGCGCTCGCCACCGTCCACCGCCTGCTCTACGCGCTGAGCGACGTCGCCCGCTTCGACCTGCGCGACTTCGCCGACGAGTTCGCGGCCGAGCTCGAGGCCGGCATCGACCCCGACCGGATCGCCCTCGCGATCGACGTCGAGGCGGTGGCGGTCCCGGCCTCAATGGCCGCGCCCCTGGCGCTCCTGGTGCACGAACTCTCCGTCAACGCGGTCCGGCACGCCTTTCCGGGAGATCGCCGCGGCCGGGTCGCCATCACGGCGCGGGCCGAGGGCGAGGGCCTGATCCTCGAGGTCAGCGACGACGGGATCGGCCTGCCCGCGCAATCCGACAACCCGGAAGGCTTCGGCCGCGACCTCGCCGGCATGCTGGTGCGCCAGCTGCGCGGCAGCCTGACCTTCGAGGACCTGGAACCCGGCACGCGGGCGCGGGTCGTCCTGCCGCTCGTCCCGCCGCTCGCCGCGACGGCGGGACAGGCCCCGGGACAGGGCCTTTGAACGCGGGCGGCCTGCGGGTCCTGATCGTCGAGGACGAGGTGTTCATCGCCCTCGAGCTCGAATGCCTGCTGGAGGAGGCCGGCCACGTGCCGGTCGGGGTCGCGACCCGCTCGGGCGAGGCGATCGCCCTCGCCCGCGACCTCGCACCCGACGTCGCCCTCGTCGACATCCATCTCGCCGACGGCCCGACCGGCGTCGCGGTGGCCCAGGCGCTGAGCGCGCAGCCGGGGACCACGGTGCTGTTCACCACCGCCAACGCCAAGCGCGTCCCGGCGGATTTCGCCGGGGCCGCCGGGATCATCGCCAAGCCCTATTCCGAGCGGGTGATCCGGGCGGCCCTCGCCTATGTCGCGGGGCGCTATCACGGCGGCGTGCCGACGGAGCCGCCGGACGGGGTGGTGATGGCGCGGGGGCCGGCTTCCGGCACGCCCTGACCACGATCCGGCCGGACCGGCCTTCCGGGTCCCGGCGCCACCTCGTCCCGCGTGACGGATCCGACAGCCGGGCGAGCTTTCGCGGGCATCGCGTGACCGGAGCGCACCGGCGGCGCTCCACAGGCCGGAGCGAGGCCGCGACCCGTCATCCGGCCGGGCGCCGGACGATCCATTTTCCAGTTTCGGAAATGATTTTTTCCAAAATTAAAACAATCATGCAATGTTGAATTGGCGAGCGGTCGTCTTGTCTGCTTTTGATACCGTGATGAATTGACAATCGACTCCGAATCAAATCACCTGACGCGGTGGAAATGGAGGCGACATATGACTATCGGCATTGATATTTTTGGCTATAATGCAGAATTGCTGCAGACATATGTCGACACCGGCATGAGACTGCCCTCGATATCATGATGTAAATTTCATGCAAGACTACGATTACGCAATGATTTCTCAATACTGCGATGGTGGCGGAACATGCAAGCCTATTTAGCGCTCTCAGACGGTGACGGTGATTTCGTGGTCGCCCAGAAGCAGGAGTTCTGCAGCTTCTGGGACGGCATGATTCGCGATAGGCAACTCGTCAACCAAGCGGGACAATGGTGCTTCCCGGGCGGCAAAGTCGAGCCCGGGGAGAACGCGATCACGGCCGCGCTCAGGGAGTTCCAGCAGGAAACCGGCATCGAGACCGGCGGCTGGGCGCCTCGCTGCAGCATCGCCTTCGACTACAAATCCGACACCAACAACGTGGTGTTCAGCCTCGTCCACTGCACCATTCCCTCCAGTCAGACGATCAGCGTGACGGGGATCAACCGCCTGATCGAGAAAAACATTTCAGGCAGTCAAGGCCGCCCGACCGGGGCGCTGGTCACCGACTGGGAATTGCAGCGTACGATCATGGTGCCGAGAAAGATCCTGCCGAACATCCTGGGCGTCCGCGTCGCCGTCGGCGACGAGGCCAAGCGTGCGATCGCCAAGCTTCGCCCCAACGATCACAGCCAGGCGATCGACTGGTACGGCTGGATGGCCGAGGCCTTGAACAAGAACGCGCCGCAATCCTAGACGGCGGGCCGCCGCGCGCCGGCAGTTCGGACCTCGGGCGCGGCGGTCGACCACCGTGCCGGGCCCGTTCCACGGGCTCCGGCGAGTGCGCCGATCGGACGCCGCGTCACCCCTCCGTCCGCGCCGCCTTGAGCCGGTAGAGCGCGTCGAGCGCCTCCCGCGGGCTCAACGCATCCGGGTCCAGCCCGTCGAGGAGCCGGCCGACCGGGTCGGGCCTCTCGACCGGCGGAGCCGGCGGCGGGGGAGCGGCCGGCATCGCGGAGAAGAGCGGCAGCTCGGCGGGCGCCTTCCGCCGTCCGGGACCGCCCTCCCCCCGCTCCAGCTCGGCGAGCAGGGCCTTGGCGCGGGCGATCACCGGGGCGGGCAGGCCGGCGAGCCGCGCGACCTGGAGGCCGTAGGAGCGGTCGGCGGCGCCGGGCACGACCTCGTGCAGGAAGACCACGTCGCCCTTCCACTCCGTCACCTTGAGGGTGGCGTTGGAGAGCCGCTCCAGGCGCTGAGCGAGGCCCGTCAGCTCGTGGAAGTGGGTGGCGAACAGGGCCCGGCAGCCGTTCGCGCCGTGCAGGTGCTCGAGGCAGGCCCAGGCGATCGAGAGGCCGTCGAAGGTCGCGGTGCCCCGCCCGATCTCGTCGAGCACGACGAGGGAGCGGCGCGTCGCCTGGTTGAGGATCGCGGCGGTCTCGACCATCTCGACCATGAAGGTGGAGTGGCCCCGCGCCAGGTCGTCGGCGGCCCCGACCCGGGAGAACAGCCGGTCGACGAGGCCGAGATGGGCGTTGGCCGCCGGCACGAAGGCGCCCATCTGCGCCAGTACCGCGATGAGCGCGTTCTGGCGCAGGAAGGTCGACTTGCCGCCCATGTTCGGGCCGGTGACGAGGAGGATCCGGCCGGCCTTGTCGCCGGAGAGGTCGCAGGCATTGGCGATGAACGCTTCGCCCGCCCTGGTCAGGGCCGCCTCGACGACGGGATGGCGCCCGCCCTCGATCCGGAAGGCGAGGCCGTCGTCGACGACCGGCCGGGTCCAGTTCAGCTCGACGGCGAGCTCCGCATGTGAGGCCGCCACGTCCAGCGCCGCGAGCGCGCCCGCCGCCGCCACGATCGAATCCGATTCCGCCATCACGGCGCGTGACAGGCTCTCGAAGATCTCGAGCTCGAGGGCGAGCCCGCGGCCGGCGGCGTTGGCGATCTTCGTCTCCAGCTCACCCAGCTCGACGCTGGTGAAGCGCATCGCGTCCACCATGGTCTGGCGGTGGACGAAGGTGGCGCGCCAGGGATCCTTGAGCAGGGTCTCGCCGAAGGCCTGCGGCACCTCGATGAAGTAGCCGAGCAGGTTGTTGTGCTTGATCCGGAGCGTCCGGCAGCCGGTGTCCGTGGCGTAGCGGGCCTGCAGCCCGGCCACGACCTGGCGCGAATCGCGCTGGAGGGTGCGGGTCTCGTCGAGTTCCGCCCGGTAGCCCTCGCGCACGAAGCCGCCGTCGCGGCGCTGGAGCGGCAGGTCGTCGCCGAGCGAAGCGGCGAGGTCGTCGGCGAGCGCCTCGTCGAACCCGGCGAGGATGCGGGCGGCCTTGCCGATCTCGCCCGGCAGCGCGCCGGCCCCGGCGAGCGCCGTCGCGATGCCGCGGGCGGCGAGCAGCCCGTCGCGGAGCGCGGCGAGGTCGCGGGGGCCGGCGCGGCCGAGGGAGATCCGCGACAGGGCCCGGGCCATGTCGGGGGCCCGCGCCAGCTCGGCCCGGAGCTCGGCCCGCAGGGCGCCCTCGGCCACCAGGAACTCGACCGCGTCGTGGCGGCGGCGGATCAGCGCGAGGTCGGTCGAGGGACCGGCGAGCCGCTCGGCGAGGAGCCGCGCGCCGGCGCCGCCGACGGTGCGGTCGATGGCGGCGAGCAGGCTGCCCGGGCGCTCGCCCGAGAGGGTGCGGGTGAGTTCGAGGTTCTGGCGCGTCGCCGCATCGATCATCAGGCTCGCGCCCGCCGCCTGGCGGGCCGGCGGGCTCAAGGTCACCTTGGCGCCGAGCTGGGTGCGGGCGATGTAGTGCAGCACCGCGCCCGCCGCCGCGACCTCGACCCGGCTGAACGTCCCGAAGCCGTCGAGGGTCTGGACGCCGAACTGCTCCTTCAAGGCCCGCTCGGCCGAGGCCGGATCGACGTCGCCGCGGCCGACCGGGGTGACGGCGGCCCTGGTGTCGCGCCACAGGCGGGAGAGGTCGGGATCCTGGTGGATGGCGTCGCCCATCACGATCTCGCGCGGGTCGAGCCGGGCGATCTCGGCGGCGAGCCCGGCGCCGTCGACCTCGCCGAGGGAGAAACGCCCGGTCGAGATGTCGACGGCGGCCAGGCCGTAGCACCAGGCCGAGTCCGACGCGCGGCGGCGGGCGAGCGCCAGCAGCACGTTGGCCCGGCCGGGATCGAGCAGGCGGTCTTCCGTGATGGTGCCGGGCGTGACGAGGCGCACGACCTCGCGCCGCACCACCGATTTCGAGCCGCGCTTCTTGGCCTCCGCCGGATCCTCGGTCTGCTCGCAGACCGCGACCCGGTGGCCGAGCCCGATCAGGCGCTGGAGGTAGTCGTCCGAGCGCTCGACCGGCACGCCGCACATCGGGATGTCGGCACCCGCATGCTTGCCCCGGCGGGTGAGCACGATGCCCAAGGCCCGCGAGGCGGTCTCGGCGTCCTCGAAGAACAGCTCGTAGAAATCCCCCATGCGGTAGAACAGCAGGGAATCGGGATTGGCGGCCTTGATCTCGATGTACTGCGCCATCATCGGCGAGACCTTGGCCTCGTCGTCGGCGGCGGCGGCCCGGCGGGTGCGGGCGGGGGCTACGGGCGCCTCGTCGGTCGGCTCGTAAGCCTCGTCGCGCAGGCGGCGGCCGGTGTCGCTGTCCATCGTCATGAGATCGGGGGCTGTCGTCGGGTCCGCGGCGAAGTGGTCTGCCAGACTAACAGAGGTGTGCGGCCACGCTCCAGACCGGCACAACGGGGATGATGGGGATCGTCGTCCCCGGCTGAAATGTCGTGCCGGCCGGCGTCGGCGCCGCAGCACCGCTTGAGCCGGCCCGGTCATGGCCCTAAGGGGTCATGGCCGTAGGGGACGTGTCCCGCCCGTCCGCGTGATCCTGTCGTTGAAAGAAGAGCCTGGCATGAGCGAGTCCCGCCCCGTCACCCGCGGCAAGCGCCCGACCTTCACCGACCAGGAGGCGCTGCAGTTCCACCAGCAGGGCCGCCCCGGCAAGCTGGAGGTGGTGGCGACGAAGCCGATGGCGACGCAGCGCGACCTGTCGCTCGCCTACTCGCCCGGCGTCGCCGTGCCGGTTCTCGCCATCGCGGACGATCCCGCGCTCGCCTACGACTACACCGCCAAGGGCAACCTCGTGGCGGTGATCTCGAACGGCACCGCGATCCTGGGCCTCGGCAACCGCGGCGCGCTGGCGTCCAAGCCCGTGATGGAGGGCAAGGCGGTCCTGTTCAAGCGCTTCGCCGACATCGATTCCTTCGACCTCGAGGTCGGAACGGAAGATGCCGAGGCGTTCATCAACTGCGTGCGCTACCTCGGCCCCACCTTCGGCGGCATCAACCTGGAGGACATCAAGGCCCCCGAGTGCTTCATCATCGAGGAGCGCCTGCGGGAACTGATGGACATCCCGGTCTTCCACGACGACCAGCACGGCACCGCGATCATCTCGGCGGCGGGCATCATCAACGCCCTCCACCTGACCGGCCGCGACATCGCGGAGGCGACGCTCGTCGTCAACGGCGCGGGTGCGGCCGGCATCGCCTGCATCGAGCTCGTCAAGGCGCTCGGCTTCCGCTCCGAGAACGTGATCCTGTGCGACACCAAGGGCGTGGTGTTCCAGGGCCGCACCGAGGGCATGAACCAGTGGAAGTCGGCCCACGCGGTCGCGACCACGAAGCGCACCCTCGAAGAGGCGATGGAGGGCGCCGACATCGCGTTCGGCCTCTCGGTGAAGGGCGCCTTCACCCCCGAGATGATCGCCTCGATGGCGCCGCAACCGATCATCTTCGCGATGGCGAACCCGAACCCTGAGATCACCCCCGAGGAGGTGGCGCAGGTCCGCGACGACGCCATCGTGGCGACCGGGCGCTCGGACTACCCGAACCAGGTCAACAACGTGCTCGGCTTCCCCTACATCTTCCGGGGCGCCCTCGACGTGCACGCGACCACGATCAACATGGAGATGAAGATCGCGGCGGCCGAGGCGCTGGCGGCGCTCGCCCGCGAGGACGTGCCGGACGAGGTCGCGGCGGCCTACCAGGGCACGCGGCCGCGCTTCGGGCGCGAATACATCATCCCGGTGCCGTTCGACCCGCGGCTCATCCACACCATCCCGCCGGCGGTGGCCAAGGCCGCGATGGAGACCGGCGTCGCCCGCAAGCCCATCGACCACATGGAGCGCTACCGGGCCCAGCTCTCGGCCCGGCGCGACCCCGTCGCCGGGACGCTGAACCGGGTGTTCGAGCGGGTGCGCAAGTTCCCCAAGCGCGTGGTCTTCGCCGAGGGCGAGGAGGAGGTGGTGATCCGCGCCGCGATCTCCTTCGTCAACCAGGGGCTCGGCACCGCGATCCTGGTCGGCCGCGAGGACCGGGTGATGGCCAATGCCGAGGCCGCCGGCATCGACCTCTCGGGCCGCGACAACATCGAGATCCACAACGCGGCGAAGTCCGACCGCAACAGCGTCTACGCGCAGTTCCTCTACGCAAGGATGCAGCGCAAGGGCTTCCTGTTCCGCGACTGCCAGCGCCTGATCAACCAGGACCGCAACCACTTCGCGGCCTCGATGGTCGCGCTCGGCGACGCCGACGCGATGGTGACCGGCACCACCCGCAACTACTCGATCGCGCTGGAAGACGTGCGCCGGGTCATCGACCACAAGCCCGGCCACCGGGTGATCGGCGTCTCGCTCTGCCTCGCCCGCGGCCGGGTGGTGCTGGTGGCCGACACGGCGATCCACGAGATGCCGAGCGCCGAGGAACTGGCCGGCATCGCCATCGAGGCGGCCGGCGTGGCGCGCCGCCTCGGCTACGAGCCGCGGGTGGCGATGCTGTCGTTCTCGACCTTCGGCTTCCCCAAGGCCGAGCGGGCCGAGAAGGTGCAGGAGGCGGTGCGGATCCTCGACGGGATGCGGGTCGACTTCGAGTATGACGGCGAGATGGCGGCCGACGTCGCGCTCAACAAGGACCTGCTCGCCCAGTACCCGTTCAGCCGCCTCAAGCAGCCGGCCAACGTGCTGGTGATGCCGGCCTTCCACTCGGCGGCGATCTCCACCAAGATACTGCAGGAGCTCGGCGGCGCCCAGGTGCTCGGGCCGCTGATCGTCGGCCTCGACAAGGCGGTGCAGATCGTCCCGCTCGGCGCGACCGATTCCGACATCGTCAACATGGCGGCGCTCGCCGCCTACAACATCGGCGGCTGAGCGCGGCTCACGCGCCGCCCGCCTCGCGGGCGGCGCTCTCCGTCACCCCGTCGTCTCCGGCCCGGTCCCGCGCCAACTCCTCCGGCACCAGGGTCGCCGCGTCCTGGCGCGCCGCGAGTGCCGGGAGCCGCACCGGGCGGTAGTCCCAGGCATCGACCCCGACGTCGCAGGAGCGGGTCGTGTCCGGCAGGGTGCCGTGGGTATGGCCGTAGAGGTGGCGGGTGCCGCGCCACAGGCCGGGCCAGGCCCGGTGGGCGTAATGCGCCAGGAACAGCCGCCACTCGCGGCCGTCCTCCCTCAGGGTGATGCGGGCGCTCTCGACCGGCGGGTCGGCCCAGGGCAGCTCGAGCACGCGGTTGCTGTCGTGGTTGCCGCGCACGAGGCGCTTGACGCCGTTGAGGCGCGCGAAGATCGCCGCGCAATGGGCGCGCTCGGCATGCGCGGCGAAATCGCCGACGTGCCAGACCTCGTCCTCGACCCCGACGACGGCGTTCCAGTTCGCCACCAGGGTCTCGTCGTGCTCGGCCAGCGAGGCGAACAGACGGCCGCGCTGGCGCAGGATGTGACGATCGCCGAAATGCGTGTCGGCGGTGAAGAAGACGGCCATGCGCACCCGGATCGAGCGTGACGGATGCCGAGATCAGATGGAGCGGCGGGAGCGACCGGCACGAGACCGATCGCCGCGTGGGCCCGGGTTCCGCCGCGGTGGAACCCGGGACGGGGTCGCGGGACCCGGACCGTGCCTCAGTAGCTCCGGCCGGCGCCGTAGCCGTAGCCGTCGCGCGGGCGCACCCGTGCGCCGTAATCGACGTCGCGCTGGGCGCGCCGCTTGGCCAGCGCCCGCCCGGCGAGGCAGCCCGCCACGGCACCGACGACGCCGCGCTCGGCGAGGTAGTGCCCGGCGATGCCGCCGATGATCGCGCCCTTGATGCAGCCCTTGGCCTGCGCCGCGCCCGCGCCCATCACGGTCATCGCCGCCACGACCGCCACCTTCGCCACGTTCCGCATGCTGTTCCTCCGCCCGACCGGGAGATCGATGTCGACGGAAAGAGTAACAGCCAGGCTCGGCCGGCGTTCCGCGACGACAGCGATTGACGGGACCGGCCCGCACGGGCGACCCTGGCCCGCGTCAACGATTCTTTACCCGCGGCTGCTACGAGAGCGAGGCCGGCCACCGAGGTGACATGTCAGGACCAGGCAACCACGACGCAGGGTTCGACATGTCTCCCGCGGGCATGCCGGCCACGAGCGACGGCCCGGATCTCCGCGCCTCGATCCGGCGCGACCAGCTCGAGGCCGTGCGCCTCAGCGTGCAGCAGGCGCTGCCGGTCAACGCGATCCTCGGCGCCACCGGTGCCCTGGTGGCGGCGCAGGCCGGGTCCTGGCGCACCGGGCTCGCCTGGTTCGCGGTCTCCTCGGCCGTCAACCTCGTGCGGCTCGGCCTGTGCCGGGCGCCCTGCGCCGGCCTCGCCATCCCCGAAACCCCGTCTCCCGAGACGGCGCAGGCCGCCGCCCGCTCAGTCGACCGGCATCTCGCCCTCGCCACCCTGGCGGCGCTGACCTCGGGCATCGTCTGGGCCCTGGTGGCGATCCTGTGCGACGGCTACACCGCGCCCCAGACCCTGTTCTACCTCATCGTCGTCTGCGGCATCACCGCGGGCTCCGTCACCCACGGCATGGCCTACGCGGCGATCCCCGCCTGCTTCATCGCGCCCCCGCTCCTGACGGCGGCGGCCTGCCTGACCGTCGCCGGCGGCTTCGACCGGGCCTGCCTCGCCGTCACGGTGGTGCTCTACCTCGCCGCGCTCCTGCGAGCGGCGGTCGAGACCGAGCGGGGCTTCCGCCGCACCTCGCGGCTGAAGAACGAGGCCACCGCGCTGGCGCGGGCGCGCCAGGAGGCGCACGAGGAGGCCTCGGCGCTGGCCGAGGAGATGCGCCGCCGCGCCACCCACGACGCCCTCACCGGGCTGCTGAACCGCGCCGGATTCGCGCAGGGCGCGGAGGCGCGGATCGCACGGCCCGGGCCGGCCCCCTGCCTGATGCTGCTCGACCTCGACGGCTTCAAGTCGGTCAACGACGTCTACGGCCACTCGACCGGCGACCGGGTGCTGGTCGAGGTGGCGCGCCGCCTGCGCCGGACTTTGCCGCCGGGGGCTCTCGCGGCCCGCTTCGGCGGCGACGAGTTCGCGGTCCTGTACGATCCGGCGGGCGGCCTGCCGCCGGCGGACCTCTCGCCCGCGGATCTGGCGGCGGGCCTGATCGCGGCGATCGTCGAGCCGTTCGAGAGCTTCGATGCCGGCCGCCTCGGCGTCAGTATCGGCCTGTGCCACGCCCACGGGCCGAGCCTGACCCAGATGCTCAGCTGCGCCGACGAGGCGCTCTACGCCGCCAAGGCCGCCGGGCGGAACCGCTTCCGGATCTTCGACGAGGGCCTGCGCGGCCGCCTGGAGATGCGCCGCGACAGCGAGCGCGACCTCTCGCACGCGCTCGCCGAGAACGGCCTCGCGGTCTGGTTCCAGCCGATCTTCGGCGAGGGCGGCGGGCGCGTCGCCGGCCTCGAGGCCCTGGTGCGCTGGAACCACCCGGTCCACGGCTGGATCCCGCCGGGCGAGATCGTCGCCGCCGCCGCCCGGGCCGGGCTGACCGAATCGCTCCTGCGCTTCATCCTCGAGCAGGTCTGCGGCGCGATGCTGGCCCTGCGGGCCGGCGGCGTCGCCGACGTCCGGGTGGCGATGAACGTCTCGCCGCGGGAGATGGCGCAGGTCCCGGTCGACGAGATCGTGCTGGAGCGCCTGCGGGCGCTCGGCCTGCCTGCCGCCCTCCTCGAGATCGAGATCACCGAGGAGACCGCCCTCGACATCGAGGCGGTGCAGGACAAGCTCGCCGCCCTCGCCCGTGCCGGGATCCGCGTCGCGCTCGACGATTTCGGCATCGGCTACTCGTCGCTGGCGAGCCTGCGCCAGCTGCGGGCCGGCCGGGTCAAGATCGACCGCAGCCTCGTCACCGGCCTGTCGGCCTCCGACGACAAGCGCGGGCTGGTCCAGGCCGTGCTCGGCCTCGGCCGGGCGCTCGGCCTCGAGGTGGTCGCCGAGGGCATCGAGACCGCCGACGACCTCGCGGCCCTGCGGGCCCTGGGCTGCCCGTTCCTGCAGGGCTACCATCTCGGCCGCCCGGCCCCCGCCGACCAGGCGCTCCGGCAGGCCCTGGCCTCCCGCCCCGATGCCGCCTGAGAGTTGCGCCGCCTGAGAGTTGCGCCGCCCGGGAGGCGGATCTAGGTCTCTGCCCGTGCCGCGCACCCGCCGAACGGGCGCCGGCCGGGAGGAGACCCGACCCCATGCAGCCGATTCTCGACGCCTACGATGCCCGCGCCGTCCTGCCGGAGGACGGCTGTGCCGGGGCGCTGGCCGGCCGGATCTGGCGCCCGGAGCTGAACGGGCCGAGCGTCGTCGCGGTGCGGCCGGGCGCGACCGGGGCGCCGGAACTCGTCGACGTCACCCGCGCCTTCCCGACCATGCGCGACCTGTGCGAGACGCCCGATCCGGCCGCCGCCCTGCGGCAGGCCGCGGGCGAGACGGTCGGCACGCTCGACGCGATGCTCGCCAACACGCCCCCGGACACCCGCGATCCGTCGAAGCCCTGGCTCCTCGCGCCGGTCGACCTCCAGGCGGTCAAGGCCGCCGGCGTCACCTTCGCGGTCTCGATGCTGGAGCGGGTGATCGAGGAGCGGGCCCGCGGCAACCCGGATGCCGCGGCGGCGATCCGTACCGAGGTCGGGCGCCTCGTCGGCGACGACCTGCGGCGCCTGAAGCCCGGCTCGCCCGAGGCGATGGCCCTGAAGGCGGTGCTGGTGGCGCAGGGCGCCTGGAGCCAGTACCTCGAGGTCGGCATCGGCCCCGACGCCGAGATCTTCACCAAGGCCCAGCCCCTCTCCTCGGTCGGCTGCGGCCAGGAGGCCGGCCTGCATCCGGGCTCGCAGTGGAACAACCCGGAGCCCGAGGTGGCCCTGGTGGTCGCCTCCGACCAGCGCATCGTCGGGGCGACGCTCGGCAACGACGTCAACCTGCGCGACTTCGAGGGCCGCTCGGCCCTGCTGCTGGGCAAGGCCAAGGACAACGCCGCCTCCTGCGCCCTCGGGCCGTTCCTGCGCCTGTTCGATGCCGGCTTCTCCCTCGATCACGTGCGCCGCGCCGTGGTGAGCCTGGAGGTCGTCGGCGAGGACGGGTTCCGGCTGTCGGGCACCTCGCCGCTCTCCGAGATCAGCCGCGACCCGGCCGACCTCGTCGCCGCCATGATGGGCGGGACCCACCAGTATCCCGACGGCGCGGTGCTGTTCCTCGGCACCATGTTCGCGCCGGTCGAGGACCGGGGCGCGCCGGGCCAGGGCTTCACCCACAAGGTCGGCGACCGGGTGACGATCCGCAGCCCGGGCCTCGGCGCGCTGGTGAACCGCATGCGCCACTGCCAGGATTGCGAGCCCTGGACCTTCGGTGCCGCCGCGCTGATGCGCAACCTCGCCGCCCGCGGGCTGCTGCAGGGCTGAAAAAAGCCCGCCGCGGGCGGCATCCGTGACAATAGCGTCACGGAAACCGTGGACCCCTCGCCCGGGCGAGCGTGGCCGGTTGCCAGGAATATAGCATTGGCTATACCTGGCGGCCGGAACGGCAGGGGATGCGGCGATGCGGCGGACGAGTGGAGCGGGAATCGGGGTGGCGCTCGGCCTGTGCGCCGGCATGGCGGCGGCGGCCGACCTGCGCCCTCCCGCCCCCGCGCCCGCCGCGGACGCGCCCGGATACGTCGACTGGTCGGGCCCCTATCTGGGGATCGAGGGCAGCGCCGGCGCCTCGTTCGGCAATTACCGCTTCGGGCCGAGCACGGTCGGCGGGGAGTCGATCCCGGCCTTCCAGAGCGGCGACTCGACGCGGCGCTCGGATGCCGGCCGCACCGCCACCACGGCGGTGGGCGGGCTGTTCGGCGGCTACAACTGGCAGGCGGGCCCCTACCTCTACGGGCTGGAGGCCGACCTCTACGGCGCCAACCTCAAGCGCCCGGTTCCCTCGAACGCGGTCGGGTTCGGCTACGAGGGGGTCGATCCGCCCTTCAGCCTGGTCCGCGGCAAGACCGACCTCTACGGCGCCCTCAGGGCCCGCCTCGGCTACGCATTCGAGAGCTACCTCGTCTACGCCACCTTCGGCCTCGCCGGCGCCGATGCGCGGGTGCTCGCCACCTATCCGGACCTCGCCGGCGGCGCGGCGGCGACGGCGCGCAAGGATCTCTCCTTCCTCGGCTTCACCCTCGGGGCCGGCGTGCAATACGCCATCACCCCGAACCTCGCTCTCGGCCTCGACTACCGCTACGTCGACCTCGGGCGCTCGGGCCGCTTCGGCCTCGGCGCCGTGCCGGGCCTCGGCCCGGTCTCGACGGAGGTCGCCTTCTCGTCGCACCAGATGATGGCGCGGCTGTCCTGGTATCCCGGCGGCCTGCGGCTGCCGGCGGAGGTGGCCGAGGACACGCCGGCGAGCCGCGACACCGGGCGCTACTCGTTCCACGGCCAGACCACCTTCGTCAGCCAAGGCGTGCCGGGCTTCCGCGCGCCCTATCGCGGCGAGAACAGCCTGGTGCCGAACCAGGTCCAGTCGACCACGACCGCGACCCTGTTCCTCGGCGTGAAGCTGACCGACAGCACCGAGCTCTACTACAACCCGGAATTCTCGCAGGGCTTCGGCCTGTCGCGCACCCTCGGCGTCGCCGGCTTCGTCAACGGCGAGGCGCAGAAGGCCGGGGCGCCGTTCCCGAAGCTGCGTTCCAACCGCTACTTCATCCGCCAGACCTTCGGCCTCGGCGGCGCCACCGAGGACGTGCCCGACGGCGTCAACCAGGTGGCGATGACCCGCGACGTCGAGCGGATCTCGGTGGTCGCCGGCAAGTTCGCGCTGGGCGACTTCTTCGACGGCAACGTCTACGCCCACGATCCCCGCGTCGACTTCATGAACTGGTCGATCTGGGGCTCCTCGGCCTGGGACTTCCCGGCCAACCTGCCGGGCTTCACGCAAGGCGTGATGGTCGAGTACAACCGGCCGGAATTCGCCATCCGGGCGGCCTACACCCAGGTGCCGAAGCAGCCCTCGAACGACGTGCTCGACCCGCGGGTGTTCGAGCGCGCCGGCACCAACATCGAGTTCGAGGAGCGCCACGTCCTGCCCGGCCTCGACCAGCCGGGCAAGCTGCGCATCGGCCTGTTCAGCAACGTCGGCAACACCGCCAATTACCGCCAGGTCGTCGACCTGACGCAAGCAGGGATCTACGACGACATCAACGACGCCGCGGCCGCGACGCGCCGGCCCCGGCGCAAGACGGGCGCCTACGTCAACCTGGAACAGGCCCTGACCTCCGATCTCGGCCTGTTCGCCCGGGCGAGCGTCTCGGACGGGCGCAACGAGAGCCTGTCCTTCACCGACGTCGACCGCAGCCTCTCGGGCGGCCTCTCGCTCAAGGGCACCGCCTGGGAGCGGCCGAGCGACACGCTCGGCATCGGTGCGGCGATAAACGGCCTGTCGCCGTCGCACCGCGCCTTCTTCGCCAACGGGGGCCTCGGCCTGCTGATCGGCGACGGGCGGCTCAACTACGGCACCGAGCGCGCCGTCGAGACCTACTACGCCCTCAGCCTGACCAAGGCGGTGACGGTGTCGTTCAATTACCAGTTCGTGGTGAACCCGGCCTACAACCGCGACCGCGGCCCGACCAACTTCTTCGGCACGCGCCTGCACGCCGATTTCTGAGGCGCGCTCGGGGACGTCTACGTCTTTCGGGCAGCGCCTCACCCGGGCGGCGTGTCGTCCCGCCGCGGGCCTCGACGACGGCGCGCGTCTGTCCGAGGCGGGCAACGCCTCCGGTGACGGCCAATCCCGGGATCCTCGCCCCCGCGATCGCGCATGTCGAAGGCGGGCTTCGGCGCCGCCGCGCGAAGACTGACGCGCGTCGATCCCGGCAGGGCAGCCCCGTTCCACTCGACGGGACGCACCCACGGGACCGCGACCTCTCGCGATCCGGGGGCGGACGGAGCGCCAGGTCTTCCGGTACGGCGGGGCCGGCCCGCGAAGACCTTCCTCACCTGCGCACGACCCGATCACGGCCGGGTCGGCTTCATCGACCATCCCGGCCTCTCAAGACGGCCTTCCGGCGCCCGCCCGGCCGGGCGGCTACGGAATAAGGCTGTGCTGTGTCCCGGGCGCGCCGTTCCTATGCTGCCCCGGCGGTCGGATGAGGACAGTCCCTGGCAGTCGGCCCAGCCGGCATCCGATGCCGTCCGATCGCATCCCGCAACACGGTGTCCCGATCTGAGGGGTCGATCATGCAGCCTGGCGCGGACGGACGATCGGTCCATCCCTCCTATCGAGCCGACATCGACGGATTGCGCGCCATCGCCGTCCTGGCAGTGGTGTTCTACCATGTCGGCTTCGCGTGGATGCCGGGCGGCTTCGTCGGGGTCGACGTGTTCTTCGTCATTTCCGGCTACGTCATCACGCGCGGCCTGCTGCGGGAGGCGGAGCACGGCGGCATCTCCCTCGCGGCCTTCTACGCCCGGCGGATCCGGCGCATCCTGCCGGCCCTGGTCGCGACCCTGGCGCTCACCTCGCTCGCCGCCTACTGGCTGCTGCTGCCGCCGCAGCTCGAGGATTACGCCGGGAGCGCCGTGGCCTCCGCCCTGTCGGTGGCCAACGTCTACTTCTGGCGTTCGTCCGGCTACTTCGATGCGGCGGCGCTCTACCGCCCGCTGCTGCACACCTGGTCGCTCTCGGTCGAGGAGCAGTTCTACTTCCTGCTGCCGGTCTCGCTGATGCTGGCGATCCGCCTGCGCCTGCGGCCGCTCTGGCTCCCCGTCGCGCTCGTCGCCCTCGCCTCCTTCGGCCTGAGCCTCTATGCCGGCCGCTTCGCCCCGACGGCGAATTTCTACCTGCTGCCGACCCGGGCCTGGGAGCTTCTCCTCGGCACCCTGCTGGCGATGCTGCCGCGCGGCGCGGCGGGCGCGCTGCCGCCGGTCGTGCGCGGCGCCGCCGGCCTCGCCGGGCTCGCCTGCATCGCGGGTCCGACCCTGCTCTACAGCGACGCGACTCCCTTCCCCGGCCTCGGCGCCGTGCCGCCCTGCCTCGGCGCCGCCCTGCTGATCGGCCTCGGCGAGGCCCGGGAGGGGAACGCGGCCGCCTGCCTGCTCGCGGCCGCCCCCCTGGTGGCGATCGGGCTGATCTCCTACTCGGCCTATCTCGTCCACTGGCCGCTGATCGTGCTCGGCCGGATCGCCCTGATACGGGACTTCGACACGCCCGAGTCGATCGCGGTCATCGGCGCGACGCTCGTCCTCGCCGCCCTCTCCTTCCGGTTCGTGGAGCGCCCGTTCCGGCGGCCGGCGGCGGGCGCGCGGCTGCGGCCGGTCTACGCCGCCGGCCTCCTCGCCACGCTCGCGACGGTCGGCCTCGGCTGGGCCGGGGCGGCGAGCGGCGGCCTGCCCGGGCGCTTCCCCGATTTCCGCATCCGGTCGGTCCCGGGCTCCGAGACCTGGAACCACCGCACCTGCTTCCTGTTCCCCGACCAGAGCTGGCAGGCCTGGGATCAGGCCGCCTGCACCCGCACCGCGGGCAAGGACGGGCTGGTCCTGCTCTGGGGCGACAGCTTCGCGGCCCAGTACGTGCCCGGCCTGATGCGCCACGCCGACCAGCTGCCCGGCAACCTGCTGCAATACACCGCGGCGGGCTGCCGCCCGACCCTCGGCGTCGCCTCGTACGTCGTGCCCCATTGCGGCGCGTTCAACGACAACGCCCTCGCGCTGATCCGCCGCCTCAAGATCCGCGACGTGGTGCTGGCCGGACGCTGGGGCTCGCAGCGCGACCGCGACATGCCCGCCTTGCTGCACGAGACCATCGCCCGGGTGACCGCCCTCGGGGCCCGCGTCCACGTGATCGGGCAGTCGCCGGAATTCCCGCTCGATCCCGCCTTCCTCGCCTATCACCAGCGCCACGACCCGCCGGACGAGGCCGGCCGCTGGCACCCGATCGCGGAGCGGGGCATCAACCGGACCCTGTGGGCGGTCCTGCCCGACACCGCGACCTTCATCGATCCGTTCGCGGCGCTGTGCGAGGGCGGCACCTGTCCCTATGCCCGCGGCGAGACCTTCCTGTACGGCGATGCCGGCCACTTCTCCTCGGCCGGGTCGTTGCTCGCGGTCGAGCGGTACCTGGCGGCCGGGATGTTCGCGCCGCCGCGCTCGGCCGCGGCGGCGCCGTGAGCCTGCGGCGGGTGGCAGGCAGTCCCTCGACGGCCTGCCACCCGCGGCCGCGATCGGTGTAGCGTCGCGTCCTGAACGATGCGCCGCCCCGATGCGGGCGGCGCCAGGATGGAGACGCCCGAATGACCGAGACCGACGCCCTCCGGCACCCGGAGATCCGCGAGGAGGTCGCCAAGCTCTGCGCCCGCTTCCCCGACGAGTACTGGCGCCGCCTCGACGCCGACCGCGCCTATCCGACGGAGTTCGTGAACGCGCTGACCGAATCCGGCTACCTGTCGGTGCTGATCCCCGAGGAATACGGCGGCTCCGGCCTGCCGCTCTCGGCGGCCGCGGCGATCCTGGAGGAGGTGCAGCGCTCCGGCTGCAACGGCGCTGCCTGCCACGCCCAGATGTACACGATGGGCACGGTGCTGCGGCACGGCACGCCGGCCCAGAAGGAGCGCTACCTGCCGGAGATCGCCGCCGGCCGCCTGCGGCTCCAGGCCTTCGGCGTCACCGAGCCGACGAGCGGTACCGACACCACGGCGCTCCGCACCACGGCCCGGCGCGAGGGCGACAAGTTCATCGTCAACGGCCAGAAGATCTGGACCAGCCGGGCCGAGCATTCCGACCTGATGCTGCTGCTCGCCCGCACCACTCCGCGCGACCAGGTGGCGAAGAAGACCGACGGGCTCTCGACTTTCATCGTCGACATGCGCACGGTGCTCGGCCGCGGCCTGACCATCCGGCCGATCCGCACGATGATGAACCACAATTCCTGCGAGGTCTTCTTCGACAACATGGAGGTGCCGGCCGAGAACCTGGTCGGCGAGGAGGGCAAGGGGTTCCGCTACATCCTCTCGGGCATGAACGCCGAGCGGCTCCTGATCGCCGCCGAGTGCATCGGCGACGCCAAGTGGTTCATCGCCAAGGCCTCGGCTTACGCCCGCGAGCGCCAGGTCTTCGGCCGGCCGATCGGCCAGAACCAGGGCATCCAGTTCCCGATCGCCAAGGCCTACGCCAACATGCGCGCCGCCGAGCTGATGGTGCAGGAGGGCCTGCGCCTCTACGAGGCCGGGGCGAACCCGGGTGCGGAGGCCAACATGGCCAAGATGCTCGCCGCCGACGCCTCGTTCGAGGCGGCCAATGCCTGCATCCAGACCTTCGGCGGGTTCGGCTTCGCCGAGGAATACGACGTCGAGCGCAAGTTCCGCGAGACCCGGCTCTACCAGGTGGCGCCGATCTCGACGAACCTGATCCTGTCCTACGTCGCCGAGCACGTGCTCGGCATGCCGCGCTCGTATTGAGGACCTCGGCCGCCCCTGGCGCCGGACGCCCGATCCGGCCATAGGGGCGGCCATGGCCGTGACTACCGATCTCGCCCCGCTGCTGTTCCTGCCCGGGCTCCTCAACGACGCGGTGCTGTGGCGCGCGCCCATCGACGCGCTCGCCGACCGGGCCGCCGCGTCGGTGGCGGACCTCACCCTCGACGACAGCGTCGTGGCGATGGCGCGGCGGGCGCTTGCCGCCGCGCCGCCGCGCTTCGGCCTCGTCGCCCTGTCGATGGGCGGCTACGTCGCCTTCGAGATCCTGCGCCAGGCGCCCGAGCGGGTGACGCGGCTTGCCCTGTTCGACACCGCCGCCGCGCCGGAGAATGCCGAGCGCGCCGCCACGCGGCGCCAGGGCATGGACCAGCTCAAGGTCGGGCGCTTCGCCGGCGTCACGACGCGGCTGCTGCCGACGCTCGTCCACGCCTCGCACGTGCACGGACCGGTGGGCGAGGCCGTGAAGGCGATGGCCGAGCGGGTCGGCGGCGCGGCCTTCCTGCGCCAGCAGCGGGCGATCCTCGACCGGCCGGACAGCCGGCCGCTGCTTCCGGCGATCCGGGTGCCCACCCTGGTGGCGGTCGGCGCCGACGATCGGCTGACGCCGCCGGAGCTCGCCCGCGAGATCCACCAGGGCATCGTCGGCTCGCGCCTCGAGGTCCTGCCGGAATGCGGCCACCTGCCGCCGCTGGAGCGGCCGGCCGAGACGGGCGCGCTGCTGCGGGAATGGCTGGCGGCGTGAGCGGTCAGGCCAGCATCGGCTCCAGATCCGGATCGCCCTTCGCCATCGCCCGGCGATAGGCGGGGCGTTCGCCGATCCGCCGCAGGTAGGCGCGGATCGCCGGATAGGGCGCGAGGTCGATCGGCTGGAACAGCCGCATCGTGGTGAGCGAGAACACGCTCATGATGTCGGCCGCGGTGAACTCGTCGCCCGCCAGCCAGGACACCCCGGCGAGCCGCGCCTCGACGAGCGCCATCACCCGGTCGAGCCGCCCCTGCACCGCGGCCTGCACCGGATGGTCGGGACCCAGGCCGACGCGGCCCACCATCATCAGCCGGCCGACGACCGGCTGCAGGTTCCCGTTGGCGAAGTGGAACCAGTACAGGAACTCGGCATAGGCGGGATGCTCCGGCCCGGGCCGCAAGCGACCGCCGCCATGCCGGGCGATCAGGTACTCGACGATCGCGGCAGATTCGGCGAGCACCACGCCGTCATCCTCAACGACCGGCGCGGCCCCGAGCGGGTGCAGGTCGCGCAATTCCGGCGGCGCCAAGATCGTGGCCGGGTCGCGCCGGTAGCGCCTGAGCTCGTACGGGATCCCGAGTTCCTCGCACAGCCACAGGATGCGCTCGGATTGCGAGCGGCCGAGGTGATGGATCGTCAGCATGGGCACCTTCCCATCGTCGCGAGCGCCGGCCGCCGGTGTGGATCCGGTCGCAGCCGGCCTTCGCGGATGTCGCTCACCGGTTCCCCGCCGCCGGCCCGCCCGCCGTGCCGCCGGTCCCGGGCGGACCCGCGGTCGGGCTGCCGCCGATCCAGACGCCCGGATTGGTGCCGGGGACGGACGTGCTGCTCGGATTGCCCGGGAGGTTCTGCGTCGGGCGCGAGGCGGGCGGCTTCGTCCCGGTGCCGGGGCCCGGCGCGCCGACGGCGTCGCTCGGCGGGGGCACCCGGGCGGTCTGGGCCTGGACGGCGGTCGTCAGGCCGAGGGCGAGAGCGAGCGTGAGGGCGGGCACAAGGGCGGGTCTGGGCATCGGCCTGTCTGTACGAAAGAGATGCGTCGTCAACACCGGGACGGCACTCCGGTTCACCAAGCCTCACGGAAAGCATCACTCGCGCAGCTTCATCGCCGTGACTCCGGCCTTACTCTGCGCGACAATCCGGAGCAACCGGACAGTCGATCCCGGGTTCGATCGAAAAATCCGCATAGTCGCGAGACCTGGCGACAACAGAAGAACGATCAGAAAAATGTCACGCTCGACAACAACGATATCGTATGCCGGCGCAATCCTATGCGCGATCTATACTTTGAGCACGACATTCTGCGTTGCGTTAGCGCTTGCAGCGCGAACAGATCCGAAAGGGTCGTTCGCCTTGTTGCAACTACCCATTGCACCAATGATGATCTTTGTGGACGCCATCGGCATGACCCCGCATCTAAGAGACGTCGGCTGGCTCTCGACCTATGCCCTTCTCTTTCCGATGAACTTGATCACCCTCTACATCACGGGACACATCATCGGATCAATTTGCGAATACATCTTTGGATAAAACCACGGTCCACGACACGAGCT
>NZ_LWHQ01000009.1 GCF_001653715.1 Methylobacterium platani
GGGGTGAGGGTGCTACGGTTCCGTGTGAAGCACTCAACATAGAGCTGCCAGCACAACAGTCGCCGCTTTATACTGAAGCGTGTCACCCTCACCCCCGACCCCTCTCCCACACGGGAGAGGGGGAGGCGGGCCTGCTTTTTTCGTCGCGTTTCTATCTCCCCCGGAACCCCTGCCCCCGGGCCGGTGTTCGCGGACGGAGCCCTTCACGCCAAGGTTCGGGAACGGGCACGATTCAACGACAGGGAGAGACGCCATGAAGCTCATCCTCGCCGCCGGCCTCCTCGCCGCCTTCGCCGGGCCCGCCTTCGCGGGTGCCTGCGGCACCGAGATCTCCTCCCTGGAGCCGCGCCTCGACGCCAAGGGGCGCGAGACCATCGCGGCGTCGAGCGGCGGCAAGGAGGTGGCCTCCCGGCGGGAGGCCCAGGCCGAGGCGGCGACCGAGAAGGGCACCAGCCCCTCCTCCCTCCCGAAGGGCCCCGCCCCGGGCTCGGCCGAGACGCAGGCCACCGCCGACGTCGCCAAGGCGAGCGGCGGCGGCACCGGCGTGATGGAGGCGCGTGCCAGCCTCAACCGCGCCCGCGAGCTCGACAAGAAGGGCGACGAGGCCGGCTGCATGAAGGCGGTCTCCGATGCCCGGGAGCAGATGGACAAGTCGTGAGAGGCGGCGCGGCCTGATCCGCGGCGGGAGGTGAGGCAGCGCACATCGCGGGACGCGGGTGGCGGGCCCGCCCCTGGTCTGCTGCGCTGCAACGCCCACATCCCTCCCGCATCGCCCGGCCCTTGAAGCCGGGCTCGATCCGGAGAGTCTTGGACGTGCCTTCCCTGTTCGACCCGATCCAGCTCGGCGCCATCCTGGCACCGAACCGCATCCTGATGGCGCCGCTGACCCGCGGCCGCGCCAGCCGGACCCACGTGCCGACCCCGATCATGGCGGAGTATTACCGCCAGCGCGCCGGCGCCGGCCTGATCATCAGCGAGGCCACCGGCATCTCGCAGGAAGGCACCGGCTGGCCCTTCGCGCCGGGCCTGTGGTCGGCGGAGCAGGTCGAGGCCTGGAAGCCGGTCGTCGCCGCGGTGCGCGAGGCCGGCGGGCGCATCGTCGCCCAGCTCTGGCACATGGGCCGGGTGGTCCATCCCGATTTCCTCGGCGGGCAGGCGCCCGTCTCGGCCTCCGCCACCACGGCGCCGGACCAGGCCCATACCTACGAGGGCAAGAAGCCCTACGCCGAGGCGCGGCCCCTGCGCGAGGACGAGATCCCGCGGCTGCTGGCGGATTACGCCAAGGCCGCCCGCAACGCGGTCGAGGCGGGCTTCGACGGGGTGCAGATCCACGCGGCGAACGGCTACCTGATCGACCAGTTCCTGCGCTCGGGCACCAACCTGCGCCAGGACCGCTACGGCGGCTCGATCGAGAACCGCATCCGCCTGCTGTCGGAGGTCGCCCGCACCGTCGCCGACACCGTCGGGGCCGACCGCACCGGGGTGCGCCTGTCGCCGAACGAGCCGATCCAGGGCGTCGACGATCCCGATCCCGAGGCGCTGTTCCCGGCCGCCGCCGCCGCCCTGTCGGGGATCGGCGTCGCCTTCCTGGAGCTGCGCGAGCCGGGGCCGAACGGCACCTTCGGCAAGGCGGCACGGCCGCCGGTGGCGCCCGCCATCAAGGCCGCCTTCCGCGGGCCCCTGGTGCTGAACTCGGACTACGACGGCCCCAAGGGGCAGGCCGCCCTCGACGAGGGCCGCGCCGACGCGATCGCCTTCGGCCGCACCTTCATCGCCAACCCGGACCTGCCGGAGCGGATCGCCAAGGGCGCGCCGCTGGCCAAGGACAACTACAAGACCTGGTACAGCCAGGGGCCCGAGGGCTACGTCGACTACCCGTCCCTCGACGCCGCCTGAGGCGGATTGCCCGGATCGCGGCCGCGGGTGCACCGCACCATGATCCGGCTTGACGCGGCCCGCCGCGTTTGCGACGCCGCTCGGCGCCTGCCCACCGGGCAGGCGCCGTCCGTCGGACCGGACGAGCGGCATCATGGCGGCACGCGGAGACGACGCGCATGAGCAACCCGGGCAACACCCCTGCGACCTCCCAGGAGCCGAAGCAGCTCCTCCACCTCGTGTTCGGCGGCGAGCTGACCGACCTCGACAGCGTCACCTTCCGCGACCTCTCGAAGCTCGACGTCGTCGGCATCTTCCCCGACTATGCCAGCGCCGCGATGGCCTGGAAGGCGAAGGCGCAGCAGACGGTCGACAGCGCCCAGACCCGCTACTTCATCGTGCATCTCCACCGGCTGCTGCAGCCCTGAGACGCATCCCCGCGCTTAGGAAAGCAGTCACCGTGCGGGCGAAAGCCGGCGACTTGCGCAATTCGGCGCACATGAAAGCATTGTGACGGTATCCCGGCGCTGGTAAGAGCCTCGCCCGTCACACGAGAGCATCGTCGCGCGAGGGGCCCGCATTCGCGCGACGCTCGATGCGTTTGTCCCTCAACCCCGACGCGCGGGCTTCGTTCGAGCATCCCGCGGCCGCGCCGGGGGTCTCGGCGCGGGCCACGATGGAAGCACGATGAAATCCTCGATCAAGATCGTCGCCGGCAACGCGAGCCGCCCGCTGGCCGAGGCGATCGCGGCCTATCTCGAGAAGCCGCTGGCCGTCTGCTCGGTGCGCCGCTTCGCCGACATGGAGATCTTCGTCGAGCTCCAGGAGAACGTGCGCGGCGAGGACGTGTACATCGTCCAGTCGACCTCGTTCCCGGCCAACGATCACCTGATGGAACTGCTCATCATGATCGACGCCGCGCGGCGCTCCTCGGCGCGGCGGATCACCGCCGTGCTGCCGTATTTCGGCTATGCCCGCCAGGACCGGCGCACCTCGGGCCGGACCCCGATCTCGGCCAAGCTGGTGGCCAACCTCATCACCGAGGCCGGCGCCGACCGCGTCATGACCCTCGACCTGCATGCCGGCCAGATCCAGGGCTTCTTCGACATCCCGACCGACAACCTGTTCGCCGCCCCCGTGATGGTGCGCGACATCAAGGAGCGGCTCGAGCCCGCCGACATGATGGTGGTGTCGCCCGACGTCGGCGGCGTGGTGCGGGCCCGCGCGCTCGCCAAGCGCATCGACGCGCCGCTCGCCATCGTCGACAAGCGCCGCGACCGGCCCGGCGAATCCGAGGTGATGAACATCATCGGCGAGGTCGAGGGCCGCTCCTGCATCCTCGTCGACGACATCGTCGATTCCGGCGGCACCCTGGTCAACGCCGCCGAAGCCCTGCTCGCCAAGGGTGCCAAGGACGTCTCGGCCTACATCACCCACGGGGTGCTCTCGGGGGGCGCGGTGTCGCGCATCGCCTCCTCGAAGCTCAAGGAGCTGGTGATCACCGATTCGATCCAGCCGACCGCGGCGGTCAAGCTCGCCCGCAACATCCGGGTCGTCACCATCGCGCCGCTGCTCGGCGAGGCGATCGGGCGCACCGCCGACGAATCGAGCGTCTCGAGCCTGTTCGTCTGAGCGGCCGGCCGGGCGGCGCCCGTCCGACAATCCGGGACTCCAGAAGACGACACCGTCCGCCGCGAACCGATTTGCCTCCACAAACCGGTTTGCGCCGGGCCTGCGACGCGCCTATATATCGGGCGATTCCCTCACAGCGTGAGACAGGCCGTTCCGATCATCCGGGACGCCGGCGGGGCCCCCGGCTCCGCCCCGGGCGCCCTGTCGCGCCGAGGGGCCCGTGTCGCAAGGCCGCTTCCCCGGGAGCGGCAGGCCGCGTTCCGCGAAGCCGGAATGCCCGTGGAGGTGTAGTATGTCCCAGGGTCCGCTGATGCCGAAGGCGACGGCCGTATGGCTCGTCGAGAACACGTCGCTGTCCTTCGATCAGATCGCCGATTTCTGCAAGCTCCACCCCCTCGAGGTGAAGGGCATCGCCGACGGCGAGGTGGCGGCCGGCATCAAGGGCCTCGACCCGGTCTCCACCGGCCAGCTGACCCGCGAGGAGATCGAGCGGGCGCAGGTGAACCCGAACCACCGCATGAAGGTCGCGGTGTCGAAGGTGAAGCTGCCCGAGGTCAAGCGCACCAAGGGCCCGCGCTACACCCCCCTCTCCCGCCGCCAGGACCGGCCGAACGCCATCCTGTGGCTGCTGCGCAACCATCCGGAGCTGAAGGACGCGCAGGTGATGCGCCTCGTCGGCACGACCAAGTCGACGATCCAGCAGATCCGCGAGCGCACCCACTGGAATTCCGGCTCGCTGCAGCCGATGGACCCGGTGACCCTCGGCCTGTGCTCGCAGATCGACCTCGACTTCGAGGTCCAGCGCGCCGCCAAGGACCGTCCGCTGGTCGAGTCCGCCGAGGGCGGCGCCACCCTGATGCCGCCCGAGCTCTCGGTCCTGCCCGAGCCCGAGGACCGCGACGCCGATCACCGCCCCGGCCGCGGCGACGAGCGCCTGGACGCGGATTCGGTCTTCGCCCGCCTCAAGCCGATGCGGAAGGGCGAGGCGGACGAGGACGACGACGAGTATTGAGCCGGGTCGGGGCGGGCCGCGAAGGCGGCCGGCCCCCGCCCGACCTGAGGCGGACGGACGCGGAACCCGGGCAGGCCCGGGTTCCCGACACGAGGCGACCCTAGAAGCTCACCCGGTCGCCGCCCTTGAGCGCCAGGATCTCGCGCGCGTCGTCCGGGCTCGCGACCTCGAGGCCCAAGCCCTCGATGATCTGGCGGGCTTTCACGACCTGCTGGGCGTTCGACTCGGCCATCCTGCCGGGGCCGATCCACAGCGAATCCTCCAGCCCGACCCGGACGTTGCCGCCGAGCGCGATCGCCTGGGCGGCGATGGTCATCTGGTTGCGGCCCGCGCCCAGCACCGACCAGCGGTAATCGTCGCCGAACAGCCGGTCGGCGGTGCGCTTCATGTGCTGCACGTCCTCCGGGTGCTGGCCGATGCCGCCGAGGATGCCGAACACGCTCTGGACGAAGAACGGCGGCTTGATCACGCCGCGATCGGCGAAGTGGGCGAGCGTGTAGAGATGGCCGATATCGTAGCACTCGACCTCGAACCGGGTGCCGTTCTCGGCGCAGGTCGTCAGGATGTGCTCGATGTCCGCGAAAGTGTTCTTGAAGATCCGGTCGCGCGAGCCGGCGAGATAGGGCTCCTCCCAGTCGTGCTGGAAGGTCTTGAACCGCTCCAGCATCGGGTAGAGGCCGAAATTCATCGACCCCATGTTGAGCGAGGCGACCTCCGGCTTGAAATGGGCTGCCGGTCCGAGGCGCTCGTCGATGCCCATGGTCGGGGCGCCGCCGGTGGTGAGGTTCACCACGCAGTTCGAGCGCTGCTTGATCACCCTCAGGAACGGCTCGAAGGCCTCGGGCGACTGGTCGGGCTTGCCGGTCTTCGGGTCGCGGGCGTGCAGGTGGACGATCGCCGCGCCGGCCTCCGCCGCGCCGATCGCGGCCTCGGCGATCTCGTCGGGGGTCACCGGCAGGTGCGGCGACATCGACGGCGTGTGGATCGCGCCGGTGACGGCGCAGGTGATGACGACTTTTCGCGTGGCCATGGGGTTTCCTCTCACGATTGGGCGCGCTTGTGCGCAATCAGGGCGGCGAGGCGCGCGTCGCGGCGGCGGCTGCGCTCCGCCGGCGGGGCGGGATCGGGGCCGCCGTCCCAGGCGGCGACGATGCGGGCGGCGCTCTCGGGCGACCAGACCGAGGCCGGGGCCGGATCGGCGGCGAGCCGGCCGTAGAAGCCGCCGTAGCGGGTGGCGTAGTCGGCGACGCCGCCCGGCGCGTTGAGGTCGATCGTGGCGAAGGGCCCGAGGAACGACCAGCGCAACCCCAGCCCCTCGGCGACCGTCCGGTCGAGGTCGGCCGGGCTCACCACCCCCTCGGCGACGAGGCGGAACGCCTCGGAGAGCAGCGCCCCCTGCAGGCGGTTGAGCACGAAGCCCTCGACCTCGCGACGCACCGTCACCGCCGCCTGGCCGGCCGCCTCGTAGAGGGCGCGGGCGCGCTCGACCACCGCCGGGTCGGTCCAGGGCGCGCCGCACAGCTCCACCACCGGGACGAGGTGCGGCGGGTTGACCGGGTGGCCGACGAGGCAGCGGGCGCGCCCGGCGAGCCCTTCGGTGAACAGCGAGGCGACGATCGCCGAGGTCGAGGAGGCGAGGATCGTGTCCGGCGCGCACAGGGCGTCGAGCTCGGCGAAGAGTGCGCGCTTGGCCTCCACCGTCTCGGGGCCGTTCTCCTGCACGAGGTCGGCGCCGGCCACCGCCTCCGACAGGTCGGCGCAGGTCCGGATGCGGGCGAGCGCCGCCGGCACGTCGGCGACGAGGCCGTGGCCCTCGAGCTGGCGCAGGGCCTCCTCGACATGGCCGGGCGCGGCGGCGAGCGCGGCGGGATGGAGGTCGGTGAGCCGGACGGAAAAGCCCGCCCGGGCGAAGACGACGGCCCAGGACCGGCCGATCAGCCCGGCCCCGACGACGGCGACGGTTGGCATCGCGAAACAATCCCTCGGAAGACGTCACGGCGCGGCGGACGAGCCGGTGCGTCGGTTGCGTGTCCTGCCCTGCCTCACGGTCGTTGGGGTTGCCGTGATCTGTGATCACACTTAGGCTCGCACCAAACCGCGCGCCTGTCGAGATGCCGGCGGGCCAAGCAGCGGGACCTTGAGGGAGGCGGCGGTGGAGAGCATCGCCCGGATCGGCCGCGTCGCGCACGCCACCCTGGGCGCGCAGGCCTACGAGGCCCTGCGCGACCGGCTGATCGCCGGCGCGCTCGCGCCGGGGGAGCGGTTGTCGCTGCGCACCCTCGCCGAGGGGCTCGGCACCTCGGTGATGCCGGCGCGCGAGGCGGTGTCGCGGCTCGTCGCCGACGAGGCGCTGGAGGTGTTGCCGAACCGCGCCGTGCGGGTGCCGGTGATGACGCTGTCGACGTTCCGCGAGCTGACCCGGGTGCGCATCGCCGTCGAGGGCTTCGCCGCGACCGAGGCCGCGCGCAGGCTCGCTCCCGACGACCTCGCGGCGATCCGAAGCCACGACGCCGCGTTCCGCCACGAGGTGCTGGCCCCCGAGCCCGACCTGGAACGGGCGATGCGGGCGAATCGCGACCTGCACTTCGCGGTCTACCGGGCCGCCGGCCTGCCCTCGCTCGTCGCGATCATCGAGGGCCTGTGGCTGCGCATCGGGCCGGTGCTCAACCTCGACATGCGCTCGTCGCGCCGGCGCGTCGCCGAGGGCGGGGCGCAGGTGCACCATGCCCACCTGGCGGCGGCGCTCGCCGCCGGCGACGGCGACGGCGCCCGCGCGGCGCTGGCCGCCGACATCGCCGCCAGCGCCGACTTCATCGAGACGACCGGGCGCCTCGCGCCCTGACACATCGGAGGACGATCATGGAGATGGGATTGGGCGGCCTGAAGGTGCTGGTCACCGCCGGCGCCGGTGGCATCGGGCTCGAGGTGGCGCAGGCCTTCGTGGATGAGGGCGCGCGGGTCCATGTCTGCGACGTCGACCGCGCGGCGCTGGCGGCCCTAGCCCCCGGCATCACCGGCACCTACGCCGACGTGGCCTCGCGCGGCGACGTCGCCCGCCTGTTCGCCGAAGCCGAGGCCGCGCTCGGCGGGCTCGACTGCCTCGTCAACAATGCCGGCATCGCCGGGCCGACCGGCCGGGTCGAGGAGATCAACCCGGAGGATTGGGACCGCACCCTCGACATCTGCATCACCGGGCAGTTCAACTGCGTGCGGCTGGCGGTGCCGCTGCTGCGCCGCAGCGCCAACCCGTCGATCGTCAACCTGTCCTCGGTGGCGGGGCGGTTCGGCTTCCCGCTGCGCACGCCCTACGCGGCGGCGAAATGGGCGGTGATCGGCTTCACTAAGTCGCTGTCGCGGGAACTCGGGCCCGACGGCGTCCGGGTCAACGCGGTCCTGCCCGGCATCGTCGCCGGCGACCGCCAGCGCCGGGTGCTGGAGGCCAAGGCGCAGCAGCGCGGGGTCAGCTTCGCGGAGATGGAGGCCTCGGCCTTCGCGGCGGCCTCGATCAAGGACTACGTCACCGCCCGCCAGATCGCCGACCAGATCCTGTTCCTGGCCTCCGAGCGCGGCAAGACCATCTCGGGCCAAGCGCTGGCGGTGGACGGCGACCTGCAGATGCTGACGTAGAGGGAGCCTCGTCCCGGGGCGGCGGCAGCGGAACCCGGGACGACGCGGACCGGTCTCTTGATGTGCAAGGAGATCCGGGATCCAGCGCAAGACGGCGCGAAGCGCCCGTATCCTTGCAACGGTGCGGCATGCCGAGCCGCTTCGGGGCGAGTCTTCCGTCTGGATCCCGGATCGCCTTCCGCGATCGCTGCAATCGTCCGGGAAACGGGGTGGCCTGCCGGGAGCGGTTGTCTGCCCGCAGGTGTTTCCACGCGGGTCGTCGTTGCCGGTCGCGGTCAGTGTCCGTTCGACGAACCCCTGTCGAACCCCGGTCTCACGGCAGCCAGCGCGCGAGAAACCCGCCCACCGCCACGGCGAACACCGCCCAGGGGCCGAGGACCAGCCAGATCGGATGCGGTCCGGCCTCGTCCCTCGTCTTCACGTCGTCCAGGATCATCGCGGCCCCCGCCGATTCGTCGCCCGAAGCAGGAAGCCCCGCGATTATGGTTGGACGGGGGAAGCTTGACCGGTGGAGCTTGCGTCAGGCTGGGCTGTCCGTCGAGGCCCCCAGGGCCACCGGCCGGGGCCGCGCCGCATCGAGCGCGTAGAGCGCCAGTCCCGCCCAGATCAGCCCGAAGACCAGCGCCCGCGACGGCGGCAGGGATTCGCCGTAGGCGAGCACGCTCAAGACGAGCAGGCCCGTCGGCGAGATGTATTGCAGCAGGCCGATGGTCGAGAGCTTGAGCCGGGAGGCGGCGGCGGCGAACCACATCAGCGGCACCGCGGTGGTGATGCCGGTGAGCATCAGGAGCAGCCACTGCCCGGTGCCCTGGCCGGGCGGCGTCGGCGCGACCGCGAGATAGGCCAGGGCGATCGGCAGGAGCGCGATCGTCTCGGCGCCGAGCCCCAGGATCGGGTCGATCGGCACCAGCTTCCGGATCAGGCCGTAGATCGCGAAGCTGACCGCCAGCGCGAGCGCCACCCAGGGCAGGCTGCCGGCCGCCGCCACCGCCGCGACGACGCCGATGGCGGCGAGCGCCACCGCGGCGAGCTGGAGCGGGCGCAGGGATTCGCGCAGGACCAGGGCACCGAGCGCGACGTTGACCAGCGGGTTGATGAAGTAGCCGAGGCTCGCGTCGAGCATCCGCCCGTTCTGGACCGCCCACAGGTACAAGGACCAGTTGCCCGCGATGAGGAGGGCCGAGAGCAGCAGGAAGCCGTGGCGGCGCTCGAGCCGGATCCGGGGAGCCCGGCGCAGCAGGCGCAGGGTCGCGAGCAAGAGGACGATGAACAGGCTCGACCAGACGATGCGGTGGGCGAGGATGCCCCAGGCCGGCACCCCGTCGAGCAGGCGGAAATGCACCGGGACCACGAGGCCCCAGCTCAGGAAGGCGCCGAGCGCGTAGAACAGACCCACGGATGTTTCCCCCGGGCGGTGCCGCCCGCCCGGGTTGTGCCGCAGGCGCACCCTCCCCGCTACGGTCCGGGACGGGGGGCCGTCCCCCGCCCGGCGCGGGTCTGTCGCCGGGCGCTCGGGTCAGGCTTGCAGGAAGCGCTCCAGGATCGCCAGGGTCGCCTGCGGGTTCTCCTCGGCGACGAAATGGCCCGACGGGACGATCTCGAAGGTGGTGTCCGGCGGCGCGAAGGTGCCGGTCCAGGCCTGCCGCACCGGACCGAGCCCGTTCTTGCCGACGAAGCGGTCGGCGGCCAGGACCAGCACCGGCCCGGCGAGGCGGCGTCCCTCCGCGAGGTCGGCCTCGTCGGCGGCCCGGTCGGGGCCCGCTCCGGCGCGGTAATCCTCGCAACTCGCGTGGATGCGCTCGGGCACGTTCCAGCTCTGGCGGTAGAGGTCGAGGGCGCCGGGCGAGAAGGCGTCGAGGGTGCCGTCGCCGGTCCACAGCCGCAGCAGGTCCTCGTAATAGGGAATCGGCGCCTTGCCGATCTCCCGCTCGGGCACCGGGGCGGGCTGCGCCAGGAAGCGCCAGTGCGGATAGGCTCCGGGCTCCCGGTCCATCGTCTGCCACTGCGAGACCGTGGGCAGGATGTCGAGGAGGGCGAGGCGGTCGATCCGGCCCGGCTCGTCGAGGGCTAGGCGGTAGCCGACCCGTGCGCCGCGATCGTGGCCGACGAGGCCGAAGCGGACATGGCCTAGCCGCTCCATCACGGCCACCACCTCCCGGCCCATCTGCCGCTTCGAATAGGCCTCGTGCGCGGCGTCGCCCGCGGGCGCCGCCGACCAGCCGTAGCCCTTGAGGTCGAGGCAGATCACCCGGTGGGTGCGGGCGAGCGCCGGTGCGATCCGGTGCCAGCAGGCATGGGTCTGGGGAAAGCCGTGCAGCAGCACGAGCGGCGGCGCCTCCGGAGGACCGCCGGCCCGGGCGAAGAAGCGGCCGTCGGGCAGGTCGATCCAGTGCGAGGTGAAGCCGGGAAACAGGTCGGCGGACATCGGGCGCTCCCCAGGGTCTTGTCGGTCGGACCCCGGGGTAACGCGCAAATACGGCTCAGGTCTCGCGCGCCACCGCGCGCCAGCCGATGTCGCGGCGGCAGAAGCCCTCCGGCCAGTCGATCCGGTCGAGGGCGGCGTAGGCGCGGGTCTGCGCCTCCCGCACGTCGCGGCCGAGCGCCGTCACCGCAAGAACCCGGCCGCCATCGGCGACGAGCCGGTCGCCCTCGCGCTTCGTGCCGGCCTGGAACACCAGGGCGCCGGCGGCCTCGGCCTCGGCGAGGGCGCGGATCTCCGAGCCCCTGGCGACGGTGCCGGGATAGCCGGGCGCGGCCATGATGACGGTCAGCGCGACCTCGTCGCGCCATTCCGGCGTGACGCCCGAGAGGTCGCCCTCGGCGGCCGCGAGCAGCAGCGGCACCAGGTCCGAGGCGAGGCGCGGCATCAGCACCTCGCATTCGGGATCGCCGAAGCGGGTGTTGTACTCGATCAGCATCGGGCCCTCGGCCGTCAGCATCAGCCCGGCATAGAGGATGCCGGAGAACGGCGTGCCGCGCGCCCGCATCCCGTCGAGGGTCGGGCGGATGATCCGCGCCATCACCTCGGCCTCGAGCGCGGGCGTGAGCACCGGAGCCGGGGAGTAGGCGCCCATGCCGCCGGTATTCGGCCCCTTGTCGCCGTCATGGACGCGCTTGTGGTCCTGGGCGGTGCCGAGGAGAACGGCGTTCGTGCCGTCGCACAGGGCGAACAGGCTCGCCTCCTCGCCGACCATGCAGGCCTCGATCACCACCTCGGCGCCGGCCGCGCCCATCCCGCCGCCGAGCATGCTCTCGACCGCGGCCTCGGCCTGGTCGAGGGTCTCGGCCACCACCACGCCCTTGCCGGCGGCGAGCCCGTCGGCCTTGACGACGACCGGGACGGGGCCGGCGCGCAGGTGGGCGAGCGCCGGCGCGACCGCGCTGAAGCGCGCGAAGGCGGCGGTCGGAATCGCGAAGTCCCGGCACAGCTCCTTGGTGAAGGCCTTCGAGCCTTCGAGCCGGGCCGCCGCTGCGTTCGGCCCGAAGGCCCGGATGCCGGCCTCCGAGAGCGCGTCGACGAGGCCCGCCACCAGCGGCGCCTCGGGGCCGACGACCACGAAATCGACGCCCTCGCGCCGGCAGGCGGCGATCACCGCGGCGTGGTCGGTCACGTCGAGGGCGAGGTTGGTGCCGTGCGCCGCGGTGCCCGGATTGCCGGGAGCGATCAGCAGGCGCCGGCAGAGCGGGCTCTGGGCGAGCTTCCAGGCCAGCGCGTGCTCGCGCCCGCCGGAGCCGATCAGCAGGAGGGTGAGGGGGTGCTGGTCGCGCATCGCCGGTTCCGAAACGGTGGATCTCTCTCGCGCGACGGTTTAGGGGCCCCGGCCCGACGCGGCAACCGGGACTGATGCGCGGGGGACACGGGTTTCCGCAAGGCGCAGGCCCCGGCCTTCCGCGGCGCTGCCCGAGCCGGTAGCCTCGTGCGCGATGTCGGCCTCCGCTCTCTCCGCCCCGATCGCCAACGTGCCCGAGTGGTCGGTCACCGAACTGGCGACCGCCCTCAAGCGCACCCTGGAGGATGCGTTCGGGCATGTGCGCCTCAAGGGCGAGATCTCGGGCTATCGCGGCCCGCACGGTTCCGGCCACGCCTATTTCAGCCTCAAGGACGGCGGCGCCAAGATCGACGCCGTGATCTGGAAGGGCACGATGCTGCGGCTGCGCCACAAGCCCAAGGAGGGTTTGGAGGTCGTGGTGACCGGGCGGATCACGACCTATCCGGGCAAGTCCGCCTACCAGATCGTGGTCGATTCGCTCGAGCCCGCCGGGGCCGGCGCCTGGATGGCGCTGCTGGAGGAGCGCCGGCGCACCCTCGCGGCGGAGGGGCTGTTCGACGCCGCCCGCAAGCGGCCGGTGCCGTACCTGCCTCGGGTCGTCGGCGTCGTCACCTCGCCGACCGGCGCGGTGATCCGCGACATCCTGCACCGCCTCGCCGACCGTTTCCCGCGCCCGGTCCTGGTCTGGCCGGTGCGGGTGCAGGGGGACGGCGCGGCCGAGGAGATCGCCGCGGCGATCCACGGCTTCAACGCGCTCGCGCCCGGCGGCGCGATCCCGCGGCCCGACGTGCTGATCGTCGCCCGCGGCGGCGGCTCGATCGAGGACCTGTGGTGCTTCAACGAGGAGATCGTGGTCCGGGCCGCCGCCGCGAGCACGATCCCGCTGATCTCCGCCGTCGGCCACGAGACCGACGTCACGCTGATCGACCACGCCGCCGACCGGCGCGCCCCGACCCCGACCGGCGCGGCCGAGATGGCGGTGCCGGTGCTGCACGAGCTGCTGGCCGACCTCGATTCGTTGGGCCGGCGCCATGCCGGGGCGCTCCTGCGCCTCGTCGAGCAGCGGCGGGGCGAGCTGCGCGGCCTCGCCCGCGCCCTGCCGGGGCCCGAGGCGCTGCTCGCCCAGAAACGCCAGCGCCTCGACCTCGCGGAGGCCCGCCTGGCGCCGGCGCTCGCCGGCAATGCCCGCGACGCGCAAGCCCGCCTCAACCGCGCGCTCCAGGGGCTCGCCCGCAATCCGCCCTCCTTGCGCCTGGCCCGGGCCCGCGAGCGCCTCGCGGCGATCGACCACCGCCCGCGCCACGCCCTGGAGCGGGTGCTGGCGGTGCAGGGCGAGCGGCTGAACGGGTTGTCGCGACGGCTCGACCGGGCGCCGGGCCAGGGACTCGAACGACTCGCCGGGCGGCTGTCGCGGGCGACCGCCCTGTTCGCCAGCCTCAATTACCGGTCGGTGCTGGCCCGCGGCTACGCCCTGGTGCTCGACGGCTCCGGCACGCCGGTCGGCTCGGCGGGGGCGGCACGGGCCGCGGGGCGCCTCACGGTCGAGTTCGCCGACGGGCGGGTGGCGGCTTCCGTCGACGGCGCGCCCGCACCCGGCACGCCGCCGGAGACACCGCCCGCGATGCCGCCGAAGCCGGCCCCGCGCCGGGCGGCCAGGCGCAAGGAACCGGCCACCGAGACGAAGGCGGCCGTGACGGGCGCCGTGCAGGGGTCGCTGTTCGAGATCTGACCGGGATCGACGACGCGCGGCCCTCGATCCCCTCCCCTCTGCCGTCCCGGGTGCCGGCCACGGCCTCGCGCGGGCCGATCCCTCCGAGCCGGACCGCCCTGCGCACGAGGGCCGTCGGGCCGAGGGCCGGCCCCTCGCCCTTACGGCACCATCGCCCCTTGCGTCTCCACGTACACCGCGTAGATCGAGGTGCTCGCCGCCATGAACAGCCGGTTCTTCTTCGGCCCGCCGAAGCAGAGGTTGGCGCAGGTCTCCGGCAGGTGGATCTTGCCGATCAGGTCGCCGGACGGCGTGTAGCAGCGCACCCCGTCCTCCTTCGGGTCGGCCCAGCCCATCGAGCACCAGACGTTGCCGTCGACGTCGGTGCGCACCCCGTCGGTGAAGCCCGGCGCGAAGCCCTCGGCGAAGACCCGGTCGCCGGTGAGGCGATCGCCCTCGACGGAGAAGGCGCGGATGTTGGCGCGCCCGCCATGGGTGAGGCCGCTGTCGACGACGTACAGGGTCTTCTCGTCGGGCGAGAAGGCGAGGCCGTTCGGGCGGTCGATCCCCTCCGCCGCCACCTTGGCCTGGCCGGTCGACGGATCGAGGCGGTAGACCCGGGTCGGCAGCTCCGCCTTGTCCTTGTGGCCCTCGTAGAACCCGTCGATGCCGTAGCCCGGATCGGTGAACCACACCGCGTTGTCGGAGGCCACCACCACGTCGTTGGGGGCGTTGAGCGGCTTGCCGTCGAACGTGTCGATCAGCACCGTGATCTTGCCGTCCGGCTCGGTGCGGGTCACCCGGCGGGTGTCGTGCTCGCAGGTGATGAGCCGGCCCTGGCGGTCGCGGGTGTTGCCGTTCGAGTAGCTGGAATTCGCCCGGTAGACGCTGACATGGCCGTTCTCGAGCCAGCGCATGATCCGGTTGTTCGGGATGTCGCTCCACAGGAGGTAGCCGCCGTCCCGGAAGTAGACCGGGCCTTCGGCCCAGCGGAAGCCGGTGGCGATGCGCTCGATGGCGGCGTTGCCGACCTTGTAGCGGAAGCGCTTGTCCAGCGCCTCGACCCGCGGGTCGGGATAGCGGGTGCCCGGCAGGTCGCCGAGGGGCAGCCGGTCGGCCCGCGCCGCGACCGTGGTCGCGGTCAGGGCGGCGGCGCCCGCGAGGACGTCACGTCGGTTCATCACTCGTCTCCTCCCGTCCGGTCTTCGCGCCGGACGGGGGGATTGTACGGAAGCGGGGCGCGGTGTCTCGTGATTTTCTGGCCGATGAGGCGATGGTGCCGCGGCCGGGAGCGCCATAGAATCGTTGGGACTGGAGACGGCGGAATGGCTCGCGATATGATCAAGCTTGGCGCGAACCGACAGGTTCACGCGCCACCGGGATCCATGCCCGACAGGGTCGAGGCCGGCATCAATCAGCCGAGTGGTGAGACGATCTTGCGCGAACGCCCGGACAACCTCTCCGTCCTCCTCGACATCATCGACAGCATGCCGGCCGACATGCTGTCCGATCTTCATGACGGCCTGCCGGATGAGTGTGACGATCTGTAACGCTCACCGCGATGGCGGTGAGCCGGCGGTCTCGTCGAGATCATCCGGCACGACGCCGGTGCCGAGCGCCGCGAAGGCAGCCTCCGGCTCTCGCGCTACGACGGTCAGCAGGGCGCGGGCCGGCGCATCCGGAACGGTACGGCCCTGCTCCCAGTTGCGGACCGTCGCCAGAGGGATGTGCAGCGCCTCCGCGAACTCCTTCTGCGTCAGGCCGAGACGGACCCGCACGTCTCGCGGACCCGGCACGACCCGCACGGCTTTCGGCTCGAGTTCGGGGTCAAAGCCGTCCTCCTCCTGATAGGCCCGGATATCCTCTTCGGTCGTTGCATCCAGTTTGACTTCGTCGACCTGGGGGCGGTGCAGAAGCGCCTGGCTCAGACTGAATTTCGCCATCGGGTACGCTCCTTCCTGTTCGAGGGCCAGGCGGTGATGATCCAGCGCACCGGCCCCCGATCCGTGTAGACGACGGTGTAGAACCTGCCCCCGACCTCACCGACCGCGATCATGCGAGGCTCGCCGTAGGCTTGGCGCAGGTCCTGCCACTCGACGGTCTGGCCGAGGAAGATCCCGACGGCGTCCTCGAAGCCGAAGCCGCGCTCTGCGCGCACCTTCTCGTTCTTCTCGTCGTGCCAGCTTCTCGTCGTGCCAGTCGAAAGCCAAGCGGCAAGGTAAGCTTACAGCGTACCAGCCGCAAGATGCCTATACGGGGAGGTTGCGGATTGGCGTTCGCGGGAGCGCAACTTCAGATCACTCCCGATACGCCTCCCCATCCAGCCCGAACGGCCTTCCCGCCGCCAGCAGCGTGTCCCAGACCGGATCCGGCAGCGGCACACCCTCCGCCAGGCGCTTGGCCCGCGTCCGCCGCTCCGGCTCGCCCGGCAGCAGCACCTCGCCCCCCGGCACCGGCCGCGCGCCCTTGAAGAAGTCGAGATAGGCGCGGGTCTCGCGCACCATCGCGTCCTCGGAGCCGAAGGCCTCCGGCGTCATGTAGAGCGACAGCATCCCGTTGCAGAACCGCCGCGCCCCCGGGCCCGCGGTGCCGGATCCGGTGAGCGCGCCGGCGAGCAATTCGCATAGCAGGGCGAGCCCCGAGCCCTTGTGCTCGCCGAAGGCCCGGATCGCACCGGCGCCCTTGAGGTTGTCGCGCTCCGGGCCGTCGAGGGGGCCGTAGAGCGTCGCGGGATCGCTCGACAGGCGCCCGTCGGGCTCGATCAGCACGCCCTCGGGCAGCGTCTTGCCCCCTTGCGAGGCGACCAGCACCTTGCCCTCGGCCACCGCGGACGTCGCGAAGTCGAGGATCACCGGCTCGGCGCCCTGGACGGGGAAGCCGGCCGCGAACGGCGCGGTCGAGAAGCGCCGGTCGACCGAGCCGAACGGCGCGACGAGGAGGCTGCCCGCCACGTTGACGAAATGCACCGAGACGAGGCCGGCGGCGGCCGCCTGCTCGGCCCACTCGCCGATGCGGCCGAGATGGCCGGCATGGCGCAGCGCCACGATGGCGACGCCGTTCTCCCGCGCCTTGCGGATGCCGAGTTCCGTCGCGAACGGACCGGCTGTCTGGCCGAAGCCGTAATGCGCGTCGATCAGCGCGAAGGCCGGGCCGTCGGTCACCACCTCGGGCGTCCGGTCGGCCTCGACCTCGCCCTCCTGCAGCCAGGCGACGTAGCGCGGCACCCGGATGACGCCGTGGCTGTCGTGCCCGGTCAGGTTGGCGGCGACGAGGTAGCGGCCGATCCGCTCGGCCTCGGCCTCCGAGCAGCCCGCGCGCGAAAAGATGTCCCGCACGTAGGCCGTCAGGCCGCTGGCTGAGATCTGCATGGAAATCCTCCCGGTTTCTTGGTTCTGGCGCGCGGGAGAATGGCCGCGCCGGCGCCCGCGGTCGAGGGCGTCCGGTGCAGATCTGCCCGGGCATTTTTAATCCCGGAGGAGGGACTGGGGGGATGGACATGGCAGCGCTGCCGGTGTCTCATCCCGCCCAAGGCCGGGCCTCGAAGCACCGGTCATTTCCCCTGGGAGGAACATGCCGATGAGGACGACGCGCCGCGTTTTCCTGAAGAGTGCGGCCACGGTCGCGGCTGCCGGCGTCGTCGCGCCGTCGATCATCCGCCCCGCGAGCGCCCAGGGCGGGACGGTGCGGATCGGCATGGTGCTGCCGGTCACCGGGCCCGGCGCCGATGCCGGCCGCTTCGCCCTCAACGGCGCCAAGATCGCGCTGGAAGCCGTCAACAAGGCCGGCGGCGTGCTCGGCAAGCCGATGGAGATCGTCACCGAGGACGACCAGACCACCAATCCGGGCGCGGTGCTGGCCTTCTCGAAGCTCGCCTCGCAACCCGATCTCGTGGCGTTCCTCGGCTCGATCCGCTCGACCCAGAACCACGCCATGGCGCCGGACATCCTGAAGACCGGAAAGCCCGTGGCCTTCGGCGGCACCGACCCGGTGCTGACCCAGCTCGGCAACCCCTGGCTGTTCCGCTTCCGCCCGAACGACAGCTTCTCGGCCCGCGTCATCGCCGAGTACGGCGTCGGCACGCTCGCCAAGAAGAAGTGGGCGATCATCCACTCGACCGACGCCTTCGGCACCAGCGGCGCCAAGGCGCTGACGGAGGCTCTCGGAAAGTCCGGCGCCACGGTGGCGCTCGACCAGGGCTATTCCAACCAGAGCCAGGACTTCACCCCGGTGGTGCTGGCGATCCGCCAGTCGGGCGCCGACGTGATCGGCTCCTACTTCACCTTCGAGAACGACCTCGGCATCTTCGCCCGCCAGCTGCGCCAGCTCGGCGTCCAGGCGCCCTGGGTCGGCTCGGCCTCGATCGTCAACGTCACGGCGCTCAAGCTCGCCGGTCCCTCGCTCTACAACACCTACGGGGTCGCGGACTACGCCGAGGAATCGAGCGACGCGGCGCGCAACTTCGGCAAGGCCTACCGGGCGGTGATGAAGATCCCGCCGGACAACCAGTCCTCCTGGACCTTCGACGCCGTGACGGTGCTGGCGAAGGCCATCAACGCCGCCGGCAAGATCGACCCGAAGGCGATCCGCGAGGCGCTCCTCGCCATCCGCGGCCACGAGGGGGCGGAAGGCACCTACAACTTCGACCAGAACGGCGACGGCCTGCACGGCTACAACGTGGTGCGCAACGACAAGGGCAACATCGTCTTCGACAAGCGCATCGACTTCTACAAGGGCTGACCTGTCGGACATCTCACCGGGACGGCGCTCGAGCCGTCCCGGCGCCGTTTCGGCCGCTGCCCGATGCGCGGCGGCGCGACCCTTTTCATCCGATCGGGGCGGGCCCGCATGGACCTCATCCTCCAGCTTCTGTTCACAGGCATCGGCATCGGCGCCGTCTACGCCCTCGTGGCGCTCGGCTTCGTGCTGATCTTCCGCGCCACCAACGTGGTGAACTTCGCGCAAGGCGAGTTCTCGATGGTCGCCGCCTTCCTGATGGTGGTCTTCGCCGTCGACCTGCAATGGCCGTACTGGCTGTCGTTCCTGCTCGCCATCGGCGGCATGGCGATGCTGGGCGCGCTGTTCAACCTCGGCGTCTACTATCCGTTGCGCCACCGCACCTACCTGCCGGTGATCATCTCGACCATCGGCGCCTCGATCTTCCTCGCCAACACCACGCTCGCCCTCTACGGGCCGCAGCCGCAGGTGCTGCCGCCGGTCTTCGAGACGCAAGGCTTCCTGGTCGGCCCGGTCTACCTCGACACCCAGTACCTCTTGATCATCGCCGTGACCGCGGTGCTGGTGGCGTTCCAGTACTGGTTCTTCGAGCACACCCTGATCGGCAAGAAGCTCCAGGCGACCTCGCAGGACAAGGAGATGGCGGCGCTCCTCGGCATCCCGGTCGCCGGGATGATCATGCTGACCTTCGTCTACAGCGCCGTGTTAGGGGGCATCGCCGGCATCCTGGTCGCGCCGGTGCTGTTCGTGTCGATCCAGATGGGCGCGACGATCGCGCTGAAGGCCTTCGCCGCCACCATCATCGGCGGCTTCGGCGACGTGACCGGGGCGATCATCGGCGGGCTGGCTCTCGGCATCATCGAGACCTTCGGCGCCGCCTACATCTCGGTCCCCTACAAGGACGCCTTCGCCTTCATCGTCCTCGTCGCCTTCCTGGCCCTGCGCCCGCAGGGCATCTTCGGCGAACGCATCGCGGAGAAAGCATGACCGGCTCCCCTCGCCCCGTCGCGGCGGACCCGGTGTCCGTGGCGCCCGCCCGCCGCTTTCCCGTCGGCACCCTCGCCTACGTCGCCCTGGTCGCGGTCGCGGTGTTCCTCGCCGCCACGACGCCGTTCAGCGGCTACGTGCTCAACATCCTGATGCAGGCCGCGACCTACGCCATCGCGGTCATCGGGCTCACCGTCGTGCTGGGCCTGTGCGGGCAGATCAACCTGGCGCAGGCCGCGTTCTTCGGCATCGGCGCCTACGCGGTCGGCCTCGGCACCGTCGATCTCGGGATCAGCTTCTGGCTCTGCCTGCCGATCGGCCTCGTCCTGGCCCTCGTCCTCGGCGCGGTGCTCGGCGCCTCGACGCTGCGCCTCGGCGGCCACTACCTCGCCATGGTGACGATCTCGTTCCAGCAGATCCTGACGCTGATCATGATCAACTGGATCCCGGTCACCCACGGGCCGGACGGCGTGCCGAACATCAAGCGCCCCGGCCTGTTCACCGACGGCCAGAGCTACCTCGCGCTCTGCGTCGTCGTGCTGGCGGCGGTGGCCTACGCGGTGTGGCGGATGCCGAAGACCCGCCTCGGCCGCGCCATGCGGGCGGTGCGCGACAACGAGCTGGCGGCCGGCGTCACCGGCATCGACATCTACCGCACCAAGGTCATGGCCTTCGCCATCGGGGCGCTGCTCGCGGGCTTAGGCGGCGGGCTGTTTGCCGGCAGCTTCACCTATATCAGCCCGGACCAGTTCTCCTTCGCCGAATCGGTGGTGTTCCTCACCATGGCGCTCCTCGGCGGCGTCGGCTCGCCGGTCGGCGCGGTGATCGGCACCGGCCTCCTGATCCTGATCCCGGAATGGCTGCGCTTCCTCAAGGAGATCCCTGGGCTCTACCTCGCGATCTACGGGCTCGCCGTGATCCTGATCGTGGTGTTCATGCCGGAGGGCATCTGGGGCTTCCTCGGCGACCAGGTGAAGCGCCTGCGGCCGCGCAAGGCCGCCGCCCCCCGGGCGCAAGACCTGACGCTGACGCAGGACGCAGGCATCGCCGCCCCGGTCATCGAGGTCGAGGGGCTGTCCAAGCACTTCGGCGGCCTGAAGGCGGTCGACGAGGTCAGCTTCACGGTGACCCGCGGCGGCATCCACGCGCTGATCGGCCCGAATGGATCGGGCAAGACCACGACGCTCAACGTGCTGTCGGGCCTCTACACCCCGACCGGCGGCCGGGTGCGGCTCAACGGGCGGGACATCACCCGCTTCGCGCCGCACCAGCGCGCGGGCGCGGGGCTCGGGCGGACGTTCCAGAACATCCGCCTGTTCCGCTCGATGAGCGCGCTCGAGAACGTGGTGATCGGCGCCGAGCGGCCGGGCAACGGCATCGTCGCCCAGACCCGTGCCTCGCTGGAGGCGCGGGCCCGCGCCGCCCTCGCCTTCGTCGGCCTGGAGGCCAGGGCCGACGAGCCGATCTCGTCCTTCTCCTACGGGCATCAGCGCCTGGTCGAGATCGCCCGGGCGCTGGCCGGCAACCCGGTGCTGCTCCTCCTCGACGAGCCGGCGGCGGGCCTCAACTCGTCGGAGAAGAACGCGCTCACCGTGCTCCTGCGCCGGATGGCGGCGAAGGGCCTGACCATCCTGATCATCGACCACGACATGACGCTGGTGAGCGACGTGGCGAGCCACATCACGGTGCTGAATTTCGGCCGGCGCATCGCCGACGGGGTCACCGCCACGGTGCTGCGCGAGCCGGCGGTGATCGAGGCCTATCTCGGCCAGGAAGCGTCCGATGGGCCGAATGTCGGCCTCAAGACCGACCTCGCGACGGCTTAGAACGGGAGACACGGATGGCACTCCTGGAAATCCGCGACCTGACCGTGCGCTACGGCGAGATCGAGGCCGTGCGCGGCATCTCGTTCTCGGTCGAGCCCGGCGAGGTCGTGACGCTGCTGGGCTCCAACGGGGCCGGCAAGTCGACGACGCTCAAGACCGTCTCCGGCCTGGTGAAGCCGGCTGGCGGCGAGGTGCTGTTCGAGGGCAAGTCCCTCCTCGGGCTCAACCCCGAGGAGATCGTGCGCCGCGGCGTGGCGCATGTGCCGGAGGGGCGCCGGGTCTTCCCGGGCCTCACGGTGCGCGAGAACATCATGCTCGGCGCCTCGAACCGGAAGGGTCTCTCGACCCGCCAGATCAAGGACGAGGCGGAGGGCATGTTCGAGCTCTTCCCCGACATCCGCCGCTTCGGCGACGCGCTCGGCTGGACGCTCTCGGGCGGCCAGCTCCAGATGGTGGCCCTCGCCCGCGGGCTGATGGCGAAGCCCCGCATCCTGCTCCTCGACGAGCCGTCGCTCGGCCTCGCCCCGGTGATCGTCCAGGCGGTGTTCGCGATCATCGCCGAGGTGCGCCGGCGCGGCACCACCGTGCTCCTCGTCGAGCAGAACGCCCGCATGGGCCTCTCGGTCGCCGATCGCGGCTACGTGCTGGAGACCGGCAAGCTCGTGCTCAGCGGCGCGCCGCAGGAGCTGTGGGCCAACGACGACATCCGGGCGGCTTACTTGGGCGGGCGGGCCAAGGCGGAGGCCTTGGCGCATTGAGCCTGTCCTGCTGAAAAGGAGGGCGCGGGTCCCCCCTCTCCCGTGTGGGAGAGGGGATGGGGGTGAGGGTGACACGCTTCAGCGTGAACCTCTGAGCGTAGTGCTGGCAGCGGAACGGTCGGATCTAGACTCAGAACCGTAGCACCCTCACCCCTACCCCTCTCCCACACGGGAGAGGGGATCCCGCGCTCTATGACACGCGAAACGCAGAATGGCCCGACGGACCCCACGGCCGTATGATGGCTCTTCAGACTCACAAGGTCCCGCCCATGTCCGCCCCCACCCCGCTTCACCCCACCAACCCCCGCATCGTGCGCCTCAGCCACGAGGACAACGTCGTGGTGGCGGTGGATCCGATCGTGCCCGGCGCAACCGTGGAGGGCGTGACCGCCTCGGCCCGCGTCCCGCGGGGCCACAAATTCGCGGTCGTGCCGATCGCCGAGGGCGCGCCGATCCGCAAGTTCGGCCAGATCATCGGATTCGCCAGCCGCGCCATCGCGCCGGGCGAGTGGGTGCACGAGCACAATGTCGGCTTAGGCGAAGCCAAGGGCGATTTCGCCCGCGACTACCGCTTCTGCGAGGAGGCGAGGCCCGTCGCGATGGTGCCGGAGACGCAGCGCGCCACCTTCGAGGGCTACCGCCGGGCCGACGGCAAGGTCGGCACCCGCAACTATGTCGGCGTGCTCACCTCGGTGAACTGCTCGGCGACCGTCGCCCGCTTCATCGCCGAGGAGGCGCGCCGCTCTGGCCTCCTCGACCAGTTCCCCGGCATCGACGGCATCATCCCGCTCACCCACGGCACCGGCTGCGGCTACGACATCCAGGGCGAGGGCGCCGACATCCTCAAGCGCACGCTGTGGGGCTACGCCGCCAACCCGAACATGGGCGGCGTGATCATGGTCGGCCTCGGCTGCGAGGGCCTGCAGATCGACCGCTGGAAGCGCGCCTACGGCATCGAGGAGAGCGAGACCTTCCGCAGCTTCACCATCCAGGATACCGGCGGCACGCGGCGCACCATCGAGGCCGGCGTCGCGGCGCTCCGCGAGATGCTGCCCTCCGTCGCGAAGGCGAAGCGCGAGACCGTGCCGGCCTCCGAGCTGATGCTGGCGCTCCAATGCGGCGGCTCGGACGGGTATTCGGGCATCACGGCGAACCCGGCGCTCGGCGCCGCGGTCGACCGGTTGGTGGCCGAGGGCGGCACCGCGATCCTGTCCGAGACGCCGGAGATCTACGGCGCCGAGCACCTGCTGACGGCGCGCGCCGCGACCCCCGAGATCGGCCACAAGCTCGTCGAGATGATCCACTGGTGGGAGGCCTACACCGCCCGCAACGGCGGCGAGATGAACAACAACCCCTCCCCCGGCAACAAGGCCGGCGGCCTCACCACCATCCTGGAGAAGTCGCTCGGGGCCACAGCCAAGGGCGGCACCATGACGCTCGCGGGCGTCTACCGCTACGCCGAGCCGGTGACGGCGAAGGGCTTCGTCTACATGGACACCCCCGGCTTCGATCCGGTGGCGGCGACCGGCCAGGTCGCGGGCGGGGCCAACGTGCTCTGCTTCACCACCGGCCGCGGCTCGGCCTATGGCTGCAAGCCGACCCCGTCGATCAAGCTCGCCACCAACAGCGAGATGTACCGGCGGATGCAGGACGACATGGACATCGATTGCGGCGACGTGCTCGACGGCGTCTCGATCGAGGAGAAGGGCCGGCAGATCTTCGAGACGGTCCTGCGCGTGGCGTCGGGCGAGCGCACCAAGTCCGAGGGCTTCGGCTACGGCGACGCCGAATTCGTGCCGTGGCAGATCGGGGCGGTGATGTAGCCGGCGCGATATGGCGGCGGCGGCCGAACCGTTCTAAGGGGCGCTCCGGGGCACAAGGACAAGAACGCCCCGGAGGACACCACGATGACACCGGATGTGAGCAGCGGGCAGGATCTCACCCGCCGCCAATGGAAGATGACGCTGCTCGCGAGCCTGGGCGGCGGGCTCGAGTACTACGACTTCATCGTCTACGGGATCTTCGCCAAGGACATCGCCGCCGCCTTCTTCCCGGCGAGCGATCCGGTCGCGGCCCTGACCCTGTCGCTGGCGGTGTTCGCGGTCGGCTACCTCGCCCGGCCGCTGGGCGGGCTGGTCCTGAGCCATTTCGGCGACCGCTACGGCCGCAAGACCGTGTTCGTCGTCACCGTCTTCACCATGTCGGCCTGCACGCTGGGCATGGGCCTGGTGCCGGCTTATGCCTCCTGGGGCGTATGGGCGACGCTGCTCCTCGTGACCTTGCGCTTCGTGCAGGGGCTCTGCATCGGCGGCGAGTTGCCCGGTGCGATCACGTTCGTGGTCGAGACCGCGTCGCGCCGCCCGGGGCTCGCCTGCGGCATCGTCTTCTGCCTCGTCAACGGCGGCGTGCTGCTGGCGGCGCTGGTCAATCTCGGCCTGCAAACCTTCCTGCCGCCGGCGGCGATGGCCGAGTACGGCTGGCGCATCGCGTTCCTGTTCGGCGGGGTGGTCGGGCTCGTGAGCTTCGTGCTGCGGCGCTCGCTTGAGGAGACGCCCGAGTTCCTGCGCCTCCAGCACCGCGCCGCCCGCAGCCCGATCGTCGAGGTGCTGCGCCATCACCGCCGCGAGGTGCTCATCGGCATCGGCATCGTGGCGCTGACGGCGGGCTTCAACGGCATCCTGTTCGCCCACATGCCGGCCTACCTGATCCAGGTGCTCAAGTACCCGCCGAAGACCGTGGCGATGGCGATGAACGTCGCGCTGTTCGCCATGTCCGCCTCGCTGCTCTTCGCCTCGTTCTTCGCCGACCGGGTGCCGCCGCGCCGGCTGATGCAGGCTTCCGCGCTGATCATCCTGATCGGCGTGATCCCGGCCTACGGGATGCTGGCGCGGGGCGACGCCGACCTGTTCCTGGTGCTGCCGCTCCTCACCATGGCGGTGGCCGGGGCCAACGGCAGCTTCGCCTTCCTGCTCGCCGGCCTGTTCCCGACCCGGGTGCGGTTCAGCGGCGTCGCGCTGTCGCTCAATGTCGGCTTCACGCTCTTGAGCGGCCTCGGGCCCCTCGCCGCCAACGCGCTGATCGGCGCCACCGGCTGGACGGCGGCGCCCGGGCTCATCATCGCGGCCTCGGCGCTGATCGGCCTCGTGGTCGCGAGCCGGCTCTCGGACCGGCCGACGACTCTTGCCGAGCCTGTACCGGTTTCGGGCTGAGTGTCGTTGCCGGGCCGCCCCGTTTCGGGGCGGTCCGGCTCGAGCAGCGCTGCGGCGCAACGCAGTGATGGCGCGGGCCGTATGCTCGCGAGACATCGGCTCCGCGTCGACCAGGGGCGTCCCCGACCGCGACTGGACGTCGTCAGCGCTCCGGATGCCGCTCGCGCCAGCGCGGGCCGGGTCCGCGCATGTAGTGCAATTCGGGCCGATAGGGGTCGGTGAGCTCCGCGACGAGGTCCCGCCAACGCTGGGTGAGGCGTCCGACGAAAGCCATCAGCATGGAACCGTCCTCCTGCGCGCGATCGATTCGCCAGCGAGCCAGGCAGGGATCGTGCCGGGCGAATCTTGCGAAACTCTTGCGTGGCGAAAATCTTGCCGGGCAGGCTGGTCCGGGGTTTTGGCGAGAGTGCGACGGCGGCGTGGAGAGCTCAGGGCAGGATCCCGGCGAGCGTGAGCCCGCCGGCGGCGATCACCGCCAGGATCACGCCCCAGAGGTCGAGGGGCATCGCGGCCCACCAGGCGGTGCTCTCGGCCCGCGGCAGCGGGGCGTCCGGTGCCTGTGCGACGTGGCGCATGGATTGTCTCCCTCGGACGGGTTCGCATCCTCCGGGCGCCCGTCTCGTGCGGGCGTCCCTGCCTCATCCTACAGCGCAGGGCCTGCCCTCGCAGCAGGAAGGACGAAAAACGGTCAGGCACCGGCGCTCAAAGATGCGCCGGTGCCGCGCCTCTGCCCGCGGCCTGGGCAGCGACGGCGGGCGGACGGCGCGGCGACGGACCCGAGCCCTGCGCCGGACGCGCTTGTTGCGCCGCCCGCCCCCGTGCTCCGCTGTCGGGACGTTGTCCAGGACCGAGCCATGCCCCCTTCCGATCTCGTCATGATGCGTGCCACCGATCTCGCGCGGGCGATCCGCGACCGGGCGGTGTCGGCCCGGGAGGTGATGCAGGCCCATCTCGACCAGATCGCCCGCCACAACCCGGCGGTGACCGCGATCGTCTCGCTGCGCGATCCCGCCCTGCTCCTTGCCGAGGCCGACGAGGCCGACCGCGAGTTGAAGGAGCGCGGTCCGCGCGGCCCCCTGCACGGGCTGCCGCACGCGGTGAAGGACCTCTCGGCCACCGCCGGCATCCGCACCACGCAGGGCTCGCCGCTGTTTCGCGACACCGTACCGGAGGCCGACGCGATCCACGTCGAGCGCCTGAGGAGCGCCGGCGCGATCCTGATCGGCAAGACCAACGTGCCGGAATTCGGCCTCGGCTCGCACAGCACCAACCCGGTCTTCGGCGTGACGCGCAACGCCTACGACCCGGCGAAGTCCGGCGGCGGCTCGAGCGGCGGCGCCGGGGTGGCGCTGGCCCTGCGGATGGTGCCGCTCGCCGACGGCAGCGACCATGGCGGCTCGCTGCGCAACCCCGCCGCCTGGAACAACGTGCTGGGCCTGCGCCCCGCCGCCGGCCGGGTGCCGGGCAACGCCGACGAGGTCTTCATGCCCCAGCTCGGCGTGATCGGGCCGATGGCGCGCAACGCCGCCGATCTCGGCCTGCTGCTCTCGGTCCAGGCCGGGTACGACCCGCGCACCCCGAACGCGATCCGCCAGGACCCCGCCGCCTTCGCGGCGATCCGGCCGCGGGCGCTGAAGGGCCTGCGCATCGGCTGGATCGGCGATTTCGGCGGTCATCTGCCGTTCGAGCCCGGCGTGCTCGACCTGTGCGAGGCCGGCCTGAAGACTTTCGCCGACCACGGCGCCGTCGTCGAGCCGGTGCGGCCGGCCTTCGACCCGGAGGCGATCTGGCGTGCCTGGGTGACCTTGCGCCACGGGCTCACGGGGGCCGGCCTCGCCGCCCATTGGCGCGATCCGGAGAAGCGCGCGCAGATGAAGCCGGAAGCGGTCTGGGAGGTCGAGCAGGGGATGACGCTCACCGCCTTCGACCTGCACGCCGCCAGCGTCACCCGGACCGGCTGGTACCAGTGCGTGCGCGGGCTGTTCGCGCGCTTCGACCTGCTGGCGCTGCCCTCGGCCCAGGTCTTCCCGTTCGACGCCGACGAGACCTGGCCGCGCCACGTCGCCGGTCGCGCGATGGACAGCTATCACCGCTGGATGGAGGTGGTGGTGCCCGGCACGATGTCCGGCTGCCCGGTCGTCAGCCTGCCGGTCGGCTTCAATGCCGACGGCCTGCCCATGGGCCTCCAGCTCATCGCCCCGAACCAGGCCGAGGCGGACCTGCTCGGCGTCGCGGCGGCCTGGGAGGCCGCGACCGGGTTCGACCGCATCCTGCCGCCGGCCCTGCGCGCCTGAAACGGTCCGCTCCGAACGGGATAGGCTGACTGCGCTGCTTGCCGCTGGCCGGGCCTGACGGCATACATGGCGGGCAACAAGGTCGGCCACGCCTCAAGCGGCCGGCACCCGGAGGAGACCCTGATGAAGCCATTCCTGATGGCGGCGCTCGCCGCCAGCGTGTCCTTCACCGGCGCTGCGCTCGCCCAGGACACGACCGCCGGCGACACCAAGGCCAAGGTCGACAACCTGGAGAAGCTCGGCAGCTTCAAGCAGACCGGCGTCGCCGAGCCGGCGCCGATCCCGCAGACCGGCCGGCGCGCCGACGCGATCAACCGCACCCTGCAGAAGATCAAGGTGCCGGACGGCTTCAAGATCGAGCTCTACGCCGTGGTGCCGGATGCCCGCGCCATGGCGGTCGGCCCGAATGCCGGCGTGGTCTTCGTCGGCACCCGCAAGTCCAAGATGTACACGGTCACCGACCGCGACAAGGACCGCGTCGCCGACGAGGTCAAGGTCTACGCCCCCGGCGTCGACTTCAAGATCCCGAACGGCGTCTGCTTCTCCCGCGACGGCGTGCTGACCGTGGTGGAGCAGAACCGGGTGCTGGCCTTCCCGGCGGCCGAGTTCTTCTACGAGGGCACGGACGGCCCGGCGGTCGTCGTGGTCAAGCAGGGCGAGCTGATCCCGCCGGCGGAAGAGAGCTACAACCACACCGCCCGGATGTGCCGCATCGGGCCGGACGGCAAGCTCTACGTCTCGCTCGGCCAGCCCTACAACGTGCCGCCGAAGGACAAGGCCGAGCTCTACGCCAAGACCGGCATCGGCGGCATCATCCGCATGGACGCCGACGGCAAGAACCGCGAGGTCTACGCCACCGGCATCCGCAACTCGGTCGGCATGGACTTCGCGACCGACAAGACCCTGTGGTTCACCGACAACCAGGTCGACGGCATGGGCGACGACCAGCCGCCGGGCGAGCTGAACCAGATCACCAAGCCGGGCCAGAATTTCGGCTTCCCGTGGTACGGCGGCGGCGGCGTCCGCACGGTCGAGTACAAGGACGACAAGGTCCCGGCCGACGTCGTGCCGCCGAAGGCGGAACTCCCGCCCCACGCCGCCGATCTCGGCATGATCGTCTACAAGGGCAAGCAGTTCCCGGAGAAGTACCGCGGCGGCATCTTCACCGCCGAGCACGGCTCCTGGAATCGCACCACGCCGATCGGCGCCAGGGTGATGTACGTGCCGGTCAACAAGGACGGCACCGCCGGCAAACCCGAGCCCTTCGCCGAGGGCTGGCTGACCGAGGGCGGTGAGTATCTCGGCCGCCCGGTCGACGTCGCGACCCTGCCGGACGGCTCGCTGCTCGTCTCCGACGACACGGCCGGCGCGATCTACCGCATCTCCTACGAGAAGTAGGTCTTTCCGGAGCGGGGCGGTCCGCGGGCCGCCCCCTCTTCCCCTCAGGAGACGCCCATGACCCGCACCCTCGCCCTCCTGATGCTGCTGGCCGCCACGGTTCCGGCCGCCACCGCGCCGGCGGCGGCGGGGGACGCCAAGGCCGGAAGGGCGAAGGCCGTCGGCTGCCAGGCCTGCCACGGCCTCGACGGTCTCTCGAAGCTGCCCGATGCGCCGAACCTCGCCGGCCAGGTCGAGCCCTACCTCGTCAAGGCGCTCACCGAGTTCCGCAACGGGACGCGCAAGAACGAGGTGATGTCGGTGGCGGCAGCCGACCTGTCGGATGCCGATATCGCGAATCTGGCGGCATATTACAGCGGGATCCAGATCGACGTGATCCCGCCGGGGTGAACTATTTCCGGTGACAATATTTTACTGATGCGCGCTCACGTCGACCACTCCCCCTCGTCGTCCTGGGGCTCGGCGCAGCCGAGAACCCGGGATCCTTAGCCGCTGATGGTCGAGGATCGGGCGGAGAGGGTTTCCGCTTCATCCCGCATCGTCGGCGGCATCGATCCCGGGTTCGGCTCCGCGGCCGCGGGAAGACGATGGAGGGTGCGAGACCGACCTTCCTCGTCGCACGGGTTCATCCCGCCGCCGCGATCACCGCCACCGGCCCACCGCCATCCGGCCCCTGGTGCTCCGCTCCCCCCGAGACGAACAGGTCCGTCCGCCCGATCGCCGCTGCGGCCACACCCCCGACCAGCGCCCGGGCGTGCCGGGTGGCGTTGATGTCGCTGTCGTCGTTCATGATGTGGCGATGCCCTCGGATCAGGCCGTTGCCCGAGGGCTCGGCCTTGGCGAGCAGGGCGACGACGCGCGAGGCCTCCTCCGGCGCGAGCTGGCCGGCGACGGGGAAGCCGAGATCGGCGAGCGCCTCCTGGATCGCCGGCAGGTCGATGCCGTCGCGCATGACCCGGTGGGCGATCCGCAGCGGGCCGCTCCAGCCCGGGGCATTGCCGAGCACGATGACCTCGTTGCGCATCAGCTCGATTCCCGCCGAGGCGCTGGCGCGGCCGGAATAGAGGTCGGACCGGACGCCGATGACGTCGTCGTCGAGCGCCGATTCATCGATCTCGCCCAGCGCCAGCCCTATCCCGAGGGCCGAGGCGCCGCGGGACAGGCCCATCGATGCGTAGGTGTCGTGGGTGGCGACGTTCCGGCCGCGGGCGGTCGCTTCCCGGATGCGGGCACTGGTAAGGAGCGGGCACTTCACCTGGACGAAGTGCACGTCGGCGATGTCCTCGAGGCCCGCCGCCGCCAGGGCGCGTTCGACGGCGGAAGCGGTGGCCCGGACCTGCGCCATGCGGCCGATCTCCTCCGGCGCGAAGTCGTCCGTGAAGGCGGTGCCGACCGCGAGAGCGCGTCTCTCCGCGGCCCTTGCCTCCCCGGCCGGTCCCTCGCGCCGGGCGAGGATCAGCAGGTGGGGCGAGAGCCCGCCCTCGGTGCCGCCGGACATCACCAGGGCGACCCGGGCGCCGACCTCCGCCGGCGAGAGCCCGAGCCGCGCGCCCAAGGCCGCCTCCAGGGCCATCACGGCGAGCGGCCGGGTGAAATCGTTGACGCAGCCATTGCCTTCGGTCTTGCCGAACACCGCGACGATCTCCTCCGGGGCGACGGCACCGGAAGCGATCAGGGCGTCGAGCCCCGAGACGTCGGCGGGATGCCGGGTCCGGACGCGGAAGACGAGGCACTCGGGCATGTCGGCGGACTCACGGACGGTTCGAGAGGCGCGCACCTTGCAAATCCGTCGCCAACCCGGACGGCGATGCCGCCCGATCACAAGCCTGGCCATAACTGCGAGAGCCCGGGTAGCCGGGCCGGGGGCGGATGCGCTAGTCTGGCCTCCCGCGCCCGGGAGGTCCGCAACCCGATGCCGATGCCGTTGAGCCGCTCCCGGCCCGCCGTGTCCGCACGGGCCTCCCTCCCCCGGATCGTCCGGTCCACCGGATGAGCTTCGCCTCGCCCGGGCCCGGCGGTTCTCCGCAGCGGGTGCTGATCTACTCGCACGACACGTTCGGGCTCGGCCACCTGCGCCGGTCGCGGGCGATCGCCCACGCCCTGGTGGCGGAGGCGCCGGAGCGGCGGGTGGTGATCCTGTCGGGCTCGCCGGTGAGCCACGCCTTCCGCTTCGCCCCCGGGGTGACCTGCCGGCGGCTGCCGGGAGTGACCAAGCTTGCCAGCGGCGAGTATCGCAGCCTCGGCGCCGGCCACCACCTCGACGAGGTCGTGGCGACCCGCGCCGCCCTGATCCGCCACGTCGCCGAGCGCTTCGACCCCGACCTGTTCCTCGTCGACAAGGAGCCGGCGGGCTTCCACGGCGAGGTGCTGCCGACGCTCCACCGCCTCAAGGCGCGGGGCTGCCGGCTGGTCCTCGGCCTGCGCGACGTGCTCGACGATCCGGACCTGCTGGCGCCCGAATGGGAGCGCAAGGGCGCGCTCGCGGTGCTGCCGCTCTACGATTCGCTCTGGGTCTACGGCCTGGAGCAGATCTACGCGCCCCTCGACGGGCTGGCGCTGCCGACCGGCATCGCGGACCGCCTGACCTATACCGGCTACCTGCGGCGCGAGGCGCCGGCCGCCGCGGCCGAGGACGAGGCGGCGGAGGAGCCGTTCCTCCTCGTCACCCCGGGCGGCGGTGGCGACGGGGTCGAGCTCGTCGAGGCGGTGGTGCGGGCCTACGAGGCGCATGCCCTCGAGCACCGCGCCCTGGTGGTGTTCGGGCCGTTCTTCCCCGCCGCCGAGCAGGAGCGTCTGCGCGCCCGCATCGCCGCGCATCCGCGGCTCGCCTCCCTCGATTTCGACGCGCGGCTGGAGCGGCTGATGCGCCGGGCCGCCGGCGTGGTGGCGATGGGGGGCTACAACACCTTCTGCGAGATCCTGTCCTTCGATCGCCCCGGCCTGATCCTGCCCCGGGTGCGGCCCCGGCGCGAGCAGCTCATCCGCGCCCGCGCCGCCGCCCGGCTCGGCCTCGTCGGCGTGATCGAGCCGGGCGCGGAGACCGACGCGGTGCCCGAGACCGCCCGCATGGCCGCGGCGCTCGATGCCCTGCCGCGCCGGCCGTCCCCCTCGGCCCGGCCGATCCCCGGCCTCCTCGACGGACTGCCGGCGATCCGCCGCCTCGCCGTCACCGCCGACGCGGCCTGCGTCGCCGCCGAGTAAGCCTTCGCACCAAGCCCCGACCGACATGCCCCCGCTCCGCATCGCCGTCCTCGTCAAGGGCTATCCGCGCCTGTCCGAGACCTTCATCGCCCAGGAACTGATCGGCCTCGAGGCGCGCGGCCTCGACCTCGCGATCTGGTCGCTGCGCCAGCCGCATGACGGCGCCGTGCACCCGATGCACCGGCAGATCCGCGCCCCCGTCGCGTACCTGCCCGAGTATCTGTACCAGGCGCCCTGGCGGGTGCTGCGCGGCGCGCTCGCGGCCCTGCGCCGGCCGGGCCTGTGGCCGCTGCTGGCCCTCCTCCGCCGCGACCTCGCCCGCGACCTCACCCCCAATCGCGGCCGCCGCCTCGGCCAGGCCCTGGTGCTTGCCCGGGAGCTGTCGGCGGAGATCGGGCACATCCACGTCCACTACCTGCACACCCCGGCCTCGGTGGCGCGCTACGCCGCCCTGCTCAGCGGGCGCAGCTGGAGCGCCTCGGCCCACGCCAAGGACATCTGGACCACGCCGGACTGGGAGCTGTCGGAGAAGCTCGACGACGCACGGCTCGCCTTCGCGGTGACCTGCACGGCGACCGGCGCGGCGCGGCTGCGCGAGGTGTCGCGCGATCCGGGCCGGGTCTCGCTGGTCTATCACGGCCTCGACCTGTCGCGGTTCCCGGAGCCGCCGGAATCCCGCCCCGCCCGCGACGGGTCGGACCCGGCAGACCCCTTGCGCCTCGTCACGGTCGGCCGGGCGGTGGCGAAGAAGGGCTTCGACGACCTCCTCGACGCGCTCGCCGCCCTGCCCCCCGACCTGCACTGGCGCCTCGCCCATGTCGGCGGCGGCGAGGCGCTGGAATCCCTGCGGGCCAAGGCCGCGGCGCTCGGCCTGTCGCAGAAGGTGATCTCCCTCGGCGCGAAGCCCCAGCCCGAGGTGGTGGCGCTGCTGCGCGAGGCCGACCTGTTCGTGCTGCCGGCCAAGCGCGCGCCCTCGGGCGACCGCGACGGGCTGCCCAACGTCATCATGGAGGCGGCCTCGCAGGGCCTCGCGGTGATCGCCACCGACTTCGCCGGCATCCCGGAATTCCTGCGCGACGGGGTCGAGGGCCGGCTGGTGCCGCCGGGCGACTGGGGGGCGCTCTCGAACGCGATCAACCTGCTCGCCCGCGATCCCGGCGAGCGGGCGCGCCTCGCGGCGGCGGCGCTCAAACGCCTGCGCTCCGAGTTCGGTGCCGAGGCCGGGTTCGAGACGGTCGCCCGCCTGCTGCGGGACGCGGCCGGGCGATGAGCCGGATCGCCTTCTACGCGCCGCTGAAGAGCCCGGATCATCCGGTCCCCTCCGGCGAGCGCACGATGGCGCGGCTGCTCCTGCGGGCGCTCGCGGCCGCGGGCTTCGCCCCGGACCTCGCCAGCGCCTTGCGCACCCGCGATCCCGACGGGTCGCGTCACCCGGCCCTCCGGGCGGAGTCGCTGGCCGAGGCCGCGCGCTTGGTCGCGCGCTACCGGGCCGATCCGCCGGTGCTGTGGTTCACCTACCACGTCTACTACAAGGCGCCGGACTGGATCGGCCCGGCGGTGTCGGCCGCCCTTCGCATCCCCTACGTGGTGGCGGAGGGCTCGCGGGCGGCCAGGCGCGCGCACGGCCCGCACGCGCTCGGCCATGCCGGCGCCGAGGCGGCGCTCGACGCCGCAGACCTGATCCTGGTGATGAACCGGCGCGACCGGCCGGCCCTGGAGGCGGCGGCGCCGACGGGGCAGATCCTCGCCGACCTGCCGCCCTTCCTCGATCCCGCCGACTGGCCGCTCGCCGGCTCCGCGCGGGCGCCCGGCCCCTTGCGCCTCCTCGTCGTCGCGATGATGCGGGAGGGCGACAAGCTCGCCTCCTACCACCTCCTCGCCGACGTGCTGGCGCGGCTCGGCGACCGGCCCTGGATCCTGGATGTGGCCGGCGATGGGCCGGCGGCCGCCGAGGTCGCCGCCCTGCTGGCGCCGTTCGGCCCGCGCGTGCGCCGCCACGGTGCGGTGGCGGCCCCGGCGCTCTCGGGCCTCTACGGGGCCGCCGACCTCCTGGTCTGGCCGGCGGTCAACGAGGCCTACGGCATGGCGCTGCTCGAAGCGCAGGCGCAGGGCTGCCCGGTGGTCGCCGGCGGCTACGGCGGCGTGCCGGACGTGGTGCGCGACGGGGTCACCGGCCGCGTGACCCCGCCGGGCGATCCAGACGCGATGGCCGCGGCGATCCGCGACCTCGCCGGCGCGCCTGCCCGCCTCGCGGCGATGCGCGAGGCGGCGCTCGCCTTCGCCCGCACCGAGCGCGGCCTTGCCGGGGCGGCCGCGATCCTGCGCGCGCGGCTCGCGCCGCTGCTCGGCGGGGCCCGCGCATGAGCCGGATCCTGATCGCCGTCACCCACCTGCTCGGGGCCGGCCACCTCACCCGGGCGGCGGCCCTGGCGCGCGCCTTCGCGGCGGCGGGCCATGCCGTGACGCTGGTCTCCGGCGGGATGCCGGCGGCGCTTGCCGGCCTCGACGGCATTCGCCTGGTGCAGCTCCCGCCGGTGCGCATCGCCGGCACCGCCTTCACGGCGCTCCTCGATCCAGACGGCGCGCCCGTCGCCGCCGAGCGCCTGGCGGCGCGCCGCGACGCCCTGGTGCAGGCCTTCGCCGAGGCCGCGCCCGAGGCGGTGATCACCGAGCTCTGGCCGTTCGGCCGCCGGGTCCTGGCGCCGGAATTCGAGGCCCTGGCCGCGGCCGCCCGGGCCACCTCGCCCCGGCCCCGGCCCCTGCTCCTCGCCTCGATCCGCGACATCCTGGCGACCCCGAGCCGCCCGGAGCGGATCGCCGCCACCCATGCCCGCCTCGCGGATTACGATGCCGTGCTGGTCCACGGCGATCCCGCCCTCCTGCCGCTCGACGCCTCCTGGCCGCTCGACCCGGCGGTGGCGGGGCGCCTGCGCTACACCGGCTACGTCGACGAGGGCGCGGCGGCGCCCGTGCCGGAGGGGCCGCGCGCCGGCATCGTGGTCTCGGGCGGCTCCAGCGCCGCCGGGCTGCCGCTTCAGGAAGCGGCGGTCGCGGCCGCTTCGCTGACCCCCTTCCTGTCCTGGCGCATCCTCGTCGGCCGCGCCGTGCCGGAGCCCGCCTTCGCGGCCCTGCGGGCCGCCGCTCCGGCGAACGCCGTCGTCGAGCGGGCGCGGCCGGATTTCCGTGCGCTCCTGGGCGGGTGCGCCCTGTCGGTGAGCCAGGCCGGCTACAACACGGTGCTCGATCTCCTGCACGGCGGCTGCCCGGCCGTGCTGGTGCCGTTCGAGGCCGGCCACGAGACCGAGCAGCGCCTGCGCGCCGACACCCTGGCGGCGCACGGCCTTGCCCGGGTGCTGCCGGAGGACGCGCTGACGGCGGAGAGCCTGGCGCAGGCCGTCCTGGCCCCTCCGCCCCCGGGCGCCCCTCACGCCATCGCCCGCGACGGGGCGCGGCGGAGCGTGGCGATCGTCGAAGGGTTGCTGGCGGAGAATCGCTGCTCCCGGGTCTCGCAGTCATCGGGTGAGGTTCGGATTTCCCCTCTCTCCGCGGGCGGGGAGAGGCTTTCGTCCCCCTCGTCGGGGACGAAAGCAGCGCGAAGCGCGAGGGTGAGGGGGTGGTTCCGGAGGAGCCTCATCCGGAGATACCCCCTCACCCTCGCTCCGGCTGCGCCTGCGCTTGCTCCACCCCCGACAAGGGGGGCGGAGCCCTCTCCCCGCCCGCGGAGCGAGGGGGAGCCCGTGCAGGCTGGACCGTCGGGTGGAGGTCGTCCGGCGATCCACCCATTGTCCGATTTTCGTCTCCTCATCGACGCGCTGACCCGTGCCGCGGACGAGGGCCGCACCGTCGATCTCTGGTGGCGCGACGACGACGCAACCGCCCACACCCCCGCCCTCGACCGCCTGCTCGCCTTGGCGAGCCGGAGCGGCTGGCCCTTGGCGCTCGCGGCGGTGCCGGCCCGGGCCGAGCCGTCGCTGGCCGGTCGCCTCGCCTACGAGGCGGGCATCGACCTCCTGGTCCACGGCCTCGCCCATGCCGACCATGCCCCCCCGGGGTCGAAGACGGCCGAACTCGGCCCGCACCGCTCCCCGACGGCCCTGCGGGCCGACGCGGCGGACGCCCTGGCGCTCGCGACGGCCCGCCTCGGCCCCCGCCTGCTGCCGGTGCTGGTGCCGCCCTGGAACCGCATCGCCCCGGATCTCGTCGCGGCGCTGCCCGCCCTCGGGTATCGCGGCGTCTCGGCCGCCGCGCCGCTGCCGCCGGTGCCCGGCCTGATCCAGGCCCATGCCGCGGTCGACCCGGTCGCCTGGCGCGCCGGCGGCGGCCTCGCCGATCCGGCCTGGATCATCGACAAGGCGGCCCGGGCGGTCGCGGCGGGCGGGCCGGTCGGGCTCCTCACGCATCATCTCGTCCAGGACGAGGCGACCTGGACCTTCTGCGCCCGGCTCCTCGACCGCCTCGCGGCGCAGGCGGCGAGTGGCCGGGGCCCGAGAATATCGCGCGCCGCCGCTTTGTTTGCTCACCCGGCGTCGCCCGTGTCACAACCGAGCCCTATCTTCCGCGGTGATCCGGGGACGCCCCCGCCCCGAGAGGACAGCACGGCACCAGGATGACGGCACCGCTCCTGTCGATCCGCGACCTGACGATCGATTTCACGACCGATTCCGGCTCGTTCCGGGCGGTCGACGGCCTGTCCCTCGACGTGCCGGCGGGCCGCACCGTGGCCCTCGTCGGCGAATCGGGCTCGGGCAAGTCGGTCACCGCTCAGGGGATCCTGCAGATCCTGCCCAAGGTCGCCCGGATCACCGGCGGCCACATCCGCCTGCACGATCCCGCCGGTCCCGCGGGCGGGATCGACATCGCGGCGCTGAAACCCGATTCGGCCCGGATGCAGTCCCTGCGCGGCGGCCGCATCGCGATGATCTTCCAGGAGCCGATGACCTCGCTGTCGCCGCTCCACACGATCGGCGACCAGGTCACCGAGGCCCTGCGCCTGCACGCCGACGTCTCGGCCGACGAGGCCAGGGCCCGGGCGATCGAGGTGTTCGACCGCGTCGGCTTCCCGGACCCGAAGCGGGCCCTCGTCACCTACCCGTTCGAGCTGTCGGGCGGCCTGCGCCAGCGCGCGATGATCGCGATGGCGCTGATCACCCGGCCCGCCCTCCTCATCGCCGACGAGCCGACGACCGCGCTCGACGTCACCACCCAGGCGCAGATCCTGGAACTGATGCGCGAATTGCAGGCCGAGACCGGCATGGCGATGCTGCTCATCACCCACGACCTCGGCGTCGTCGCCAACATGGCCGACGACGTGGTGGTGATGTATCGCGGCCGGGTGATGGAGGCGGGCTCGCGCGAGGACATCTTCCGCCGCCCCGGCCACCCCTACCTCAAGGCGCTGATGCGGGCGGTGCCGCGCTTCCACATGGAGCCCGGCGAGCGCCTGACCCCGATCCGCGAGGTGAAGAGCGCCGTGCTCGCCCGCAAGGCCGGCGAGCCGCACCGGCCCGATCCGGCCGGGCCGCTGCTCGCCATCGAGGGGGTGCGCAAGTCGTTCACCCTGCGCTCGGGCTGGTTCAAGGGGAAGACCCGCACCATCAACGCCGTCAACGGCGTGTCGCTGAGCCTGCATCCGGGCCGCACGCTCGGCCTCGTCGGCGAATCGGGCTGCGGCAAGACCACCCTGTCGAAGGTGGTGATGCGGGCGCTGCGGCCCGATGCCGGCACCGTGACCTTCGACGACGGCTCGGGGAGCGGGCCGCGCGACGTCTTCGCCCTCAAGGACCGCGAGCTGAAGGATTTCCGCCGCGCGGTCCAGTTCGTGTTCCAGGACCCGTTCTCGTCGCTCAACCCGCGCATGACGGTCTACGAGCTCCTGACCGAGCCCCTGCGCATCCACGGCGTCGGCACCGCCGACGAGCGGTACGAGCGCGCCAAGGAGCTGCTCGACATGGTCGGGCTCGACACCTCCTCGCTGCGCCGCTACCCGCACGCCTTCTCGGGCGGCCAGCGCCAGCGCCTCGGCATCGCCCGGGCGCTCGCGCTCAAGCCCCGGGTGCTGCTCTGCGACGAGCCGGTCTCGGCCCTCGACGTCTCGGTCCAGGCCCAGGTGCTCAACCTCCTGAAGGACCTGCAGGCGAGCCTCGGCATCTCCTACCTGTTCGTCTCCCACAACCTCGCGGTGGTCGACTACATCGCCGACACCATCGCCGTCATGTGCCGGGGCTACATCGTCGAGGAGGCGCCCAAGGAGGCCCTGTTCCGCAACCCCGCCCATCCCTACACCCGGGCGCTGCTCGCCGCCGTGCCCGAGCCCGACCTCGACCACCCCCTCGACCTGAAGCTCCTGATGAGCGACCGCTTCTCCGACCCGGCGAGCTGGCCCGAACCGTTCCGCCTCGCCGGCGGCGCGGCCGGGGCCATGACCGAGATCGAGCCCGGCCACCGCGTCCGGGTCTCGCGCCCGGCGGTGGAGCGGGCCGCCTGAACGATCCCGAGAGATATCGATGCCCCACGGCGCCGCCCTCCGTCCCCACCCCTTCGTCGAGCGGCTGCGTCGCCGGTTCCTCGGCCGCCTGTTCGATCGCCTCGGCTACGACCTCGTCCCGGCGGTGTCGGACTGGAACCACCGCCCGCTCTCCGCGCCCGAGACCGACGCGCTGATCGCCGCGGCGGCGGAGCGCCTCGACCGCGACCTGGCGGCGGCCGGGCTGCGCCTCCCCGGCGGGGCGGGGCCCGCGGTCGCGACCTTCTGGGACCTGATCGCCGCGGCGCCGGTGGCGCAGAAGCGCGGCGGCAACGGCTTCAACGGCGCGCTCCAGCTCTACGTGCTGATGCGGGCGCTCAAGCCCGAGGTGATCGTCGAATCGGGGGTGTTCCGCGGGCTGACCACCTGGGTGATGCGCCAGGCCTGTCCCGGTGCCGAGATCTTCTGCTTCGATCCCGACCTCTCCGGCCTGCGCTACCGCGACCCGCGCGCGCGCTACCACGCCGGCGACTGGTCGGCCGCGAGCCTGCCGCGGCTCGATCCGGACCGCGCCGTCGGCTTCTTCGACGACCACATCAGCCAGGCGAGGCGGGTTCTGGAAGCCCGCGAGCGCGGCCTGACCCGGCTCGTCTTCGACGACGACGCCGCCGCGCACCGTCTCCACGCCCATGGCGGACCGGCCTTCCCGACCATCGCGATGCTGACCGCGCCCCGCTCCGGCGAGCCGGTGCGGTGGCGCCGCAACGGCCGCGAATTCGTCTACCGCCCCGACGACCCGGAGGCGGAAGGAGCCCGCGCGGCGATCGCCGCCACCCACGCCTTCGACGACCTGCACGCCGCGACCGGCTACTCTCCCACCCGCATCACCTGGGTGCGCCTGCACGGGAAGGACGGGACATGACGCTACGGTTCCGACATCTCTTCACGGGCGCCGCCGCGGGTGAACCCTCCCCCCTCCCTGGGGGAGGGTGGCCTGCGGAGCAGGCCGGGAGAGGGGGCGCCGCTTCCGGAGACGTCGCGACCGGGGGGACGGGCGCCACGTCGATCGGCGTCGCGCTGCCCCTCGCCCGCCCGGCGCACGAGTGCTTCGCGCTCGCCGCCGGGCACCCGTCCCCGCAGAGGGGGAAGGGTTGGCGGCGCAGCGCCGTCCTGTCTCTCCTGCTGCCGCTCCTTGCCTCCCCTGCACTCGCCTCCGATTCCCCTTCCGACCGCCTCCCCAAGCAGCCCCTCGTCGTCGATTCCGCCGCCCAGGGACGCCAGGTCGGCAAGCCCGGCGGCAGCATCGTGACGCTCGTCGCGAAGGCCCGGGACATCCGCTACATCTCGACCTACAGCTACACCCGCCTCGTCGGCTACGACGAGGCGCTGGCGCTCAAGCCCGACATCCTGGACAAGTTCGAGAGCGACAACGACAAGGTCTTCACCTTTACCCTGCGCGAGGGCCACCGCTGGTCCGACGGCCAGCCGTTCACCGCCGAGGACATCCGCTACTGGTGGGAGGACGTGGCGCTCAGCAAGGATCTGAGCCCGTCCGGCCCGCCGGAATTCATGATGGTCGACGGCCAGCCGCCGCGCTTCGAGGTGATCGATCCCCTCCACGTCCGCTTCAGCTGGGACAAGCCGAATCCCCGCTTCCTGCCGGAGCTCGCCTCGCCGCGCGATCCCTTCATCTACCGGCCGGCGCACTACCTCAAGAAGTTCAACCCGCGCTACACGCCCAAGGCCGAGATCGAGCCGCTGGTGAAGCAGGCGAAGGTCAAGGGCTGGGCCGCGCTCCATAACCGGCTCGACGCGATGTTCGAGCAGACCAACCCCGACCTGCCGACGCTCCAGCCCTGGCGCGTCACCAACACCGCGCCGGCGGCCCGCTTCGTCTTCGTGCGCAACCCCTATTACCACCGGGTCGACACCAACGGGCAGCAACTCCCCTACATCGACACGGTCAACATGGACGTCGCGGCGAGCGGGCTGCTGGCCGCCAAGGCCAATGCGGGCGAGGCCGACCTGCTGTTCCGCGGCCTCAACATGGAGGACATCCCGATCCTGCGCGAGGGCGAGCGCGCCAAGGGCTACCGCACCCATCTCTGGCCCACCGCCCGCGGCTCGGAACTGGCGCTCTACCCCAACCTGACCGTGACCGATCCGGTCTGGCGCGCGCTCAACCGCGACCTGCGCTACCGCCGCGCCCTGTCGCTCGCCATCGACCGGCGCACCCTCAACAACGCCCTGCTGTTCGGCCTCGGCACCGAGGGCAACGACACGGTCGTCGAGAAGAGCCCGCTCTACAAGCCGGAATACCGCACGCTCTATGCCGGCTACGACCCTGCCGAAGCCTCCCGCCTGCTCGACGAGGTCGGGCTGACGCAGCGCAACGGCGCCGGCATCCGCCTCTTGCCGGACGGGCGCGAGCTCGAGATCGTGGTCGAGACCGACGGCGAGAGCAGCATCCTCACCGACGGGCTGACGCTGATCGCGGAGTTCTGGCGCGAGATCGGGGTCAAGCTGTTCGTCAAGCCGCAGGACCGCACGATCCTGCGCAACCGCGCCTATTCGGGTGCCGCCGTGATGGTGGCGGCGCAAGGCCTCGACCTCGCGATGCCCACCGCCGAGATGCCGCCCGACGAGCTCGCCCCGGTCCACCAGGACACCTACGCCTGGCCGAAATGGGGCCAGTACGTCGAGACGCGGGGCAAGGAGGGCGAGCCCTGCGACATGCCGCAGGCCCAGGCGCTCCTCGACCTCAACGCCCGCTGGATGGCGACCGGCGACAACGTCGAGCAGGCGAAGATCTGGGGCGCGATGCTGCAGAACCGGGCCGAGAACCAGTGGGTGATCGGCACCGTCTCGGGCGCGCTCCAGCCGGTGGTCGCCAAGACGAGGCTCCTCAACGTGCCCGACAAGCAGATCTACAGCTGGAAGCCGACGGCGCTCATCGGGATCTACCGCATGGATCAGTTCTACTGGGGGCCGAACCCGAAGGAGGCCGCGCGGTGATCCGCTACCTCGCCCGCCGCCTCGTCACCATGGCGGTGACGCTGCTGATCATCTCCGCCCTCGTCTTCGTCATCATCAAGCTGCCTCCGGGCGACTTCCTCACCAACCAGATCGCCGAGCTGCGCTCGCAGGGCGAGGCGGCCTCGGTCGCCAAGGCGCAGTTCCTGATGCAGCAATACGGCCTCGACCGCCCGGTCTGGGAGCAGTACCTGCGCTGGATCGGGCTGTGGCCCAATCCGGAGGGCGCCTTCAACGGCCTCCTCCAGGGCAATTGGGGCTGGTCGTTCGAGTACGACCGCCCGGTGCGCGAGGTCGTCGGCGACGCGCTGTGGCTCACCCTCGTCGTCAACCTCGCGGTGGTGATCTTCGTCCACCTGGTGTCGATCCCGATCGCGATCTACTCGGCGACGCGGCAATACTCGATCGGCGACTACGTCGCGACCTTCATCGGCTATATCGGATTGGCCACCCCGTCCTTCCTGCTGGCGCTGGTGATGCTGTTCTACGCCAACCGCTGGTTCGGGGTCTCGATCGGCGGGCTGTTCGACAGCGCCTATGCCGGGCAGCCCTGGACCTGGGACAAGGTGCGCTCGCTGCTCGCGCACCTCGTCGTCCCGACCCTGGTGATCGGGCTGGGCGGCACCGCCGCGATGATCCGGCGGATGCGCGCCAACCTCCTCGACGAACTGGGCAAGCAATACGTCGTCACCGCCCGCGCCAAGGGCCTGCCGCCGACCCGGGCGCTGCTGAAATACCCGTTCCGGATGTCGCTCAACCCGTTCATCGCCGATATCGGCAACCTGCTGCCGCACCTGATCTCGGGTTCGGTGCTGGTCTCGCTGGTGCTCAGCCTGCCGACCGTCGGGCCGATCCTGCTCGCCGCCCTCAAGAGCCAGGACCAGTTCCTGGCCGGATTCATCCTGATGTTCGTGGCGATGCTGACCGTGATCGGCATGCTGGTCTCCGACCTGCTGCTGGCCTGGCTCGATCCGCGCATCCGCCTCGGGGGAGGCGGCCGATGAACCTGGATCTCCGCGACAGGCCGCAGCACTTCGTCGACGCCGCGCCCTTCGATCCCGGCCGCACCGAGCCGGCGGGCGCCGAGAGAAGCGCCGTCGACCGCGCCTCGTCCTGGCGCCTCACCTGGTGGAAGTTCCGCAAGCACCGGGTCGCGGTGGCGGCGGGGCTGATCCTGATCGCCTTCTACGCCCTGATCCCGTTCGTCGAGGTGATCGCGCCCTACAATCCGGCCAAGCGCCACGGCGACTTCCTGTACGCGCCGCCGCAATCGGTCCACCTGTTCCACGACGGCCGGTTCGTCGGGCCCTACACCCACCCCTACCACTTCACCTTCAACATCGAGACCTTCCACCGCGACTACACGGTGGACCGGAGCGTCGTGCAGCCCCTGCGCTTCCTCTGCCGCGGCGATACTTATGCGTTCTGGGGGTTGTTCGACACCGACTGGCACCTGGTCTGCCCGCCGAAGGACGGGACGATGTTCCTGCTCGGCACCGACCGGCTCGGGCGCGACCTGCTCTCGCGGATCATCTCGGGCACCCGGATCTCGCTCACCGTCGGGCTCGTCGGCATCGCGGTGTCCTTCGCCCTCGGGCTGTTCTTCGGCGGGCTTGCCGGCTATCTCGGCGGCTGGGTCGACAACGTGATCCAGCGCGTGATCGAGATCCTGCGCTCGCTGCCCGAACTGCCGCTCTGGCTCGCGCTGTCGGCGGCCTTGCCGCCGAACTGGAGCCCGATCCTGGTGTTCTTCGGCATCACGCTGATCCTCGGCCTCCTCGACTGGCCGGGCCTCGCCCGCGCCGTGCGCTCGAAGCTGCTGGCGCTCCGCGAGGAGGATTACGTCCGTGCCGCCGAGCTGATGGGTGCGTCGAAGACCCGGATCATCGCCCGGCACCTGATCCCGAACTTCATGAGCCACCTGATCGCCTCGGCGACGCTGTCGATCCCCTCGATGATCCTCGGCGAGACCGCCCTGTCGTTCTTAGGCTTGGGCCTGCGCCCGCCGGTGACGAGCTGGGGCGTGCTCCTCAACGAGGCGCAGAATCTCGCGGCGGTGCAGCTCCATCCCTGGCTGCTGGCGCCGATCCTGCCCGTGGTGATCGTGGTGCTGGCCTTCAACTTCCTCGGCGACGGTCTGCGCGACGCGGCCGATCCGTACCATTAGGGCATTCATGCGCGAGCGCCCTGCCGCGCGGCTCGTCGTGCTCGCCGGCGAGGACCGGCTCTTGCTGTTCCGCTTCCTCTTCCGCGAAGGCGCGCTCGCCGGCGAGGAGTACTGGGCGACGCCGGGCGGCGGTGTCGAGCCGGGCGAGAGCTTTTCCGAGGCCGCCATCCGGGAATTGCGCGAGGAAACCGGCCTGACCTGTCCGGAGGCGGCGCCGGACATCGGCGAGCGGACGTTCACGATGCGCCTGGCCGACGGCGAGCGGGTCCGGGCGCGGGAGCGGTTCTTCGCCGTGAGGGCCGGGAGCGGTCCCCTGTCGCGCGACGGCTGGACGCCGCACGAGGCCGAGGTCCTGGCCGAGCATCGCTGGTGGTCGCGGGCCGAGCTCTCGGCGCCGCCGATCCGGATCTATCCGGCGGATGTCGTGGTGCTCTACGACGCGGCGCGAGCCGTCCTCGAGGGTCCCGCGGAGGGCCGCGGGACCGGGTGACGTCTGCCGGCCTACGCGCGGGAGAGTTCGGCGTCGAGCGACGCGAGTTCGGTGCGCGCCTGCGAGATCAGGCGGGCGTGCTGCAGCTGGAGGGCGCGGCTGTTGGCGCCGAGGCCCGCCGAGGAACGGATCTCGGCGAGCATCCGCTCGTAGTCCTGAAGCTGCGCTTCGACGCGCCGGCGACGCTCCGCGATGGTGTGCGGCATTCCGGTTCCCCTTGGTTGTGGGGCGGCCCCGCTGCGCGAGCGGACCCGCCATGAGCCAAGCCCGGCCGCCGGAACGGCCGAGCTGTTACAGCCAAGGTCATAGATGGGGCGAGAGTGTGGCACGGCCGCCCCGGATGCGGCGGCCGGCCGGCGGAGCCTCTCAGAAACCGCGGTAATAGCCGCGCGGGCCGCCGTACCCGTAGCCCCGGTGACCCCAGTGGCGATGGCCGAAATGGCGCGGGCCGCGGAAGCCGTAGCCCGGGCCGAAATGGCGACGGTAGCCGTAGCCGTAGCCGCGCGGGCCGAAATGGCGGGGACGGCCGTAATAGCCGTACTGCGCCCAGGCGGTCGGGGCGGCGGCGACGGGCGCGGCGGCCGTCTCGGTCAGCGGGGCGGCGGTCGCGGCCTGCGGCAGGGCGGCGGCGCCGCCGAGGATCAGGCCAGCGGCCAGCATCACGGTCTTCAGCACGGGATCGGTCCCTCACTCGTACGGGCATGCCGCCGGACGGAGGCATGGACGGCGGAAACGCACGGGACCGGAAAAGCGTTGCGCGTCGTCCGTCATGAGGTGAACGATGCGTTGCCGCCTCGGACCGGGGCGATGTCGAGATCGCTCGGGATCGCGGCCTGTTCGGTGCGGCATTTCCATCTCCCGGCCAGCGCAACGATGCAATACGCGGCCGAACCATCGGATCGTTCCGTCCCTGGCGGGCCATTCGTCAATCTCGTCGGCTCCGCCAACCCTGCGATCACGAGCCGCCCTGCCTGACGTCTCGGCTGCGTATGCAGCGGTCGTCAGGCCATCTTGAGCGTCATGTCGACGACCCGGGCGTTGGTGGCGCCCTTCACCAGGGCGATGCCGTGCTCGCAATCCTCGCGGCGGACATAGCCCTCGCCCGAATCGGCCACCACCTCGCCGTTCTCGGCCCGCAGGCGCCAGCGCCACTCGCCCTTGCCGTCGCGATAGAGTTCGAAGCGCATCGGGGTCTCCTGCCAAGACGTGTCATGGCAACAGATGGCGCCGCAACGACCGGAGGCAACGCCGGCCGGCATCGCGTTCGCAGCGTGACGATCCGATGCCGGATCGCACCGCGCTGAATCAGCGCCTGAAATGCGGGAAGCCCGCGCTCCTGTCCGGAGCGCGGGCTTCTCAGTCGTCGGAGCGGTTCAGGCGCGTCAGCGCGGCGCGCGGTCGAGCCAGCCGATCGCGCGGCCGTCACGGTTGGCCCCGCCGCCCGCCGGGCGCTGCTGGCGGTTGCCGTCGGCGCGCTGGCCGCCCTGGGGGCGACCCTGTCCCTGCCCCTGCGGGCGGCCTTGGCCCTGCCCCTGCGGGCGGGCCTGACGGCCCTCGTGGCCGCCGCGGCCGTCGGCGCGGGGCTCGCGGTGCTCCTGGGGACGGCCGGCGCCGTGGCGCGGCTGGCCCTGGCGCCCGCCGGGCTGCTGGCCCTGGCGGCCGCCGCCGGGGCGCTGGCCGCGCGGGCCCGAGCCGGGCTGGCGCCGGTCGCGCTCGGCCTCGGCGACGGCCTGCGCCGCCTCCTCGCGGCTCGGCGGCACGAAGCCCTCGGGGATCGCCATCAGCGGCACCTTCTGGCGGGTCAGGCGCTCGATGTCGCGCAGGTAGGCGCGCTCCTCGTCGTTGCAGAACGAGATCGCCAGCCCGTCCTTGCCGGCGCGCGCGGTGCGGCCGATGCGGTGGACATAGGCCTCCGGCACGTTCGGCAGGTCGAAGTTGACGACGTGGGACACGCCGTCGACGTCGATGCCGCGGGCCGCGATGTCGGTCGCGACCAGCACCCGGCAGGTGCCGGCGCGGAAGGCGGCGAGCGCCCGCTCGCGCTGCGGCTGCGACTTGTTGCCGTGGATCGCCGCCGAGCCGATGCCGTCGCGCTCGAGGCCCCGCACCACGCGGTCGGCGCCGTGCTTGGTGCGGGTGAAGACCAGCACCCGGTCGATCGACTCGTCGCGCAGGATCGTGGCGAGCAGCGACTGCTTCGAGCCGGTCGGCACGAAGACGACCTTCTGGTCGACCCGCTCGGCGGTGGTCGCGACCGGGGTCACGGCGACCTGGACCGGGTTCTTGAGGTACTGGTCGGCGAGGCCGGCGATGTTCTTCGGCATGGTGGCCGAGAAGAACAGGCTCTGGCGCTGGGCCGGCAGCAGCTTCACGATGCGCTTCAGCGCGTGGATGAAGCCGAGGTCGAGCATCTGGTCGGCCTCGTCGAGGACGAGGTACTCGACGCCGTCGAGGGTCAGCGAGCGGCGGTCGATCAGGTCGAGGAGCCGGCCCGGGGTGGCGACCAGCACGTCGACGCCGCCCGCGAGCGCCCGCTCCTGGCGACCGATGGTGACGCCGCCGAACACCACCGTGGTGGTGAGCTTCAGGAACTGGCCGTACTCCTTGAAGCTGTCGGCGATCTGGCTGGCGAGCTCGCGGGTAGGGGCGAGCACCAGCACGCGGCAGCTGCGGCGCGGCGCGGGCTTGGCCGCGTCGCCGGCGAGGCGGTGCAGGATCGGCAGCGCGAAGGAGGCGGTCTTGCCGGTGCCGGTCTGGGCGATGCCGCACAGGTCCTTGCCCTGCATGGCCGGCGGGATCGCCTGCGCCTGGATCGGGGTCGGCGTGACGTAGCCGGCCTGGGCGAGCGCCTTCAGGATCGGCGCCGCGAGGCCGAAATCGGTGAACTGGGTCAAGGGAATCTTCTTGGTATTTGGCAGCGGGATCGCCGCAAGGCGCGCGCAACGCACGGCCCTCATCGCGATCCGATGTCGGGAGACCGCCCGCGTGATGGAGCGATCCAAGGGACGAGCGATTAAGAGAGGGCCGGGCCTGCCGCGCAGGTGCCGCGGCGAAATCCGTCACGCAGCCCTCTCGAGCGGACCATGGTCGGCCGCTGACGCTGCAATCCGCCATATGGCGTTGTGCAGGTGCGAAGTCAATCGGTGGCCCCTGCGGCGCTTGCGCGGGACCCCTGCCCGGCTTGCGCGGGTCGGCCGGCCGATGTCTCTACGCTCGGGACGTCGACGCCGGTCGCGTCCGTGCCGGAGTTTCCCCGCATGACCGACCGCCACCCTGCCCTCGCCCGCGCCGACGCCTTCGCGGCCGCGCACGGCCTGCGCCTGCCGGTGCTCCTCGCCCCGATGGCCGGGGCCTGCCCGCCGGCGCTCTCGGTCGCGGTGATGCGCGCCGGCGGTCTCGGGGCCTGCGGGGCGCTGCTGATGCAACCGGCGGCGATCCTGGCCTGGGCGGAGGCGGTGCGGGAGGCCGGGCCGTTCCAGGTCAACCTGTGGATCCCCGACCCGGCCCCGGCCCGCGATCCCGGGAACGAGGCGGTCCTTCGCGCCTTCCTCGGCCGCTTCGGGCCGGCGGTGGCGCCGGAGGCCGGCGATGCGGCGCCGCCGGACTTCGCCGCGCAGGTCGAGGCGATGATCGCGGCCCGGCCGCGCATCGTCTCCTCGATCATGGGGCTCTACCCGCCGGAGGTCGTCGCGCGGCTGAAGGCGCACGGCATCGCCTGGTGGGCCACCGTCACCACGGTGGCGGAGGCGCTGGCCGCCGAACGGGCCGGGGCCGACGCCGTGGTGGCGCAGGGCGCCGAGGCCGGCGGCCATCGCGGCCGCTTCGATCCGGCGCGGGCGGAGGCCGAGGCGGTCGGCCTGATGGCGCTGCTCCCGGCGGTCGTCGATGCCGTCGGGATCCCGGTCGTCGCCACCGGCGGCATCGCCGATGCCCGCGGCGCCGCCGCGGCCCTGCTCCTCGGCGCCAGCGCCATGCAGGTCGGCACCGGCTTCCTGCGCTGCCCGGAGGCCGGGATCCCGCCGGCCTGGGCCGACGGCCTCGGCCGCGCCCGTCCCGAGGGCACGCGGCTGACCCGCGCCTTCAGCGGCCGCGCCGGCCGCAGCCTCGCCACGGACTACGTCGCGGCCGCCGCGGACCCGGACGCCCCGGTCCCCGCCCCCTACCCGATCCAGCGCGGCCTGACGCAAGCGATGCGCGAGGCGGCGGCGCGGGAGGGCGACCTCGCCCGGATGCAGGCCTGGGCCGGGCAGGCGGCGGGACTGGCGCAGGTGCTGCCGGCGGGCGAGGTGGCGGCGGGGATCTGGGCGGGGGTCCGGGAATCGCTGAGATAGCCGCCCCCCGCCGCTGCGGCGGGGGGACGTCACCGGTCGTTCAGCCGGTGGCGCCGGCGCCGAACGTGCCGTCGGCGAAGGGCGCGCGCCCTTCGAGCGCGCCGTATTGCAGGTAATGCGTCAGCGGGTCGATCCTGGCTTGCGCGACGTCGCCGTAGGCAGCGAGATACGCCGTGGTGTCGAAGCCCTTCGAGGGATCGCGGCCCTCCTTCCAGCCATACGTGTCGTAATGCATCAGCGGGTCGATTCCCGCCGCCTTCACGTCGCCGTAGGCGTCGAGGTAGCCCCTGGTATCGAAGAACGCATTCGGATCGCGGCCCTCGCGCCAACCGTACTGCTCGTAGTGCCGGTAGGCGTAGTCGAGCGTGTCGCCGCCGCTGCTCAGGGCCGCCGCCGCCACGTCGCCGTTGGCGAGGAGGTAGTATTCGGCGTCGAACGACCCGTGGGTGAACGAGGCGGTCGGGCCGATCGCGGCCGCGATCGTCCGGCCCTCGGCCCGGCCGTATTGCAGGTAATGGGCGAGCGGGTCGATTCCGGCCGCTGCGACGTCCGGGTTGTTCTTGAGGTAGAGCCCGGTATCGAACGCCGCCGACGGATCGCGCCCCTCGCGCCAGCCCGCCTGGTCGAAGTGCTGCAGCGGGTTCACGTCCGCCGCGCGCACGTCCGGGTTGGCGGCGCGGTAGCCGTTGGTGGAGAAGAACGCATCGGGATCGCGGCCCTCGCGCCAGCCATACCGGTCGTAGTGCTGCTCCGCATCGACGCCCGCGGCGCGCACGTCGGGATTGCGGATGGCGTAGAACGCATCGCCGACCAGGAAATTCCGGTCGATGATGTCGCCGTAGAACTGGGCGTAGTCCCGGCCCGAGACGATCCGGCTGGCATCGGCCAGCACGGGCGTGTCGTTGAGGAGGAGGTTCAGGTCCTCGCCGTAATGCGTGAGGGGATGGTTCTCCGCCGCCAATCCTCCGAGGACCAGCAGGCCGCCGGCCCGCACCGGGTCGGGGTTGCCCGGTGCCGCCGCGGCCGCCGCGGCCGCGAGGGGGATGACGTCCAGGACGTCCCCGGTATAGCTCGGATCGCCGACGCGCCGGATCGCGCTCGAGAAGAGGAACCCGTCCTCGATATCGATCGGGGTGGCGCTGTAATTCCCGACCGGATCGCCGTGATCGACGTAGTTGGTGAGCAGGCCGGCCTGGCCGAAGTTGACCGTGTTGGACGGCAGCCCCGGTGCCGCGAAGGTCGTCCCGTCGAGGCCGGTCTGCGTCGAGACGTAGGCTGCTGCGGCAGCCCCCAGCGAATGGCCGGTGAGGGAGACCTGATCGTGCTGGATGCCTTGCGCCGAGGCCGCTGTGAGCACCTCCCGGGTGAAGGTCGTCGCGTCGCGCAGAGCCTGCGGGACCACCCCGACGAAGAGACTCACATCCGCTTCGAGCTGCGCCAGCAGGAAATCGGGCCGGATGTCGATCCCTGAGACGTCGGTGCCCTCGAAAGCAACGATCACCTGCGGCCGGGCGCCGGGGATGAGGAAGGCGGCGCCGTGGAACCCGCTCGGCAGCAATCCGGAATCGAATTGTCCTGTCTTGTAATAGAACGGCGTCAAGCCGACCGGGATCGGCGGCAGCGCATTGCTGTCGCTGTAGCCGTAGACCCAGTTCGAGGCATCGAAGAAATTCTGCGTGGTCGGGGCCGGCATCGCGTTTCCTCCGAGGAGTGTCGAATTTTTGACAAATCTTCCTTATTGATGATTGCTTGTTGCGCCAATTGACAGGAGCAAGCGACGACAATGCATGCTTTCATGACTATGCGCCAGTGCACCTTCATGATGAGGTGAGGGTCGGAATCATGCCGGGCACCGCTGTCGCGGCACCGGGATGAGGCGAAGGGGTCGCGTGCGGTCGGCCGGACCGCGCCCCTACTCCGCCGCCGCCAGCGGCTTCGCCACGTCCTCCAGCGATTTCCGCTCCGCCGCCACGCCCCAGATCCCCGCCACCACCCCGGCGGCGATCATCAGGACCGAGGCGAGCAGGTAGCCGCCGAAGATCGCGCTGCGGGAATGGCCCTCGATCAGGACCCCGAACAGGGCCGGCCCGACCGCGCCGACCGAGGTGCCGACGGCGTAGAACAGCGCGATGGCGAGCGCCCGGATCTCGAGGGGAAACACTTCGCTCACCGTGAGGTAGGCCGAGCTCGCCGCAGCGGACGCGAAGAAGAACACCGCCATCCAGCACAGGGTGAGGGTCGTCGCGGTGACGAGCTCCTGCTGGAAGGCGAGCCCGCTGAGCGCCAGCAGCACGCCCGACAGGCCGTAGGTGAGCGCGATCATGGGTTTGCGGCCGACCGTGTCGAACAGCCGGCCGAGCAGCACCGGCCCGAAGAAGTTGCCGGCGGCGAAGGGCAGGATGTACCAGCCGACGCCGTCCGCCGGCACCCCGTAGAAGTCGATCAGGATCAGCGCGTAGGTGAAGAAGATCGCGTTGTAGAAGAAGGCCTGGGCCGACATCAGCGCCAGCCCGACCCAGGCCCGCTGGCGATAGATCTTGAGCGCGGCAAGCACCTCGGCGAGGGGCGTGTGGCTGCGCTGGCGCAGGCGCGCCTTCGGGAACGGGCCGTCGCTCAGGGCGTGGCCCTCGGCGCGGAACCGCGCCTCGATGCCGGCGACCAGGGCCTCGGCCTCCTCGTGGCGCCCGTGCGTCATCAGCCAGCGCGGGCTCTCGGGAATCCAGGTCCGCAGGAACAGGATGACGAGCCCAAGGAACGCCCCGAGCCCGAAGGCGACGCGCCAGCCGGTATCCGGCCCGAACAGGGCGGGGTCGAGCACGACGAGCGAGGTGCCGGCGCCGAGGACCGCGCCGAGCCAGAAGCTGCCGTTGATGACGAGGTCGGTCCAGCCGCGGGCGCGGGCCGGGATCAGCTCCTGGATCGTCGAGTTGATCGCCGTGTACTCGCCGCCGATGCCGGCTCCGGTGAGGAAGCGGAAGAGGCAGAAGCTCCACAGGTTCCAGGACAGGCCGGTGGCGGCGGTGGCTGCGAGGTAGACCGCCAGCGTGATGAAGAAGAGCTTCTTGCGCCCGAGCCGGTCGGTGAGCCAGCCGAAGCCGACCGCCCCCAGCACCGCGCCGGCGAGGTAGCTCGAGGTCGCGAGCCCGATCTCGGCGTTCGAGAAGCGCAGCGTCGGGCTCGCCTTGAGGGCGCCGGCGAGCGCGCCCGCGAGCGTCACCTCGAGCCCGTCGAGCACCCAGGTGATGCCGAGCGCCAGCACCACCAGGGTGTGGAACCGGCCCCAGGGCAGCCGGTCGAGCCGGGCCGAGACGTCGGTCTCGATCACGCCGCCGGGCGCGGTGCGGGTCGTGTGAGGCGTCATCGGGGCCTTTCCGGCTGACCATGTCGCTTGAAGACATGGCTCCCGGCCGCGCGGCGGAAACCCGCAACACCCCGGAAACCGTTCGGCGCCCGGCTCAGCCCTTGACGCCGACTGGCTTGAACACCCCCGTCGAGGTCGCCACCACCCGTCCGGCCTCGTCGCGGATCTCGGCGTCGCAGAACAGGATCGACCGGCCGGCCCGGGTCACCCGGCCTTCCGCCAGCAGAACGCCGTGGCCCGGCGAGAGGAAGCGGGTCTGCATGTCGAGGGTCACCACCGGGCGGCCGGCGGTGAGCCGCGCCACCGTGCCCATGGCGATGTCGAGCAGGGTGCAGAGGATGCCGCCATGGGCGATGCCGAGGTTGTTGCCGTGCTGCGGCCCCAGCTCCAGGCGCAGGCGCGTGCGGCCGTCGACGACGCCGAGAGCCTCGATGCCGCAGAGCCGGGCGAACGGGATGTTCGCCCCGAAGATCATGTCGTCCGCCGCGTCCATCGTGTCGCTCCGTCTCGTGTCGCCGCACCTATGCGGAGTGTTCGCCAGCCTGGCAATTCGGGGTATGACGGGGGCATGAGCGCCCAGACCCCCTCCTCCTTCGTCCGTACCCGCTGGTGGTGGGTGCGCCACGCCCCCGTGCGGGGCGACGGCGGCCGCATCTACGGCGGCCGCGACATCCCGTGCGATTGCGGCGACGCGCAGGTCTTCTCCGGCCTCGCCCCGGTGCTGCCCCGCGGCGCGGTCTGGGTCGCGAGCCATCTCGGCCGCACCCGCCAGACCGCCGAGGCCCTGTGGCAGGCGGGCGACTTCACGGTCGACGGCGCGGTCCCTCGCCTCACCGCGCTCCCGGCCCTGGCCGAGCAGAATCTCGGCGAGTGGCAGGGCCTCGACCGCGCCCGCTTCTTCGCCGAGCGCCAGCCCGCCGCCGCGAGCTACTGGTTCGCCCCCGCCGACGAGCGCCCGCCGGGCGGCGAGAGCTTTGCCGAACTCTGCGCGCGGGTGAACGCCGCGATCGCCGAGCTCACCGCCGAGCATAGCGGCCGCGACATCGTGGCGGTGGCCCATGGCGGCACCATCCGGGCGGCGATCGCGCTCGCGCTGAACGTGCCTCCCCAGGGCGGCCTCGCCTTCGCGGTCGAGAACTGCTCGCTCACCCGCCTCGACCACTACGCCGGTCCCGACGGGGCGGGCTGGCGCATCGGGATGGTCAACGGGCAGCCCTGGCTCGGCGCGGCCGAGGGAGCCGGGCCGGCCGCCTGACGGGCAGTGAAGCGGGGCCATACCGGTTTTTCAGCACCGCCCCGCTTCTCCCGCAGTTGACAACCGGGTCCCCTTGTCCGGACCATGCACCCGGGCGCCCTCGACGGCGTACCGCTTGAACGAACGTCTTCGACGAAGGACGGACCGGGTGAGGACAACGCTTCTGGCGGCGGCTCTGGCCGTCGGTGTGCCGGGCATGGCCTGGCAGGGGGCGGCGCGCGCGCAGCAGGCGCCGGCCGCGAATGCGCAGCAGGTCTCGGCGAAGGTGTCCGACGGCGTGGTCCGCCTCGGGTTCCTGCTCGACATGTCGGGTCCCTATGCCGACGTGACCGGGCCCGGGAGCGCCGCGGCGGCCCGCATGGCGGTGGAGGATTTCGGCGGCACGGTGCTGGGCGCCCCCGTCGAGGTCGTGGTCGCCGACCACCAGAACAAGCCCGACATCGCGGCGGCGACGGCGCGTGCCTGGTTCGATACCGGCGGGGTCGACGCGATCCTCGACGTGGCGGCCTCGGCGACCGCGCTCGCCGCCGCCGACATCGCCAAGGCCAAGAACAAGGTGATCGTGTTCAACGGTCCGGGCGCGGTGCGGCTCACCAACGAGGCCTGCTCCCCCGTCTCGGTCCACTGGGCCTACGACACCTACGCGCTCGCGAATTCCACCGCGCTCGCCACCGTGAAGGCCGGGGGCACGTCGTGGTTCTTCGTCACCGCCGACTACGCCTTCGGCCAGGACCTCGAGCGCGACGCGAGCGCGGTGGTGAAGGCGCAGGGCGGCAAGGTGCTGGGGAGCGTGCGGGTGCCGCTCAACACGGCCGATTTCTACTCCTTCCTGCTCCAGGCGCAGGCGTCGGGCGCCACGGTGGTGGGGCTCGCCAATGCGGGCGCCGACACCACCAACGCGATCAAGCAGGCGGCCGAGTTCGGCCTGACGCAAGGCGGCCAGACGCTCGCCGGGCTGCTGGTCTACATCAGCGACGTCCACAGCCTCGGCCTCAAGGCGACGCAGGGCATGCGGCTCACGGAGGGGTTCTACTGGGACCTCAACGACGAGACGCGGGCGTGGTCGAAGCGCTACTTCGACCGCGTCGGCAAGATGCCGAACATGTCCCAGGCCGGCGTCTACTCGACGGTGATGCACTACCTGAAGGCGGTGCGCAAAGCCGGCACCGACGAGACCGCCGCGGTGATGACGGCGATGCGCGCGATGCCCGTCGACGACTTCTACGCCCGCGGCGGGCGCATCCGGGAGGACGGCCGCATGGTCCACGACATGTACCTGTTCGAGGTCAAGACGCCCGAGCAGTCGAAGGGCCCCTGGGACCTCTACCGGCTCGTCGCCACGGTCCCGGGCGACCAAGCCTTCCAGCCGCTCTCCGCCTCCCGCTGCCCCCTGGTGAAGAAATGACCCCGATGGCCGGACCATTGCAACCGGACGGCCCCCGGCCGTCGGCACGCGCGACCGCGCGCCGCCGCGCGTGCGGCGGATCGCTCATCCGGCGCCAGCAGCGAGGGCAACAATCATGACGATGCGCTGGCGCCGCCGCCCGGAGGGCTCGACCTGGGGCGATTTCGGCCCCGACGACGAGCTCGGCCGGCTCAACCTGCTGACCCCCGAGAAGGTGCGCCAGGGCGCCGCCGAGGTGCGGGAGGGGCTGACCTTCTGCCTCAGCCTGCCGCTCGACTTCCCGGGCGGCAACGTGCTGAACCCGCGCCGCCACCCGCCGCAGATCCGCCCGACGGTGCGGGCGAGCGGCCGGCCGAACATGAACTTCCTCGTGTGCGAGGAGGTGCCCGACGCCACCGACGTCATCAGCGACGACCTCGCGGTGCTGCACCTGCAATACTCGACGCAGTGGGACAGCCTCGCCCATGTCGGCTCGCTGTTCGACGTCGAGGGCGACGGCACCCCGCGCCCGGTCTACTACAACGGCTTCCGGGCCGGCTCCGACATCACCGGGCCGACGGTGGCGGAGGAGGCGGGCGCGCCCTCCCGCGCCCAGGCGCTCGGCATCGAGCGCCTGGCCGAGCGCGGCATGCAGGGCCGCGGCGTGATGATCGACCTGCACGCCCATCTCGGCGATGCCCGGGTGGCGGTGGGCTACGACCAGTTGCGGCAGATCCTCGACGCCGACGGCGTGACGGTCGAGCCCGGCGACATGGTCTGCCTGCATACGGGCTTCGCCGAGCGGCTGCTCGGCATGAACCGCAACCCCGACCCGGCCGTGGTCCACGACCTCTGCGCCGGCCTCGACGGGCGCGACCGCAAGCTCCTCAACTGGATCACCGATTCGGGGCTCGTCGCCCTCATCGCCGACAACTACGCGGTCGAGGTCCATCCGGCGCTGCCGGGCGACGGCTGCTGCGCCACCCTGCCGCTCCACGAGCATTGCCTGTTCCGGCTCGGGGTCAATCTCGGCGAGTTGTGGCACCTCACCCCGCTCGCCACCTGGCTGCGGGCGAACGGTCGCCACCGCTTCCTCCTCACCGCGCCTCCCTTGCGGCTGCCGGGCGCGGTCGGCTCGCCGACGACGCCGATCGCCACGGTATGACGAGCGGATGAGCGTCCGACGGTCGTGCGGGATCCGCGTCAGTCCGCACCTCCCGGCCGCGACCTCGGGATGAGGCCGCGCCCGGGAGAGGAAGGCCGCGACCGCGGACGGCCTCTGTCGGCGCGAACGCACGAAGCATCCATCGACGGGAGAACAGCATGAGCGAGATCGCGGTCGTCGGGGCCGGGCTGATGGGGCACGGCATCGCCCTGGTGCTGGCGCTGGGCGGGCATCATGTACGGCTGACGGACAGCCGGCCCGAGACCCTGAAGCGGGTGCCGGGCCTGATCGCCTCGGCCCTCGACACCCTGCGGGAGGCCGGCGCGGTCGGGCCCGACTGGACGCCCGAGCGCGCGGCTGAGGCGATCCGCCTCGAACCCGAGCTCGCCGCGACCGTCTCCGGCGCGAGCCTCGTCATCGAGGCGATCACCGAGAACCCGGAGGCGAAGCGCACCCTGTTCGCCGAACTCGACCGGCTCTGCGCGCCCGAGACGAGGATCGCCAGCAACACCAGCTACCTCGACGTCTTCCCGCTGATCCCGGAGGGCCGGCAGCGGAACGCCCTGGTGATGCACTGGTACACCCCGCCCTACATCGTCGACCTCGTCGACGTGGTGCCGGGGCCGCAGACCGATCCGGCCGTGATCGAGGAGGCGCGCCAGCTGGTGCTCGGCCTCGGCCAGGTGCCGATCGTGCTCAAGCGCTTCATCCCGGGCTACGTCGCCAACCGGATCCAGTCGGCGATCTCGGCCGAGGTCTACCACCTCCTCGACGAGGGCGTGGCCTCGGCCCGCGAGATCGACGACGCGATCATCCACGGCCTCGCCTTGCGCATCCCGATCCTCGGTCATCTCGCCAAGGCGGATTTCACCGGCATCGAGCTCCTGCGCCACGCGCTCGCCAATGCCAGCTACAGCCCGCCCCCGGCACGGACCCGCTCGGAGGCGATCGACGGCCTCGTGGCGGAGGGGCGCACCGGCGTGATGGCCGGCAAGGGCTTCTTCGACTGGGGCGGGCGCGACCCGGCCGAGCTGTTCCGCGACCGCGACCGCCGGCTCCTCGCCCTCAAGCAGGCGATGAAGCAGGTCGGCCGGATGGAGGGCGACTGACCCGTCGACCGGCGCCGCCGCGGCGCTATAACGATCAGCCGTGAGTGCGGAAGGCGAGGCGGCGGCCCATGTTCGAGTTCCCGGTCCTGTTCGGCGACATCGGTGGCACCAACGCGCGCTTCGCCGTGCAGGAGAAGCCGGGCGCCGAGCCGGTGGTGCTCGCCCACGAGAAGACGGCCGCCTATCCCGATCCGAGCGCGGCGATCCGCGCCGCGCTCGCCGAGAGCCGGGTCGCCCCGCCGCGCTCGGCGATCCTGGCGGTAGCCGCCCGGGTCGACGGGCCGGCGGTGCACCTCACCAACGCCCATTGGGTGATCGAGGGCGAGCGGATCGGCCGCGATTTCGGCCTCGCGAGCTGCCGGGTCGTCAACGACTACGTCCCGGTGGCGGCCGGCGCCGCCGCCCTCGACCCGGCCGGGCGCGACAGCTCGATCCTCGAGCAGATCGGCCCGACCCTCTGCCCCGACGGCGGCGCGCGCCTCGTGCTCGGTCCCGGCACCGGCTTCGGCGCCGCCGGCCTCGTCCCCTACGGCAAGCAGCTCGCCATCGTCTCGACGGAGGCCGGCCACGTCGATTTCGGCCCGAGCGACGACGAGGAGATCGCGTTCTGGCCGCAGCTCGCCCGGATCGAGGGCCGGATCACCGTCGAGTCGCTCCTGTCGGGCCCCGGCCTCAGCCGGCTCCATGCCGGCCTCGGCGGGGCCGAGCTGGACCCGAAGGACATCACCGAGCGCGGGATGTCCGGCGAGGACCCGGCGGCGCAGCGCACGCTGCGGGTCTTTTCCAAGCTGCTCGGGCGGCTCTGCGGCGACCTCGCCCTCACCTTCCTCGCCACCGGCGGGGTCTATATCGGCGGCGGCATCGCGCCCCGGATCCTCGACGTGCTGAACGAGGGCACCTTCCGCCGGGCGTTCGAGCACAAGCCGCCCTTCTCCGACCGGATGAGCAGGATCCCGACCTGCGTCATCACCATCGCCGATCCGGCGCTGACCGGCCTCTCGGCGCTCGCCTGCCACCCGGAGCGGTTCGCCTACGACGGGCAGCACTGGACGGCGTGAGGGGCAAGGCCCCGCGCTAGTACCCCTTCCACAATCCCGGCGTCGCCAGCTCGACGAGGTGCCCGTCCGGATCGCGGAAATACAGGCTGACGCCGCCGCGCGGCCAGGTGGTCCGGCCCTCGACCGCGATCCCGTGCGCCGCCAGGTGGTCCTCCCACGCCGGCAGCGCGTCGGCGGAGATCGACAGGGCGAGGTGCAGCGGACCCGCGCCGTCATGGGGCGGGATGGTGCCGCCGGGCGTCGGCACCGGATGCAGCGAGCCGCCGCGGGGAAACAGCAGCAGGACGCCGCGCCCGGCGACGTCGTAGGCGCGCATCCGGTGGTCCTCGTGGAGGTAGGGCAGGCCCATCGGCCCGCCCCAGAACGCCGCCGCCCGCGCGAGGTCGTCGACGTAGAGAACCGTCTCGAGGATTCCGGTGAGGTCCGGCATCGTGCTGCCTCCGTGCCGGGGTAACGCGCGGGCCGCCGCGACGGTTTACGCCGCCGCCGGGTTGACGGCCTCCTCGGCGAGTTCGGAGAGCAGCTCGTCGGTGTTCTCCTCCTCGACCAGGGTCTCCTTGATCAGGGACTCGGCCTCCGAGAACCCGAGTTGCTTCGCCCAGGCCAGGAGCGTGCCGTAGCGGGTGATCTCGTAATGCTCGACCGCCTGCGCGGCGGCGATCAGGCCGGCATCGAGGGCATCGCTGCCGGCGAAGTCCTGCATCACCTCCTCGCCCTCGGCGATGATGCCCTGGATCGCCTGGCAGGTGACGCCCTCGGGCTTCTCGCCGACGATCCGGAAGACCTGGTCGAGACGCTTCACTTGGCCCCGGGTCTCCTCGACATGGACGCTGAGCGCGCCGCGCAGCTCGTCCGAGCGGGCCGCCTGCGCCATTTTCGGCAGCGCCTTCAGGATCGCGTTCTCGGCGAAGTAGGTGTCCTTGAGCTGGTGAAGGAAGAGCGCGCGAAGGTTCTTGTCGTCGGCCATATTATGCTCCCATGGGGTACCGAGGTGCCCCGGCAACTCGCGGGCGCCGGGCATCGTTCCGGCCGGGGCCCCGGCGATCACGGCTCGGCGACCGGCCCTGGTCGCGCGGCGAGCTCGTCGCCATCTCGAAGGACGGGGGGCGTGATTCCGCGGGAGATCACCCCGATGACGACGTTGTTCGACGAGCGGGAGCGCGCGGCCGAGGCGTTGTTCGCCCTCGACGAGGAGCTGCGCTTCCTGGCGCTGGCCCGGCGCAACAAGATGCTGGGAGCCTGGATGTGCGAGCGGCTGAGCCTCACCGGCGAGGCGGCCGAGGCGTACAAGCGGCACCTGATCGAGGCCGGTGCCGAGACGCCCCCGCTCGGCCGGTCGCCGGACGAGGCCCTGGCCGACCGGCTGCGGGCCGACCTCGCGGCGAAGGGCGCCGCCGCCGACGATCTGCCCGGGCTGATCGCCCGCACCGGCGCCGAGGCCGCCCGGACCGTGCGCGAGCAGGCCCGGGGCTGATGCATCCTAGAAGAAGGTCGGACGCGCGCTGGCGGTGTGCTCCTTGAGCACCGCGCCGGTCGTGGAGTCGACCTCCTTCATCAGCACGTCGTAGCCCCACAGGTCGGCGAGGTGCTGCAGCACCCGCATCGCGTCGTCCTTGTTGAGCAGCACCCGGTTGAGCACCTTGTGGTGCAGGATCAGCTTGCGGTCGCCCTCGAGATCGACATCCACCACCTCGATGTCGGGATCGAGCCAGGCGACGTCGTATTGCCGCGCGAAGGCCCGGCGCAGGCGCCGGTAGCCGCGCTCGTCGTGGATCGCCTCGACGCGCAGCTCCGGCTGGTCCGGGTCGTCGGTGACGTGGAACAGCCGCAGCTGGCGCATCAGCTTCGGGCTGAGGAACTGGGCGATGAAGCTCTCGTCGCGGTAATTGGCCCAGACGTCGCGCAGGACTCCCATCGGATCGCCGCTGCCGGCGATGTCGGGGAACCAGGCCCGGTCCTCCTCGGTCGGCTCGGTGCAGATGCGGGCGATGTCCGTCATCATGGCAAAGCCGATGGCGTAGGGGTTGTGGCCGCCGTAATGCCGGTCGTCGTAGGTCGGCTGGCGGATCACGTTGGTGTGCGACTGCAGGAACTCGAGGTAGGCCGCCTCATTGATCTGCCCGGTCTCCGACAGCCGGGTCATGATCCGGTAGTGGTTGTAGGTGGCGCAGCCCTCGTTCATCACCTTGGTCTGGCGCTGCGGGTAGAAGTACTGCGCCACGTGGCGGACGATGCGCAGGATCTCGCGCTGCCACGGCTGCAGCCGCGGCGCCGCCTTCTCCAGGAAATAGAGGATGTTCTCCTGCGGCAGCTCGAGGAGCGCCCGGCGGCGCTCGGCATGCGGATCCGGCTTGCCCGACTGGGCCTTGGCCGGCAAGGTGCGCCAGAGGTCGTTGTACATCCTCTCCTGGTGCTCGTGGCGCTCGCGCTCGCGGCGCTGCTCGGAGGAGAGGTCGGGGCGCTTCTTGCGCGGATAGCGGTGGACGCCCTGGTTCATCAGGGCGTGGGCGGCGTCGAGCACCGCCTCGACGGCGTTGTGGCCGTAGCGCTCCTCGCACCGGGTGATGAAGGTCTTGGCGAATTCCAGGTAGTCGAGAATGCCTTCCGCGTCGGTCCACTGCCGGAAAAGGTAGTTGTTCTTGAAGAAGTGGTTGTGGCCGAAGGCGGCGTGGGCGATGACGAGCGTCTGCATCGTCGCCGTGTTCTCCTCCATGATGTAGGAGATGCACGGGTCGGAATTGATGACGATCTCGTAGGCGAGCCCCATCAGGCCGCGGCGGTAGCCGGCCTCGTGCTGGGCGAAGTGCTTGCCGAACGACCAGTGCTTGTAGAACAGCGGCATGCCGATCGACGCATAGGCGTCGAGCATCTGCTCGGCGGTGATGATCTCGATCTGGTTCGGGTACCAGCTCAGGCCCAGTTCCGGCCCGGCGATCGCCTCGCAGGCGTCGTGGATGCGCCGGATGGTGTCGAAATCCCAGTCGTTCCCGGTGAAGAGCGGGCCCTTCCTGGCGATCACGGCCGGGCCGGCGGGCCGCGCGTCGAAGGTAGTGGAACTCATCGGGCGTCGAACCTCCCGGCGTCTCATGCATCCCCCGGCGGGATGCGGACCTTCAGCTCACGAGCGCGCCCCTCGCGCGGGGCCGCACCCCGTCACGGCGAAGCACTCTCCTGGCCGGCCTTGCGGGCGAACAGCTCGCGGAAGACCGGGTAGATGTCGCGGCGGTGGTTGACCTTGCGCATCGCCAGCACCGAGTTGGTCTTCGAGACCGGCTCGTAGGTGCGCCAGAGCGTGGTGCGGTGCTCGACGAAGCCGGCCCGCGGCCCGCCCTCGTCGCCGACCTCCAGATAGGCGAAGTACTGGCAGGCCGGCAGGATCGCCGAGCGCAGCAGGTCCTGCGAGGTGGCGCCGTCGCTCGACACGTTGTCGCCGTCCGAGGCCTGCGCCGCGTAGATGTTCCAGTCCTCGGGATTGTAGCGCTCGGCGATGATCCGCTTCATCTCGACCAGCGCCGAGGAGACCAGCGTGCCGCCGGTCTCGCGCGAGCCGAAGAACGTCTCCTCGTCGACCTCCTTGGCGTGGTCGGTGTGGCGGATGAAGACGATCTCGACGTGCTTGTAGCGCCGGGTCAGGAAGATGTGCAGCAGGATGTAGAACCGTTTGGCGAGGTCCTTCATGTGCTCGGTCATCGAGCCCGAGACGTCCATCAGGCAGAACATCACCGCCTGGGCGACCGGCCGCGGATAGGGCTCGAAGCGGCGGTAGCGCAGGTCGATCGGGTCGACGTAGGGAATGCGCTGCGAGCGGGTGCGCAGGCGCTCCAGCTCGGCCTTCAGCTCGTCGAGGATCACCGCGTCGGGGTCGCTCTCCTCCAGCGCCCGGATCTCTTCCTCCAGCGCCGCCAGCTCGACGGCCTTGGGCCGCTTCAGCGCGATGCGCCGCGACAGCGAGTTGCGCAGGGTGCGCCCGAGCGCGAGGTTCGCGGGCGAGCCGGACACCGTGTAGCCGGCCCGGCGCAAGGTGGCGGTCTCGACGACCGCGAGGCGCCGCTTGGCGAGGTCGGGCAGCTCGAGGTCTTCCAGGAACAGCTCCAGGAACTCCTCGCGGGTGAGGACGAAGCGGAACGTGTCCTCGCCGTCCGCCCCGCCGTCGCTGCCCTCGCCGCTGCCGCCCCCTCCCCCGCCGCCGCCCGGCGGGCGCTCGATCAGGTCGCCCTCGATGTAGGTCTTGTTGCCGGGCAGGATGTGGTCCTGGATCCCGGTCGAGGGATTGCGGGTGAATTTCGGCTCGCGCACGCCGTCGACCGGGACGGTGACGTTGCCGTCCTTGCCGAGATCCTTGATGTCCTTGTCCCGGGCCGCCTCGCGCACGGCGCGCTGGGCCACGTCGCGGACGCGGCGCAGGAAACGCTGCCGGTTCGCCAGGCTCTTGCCGCCGGGATTGAGGCGTCGATCGATGATGTGCATCCGCTTCGCGCTCTCCGATCACGCCATCATACCGTACCGGGTCCGTCCCCTGCCACCTGTCCACCGGGTGGAAGGGCCCGCGGGAGAGGTCTCCCACGGGGTTTTCGGCTGATGCGCTCAGCCCGCCTGCTTGACGCGCATGTACCACTCGACGAGGCGGCGGACCTGGCGCTCGGTGTAGCCGCGGTCCTTCATCCGCTCGACGAACTCGCCGTGCTTCTTCTCGGTCTCGCTGTCCTTCTTCGAGCCGAAGGAGATCACCGGCAGCAATTCCTCGACCTGGCTGAACATCCGCCGCTCGATCACCTCGCGGATCTTCTCGTAGGAGGTCCAGGACGGGTTGCGCCCGCCGTGCTGGGCCCGCGAGCGCAGGGCGAACTTCACCACCTCGTTGCGGAAGTCCTTCGGGTTGGCGATGCCCGCCGGCTTCTCGATCTTGGTGAGCTCCTGGTTCAGGAGCTCGCGGTTGAGCAGCTGCCCGGTCTCCGGGTCCTTGAAATCCTGGTCCTCGATCCAGGCATCGGCGTAGTCGATGTAGCGGTCGAACAGGTTCTGGCCGTAATCGTGGTACGATTCGAGGTAGGCCTTCTGGATCTCGTGCCCGATGAACTCGGCGTAGCGCGGCGCCAGCTCGCCCTTGATGAATTCGAGGTAGCGCTTCTCGGTCTCAGGGGGGAGCTGCTCGCGGCGCAGCGACTGCTCGAGCACGTACATCAGGTGGACCGGGTCGGCCGAGACCTCGGTGGTGTCGTGGTTGAAGGTGGCGGCCATCACCTTGAAGGCGAAGCGGGTCGAGATCCCGTCCATGCCCTCGTCGACGCCGGCGGTGTCCTTGTATTCCTGCATCGAGCGGGCGCGGGGATCGACCTCGCGCAAGGATTCGCCGTCATAGACCCGCATCTTGGAGAAGACGTTCGAGTTCGCGTGCTCGCGCAGGCGCGAGAGCACCGAGAACCGGGCCAGCATCTCCAGCGTGCCGGGGGCGCAGCGGGCATTGGCGAGTTCGGAGCCCGAGACCAGCTTCTCGTAGATCCGCTGCTCCTCGGTGACGCGGAGGCAGTACGGCACCTTGATGACGTAGATGCGGTCGATGAAGGCTTCGTTGTTCTTGTTGGTCTTGAAGCTCTGCCACTCGGCCTCGTTCGAGTGGGCGAGGATGATGCCGGTGAAGGGAATCGCCCCGATATTCTCGGTGCCGACGTAGTTGCCCTCCTGCGTCGCGGTGAGCAGCGGGTGGAGCATCTTGATCGGCGCCTTGAACATCTCGACGAATTCGAGGATGCCCTGGTTCGCCCGGTTGAGGCCGCCCGAGTACGAGTAGGCGTCGGGATCGGCCTGGCTCAGGGTCTCGAGCTTGCGGATGTCGACCTTGCCGACGAGGGACGAGATGTCCTGGTTGTTCTCGTCGCCCGGCTCGGTCTTGGCGATCGCGATCTGGCGCAGGCGCGACGGGTTGACCTTGACGACCTTGAACTTCGAGATGTCGCCGCCGAACTCGTCGAGGCGCTTCAGGCACCACGGACTCATCAGCCCGGTCAGGCGCCGGCGCGGCACGCCGTAGCGCTCCTCGATCATCGGCCCCATCGTCTCGGGGTCGAACAGCACCAGCGGGCTCTCGAAGACCGGGCTCATCTCGTTGCCGGCCTTGAGCACGTAGATCGGGTGCACCTCCATCAGGGCCTTCAGCCGCTCGGCGAGGGACGACTTGCCGCCGCCGACCGGCCCGAGCAGGTAGAGGATCTGCTTGCGCTCCTCCAGGCCCTGCGCGGCGTGGCGGAAGAACGAGACGATCCGCTCGATCGTCTCCTCCATGCCGTAGAACTCGGAGAAGGCGGGGTAGGTGCGAATGGTCCGGTTCATGAAGATCCGGCCAAGGCGCGGATCCCGCGCCGTATCGATGAACTCGGGCCGCCCGATCGCGTCGAGAATGCGCTCGGGCGCACTCGCGTACATCAGGGGATTGTCACGGCAGGCGTCGAGATACTCGGACAGCGTCAGCTCCGTGTCCCTGCGGGACTCGTAGCTGCGCGCGAAAGTTTGAAAGAGGTCGCTCGCTGACGGCATTGGCATTCCGGACCCTCACGACATCGCCAGGATCATCCTGTCCCGCCTCGGATGCAATCGATATCCCCATGTTTGTCGCAGCGCGGCGACGTTGGGAGGGGTGCGGAGGCGGGCAGGAGCCTGTATGCAGGCCGGCTGCGGGCAAGGCGCGTGCCGCGGCGGCCGGGAAAGTCGCAAGTTCGCCAAGGCCAAAGCCGGTGAGCGACCGGCCCTGTGCCGCAAAGGACACGCCTGTTCCGGTTCTTCCACACCCCTCGAAGCGCCGTCCGGCCCTTCGCGGGACGCCAGGGAAACGCCGGCCGCAGGGCCGCCGTTCCCGCTTCGTTTCGGACCCTGCGCTCCGCGCGGGACGGACCGGCCTCAGAGGTCGGTGGTGTCCTTCTTGGCGCCGTCCTTCGGGGCGTCCTTCGGGCCTTCCTTGGTGCCCGCCGGCCCGACCGTGAGCTTGATCGTCTGGGTGCTGACGTTGCCGTCGGTGCCCTTGATCTCCACCGTGACCTCGTCGGCGCCGGTGAAGCCGGGCTTGCTCTCGTAGAACAGCGCCTGGACGTTGGCGTCGGCGTTCGGGCAGCGATAGGTGGCCGGGGTCTTCACCTTGCCGGCGCGCTGGATCAGCGCGCCGTTCTTCGGCGGGCTGGTCACCTTCAGTTCGGGCTGCGGCCCGAGCGAGCAATCCTTCTTCAGATTCGGCACCATCACGAGCCGGACCTGCTTGCCGGAGGCGACGGAGTGCTCGCGGACCTTGGCGGCCTGGGCGAGAGCGGGACCGGCGGCCAGCACGGGCCCGGCGGCGATCAGCGCGGCGAGCGCCAGGGTCGGGCGGAAGGGGCGGGTCCGGGAATGGCGAGACATTGTTGCTCGAAGCTCTCCGAGGGGGTGCCGGCCGCATGTGGGGAGCGGGACCGGCCCCGTCGAGGGCTCGCGCGCGGGTTCCGGGCGAGGAACCAGCGTCAGTGCAGGACCAGCATCACGAAGAGGTTGAACAGCCCGAGCAAGGCCACGCCGCCGAGCCAGATCCAGTAGCCGCGTCCCTCGACCGGGTAGTCGCCGATCATTCCGTCCCCTCCTCCGCATCGTCGCCGGCCGCCGCCTGCAGCACCGCCAGGGCGGCGCCGGTCACCCGGGCGATCTGGGCCGGCGTGAACTCGCCCGCAAGGGCCGAGGCGAGCCCGCGCTCGATCCGCGCCCGCTCGCCGGCATCGCCGATCGGGTCGGCCGGGATGTCGGACTCCGTCAGGCGGCAGGCGTCCCGGATGGTGTCGGCGGCCCGGCGCAGCACCGCGCGCTGGTCCGGCGTCATGTCCCAGAGCGGCTGGCGCAGCCGCGCGATCACCCGCCTGGCGTCGCGATAGTCGCGGTCGACGACGGGAATTGCCTCGATCTGGCTCACCAGAAGCACCAGTTCGAGCACGTCGGCGGTCGCCTCCGGGCAGGAGCGGACGACGCGCATCAGCCGCGCGATCAGCTCGGTGGTCGGGGAAGCGTGCCGGCGGGGGTCGGTCATGAGCGCGTAACGCGAGCCTCGGCGGATGGTTCTCCGGACTTACGGCTATGTCGCCTCCGGCGCGTCCAACTCGGTCGCCGAGACCCGGCGCAGGCCGGCCAGGGTCCGCCGGCACGCCCGCAACTCGTCGAGCACCGCAGTCAGGCTCGCCCGGTCGGCCCGCCCGAGCGGCGGCGCGGCGGCTTCCGGTTCCGGCTCGTGGTCGGTCTCGACGAAGGCGGGGGCGACCTGCTCGCCGCGGCCGACCGCCTGGACGAAGCGCATGCCGCGCTCGCGCAGGACGCGCTGGGCGCCGCGGATCGTGTAGCCCTGGCCGTAGAGGAGCCGGCGGATGCCGTGCAGGAGGTCGACGTCGTCGGGGCGATAGTAGCGCCGGTTGCCGCCGCGCTTGAGCGGGCGCACCTGCGTGAAGCGCGTCTCCCAGAACCGCAGCACGTGCTGGGGCAGGTCGAGATCCTCGGCGACCTCGCCGATCGTCCGGAACGCGCCGGGCTCCTTCTCCGGCAGGAGCCCCTTCTCCGGCAAGAGCTCCTTCTCGGGCGGCAGCGCGCGTCCGGGAGCGTCGTTCCCGCCGGGTTCGGCCGGGTCCTCGTCCTCGATCGGCATCCCGGTCATCGGCCCGATCCCGACTCAGCCCGAGCCCCGGCGCCTCACCCGTCGTCTTCGTCGGGGGCGGCGTCGCCGTTGATGCGGGCCTTGAGCACGTTCGAGGGCTTGAACACCATGACGCGGCGCGGCTCGATCGCCACCTCGACGCCGGTCTTCGGGTTGCGGCCGACGCGCTTGCCCTTGTCGCGCACCACGAAGGAGCCGAACGAGGACAGCTTCACGGTCTCGCCGGAGGAGAGGCAGCCGCAGATCTCCGACAGCACGGTCTCCACCAGGGCGGCGGATTCCGTCCGCGACAGGCCGACCCGCTGATAGACGGCCTCGCTCAGATCGGCCCGCGTGACCGTCTTGCCTGCCATCGTGCTGCTCCCCCGGCGGCTGAATCGCGAACTAACGTATGTCTATGATCGCGCACGCTAATCGGCGATGCGCGCCGGGTCAACCGGGCGCCCGGCGGGTTCCCGGGGACTTTGCGGGATCTACCAGCGGATCAGCGCGCTGCCCCAGGTGAAGCCGCCGCCGATCGCCTCGATCATCACGAGGTCGCCGGTCTTGATCCGGCCGTCCCGGCAGGCGGCGTCCAGCGCCAGGGGAATCGAGGCCGCCGAGGTGTTGCCGTGGCGGTCGACCGTCAGCACCACCTTCTCGCGGGCGATGCCGAGCTTGTCGGCCGAGGCCTCGATGATCCGCCGGTTGGCCTGGTGCGGCACGAACCAGTCGAGGTCGTCGGCGGTGGTTCCGGTGGCCTCGAACGCCTGGGCGACCACGTCGGTCACCGAGCCGACGGCGAAGCGGAACACCTCCTTGCCGACCATGCGCAGCTTGCCGGTGGTCCCGGTCGAGCCCGGGCCGCCGTCGACGTAGAGCTTCTCCCGGTGGCGGCCGTCGGCCCGGAGCTGGCTCGTCAGCACGCCGCGGTCGCTCGGCAGCCCCTCGCCGGCCTGCGCCTCCAGCACCAGGGCACCGGCGCCGTCGCCGAACAGCACGCAGGTGGTGCGGTCCTCCCAGTCGAGCAACCGCGAGAAGGTCTCGGCGCCGACGACGAGGGCGCGGGTCGCCGCCCCGGTGGTCAGGAACTTGTCGGCGGTGGCGACCGCGTAGACGAAGCCGGCGCAGACCGCCTGGAGGTCGAAGGCGGCCCCCGTCCGGATGCCGAGCCCGCCCTGGATCTGGGTCGCGGTCGACGGGAAGGTGTGGTCCGGCGTCGAGGTCGCGCAGATCACGAGGTCGATCGTCGCGGGGTCGATGTCGGCGTCGCGCAAGGCGCGTTCGGCCGCCTTGATGCCGAGCACCGAGGTGGTCTCGTCGGGTTCGGCGATGTGGCGCTGGCGGATGCCGGTGCGCTGGATGATCCAGTCGTCCGAGGTCTCGACCCGGGCGGCGAGGTCGTCGTTGGTGACGATCGTCCGTGGCAGGTAGGAGCCGCAGCCCCGCACCACCGAGCGAAGGCGGGTCATGGTGTGGTCTCCTTGAGCCGACGCGGTCGTCACGCCGAGGCCTGGGCCGGCGTCGCGTCGAGGCGCTCCCGGATCGTCCGCATCAGGTCGTGGCGGGCCATGTCGTAGGCGAGGTCGATGGCGCTGGCGAAGCCCTCGGCATCGGCGGCGCCGTGGCTCTTGATGACGATGCCCTCCAGGCCGAGGAAGACGCCGCCATTGGCCCGGCTCGGGTTCATCTTCTCGCGCAGGGCCCGGAAGGCGCCGCGGGCGAACAGGTAGCCGATCTTCGCCATCAGGGTCCGGCCCATCGCGCCCTTGAGGTAGGCGGCGATCTGCTTGGCCGTTCCCTCGGCGGTCTTGAGCGCGATGTTGCCGGTGAAGCCCTCGGTCACCACCACGTCGACGGTGCCGCGGCCGAGATCGGTACCCTCGACGAAGCCGTGGTAGGCGAGCCCCGTCAGGTCGGATTCCCGCAGCATCCGGGCAGCCTCCTTGACCGCCTCGTTGCCCTTCATCTCCTCGGTGCCGACGTTGAGCAGGCCGACCGTCGGCCGGTCGAGGTCGAACACGATGCGGGCCATGGCCGCGCCCATCACCGCCATGTCGACGAGGTGGTTGGCGTCGGTGCCGATGGTGGCGCCGACGTCGAGCACCACGCTCTCGCCGCGCACCGTCGGCCACAGGCAGGCGATGGCGGGCCGCTCGATATGCGACATCGTCTTGAGGCAGATCTTCGACATCGCCATCAGGGCGCCGGTATTGCCGGCCGACACCGCGGCGTCGGCCTCGCCGTCGCGCACCGCCTGGATCGCCTTCCACATCGACGACTTGCCGCGCCCCGAGCGCACCGCCTGGCTCGGCTTCTCGTCCATCGCCACCGAGACGGCGGTGTGGCGGATCTCGACCGCGCCCTTCAGGCGCGGCTCGGCCGCGACCAGGGGAGTGAGCACCGCCTCGTCGCCGAACATCAGGAACGTCGTCTCGGGGTGGCGCTCGCGGGCGAGCCCGGCACCGGGCACGACCGTCGAGGGGCCGTGGTCGCCGCCCATCGCGTCGAGCGAGATGCGCACTCTCTGGGACATGGGGGTGTCGAACAGCCTCTCAACGATCCGCCGGGAATGCGGGAACGGATCGGGTGTCCCGCGGCGCGGCGGAAAATAGCGACCCGGCGCCGGGTCGCAAACGAAATCTGCCGCGAGCGGGGTCCGAAGGCTCCCGCGCGGCGGCGGAAGCGTGCCGTCGCGCGCGCTTCAGCCGTCGTTGCCCGCCGGTCCCCCGCCCTTCAGGGTGTGGAGCGCGGCGAAGGGCGTCTCCTCGGCATCCTCGGCCGGCGGCGCGAAGGCGACGCCCGGTTTGCGCGGATAGGGATCGAGGCCGAGCGCCAGGAACTCGGCGGCGAGGCTGCCGAGATCGATCCGGCCGTTGACGATCGGATCGGGGATGTCGGCATCCTCGGCCGGCGTGCCCGCGAAGGCGTCCTGGTCGGCGAAGTCGACGTCGACCTCCTCGGTGACGGTGCCGTCGAACGGCTCGAGGGTGACGACGCAGGTCTGGGTGAGCGCCGCCTCGACGGTGCCGGTGACCTGGAGCCGGTGCAGGGATCCGGAGAGCCGGAAGGTGGCGGTGAGCCGCGCGATTCCGGCCAAGCCGAAATCGCGGGCGAGCGCCGCGCGCTCGGCCTCATTCGCCTCGACGGTCACGGGCTGGCCGGTCTTCAGGGTGCGCTCGACCAGGATCGGGCGGGAGAACGGGCCGACGCTGTCGGGGGTCATGGGGGCTCCTTTCCGGATGCTTGGACGCGAGTCTTTGCGACGGGACGGGACGAGAGGGGTCGAGCGCGAGGCGCGGGCGCGGCGGCCCCCGGGGAGCGCTCCCGCGCGATCGGGCCCGATCCTCCGGGAGATGCGTCGCGCCCCGCGCCGGCGCAAGGGGCAAACGGCGGCGAGGACGGCGCCGGCGCTCAGGCCGGCGCCGCGCCGCCGGCGAAGCCCGCCGGATCGGGCAGGACCGGTCCGTCCGCCATCAGGGCGTCGAGGCCGGTGCCGGCGAGACCGGCATCGGCCGCCGCCACGTAGGCCGCGAGCCCCCGCGCCGCGGCCGCGTCCTCGCGGGCGAGCACGTTGCGGGCGAGCGTTTCGGCGAGCGCGTCCTGGTCGCCGGCATCGAGCGCCGCGTCGTAGGCGGCGGCGCGACCGTAGAAGGCCTGGGCTAGCTTCTTCATCCGCTTCGAGACGCCCATGTCCCCGACGCCGAGCTCGCGCAGGGACGAATCGAGCTGCTCGAACACCGAGTTCACCAGGTCCTGGGCGACGTCCGCCGCCGGGGCGGGGAGCCGGCGCAAGGCGCGCAGCACCAGGACCACGTGCAGGCACAGCGCCTCGAACCGCCCCTCGACCGTGTCGGGCACGCCGAGATCGAGGTAGAGCGCCGGCACCCGGGCGCCGGCATTCGTGCGGACGTGCAGCGCCTCGATGGCGCGGGTGCGGGCATTGTCGCGCCGGAAGGGGTTTCGGATCATCGGGGTGTCTCACGCCTTCCGCACCGCCCCGCCGGTCCGCGAGGCCATTCTCTGCACAGGCCGGGCACCGCCGCGTCGGGGCTTCGCAGGCGGGCCGTCCATCCGTGGCGGAAGCTCGTCCCTGCCGGAATCTTGGCCGTGCCGGAACCTTGACCGTGCCTTGCCAACGCCACAACCCCGGGGTACGGCAACGGTCGCTTCTCGCGCAAGGCCGCCGTCCGGTCGGCCGTCTCACTGTCCCGTATCCGTCTCCCGAGGTCTCGATGCCGCGCCGCTTCACACCGTCGCTTCTCCGCCTCGCCGCGGCCGGCCTGATCGGTCTGTCGGCCGCGGGCTGCGTGATCGGCGAAGAGTTCCGGCACGGCTACATCATCGACGACGCCGCCGTCGCCCAGGTGCGCCCGGGCGCGAGCGCCGAGCAGGTGCTCCAGCTCCTCGGCACGCCGACCACGGTGTCCACCGTCGGCAACAAGTCCTGGTACTACATCAGCCAGAACACCCAGCGCACCGTGATGTTCCTGGGCGAACGCCCGCGGGACCAGCGCGTGCTCGCGGTCTACTTCAACGGCGGCTTCAAGGTCGAGCGCGTGGCGCTCTACGGCGAGCAGGACGGGAAGGTGTTCGACTTCATCTCGCGCACCACGCCGACCAGCGGCGGCGAGCAGGCCTTCCTCGGCCAGCTGATGCGCGGCCTGACCAAGTTCGAGCCGTTCCGCAACGCGCAGTGACGCGACGCCGCCGCCCCCCTTCCGAACGGGAGGGGGGACCCGGCGCCGTCACTCCGCCGCCGCGCGCTCCTCGTCGTCCCCCAGGAAGCCGCCGGATTGCCGCGCCCACAGGCGCGCGTAGAGCCCCCCGGCCTTGACCAGGTCGGCGTGCCGCCCCTCCTCGACGATGCGGCCGCGATCGAGCACCACCAGCCGGTCGAGGGCCGCGATGGTCGAGAGCCGGTGCGCGATGGCGAGGACGGTCTTGCCCTGCATCAGCCGGTCGAGCGAGCTCTGGATCGCCGCTTCGACCTCCGAATCGAGGGCCGAGGTCGCCTCGTCGAGGATCAGCACCGGGGCGTCCTTCAGGATCACCCGGGCGATGGCGATGCGCTGGCGCTGGCCGCCCGACAGCTTGACCCCGCGCTCGCCGACCTGGGCGTCGTAGCCGCCGCGCCCCTTGTGGTCGGTGAGATCGCGGATGAACCCGTCGGCATGGGCCGCCCGCGCCGCAGCGATGATCTCGTCTTGCGTCGCGTCCTCGCGGCCGTAGGCGATGTTGTCGCGGATCGAGCGGTGGAGCAGCGAGGTGTCCTGCGTCACCACGGCGATCTGCCGGCGCAAGGAGGCCTGCGTCACGCCTGCGATGTCCTGGCCGTCGATCAGGATGCGGCCGCCCTCGAGGTCGTGCAGGCGCAGGAGCAGGGAGGTGAGCGTGGTCTTGCCCGCCCCGCTCGGCCCGACGAGGCCGACCTTCTCGCCGGGCGCGATGCGCAAGGACAGGTCCTCGATGATCCCGGCCTCGGCCTTGCCGTAGTGGAAGCTCACGCCCTCGAACCGCACCTCGCCGCCGCCAACCGCGAGGTCGCGGGCGCCCGGGCGGTCGGTCAGCCCGTGCGGGGTGGCGATGGTCTGCATGCTCTCCTGGACGACGCCGATATTCTCGAACAGCCCGCGCACGGTCTGCATCACCCAGCCCGACATCGCGATCAGCCGCAGCACCAGGGCGAGGCCCGCCGCCCCCTCCCCGGTCGTCATCTGCCCGCGCGACCACAGGGCCAGCACGACGCCTGCGGTGACGACGATCAGGATGCTGTTGAGGAGCGAGAGCGTGCCGGTGACCGCGGTGATGAGCCGGAACGAGCGCAGGTAGGCGTCGGTGTGGTCGATCGTGGCCGACTGCACCGCCGAGCGCTCCTCGCGGTCGCGGGCGAAGAGCTTGACGGTGAGGATGTTGGTGTAGCTGTCGACGATGCGGCCGATCAGGGCCGAGCGGGTATCGGCGACCTTGAGCGAGCGCGCCCGCGCCCGGGGCACGAAGTAGGCGGTGAGCCCCGCATAGGCCAGGATCCACGCCAGCACCGGCAGCATCAGCCACGGGCTGATCGCGCCGAACAGGCTCACCGCGGTGACCGCGAAGATCGCCACGTAGAGCAGCGTGTCGATGACCACGATGGCGAGTTCGCGCACCGCCACCCCGACCTGCGTCACCCGGTTGGCCAGCCGCCCGGCGAAATCGGCCTGGAAGTACGAGAGGGCGTGGCCCAGCGTGTAGAGGTGGGTGCGCCAACGGATCAGGCTCGTCGTCTGCGGTACGATGTACTGGTTCGACAGGACCTCGTGCAGCCAGGCGAGGATCGGGCGCACCACCAGGATCAGGCCGGCGGCGAGCATCAGGCCGGTGCCGTGGTCGCGCCACAGGGTGTCCGGGCCGGAGCGGGCCAGGATGTCGACGAACCAGCCCATCAGCAGGTAGAGCGAGGCCTCGACGCTGCCGGCGGCGAGCGCCACCATGAACAAAATCGCCAGCGGCCCCCGCACCGGCCGCAGGTAGAACCAGGCGAATCCCGCCACCGTGCCGGGCGGGCGCCGGGCCTCCTCGAAGGGGGCGAAGGGATCGATGCGGCGCTCGAGCCAGTCGAGGAACATGCGGGCTTCCGACGGTGACGGGTGTCTCAGCTATGCGGCCGGGGGCGTCGGCCAACCGGGGGGCGATGCCGCAGGCCGCGGACCGGGCTATGACGGGCGCCCGAACCGATGCCATCCGGACCCATGCTGCGCCTCGCCCTCTACCAGCCCGACATTCCCCAGAACACCGGCACCATGCTGCGCCTCGCCGCCTGCCTCGGCGTCGCCGTCGAGATCATCGAGCCGGCGGGCTTCGACGTCTCGGACCGCCACCTGCGCCGCTCCGGCCTCGACTACCTCGACCATGTCGCGATCACCCGCCACCGCTCCTACGCCGCCTTCAACGCCTGGCGGCGGCAGGCCGGGATCCGGCTGGTGCTCGCCACGACCCGCGGCTCGGTGCCCTACACGGCGCACGCCTTCCAGGACGGCGACTGCCTGATGGTCGGGCGCGAATCGGCCGGGGTGCCCGAGGCGGTCCACGCCGATGCCGAGGCCCGGGTGGCGATCCCGATGCGCGCAGGCCTGCGCTCGCTCAACGTCGCGGTCGCGGCCGGGATGATGCTGGGGGAGGGCTTGAGGCAGATCGGCGCGATCTGAGACCTTGGCCCGGCCCCGGCGCTGTGGGATGACACCATCCATGACCGACGCCGCTCCCGACATCGCCGCGCTCAAAGTCGAGGCGACCACCTGGTTCTCCACCCTGCGCGACCGCATCTGCGCCGCCCTCGAGCGGATCGAGGCGGAGGCGGCGGGCCCGTTCGCCCCCGAGGCCGGCGGGCCGGGGCGGTTCGAGCGCACGCCCTGGGAGCGCCGGGACCATTCCGGGGCGCCTGGCGGCGGCGGCACCATGGCGATGCTGCGCGGCCGGGTGTTCGAGAAGTGCGGCGTCCACGTCTCGGCGGTGCACGGCGAGTTCGCCCCCGAGTTCCGCGGCCAGATTCCCGGCGCGGCCGAGGATCCGCGCTTCTTCGCGACGGGCATCTCGCTGATCGCCCATCCGTGGAACCCGCACGTGCCGACCGTGCACATGAACACCCGCTTCGTGGTGACGACGAAGACGTGGTTCGGCGGCGGGGCCGACCTGACCCCGGTCCTCGACCGGCGCCGCACGCAGGGTGATCCGGATACGGTCGCGTTCCACGCCGCCTTCGAGGCGGCCTGCGCGAAGCACCCGGCCGCCGACTACGCCCGCTACAAGGCCTGGTGCGACGAGTACTTCCACTTGAAGCACCGCGACGAGCCGCGCGGCATCGGCGGCATCTTCTACGACTACCACTGGACCGGCGACCCCCAGGCCGACCTCGCCCTCACCCGCGAGGTCGGCGGGGCCTTCCTGGAGGTCTATCCCGCGATCGTCCGGCGCAACCTCGCCACCCCCTGGACCGAGGCCGACCGGCACGAGCAGCAGGTGCGCCGCGGCCGCTACGTCGAGTTCAACCTGCTCTACGACCGCGGCACGATCTTCGGCCTGAAGACCGGCGGCAACGTCGCGTCGATCCTCTCCTCGATGCCGCCGACGGTGCGCTGGCCGTAAAAAGACGCCCCGGTGAAACCCCTCCCCGACCTCGCCGCCGTCGTCCTGTGGATGGCCGGCGCCCTGCTGTCGTTCTCGGCCACCGCGATCGCGGTGCGCGAGGTGGCGCCGGCGCTCGGCCTGTTCGACATCCTGGCGACCCGGGCGGGGGCCGGGGTGGCGATCGTCGGGGCGGTCGCGCTCCTGCGCCGCCGGCCCCTCGCGCCGCGGCGCATGAGGCTGCATCTGGCGCGCAACCTCGTCCATTGGGGCGGCAATTACGCCTGGTCGTACGGGGTCACGCTCCTGCCGCTGGCGGTGGTCTTCGCCCTCGAATTCACCACGCCGGCCTGGGTCACGCTGCTCGCCGTGCTGATCCTGCGCGAGCGGCTGACGGCGAGCCGGGTCGCGGCGGTGGCCCTCGGCTTCCTCGGCGTGCTGGTGGTCTTGCGGCCGGGCGTCGCGGCGCTGCAGCCGGCGAGTCTGGTGGTGCTGCTCTCGGCGGTGATGTTCGCGCTCACCGCGGTCGCCACCAAGGCGCTGACCCGGACCGAGAGCGTGCTCTCGATCCTGTTCTGGATGAACCTGATCCAGCTGCCGCTCAACCTCGCGGCCGGACGGATCTTCCCCGCGGTGCCGGCCCACGCCTTCGAGGGGCGGCACGCCCTAGCGCTGGCGGTCCTGTGCATCGCCGGCCTGACCTCGCACTGGTGCCTGACCAGCGCCTACCGGCGCGGCGACGCCATCCTGGTCATGCCGCTCGACTTCCTGCGCATCCCGCTGATCGCGCTCCTCGGCTGGCGCCTCTACGGCGAGCCGCTCGATCCCTGGCTGTTCCTCGGCGCCGCGCTGATCGTCGGCGGCATCGTCTGGAACCTCGCCGCGGAGGCGCGGCGTCAGGCCCCGGACGCGGTCCCGAAGGGGGCTTGACCCGGAGGCGGCCGTCGCGCGTTGATCGGCGCCATGCTGCTGTCCTTCTTCACCGAGCTTCGCGCCGCCAAGGTCCCGGTCTCGCTGCGCGAGTACCTGACCCTGCTCGAGGCCCTCGACCGCGACCTCGCCGACCAGCGGGTGGAGGATTTCTACTACCTCGCCCGCACCGCCCTGGTGAAGGACGAGCGCAACCTCGACAAGTTCGACCGGGTGTTCGGCCGCGTCTTCAAGGGTGCGGTCACGGTCGGCGAGGCGGTGGAGGCACAGGCCATTCCCGAGGAGTGGCTGCGCAAGCTCGCGGAGAAGTACCTCACCGAGGAGGAGCGCGCGCAGCTCCAGGCGCTCGGCTGGGACAAGCTGTTCGAGACCCTGAAGCAGCGGCTGGCCGAGCAGAAGGGGCGCCACCAGGGCGGCTCGAAATGGATCGGGACCGGCGGCACCTCGCCCTTCGGCGCCTACGGCTATAATCCGGAGGGCATCCGCATCGGCCAGGACGGCAACCGCAACTTCCGGGCGGTGAAGGTCTGGGACCAGCGCACCTTCAAGGACCTCGACGATTCGGCGGAGCTCGGCTCGCGCACCATCCGGCTGGCGCTGCGGCGCCTGCGCCGCTTCGCCCGCACCGGCGCGGCGGAGGAACTCGACCTCGACGGCACGATCCGCGAGACCGCCCGCCACGGCATGCTCGACCTGCGCCTGCGGCCGGAGCGCCGCAACGCCGTCAAGGTGCTGCTGTTCCTCGATGTCGGCGGCTCGATGGACTGGCACGTCGAGCTCGCCGAGCAGCTGTTCTCCGCCGCGCGTTCGGAGTTCAAGCATTTCGAGCATTTCTACTTCCACAACTGCCTCTACGAGACGGTCTGGAAGGAGAATCGCCGGCGCCACACCGAAGGGACCCCGCTCCTCGACGTGATCCGCACCTACCCGTCCGATTACCGGGTGGTGTTCGTCGGCGACGCCGCGATGTCGCCCTACGAGATCGCGATGGCGGGCGGCTCGGTCGAGCACTGGAACGAGGAGGCCGGCCAGGTCTGGCTCAGCCGGGTGCTCGCCCATTTCCCGAAGGTGGCCTGGCTCAACCCGGTGCCGCAGGCGCAGTGGGGCTACACGCAATCGAACGCGATGATCCGGCAGATCTTCTCCGACCGGATGTACCCGCTGACCCTCGACGGGATCGACCAGGCGACGCGGGCGCTGTTGCGCTGAGGGCTCAGCCGGCGCCGGCCCTGCCCGACCCGTCCTTGCCCAACCCATCCCGGCCCAACCCATCCCGGCCCGCGGCCTGCACGATCACCCCGTACCAGCCGAGGCCCCGGTAGGTCTCGTAGCCCGGGGTGCGGTGGTAGGCGACGAGGCCTCCGGCGTCCCGCAGCGGCGCGACGCCGCTCGCCGCCTCGCCGAGGTCGAACCGCAGCCGCTCGCCGAGGAGGCCGACGCCGTCGCTCGCGGCGATCACCCGCTGCCCGGCATCGACGAGCAGCACCCGCGTGCGGGCGCGGTCCTCGGGGGCGACCCGCACGCCCTGGACGATCGCCCGCGCCTGCGGCTCCCAGTCGAAATGGATCGCCAGGACGCCGAGGGGCCGGCCGGACGCCTCCCCGCCCTCCCGCACGCCGGCGCAGTACGTCGCCACCTGGGCGTCGCCGAGGCGAGGCTCCGCCCGGATGTCGGCGGCGGTGTACGCATCGCCCGAGGCGAGCTTCGCGGCCTGCCGGAACCAGGGCTCCTGCGCCACGCTCCGCCCGCGCAGGCCGGGGAAGCGGTCGGGCCGGCCGGTGGCGAGGATGCGGCCGTCGAGGTCGCACAGCCAGAGATCGAGATAGACCGTGTAGGCCGACAGGATGACGCCGAGCCGCTTCTCGGCGAACGCCGTGGCGGCAGGGGCCGGGTCGGCGGCGCAGGCCACGACCGCCGCGTCGGTCGCCCACCAGCGCACGTCGCAGGTCCGCTCGTAGAGGTTGCGGTCGATCAGCTCCACCGCGTTGAGGGCGAGGTCGACCAGGCGCTCGCCCTGCGCCCGGGTCACCAGCCGGGCGACCTGCTCCTGCAGCCCGACGATGCGCCCGTCGACGTCGGCCTCCAGCTCGCGGGCGAGACCGGCGATCGCCTCGCCGACGGCACCGACCTCGTTGGCTACCACCGTGAAGCCGCGGCCGTGCTCGCCGACCCGGCTGCTCTCGATGCGGGCGTTGAGGGCCAGCATCTTCACCTGGCTGGTGATCCGGCGGATGCGCTGCGTCTTGTCGTGGGCCGCCTGGCGCAGGGTCGTCGCCGCCACGGCGATGTCCGAGAGGGCACACCCGTCGCCTGCGCGATCGGCGCCTATCGTTCGGGCATGGTGGGTCACGGTGTTTCTCCCGGGTCCGGTCATGCCCGGACACGGCCCGATTATTCGGGACGGCGTCTTAAGGAATCGCGTCGTTGGACGGCCTAGACCATGCGGCCGTCGACTTGCCTGTTCGGTCTCGGCGTATGTCAGGTCTTGCCCGGCATATGTCAGATCTTGCCGGCGGAACGGGGAGGGAGCTCGTCATCGACTGTACGGCAAGTGAGGGCACCGCGTTCCCTACGGCACCTGCCCGGGCCGCCCGGCGACCGGGCCGTCCGGACCTCGGTCCCCGCCCGTCGGTCCCTGCGCCTCAGCCCTGGCGGGCCGGGGTGGTCACGGTGAGGCCGTCGAGCTCCGGCTTCAGCCGGATCTGGCACGACAGGCGCGAGGTCGGCCGCACGTCGGAGGCGAAATCGAGCATGTCCTGCTCCATCGGCTCGGCCGGGCCGACGGCCTCCGCCCAGTCCTCGCCGACATAGACGTGGCAGGTCGCGCAGGCGCAGGCGCCGCCGCATTCCGCGTCGATGCCCGGCACGTTGTTGCGGATCGCGGTCTCCATCACGGTCGAGCCGACCTCGCCCTTGACGGTGCGGGGCGTGCCGGCGGCATCGACGTAAGTGATCTGGACCATCTGGGACTCCGGAAGCCTCGAGCGCGGCCGCGGATCGGACGAGGACGCGGCGCGGTCTGATTGGCGGCTGCCGCCCCGGAATGCAAGCGCGCCGTGCGTCGCGCGGCACTCCCGCCTCCCCTGGCCGCTTCACAGGAGGGCAAGGGTCTCACGCGCCGCCAGCGCCAGCGCCGCCTCCAGCGCGGGCAGGGAAGCGGCGTCGCCCGCCCGCAGGGCGGTCTCGATCCGGTCGGCGAGGGCCGCGACGCGCAGGGCGCCGACGCCGAGGGCCGAGCCCTTGAGCGTGTGGGCGAGGTCGGCCCGGGCCGCGCCGTCGAGGCCCGGATCGGCGATCCCCGGCACCAGCCGGTCGCACTGGCCTGCGAACAGCGCCAGCACCTCGCGGGCCAGTTCGTCGTCGCCGAAGGTCTGCTGCGCCAAGTGGGCGCGATCGAGGTGGGCACGATCGAGGAGCGTTTCCATCGCGGCGTCTCCGGAAATGGGCGGGGAGCGGGGGGCGAAGTCCGCCAGATCCCCCAGGCACGGCGGCGACGCAAGGCGCCGGGGGGCACGGTCGCGGGCCGGAACGGTTCCGGCGCGGGCGGTGGATCCCTGTCCACAGCCCGATGCCGCGTGTCCCGGCCGTGGGTCCGGGCGGCCAAAACCGAGATTCCGCCGCGGGATAGCGGTGGTGCGGGCCCGCCGCCGGACACATGGTAACCATTCTCTTAAGCTTTTTGGGAGGGTTCGCGGCGTTCGGGTATCCGGCTGGTACTCCTTGCGTCTAAGGTTCCCGTGGTAAACCGCTGAGGATCGCGTCGGCTGGCGGCACGGCGCGCTCTTTTCGGGATCTCGGGGATGATGCGGCGCGGCGGCCCTCACGGGCCGCCCGGCGGCGTTCACGGCGTAACGGGGCGTTCGATGGCGACGGAAAAGAAGCTCAAGGATCCGGCGGAAGCGGCGCTGTCGGCGATTGAGCAGGCGCTGAACCTCGACCATCCGGTCGCGGGAGAGACGTCCCGGTCGCCCGATGCCCCGACGCCCGACGCCCTCGACGGCAGCCGCGTCGAACCGCGCCTGCCCGACGTGCACGATTCCGACCCGCTCGCGGGCGCGACCCGCGAGCCCGGCTTCGACGGCAGCGCCCTGCCCGGCCCCCGCGACGCCCGCCGCGAGGGAGGCCTGCTGCCGCCCGACCGCTCCCTCGTCGCCAACGACGACCGCCGCAGCGTCGGCGCCCTGCAGCAGACCCTGCGGGTCGAGCCGTCGCGCGGGCCCTACGCGCTGGCGGCGCTCGCCGCCTTCGTCTGGCTCGCGGGCTTCGCCGGCCTGGCCTGGAGCCAGTCCGGCGGCGACCTGCGCGGCTTCGCCGCCGGGATGACCGGGCTGCAGGGTGCCGTCGGCGCGGCGGCGGTGCTCGCCCCCGTGATGCTGTTCTTCATCGCCGCGATGCTGGCGGTGCGCGCCCAGGAGATGCGCCTCGTCGCCCGCGCCGTCGGCGAGGTGGCGATCCGGCTCGCCGAGCCCGAGGGCTTCTCCACCGACGCCGTTCTCACCATGTCGCAGGCGGTCCGCCGCGAGGTCGCGGCGGTCGGCGACGGCGTCGAGCGGGCGCTCGCCCGCGCCGGCGAGCTCGAGACCCTGGTCCGCGGCGAGATCTCGACCCTGGAGCGCGCCTATTCGGACAACGAGATCCGCATCCGTACCCTCGTCGACGAGCTGGTGGCGCAGCGCGAGTCGATCGTCGCCAACGCCGAGCGGGTGCGCGGCGCGATCCAGGGCTCGCACCAGAACCTGACCCAGGAACTCGACACCGCGGCCGAGCGGATCGTCACGGCGGTCGACGGGGCCGGCGAGCGGGTGACCCTCGCGCTCGGCGCCCGGGGCGACGCGATCACGGCGGCGATCGGCGACCGCGGCGAGGCGGTCACCGCGGCGCTCGCCGCCACCGGCGACCGGGTGGTCGAGGCGGTGGCCGGCCGCGGCGACGACCTTGTGCAGCGCCTCGTCGCGACGAGCGAGGGCGTGAAGACCGATCTCGGCAGCGTCGGCGACACCCTGAGCCGGGCGCTCGAGAGCCGCGCGGTCGAGGTGACGGAGGCGTTCGAGCGCACCGGCGGCCTCCTCACCCGGACGCTCGCCGAGAATGCCGGCGAGGTCGCCCGCACGCTCGCCGAGACCGGTGCCGGGGTCATCGAGGCCCTCAACCGCGAGGGTGCCCAGGTCCGCGAGACCTTCGAGCGCTCGGCGCAGGGGCTGGAGGAGCGCTTCCTTACCCGCGGCACCGACCTGACCGAGCGCTTCGCGGAGACCGGCACCGGCATCACCGAGCGCTTCGCCGCCTCCGGCAGCGCCATCGCGGCCCATATCGCCGATCGCGGCGTCGCGCTGCGCGAGGAGATCGAGCAGGCCGGCACCGGCGTCGTCGCGGCCATCGAGGCCCGGGCGGCGGAGGCCGAGGCCGGCCTGTCCCGCGCCAGCGACGGCGTCATCACGGCCTTCGGCGAGAAGGCCTCGCAGGTGCGCGACGACCTCTCGACGCTGGTCGAGGATGCCGCCCAGGCGCTCGGCGTCCGCGGCGCCGACCTCACCGCCCGCCTCGAGGAGACGATCGGGCGCGTCGAGGAGGTCCTGGTCGGCCATGGCGGCAGCCTCGAGCGCAGCCTGGACCAGACCGGCGAGCGGGTCGCGGCGCTCGTCGCCACCCGGACCGGCGACGCCGAGGGCCGGATCGGCCAGGCCCTCGACGGGCTGGCGGCCGCCTTCGCGGCGAGGAGCGTCGACCTGATCGACGGCCTCGACCAGCGCACCCGGGACACCCAGGCCGCCCTCGCGGTGGCGGCCGAGGCCCTCCAGGGCAGCTTCGAGGCCCGCACCGCCGGCGCCGGCGATGCGCTCCGCCGCACCGCGGACGAGATCGCCGCCGATCTCGACGTCCGCGCCGCCGCGCTCGCCGCGCATTTCCGCACCGCCGCCGAGGCCGCCACCGGCCAGGTCGGCGAGAACGCCGAGGCGGCCGCCCTCGCCTTCTCCCGCGCCGCCGACGAGGCCGGCCGCACCGTCGCCGCCCGCGCCCAGTCCCTGGACGAGTCCCTGCGCGGGACCGTCGAGGGTCTGGCGGAGCGGGCCGAGTCGGTCGCCGCCGCGATCGCCCGCGCCGCCGAGCAGGCGACGGGCCACTTCGACGACCGTACGCTCGCGGCGGCCTCGGCCTTCGCGCAGGCGGCGGAAGAGGCCGGGCGCCTCGTCGCGGCGCGCACCGAGACCACCGACGCGACCTTGCGCGGCGCGGTCGAGCACCTGACGCGCCAGGCCGAGGACGTCTCGGCGGCGCTTACGCTCGCCGCCGAGAGCGCCACCGGCGCCCTCGATACCCGCAGCACCGCCGCGACCGCCGCCTTCGTGGCCGCGGCCCAGGAGGCCGGCCGCCTGATCGGCGAGCGCACCGAGACCGCCGACGCCTCGCTGCGCACCGCGCTCGCCGGCCTCGCCGAACGGGCCGAGGCCGCCGCCGCCGCTCTCACCGCCTCGGCCGACACGGTCGGCGACGCGCTGCAGGGCCGTTCGACGGAAGCCGCCGAGATCATGCGCCGCGCCGCCGAGCAGGCGACGGGCGCGCTCGGCACCCGCACGGTCGAGGTGGCGCACATCTTCCGGCGCACGCTGGAGACCACCGGGGCCGAGCTCGACGCCCGCAGCCAGGCTGCGGCCGAGCTGTTCCGTCAGGCCACCACCGCGACGACCGGCGAGCTGGGTGCCCGGGCCGATGAGGCCGCCGCGGTGCTGCGCCGGGCCGCCGAGACGGCGACGGGCGCGGTCGGCGCCCGCACGGCCGAGAGCGTCGAGGCGTTCCGTCAGGGCGCCGAGGAGGCCTCGGGCGCGCTGCAGGCGCGTCTGGCGGAAGCCGCTGCATCCTTCGCCCGGGTGGCGGAGGAGGCGGCGAGCGTGATCGGGGTGCGGGCCGGCGAGGCCGACGCGGCGCTGCACGGCGCGGTGGTGGGTCTGGCGGGCCGGGCCGAGGAGGCGGCGGTCGCGATCGGCCGGGCGGCCGAGACGGCGACGGGCGCGCTCGACGCGCGCACGCTGTCGGCGACGGCAGCCTTCGCGCAGGCGGCCGAGGCGGCCGGGCGTCTGGTCGCCGAGCGGGCGGGCGCGGTCGACGAGACCCTGCGCGGCACGCTGGACGGCCTGGCGGAGCGGGCCGAGGCGGCGGCGGTCTCGATCGCCCGCGCCGCCGAGCAGGCGACGGGGCACTTCGACGACCGCACGCTCGCAGCGGCGACGGCCTTCGCGCAGGCGGCGGAAGAAGCCGGGCGCCTCGTCGCGGCGCGCACCGAGACCACCGACGCGACCTTGCGCGGCGCGGTCGAGCACCTGACGCGCCAGGCCGAGGACGTCTCGGCGGCCCTCGCGCTCGCCGCCGAGAGCGCCACCGGCGCCCTCGATACCCGCAGCACCGCCGCGACCGCCGCCTTCGTGGCCGCGGCCCAGGAGGCTGGCCGCCTGATCGGCGAGCGCACCGAGGCCGCCGACGCCTCGCTGCGCACCGCGCTCGCCGGCCTCGCCGAGCGGGCCGAGGCCGCCGCCGCCGCTCTCACCGCCTCGGCCGACACGGTCGGCGACGCGCTGCAGGGCCGTTCGACGGAAGCCGCCGAGATCATGCGCCGCGCCGCCGAGCAGGCGACGGGCGCGCTCGGCACCCGCACGGTCGAGGTGGCGCACATCTTCCGGCGCACGCTGGAGACCACCGGGGCCGAGCTCGACGCCCGCAGCCAGGCTGCGGCCGAGCTGTTCCGTCAGGCCACCACCGCGACGACCGGCGAGCTGGGTGCCCGGGCCGATGAGGCCGCCGCGGTGCTGCGCCGGGCCGCCGAGACGGCGACGGGCGCGGTCGGCGCCCGCACGGCCGAGAGCGTCGAGGCGTTCCGTCAGGGCGCCGAGGAGGCTTCGGGCGCGCTGCAGGCGCGTCTGGCGGAAGCCGCTGCGTCCTTCGCCCGGGTGGCGGAGGAGGCGGCGAGCGTGATCGGGGTGCGGGCCGGCGAGGCCGACGCGGCGCTGCACGGCGCGGTGGTGGGTCTGGCGGGCCGGGCCGAGGAGGCGGCGGTCGCGATCGGCCGGGCGGCCGAGACGGCGACGGGCGCGCTCGACGCGCGCACGCTGTCGGCGACGGCGGCCTTCGCGCAGGCGGCCGAGGCGGCCGGGCGTCTGGTCGCCGAGCGGGCGGGCGCGGTCGACGAGACCCTGCGCGGCACGCTGGACGGCCTGGCGGAGCGGGCCGAGGCGGTGGCGGCCTCGATCGCCCGTGCCGCCGAGCAGGCGACGGGCCACTTCGACGACCGCACGCTCGCGGCGGCGACGGCCTTCGCGCAGGCCGCGGAAGAGGCCGGGCGCCTCGTCGCCGAGCGGGCAGGCACGGTCGACCAGACCCTGCGTGCAACCGTCGAAGGGCTCGCCGAGAGGGCCGAGGCGGTCGCCGCCTCGATCACCCGCGCCGCCGAGCAGGCGACGGGGCATTTCGACGACCGCACGCTCGCGGCGGCGACGGCCTTCGTGCAGGCGGCGGAAGAGGCCGGGCGCCTCGTCGCCGCGCGCACCGAGACCACCGACGCGGCCTTGCGCGGCGCGGTCGAGCACCTGACGCGCCAGGCCGAGGACGTCTCGGCGGCCCTCGCGCTCGCCGCCGAGAGTGCCACCGGCGCCCTCGACACCCGCCTCGACGAGGTCGGGACCGCCTTCGACGGCCATGGCCGCGCGCTCACCGCGCTGATCGGCCAGCACGCCGACGAGACCCAGACCCGCCTCGCCGCGGTCGGCCGCGACATCGTGGTGGCGGTGGCGAGCCAGGGTGCGCGGGTCAACGACGCCCTGGAGAAGACCGGCTCGGCCCTCGCCAGCGCCGCCGAGACCGGCGGCCGCGCGATCGACGACGTGCTGACGAACCGCCTCGCCGTCCTCCAGGACGCGATCGCCCGCGGCGACATCCTGGCCGACCGGATCTCCCGCGACACTCACCACCTCACCGAGACGGTCTCCGGGCGCCTCGAGGAGATGGACCGGCTCATCACGGTCCAGGGCCGTGCCGTGGCCGAGACCATTGCCGAGCGCACCCGCGAGGCCCGCGAGTCCGTCGAGGCCCAGCTCGGCGCCCTCGAGGACCGCTCGGCCAAGCGCACCGCCGAGATCGGCGCTACCTTCAGCACCATGGTGGCCCATGTCGACCAGCATATCGGCGCCCGCGCCACGGCGCTGAACGAGGCCCTGATCGTGCGGGCCGGCGAGATGGCCCGGGTGATGGCCGAGGGCGGCCGCGAGGTCGCCCAGGCCCTCGACGGCCGCGCCGACGAGCTCGCCCGCGCCATCACGGCCCGCAGCCAGGCGATGAGCGACGCGCTCACCGCCCGGGTCGGCGAGATCGGCGACGAGCTCGGCCGCCGTACCGAGGAGATGACCCGCAGCCTCGATGCCGGCGCCGCCCGGTTCGACGAGCGGGTGATCGCCCGCCTCGACGGCCTCGCCCAGACCCTCGACGAGCGCGGCCGCATCGTCGACGAGACCTTCGGCGTGAAGGCCGAGGAGGCCCTGCGCCTGATCGAGAGCCGCACCCGCGGCCTCGACGAGGAGCTCGGCGCCCGCACCCGCGAGCTGGTCGCCTTCGTGGAGACCCATAGCGGCGCGGCGAGCCGCGACCTCGCCGCCCAGGCCGACGCGATCCGCGCCGCCTTCGACGGGCGCACCGAGGCCCTGGCCCGCCTCGTCGACGAGCGCACCGCCGCGATGGCGCAGGAGATCGACGAGCGCGGCCGGGCGATGTTCGGGGCGCTCGCCGGCCGCATGACCGAGCTGGCGCGGCTGTTCGACCGCGGCGGCACGGCCCTGACCGACCTCATCGGCCGGCGCGGCGACGAGGTGCTCGGCGCCCTGCGCGGCACGGTCGAGGAGGCCGACCGCGTGCTGGCCGAGGGCTCGGGCCGCCTGGAATCGGTGGTCGGCGACCGCTCGACGGCGCTCGCCACCCTGCTCGACGAGCGCGAGGCCGGGATCGAGCGCCTGTTCGGCGAGCGCCTGCGGACCCTCGGCGACCGGCTCGACGGCCAGGCCGCGACCCTGCGCGGCCTCCTCGACGGGCAGGCGGACGCGCTCCAGTCCGGCTTCGACGCCCGCATCCGCGCCCTGCACGAGGCGCTGGAGCAGCGCGCCGCGGCGGTGCGCGGCCTTCTCGACGACCGGGCCGGCGCCCTCGGGGCCGTGCTCGACGACCGCACCGGCGCTCTCGGCGCCGTGCTGGAGGAGCGGGTCGGAACCCTGCGCGGCGTGCTCGCCCAGGGCGGCGACAGCCTCGCGGCGACCCTGGAGGAGCGGGTCGGCCGGGCGCTCGGCTCCGTCGAGGAGCATACCCGCGCCCTCTCGGGCCTGTTCGACGACCGCCTCGCCGCCCTCGACCACCTGGTCGAGCACCGCGGCGCCGCCTTCGCGGAGGCCGTGGAGGCCCGCGCCCAGGCGCTCGCCGGCCTCATCGATGCCCGCGCCGAGGATTTCGTCCGCGCGGCGGAAGCCGGCGGCCAGGGCCTGTCGGGCCGGGTCGACGCGGCCCTGCGCGCCCTCGACGGTCTGATCGAGGCCCGGGCGCAGGCGCTCGAGACCAGCCTCGGCCGCAGCGGCGAGACGGTGGCGGGCCTGATCGCGGCCCGCGGCGAGGAGGCCGCCGGCCTGCTCGAATCCCGCGTCGCGTCCCTGGGCGATGCCGTGTCGCGCAGCGCCGAATCGGTCTCCGGGCTGCTCGCGGAGCGCCAGGCCGGCCTCGGCGACGCCCTCGACGGGCACCGGACGGCGCTCGCCCGGACCCTCACCGAGCGCGTCGAGGCTCTGGCGGCCCTGCTCGGGGAGCGCGAGGAGGCCATCGCCGGCACGATCGCGCAGGGCGGCGGCAACCTCGTGCGGCTGATCGACGGGCGCCAGCGGGCGCTCGCCGAGCTCACCGGCGCCGGCGACGTCCTGGCCCGGCGGGTCCAGGAGCGCATCGACGCCCTCGCCGCCACCATCCGCAGCGGCGGCGACGCCCTCGCCGGGCTGCTCGACTCGCGCAACGCCGACCTCGCCGAGACCTTCGACGGCCGCGGCGCGGCGCTGAGCGCGCTCCTCGACGCCCGGGTCGCCGAGCTGTCGGGGGCCCTGGAGCGCAGCCGCGCCGCCCTCGACGCGGTGCTCGGCGGGCAGGTCGAGGCCCTGGGCGCGCGGCTCGATGCCGGCAGCACGGCGGTGGCCGAGCGCCTGCGCGAGAGCGTCCAGATCCTCGACGGCACCGTCGAGGAGCGCGCCGCCGCCTTCGGCGCCCTGGTCGACGGCAAGGCGGCGGAGCTCGCCGCCCTGCTGGCGGCCCGCACCGAGGCCCTGTCGGGCAGCGTCGACGAGCGCTCGGCCGCCTTCACCGCCCGCATCGACGGCCGCATGCGCGCCTTCGCGGCCCTGGTGGCGGCCCGCGGCGAGGCCCTGGCCGACGCCTTCGATGACCGCAGCGACGCCTACGCGGCCCTCGTCGACGCCCGCACGGCGGCGCTGACCGCGGCCCTCGACGAGCGGGTGGCGAGCCTGCACGGCGCCATGGACGAGCGCTCCGCGGCGCTCGCCGCGGCGGTGGACGAGCGCAGCGCCCAGCTCAGCTCGGGCTTCGACCGCCGCGCGGCGGCCTTCGCGGCGCTGATCGACCAGCGCAGCACCACCCTCGCCCGGACGCTCGCCGAGACCGCCCGCGACCTGACCCAGACCATCGACGGGCGCGGGGCCGAGCTCAACCGCGGCCTCGCCGAGCAGGTCGAGACCCTGCGCCACCTCGTCGAGGAGCGCGGAGGGGCCCTCGGGCAGACGCTCGAGGCGACCGCGACCACCCTGCACCGGACCATCGACCAGCGCGGCGGCGCCCTGGTGGCGGCCCTCGCCGCGAGCGGCGAGACCGTCGCGGGGCTCGACCGCCAGGTGGCGCAGCTGCGCGGCCTGGTCGAGGGCCCCGGCAGCGAGCTGGTGGCGGTGCTGGCCCAGCGCAGCGAGGCGCTGGAGCGGGCGGTGACCGAGGGGATGGGCGGCGCCGTGGCGGCCTTGGCCGAGCGCGCCGAGACGCTGGCGGCCCTGTCCTCCGAGGCGTCCGAGACCCTGCGCCGGGCGGCCGACCAGGGCGCGGCCCGGGCGGTCGAGGCCCTGACGCAGGTCAACCAGCGCCTCGGCGGCGAGCTCGGCGGCCTGATCGGCCGCATCGAGGCCGCCTGCGGCGCCCTGCAGGACCTCATCGGCAAGTCCGGCGAGAACCTCTCGGCGATCGAGGGCGGGCTGTCCGGCCGGGTGCAGGACATCCAGGCGGCGCTCGCCGAGATCGCCGGGGAGACGGCCAAGGCCTCCGACCGGGTGGCCGAGCAGGTCGGCGCGCTCCAGGGCGCGGCGACCGGGGCCCTGCGCCAGGCGGCGGGGCTGGCCGCGACGCTCGACGCCCGCGGCAAGGCGCTCACCGAGACCGCCCGCCAGCATCTCGGCGACCTGACGGCGGCCGCCGGCGCGCTGGAAGGTGCCGAGGGCCGGGTCAGCGCCTCGCTCGGCGAGCGCCAGGCCGAGATCGACGCCCTGCTCGGCAGCATCGACGCCCGCTCGGCGGCGCTCGCCGCCGCGACGGAGGGCGTCGGCGCCCGGGTCGAGGCGACGCTCAAGACCATCGAGGCCCGCACCCAGGCGCTCGGTCGCGAGATCGAGGCCGGGGCCCGCCAGGCCGGCAGCGCCGTCACGGAGGCGTTCGAGCGCCTGCGCACCGGCTCCGGCCAGGAGGGCGAGCGGACCGCCGAATCGGTCCGGCAGGCCGTGGCCGGCGCCTCCGGCGAGCTACGCGAGGCCTTCGGCGACGCCGCCGAGCGCTTCCAGGGCACGGTGGAGTCCATGCGCGGCATGGCGACCGAGATCCGCCGTACCCTGGAGGAGATCCGCGGCGACCTGCAGCGCGGCGTGGTCAGCATCCCGCAGGAGGCCCAGGACGCCACCGGCGAGATGCGCCGGGTGGTGGCCGAGCAGATCAAGGCCCTGAACGAGCTCTCGGCCCTGGTCCAGCGCTCGCCCCGCTCGGTCGACGTCGCCCAGCCGCTGGCCCAGCCGCTGGCCCAGCCCCGCGCCGCCGAAGCCGGCCGGGCCGCCCCCGCGGTCCCGGTCCCCGCGGCCCCGAAGCCGCAGGCTCCGATCCAGTCCGCCCCGGTCCAGGCGCCGGTAGCCAGGGAGCCTGCCAGGGCCTCGGCGCAGCCCGCGAAGGCCCCGGCGCAGCCCGTCAGGGCCCCGGTGCAAGCCGCGGGGCAGCCCGCGAAGGCCCCTGCCCCGCAGGGCCAGGCCCGTCCGGCCGCGCCGCAGGGCGCGAGCCGGCCCGCCGAGGCGCGGCGCGACGCCGCCCCGCCGGCCGGCGGCTCCGGCGGCTGGCTCTCCGACCTCCTGACCCGCGCCTCGCAGGACGACGAGGACGCGGTGCCGGCGGCCGGCAAGGCGAAGACGGGACAGGGCGGCGCGTCCGGCACGGCCGGCGCCGCGGCGATCGACTCGCTCTCGGGCAGCATCGCCCGGATGATCGAGCACGCCGCCGCGGTCGACGTCTGGGAGCGCTACCGGCGCGGCGAGACGAACCTGTTCACCCGCCGCCTCTACACCGCGGAGGGCCAGCAGACCTTCGACGAGATCCGCCGCCGCTACCGCGCCGAGCCGGATTTCCGCCGGACCGTCGACCACTACGTGCGCGAGTTCGAGCGCCTGCTCGGCGAGGTCTCGCGCACCGACAAGGATCCGCGCCGGGCCAACGCCTACCTCACCTCGGAGAGCGGCAAGGTCTACACGATGCTGGCCCATGCCAGCGGGCGGTTCGAGGGGGCGTGAGCCCCCGAGAACCCCGCGATCACCCGATGAGAGACGGGCCCCCATCGATCCCTCGGGACCGGTGGGGGCCCGTTTCGTCGGGAGCCGCTCCGCGTCGACGATCCCGAATCGTGGCCCAGGATGGTGGCGCGTCGTCGTTGCATTACGGGGTTTTCATGATTCCGGCGCGCAACGTTGGGGAAGCGGCCACGTTTCCCGCTCATCTGACGACCGGGGCCGATGCCGCCGGCCGATCCGTCGAGCGAGGAGATGTCATGAGCACCCGATCCCGCCTCCCCTCCCTGGCCCTGGCCGGCCTGTTGGTCCTCGCGGCCTTTCCGGCGGCGGCGGCCGGACTCGCCTGCCCGGGCAACGGCAAGGGCGCGCCGGACGGGCCGCTGTTCGAGGCGATCGCGAAGCCCGGCGCCGCGGCCGGCTCGAACCGGGCCCTGCATCAGGCGGTGAAGCGCCTGCGGGCCGAGGGCCTGTCGAACGGCGCGATCATCGACCACGCCGTCGCCTCCTACTGCCCCCTGGTCGACCGCGACGGCAGCCTGACGCTGCCGCAGAAGCAGGCGGCCCTGCGCAGCTTCGCCGCGCAGCTGACGACTCTCGTCTACGACCCGTCCCAGGACGAGACGCGCATCCTCCTCGACGTGCCGGTCTCGACCGCCCTGTCCGACCAGATCGACGCCGCGGCGGCCAAGGCGAAGGAGAGCCGCGACGCCTGGATCGTGCGGACGCTGGAGGCGGGGATCGACGGACGGTGACGCGAGGGTCCGGCGGCCCGCAGGCGCGAGGGTATGACCCCCGTCAGAGCAGCCCCAGCGACGCCAGTTCCCGCCGCATCGCCTCCGGCATCGCCGCGAGGTCGCCGGCGGCGTGGCGGGAGATGTCGCGCGGGGCGTCGGCGGCCGGGAGGTAGCGCCAGCCCTGGAACGGCCGGCACGGCCGCGGCTCGACCGGGGTGACCGCCGGGTCGAGGACGAGGCGGCAGCGGCCGACGCCGTCGCCGTCGGTGAAGGGGCGGATCGCCAGCACCGGCTGGCGGCAGGCGACCAGGCCGCGGATCACCCAGTAGAGCGAGCCGGCGCCGACGATCTCGTCGCCGCGCTTGGGCACCATGCGGGTGATGTGGGCCTGCTCGTGCGGCCGGCCCTGGCGCACGGCCTCCGCCCGGCGGGCGGCGATCCACTCCTCGAGGTCGGCGATGGACTCGCAGCCGACGCAGAGCTTGAGGAGGTGCAGGGTCATCGCGGCCGGCTGTGAGAGCGGATCGGGGGCGCGGGCTCCCTGCGCGGCGATCGTGGCGGCGCGAGGGCGGGCCCCGTGCGTCCTCAGGTCGTGCGGCCTCAGGTGAAGCGGGCGAGCTTCTCGTCGAGGGCGAGGCCGTCGATCTCCGCGAAGGCGTCCTCGAGCGCCAGCGTGTCGTCGGCCTGAGCCGTGGGTTCGTCCCGCACCGGCACGAAGGCGATGTCGTCGTCGGCGAGCGGCGACTCGACGAGGCGCAGCCGCGGCGCGGGGACGGTCTCGGCGTCCCGCGCCCGGGCCTCGTCCCGATCTCCGCCCCCCCCGGTCGCCACGATCTGGTCGACGTCGTTCTGGTCGAGGGCGGTCTCGGGCACGGCGGCCCGGTCCGCCTCCTGCGCCGGAGGGTCGTCCTCGCTGGCCCAGATCTCGATCATCGCGGTCAGGCGCTGCTCGAGGTAGCGCAGGGTGTTGACGATGCGGCTGGTGCGCTGCGCCGTCAGGTCCTGGAACGAGCAGGCGGTGTAGATCTGGGTCGCGTTGTGGTCGAGACGGTCGCAGACCCGGCTGTCGGCCCCGGTCTCGCGCAGGGTCCAGGCCACCTCCTGCACCTCCTCGGCCGCCTGCAGGATGTCCGAGGTCGCGCGCTCGGTGGTCCGCACGATGCCGTCGAGGGCCTCCGAGGCGGCGCCGAGCCGGCTCTGGTCCTGGTCGGGGGCGTGGATCGCCGCGATCTCGGACTTGGTGCGGCTGATCGCCTTGGCCATCTCGATCAGGTCGAAGCGCAGGCGCTCCATCCCGGCGGGCGTGCGCTCGCCGATCACGGCGTTCTCGAGCCGGCCGATCGCCTGCAGCAGCATGTCGGTATCGGCGGTGCGGTTGCGCTTGGCGTACTCGCCGAGGAACCAGCGCCCCCGCGCCGTCTCCAGCATCGCACCCTCGATGACGTCGTACTCCTCCCGCTTCATGGGGAGCGAAGGGGTCCCGGTCATCTCACCTGCCCTGTCATCGCCGGCCGAAGCCCCGGCCCGGCGGCGGCGCCCGCGAGGGCTCGTCGTGGATAACGCTTGACATCCCGGCGTTAACGGCGGCTTACGCGAGGCCCGCCGTGCGACCCTGATTCGGGCGGTCGATCCGCCCGCGCCCGAGGCCGTCCCGTGCCGTCGGGTCCTCGTCCCACCGGGGTCTCGTGTCTCCTCTGCCGCCCTCATCCCGCGACGGCCTGCGCCTCGCCCTCCTGTACGCGGCGGTGTTCGCCGGGATCGGCGTGGCGATGCCGTTCCTGCCGCTCTGGCTCGCCGGGCTCGGCCTCGGGCCGGAACTGATCGGCGCGCTGGTGGCCCTGCCGATCCTGGTCAGGATCGTGGCGACCGCCCCCCTCGTCGGGCTGATCGACCGGGGCGTCCCGCCGCGCACCCTGATGGTCGCCGGCAGCCTCGGCCTCGCCGCGACCTACGCCCTGATGCCCGCCTCGGCTCCCCTCGGCTGGCCGGCGCTCGCCGGGCTGATCGTCGTCAACGCGGTCGCGGGCGCCGCCCTGGTGCCCTGCCTCGACTACCAGAGCCTCGCCGCGGTGCGCCGCGACGCGCGGCTCGACTACGCCCGGATCCGGCTCGGCGGGTCGCTCGGGTTCCTGGCCGCGAGCCTGCTCGGCGGCTGGCTCCTCGGATTCGTCGGCACCGGCGGCATCCCGAACTTCCTCGCCGGCCTGGAGCTCGCCTCGGCCTGCGGCGCCGCCCTGCTTCTGCACCGGGCGAGAGCGGCCGTCCCGGCCTCCCGCGCGCCCGGCCGCGTGCCCCTGCCCCTCGCCCTGTGGCTCGCCATCGCGGCGGGCGCGGCGATCCAGGCGAGCCACGCCGCGGTCTACGCCTTCGGCAGCATCCACTGGGGCCTGATCGGCCTGTCGCCGGCCGAGACCGGGATCGCCTGGGGCGTCGGCGTCGTCGCCGAGATCGGGTTCTTCGCGGCGGTGGGGCGCATCGGGTGGTTGCGCGATGCGCCGTTCCGCCTGCTCGGGCTCGGGGCGGCCGCCGCCCTGCTGCGCTGGGGCGGCCTCCTCGCGGCGTCCGGCCTGCCGGCCCTGGTGCTGCCGCTGCAGGCGCTGCACGGCCTGACCTTCGGGGCGACGCAGCTCGGTGCCATGGCGGCCCTGTCGCGGCTCGCGCCGGAGGGCGGGCGCGGCGCCGCGCAGGGGACCTACGCGGCCTGCGCCGCCCTCGCCTCGGCTTCCGCCACCCTGGCGAGCGGGGCGGCCTACCGGGCCGGCGGCGGGCCCCTCGCCTTCGCGCTGATGCTGCCGATGGCCGGCCTCGGCCTCGTCCTGACGGTCGCGGCGGCGCGCGCGGCACGACGCTGAGCGGCACCGGCGCAAACGGCCGGCCCGATGGTTTGCGAATTGTTAGCATGACGCGGTATAGGACCGGCCCGAGGGGATTCTTTGGACGAACGAGGGAGGCCGGCCCGTGCCGACCGCACCCATGACGCGGGGGGCCGATCCGGCCGGCGCCGCGATCGAGCGCGTCCGCGACGGCCTCGCCGCGCGCCTGAGCGGCCGCTGGACCGCCGACCAGGCGCCCGCCGTCGAGGCCGCCTCCGCGGCGATGCTGGCGGCCGGCGCGCCCCTCGTCATCGACCTCTCGGGCCTCGCCCGCCTCGACACGCTCGGCGCCTGGGTGCTGGAACGCACCCGCGCGGGCCTGCCCCAGGGCACGGCCTATGCGGGCGCCGCGCCCGAGCACCTGATCCTCCTGCGCGAGGTCGCCTACCGGGAGGCCGCCCCGGCCGCGCGGCGCCGGCGTCTCCACCCGCTCGATCCCGTCGCGGGCCTCGGATCGGGCGTGCGCAGCCTCGGCCGCCAGGGGCTGGCCGGGCTCGCCTTCCTGGGCGAGGTGGTGGCCGGCTGCCTGCGGGTGCTCGCCCGGCCGCGCAGCTTCCGCTGGCCGGCGCTGATCAACCAGATCGAGCAGATCGCGCTGCGCGGCGCGCCGATCATCATGCTGATCGCGTTCCTGGTCGGCTGCATCGTCACCCAGCAGGGCATCATCCAGCTCCAGCGCTTCGGCGCCCAGAGCTACGTCGTCAACATGATCGGCATCCTGTCGCTGCGCGAGCTCGGCGTGCTGCTCACCTCGATCATGGTGGCGGGACGCTCCGGCTCGGCCTTCACGGCGGAGATCGGCTCGATGCGGATGCGCGAGGAGGTCGACGCGCTCCGGGTCATGGGCCTCGACCCGATCGAGATCCTGATCGTCCCGCGCATCCTCGCCCTGATGCTGGCCCTGCCGCTGCTCGCGTTCCTGGCCGACCTCGCGGCCCTCGCCGGCGGCGCGCTGACCTCGCTCGTCTACGGCGGCCTGTCGCTCGAGGCCTTCGCGTTCCGGCTCCAGAACGCGATCGGCCTTCGCCACGTCCTGATCGGGCTCATCAAGGCGCCGTTCATGGCGCTGATCATCGGCATCATCGCCTCGGTCGAGGGGTTCATGGTCGAAGGCTCGGCCGAGTCGCTCGGCCGCCACGTCACCGCCTCAGTCGTCAAGTCTATCTTCATGGTCATCGTCCTCGATGGACTCTTCGCGGTGTTCTTCGCGGCCATCGACTTCTGAGCGAGGCGAGTGCGTTCCTTGCCCACCTTGAACCCCACCGACCCGGCGAGCCCGGCGCCCGACGCGATCATCCGCGTGCGCGACCTCGTGGTCGCCTTCGGCGAGCGCACGGTGCTCAAGGGCCTGAACCTCGACATCCGCCGCGGCGAGATCCTCGGCTTCGTCGGCCCGTCCGGCCAGGGCAAGTCGGTGCTCACCCGCACGCTCCTCGGCCTGGTGCCGAAGCGCTCCGGCACGATCGAGGTGTTCGGCGAGGACGTCGACCGCCTGAGCCTCGCCCAGCGGCGGGTGATCGAGCGGCGTTGGGGCGTGCTGTTCCAGCAGGGCGCGCTGTTCTCGGCGCTCACCGTCAAGCAGAACATCCAGGTGCCGATGCGCGAGCACCTCGACCTCTCCGAGCGCCTGCTCGACGAGTTCGCCCGGCTCAAGATCGAGATGGTGGGGCTGAAGCCCGACGCCGCCGACAAGCTGCCCTCCGAGCTGTCCGGCGGCATGATCAAGCGCGCGGCGCTCGCCCGGGCGCTGGCCCTCGATCCCGAGGTGCTGTTCCTCGACGAGCCGACCTCCGGCCTCGACCCGATCGGCGCCGGCGAGTTCGACGAGCTGGTGGCCACCCTCCAGCGCACGCTCGGGCTCACCGTGTTCATGGTCACCCACGACCTCGACAGCCTCTACACCGCCTGCGACCGCATCGCGGCCCTGGGCGACGGCCAGATCATCGCCGAGGGGCCGATCGAGGCGATGCTCGCCTCCGACCATCCCTGGCTGCGCTCCTACTTCCACGGCAAGCGCGCCCGCTCGATCGTGGTCCCGGAGATCTCATCCCGCGAAATCGTGGAGGGCGTCGCCTGATGTGCGGTCGCGCACCCGCCGGCTCCGCCGCCTCGCTTAAGCGTGGCCGCGTGAGCCATGCCGCGAGGGTCCTGCCCTTCGTCCCGCACGAGCACGGAAACCGTTAAGGCATGGAAACCCGCGCCAACAACGTCCTGATCGGCGCCTTCACGCTGGCGGTGATCGCTCTCGGCTTCGCCTTCGCGTTCTGGCTGCGCGGCAGCTCCGCGAACCAGGCCCGGATGCCGGTGCGCATCGTGTTCTCGGGCGGGGTCGGCGGCCTCGCCAAGGGGGCGGTGGTCACCTTCAACGGCATCCGGGTCGGCGAGGCGACCGACGTGCGGCTGCTGCCGCAGGACCCGCGCCGCGTGACGGCGATCATCGAGGTCAACCGCGGCACGCCGCTGCGCGCCGACACCCGCGCGCGCCTCGACATGACGATGCTGACCGGCGTCGCCTCGATCGCGCTCGTCGGCGGCAGCGCCGACGCGCCGCCGCTCGCGCCGACCAGCAACGACCCCGTCCCGACGATCTTCGCCGACGCCTCCGACATCCAGGACCTGATGGCGGCGGCCCGCACCATCGCGCAGCGCGCGGACGACATGCTGCAGCGCCTCGACCGGGTGGTCGCCGGCAACGAGGGCGCGATCAACCGCACGCTCGCCAATGTCGAGCGCTTCTCCAAGACCCTCGGCGACAGCGCGCCGGCCCTCGACGCGCTCACCAAGGCCGTGGACGGGCGCAAGCTCGCGAGCCTGATCGACAACGCCGACAAGTTCTCCTCGGCGCTCGCCGCCGCCTCGCCCGACGTCCAGGCCGGAATCCACGACGCACGGACGCTCGCGGGCAAGCTCAACGCCTCCGCCGACCGGCTCGACGCGGTGCTGAAGGGCGCCGAGGGCTTCCTCGGCTCGGCCTCGGGCGATGCCGGCAAGAGCACCTTCGCGGAGGTGCGCGAGGCCGCGATCTCGATTCGCGAGGCGGGCCGCGCCTTCCGGACGATGTCGGAGAACCTCGACAAGCGCACCGCCACCCTGACCTCGAGCGTCAGCCGCCTCAGCGGCGCCGGCCGGCGCGAGGTCCAGACCCTCTCGACCGACGGTCAGCGCACGCTCAACAGCCTCAACAGCGCCGTGCGCAAGATCGAGCGCGACCCGTCGCAGGTGATTTTCGGCGGCAAGCCGTCGTTGCCCGAATACAACGGTCGCTAACCATGTTGCAGCCCAGCCTCGCGGCGGTTGCACCCGCGCGCCCGGCCGGGCGTTGTCAGGTCATGTCCGGTCAAGCTTCTGGGCGAGGGTTCCGGTTCGCGCCGGCCCTGCCCGCCCTCGGTCCTCCCGCCGCCATGCCTCTCACGGTCATCCCTCCGCGCCGCGCTCGCCGGTCCGGCCCGCTCCTCGCCGCCGGGGTCCTGGCGGCCGGCCTGCCCCTGCTCCTCGGCGCCTGCGGCGGCGCGGTGCCGACGACCTTCGATCTCACCGCCGTCCCGGGGGCGGCCCGCAGCGGCCCGGCCCGGCGATCGATCGTGGTGGCCGAACCGGTCGGCCTGCAACCGTTCGAGGCCGACCGGATCATCGTGCGCGAGCCCGGCGGCTCCCTGTCGTTCCTCGGCGGCGGCCAGTGGGCCGACCGCCTGCCGCGCCTGATCCAGGCCCGCCTGCTCCAGAGCCTGGAGAATACCGGGCGCCTGCGCTCGGTGAGCCGGCCCGGCGACAAGGTCGCGGCCGATACGGTGCTGGTGACCGAGATCCGCGCCTTCGACATCGCGGCCGGATCGCGCGAGGCGGTGGTCGACATCTCGGTCAAGCTCGTCTCCGAGGCGACCGGCACGGTGGCCGCCGCCCGGGTGTTCCAGGCGCGCGTCCCGGTCGCGGCGGTCGATGCCGGGAGCGCGGCCAACGGGCTCGACCGTGCCTTGTCCACCGTGCTCGCCGACATCGTGCGCTGGGTCGGAGCGGCGGCGTGACGACGGCGATGCCGGTCTGCGCTCACGGCGCGGCCGGCATCCGAGTCAGGAGCCGCACGAACCCGAGCGCGAGACCGGCGAGCACGAGGCCGGCGACGACGTCGACCAGGTAGTGCCCGCCGATCACCGGCGTCGCGGCGAGCATCGCCAGATTGAGCGCGAGGGCGGGCCAGCGCAGCACCGGCAGCCCCCAGAACCCCCAGGCGAGGAGCGCTGCGGCCGCGGCGTGGAAGCTCGGGAAGGTCACGATGCCCCCCAGGCTCTCGCCGGTCAGGGCCGAGAGCGTGCCGTCGCGGGCCGGGCCGAGGATGTCGACGTGGCGCCATGCCGCCGAGACCAGCACGTGCGTGTCGTCCTGCGCCACGCCGTGGTGCAGGTAACCCCCGAGCGCCGGCACCAGCGGGAAGATCGCGATGGTGGCGGCGAGCGTCAGGATCCAGGCGAGGCAGAAGGCCTGCGCCCGGGCCGTCCGCCCGGCGGCCAGGAGCAGCGCGAACAGGATCACGAGCTGCTGCATCAGGCTCGCGTAGACGTGGCTCAGGACCTCCATCAGGAGCGATCGGGTCTGGGCCAGGGCGACCACGTGGCCCCAGTCGAAGCCGAACAGCGCCGCGTCGAGCGCGAGCAGGTCCTCGTCGCGATAGGGCAGGTTCGTGCTCGCCGCCACGACGCTCAGGAGAGGCGCGAGCAGGCCGGCAAGCAGGAGCTGGGCGGCGATGTCGGCGGCGGTTCCGACCCGGACCCAGCCGCGGGCGCGGATCGCCGCGCCGCAGCCCCCGAGGGCGACGAGCTGCATCAGGGCGATGAGGACGTGGTCGGCGATCCGGAAGCCGCCGACGGACGCCGCGGCGAGCAGGCCGAGACCGGCCGTTCCGAGTACGATCCAGCCGAGCCGGGACGCCGCCCCGGGTCCCCGCCGCAGGACCAGCGGGCCGCGCGCCGGCAAGCCGGACAGGGCGATAAGGTTCGACATGCCGCTTCCTCTGCGTCATGTCGACTGTCGAACCGACCCGATAAGATTCGGTGTCCGGCTTCCCTAAGGTTTGACCGCGGCGGCGCGCGTCACTCCATCACCGCCGCCTTCATGATCACCACCATGAAGGCGCGCCCCGTCGCCTCGCCGATGCAGCGCACGGTGTGGGGACGGTCGCAGCGGTAGCGCAGGGTCTCGCCGGCCCGGGCCCGCTGCACCGCGCCGGCGACGTCGACCTCGAACTCGCCCTCGGTGACCGACAGGCACTCGACCGAGCCGCGCTGGTGGGCGTCGGAATCGAGCACGCCGCCGGGATCGGCCGAGAGGTCGTACCATTGCAGCCACTCGACGGTCTTGATCCAGCCGATGATCGCGAGCCGCATCCGGCCGTCGTCGGAGACCAGGATCGGCGTGTCGGCCCGGGACGACTTCTCGATGAACGGCTCCTCGTCGCCGGTGGCGAGCACCCGCTCGATCGAGACGTCGAGGGCCTGGCTGAGGCGCCAGATCGTCGCCAGCGTCGGGTTGGTCTCGTTGCGCTCGATCTGGCTGATGATCGACTTCGCGACGCCGGATTGCTCGGCGAGCTCGGAGAGCGACAGGTTGTAGGCCTTGCGCAGGCGCTGGATGGTCTTGCCGAGCTGCCCCGACAGCACCTGCGCGCCGGTCAACAGGTCCTTGCCGCGCTCCCGCCCCCGCTCGACGCCCATCGCCCGCCCTTGAATCCCGCTCGATCGCCGCGCGGCGTTCCGCATTCCGAACGCCCGTACGCTCCATCAAACGCAATCGCCCGGACTGCGCAAGGGTTCATGCGACCGCGCGGGCCGATTCCGGCGGGATGGGACGTCAGTTCCACCAGGCGTGGAAGTGGTGCACCGGGCCGTTGCCGTGCCCGATCCGCAGGCGCCCCGCGGCGGCGAGCGCCGCGCTCAGATAGGCCTTGGCCGCCCGGGCCGCCTCCGGCAGCGGCAGGCCGCGGGCGAGCCCGGCGGCGAGCGCCGCCGACAGGGTGCAGCCGGTGCCGTGGGTGTTGCGGGTCTCGATCCGCGGACCGGTGAGGCGCAGGACGGAATCGCCGGGGCCGACCAGGAGGTCGACGCTCTCCGGGCCGGCGGCGTGGCCGCCCTTCATCAGCACCGCGGCCGGCCCGAGCGCCAGGAGGCGCCGGCCCTGATCGAGCATCGCCGCCTCGGTCGCGGCGATCCCTTCCCCGAGCAGCACCGCGGCCTCGGGCAGGTTCGGGGTCAGCACGGAGGCGTGGGGCAGGAGCTTGGTGCGCAGGGCCTCGACGGCGTCGTCGGCGAGCAGGCGGTCGCCGCTCGTCGCCACCATCACCGGATCGAGGACCCGGGGCAGGCCCGCGCCGTGGCGGGCGAGCCCCTCGGCCACGGCCGTGATCGTCGGGATGCGCGAGAGCATGCCGATCTTCACCGCCGTCACGTCGAGATCCGTGAACACGCTCTCGATCTGGCGGGCGACGAATTCAGGTTCCACGTCGTGGATCGCCTGCACGCCCCGGGTGTTCTGGGCGGTGAGCGCCGTCACCACGCTGGCGCCGTAGACGCCGAGCGCCGAGAAGGTCTTGAGATCGGCCTGGATGCCGGCGCCGCCGCCGGAATCGGAACCCGCGATCGTCACGGCGATCATGCGGCGCCCCGGGCCGCGAGCGCCCCGTCGATCACCCCGCGCAGGTCGCGGGCCCGGGCCTCGACGTCGCGGCCGGTGCCGAACAGCGCCGAGATCAGCGCGACGCCGTCCGCCCCCGCCCCGATCGTCGCCGCGGCGTTGCTGCGGTCGATCCCGGCGATCGCCCCGACCGGCAGGGAAGCGCCGCGGGCGAGCCGCGCCCGGAACACGATGCGGTTGAGCCCGTCGAGCCCGACCGGCGGGTCCGGGTTGTTCTTGCTAGTCGTGGCGAACACCCCGCCGATGCAGGCGTAATCGACCGGCAGGCGGTAGAGTTCGTCGGCCTGGGCGGCGTTCTTGACGGTGAGCCCGACGATCGCGTCGCGGCCGAGCAGGCGCCGCGCATCGGCCGGGTGCATGTCCTCCTGGCCGAGATGCACGCCCTCGAGCCCGGCCGCGAGCGCCAGGTCGACCCGGTCGTTCATCAGGAGCGGCACGCCGCTGCCCTGGAGCGCCGCGTGAATCCGGCGCAAGCGTGCCACGGTCTCGCGGGCGTTGCCGATCGTCTTCTCGCGGTATTGCAGCAGGGTGCAGCCGCCCGCGGCCGCCTCCGCCGCCATCCGGGCGAGGTGCTCGGCATCGCCGCCGCAGACCCCGACGTCGAGGAGGCCGTAGAGCCGCAGGTCCACCGGCACGGTCGCGTGGTTGCCCTCAGAGGTCACGGGCAGGCTCCCGCGCGACGTGGATGGGGCATGCGGGCATGGGGCGCTTCCCTGCTGGACCCGGGGGGCCGATCGACGATCCCCCGGAGTAAGGGCGAGCGCGCCGGGGCGTCAACGGTGGCGTGTCAGCCCGCCCGCGCGCCGCCCGCCGCCTCGCGGGCCCGCTCGACGACGAGGCGCCGCTCGCGCCAGACCACGAACACGCCGGCCGCCGCGACGATGCCGCCGCCGACCGCGATCGCCGCGGTAGGCAGCTGGCCGAACACGAACCAGCCGATCAGCACCGACCACAGCATGGTGGTGTACTCGAACGGCGCGACCAGCGAGGCGTCGCCGTGGCGATAGCTCTCGGTGAGCAGGATCTGCCCGATGCCGCCGAGCACGCCGACGACCACGAACAGGGCGAGGTCGGACAGGCCCGGCATCCGCCAGCCGAGCGCCAGGGTCGAGAGGCCGAGGAGCGAGGTAAACAGGAAGAAGTAGAGCACGATGGCGCCGGTGCGCTCGGTGCCGGTGAGCTTGCGGACCTGGATCGTGGCCGCCGCCGAGCAGCCCGCCGCCAGGATCGCGAACAGGGCGCCGGTCGCGCCGCCGCCATTCGATCCGCCGAATTCGAGGTGGGGGGCGAGCGTGATCAGCACGCCGAGGAAGCCGACGCTCACGCCGGCCCAGCGATAGGCCTGGACCTTCTCGCGCAGCACGATCGCCGCCAGCACCACGACGAGGATCGGCGAGGCGTAGCCGATCGCGACGGCATCCGAGAGCGGCAGGAAGGACAGCCCGGCGAAGCCCGCGAACATGCCGCAGGCACCGATGATGCTGCGCAGGATGTGGCCCCTGAGGTTCTGCGTGCGCACGGCGTCGCGCACGCTGCCCTGCCAGCGCAGCCACAGCAGCAGCGGCGCGATGGCGATGAAACAGCGGAAGAACACGATCTCGCCGGTCGGGAACCGGTCGGCCAGGATCTTCACGCCGGCCGACATCAGCGTGAAGGCGAGCGCCGAGAGCACCTTCAGCCCGATCCCAAGATAGGGCCGCGCGGCCGCACGGCCCGACGCGCCAGATCCGGTGACCGAACGGCCGGGGACGACGAGGGGGGCTGCCATGGGCGGGGCGCTTTTCTGACGGTCGGGGGAGGTGCGCGGCCGCGGGGCACGCGGCGGGGCGTCCTGTCAGAACCACGAATCGGCACGGCCGAGGTAGAGGCCGGCCCGGGCGGCTGACCTGCGCGATCCGCATGGTCTCGTTTAAGTCTCCGCAAACGGATTTCGGCCTGCATCCCCGGCCGCGCTGTCCCGGTCCGGCTCCGCGTCATCAAAGTGATACGCGAATGGGGTTTGGCTGGCGCGAGACGCCGCCAAGGAGAATGCACGTGGCCGAGGACGCCGACGCGCTTCGCGTGCGAACCCTGTTCCTCTCGGATATCCATCTGGGAACCAAGGGCTGCCAGGCCGATTTGCTGCTCGAGTTCCTGCGGGACGTCGATGCCGACGAGATCTACCTCGTCGGCGACATCGTCGACGGCTGGAAGCTGCGCTCGGGCTGGTACTGGCCGCAATCGCACAACGACGTGGTGCAGAAGCTGCTGCGGAAGGTGCGAAAGGGATCCCGGCTCGTCTACGTGCCGGGCAACCACGACGAGTTCCTGCGCGACTTCCTCGACATGCATTTCGGCGGGATCGAGATCCAGGACCAGGTGCTGCACGAGGCGGCGGACGGAAAGCGCTACCTCGTCATCCACGGCGACCAGTTCGACCTCGTGGTGCGCCACGCCCGCTGGCTGGCGCTGCTCGGCGACGGCGCGTACACGGCGGCCTTGTTCGTCAACACCCATCTCAACTGGGTGCGGCGCCGCCTCGGCCTGACCTACTGGTCGCTCTCGGCCTGGGCCAAGCTGAAGGTCAAGAACGCGGTCAACTTCATCGGCCGGTTCGAGGAATTCCTGATCGCCGAGGCCCGCCGGGCCGAGGCCGACGGGGTGATCTGCGGCCACATCCACCACGCGGCGAGCCGCATGGTCGGCGACATGCACTATCTCAACACCGGCGACTGGGTCGAATCCTGCACCGCGGTGGTCGAGCATTACGACGGCACGATGGAGGTGATCCGCTTCGCCGAGTGGAGCCGCGCCAACGCCGAGGCCCCGGCGCCCCTCGCCGCGCGCCCGCGCCCGGCCGCCCCGGTCGAGGAGCTGGCGCCCGCCGCGCGTCACCCCCTGCCGGCCGCCGCGGCCCCCGGCACCCGGGCCGTCGCGTGAGGCTCCTCGTCGCGACCGATGCCTGGCACCCCCAGGTCAACGGCGTCGTCCGCTCGCTCGAGCACATGGTCGCGGCGGGGCGCCGGCGCGGCCACGACCCGGTGATGCTGACGCCGCTCGACTTCGCCAGCGTGCCGCTGCCGGGCTACCCCGAGATCCGCCTGTCGCTCGTGACCGCCCGGGGCGTCGCGGCGCGGTTCCCGGCGCTCGCCCCCACCCACGTCCACATCGCCACCGAGGGGCCGATCGGGCTCGCGACGCGACGGGTCTGCCTGGCGCAGGGGCGCCCCTTCACCACGAGCTACCACACCCGCTTCCCCGAATACCTCGCCGCCCGCCTGCCGGTGCCGGAGCGCTGGAGCTATGCGTGCTTGCGCCGCTTCCACGGCGCGGCGAGCGGCACCATGGTGAGCACGCCGTCGCTCGAGCGCGACCTCGCGGGTCGCGGCTTCGGGCGGCTGATGCGCTGGACCCGCGGCGTCGACACCGACCTGTTCCATCCCCGCGACGGCGAGGCCGCGCCCGGGGCGCTGGCGGGCCTGCCCCGGCCGTTCTTCCTGTTCGTCGGGCGGCTCGCCGTGGAGAAGAACGTCGAGGCCTTCCTGCGCCTCGACCTGCCCGGCACCAAGCTCGTCGTCGGCGACGGGCCGGACCGGGCGCGGCTCGCCGCCGTCGATCCGGCAGCGTGCTTCCTCGGCACCCTCACCGGCGAGGCGCTCGCCCGGGTCTACGCGGCCTCCGACGTCTTCGTCTTCCCGAGCCTGACCGACACCTTCGGCATCGTGCTCCTGGAGGCCCTGGCGAGCGGGCTTCCGGTGGCGGCCTATCCGGTCACCGGTCCCCTCGACGTGATCGGCGGCACGAATGTCGGGGTTCTCGGCCACGACCTCGGGGCGGCGGCCCGGGCGGCGCTCGCGATCCCGCGCGCGGCCTGCCGGGCGGAGGCCCTGCGCTACACCTGGGCGGCGAGCGCCGACCAGTTCTACGGCAACATCGAGGCCGCCCACGCGGAGGACGCGGCTCTCCCCCGGCGGCGGCGCCTCGGCCGGCCGCGGGCGCTGCCGGGCGAAGCACCGGTGCCGCGGGCGGGCGAGGGCTGAGCGGGCCCGAGCATGGTCCGGCGAGGCGGATCCCGGGCCGTCGCCCAACCCGGTCCACCCGGTCGGAGCGAAGACGGCATGCGATGACCGGACGACGAGCGACATCGCGGTTCCGCGGTCGACCGCGGAGCACGGATCCACGATACCGGCGGAGGGATGGTCCGGAACGAGTCGTGCCCGCCTCGCCGGACGGCGGATACGACGGGAGACAGGTCCGATCTCGCCCGTGCCGGCGCCGCCAAGCCCGCGCTGGCTCGTTTCCTGTCGCGCTACAGCGAGAGATCCGACGACACTGTCGATCCGGTTGGTCGGTCGGTGCCTCTCGGCCGGAGAATCAAGACAAATCGATTGTGCCGCGATATGGCAAGATAGCCGGTAGCCATCGGAGCCGGTTCGATTGGCGCTTCGATTCGATCTTGCATAAATATCGACACGTCTCCCCGCCCTCCCGGGCCCGCGCAGCGGAACCCGGAAGCCGTCACCGCTGACGCCGCAGGATGAGGCGGAACGTTGATCGCGTGATCCTCCGCCGTCAGCGGTGACGGATCCCGGGGTCTCGCAAGCGGCGAGCCCCGGGAAGACGTCGGAGGATGCGACTGAGGTTCTCTCGATCCAACAGGCGCTCAAAGGGGGTGCGGGTAGCGGTCGTCTCCGGGGAAAGCACCGCCCGCCTGCAGACCGCCGATCACCGTGACTTGATTGGCCGGTGTCGTCATGTCCCACCCCGCCCATCCCGGGATGAAGGAATTTCCAGCAATGGTCCATTGCTGGTTGGAATCTCGGTGCACATGACCAACAACACAGATGCGGAAACCGCCGAACTCATAGAAGCAGTAAGCCTGCTTGGTCATCTGCTGAGCAGAAGAGATGTTGACGTATACGGATGCGCTGAAATTGGCATTTCTGACGGCGTTCTCGGCATCCGTATTGGTGAAATTGGCAGGAACGCCCCAACGACATTTCGTCATATCCCACGCCATGGACGATATCCTCCGATCTTGAAAATCACGTTGCGAACGGACGGCTCGGCTTGAGCGCGCCCGCCCGGCGAGCGGATCCTCGATCGCGTCGATCGGCACCGCTCGCATCGACATGACGATATCGAAATTGCCGTGTAAACCGTATTTATTGGAATTGTCTTTCCTGAAAGATTGACAGGTGAAGAAATAACAAGATTATTCTGGTTTAACGCTGGAATCTTGATTGTTGTTGTCTCTTGAATCTACTGACACGATGGGCGTTTCCCCAACCCGAGGCGTCCTGCGGATGGACGCGAGGGGCAGCAGCGAGACCGCCGACCGAAGCCTGCCGGACGAACGGCGGAAGACCGGACGAACGGCAAGACGACGTCTTCCCCGCGACCTGCGCTGGACTTTCCGCGGCCGCCAAGGGGCCCGGCCGTCCGGCGTGCCGGCGTCTCCCCGACCGGCCGCGGGTCGGCTGCACGCGACGCAGCCTCGGCTCTCGCCCGGGTCGCCGGCACCGTGGTCCGGTGCCGACCGACATCGCGGGATCGCCTCAGGCGAACAGGTCCACGATCGAAAACCCCCGCCCCGCCAACCGCTCGCTCAGGACCCGCCGATGGCAGCGTTCCGGATCGCGCTCGAAGCAGAGCAGGCAGGTCGGGCCGGCCGCGGCGAGCGCTGCCAGCTCGTCGAGGGCGGCCTGCCCCGCCCCGGTCTCCAGCACCTCCTCGCAGTAGATCCGCCGCATCAGCCCGGCATCGTGGGCGCGGGCCGCCTCGCGGCCGGCCTTCGGCGTGCCCAGCCCGCGCAGATGCGCGTAGGCGATGCCCGCCTCGGTCAGGCCGGCGGCGAGCGCGCTCTTCGAGAAGCCGCGCTTGCGCGAGGCCGCCACCGCCCGCACATCGGCGAGCCTCGCCACGCCCGCATCGCGCAAGGCGGCGGCGAACCGCTCGGGATCGGCGCCTTCGTACCCGATGGTAAACAGAACCTTGCCCATGCGCCGCCCCGACAAATCTCAAGCATGGCCGGGGCTTATGCCCGATGGCCGAGGCCGGGGCGAGCTGTCGGCGGTTCTTACGTGGCTTATCGGCCACGGATTTCGGAATTCCGTTCAGATCCCGTCAAGCTTCCATTAACCGGCCCCACCGCATCGAATAGCCATAGTGTTCCGCGTCAAGTCAGGCCGCGCCCCGATGCCGATGGAGTCGACGATCCCCTCCGCCCCGTGGACCTCCCTCCTGTCGCGCGGCGTCCTGTGGGGCAGGCGCGCCCTGGCGGCGGCGAGCCTCGCGACGCTCGCGGCCTGCGCCGGCGGGGGGGCCGATTTCTATCCGACCAAGGGCGACGTGAAGCCCCATCCGGGCGTCGCCAAGGCGAAGATGCACCCGATCCAGGGCATCGACGTGTCGAAGTGGCAGGGCCCGATCGACTGGGCCTCGGTCCGGGGCGCCGGCACCCAGTTCGCCTACATCAAGGCGACCGAGGGCGGCGACCACGTCGACGAGCGCTTCCGCGAGAACTGGGACGGTGCCGGCCGCGCCGGCGTGCCGCGGGGCGCCTACCACTTCGTGTTCTGGTGCCGCTCCGCCAAGGACCAGATGGACTGGTTCAAGCGCAACGTCCCCAACGACCCGACCGCCCTCCCCCCGGTCCTCGACGTCGAGTGGAACGGCCATTCGGCGCTCTGCCCGAAGAAGCTGCCGAAGGCCCAGGCTCTCGCCATGACCGAGTACATGCTGCGGGAGATGGAGGCCTATACCGGCAAGCGGCCGATCATCTACACCGACATCACGTTCCACAAGGACGTGCTGGAAGGCGAGCTGCCGGATTATCCGCACTGGGTCCGCTCCACGGCCGCCGAGCCGGAGCAGCGCTACGTCAACCGCGACTGGATGTTGTGGCAGTTCACCTCGACCGGGCGGGTGCCGGGGGTGCGCGGCGACGTCGACCGCAACGCCTTCTACGGCACCAAGGCCGAGTGGGCCTCGTTCCTGGCGACCGATTGCGACCCGCGCCACCATCGCCGGCTCTCAGCCGAAGGCTTGTGCACGGACAAGTGACGAGAGACGGCTGAAGACGAAGAAGCCCGGCGCGCGACGAGCGGCCGGGCTTCATCTGTTCCCATCGATGGTTTCTCGCACCCGGATCTGAAACCCTCCGCGTCGTCCCGGGGCTCGGCGCAGCCGGGAAGCCGGGATCCATAACCGCTGATGGTCCAGAGCGAAGCGACCAGCGTGCCGATTCTTTCGGAGGCGCCGGCGTTCATGAATCCCGGGTTCCGCCGAGCGGCCCCGGGATGACAGGGAGGGTATGATGGTCCGGGGTCTGTTCGACGAATGATCGTCTGCCGAACAGGCCTCCCCCTCACCCGTTGCGGAACGTGTAGCTGTAGCCGTTCAGCGCCGGCGCCCCGCCGAGATGGGCGTAGAGCACCTTCGAGCCCTTGGGGAAGAAGCCCTTCTGCACGAGGTCGATCATGCCCTGCATCGACTTGCCCTCGTAGACCGGGTCGGTGATCATCGCCTCGAGCCGGGCGGCGAGGCGGATCGCCTCGACCGTCTCCTTCGAGGGCACGCCGTAGACCGGGTAGGCGTAGTCTTCCTTGATGACCACGTCGTCCTCGGTGATCTCGCCGGCGCCGACGAGCGCCGAGGTGTTGCGGGCGATCTCCAGCACCTGCGCCCGGGTCTGGGCCGGGGTGCAGGAGGCGTCGATGCCGATGACGTTGCCGGCCCGGCCGTCGGGCTTGAAGCCGACCACCATGCCGGCATGGGTCGAGCCGGTGACGGTGCAGACCACGATGTAGTCGAAGCGCAGGCCCATCTCGGCTTCCTGCCGGCGCACCTCCTCGGCGAAGCCGACATAGCCAAGGCCGCCGAACTTGTGCACCGAGGCGCCGGCGGGAATCGCGTAGGGCTTGCCGCCCTTGGCCTTCACGTCCTCGATCGCCTGCTTCCAGCTGTCGCGGATGCCGATGTCGAAGCCCTCGTCGACGAGCTGCGACTCGGCGCCCATGATCCGCGTCAGCATGATGTTGCCGACCCGGTCGTAGACCGCGTCCTCGTGCGGCACCCAGGCTTCCTGAATCACCCGGCACTTCATGCCGATCTTGGCTGCCACCGCCGCCACCATGCGGGTGTGGTTCGACTGCACGCCGCCGATCGACACCAGGGTGTCGGCGCCCGACGCGATCGCGTCCGGCACGATGTATTCGAGCTTGCGCAGCTTGTTGCCGCCGTAGGCGAGGCCCGAATTGCAGTCGTCGCGCTTGGCGTAGATCTGCACGTCGCCGCCGAGATGGGCGGTCAGCCGCGGCAGGTGCTCGATCGGGGTCGGGCCGAAGGTCAGGGGGTAGCGCTCGAACTGCGACAGCATCGACGGAATCATCGCGGAGGTCCTGTGTGGAAGCCGCCGTCATCCTAGCCGCGATCCAGCGGAAGGTGCTCTCGAACTTGCCCGAAATGCGCTCCCGTATGGCGCCCGGTCCGCGCTTTCGTGCTACGATCGCTCGGTTTCTGCCAGTCCTGCGGAAGGATCTTTCATGAGCCCTGGGCTCGACCGGATCGACGTCAAGATTCTCCGGCTGCTGCAGGAGGATGGCCGGATCGGCAACGCGGAGCTCGCCAAGCGCGTCAACACCAGCCCGGCGACCTGCCACCGCCGCACCCAGCGGCTGTTCGACGAGGGATACCTGCGCGGCGTGCGCGGCGTCGTGGCGCCGGACCGGGTCGGGCGCGGCTCGCTGGTGCTGGTCGGCGTGGTGCTCGACCGCTCGACCCCCGAGAGCTTCTCGGCCTTCGAGGCGGCGGCGCTCGCGATGCCGATGCTGCTCGACTGCCACCTCGTCGCCGGCGACTTCGACTACTTCCTCAAGATCCGCGTCTCGGACATGGCCGACTTCAACCGGATGCACAGCGAGATCCTCATCGCCCTGCCCGGCGTGCGCCAGACCCGGACCTTCTTCGTCATGAAGGAGGTGATCGACAACGCACCGCTCAGCTTGTGAGAACACGGCGGTTGCCGCTGTACGCAGTTTGTTCTAGTCGTCGATCGAGATTGACCGGAGCCCCGGCCGGGAGCCCGATCTGGTTATCCGTGCGACAGGCCCCATCTGGTCCTCCGTACGGTCGACAGGGTTCCCGGCATCGCGGGCTCCCGGCCGGTCCCCGGTCCCACCAAGCCTGGCCGCGCCCCGTTCGGCGGCGGCCCGGAGCCTTCCTGCATGGCCTCTCTCGACAAGCTCTTCGACCGTTCCGCGGAAGCGCGCGTGATCGCGGTGCGGGGCGCCCGCGAGCACAACCTGAAGAACGTCGACCTGACGATCCCGCGCGACAAGCTGGTGGTATTCACCGGCCTGTCCGGCTCGGGCAAGTCGTCGCTCGCCTTCGACACCATCTACGCCGAGGGGCAGCGCCGCTACGTCGAATCGCTCTCGGCCTATGCCCGCCAGTTCCTCGAGATGATGGCGAAGCCGGACGTCGACCAGATCGACGGCCTGTCGCCGGCGATCTCGATCGAGCAGAAGACCACCTCGAAGAACCCGCGCTCGACGGTCGGCACCGTCACGGAGATCTACGACTACATGCGCCTGCTCTGGGCGCGGGTCGGCATCCCGTACTCGCCGGCGACCGGCCTGCCGATCGAGAGCCAGACCGTCAGCCAGATGGTCGACCGGGTGCTGGCGCTGCCCGAGAAGACCCGGCTCTACCTGCTGGCCCCGGTGGTGCGCGGCCGCAAGGGCGAGTACCGCAAGGAGATCGCCGAGTTCCAGAAGAAGGGTTTCCAGCGCCTGCGCATCGACGGCGAGTACTACGCCATCGACGACGTGCCGAAGCTCGACAAGAAGCTCAAGCACGACATCGACGTCGTGGTCGACCGGATCGTCGTGCGGGCCGACATGGCCTCGCGGCTCGCCGATTCGTTCGAGACGGCGCTCGAGCTCGCCGACGGCATCGCGGTGGTGACCTTCGCGGATGCGCCCGAGGACGGCGAGGCGCCGGAGCCGATCACCTTCTCGTCGCGCTTCGCCTGCCCGGTCTCCGGCTTCACGATTCCCGAGATCGAGCCCAGACTCTTTTCCTTCAACAATCCGTTCGGCGCCTGCCCGACCTGCGGCGGCATCGGCCACGAGATGCGGATCGACCCGACGCTCGTCATCGCCGACGAGTCCTTCAGCCTGTCGCGCGGCGCCGTCGCGCCGTGGGCGAAATCGACCTCGCCCTATTACGGCCAGACCCTCGAGGCGCTGGCGCGGCACTACCGCTTCCGCACCGACACGCCGTGGGCGAAGCTCACCGAGGCCGCCCGGCAGGTCGTGCTCTACGGCTCGGACGGCGACGATATCCGCTTCGCCTACAATGACGGCTTGCGCGCCTACGAGGTCTCCAAGCCCTTCGAGGGCGTGATCCCGAACCTGGAGCGGCGCTACAAGGAGACCGACAGCGACGCGGCGCGCGAGGATATCGGCCGGTTCATGGCCGAGACGCCGTGCTCGGCCTGCGGCGGCAAGCGGCTGAAGCCCGAGGCCCTGGCGGTCAAGATCGCCGGCTCGGACATCGGCGATGCCACGGTGCTCTCGGTGCGCGACGCGCATCGCTGGTTCGGCGAATTGCCGGAGCACCTGACGCCCAAGCAGAACGAGATCGCGGTCCGCATCCTCAAGGAGATCCGCGACCGGCTGACCTTCCTGGTCGATGTCGGCCTCGAATACCTGACGCTCGCCCGCGGCTCGGGCTCGCTGTCGGGCGGCGAGAGCCAGCGCATCCGGCTGGCCTCGCAGATCGGCTCGGGGCTGACCGGCGTTCTGTATGTCCTCGACGAACCCTCGATCGGCCTGCACCAGCGCGACAACGAGCGCCTGCTCGGGACGCTCAAGCGCCTGCGCGACCTCGGCAACTCGGTGATCGTGGTCGAGCACGACGAGGACGCGATCCTGCAGGCCGACTACGTCGTCGATGTCGGCCCCGGCGCCGGCATCCATGGCGGGCGGATCGTGGCGCAGGGCACGCCGCAGGAATTGCTGGCCGACCCGAACTCGCTGACCGCGCAATACCTGACCGGCGCCCTCTCGGTGCGGGTGCCGAAGATGCGGCGCAAGGCCAAGACGGTGCCCGCGGCGGCCAAGGGCGAGCCGCCGGCGCCGCAGATGCTGCGCCTCGTCGGCGCGCGGGGCAACAACCTGAAGGACGTGACCGCGGCGATCCCGCTCGGCACCTTCACGTGCATCACCGGGGTGTCGGGCGGCGGCAAGTCGACGCTCGTCGTCGACACGCTCTACAAGGCGGTGGCGCGCAAGCTCAACGGCGCCCTCGAGCATCCCGCGCCGCACGACCGCATCGAGGGGCTGGAGCACCTCGACAAGGTCATCGACATCGACCAGTCGCCGATCGGCCGCACCCCGCGCTCGAACCCCGCCACCTATATCGGCGCCTTCACGCCGATCCGCGACTGGTTCGCCGGCCTGCCCGAGGCGAAGGCCCGCGGCTACCAGCCGGGCCGGTTCTCCTTCAACGTCAAGGGCGGACGCTGCGAGGCCTGCTCGGGCGACGGCGTCATCAAGATCGAGATGCACTTCCTGCCCGACGTCTACGTCACCTGCGACGTCTGCAAGGGCAAGCGCTACGACCGCGAGACCCTGGAGGTGAAGTACCGCGAGCGCTCGATCGCCGACGTGCTCGACATGACGGTGGAGGAGGCGGCCGAGCTGTTCAAGGCGGTGCCGGCGATCCGCGAGAAGCTCGAGACCCTGGCCCGGGTCGGCCTCGGCTACGTCCGGGTCGGCCAGCAGGCCACCACACTCTCGGGCGGCGAGGCGCAGCGGGTGAAGCTCTCCAAGGAGCTGTCGAAGCGCGCCACCGGCCGCACCCTCTACATCCTCGACGAGCCCACCACCGGCCTGCACTTCCACGACGTCGCCAAGCTGATGGAGGTGCTCCACGAGCTGGTCGACCAGGGCAACAGCGTCGTGGTGATCGAGCACAACCTCGAGGTCATCAAGACCGCCGACTGGGTGATCGACATGGGGCCGGAGGGCGGCGACGGCGGCGGCACCATCGTTGCGGAGGGCACGCCCGAGGCGATCGCCGATTCGGCGGCGAGCCATACCGGCCGCTTCCTGCGCGAGGTCCTGGCCCGCCGGCCCGCCGCGAAGCCGGCCGCCCGCCCGGCCCGGCCGCGCAAGGCGGCGGCGAGCAGCAAGCAAGCGGCCGAGTAGCGTTTCGGCCGAAAACACCCGCGAAGCTTGACCGCACGGGCGGAAAATCCGTCTGTGCGGTGCACCAAGCCGGGTTTTGTTTCCGTTTTGATGCCCATTACCACCAAAGTACAAAGCGGCGAGTGCATGACGAAAATGCGTCATTTGCGCAACGCCGGGTCGTCGTTTGCCTTCCTGGCGAGCAAAAGGCTGGCGTTCCGGGACAATCTGGAAGACCATCGTTCTTGTTCAGACTGTGTCGTCGGGTGGGGGCCGGGCGCGTTCCAGTCCGGTCGAGGCGCGCAACGATCGGGCGCCGACCGGGCCGGGGATTGTGCGTGAGCCTGCCCCAGGGACGTTAGGGAAGGAAAGATCATGGGCAAGTATTGGCTGGCCGCGGGGGCGGCTGCCCTGTCGCTGTGCGCGTCCGCGACGGTGTCCTACGCACAGACCACGACGGTTCCGGGCGAGCAGGTCGGCCTCGCGATCGGCGCGCCGCTGCCGGAAGGCGTCTACGCGATCAACACCTTCACCTATCGCAGCCCCGACGGCCCGAATCTCACCTCGACCGACACCGCGGTCAACATCCCGGTCCTGGTCTGGTCGACCCCGTGGAAGGTGCTCGGCGCCCGCTTCGAGGCGGTGATCGCCCCGCCGACCGTCTTCACCTTCTCGCGCGCCGCCGGCGGCCGCGACACCAGCATCAATGTCGGCACGTTCCTCGGCGGCATCTTCGCCTGGGATCTCGGCAACAATATCGGCGTCAGCTACCTGGCGGGTGTCTACCTCAACGAGCTGAATGCCGGCCGCGGCGGCGGCCTGCCGATCCTGGCCTCCAACACCTACCGCCAGGGCTTCGGCATCAGCTACACCGGCGACGGCTGGAACATCACCGCCAACCTGACCTACAACTTCTACGACACGCCGGCCCGCTTCGGCGGCCGCAACGGCATCCCGGGCTTCTACGGCAGCCAGTTCCCGACCGACGCCCTCAACCTCGACCTGACCGCGACCAAGAAGTTCGGCAAGTTCGAGATCGGCGCCATCGGCTACGGCACCGCCAACCTGCCGAACCGCGGCCCGCTGCCTCTCGGCGCGCCCTGCAACGGCAACTTCGCCAGCTGCGGCACCGTGGTGGGCGGCGGCGGCGGGCGCTTCGCCCTCGGCGGCCTCGTCGGCTACGATTTCGGCAAGTTCTCGGTCCAGGCCTGGGTCGCCCGCGACGTCGCCACCTCGGCCCGCCAGATCTCGCCGGTCACCGGCCTGGCCACCAACCGCGAGGCCTACTCGACCGAGGGCTGGTTCCGCGTCATCGCCCCGCTCTACACCGTCGCGGCGGCGCCCGCCCCGGAGCCGGTTCCGCTCGTGCGCAAGTACTGAGCGAGCCGACCGGGCGCACGACGCACCCGTCCTCGCGACCGCTCCCGCGCCCGGCTCCCAGAGCCGGGCGTTCTTCGTTGCAGGGAGGGCTCGCCGTGTCGTGCGATCGTCACGGTCGGGCGCGCCGCGCCTGTCGGGCCCGGCTCCGCGACCTATAACGGAGCGAGCGGGCGGGGCCGACGAACCCCGCCGGACGACACGACGCGCGGGGCGGCACGCCCCGCCAGGAGACCATCATGGCGGCGCCCGGCGACTGGAAGATCCCCCCCGCGGTGCAGCCCCGCCCGGCCGGCTATTCCTACGACCTCGACCAGACCCTGACCGCGGTGGTCGCCCTGTCCTCGCGGGTGCCCGACGGCGCCTACACCGCCGAGATCCTCGGTACCGAGCGGGCCGGCAACGGGGTGGTGATCGGCGAGGACGGGCTGGTCCTCACCATCGGCTACCTGATCACCGAGGCCGAGAGCGTCTGGCTCACCGCCCATGACGGGCGCACGGCGCCGGGCCACGTGGTCGGCTACGACGCCGCCACCGGCTTCGGCCTGGTCCAGGCGCTCGGCCGGCTCGACCTGCCGCACCTGGCCCTCGGGAGCGCCGACACGGTGCGCGTCGGCGACCGGCTGGTGATGGCCGGGGCCGGCGGCCGCTCCCGCGCGGTCGCCGCCGAGGTCGTGGCCCGGCAGGAATTCGCCGGCTACTGGGAATACCTTCTCGACGACGCGATCTTCACCGCGCCTTCGCACCCGCATTGGGGCGGTGCGGCGCTGATCGGCCCGGCGGGCGAGCTCACCGGCATCGGCTCGCTCCAGCTGCAGCAGGGCGGCCGCGACAACCGCGCCATCAACATGGCGGTGCCGATCGACCTGCTGAAGCCGATCCTCCACGACCTGACCACGCTCGGCCGGGTCTCCGGGCCGCCCCGGCCCTGGCTCGGTCTCTACGCCACCGAGATGGACGACCAGGTCGTGGTGATGGGCCTCTCGCCCCGCGCCCCGGCCGAGACCGCCGACCTGCGTGCCGGCGACATCCTGATGGCGGTGGGCCAGACCGAGATCGGCGACCTCGCGGGCTTCCTGCGCGCCGTCTGGGCGCTCGGGCCCGCCGGCATCACCGTGCCGCTGACCGTCCACCGCGACGGCCGCACGCTGAACATCCCGGTCGTCTCGGCCGATCGCGCGACCTTCCTGGTCGCGCCGCGGCTGCACTGAGGATCCGGCCGGCGTTCCTCCCTCCGCGTCCGTACCGGCGGCGGGGCCGGCCGGGAGAGCGCAGACCGTCGTCTCGCCGCGACCGGCGCGGTCCCGGGCGGGGACAACTCACGTCGCTCGTCTCACCGGTCCTTTCGGACTGGTGCGCCCTGCGCGACGCGCGGCACGGCCGGCATGCCTCGCGCGAACTCGCCGACCCGGCTCGAACCCGCTTCTCACCGCATTGCACACAGCGTCATCACCGGCTGCCGCACGCTTGCGCTCAGGCTCACCCTGGTACCCTGCCGCGTCCCTCTGGCAGCGCTGCCCTTCGCGTGTGCAGCATAATGCCTAAACACCCGAAAACCTTGCGATTCATGCGCCAGAGTGCTGCCAAATCGGCGGGCACGGGGCTTGGTTGACGATTCCCTGCGCGCTGCATGTGAATCGCGCATGGCTGGCTTACGCGACTCCCTCTCCCACCACCGCAGCCGTTTCCCATATGGTGCGTTGCAACAGAGACAGGCAGCCGCTGCCGAAACGGTTGGCACCGCCTGCTCTTCCAGAGGTCAAATCCGATGTTCGTCTCCCTCATCCTCAGCAAGATCCGCTCCTACCTGCGCTACCGCGAGACGGTGCACGAGCTGTCGCGTCTGTCCGACCGCGAGCTCGACGATCTCGGCATCAGCCGCTTCGAGATCCAGGGCATCGCCCGCTCGGTCGCGTAAGCACCCACAGAGTACCGAGTACCCGCGTACCGCGTACCCCAGTCGATCGAAGGCCCTCGCGGCCGGCCATCGTCTCGCGCGCCCGCCCTCTCGGCGGGCGTTCGCATGTCCGGACCCTCGCAGGCCGGGCCCCTGTTCCCGCCCGGGCATCCGCGTCCCATCGCCGGTGTTGCATCGGCGGCCGTCGATCCGATATGCCGCGTCATGTCCGGATCAGACCCCATTCACGTCGTCGGCGGCGGCCTCGCCGGTTCCGAAGCCGCCTGGCAGATCGCCGAGGCCGGCCTGCCCGTGGTGCTGCACGAGATGCGGCCCGTGCGCGGCACCGAGGCGCACCAGACGCAGGATCTCGCCGAGCTCGTCTGCTCGAACTCATTCCGCTCCGACGACGCGACGCAGAATGCCGTCGGGCTGCTGCACCAGGAGATGCGCCGCCTCGGCTCGCTGATCATGGCGTGCGGCGACGGCAACCAAGTGCCGGCCGGCGGGGCGCTCGCCGTCGACCGCGACGGCTTCAGCCGGGCCGTCACGGCCGCGCTCGAGGCGCATCCGAACGTGACGATCGTTCGCGAGGAGATCGACGGCCTGCCGCCCGCGTCCTGGGACAGCGTGGTCGTGGCGACCGGTCCCCTCACCGCGCCGGGCCTCGCCGAGGGCATCCGCGGCCTCACCGGCGCCGAGTCGCTCGCCTTCTTCGACGCGATCGCGCCGATCGTGCACCGCGACTCGATCGACATGGGCAAGGCCTGGTTCCAGTCGCGCTACGACAAGGTCGGGCCCGGCGGCACCGGGGCCGACTACATCAACTGCCCGCTCGACCGCGAGCAATACGCCGCCTTCATCGCGGCGCTGATCGAGGGCGAGAAGACCACGTTCAAGGAGTGGGAGGCCTCGACCCCCTATTTCGACGGCTGCCTGCCGATCGAGGTGATGGCCGAGCGCGGCCCCGAGACCCTGCGCCACGGGCCGATGAAGCCGTTCGGCCTGACCAACCCGCACAACCCGACGGTGAAGGCCTACGCCATCGTGCAGCTGCGCCAGGACAACGCGCTCGGCACGCTCTACAACATGGTCGGCTTCCAGACGAAGCTGCGCCACGCCGAGCAGGTGCGGGTGTTCCGCACCATTCCCGGCCTGGAGAACGCCGAGTTCGCGCGCCTCGGCGGCCTGCACCGCAACACCTACCTCGACAGCCCCCGCCTCCTCGACGCCACCCTGCGGCTCAAGGCCGAGCCGCGCCTGCGCTTCGCCGGCCAGATCACCGGCTGCGAGGGCTACGTCGAGAGCGCCGCGATCGGCCTGATGGCCGGCCGCTTCGCCGCGGCCGAGCGCCAGGGCCGGTCGCTCGAGCCCCTGCCCGTCACCACGGCGCTCGGCGCCCTGATCGGCCACATCACCGGCGGGCACATCTCCGACGAGGCCGCCTCGTCCGAGGAGGCCGGCAAGCCGCGCTCGTTCCAGCCGATGAACGTCAATTTCGGCCTCTTCCCGCCCCTCGACCGGGCGCCGAAGGCCCTCGACGGCAAGCGCCTGCGCGGGACCGAGAAGGCGCAGGCGAAGAAGCGTGCGCTGACCGACCGCGCCCGGGCCGATCTGGGGGCGTGGCTCGGCGAGGCGCCGGCCCCGCTGCCGGCCGAGGCGGCGGAGTAGCAGCGGGCGGCTCGACGGCTCTCACACCCACCACGTCATCCCGGGGCTCGACGAAGTCGAGAACCCGGGTCCAGAACCGCCGACCGTCGAAGAAAAGGGCGGGTCTCGTCCCGCCTCGTCCTGCAGCCTCGGGGGTTGCGGATCCCGGGTTCCGCTGTGCGGCCCCGGGAGGACGCGGTGGGGTGAAACGGCTGCGGGCGTTACCGCACCGACCGCGCCGCCCGCCACAGCCGCCAGATCCGGCGCCAGTTCGGCACGTCGATCACGCTCGCCAGCGGGTCGTAGCCCGGCCGCTCCATCTGCGCGAGATAGGCCTCGACGAGGGCGACCGGCAGGAAGGCGGGAGCGGCGACGCTGGCGATACCCGCCCGCTCGGCCGCGTAGGCGGCGAGGTGGCGGCGCACCAGCGCCCGCATGTCGGCGCAGGCGCCGAGCAGCCCCGGTCCGCCCCGGCCCGCCACGATGTCCTCGCGGGTGACGCCGTGGGCCTTGAGCACGTCCGCCGGCAGGTAGACCTGGCCGCTGCGCGCGTGCCACGGCAGCGCCCGCAACAAGCCGGTCACCGCGTAGGCGACGCCGGCATGGCCCGCGGCCGCGGCTCCCCCGGGCTCGGACCCGTCCGCCAGGATCAGGCTGCCGAGGCGGATCAGGCACGAGGCGGTCTCGCCGCAATAGCCCTCGAGGTCGCCGGTCCCGGGCATCGGGTCGTCGTAGAGGTCGAACACCCGGGCGTCGATCAGGTCGACGAGGGGCTGGCGCGGCAGCCGCGCCTTGACCAGGGTGTCGTCGAGGGCGGCCGCGACCGGATGGGCGCGCACGTCGCCCCGCGCCTCGCCCTGGAGCGCGTCGCGCCACCATTGCAGGCGGAGCTCCCCCGGCATCGGGCTCGACACGGCTTCCCGCACCCGTGACACCTCCAGGCTGAAGGCGGCGAGCGCGTGGAGATGGGGGCGCTTGTCGGCGGGGGCGTAGAGGCTGGCATACCAGCGGTCCGGGTCGCCCGCGCGCACCAGGGTCTCGCAATGGGCGTAGGCCCAGGCCGGGTCTCGCGTCTCGGCCTCGCTCATGACGATCTCAGGGCACCGCGATCAGGGCGGCCGCGACCTTGCGGTTCTCGGCCATCAGGATGTTGTAGGTCCGCGCTGCCGCGCCGGTCTGCATCACGTCGAGGCCGATCCCGGCCTCCTTCAGATGGCGGCGCAGGGAATCGGGCGCGAACACGATCTCGGCCCCGGTGCCGAGCAGCAGCAGGTCGACCCCGCCGGCCTCGGCCAGCAACGGGCCCAGGCTCGCCGGCGTGATGCCGGCGGGCTCGGTCACCTCCCAGGCCCTGACGCCGGAGGGCAGCGCCAGGATCGAGCCGCGATGCGACATCTCGGCGAAGCGGAAGCCGCCGCCGCCATAAGCGTCGATCGGGTAGCGGCCCGGGACGAAGCCGTCGTGGAGCCGCCCCGGGGTGCCGTCCCTCTCGTCCGCCACTACTCGGCCGCCTGCTTCAGGCTGGAGGTGTCCCGCGGCTGCACGCGGCCGCCGCCGGCCTGCAGCCCGATATAGATCAGGAACGGGGTCGAGACGAAGATCGCCGAGTAGGTGCAGATCACCACGCCGGCCAGCATCACCACCGAGAAGCCCTTGATCGCCTCGCCGCCGAACAGCACCAGGGCGAGCAGCGACAGGGCTGTCGACATCGCGGTCATCACCGTGCGCGACATGGTGGAGTTGATCGAGAGGTTCAGCAGCTCCTCGGTCGGCATGGTCTTGTAGCGCCGCATCAGCTCGCGGGTCCGGTCGAACACCACCACGGTCTCGTTGAGCGAGTACCCGACGATGGTGAGGATCGCGGCGATCGAGGTCATGTTGAACTCGATCCGGGTGATCACGAACAGCCCGACCGTGATGACGATGTCGTGGAGCGTGCCGACAATGGCGCCGAGCGCGAGTTCACGCTCGAACCGGAACCACAGGTAGAGCAGCACCGCCACGACCGAGAGCACGACGCCGATCGTGCCCGACTGCACCAGCTCGCCCGAAACGCGGGGACCGACGGTCTCGACGCGGTCGAAGGCGTAATCCTTGTCGAAGGCGGCGTGCGCCTTCTGCATCACCAGGGTCTGCCCGGTCTCGCCGCCGGCCTGGAGCGGGAAGCGCACCGAGATCGAGCCCTGGCCGAGCTCCTGCACCTCGGTCTCGCCGAAGCCGAAATCGTTGGCGGTGTGGCGCACCGCGCCGACGTCGGAGGTCACGCCGGGCTTCGGCCGCAGCTCGACCAGGGTTCCGCCCTTGAAGTCGATGCCGAAGTTCAGCCCGATCTGCAGGAACAGCACCACCGTGGCGACCGAGATGAAGGCCGAGAGCGGGAAGCTGAAGCGCCGCAGGCGCATGAAGTCGAAGTGGGATTCGTCGGGCCAGAGGCGGAGGAGGCGCATCGTCGGTCTCGGAAGGGTGTGTCGGCGCGCCCGGAGCGGACGCTGCGCGTAGGGCGGACGGCACGAGCCGCCCGCCGGATAAGACGCTCAGATCGGCAGGGTCTTGGGCCGCAGGCGCTGGTACCACAGGGCGATCATCATCCGGGTCAGGGTCACGGCGGTGATGACCGTGGTCAGGATGCCGAGGATGAACACCACCGCGAAGCCGCGCACCGGCCCGGAGCCGAGGAAGAACAGGATCACCGCGGCGATCGCCATGGTGGAATTGGAATCGACGATGGTCGCGAAGGCGCGGTCGAAGCCGGCCTGCAGCGCCGAGGGGATCGAGCGGCCGGCCCGCACCTCCTCGCGCACCCGCTCGTAGATCAGCACGTTGGAATCGACCGCGGTGCCGATGGTGAGCACGATGCCGGCGATGCCCGGCAGCGTCATGGTGGCTTCCAGCACCGACATCAGGCCGAGGATGAGCCCGACATGGACGAGGAGCGCGATGTTGGCGAAGAGGCCGAACACGCCGTAGGCCGCGAACATCAGCACGACGACGAGGATCGTCGCCACGATGGTGGCGTGCTTGCCGGCCTCGATCGAGTCGCGGCCGAGGCCCGGGCCGACGGTGCGGCGCTCGATCACGGTGAGCTTCGCCGGCAGCGCGCCGGCGCGCAGCAGCACCGAGAGGTCGTTGGCCTGCTGCACCGTGAACCGGCCCGAGATCTGGCCCTGGCCGCCGGTGATCGGCTGCAGGATGCGCGGGGCCGACACGACCTCGTTGTCGAGGACGATCGCCAGCGCCCGGCCGACATTCTCGCTCGTCGCCTGGCCGAATTTCTGGGCGCCGCGCAGGTTGAACTTGAAGTTGACGATCGGCTCGTTCGACTTCTGGTCGAAGCCCGGCTGGGCGTCGGTCAGGTCGGCGCCGTCGGCGAGCACGCGGCGATCGACCGGCACCTTCTGGCCGTTGGCGTCCTTGGAGGGCAGCATGTCGACGTCGCCGGCCGGGCTGTCGGCGAGCAGGCGGAAGGTGAGCTTGGCGGTCTTGCCGAGCTGCTCCTCGAGGCGCGCCGGGTCCTGCAGGCCGGGGACCTGGACCAGGATGCGGTCGGCGCCCTGCTGCTGGATCGACGGCTCGGTGGTGCCGCCGAGGTCGACGCGGCGGCGGATCACCTCGATCGCCTGGGCGACCGCGCGGCGGACCCGGGCGTTGAAGCCGGCATCCGTGAAGGTGAGCTGGATCAGGCCGTTTTGCTCCTCGCGCACGTCGAGGGTGCGGGCGCCGGTCTGGCCCAGGGTCGCGTCGGTGACGGGCTGCGACAGGGCCTGGAGCTTCGGCATCGCCTTGGCGCGGGCGGCCTCGTCGGTGATGCGCAGCTGCACGCCGCGGGGCTGCAGCTGGATGCCGCCGGCGGCCTGGACGCCGGCCTCGCGCAGGGCCTGGCGCACGTCGTCGCGCAGGCCCTCGGCCATGCTGCGCGCGAGATCGTTGCGGTCGACCTCGAGCACGATCTGCGACCCGCCCTGGAGGTCGAGGCCGAGCACGATGGCGCGGGTCGGCACGATCCAGGTCGGGAACCAGGACGGCAGCGACTTGATGAACCCGTTGCGCTGCTCGGCCGTGAAGAAGCTCGGCACGGCGAGCATCAGGCCGACGAGGATCACGGCGAGCGTCGCGACGGCTTTCGTGGTGGAAATACGGAGCATCCGCGGCGTCCCAACCGGTCTCGATGTGCGTCAGATAGGGCGGCCCGGCGCAGTCGTCCGGGCCTCCCTTGCGTCAGTTCGACAGCTCAGGCGGCCTTGACCGGCTCGCCCTTGGCCCGGACCTCGGAGATCATCGCGCGGACGACCTTGACCTGGACGTTCGGGGCGATCTCGACCTCGATCTCCGGGGCCTCGGTGACCTTGGTGACCCGGCCGACGATGCCGCCGGTGGTCACCACCGTGTCGCCGCGGCGCACGTTCTTGATCATGTCCTGGTGGTCCTTGGCGCGGCGCTGCTGCGGCCGCAGGATCAGGAAGTACATGATCACGAAGATCAGGATGAAGGGGACGACCTGCACGAGGATGTCCGTGCCGCCGGACATCCCGGCTCCCTGCGCGAAGGCGGGCGTGATCACTCTCAAGGTCTCCCGAGCAAGGCGAAATCGGGCCGCGCGGGTCTCCGGCGGCCTTGCAAAAGCGCGCGGACTATAGCCAGGGACGACCCGAAAGCAATGTCGGGGAGGGCCGCGTCCCCACGCGATCCCGGCGGGTTTTCGTTCACGCCGCCTCGGGATTAAGAGGCGCCACCCGCTCGTCCGCCCCTGCGCAAGGAGCCCGTTTTCCCGCGATGACCGACCAGACCCGCGATCCCGCCGCCGCGACCGACCTCCTGCCCGTGCTGCTGCGCATCGCCGCGGCCCTGGAGCGCAGCGCCCCGCCGGCGATCCCGGCCCCCGATTTCGCGGCCGCCGACGCCTTCGTGTGGCAGCCGGACGGACGCCTGCAGCCGGTGCCGCGGGTCAACCGGGTCGAGATGGGGCTGCTTCGCGGCATCGACCGGATGCGCGACATCCTGTTCGACAACACCGCGCGCTTCGCCCGCGGCCTGCCGGCGAACAACGCGCTCCTGTGGGGCGCCCGCGGCATGGGCAAGTCGTCGCTGGTCAAGGCGGTGCACGCCGAGATCAACGCCCGCGGCCCGGAGCGGCCCCTGAAGCTGGTCGAGATCCACCGCGAGGACATCGAGGGCCTCCCCGCCCTGATGGGCTGGCTGCGGCCCGATCCGCACCGCTTCGTGGTGTTCTGCGACGACCTGTCCTTCGACGCCGAGGACACCTCGTACAAGTCGCTGAAGGCGGCGCTCGACGGCGGCATCGAGGGCCGGCCCGACAACGTGCTGTTCTACGCCACCTCGAACCGCCGCCACCTGCTCGCCCGCGACATGATGGAGAACGAGCGCTCGACGGCGATCAACCCGGGCGAGGCGGTGGAGGAGAAGGTGTCGCTCTCCGACCGGTTCGGCCTCTGGCTCGGCTTCCACAAGTGCAGCCAGGACGAGTACCTGGCGATGATCGACGCCTACGTCGCCCATCACGGCCTCACCGTCGAGCCGGAGCGGCTGCGGGCCGAGGCGCTCGAATGGTCGACCACCCGCGGCGCGCGCTCGGGCCGCACGGCGTTCCAGTACATCCAGGATCTCGCCGGGCGGCTGGGGCAGCGGCTGGACTGAAGACCGCCGGCCGTCACGAACGCCCAGCGCGGGCAGACCCGTCCGGTCCCGTTCGCGACCTCATCCCTCGATGTCTCCGTGATATCCGGAGTCCTCCTTCGAGGCCGCTACGCGGCACTTCAGGATGAGGTCGTGGGTGGGAAGAGTCTTCGGACGGCCGCTCGCTGCCGACAGCAGAAAAGGCGGGGCGCTCGCGCGCCCCGCCTCCCCTCTCGGTGGATCGAGCGTCAGTTGCTCGCGAGGTGCGGCATCGGATCGACCGGGGTCGCGCCCTTGCGGATCTCGAAGTGCAGCTGCGGCGAGGTGACGTTGCCCGACGCGCCGGACTTGGCGATGGTCTGGCCGCGCTTCACCTTCTCGCCCGGCCGCACGTCGATCTCGCCGTTATGGGCGTAGGCCGAGACGTAGCCGTTGGCGTGGCGCACCAGGACCAGCTTGCCGTAGCCCTTCACGTCGCTGCCGGCATAGGCCACGGTGCCCTCCTCGGCGGCCTTGACCGGGGTGCCCTCCGGCACCGCGATGTTGATGCCCTCATTGCCGCTCGAGCCGTAGCCGTTGATCACCCGGCCGCGGGCCGGCCAGCGGAAGCTCGCCTGCGGCTCCGGCGCCGGCGCCGCCGGGGCGACGGCAGGGGCCGGCGCGGGGGCCGGGGCCGGCTCGGCCGCCTTCTCGGGCAGGGCCGCGACCTTCACGGGCTTGGCCGGCTCCGGCTTCGGCGCGGGCTTCAGCTCCGCGACCTTCTTGACCTCGGGCTTCGGCGCCTCGGCCTGCTTCGGCTCCGGCTTCTTGGCCTCGAGCTTCTTGACCTCGGGCTTGGCCGCCTCGGCGACCTTCTTGACCTCAGGATGCTTAGGCTCGGAATGCTTGGTCTCCGAATGCTTGGGCTCGGGCTTCGCCTTCTCGGCGACCTTCGGCTCCGGCTTCTTCGGCTCAAGCTTGGCGACGGCCTTCGGCTCGGGCTTGTGGGCCTTCGCGGCGACCGTCTCGTCCTCGTCGTCCTGCTGGCGCGCGGCCACCTTGGCGACCGCCTTCGGCTCGGGCCGCGGCGACCTGGCGGCGACGCGCTCCTCCTCGCGGGGCTCGGGCTTGCGCGCGGTCAGCTTGGCGGCGCGCTCGGCGGCGGCGGGGGCCACCGGCTTCGCCTCGGCCTGGCCGGGGCGGGCATGCGGCTTGCGGGCCGGCTCGGGCTCGGGCTCGCGGCGCGGCTCGGGCCGGACCGGCTCCGGACGCGGGGCGACCTCGGCGACCCGGCGCACCGGTTCGGGGGACCGGGTCTCGGTCATCGCCATCCGCGGCGCCGGCGGCACCGACCGGGCGCTCATCGCCGGCGCGCCGCCGGCATGGTAGACCGGGATCACGATCTGGCGGCCGGCGGTGACCTGCGCGGCGCTCGACAGGCCGTTGGCCTGCAGGATCGCCGCCGAGGGCACCCCGAAGCGGGTCGACATCTGGTTCAGGCTGTCATTGGGGCCGACCGTGATGGTCGTGCCGCCGGCCGGCGACCAGCCGGCCGGGCCGCCGGTCACCGGGGCCGCCGCGGCGACCCGCGGCGTCGCCACGGGCGCGGCGACCGGGCGGCTCGACACCGGGGCGGCCGCCATCGGCGCCGAGAGGGGCCGCGACTGGATCGGCGCCGAGCGCACCGGCGCCGTCAGCGCCTCGCCCTCCGGCAGGCTGCCGGTGGCGCCCGGCTCGCCGCTCGCGCTCGATGAGAACGGGTTGGAGAACGGATCGAGCCGCACCGCATCGGTGCTGCAGGCCGCCGAAGCGCCCCCGATCAGCCCGATGAGGGCGAAGCGCGACAACGTCCTCATGCCCTTGCCTGCCCCGCGATCCCGCATCGACGCACCCGTACATCCACGCAACCCTATGAAGCGGATTCAAAGCGGATTCAGGTTAAGCTTCCGTTGCGCGGCGCCGTCCCGGCTTCACCCTGACGGCGGGAAATCGGCCGGCGGGAGGATCGCGGCCGGTCAGAGCACCGCCGCGAGGCCGGGGGTGAGCGGCGCGAGGCGCAAGGGGGTCTCGCGCACCTGCCGCCACGGCCCGTCGGCCTCCTGCGCGATGGCGACGAGGCGGGGCCCGGCCGGCGTGGCGAGCGCGCCGACGAGGCGGCCGCCCGGGTTCAGCCGGGCGACCAGCGCCTGGGGCAGGTCGCGGAGCGTGCCGTTGACCAGGATGCGGTCGAAGGTGCCGGCCTCCTCCGGGGGGGCGCAGCCGTCGGCGAGGCCGACCGTCGCGGCGCCGAAGCCGAGCGCGTCGAGGCGCGAGCGGGCGTTGCGGGCGAGCGTGGCGTAGCGCTCCAGGCTGACCACCTCGGCGGCGCCCAGACGCAGCAGCAGGGCCGTGGCGTAGCCCGACCCGGTGCCGACCTCGAGCACCCGCAGGCCCGGGACGGTGAGCGCGGCGAGCATCGTGGCGATCACGCTCGGCGCCGTCATGGTCTGGCCGCAGGGCAGCGGCAGGGCGATGTCGCGGCGGGCGAGGTCGCGGAAGGCGAGCGGCGCGAAGGCCTCCCGCGGCACCCGCTCCATCGCGCCGAGCACCGCGGCGTCGCGTACGCCGCGGGCCCTGAGACCCAGCACGAAGGCCGCGGTCTCGATCGCGCCGGAGGCCGCCCCGGCGCCGTCCGGTCCGGAGGGCTCGCCCTCCGGATTCCCGCTGTCCCGGCTCACGCGAAGGCCTGGGCGAAGCGCGTCAGCGTCGGCTCGTCGGTGAGGTCGAGGCGAAGGGGCGTGATCGAGATGCAGCCGTCGGCGATCGCCTTCAGGTCGGTGCCGTGGCCGGGCTCGAACCGCGCCTTGGCGAAGGCGAGCCAGAAATACGGGTTGCCGCGCCCGTCGACGCGCTCGTCGATCGAGAGCAGCGCCTGATTGCGCACGCCCTGCGCCGCCACCGCGATGCCCTTCACGTCGTCGGGCTCGCAATCGGGGAAGTTGACGTTGACCAGGATGCCGGGCTCGATCCCGACCTCGAGGACCCTCCGCACCACGGTCGCGCCGTGGTGGGCGGCGGTGTGCCACTTCACGTTCGCCCGCCCGCCGATGCCGTAGGCCTGGCTGAGCGCGATCGCCTTCACGCCGAGGATCGTCGCCTCCATGGCGCCCGCGATGGTGCCCGAATAGGTCACGTCCTCGGCGACGTTCTGGCCGCGGTTGACGCCGGAGAGCACGAGGTCGGGCCCGTGATCCTTCAGCAGATGACGGATGCCCATGATGATGCAGTCGGAGGGCGTGCCCTTGACCGCGTAGCGCTTGTCGCCGGCCTGGCGCAGGCGCAAGGGATCGTTGAGCGACAGCGAGTGCGAGACACCGCTCTGGTCGGTCTCCGGCGCCACGACCCAGACGTCGTCCGAGAGCGCGCGGGCGATGTCCTCCAGGCATTTCAGGCCCGGCGCGTGGATGCCGTCGTCGTTGGTGACGAGAATGCGCATCACCGGTGTCCTTCGATGCGGGTGAGGCCGCCCATGTAGGGTGCGAGGGCCGACGGGACCGTGACGCTGCCGTCGGGGTTCTGGTAGTTCTCCATCACGGCGATGAGCGCGCGGCCGACCGCGACGCCCGAGCCGTTGAGGGTGTGGACGTAAGCCACGCCCTTGCCCTCCTTCGGGCGGTAGCGCGCCTCCATCCGGCGGGCCTGGAAGTCGCCGCAGACCGAGCAGGACGAGATCTCCCGGTAGGTCTTCTGTCCCGGCAGCCAGGCCTCGATGTCGTAGGTCTTGGTCGAGGCGAAGCCCATGTCGCCGGTGCACAGCGTGACGACGCGGAACGGGATGTCGAGGCGCTTCAGCACGGCCTCGGCGCAGGCCAGCATCCGCTCGTGCTCCTCGGTCGAGCGTTCGGGTGCGGTGACCGAGACGAGTTCGACCTTGCTGAACTGGTGCTGGCGCAGCATCCCGCGGGTGTCGCGCCCCGCGGCCCCCGCCTCGGCCCGGAAGCACGGGGTGAGGGCGGTGAAGCGCAAGGGCAGCTCGTCCTCGGCGAGGATCGATTCGCGCACGAGGTTGGTGAGCGGCACCTCCGCGGTCGGGATCAGCCAGCGGTTCGGGGCGCCGGTCTCCTGCGCCAACTCGGGCGAGCCCTGCACCGCCGCGAACTGGTCGTCGCGGAACTTCGGCAGTTGCGCCGTGCCGAACATCGCCTCGTCGCGCACCAGGAGCGGCGGCACCACCTCGGTATAGCCGTGCTCGGCCGTGTGCAGGTCGAGCATGAACTGGCCGAGCGCCCGCTCCAGCCGGGCGATCCGGCCCTTCAGCACCACGAAGCGCGAGCCCGACAGTTTCGCCGCGGTCTCGAAGTCCATCAGGCCCATGGCCTCGCCGAGCTCGAAGTGCTGGCGGCCCTCCTGAGTCAGCCCCCGCCCCTCGAACCGGCTCTTCTCGACGTTGTCGTGCTCGTCGCGGCCCTCCGGCACGTCGGGGCCCGGGATGTTGGGGATCGCCGACAGGCGCTCGGCCAGCGCCTTGCCGGCCGCGTCGGCGGCGGCGTCGAGCGCGGGCGCCTCCTCCTTGAGCCGGGCGACCTCGGCCATCAGACCTTGCGCCCGCGCCTCGTCCCTCGCCTTCTTGGCCGCGCCGATCTCCTTCGACAGGGCGTTGCGCTTCTCCTGCGCCCCTTGCGCCGCCGAGATCGCGGCCTTGCGGGCGTCGTCGAGCCCGATCAGCTCGGCGGAGAGCGGCTCCAGCCCGCGGCTCGTCAGGCCCTTGTCGAAGGCGGCCGGGTTGTCGCGGATGGCCCGGATGTCGTGCATGGCGCGGTCCGAATCGTTCTGTCTCTGATGGGCCGGCAAATCCGGCCGGTGACGCCCGGACGCTTTGCAGCATCGGTCGGGCGCCGACAAGGGAGGGAGCGGGGCGCCCGACGGAACGGCCCCGCTTGCAGCCGCCCGCCCCGGCGTGAGAAGAGCCCGGCGCGCCTGGATGCGGCCCGTCCGCCTCCGGCCCGAACTTTGCAGAACTGGTCAACGCATGAACATCTTCGCCGCCTTCGAGGCCCGCATCGGCGAGGCGCTCGAGACGCTCACCCGCGCCGGCACCCTGCCGGAGGGGCTGGACCGCGCCCGCGTGGTGGTCGAGCCGCCGCGCGACCCGAGCCACGGCGACCTCGCCACCAACGCCGCCCTGGTGCTGGCGAAGGAGGCGCGCACGAACCCGAAGGCCCTCGCCGAGGCGCTGGCGGCCGACCTGCGCCAGGATCCCCGGGTGACCGAGGCGAGCGTCGCCGGGCCGGGCTTCATCAACCTGCGGCTCGACCCTGCGATCTACGGCGAGGTGGTGCGGGCGGCGCTCCGCGACGGCGCCGCCTACGGCCGCGGCGCGGCGGTGCCGGGCGGCGTCAACGTCGAGTACGTCTCGGCCAACCCGACCGGGCCGATGCATGTCGGCCACGGCCGCGGCGCGGTGTTCGGCGACGCGCTGGCCAATCTCCTGGTCGCCGCCGGCCGCGACGTGACGCGCGAGTACTACATCAACGATGCCGGCGCCCAGGTCGACGTGCTCGCCCGCTCGGCCTTCCTGCGCTACCGCGAGGCTCTGGGCGAGACCGTCACGATCCCCGACGGCCTCTATCCGGGCGACTACCTCGTGCCCGTCGGGCAGGCGCTGAAGGACAGGTACGGCGCGGCGCTACGCGACAAGCCCGAGGCCGAGTGGCTGCCGCTGGTGCGCGACTTCGCCATCGACCGCATGATGGACCGGATCCGCGAGGACCTGGCGGCCATCGGCATCCACCACGACGTGTTCTTCTCCGAGCGCACCCTGCAGGGCGGCGGCAACGGCGGCGCGGTCGCCGCGCTGATCGCGGACCTGCGCGCGAAGGGCCTCGTCTACGAGGGCCGCCTGCCGCCGCCGAAGGGCCAGCTGCCGGAGGATTGGGAGGACCGCGAGCAGACCCTGTTCCGCGCCACCGCCTTCGGCGACGACATCGACCGGCCGCTGCTGAAATCCGATGGCAGCTACACCTACTTCGCCTCCGACATCGCCTATCACCGCGCGAAGGTCGAGCGCGGCGCCGTCGAGCTGATCGACGTGCTCGGCGCCGACCACGGCGGCTACGTCAAGCGCATGCAGGCAGCGGTGAAGGCGGTCTCCGACGGGAAGGCGGCGCTCGACGTCAAGCTGTGCCAGCTCGTGCGGCTCCTGCGCGGCGGCGAGCCGGTGAAGATGTCGAAGCGGGCGGGCGAGTTCGTCACCCTGCGCGAGGTGATCGACGAGGTCGGGCGCGACCCCGTGCGGTTCATGATGCTGTACCGCAAGAACGACGCCACCCTCGATTTCGACCTCGCCAAGGTGGTCGAGCAGTCGAAGGACAACCCGGTCTTCTACGTCCAGTACGCCCATGCCCGGGCGGCGTCGGTGTTCCGCCAAGCCCGCGAGGCGTTCCCCGATCTCGACCTGTCGCCGGCCGCCCTCGCGGGTGCCGACCTGTCGGGCCTGACCGATGCGGGCGAGATCGAGATGATGCGCCTGATCGCCCAGGTGCCCCGCGTGATCGAGGCGGCGGCCGCCGCCCACGAGCCGCATCGCCTCGCCTTCCACCTCTACGAGCTGGCCAGCGCGTTCCATAGTTTCTGGAACAAGGGCAAAGACTTGCCGCAATTACGGTTTGTTAATCAAACCGACAGAAAGTCCACCGAGGCGAGGCTGGCCCTCGTCGCCGCCCTCAAGGGCGTGGTCGCGGCCAATCTCGGGATCCTCGGCGTCGGCGCACCCGACGAGATGCGCTGAGGCTCCGCGTCGGGATCGGCGCGCGACCGGACGCCGCAGGGCGCCCTCGGGCGCCGCCGGGGCGCGACGTGAGCGTGGGATCTGACGGCCGCCTCCCCATATCCGGGGCCGGCGGCCGGTGTCGCCGAGCCGGGCCCGAGCGCGGTGAGGGGACGCGAGGGCGAACAGGATGGTGCTGCCATGACGACGAATGCTTCCCGGATCCCCGTCGACTACGACGGCTACGAGCAGGATCGGCAGCCGACCTCCGCCCAGCAGGACCAGGCGCATCAGGACGCGGGGCGTGCCGGCGCCAGGCCCGATCCCCTCGCCGAGCTCGCCCGCATCGTCGGCCAGGACGATCCGTTCCGCGCCCTGCTCGAGGCCAAGGAAGCCAAGGAGGCGAGCCGCTCCGCCGAGACGCGCGGCGGCCGCGTCGAGCCCGTGCTGCCGAGCTACGGCGGCGCTCCCGGGGCCGACCTCCCGGCTTCCCGCGGCGAGCCGAGCCTCGGTGCCCCGGTCCAGGGTTCGCCGGTTCACGCGCACACGCCGGAGGCCGCCTTCAACCACTACCTCGCCGCGGTCGAGCGCGAGACCGTCGACGAGCCGAACCCCGGCCCCGGCGAGGATGCGCCGGCGCCCGAGCCGCGGCCGCGGGGCCGCCGGCGCATCGCCCTCGTCGGCACGGCGCTCGGCATCGTGGCGGCCTCGATCGGCGGGGCGCTGACCTGGAAGGCGTTCCACCACAACCGCTCCGGCGCGCCGATCCTGGTGATGGCCGACCAGGCCCCGCTCAAGGTCGCGCCCCAGAATGCCGGCGGCGTCGAGATCCCGGACCAGAACAAGCAGATCTACGAGCGCGGCACCACCGCCACCGGCGCCAAGGACGGGCAGATCCGCATCGTAAACCGCGAGGAGCAGCCCCTCGACGTCAAGCAGGCGGCCCGCTCGCTCGCCGCCGAGGCCGCCCCCGCGGGCGCGCCCGCCGGCAACGCGCTGACCGAATCGCTCGGCGAGCCGCGCAAGGTGCGCACCGTTTCGGTCCGGCCCGAGCCCTCGCCCGCCGAGGCGCAGCGCGCCGCCCAGGCCGCGGCGCAATCCGCCGCGCAGCCGGCGTCGCCGATCCCGACCATGACCCTGCCGACCGAGGCGACCGGCTCGACCCCGGCCCCGGTGACGCCGCGCAGCGCCCGGGTCGTCCAGGCCGCGCCGGCGCAGAGCCCGGCCGTCGAGGTGCCGGTCGCCGAAACGGCGCGGCCCGAGACGGGCCGGTCCAAGCCGGTCCAGCGCGTCGCCTCCGCCGAGCCGCCGACCACCCAGGCGGTGCCGACGCCGCAGGCGCCGGTCGGCGGATTCTCCGTGCAGCTCTCCGTGCGCGCCACCGAGAAGGAGGCCGAGGTCGCCTTCCGTCAGGCCCAGGAGCGCTACGGCGCCGTGCTCGGCGGCCAGTCGCCGCTGATCCGCCAGGCCGAGGTCAACGGCAAGTCGATCTACCGCGTCCGCGTCGGGCCGATGTCGAAGGAGAGCGCCGACGGCCTGTGCGGCAAGCTCAAGGCCTCGGGCGCCGCCTGCTTCGTCGCCAAGAACTGACCGAGAACTGACCAGCCGACCGCCGACCGGGTCCCGCCACGATTCCGCCATCGCGAACCCGCCGGCTGTGGCGCCCCGCCGACAGTCGCGGGCCGGCGGATCGCCTAAAGGTCCCGCCCCTGATCCACCCGCGAATCCCGCCTGTCGCGCCCGCACGGGCGCCGGGTGGGCCCCGCGCGATCGTTCTCCCTCCCACGACGAGAGCCGCCGTCGATGACCCTCGCCCTGATCCTCGGCTGCGCCGGCACCGCCCTGAGCCCCGAGGAGGCCGCCTTCTTCCGCGACGTCCGGCCGTGGGGCTTCATCCTGTTCAAGCGCAACGTCGAGAGCCCCGGGCAGGTGCGCGCCCTGACGGCGTCCCTGCGCGAGGCCGTCGGCCGGGCCGACGCCCCGATCCTGATCGACCAGGAGGGCGGCCGGGTGCAGCGCATGACGCGGCCGCACTGGCAGGCCTACCCGTCGGGCCGGGCCTATTTCCGCGCCGGCGGCCCCGAGGGCGGCCCGGCGCTCGCCGGGCTCGGCGCGCGCCTGATGGCCTACGATCTCGCCCAGGTCGGCATCAACGTCGATTGCGCCCCGGTCCTCGACGTGCCGGTGCCGGGCGCCCACGACGTGATCGGCGACCGAGCCTACGGCACCGAGCCGGCCGTGGTCGCGGCCTTCGGCCGGGCGGTGGCCGACGGGCTGATGGCCGGCGGCGTCCTGCCGGTGATGAAGCACGTGCCCGGCCACGGCCGGGCCGGCGCCGACAGCCACCTCGCCCTCCCGGTGGTCGAGGCGAGCCTCGCCGACCTCGCGGGGCACGACTTCCGGCCGTTCCGGGCGCTCGCCGACCTGCCTATGGCGATGTCGGCCCACGTGGTGTTCCGCGCCCTCGATCCGGACAACCCGGCCACCACCTCGGCGACCGTCATCCGCGAGATCGTGCGCGGCCGCATCGGCTTCGACGGTCTCCTGATGACCGACGACCTGTCGATGAAGGCCCTCTCGGGCAGCTTCCGGGACCGCACCGCCGCCGCCTTCCGGGCCGGCTGCGACGTCGGCCTGCATTGCAACGGCGTGCGGGCCGAGATGGAGGAGGTGGTGTCGGCGGCGCCGGTCCTCGCCGGGGAGGCCCTGCGCCGCGCCGAAGCCGCCCTGGCGCGGCTCGCCCCGGCCGCCGCGTCCTTCGACCCGGCCGAGGCCCGCGCCCGCCTCGAGGCCGGGCTCGCCGCCGCGGCCTGAGATGGCCGACGACTTCGCCGAGGCGCCCGCCGCGCCTTCGGCCGATACGGCCTTCGTGGTCGATGTCGACGGGTTCGAAGGCCCGCTCGACCTGCTCCTCGAGCTTGCCCGTCGCCAGAAGGTCGACCTCGCCCGGATCTCGATCCTGGCACTGGTCGAGCAGTATCTCGGCTTCATCGACGAGGCGCGCCGCCTGCGCCTCGAACTGGCGGCGGACTACCTCGTGATGGCGGCCTGGCTCGCCTACCTGAAGTCGCGCCTGCTGCTCCCGGCCCCGCCCCGCGGTCCCGAGCCGGCCGCCGGCGACCTCGCCGAGGCCCTGGCCCTGCGCCTGCGCCGCCTCGAGGCGATCCGCGCCGCCGCCGCGCGGCTCGCCGGGCGGGTGCAGCTCGGGCGCGACGTCTTTTCCCGCGGCGCCGCCCTGCCCGAGCCGGCCGCCGCCGCCCCGGGCGCCTTCGCCGTCACGCTGCACGAGCTGATCGCGGCCTATGCCCGCCAGCGCCAGGAGCGGGCGCGGGCTTCCGTCACCCTGCCGCCGCGCAGCGTGTGGTCCCTCGTCGATGCCCGCGCTGCACTGGAGCGGCTGATCGGCCCGCGGGACGACTGGACCGATCTCGATTCCTATCTCGGGCAGTACCTCGCCGACCCGAAGCGCCGCGCCACCGTGCGGGCCTCCTCGCTCTCGGCGGTGCTGGAGCTTGCCCGGGAGGGCCAGATCCTGCTGCGACAGGAACGGGCCTTCGCGCCGCTCCAGATCCGCGCCGCCGGGACCTGACGCCATGGCGAAGGCTCCCCGCCCGGCGGCACCGGTCCCGTCCGAGGCCGCGCGCCTCGCCGAGGCGCTGATCTTCACCGCGGCCGCGCCGGTCACCGAGGCCGACCTCGCCGCCCGCCTCGGGCCCGGCACCGACGTGCCGGCGGTGCTGGCCGAGATCGCCCACGCCTACGCGGCCCGCGGCATCACGCTGACGCGGGCGGCCGGGGGCTACGCCTTCCGCACCGCGCCCGACCTCGGCCCGGCCCTGCGCGGGACCGCGCCGGAACCGCGCAAGCTGTCGCGGGCGGCGCTCGAGACCCTCGCGATCGTCGCCTATCACCAGCCGGTGACCCGGGCCGAGATCGAGGAGATCCGCGGCGTCACAACCTCGAAGGGCTCCCTCGACCTCCTGCTCGAGACCGGCTGGGTGCGGCTGCGCGGGCGCCGCCGCACGCCCGGGCGCCCGGTCACCTACGGCACCACGCCGGCCTTCCTCGACCAGTTCGGCCTCGACGCCGTCTCCGACCTGCCGGGGCTCGACGAGCTCAAGGGCCTCGGCCTGATCGAGGGCCGGCTGCCGGCGGGTTTCCGGGTGCCGCAGCCGGGCGGCGGCGCGGAGGCCGACGAGGATCCGCTCGATCCCGAGGATCGCGGCGCACAGGAGTGAAGTCCCGGGCGTTCCGTGCGGCGCAGGCCCGAGGAAACGCTTGTTTTCGTCCCTCCCCGTCCTTAGGTTCCGGCCGGACCGCCAGTGCCGCGGACGCCGTCCGGCGACGATGAGCCTGCGGGATCAGAGGTTTGGGGCGCCCGTGCGGTGCCCCGCGAGAGTGCCGCGGCGAACGTGACGCCGCGCAGGAGAGAACCATGGGCGGCGCGAGTATCTGGCACTGGATCGTCGTCGGCGTGATCATCATGCTGCTGTTCGGGCGCGGCAAGGTGTCCGACCTGATGGGCGACGTCGCCAAGGGCATCAAGGCCTTCAAGAAGGGCATGGCGGACGAGGACCAGGTGCCGACCACGACGGCGCAGGTGCCGCACGCGCCGGTCACCCCGGTCCAGGTGCCGCCGCCGGCCGCTCCGGTGCAGCCCGTCCAGCAGCCGGTCCACGTGCCGACCGCCCAGAACGTGCCGACCGCCCAGATGCCGCCGGTCACCGCGACGGAGCCGGTGCGTCCGGTGCCGCAGCACGGCGAGCCCCTGACCGGCGCCGACCGCAAGGTCGTCTGAGCGTCCCCGCGCGGCGGCCGGGTTCAGCCCGGGCCGTCGGGCGCGGGTCCACGGCCGCAGGCCACACGATACTCCTCGGGAACCTGCTCGCCGGTGACTGGCGTCGGCGCCAGGGCGTGCTAGACAGCCCGCGCGCGGCGTCCGGACCGAGGTGCGCCGCGCGAGCAGCAGGGCCGTCACGCCATGTTCGATATGAGTTGGGGCGAGGTGATGCTGATCGGCGGCGTTGCGCTCGTCGTCATCGGCCCCAAGGACCTGCCCAAGGCCCTGCGCACCGTCGGCCAGGTCACCGCCCGGCTCAAGCGTATGGCCGGCGAGTTCCAGAGCCAGTTCAGCGAGGCGATGCGCGAGGCGGAGCTCGACGAGGTCCGCCGCGAGGTCGAGGGCATCAACCGCAGCGTCGCCTCGGCGACGACGACCGGCTTCAACCCGGTCCAGACCATCCGCAACGAGATCAAGGGCGCGGTCGACGGGGTGCCCAAGCCCGCGACGCAAGCGATGCCCGGCGCCGAGACGGTATCCGATCCCCTCGCCTCCGCCGCGGATCACGGCGCCGCCGCGCTGCCGGAGCCGGCGCACGCGCCCGTCGATCCGGCCGCGCCGCCGGCCTACGCCCTGCCCGAGCCCGCCGCCGAGAAGCCCTCGGTCTCGGCGCTGGCCGCCGCGACCGCGCAGCTCAAGGCCGACGCGGCCCGTGCGGCGGCCCCTCATGATACCGCTCCTCACGACACCGCCAGCACGGGCCCGACCGCATGATCACCGAGGCCGATGAAGCCGAGATCGAGGCCTCGCGCGCACCCCTGATCGAGCACCTGATCGAGCTGCGCTCGCGGCTGATCAAGTCGCTGCTCGCCTTCGGGGTGATGTTCTTCGTCTGCTTCTTCTTCTCGCAGCACATCTACAACATCCTCGTCCACCCCTATGTCAGCGTCGTCGGGGCGGACAAGGCGCGGCTGATCGCGACCCACTTCCTCGAGCAGGTCTTCACCAACATCAAGCTGAGCGTGTTCGGCGCCGGCTTCCTGTCCTTCCCGGTGGTGGCCACCCAGCTCTACGCCTTCGTGGCGCCGGGCCTGTACCGCAACGAGCGCCGGGCCTTCCTGCCCTACCTCGTCGCCACGCCGGTCTTCTTCATCCTCGGCGCCCTCGTCGTCTACTTCCTGGCGATGCCGCTGCTGATCAAGTTCTCGGTCAGCCTGCAGCAGATCGGCCAGCCCGGCGAGGCCACGATCGAGCTGCTGCCGAAGGTGGACGAGTATCTCTCGCTCATCATGACGCTGATCTTCGCCTTCGGCATCGCGTTCCAGCTGCCGGTGATCCTGACCCTGCTGGGCCAGATCGGGGTGATCGACTCGAAGTTCCTGAGGGACCGGCGGCGCTACGCCATCGTCATGGTCTTCGTCGCCGCCGCGGTGCTGACCCCGCCCGACGTGATCAGCCAGCTCTCGCTGGCGATCCCGATGCTGCTCCTCTACGAGGCCTCGGTGTTCTCGGTCCGCGCGATGGAGAAGCGCCGCGAGCGGGCGCGGGCGGCGGAAGAGGCGGCGGGGGAGTAGCTCCCCGCCTCGACCCGGGGCGGGCCCGACATCCTCCTCGTCATCCCGGAGCCGCGAAGCGGAGCCCGGGAGGACGAGGAGCGGCCCATCAGGCGTCGAGAAGGACCTTCTCCTCGACCTGCACCCCCTCCCCCAGCTCCCCGTCCATCCGCGCCGCCAGGTCGAAGAACCGCCGCCGCACCTCCGCCGCGTAGGGATTCTCGCGCTCGATCGCGTGGTAGACCTCCGGCGCGTCGTGCCGGACCATGCCGACCGCCTGCATCACCAAGTCGAAGCTGCGGGTGGTCATCCGGGTCGGCAGCGGCTCCATCGCCACCAGCACCTTGGCGATCAGGTGGGTCAGGCCCTGCACGGCGGCCGCCTCGCGGTCGTGGTCCTCCGGCGTCGTCAGGATCACCGTCAGCCCGAGCGCCCGGCGCAGGAAGGCGCCGACCCGCCGGGCGCGCGTCCCGCGCACCGGGCAGACCGCGATCTTGAGGCCTGAGAGGCCGTCGCGCGCGCTCTGCGGCCCGAACAGCGGGTGGGTGGCGACGATGTCGATGCCGGCCGGCAGGCCGGCCCGCATGATCGCGGCCGGCCGCACCTTGACCGAGCCGACATCGAGGACGAGGGCGCCCGGCTGCAGGTGGGGCGCGATCGCGCGCACCACCTCGGCGAGGCCCGAGACCGGGGTCGCCAGGATCACCACCGGGCAGGCGGCGGCCTCGGCCAGGGTGCAGGGCGCGATTCCGGCCGCCGCGAACGCGGCCGGCGTCACGAACGGGTCGTGGATGCGCAAGCCGGCATGCGGGGCGAGGTGCTCGGCGACGAGGCGGCCGAAGGCGCCGAAGCCGATCAGGCCGATGGGGGACGGGGACACGGGCAGACCTCGAAGGTGGGGCGAGGTCGGCGGGCCCTTGCGATCCTGGAGCCTCAACCGCCGACACGTCGCAGCGGTTGAGAGATGACGAGCACTCTGCCGCTTACGGGAGCGGCGCGTAATAGAGTCCGGCGAGGCGGGTGCTGGTCATGGCCAGGGCTCTACGCCGCTGCGGCCGTCGGCGTCAATCAGAACTCGATCCCCTCCTGCGCCTTCACCCCGGCGGCGAAGTGGTGCTTGACCAGCGTCATCTCGGTGACGAGGTCGGCCGCCGCGATCAGCTCCGGCTTGGCGTTGCGGCCGGTCGCCACGATCGTGAGGTCCGGCCGGCGCCGGCTCAAGTGCTCGACCACCGCGGCGAGCGGCAGGTAGTCGTAGCGCAGCGCGATGTTGAGCTCGTCGAGGATCAGGAGCCGGACGCGCGGATCGGCCATCAGCGCCTCGGTCTTGGTCCAGGCAGCCCGTGCTGCGGCCACGTCGCGGTCGCGGTCCTGGGTCTCCCAGGTGAAGCCCTCCCCCATCGTGTGCCACTCGACCTGATCGGCGAAGCGGTCGATCGCCAGGCGCTCGCCGGTCTCCCAGGCGCCCTTGATGTACTGCACCACGCCGACCCGCCAGCCGCGGCCGAGCGCCCGCAGCATCAGCCCGAAGGCCGCCGTCGACTTGCCCTTGCCGGGGCCGGTATGGACGATCAGCAGGCCCTTCTCGATCGTCTTGCCCGCGACCTCGGCGTCCTGGACCGCCTTGCGCTTCTCCATCTTGGCGCGGTGGCGCGCCGCCTCGTCGTCGGTCATGCTGCGGGATCTCCCTTCAGGATCATCGGCAGGCCGGCCACCACCAGCACCGCCCGGTCGGCGATCGCCGCGAGGCGCTGGTGCAGGCGGCCGGCCTCGTCGCGGAAGCGCCGGGCGAGCGCGTTCTCCGGCACGATGCTCAAACCCACCTCGTTCGAGACCAGGACCAGCGGTCCCGCCGCCGCGCGGCAGGCCTCCACCAGCCCGTCGACCTCCGCCGCGAGGTCGGCCGCCTCGTCCAGCATCGCGTTGGTCAGCCACAGGGTCAGGCAATCGACCAGGACCGGCCGGCCGGCCGGCGCCTGCCGGATCGCGCTCGCCAGGTCGCGCGGCGCATCCACCGTCTCCCAGGGCGGCGGCCTGCGGGCGCGGTGCTGGGCGATGCGCGCGCGCATCTCGTCGTCCCACCCTTGCGCCGTCGCGAGGTAGCGCCAGGGCCCGGGCTGCGCCTCGATCAGCCCTTCCGCGTAGCGGCTCTTGCCCGAGCGGGCGCCGCCCAGCACCAGGGTCAGGCGCGCCGATGCGCGATTCGGATCCGGCACGCTCGCATCCTCTCGCGAAAACCCGGGAGCGGACGTGTCGCGGGTGGCGGCGCCGATTGCAAGCCCGCTTGCGACCCGTTAGGGTCGCCGCGACGGTGCCTCGGCAACGAGGTGAAAAGGGAACGCGGGAGCCGGGATCGTTCGGCGTGCCGCGGCTGCCCCCGCAACTGTGAGCGGTCGAACACGGTCCGCCATCGGCCACTGGAGCGATCCGGGAAGGCGGTGGACCGGCCAAGAGCCGCGAGCCAGGAGACCTGCCGTCACCCCCTTTCTCTCGACGCCGCCGGTGGGGCGGCAGGAGTTCGTCATGGTCGCGATCACCCGGTCCCTCTCTCCCGCCCTCGTCGGCGAGCGCCTGAGCGCCGTCCTCCTGGCCGCCACCCTCGGCCTCGGGCTGCTGTTCGTCTCCGGCTTCGCCCCGGTGGTTGCCCTGCACAACGCCGCGCACGACTGGCGCCACGCCCACAACTTCCCCTGCCACTGAGCACGGCGTGAGCCGCTGAGGCCGCGCGGCCTGCGCCCCGACCGGGCGCGGGCCCGCGGTCCTTTGCTCGTGCAGGGAATCCCGACATGACGAAACGTCTGCTCGCCGCGGCCCTGGTCGCCGGCTTCCTGGCCGCATGCGTGGCCTCGGTTCTGCAATTCGCCCTCACCTCGCCGCTGATCCTGGCGGCGGAGAAGTACGAGACGGCCGAGACCGCCGCGCCCGCTCGTCACGCCTTCGCGAATCCTCTCATCGTCCTGGCGCATGCCGGGCACGACCATAGCGGCGACCCGCAATGGCAGCCGGCGCCCGGCCTGCCGCGCCTCGCCTTCACGGCGCTCGCCACCCTGGTGAGCGGTGTCGGCTACGCCCTCCTCCTCGGGGCCGTGCTGGTCGCGGCCGGCCGGGAGGTGACGCCGGGCGAAGCGCTCAAGTTCGGCATCGGTGGCTTCCTCGCCGCCAGCCTCGCCCCGGCGATCGGCCTGCCGCCGGAACTGCCGGGCGCCGCCGCCGCGGCGCTCGAAGCGCGCCAGCTCTGGTGGGTGGCCACCGCCCTCGCCACGGCGTGCGGCCTGTACCTCGTCGCGATCCGACGCGGCCCGGTGGCGATCGCCCTCGGCCTCGCCCTGATCGTCGCGCCGCAGGCCTGGGGCGCCCCGCACGGGCCGGAGGAGATCTCCGCCATGCCGCCGGTCTACGCGGCGCAGTTCGCCGCCCGGTCGCTCGCGGTCGCCTTCGCGTTCTGGGCGGTGCTCGGCCTCGCCTTCGGCTGGGCCTGGGGCGCGGTCGCCGGCAGGCAGGGCGCGGCCGGCGCGCGGCGCGGGGTGGCCGCATGAGCGCGCCCGTGACCCTCTACGTCTGCACCACCTGCCGCGACGCCGCCGACCCGGCCGAGGGTCCCCGCGCCGGCGCCCGCCTGCACGATGCGCTGAGCGCCGCGCTCGCCGCCCGGCCCGGCGCCCCGGTCCGGATTGAGCCGGTCGAATGCCTGTCGGTGTGCAAGCGGTCCTGCACCGTTGCGGTCGCGAGCCCCGGCCGCTGGACCTACGTCTACGGCGACCTCGACGCGGGGACGTCCGCCGACCTCATCCTCGACGGCATCGGCCTCTATGCCGGAACCCCCGACGGCATCGTGCCCTGGCGCGAGCGTCCGCAGGAGTTCCGCAAGGGGGTCGTCGCCCGCATCCCTCCCGCGCCGGTGACGCCATGACCATCCTCAACAAGATCCCCTGCACCATCGTCACCGGCTTCCTCGGCGCCGGCAAGACGACGCTGGTGCGCCACGCCGTCGAGCACAACGACGGAAGGCGGCTCGCCATCATCGTCAACGAGTTCGGCGATGTCGGCTTCGACGGCTCGCTGCTGGCCGAGTGCGGTATCCCGGGCTGCGACGCCGACGCGGTGGTCGAGCTGCCGAACGGCTGCATCTGCTGCACCGTCGCCGACGATTTCGTGCCGGCGCTGAACAAGCTCCTCGACCGGCCCGAGCCGCCTGAGCACATCCTGATCGAGACCTCCGGCCTCGCCCTGCCCAAGCCCCTGGTCCAGGCCTTCAACTGGCCGGCGATCCGCTCGCGGGTGACCGTCGACGGCGTGGTGGCGGTGGTCGACGGCCCGGCGGTGGCTTCGGGCGCCTTCGCGGACGATCCCGACGCGCTCGCCGCGCAACGCGCGGCGGATGCCAGCGTCGACCACGAGAATCCGCTGGAAGAGGTGTTCGAGGACCAGCTCCTCTGCGCCGACCTCGTGGTGATGAACAAGTCCGACCTCCTCGACGAGGGCGAGCGCGCCCGGGTCCGCGCCGAGGTCGAGGCGCACCTGCCGCGCGCCGTCAAGCTCGTCGAGACCGCCCACGGCGCCCTCGATCCCCGCGTGCTCCTCGGCCTCAACGCCGCCGCGGAGAGCGACCTCGCCGCCCGGCCCTCGCATCACGAGACGGAAGAGGACCACGACCACGACGACTTCGAGAGCGTCGCGGTGCCGATGAAGGCCGCGGGCTCGCCCGAGGACCTCGCCGCCCGTGTCGCCAAGGCGGCGGAGGTCGCAGGCGTGCTGCGCATCAAGGGCTTCTGCGCCGTCGCCGACAAGCCGATGCGCCTCGTGGTCCAGGGCGTCGGCCGCCGCGTCGCCCACCATTACGACCGCCCCTGGCGCCCGGCCGAGCACCGCGACGGGACGCTGGTGGTGATCGGGCTGACCGGGTTCGACAAGGACGCGGTGGCGGCGGCGCTGAAGGGCTGACGGATCGGCTCTCCGCCTCGTGCGCCTCCCCTCTTCCTGCCGAAGGCAGGGCTGTCGGGAGATGACGAATGGCGTGTCTCCCTCACTCTTGCAGGGAGGGGAGACACGCTTTTCTTTGAACGCCGGCGTTGGACGTCCTATCTGCGGGTCTTCGTCCGAGACACGTCAGCCCGGGAGGCTATCGCATGTCGGAGCCCGCGCAGCGGCGCTGGAGCCTGCAGGAGTTCTTCGCCTGGCAGGAGCGCCAGGACGAGCGCTACGAGCTGGTCGGCGGGATGCCGGTCCGCCTGATGGCCGGAGCCCGCAACGTCCATGACGACATCGTGGTCAACCTCGTGGCCGAGTTCCGGACCCGTTTGCGCGGCACGCCGTGCCGGCCCTTCACCGGCGACGGCAGCGTCGAGACCCTGCCGGGCCAGATCCGCCGGCCCGATCTTGGAGTCGATTGCGGCTCGCGCGACCCGAACGGGCTCAAGGCGGCGGAGCCGCGGCTGGTGGTAGAAGTGCTGTCGCCCTCGACCCGCGATTTCGATGCGTTCGACAAGCTCGAGGAATACAAGGCGGTCGCCGGCCTCGCGGTGATCCTGCTCGTCGAGCCGAACGCCCCCGAGATCGCAGTCTGGCTGCGTGCCGCGGACGGGGCCTGGCAGCGGTGCCTGGTGACCGGGCTCGACAAAGCCATCGACCTTCCCGAATTCGGCATGAGCCTGGCGCTGGCCGACGTCTACGACGGAGTCGCCTTCCCGCCCCGGCCGCGCCTCGTCTCGGGAGCCTGAACGCCGATGCACCTCCTGCGCATCGAGACGGTATCCCTCGACGAGGGCGAGGCGGCGGTCGATCTGGGCCAGGCGCCCGGCGACGTCGTCGCCCTGTCCTTCACCGATTCCGACCTCGCCGGCCTCGCGGGCGCGCAAGGGGCGCTGCCGGGCGACCGGCCGAGCCTGCGGCTCGCCAAGCTCGCGCAGCTGCGCCATCCGCTCTCGGTCGACCTCTACGCCGACGCGGTGATCGCCCGCGCCCGCTTCGTGCTGGTGCGCTGCCTCGGCGGGCTCGATTACTGGCGCTACGGGCTCGAGCGGCTGGCCGAGACCTGCCGGGCTCGACAGATCCCCCTCGCGGTGCTGCCGGGATGCGACCGGCCCGATCCGCGCCTCGACGCGGTCTCGACCGTGGCGCCGGAGCTGCTCGCCGTCCTCGACGGCTATTTCCGTGCCGGCGGGCCCGACAACCTGCGCCGGCTCCTGACCCGGATCGCCGCCGAGCTCGGCCGGCCGGTGGCGGTGGAGCCGCCCCGCGCCCTGCCCCGCGGCTTCGCCTGGTGCCCGGGCTGCGGCCCGCTCGCCGAGCTCGGCGCCGCCTCGCCCCTGCCCCGCGCCCTGGTGCTGGTCTACCGCTCGGCGGTCCTCGGCGGCGACACCGCGCCGGCGACCGCGCTCGCGGCTTCCCTGTGGGAGCGCGGCCTCAGCCCGACCGTCGTGGCGGTCGCGAGCCTGAAGGATCCGGAGGCGGTCGCCGTGCTGCGCGAGGCGGTCGCCGCGCATCGCCCCGCCGTCGTCGTCGCCGCCACCGCCTTCTCGGCCCGGGACGAGGCCGGCTTCGTCCTCGACGCCGCCGATTGCCCGGTGATCCAGGCCTTCACGGTCGGGTCGGGCCGCGAGGCCTGGGCGGCCTCGGCGCGGGGCCTCAACGCCGCCGACCTCGCCATGCAGGTGGCCCTGCCGGAATTCGACGGGCGGCTCTCGGGCTTCCCGATCTCCCACAAGGAGGAGGCGTCGGAGGTCGAGGGGTTCCGCGAGCGTCGCGCGGTGCCGGATTTCGCCGGGATCGCCGCGACCGCCGACCGGGCCGCCGCCTGGGCCCGCCTCGCCGCGACGCCGCGCGCGCAGCGCCGCCTCGCCCTCGTCCTGTCCGACTACCCGGCCCGCGGCGGCCGGGCCGGCTTCGCGGTCGGGCTCGACACCCCGGCGAGCACGGTCGCGATCCTCGATCTCCTGCGCCGCGAGGGCTACGGGGTCGCCGACATCCCGGCCCCCGACGCCCTGATGCGCCGTCTCACCGAGGGCGACGAGACCCTGGCGGTGCCGCTTCCCGCCTACGAGGCCTGGCGCGCCCGGCTGCCCGCGGCGGCCCGCGCGGCGCTCGTCGCCGAGTGGGGCGCGCCCGCCGACGACCCGGCCTGCCGCGACGGCGCCTTCCGGTTCCGGGCCGTGCGGGCGGGGTGCGTCCTGGTCGCGCTCCAGCCCGACCGCGGCCACAAGGGCGACCGCAAGGCCGGCTACCACGATCCCGACGCGGTCCCCTGCCACGCCGCCCTCGCCTTCCACCTCGCCCTGCGCGAGGCAAGCGACGCGATGATCCATCTCGGCACCCACGGCACCACCGAGTGGCTGCCCGGCAAGGCGGTGGCGCTCTCGCCCGCCTGCTGGCCAGCGCTGGCCGTCGGGGCGCTGCCGGTGATCTATCCGTTCATCGTCGACGATCCCGGCGAGGCCGCGCCGGCCAAGCGCCGCATCGGCGCGGTCACGATCGGGCACCTGCCGCCCGAGACCGCGGAAGCGGGCCTCGACCCCGACGCCGCGACCCTGCGCGAGCTGGTCGAGGAATATTCGGCCGCCACCGTGCTCGATCCGCGCCGGGCCGACCTCATCGCCCGCGGGATCCTGGAGCGCGCGGAGGATGCAGGCCTGCTCGCGGCGGCGGGGATCGACCGCGGCGTCGCGATGCCCGACGCGCTCGCCGCCCTCGACGCGCATCTGTGCGACCTCGCCGAGGTGACGATGCGCGACGGGCTGCACGTCTTCGGCGAGGCGCCCGCCGCCCATGCGGAGTGCGGCCCGGCGGAGCGCGCCGGGCTGCTCGCCGCCCTCGACGGCCGCTTCGTGCCTCCGGGACCCGCCGGCTCGCCGGCCCGCGGCCGGGCGGACGTGCTGCCGACCGGCCGCAACCTCGCCACCCTCGATCCGCGCGCCCTGCCGACCCGGGCCGCCGCGATGCTGGGCGAGAAGGCCGCCGCGGAAGTGGTGCGCCGCTACCTGCAGGACGAGGGCGAGTACCCTGCCCGCCTCGTCATGGACCTGTGGGCCTCGCCGACCCTGCGCACCGGCGGCGAGGACGTCGCCCAGGCCCTGGCGCTGATGGGCGTGCGCCCGACCTGGGACCACGCCTCGACCCGGGTGACCGGCTTCGAGGTGCTGCCTCTGGCCCTCCTCGACCGGCCGCGGATCGACGTGACGGTCCGGGCCTCCGGCGCCTTCCGCGACACCTTCCCGGAGACGCTCTCCCTCCTCGACCGGGCCGCCCGGGCGGTCGCGGGCCGCGAGGAGGAGGACGCCGACAACCCGCTGGCGGCGGCGCGCCGCCGCGGCGAGGCGCCGGCGCGGGTCTTCGGCGCGGCGCCGGGGCGCTACGGCGCCGGCACCGCCGCGCTCGCCCTCGACGGCGCCTGGAGCGGGCGCGGCGACCTCGCCCGGGCCTATCTCGACGCCACCGCCGAGGCGACCGGCGACGGGGATGCCGATTTCGCCGCCCGGGTCGCGGCGGCCGACGCCTATCTCCACGCCTTCGACGTCGCCGAGCGCGACCTCCTCGACGGCGATGCCGGCGCCGACGCGATGGGGGGCTTCTCCGCCGCCGCCGCATCGCTCGGCGCCGCGCCTCTCCTCTACAGCCTCGATACCAGCCGCCCCGAGGCGCCGCGTGCCCGCACCGCCCGCGAGGACGTCGCGCGCCTCGTGCGCGGCCGCCTCGCCCATCCGCGCTGGATCGCCGCGCAGCTCCGCCACGGCTGGCGCGGGGCGCAGGAACTGGCGCAGGGCCTCGACGCGGTGTTCGTGATGGCCGCCGCCACCGACGCGGTGGCGGATGCCGAGATCGACCGGCTCTACGACGCCTATCTCGGCGATCCCGCGGTGCTCGCGGCGATCGAGGCGGCCAATCCCGGCGTCGCGCGGGCGTTGCGCGACCGCTTCGCGGCGTTGCGCGACCGCGGCCTGTGGCGCAGCCGGCGCAACTCGCTCGCCGCCCTCGACTCCCGCGAGGCCGCGGAATGAGCCCCGTCACCCCGGCTCCCCGCCGCGGCTGGTGCCCGGGCCTCGCCCGGCCGATGCCGACCGGCGACGGGTTGCTGGTGCGCCTGCACCCGGTCGCCGGCCGGCTCACCGCCGATCAGGCGCGGGCCGCGGCACGGGCGGCGCGCGAGGGGGGCAACGGACACCTCGACGTGACGGCGCGGGGCAACCTGCAGATCCGCGGCGTGACGGCGGAGAGCCACGCCCGGGTGGTCGCGATCCTGGCCGATTCCGGCCTCGGCGACGTGCGCCAGGACGGCGGGCCGCAGCGGCTGACGCTGAGCGGGCCGCTCGCCGGGGCGGAGTGCCTGGCCGTCGTCGCGGCGGTCGAGGCGATCGGCCGCGAGGCGATCGGCCTGCCGGCCAAGGCCCTGGTGGCGGTGGAGGACGAGGCCGGCGGGCTCGGGCCGGTCGAGGCGGATCTGTGGGTGCGGGCGATACGCGCCTTCCCCTCCCCAGCCGATCTCGGGCTTGCCCGAAATCGGCTGGGGAGGGGAAGGCGCGCTGCCGTGATCCCGGAGAGCCCGGGACCGAACGGTGCAGAAATCCTGGAAGCTCGGGGAGAGCACACGTTTCCCCCGCTCCAGCTGGCCCTCGCGACCCCGTCCGGCCCGCTCTGGCTCGCGCCGATGACCGCCCCCGTCGCGCTCGCCGCCCTGCGCACTCTCCTGGACGGTCTCGCGACATCCGGCGCCCGCCGCATGCGCGCGCTCACGGACGCTCAGCGCGACGCCCTCCTGGCGGATTTTACCCCCGGCGAAGCACCTCCGGCAGCCACACCCCTCCCCACAGGCCTGCACGGCCGCACCCTCCTGGCCGATTTCCCGTTCGGCCGCTCCGACCCCGCCCTCCTCGACCGCCTCGCCGGCTGGAGCGAGACCCACGGCGACGGCCAGCTCTCGCTCACGCCGAGCCGCGGCATCGCGCTGACGAGCCGGGACGTATCCACGGCGCAAGCCCTTCGCGACGAGGCCCGGCGCGCCGGCCTGATCGTCGACCCCGCCGACCCGCGTCGCGCCGTCGCCGCCTGCCCCGGCGCCCCGGCCTGCGCCTCCGGCGGCACGCCGGCACAGGCCGACGCGGCCCGCCTCGCCGCCGCCTTCGCGCCCTTCGCGCGGGCCGGCGCCACCGCTCATCTCTCGGGCTGCCCGAAGGGCTGCGCCCATCCCGGCCCCGCCGCCCTCACGCTGGTCGGCCGCCCGGACGGCCGCTACGGGGTGGTGCAGCAGGGGCACGCCGGGACCGAGACCGACCTCGTCCTCACTTTCGGTGCCGTGCTGGAGCGGCTAGAGAGCACGCAAGTCCCCTCCGACGTGAGAGACGCATTCCGGGAGCCCGCATGAACCCGCGCCTCGACTACATCCGCGACGGCGCCGCCATCTACGCGCGCTCCTTCGCGATGATCCGCGCCGAATCCGACCTCGCGCGCTTCCAAGGCGCCGCCGAGCGGGTGGCGGTCCGGATGATCCACGCCTGCGGCATGACCGACCTGCCGGCCGATATCGACCTGTCGCCGGACTTCGCCGAGGCCGCCGAGGCCGCGCTGCGCCGCGGCGCCCCGATCCTGTGCGACGCCCGCATGGTCGCCGACGGGGTCACCCGGGCCCGGCTGCCGGCCGGCAACGAGGTGATCTGCACCCTCTCCGACCCGCGGGTGCCGGACCTGGCAAGGACCCTCGACACCACCCGCACCGCCGCCGCGATGGAATTGTGGCGCGACCGGCTCGCCGGGTCGGTCGTCGCCGTCGGCAACGCCCCGACCGCCCTGTTCCGCCTGCTCGAGATGCTGGACGAGGGCGTGCCGCCGCCCGCCGCGGTGATCGGCATCCCTGTCGGGTTCGTGGGAGCCGCCGAATCGAAGGATGCGCTCGCCGCGGACGGGCGGGTGCCGTTCCTGGTGGTGCGCGGCCGGCGCGGCGGCAGCGCCATGGCGGCGGCCGCCGTCAACGCGCTCGCCAACGAGGTCGAGTGATGGACGGCACGTCCGAGTTCATGAGGCCGGAGCCGGCCGGGATCCCGTCCGCCCCCAAGCCTGCGGCTTCCGCCGAGAAGCCGGCGGTGACCGGCACGCTCTACGGCGTCGGCATGGGGCCGGGCGATCCGGACTACCTCACCGTGCGGGCGGTGCGGGTGCTGGAGCGCGCCCATCACCTCGTGCATTTCTGCAAGGCCGGCAAGCGCGGCAATGCCCGCACCATCGCCGACGCGGTGGTGCAGGACGCGGCCCGCGAATGGCCGCTGCCCTATCCCTACACCACCGAGCTGCACCCCGAGGATCCCGCCTACGTCGCGGCGCTCGCCGGCTTCTACGACGAGGCGGCGGAGCGCCTGGCGGCGGTGCTCGAGGCCGGGCGCGACGTCGCGATCCTGTCGGAGGGCGATCCGTTCTTCTACGGCTCGTTCATGCATCTGTGGCGCCGGCTGAAGGACCGCTTCCCGGTCGAGGTGGTGCCGGGGGTGACCGGCATGTCGGGCTGCTGGACGCGCGCCGGCACCCCGATCACCTGGGGCGACGACGTGCTCACCGTGCTCCCCGCCACCCTGCCCCACGCCACCCTGGTGGAGCGCCTGGCCCGGACCGACGCGGCCGTGGTGATGAAGCTCGGCCGCCACCTGCCGAAGGTGCGCGCGGCGCTGACCGAGGCCGGGCTGATCGGGCGCGCCGTCTACGTCGAACGCGGCACCATGGCGGGCGAGACCGTGACGCCCTTGTCGGAGAAGCCGGACGACAGCGCGCCGTACTTCTCGATGGTGCTGGTGCCGGGCGAGGGCCGCCGTCCGTGACCGGGTCCGTCACGGTGATCGGCCTCGGGCCGGGCGATCCGCGCTACCTCACGCCGGCCGCCGGCGCCGCCCTCGACGCGGCGCAGGACCTGATCGGCTACTTTCCCTACGTCGCCCGGGTGCCGGAGCGGCCGGGCCTGACGCGGCACGCCTCGGACAACCGGGTCGAGGTCGACCGCGCCCGCCACGCCCTCGAACTCGCCGCCGCCGGCCGCCGGGTCGCGGTGGTGTCGGGGGGCGATCCGGGCGTCTTCGCCATGGCGGCGGCGGTCTTCGAGGCGCTCGAGGCCGGCGATCCGGCCTGGCGGGCGCTCGAGATCGCGGTCGAGCCCGGCATCACCGCGATGCTGGCGGCGGCGGCGCGCGTCGGCGCCCCGCTCGGCGGCGATTTCTGCGCCATCTCCCTGTCCGACAACCTGAAGCCGTGGGATGTCATCACCGCCCGGCTCGGCGCGGTGCTGGCCGCCGACCTCGTCGTCGCGCTCTACAACCCGATCTCGCGGGCCCGCCCCTGGCAGCTCGGAGCCGCGCTCGCCCTCGCCTCCGAGCACCGGGCGCCGGAAACGCCGGTGATCCTCGCCCGCGCCGTCGGCCGGCCGGACGAGGCGATCCGCGTGCTGCCGCTCGCCGAGGCGCGCGAGGCGGAGGCCGACATGGCGACCCTGGTGATGATCGGGGCGAGCGCCACCCGGCTGATCCCGCGCGAGGGCGGGATGCCCTTCGTCTACACCCCGCGCTCGGTTGCCCGATGAGCGTCGAGCCAGGCCAGGGCGGCGCCCGCATCGGCCACCCGCGCCACCTCCGGCAGGACGGGCTGGCGCACGATCACCACCGGCAGGCGCAGGCGCCGCGCCGCCGCGATCTTGCCGTAGGTCGCGCGCCCGCCGGAATTCTTGGTCGCCAGGATCGCGACGCCGTGGCGGCGCATCAGCGCCTCCTCGTCGTCGGCGCCGAACGGCCCGCGCGCCTCGATCGCCGTCACGTCGAGGCCCGGCAGCGCGTCGCCGACCGGCTCGATGGTGCGCACGAGGTAGCGGTGCTGGGGTGCCGCCGCGAAGGCGGCGAGTTCGAGCCGGCCGACGGTCAGGAACACCCGGCGCGGCGCGGCGCCGAGAGCGGCCACGGCCTCGGCGACGGAATCGACCTCGCGCCAGTCGTCGCCGGGCTCGCGGGTCCAGGCCGGGCGCCGGATCGCCAGCAGCGGTACGCCGGTCGCGGCGCTCGCCGCCGCGGCGTTGCGGGAGATGACCCGGGCGAAGGGGTGGGTCGCATCGATCAGGGCCCCGATCCCGTGCTCGCGCAGGAAGGCGGCGAGACCGTCGGCGCCGCCGAAGCCGCCGGTGCGGGTGCGCGCCGGCAGGGCGAGCGGCGTCGCGGTGCGCCCGGCGAGCGACAAGGTGACGTCGTAGTCGGGGCGGGCGGCGAGCAGGCGGACGAGGCCCGCCGCCTCGGTGGTGCCGCCCAGGATGAGGATGCGCATGACCGCCTTCTCGCCTGAGGCTCCGGCGGTGTCGAGCGCCGCCCCCTTCCCGGGCCCTTGGCTGTCCATCGTCGGCATCGGCGAGGACGGGCGGGCCGGGCTGTCGCCCGCCGCCGCGGCCGCCCTCGACGGCGCCGGGCTGGTGATCGGCGGGCGCCGCCACCTCGACCTCGCCGCGCCGCTCGCCGCGGCGACACTGGCCTGGCCGAGCCCGCTCTCGGACGCCTATCCGGCGATCCTCGCCCGGCGCGGGCAGCCGACCTGCGTGCTCGCCACCGGCGATCCGTTCCATTACGGCGTCGGCGCCGAGCTCGCCCGGCTGGTGCCGGCGGGCGAGATCCTGGCCTATCCGCAGGCCTCCGCCTTCAGCCTCGCGGCGGCCCGCCTCGGCTGGCCCCTCGCCGAGGTCGCGTGCCTGACCCTGCACGGGCGGGCGCTGGAGCGGGTGATCCCGCATCTGCAGCCCGGCGCCCGGCTCCTCGCCCTATCCTGGGACGGGTCGACGCCCGGCAAGCTCGCCGCGCTCCTGACCGGGCGCGGCTTCCCGCGCTCGCGCCTGACCGTCCTCGAGGCGATGGGCGGCCCGCGCGAGCGCCGCCGCACCGGCCTCGCGGCGGAGTTTTCGGAGCACGGGATCGACCCGCTCAACACGATCGCGGTCGAGGTGGCGGCGGAAGCGGACGCGCGGGTGATCCCGCTGACGCCGGGCCTCGACGATGCCTGGTTCGAGAATGACGGCCAGCTCACCAAGGCCGAGATCCGTGCCGTCACCCTGGCGGCCCTGCGCCCCCGCGCCGGCCAGCGCCTGTGGGATGTCGGCGCCGGCTCGGGCTCGGTCGGCATCGAGTGGTCCTTGCGCCATCCGGCCAACCGCGCGGTCGCGATCGAGGCCCGGGAGGAGCGCGCCGCCCGCATCCGCCGCAACGCCGCGCATCTCGGCGTGCCCGACCTCCAGGTCGTGGTCGGCCGCGCACCGGAGAGCCTCGCCGGGCTGCCGGCGCCGGACGCGGCCTTCATCGGCGGCGGCGTCTTCGATCCGGCCCTGGTCGCGGCGGTGCTGGGCGCGCTGCCCAGCGGCGGCCGCCTCGTCGCCAACGCGGTGACGCTCGAGAGCGAGGCCTTGCTGCTACGCCTTCGCGCCGAGCGGGGCGGGACCCTGCGGCGCCTGTCGGTCGCCCGGGCCGAGCCGGTCGGTCCCCTCACCGGCTGGCGCACCGCGATGCCGGTGACGCAATGGGCGCTGACGAAGCCGTGATGCATCCTCTCCTCCAGGCCGGAATCCAGGCACGGGCGCCGGGCGCACCCCCACCGCCCGCCATCCTGCACGGGACCGGCCGCGCGACCGACACCGGGGCGCCCCGCGCCGTCGTCGCCGGCATCGGCTTCCGCCACGCGACCCTGCCCGGGGAGATCGTGTCCCTGGTGGCCGATGGCCTGCGGCAGGCCGGCCTCGCGGGCGCGCGCCTCGTCGCGCTCGCCACCGCCGAGGACCGCGCGGACGACCCGGCGATCCGCGAGGCCGCCGGGACCCTGGGCGTGCCGCTCGTCGCCGTCGGGGTCGAGGCCCTGCGCGAGGCCGGCCGCCGGGTCGTCACCCGGTCCGTCCGGATCGAGGCCCTGCGCGGCGTCGGCTCGCTCGCCGAGGCGGCGGCGCTCGCGGCGGCCGGACCCGATGCCCGCCTCGTCCTGCCCCGCATCGCCTCGGCGGGCGCGACCTGCGCGCTCGCCGCCAGCGGAGACGCCCTGCCGTCATGATCCACTTCATCGGCGCCGGCCCCGGCGCGGCCGACCTCATCACCGTGCGCGGCCGCGATCTCGTCGCCCGCTGCCCGGTCTGCCTGCACGCCGGCTCGCTCGTCGCGCCCGAGATCCTGTCCTGGTGCCCGGCCGACGCCCGGATCGTCGACACCGCGCCGCTCTCCCTCGACGCGATCGTCGCCCTGATGGCGGAGGCGCACGCCGCCGGCCACGAGGTGGCGCGGCTGCATTCGGGCGATCTGTCGATCTGGAGCGCGGTGGCCGAGCAGACCCGCCGCCTCGACCGCCTCGGCATTCCCTACGACCTCACCCCGGGCGTGCCCTCCTTCGCGGCCGCCGCCGCCGTGCTCGGCCGCGAGCTGACGGTGCCGGAGGTGGCGCAATCGGTGGTGCTGACCCGCACCACCGGCCGCGCCTCGGCGATGCCCGGGACCGAGCGCCTCGCCGCCTTCGCGGCGACCCGGGCGACGCTCGCCATCCACCTGTCGATCCACGTCATCGACACCGTGGTGGCGGATCTGATCCCGCATTACGGCCGGGACTGCCCGGCTGCGGTGGTCTTCCGCGCCACCTGGCCGGACGAGCGGGTGCTGCGCGGGACCCTCGCCGACCTGTCGGCGCAGGTCGCGGCGGCTGGGCTGGAGCGCACGGCGCTGATCCTGGTCGGGCCGGCGCTCGGGGCGACGGAGTTCCGCGAGAGCGCGCTGTACGCAGCGGATTACGACCGGCGGTTCAGGCCGGGGAGCGGCATGGCCTGAGCCGGTCGCGGATCCGGGTCGAGGAATGCCCGGCATGTTCCGTCGTCGCGCAGCCCAGCCCTCACCCCACCGGATGGAACGGCGCCCGCCCGACCAGCCCGCCCTCCCGGTCGAACACCACCACCTCGAGCGAGCTCCCCGAGCCCGACAAGGCCTTCGCCGCCGTCGCCCAGGCGTAGCGGGCGACGAGGTCGGCAAGCGCCAGGTCGCTCGCTTGCGCCAGCCGCAGCACCTCGAGGGCGGTGTTGGCCGCCGCGGCCTGCCGGGCGAGGCCGGGGGCGCCGCCGGCCTCCACGACGCGCTCCGACAGCCAGGCGAGGTCGACCGGCCCCGAGCGCGAATGCAGGTCGAGGAGGCCGTGGCCGAGCTTCGCCATCTTGGCGATGCCGCCCGCCACGGTGACTCTCGGCACCGGGTGGCGGCGCAGGTATTTCAGCATCCCGCCGGCGAAGTCGCCCATGTCGATCAGGGCCTGGGGCGGCAGGCCGTAGAGGCGCGCCACCGCCTCCTCCGAGATCGAGCCGGTGGCGCCCGCGACGTGGTCGAGGGCGCCGGCGCGCGCCACGTCGATGCCGCGATGGATGCTGTCGATCCAGGCGGCGCAGGAATACGGCACCACCACCCCGGTCGTGCCGAGCACCGACAGGCCGCCGAGGATGCCGAGCCGCGGGTTGAGCGTCTTCTGCGCCAGCGCCTCGCCGCCCGGGATCGCGATCTCGACGACGACGTCCGGGGGGCCGCCGAGGCCGGCGGCCGCCTCGGCGATCGCCGCCGCGATCATGCGCCGCGGCATCGGGTTGATCGCCGGCTCGCCGACGGGCAGCGGCAGCCCGGCCCGGGTGATGGTGCCGACGCCGGGCCCGGCCCGGAACGTCACGCCGGAGCCCGGTGCCCCGCGCCGCAGGGTCGCCAGGACGAGGACGCCGTGGGTCACGTCGGGATCGTCGCCGGCATCCTTCACCACCCCGGCGACCGCCCCGTCCTCGATCCGTCCGCTGCGCGCCAGGGCGAAGGCCGGGCGGGCGCCGCTCGGCAACGGGATCTCGACCGGATCCGGGAAGGCTCCGGTGACGAGGCCGGCATAGGCTGCCTTGGCGGCGGCCGCCGCGCAGGCGCCGGTGGTCCAGCCGCGGCGCAGGGTCTCCCGTGGTCGTGTCGCATCCATGCGGCGTGGTATCACCCCGCGCCGGCGCGGTGAATGCGCCCGCGCGAACAGATGGAACCTCCGTGACCGCCCCTCCCGCCCGCGGCCTCCTCGTCGCCGCCGCCCGCTCCGGCTCCGGCAAGACCACCGTGACCCTCGCGCTGCTGCGGGCCCTGCGCCGCCGGGGGCTGGCGGTCGCCGGGGCGAAATGCGGGCCGGACTACATCGATCCGGCCTTCCACGCCGCCGCGACCGGGCGGCCGAGCTACAACCTCGACAGTTTCGCCATGGACGGCGCGCTCCTCGACGCGGTGGCGGGCCGGGCCGGGGCGGAGGCCGAGCTGCTCGTCGCCGAGGGCTCGATGGGCCTGTTCGACGGCGTCGTCGCCGAGGAAGGCCGCAGCGGCGCCAACGCCGACGTCGCCGCCCGCTACGGCTGGCCGGTGGTGCTGGTGCTCGACGTCTCGGGGGCGGCGCAATCGGCCGCCGCGACGGCGCTCGGGGTCAGGGCCTACGACCCGCGCCTGACGCTGGCCGGCGTGATCCTCAACAAGGTCGCGAGCCCGCGCCACCGCCGGCTCGTCGAGGACGGCCTGTCGCGGATCGGCATCCGGGTCCTCGGCGCGGTGCCGCGGGAGGCCGCGCTGGTGCTGCCGGAGCGGCATCTCGGGCTGATCCAGGCCGGCGAGACCGCCGACCTCGAATCCCGCCTCGACCGGCTGGCGGATCTGGCGGAGGCCTCGATCGACCTCGACGCCGTCGCGGCGGCAGCCGGCGGCCGGGTTCCGGAGCCGGCGCCGGGAAAGCTCCCGCCGCCGCCCGGCCGGCGCCTCGCGGTGGCGCGCGACGCGGCGTTCTCGTTCGTCTACCCGCACCTGGAGGCCGGCTGGCGGGCGGCGGGGGCCGAGATCGTGCCGTTCTCGCCGCTCGCCGACGAGGCGCCGCCGGCGGAGTGCGACGCCTGCTGGCTGCCCGGCGGCTATCCGGAGCTGCATGCCGGGCGGATCGCCGCCTCGTCGCGCTTCCTCGGCGGCCTCGGGGCCTTCGCCGGGACGAGGCCGGTCCACGGCGAGTGCGGCGGCTACATGGTGCTGGGCGAGAGCCTGGAGGATGCCGACGGCACGACCCACCGCATGGCCGGCCTGCTGCCGGTCGCGACCTCCTACGCCCGGCGCCGGCTGCATCTCGGCTACCGCATCGCGATGCTCGTCGGCGCGGGCGCCCTCGGCCCGTCCGGGCAGGCGCTCGTCGGCCACGAGTTCCACTATGCCAGCGAGCTGACGCCGCCGCCCGGTGCCGACGAGGCCCTGGCCGAGGTGACGGATGCGGAGGGGCGTCCGCTCGGGCTCGCGGGCCATCGGCGCGGCCGGGTCAGCGGCAGCTTCTTCCACCTCGTCGGGCTGCGTTAGGGCGCCGCCCGATCGTTCCGCGATCGGGCGGCGCTCCACGCCCGCGATATCGGCGCATCGTCCGGCGGCGAACCGGCATCCCGGTCGCCGGGCGACGCGCAGGAGCCGGCCCGGACGGCGCCTATTCCGCGGCGGCGGCGTCGTCGCCGCTCACGGCGGCGGCCTGGCGCCCGAGGCGGGCGGCGGAGCGCACGATCGCCAGCACCTCGCGGCGCAACTGCTCGTCCTCGATCTGCACGTAGGCGCGCAGGAGCTCGATCGCGCCCTGGGCGCTCAGGAAGCCGAAGACGTTGTCGTCGCCGCTCTCGCCGCCGGCCTGGTCCTCGAAGAAGGCCGAGACCGGCACCTCGAGCAGCCGGGCGATCTCGCGCAGGCGGCCGGCGCCGACGCGATTCTGGCCCTTCTCGTACTTCTGCACCTGCTGGAAGGTCACGCCGACGGCGTTGCCGAGGGCGGTCTGGCTCAGGCCCTTGGCCTTGCGCAGGGCCGTGATGCGGACTCCGACGAGCCGGTCGACCTCAGTGGTTTGCTTGGGCATCGGTCCTCAACGTCTTGAATCTGGCTGTCGGAAGCCCCTCCCCGATCCCGGAGGGCCGCCGTCCCGCGTCGTTCATGCCCGCGCGGGCCGGTTCACGGCCTCGCGGATGTTCTGTTGGCCGAGCCCACGGCGAAGACGCCTCGCCACCGGCCCGCTCGTCCTGCCCGCCCTTTCCCGCCGGGCGGTCCCGATCCGCGCCGCCTGCTGCCAGGCTGACGGTGCGGATGCGGGTCTGACATGCAACCCAACTCACGTCTACACGCTCCGAGCGAATTCCCCAAGGGAACAAAGGTGAAAAAAATACTGAGTTGCACAGCCCGGTCGGGCCGCCCCCGGCGGTGGCCTAGGCCGACCGGCCGGGTCACCTTGTCGAGAGCCGGGCAGGTCCCATCTCACCGGCCTAGGCCCCCACCCGCCGAGAAGGACGTCCGGCATGTTCATCGCCATGAACCGGTTCAAGGTCTACAAGGACGCGACGCAGGACTTCGAGCAGGTCTGGCTCGGCCGCGACAGCCACCTGGGGGAGATGCCGGGCTTCGTCGAGTTCCACCTGCTGCGCGGGCCCGAATACGACGACCACGTCCTCTACGCCTCGCACACGATCTGGTCGTCGAAGGCGGATTTCGAGGCCTGGACCCGCTCCGAGCAGTTCCGCAAGGCGCATAGCCGCGCTCCCGGCACCAGGCCGCTCTATCTCGGCCACCCGCAATTCGAGGGATTCGAGACGATCCAGACCGTGGCCAGGGAGGGCTGAGGACGAGGGACCGCGAGGCCGCGGGGGCGGCCGTCCCCCCCCCGCGCGGCCTCGGCGGCGCGTCAGGCCGCCCGGGGCGATTCGAGCCGCGGCAGGAACGCCGCCAGCAGGCCCACCGCCGGCAAGAAGGCGCAAACGCCGTAGACGAACTCGATGCTGGTGCGGTCGGCGAGCTCTCCCAGCACCGCGGCGCCGAGGCCTCCCATCCCGAAGGCGAAGCCGAAGAACAGGCCGCCGACCAGCCCGACCCGCCCGGGCAGGAGCTCCTGGGCGTAGACCAGGATCGCCGGCATCGCCGAGGCCAGGATCATGCCGATCGGCACGGTCATCACCACGGTCCAGAACAGGTTCATGTGCGGCAGCGCCAGGGTGAAGGGCAGCACCCCGAGGATCGAGCCCCAGATCACCACCTTGCGGCCGAAGCGGTCGCCGATCGGCCCGCCCGCCACCGTGCCGGCCGCGACCGCACCCAGGAACACGAACAGGTAGAGCTGCGATTCCTGCACCGACACGCCGAAGCGGTGGATCAGGTAGAACGTGAAGTACGAGCTCAGGCTCGCCATGTAGAAATACTTGGAGAAGATCAGCACCAGCAGCACCGCGATGGTGGCGACCACCTTGGACCGCGGCAGGGCACGGCCGGCCGCGCCCCCTTTCTTCGCCCGCCCGGCTCCCGCCGCCAGGCGGTCGCGGTACCAGCGGCCGACGAGGCTCAGCACCACGAACCCGGCGAGCGCCGCGAGCGCGAACAGCCCGACGCTGCCCTGGCCGAGCGGCACCACGATGAAGGCGGCCAGCAGCGGCCCGAGCGCCGTGCCGGCATTGCCGCCGACCTGGAACACCGACTGCGCCAGGCCGTAGCGCCCGCCGGAGGCGAGACGGGCGACCCGCGAGGCCTCCGGGTGGAAGATCGCCGAACCGAGGCCGACGAGGCAGGCCGCCATGACCAGCAGGGCGTACGAGCCGGCATGCGACAACAGCAGCAGGCCGCACAGCGACAGCAGCATGCCGGTGGCGAGCGAGAACGGCAGCGGCCGCTTGTCGGTGAACAGGCCGACCACCGGCTGGAGCAGCGAGGCGGTGAGCTGGAAGGCCAGGGTGAGGAACCCGATCTGGCCAAAATCGAGGGCGTAGGCCTGCTTCAGGAGCGGGTAGATCGCCGGCAGCAGCGACTGCATCATGTCGTTGAGAAGGTGCGACAGGCTCAGGCCGCCGAGCACCAGCGCCGCCGGACCCGCCGCCGGCACGCCCGCCGCCGGTCCGGTCCGGGACGGCCGGATCACCGGCGCCCCGGTCGACGCTTCGACGGCCACCCCGCCCTCGCTCGCACGCGCATCCATCGCTCTGGCGCTCCCCCTGGCGGCCGTCTCGCCGGCCCGCCTCCCGCCGCGCCGCCTGTCTGCTGCCAGGGGTTCGACGAGTCTTTCATATCCACATGTCCCATACACCCGCCGTCCGGTTCCGTCCCCTCGCCCGCCGCAAGGCTGGGATGCCGCCGGTCCCGGGCTTGCTGCGTGACCGGCAACCAGCCGGTGGCGGCCCGGGGCCCGTGCGGAAACGGCACGTTCCCCGTCCGGTCCGTTCCACCTCGGCACAGATGCGGTCACGGGTCATCTCGCCATGCGACACGAACGGTTCTCGGGGGACGACGGCGCCAACCTCGCCGCGGCCGAGGCGCGCGCGGTCTGGAACGCGCTGCTGCCGCGCCGCGGCCGCGCAGCCCTGCGGGTGACCATCGCCGGCGGGGCGGCCTTCGCCGAGCTGGCCGCCGTGGCGCTGACCGGGCTCGCCTGCGAGATGGCCTATCATCTCGTCTCCTACGAGCGGCAGCCGGAGCTCGGGCCCTCCCTGGCGGTCGGGCTGTTCCTCGGCCTGTTCGTGGTGCTGCCGAACGTCGCGCGCGGCGAGTACAGCATCGAGAACTACCTCGCCCGTGCCCCCCACCTGCGCCGGATGACGAGCCTGTGGCTCGCCGCCTGGGCGGTGGTGCTGGTCCTCGGCTTCCTCAGCAAGACCACCGGCGAGCATTCCCGCGCCGCGGCGCTGGCGACCTTCCTCACCGGCCTGCCGGTCCTCGTCGCCACCCGCCTCCTCACGGTGACGCTGGTGCGCCGGCTGATCACGCCGCGCTCCGACTCGGCCCGCCGCATCCACCTGATCGGCTACGAGGACGACGTGGCGAGCTTCTACGCCACCCACGACACCGCGGCGCTCGGCCTGCGGGTGATCGGCGTCAGCACCCTGCGCGACGCCCCTCAGAGCCCCCTGCCCGGCGGCGAACCGGAGGCGCGCCGGGCCCAGCTCGCCGAGGACCTGGACCTCAGCGTGTCGGTGGTGCGCTTCCTGCGCCCCGACGACGTGTTCGTGCTGGTGCCCTGGGCCGAGGTCGAGGACCTGGAGGCCTGCGTCGACGCCTTCCTGCGGGTGCCGGTCGCCCTGCACCTGCGTCCCGGCCGGGTGATGGACCGGTTCAGCGACGTGCGGGTCGGCCGGGTCGGCCTGCTCACCGGGATCAATGTCGGCCGCGCGCCGCTGAGCCCGCTCGAGATCGCCGCCAAGCGCACCTTCGACGTGGTGATGGCCTCGCTCGCGCTGGTGGCGCTGTCGCCGCTGCTCGTCCTGATCGCCGCCCTGATCCGCCTCGACAGCCGCGGCCCGAGCCTGTTTCGCCAGAAGCGCTACGGCTTCAACCAGGAGGCGTTCTGGGTGTTCAAGTTCCGCAGCATGCGCACCGAGGCCGGCGCCGCCTTCCGCCAGGCGACGCGGGACGACGACCGCATCACCCGCATCGGCCGGATCCTGCGCCGCACCAACCTCGACGAGCTGCCCCAGCTCCTCAACGTGATCCTGGGCGACATGTCCCTCGTCGGCCCGCGCCCGCACGCCGTCGCCCACGACCGCAGCTTCGAGCGCCGCATCGCCCTCTACGCCCGCCGCCTCAACGTGCGGCCGGGCATCACCGGCTGGGCGCAGGTGAACGGCTTGCGGGGCGAGACCCTGACCGATGCCGACATGCAGCGCCGGGTCGAGCACGACCTGTTCTACATCGACAACTGGTCGCTGTGGTTCGACCTGCGCATCCTGGTGATGACGGTGGTGGCCAGGAGCGCGTTCAGGAATGCGTATTGACGGGCGGCCTCCGAAGGGGGCTGCCCGGTGTCCCGCATCGGCGGCCGCGTCGGGGATGCGCGATGCGGCCGACCCGGGGGCGGCATCGTAAAGCGAGTGCCTGTGGGTCGTGGATCGCCGCGGAGTGAATGCCGATGATCGGCACGTCGCGGTCTGTGCGACGATGATCCGCGAGGGTCTACGCCATCTTCGGCAGACTTAACAATGGGCTTGATTATTTCTACGATATTTCGCCAGCTCGAGGCGGTGCGTGGGAATCGACAAATCTTCGGATTACAAAGCAATAACGTTAGAATTTGCGAACTCAAGTAAGATATGGACTCCGATGTTAAATCCATATAATTTGCTGCTCGGTTTCCGGCGCAGTGTAGGCACAGTCGTGCGCAGTCGACCGTCGGATTGCAATGGGGACGATCATGGGTATATCTTCAAGCGTTTTTTCAAATTACACGGACGTGACTAGCGATACGTCGAAGTCTAATATTCCGGTCATCAGCGCCGACGGTGGATATATTACCGGACATATACAATATTCCGGAACTGATACCGTTGATTATTTCGCCGTCGATATTCTCGGCGGCAGTCACGATTCCGGCCGAGGCTCGATCGGCAATACAGGCAAGCTTAATTTTACTTACAGCCTGAGCGGCCCTGGCGAGCTGTTCTTCCAATATGATGTGTTCTCGTATTCCGAATTGGCCAATCCCGGTACCCTCCTGTTCGGAGGAACGCGCACTCTCAAAGGCAACGGCACGGAACCCCTCTCGTCGACGTCTTGGACTTATCAGAAAAAGACTGATCCTGTCCTGGTGTTCAAGATCTCGTCCGATGAATTCGACCGATTCACCGGAGGGTACTCGATCGCCATGAGGAACGACACCAGCACGAACGGGAGTACAGGCAGCACCGGAGGCGGCACAACGGGGGGAGGCAACGGTACCCCGGTGCCGGACGTCGTCATCGGTAACGGCGGCGGCGGCACCTCGTCGGGCAACACGACGTCGGGGACGGCCGATCTGTCGATCAAGGTGTCGGCCTTCGGATCCGCAGCCAGCTTCGGCGAGGTTCCTGTCGGAGGAAATTTCTATATTGACGCCAAGGGCAGCAACTCGGGCACCAGCACGGTCACCTACAACTGGGGATACTACCTGTCGACCGATCCGGTGATCGACACGTCGGATATTCTCCTGCAGGCGTCCGGCACCGTGTTCGATCACAAGGGCGGCACCACCCGGGACCTTTCCGGAACGACCTCGATTCCCCTGTACGTGAAGCCGGGCAAATACTACGTCGGATCTTTCATCGACGACTCCCGGAGGGTCGCAGAGACCAACGAGAACAACAACGCCTCCAACAGCATCCCGATCACCGTGGTCGCGGCATCGACGTCCGGGCAGCCGACGGGGACGGGTTCCACGACTCCGAGCATTCCTGGAACGGGCGGCGGCTCAGGCACCTCCCCCACCACCGGCACCTCCCCCACCACCGGGACGTCACCTGACACCGGCACCTCCCCGAACACCGGGACGTCCGGCCTGTCCTTCTCGCCTGCTCAGCTCAAGCTGCAGAACTTCGGCGCCGGCGCCGCCGGTGGCGGCTGGGCCAGCGACGACAGGTACCCGCGCGAACTGGCGGACGTGAACCGCGACGGTCGTGCCGACATCGTCGGCTTCGGCGAGGCCGGCGTCTACGTCGCCCTGGCCGACGGCAGCGGCGGCTTCGGTCAGGCCCAGCTCAAGCTGCAGAACTTCGGCGCCGGGGCGGAGGCCGGCGGCTGGGCCAGCGA
>NZ_LWHQ01000010.1:0-62415 GCF_001653715.1 Methylobacterium platani
CGACACGAGCTCCGTCGCCCTGCGGTCGGCCTCGCGGCCCATCGTTGGCCGACCCCCTTTCCCGGACGACTGGAGCGTCAGCGGAAGGAGATCCGGGATCCAGCATGACACGTCGCGAAGCGTCCGCCTGTCTGCAACGCTGCAGACTATCGAGCCGCTTCGCGGCACTTTTTCCGCTGGATCCCGGATCTCCTTCCACGTCGTTTCAGTCGTCCGGGAAAGGGGGAGACTCACGAGGATCGTCCGCCCCTATGGTCGGGCCGAGGTCGCGGTGTCGTGTACCGTGTGGCCTGCCAACGCAAGTCTGCTTAGCCTCTCGGACGGCCCGGAATCGACCGGGCCGTCATCCGGCGGGTTTCCGTCACGCCGGGGCCCGCTCTCCTCGCACGGCGCATCGAGAGACCCGGTCACCCCGTCGCATCGGGGCGGGCAGCGCCCGTCAGCGCGCTCCCGCGCGCGCACGCGGCTGACCCAGGCCGATGCTCTTGGCCAGATCGGACCGCGCCTTCGCGTAGGCCTCGCACACCATCGGATAATCGGCCGGCAGGCCCCATTTGCGCTTGTACTCTTCCGCGGTCAGACCGCGGCCGTTGAGATGGCGCTTCAGCGCCTTGTACTTCTGGCCGTCTTCCAGGCTGATGATGTAGTCGTACGCCACCGTCTTCTTGATCGGCACGGGAGGCTGCGGGCGGACCGGCTCCGGTTCGGCAGGCGTACCGAGCTGGCCGAGAGCGGCATGTGTCGCTGCGATCAGTGCCGGCAGATCGCCGACCGGCAGGCTATTCCTTGTCACATAGGCCGACACGATGCTGGCTGCGAGGCTAATCAGATCCGTATCGGAAGTTTCTACGTTCGTCATGTGGTATTACGATCCTGTGATTTCTGTCTTGAAATCACCCTTGTAGTGACTCAGGCAGCTGTAAATATCAAATTTCGCCTGCAGGGTGCTGTGGATTAGCCGATCAGCATGGCGGTCACTGTCGAAATCCGGATCGCATTGGAAATCGTCGCACAGATCTCGCTGCGATGAGGTCCGGCGCGGCACGGCTTCACCGGATGCGTCGCCTGTTCAGCGGGCGAAAGGCGCTGTCGAACCGGCAGGATCCCGGACGCGGAGAGCCGGCCATGCCGGCACCTCGTCCCGCCGCATCTTGCGAAGGGCCGGCATGGCGCGATCGTACGGCGAGGACGCTCCTCTTGCCGTCGGGAACCGTCGCGGAGCGCCGAGAAACCATTCGAACAAGCGCCGATCCGGCGATGACCGGATCCGGCCTGTCGTGAGGCGAAGACTTGCACTCCCGACCATTGATGTCGCCTCATCCCGGAAGATGCCCGTGCCGGGGAGAGATATCCCGAAGCTCGTCTTCCTGTCGGCCTGGTCCGCCGCTCTCGAGCGCAGCGAAGGGCCGGGTCGATCGCGATACTATAGCGCAGTACTATGCGGCGTCTCGCCGCCCGCGTCTCGGCAGGGCGGCCGATGTGCCGCTGCCTCCCCGCTGGACGCCAAGGTCGCCGCCCGGACGGTGTCGACGGATCGGGAAAAGGTGGTGGGCCCGGTAGGACTCGAACCTACAACCAGACCGTTATGAGCGGTCGGCTCTAACCATTGAGCTACAGGCCCTCGGGTCTCGTCCTCGCCGTCTCGGACCTCGTCTGCCATCGGGCGACGGGTTCGACGGTGGACACCCTGCCCGTAGGTACCCGGGCCGCATCGTCTCGGCAAGTCCCCGAACCGTCCCGTCGTGGCCGTCCGGCGCGGTGGGTCCGGACCGGCTCACCGCCCGGAGGCGGCGCGGTTCGGCGGGGCGTCGTCGGCCGCGAGGGTGCCGAGATAGGTCTCGATCACCCGGGCGTCGCCCTGGAGGGTGCGGCTGTCGCCCTCGATGACCACGCGGCCGCCGTCGAGGACGTAGCCGTGATCGGCGATGCGGAGCGCCGCCCGGGCATTCTGCTCGACGAGGAGGATCGCCACCCCCTCGTCGCGCAGCCGCGCCACGGTGCGCATCACCTCGGCGACGATCAGGGGGGCGAGGCCGAGGCTCGGCTCGTCGAGCATCAGGAGGCGCGGCCGGCCCATCAGCGCGCGCGCCATGGCGAGCATCTGGCGCTCGCCGCCCGAGAGCGTGCCGGCCTGCTGGCGCCGGCGCTCGGCGAGGCGGGGGAAGAGGCGGTACATCTCGCCGAGATCGCCGCCGCCGCCCTGGCTGCGGAACCGGAAGGCGCCGAGCTTCAGGTTGTCCTCGACGCTCATCGTCGAGAACAGCTCGCGGCGCTCGGGGATCAGGCTCAGGCCCCTCGCGACGCGGGCCTCGACGGGCAGCCGCGTCAGGTCGGCGCCCTCGAAGCGGATGCGGCCGCGGGCCGGCAGCACGCCCATCAGGGCGTTGAGGAGCGTCGTCTTGCCGGCGCCGTTGGCGCCCAGCACCGTGACGAGCCGCCCGGGCGCGACGGTCAGCGAGACGCCGCGCACCGCCTCGACCTTGCCGTAGGCGACGGAGACGGCCTCCGCCTCGAGCATCGGGACGGTCATGCGGCGCTCCCCAGATAGGCCTCGACCACCGCCGGGTCGCGGCGGACCGAGGCGGGGGCGCCCTCGCACAGCTTGGCGCCGAAATTCATCACCACCAGCCGGTCGGCGAGCCCCATCACGAAATCCATGTCGTGCTCGACGAGCAGGATGCCGAGGCCCTCCTGGCGCAGGCGGCGCAAGAGGTCGCCCAACGCCTGCTTCTCCTGGTGGCGCAGGCCCGCCGCCGGCTCGTCGAGGAGGAGAAGCTGCGGGCCGAGGCAGAGCGCCCGGGCGATCTCGACGATGCGCTGCTGGCCGAGTGCCAGGCTGCCGGCCGGCAGGTCGCGGCAGGCCGACAGCCCGACCCGGGCGAGCTGCCGGTCGGCCTCGGCGAAGAGGGCGGCCTCCTCCGCCGCATCGAGCCCGAGCGCGCCGCGGACCGGGCCGGCCGACCCGCGCAGGTGGGCGCCCAGCGCCACGTTCTCGATCACCGACATGCCGGCGACGAGCTTGACGTGCTGGAAGGTGCGGGCGCAGCCGAGCCGGGCGATGCGCCTGGCCGGCAGGCCCGTGACGTCCCGCCCCTGGAGCCGCACCGCGCCGGCGGTGAGGCGGGCGACGCCGGTGACGAGGTTGAAGGTGGTGCTCTTGCCCGCGCCGTTCGGCCCGATCAGCGCCACCACCTCGCCGGCCGCGACCCGGAAGCCGATGTCGTTGACCGCGACGAGGCCGCCGAAGGTCTTCCTGAGATGCGCGGCCTCGAGCAGGACCGTGCCGGGCGCCGCGGCCGGGCGCGGCGCCAGGGGCTGCGCGGCCGATCCGCGGTCCGGCGGGGCGGAGACCGTGCGGCGGACGATCAGCGGCCACAACCCGTCCGGGGCGCGCTGGAGCATCAGCACCAGGAGCACCCCGAACACGATCGCCTCGAAGTTGCCCTGCGCCCCGAACACCAGCGGCAGAACGTTCTGGAGCTGGTCCTTCAGCACCGTCACCAGCACGGCGCCGAACACGCCGCCGCCGATCGAGCCGGCCCCGCCGATCACCGCCATCAGCAGGTACTCGATGCCGGCATTGATGCCGAACGGCGTCGGGTTGATGGCGCGCTGGATGTGGGCGTAGAGCCAGCCCGAGAGCGCCGCCAGCAGGCCTGCGTAGACGAAGGCGACGATCTTCACCCGCGCGGTGTCGACCCCGAAGGATTCCGCCGCGACGACGCCCCCCTTCAGCGCCCGGATCGCCCGGCCGGTGCGCGAGCGCAGCAGGCGGTGAGTGAGCCAGAGGCTGACGCCCAGGAATCCCCAGGTGAGGAGCAGCGCCTCGCCCCCGCCGAGGATCGGATGTCCGAGGATCGCGATCGGCGGCAGGCCGGTCAGCCCGTCGTAGCGGCCGAGCGCGTCGGTGTTGCCGAGGATGTAGAAGAACGAGATGTTCCAGGCGATGGTGCCGAGCGGCAGGTAATGGCCCGAGAGGCGCAGCGTGATCGCGCCGATGACCCAGGCGGCCGCCGCCGACAGCAGCAGCGCCACCGGCAGCGAGAGCCACGGCGACAGGCCTCCTTCGGTCGTCAGCAGGGCCGTGGCGTAGGCGCTGATGCCGACGAACATCGCCTGCCCGAAGGAGGTGATGCCGGCGACCCCGGTGAGCACGACGAGCCCGGTGACCACGATGGCCGAGAGGCCGGCATAGGTCAGCAGCGTGAGCCAGAACGGCGGCACGCCGGGCAGGAAGGGGAGGGCGACGATCAGGAGGGCGGTCAGGCCGGCCAGAATACCGGTGGGAGTGAGGCGGGTGGGCATCTTACTCCTCGTCCTCGATCGGGGCCGAGCGCAGGGAGCGCCAGAGCAGGACCGGGATGATCGCCATGAACACGATCACCTCCTTGAAGGCGCTGGCCTCGAACGAGGCGACGGATTCGATGATGCCGACGAGGATCGCGGCGGCGGCCGCCGCCGGGTAGCTCGCGAGCCCGCCGATGATCGCCGCGACGAAGCCCTTGAGGCCGATGAGGAAGCCGGTGTCGTAGTAGACGGTGGTGAGCGGCGCGATCAGCACGCCCGACAAGGCCCCGATGAAGGCCGCGACCGAGAAGCTGAGCCGGCCGGCGAGGGAGGGCGCGATACCCATCAGCCGGGCGCCGAGCCGGTTGACCGCGGTGGCGATCAGCGCCTTGCCGAGCAGCGTGCGCGAGAAGAACAGCCATAAGCCGACGATGATCGCGAGCGTCAGGCCGATCATCCACAGCGACTGCCCGCTGATGAGCAGGGGCCCGGCCGGGAACGAGGCCTCCGACAGCGGCGGGGTGCGCGACCCTTCCGCGCCGAAGAACACGAGGCCGAGGCCGGTGAGTGCCAGATGCACGCCGACCGAGGCGATCAGCAACACCAGCACCGAGGCATGGGCCAGCGGCCGGAACGCTACCGCGTGCAGGAAGCCGCCCATCGGCGTCACGATGGCGAGCGTCACCAGGATCTCGATCAAGAGGCCGGGCTTCATCGGCCCGAGGATCCAGGCGGCCGCGGCGACGAGGGCCGGGAGCGCAAGGTCCCGGAGCGCGAGGCGCAGGAGCGTCCGGCCGTCGAGGGTGTGGCGGCCTTCCGCGCAATCGGCCAGGAAGGCGAGACCGCCGAGGCCGAGCAGCAGCGGCACCGTGCCCGGCAGGGTGCCGGCCTCCAGGCTCGCCAGCGTCAGCGCCCCGTAGGCGACGAACTCGCCCTGCGGGATCAGGATCACCCGGGTGACGGTGAAGACCAGGACCAGCGACAGGGCGATCAGCGCGTAGATCGCGCCGTTCACGACGCCGTCCTGGAGGAGGAGAAGGAGGATCGTGGCGTCCACGGAGGAGGGTCCTGGGCGTCGTGGGGCAGGGCGTCTTGGGGGATGTCGTTTTTCAGGTCGATCCCACCCGCGACCTCATCCTGAGGTGCGGAAGATCTCATGTGGATTCCGCTCGATCGATCCGAGAAAATTTGAGCGCGTCCCCCTCTCCCGTGTGGGAGAGGGGTTAGGGGTGAGGGTGGCTCGGCTTCAGTATTAAGCTCGAAGCGTCGTGCTGGCAGCGTAACGGTTCAGTATTCTGCGGAACCGTATCACCCTCACCCCTACCCCTCTCCCACACCTTGCAGCGATACCGGGCAAGCCCGGCATCGCCTGGAGAGGGGATCCCGCGCTTTAATAGGTCTCTGAGCAGATCGCGCGGCAGCCGCCGATCAATTCGTCGCCGACAGCAGCTTCCACTTGCCGTTCTCGATCGTCACCATCACGCGGGCGCGGTCGTCCTGGCCGACATGGTCGGTCGGGGTCATGTTGACGACGCCGTTGGTGTAGACCACGTCCTTCAGGCCCTCGATCGCGTCGCGGAGCGCGGCGCGGAACTCCGGCGTGCCGGGCTTGGCGGTCTTGAGCGCGACGGGAATCGCGTTCGCCAGCAGCACCTGGGCGTCGTAGGCGTGGCCGCCGAAGGTCGCGAGCGAGCCTGCGCCGAACTTCGCCTCGTAGGCCTTGGTGTAGTCGAGGGCGACCTTGCGCACCGGATTCGATTCGGGAAGCTGCTCGGCCACCAGCAGGGGGCCTGCCGGCAGTACCGTGCCTTCCAGGTCCTTGCCGCCGACGCGCAGGAAGTCGGCATTGGCGACGCCGTGGGTCTGGTAGTACTTGCCGGCGTAGCCGCGCTCCTTGAGCGTCTTCTGCGGCAGCGCGGCGGGTGTGCCCGAGCCGGCGATCAGGACCGCGTCGGGACGCGCCGCCATCACCTTCAGCACCTGGCCGGTGACGCTGGTATCGGTGCGGGCGTAGCGCTCGGTCGCGGCGAGCTTGATGCCCTTGGCTTCCAGGCGGGGCGTGATCTCGGACAGCCAGCCGTCGCCGTAGGCGTCGTTGAAGCCGATGAAGCCGACCGACTTCACGCCGGCCTTCGCCATGTGAGTCGCGATCGCCTCGGCCATCAGGCCGTCGTTCTGCGGCGCCTTGAACACCCAGCGGCGCTTGTCGTCCATCGGGGCGACGATCTTGGAGGAGGCAGCCAGGCTGATCAGCGGCACCTTGGCCTCGGCCGCGACCTCGATCAGGGCGAGCGAGACCGGCGTCACCGACGAGCCGACGATGGCGTCGACGTGATCGTCACTCGCGAGCTTGCGCGCGTTGGCGACGCCCTTGGTGGTGTCGGTGGCGTCGTCGAGGACGATCCACTCGACCTTCTGGCCGCCGATCTCGGTCGGCAGCAGCGTGACGGTGTTGGCCTGCGGGATGCCGAGCGACGCCGCCGGGCCGGTCTTGGCGATGGTCACGCCGATCTTGATCGGCTGCGCCAGCGCTTGGCCGGAAAGAACTGGTCCGGCCAGAACGGTGCCGGCGAGGGCGAGCGCCCAGACGATGCGCCTCATGGTGATGTCCTCCCGTTCTCAGGCCGCGCCGGTTGAAGCCCGGTCGCCGGCATCGCGGACCTCGTTGGGCCCGCCCGTTCGTGCTTTGCAGTCCCGCGCAGCGTCCGTCTACCCTGGCGTTCGGCTAACGGCCCGCGTGTTTGACTTCACCCCCACAGCCTTATAATTTACCGTCCGGTTGGTCAATAGATCGCGCCGGCGGCTCCCGAGGGACCCGACACGGCGGGACGGGAGGGCGCACCGAATGAGCGAGACGAGCGAGACCCTGGTGCTCACCGAGCGCCACGCGGGCTACCGCGTGCTGGTCCTCAACCGGCCCGACCGGCTCAACGCCTTCGACGAGCCGCTGCACCTCGCCCTGCGCGCCGCGCTCGGCGACGCCGCCGCCGATCCGGAATGCCGGGCGCTGATCCTCACCGGGGCCGGCCGCGGCTTCTGCGCCGGCCAGGATCTCTCGGCCCGCAACTTCGCGCCGGATGTCGAGCCGGATCTCTCCCGCACCCTCACGGAGTTCTACAACCCGCTGGTCCGCCAGATCCGCGACCTGCCGATGCCGCTGATCTGCGCCGTCAACGGGGTCGCGGCCGGTGCCGGCGCCAGCCTCGCCTTCCACGGCGACCTCGTGCTCGCCGCGCGCTCGGCGAAGTTCCTTCAGGCCTTCGCCAAGCTCGGGCTGATCCCGGATGCCGGCGGCACCTGGCTCTTACCGCGCCTCGCCGGCCGGGCGCGGGCCCGCGGCATGGCGCTGCTCGCCGAGCCGATCACCGCCGAGCAGGCGGAGGCCTGGGGCATGATCTGGCGGGTGGTCGACGATGCCGACCTGATGACGGAAGCCCATCGCCTCGCCGCGCGGCTCGCGCAGGCGCCGACCTACGGGCTGGCGCTGATCCGCCGCGCCCTCGACGCCTCGGAGACGAACGACCTCGACCGGCAGCTCCAGGTCGAGAGCGACCTGCAGGGGGAGGCCGGCCGCTCGCCGGATTACCGCGAGGGCGTGGCCGCCTTCCTGGAGAAGCGCCCGGCGCGATTCACCGGGCGCAAGCGGTGAGCCCCGCGGACACGAGCCCCGACGCGGTCGCCCGCGCCTGCGCCGCGGCGATGTGGGCCGAGGACCGGGCGAGCCAGGGGCTCGGGATGCGTCTCGAGCATGCCGGCCCGGGCGAGGCGGTGCTGTCGATGCGGGTGCGCGACGACATGGTGAACGGCCACGGCTCCTGCCACGGCGGCTTCCTGTTCGCGCTGGCCGATTCGGCCTTCGCCTTCGCGTGTAACGCCTACGACCAGCGGGCGGTGGCGCAACATTGCGCCGTCACCTTCCTGCGGCCGGGGAAGCGCGGCGAGGTGCTCACGGCCCGGGCCGTCGAGCGGGTGCGCGAGGGACGCTCGGGCCTCTACGACGTGACGGTGACGGATGCGGAGGGGCGCGTGGTGGCGGAGTTCCGCGGCCATTCGCGCACCGTGCCGGGGACGGTATTGGCGGGGGAGGGGGGATCGGCGCTCGGCTGAACGCCGTCCCTCTCATCCCACCTGCGACCTCACTCCGAGGCGTCAGTCGAACTTCGATGAACCGACGCCTCGGGGTGAGGTCGCAGGTGGGATAATCGGCTCGATCTACGAATACGATTGAAGAAACACTTCAGGGAGAATCGCCATGCTCCAGATCGCCCCCCGCAAGCTCGCCCGGATGGTGCCGGAGGCCGCCGAGCTCGACCGGTTCGAGACCGCCTCGCGGGCGGAACTCGCCGAGTGGCAGCGGGAGAAGCTGCGCGAGACCCTGCACCACGCCTACGCCCACGTGCCGCATTACCGCGCCGCCTTCGACGCGGCCGGCGTGCATCCGGGCGACTTCCGGGATCTCCCCGACCTCGCGCGCTTCCCCTTCACCGCCAAGGCGGATCTGCGGGCGAACTATCCCTTCGGGATGTTCGCGGTGCCGCGCGAGGAGGTGGCGCGCATCCACGCCTCGTCGGGCACAACCGGCAAGCCGACGGTGGTGGGGTACACGAAGGCCGACATCGACACCTGGGCCGACGTGGTGGCGCGCTCGATCCGGGCGGCGGGCGGGCGGCCCGGGATGCTGGTCCACGTCGCCTACGGCTACGGGCTGTTCACCGGGGGGTTGGGCGCGCATTACGGCGCCGAGCGGCTGGGCTGCACGGTGATCCCGATGTCCGGCGGGATGACCGAGCGCCAGGTCCAGCTGATCCAGGATTTCAAGCCCGACATCATCATGGTGACGCCGTCCTACATGCTGGCGATCCTCGACGAGTTCCGCCGCCAGGGGCTCGACCCGCGGGCCTCCTCGCTCAAGGTCGGCATCTTCGGGGCCGAGCCCTGGACCAACGCGATGCGCAGCGAGATCGAGGAGGCGTTCGACCTCCACGCCGTCGACATCTACGGGCTGTCGGAGGTGATGGGGCCGGGGGTCGCGAGCGAGTGCGTCGAGACCAAGGACGGCCTGCACGTCTGGGAAGACCACTTCTACCCCGAGATCGTCGATCCGCGCACCGGCGCGGTCCTGCCGGACGGGGAGGAGGGGGAGCTGGTCTTCACCTCGCTCACCAAGCAGGCGATGCCGGTGATCCGCTACCGCACCCGCGACCTGACGCGGCTCCTCCCCGGCACCGCCCGGGCGATGCGCCGGATGGAGAAGATCACCGGCCGCTCCGACGACATGATGATCGTGCGCGGGGTCAACGTCTTCCCGAGCCAGATCGAGGAGAAGATCCTGACGATCCCGGCCCTCTCGGCCCATTACCAGGTCGTGCTGGCGCGCGAGGGCCGGATGGACACCATGACGATCCGCGTCGAGGCGCGGCCGGAGGCGGACGCCGCGGACCTGCGCGAGGCCGCCGCCGACCGGCTCTGCCACGCGGTCAAGGACACGATCGGCATCACCGCGACGGTGGAGGTCCTGCCGCCGGGCGGCATCGAGCGCTCCCTCGGCAAGGCCCGCCGCGTCATCGACTGGCGTCCCCGAGAATAGCCGCACGGCGAAGACGACACGACGACTAGCGACGAGACCCCATGGCCCGCACCCGCGCCAGCGACTACGACGACAAGAGCCGGGCGATCCTCGATCGCTCGGCCGAGCTGTTCGCCGCCCACGGCTACGACCGCGCCTCGATGAGCCGGATCGCCGAGGCCTGCGGCGTCTCGAAGGCGAACCTGTACCACTACTACCGCGACAAGGACGAGATCCTGTTCGACGTGATCCGGCTGCACCTCGAGGAGCTGCTGGAGGCGGTCGAGGCCGCCGACCGCCCGGGGCTGCCCGCCGAGGCGCGCCTGCGCAGCCTCACCGAGGCGCTGCTCGAGGCGTACCGGGACGCCGACGCGCAGCACAAGGTGCAGATCAACCACCTCGGCCTGCTCTCGGCCGAGCGCCAGGCGGAGGTGAAGGCGAGCGAGCGCGAGCTGGTGCGCCTGTTCTCCGAGGCGATCGCCGGGGTGGCCCCCCACCTCGCCGGGACGGCGCTTCTCAAGCCCGTCACGATGTCGTTCTTCGGCATGGTCAACTGGCACTACCTGTGGTTCCGCCCCGGCGCGGGCCTGACCCGGGCGGATTACGCCGGCCTGGTGACCCGGCTGATCGCGCAAGGTGCGCAAGGGATCGGCGCACAAGGGATCGGCGCGCAAGGGATCGGCACTCAAGGAATCGGCGAGCAGGGGGTGGCGGAGGTCGGGGCGGCCGGGGAGTGAGACCCGGGCGCCGCCCCGCTCCTGCCGCAATGCGGCGGGACCAGTGCGGCCGCGGTGGCGCAGGGCGCTTTACCGATGGTCAACCACGACGGGCGAGCGTCGCCGAAGGACATCGTCATGCCGCGCCTCACCCGTCTCTCCGCCCGCCTCCTGCCCTGCCTGCTCCCCGCCGCCCTCGTCGCGGCGACGCCGGCCCTCGCGCACCCGCATGTCTGGATCACCACCCAGGCCGAGCTCGATTACGGGCCGGACGGTGCCCTGCGGTCGGTGCGGCACGCCTGGACCTTCGACCCGACCTATTCCGCCTTCGCGGTCCAGGGCCTCGGCCAGTCGCCGACCGGGTCGGTGAACCCGGCGGCGCTCGCGGCGCTGGCACGCGACAATGCCGACAACCTCGCCGAGCAGGGCTACTTCACGCTGCTGAAGGTCAACGGCCGCAAGGTCGAGCTCGGCACCGCGGCCGATCCGTCGATGAGCTTCGCGGACGGGCAGCTCACCCTGCGCTTCACCCTGCCGCTCAAGGCGCCGCTCGCCGGCACCGCCTCGCTCGAGGTCTACGACCCGACCTACTTCGTCGCCTTCAGCCTCGCCGAGGGCGACGCGGTCGCCACCCTGAAGGGCGCGCCCGCCGGCTGCCGCGCCACCGCGCACCGGCCCAAATCCGACCCTGCGGCACGTCCGGCGCCCGCCGCCACCGGCATGTCGGAGGCGTTCTTCGAGGCGCTGACCGCCGCCTCGACCTACGGCGTGCAATTCGCCAACCGGATCGTCGTCGCATGCTGACCCGGGCGCTCAGCCTCGCGCCGCCCTCCCGCGGGCTCCAGCGCCTGGGCCTCGCCGTGCTCGCGGTGCTGGCCGCCGCGGCCCTGCTCGCCGCCCTGCTCGGGCTCCTGGCGCCGGGCTTCCGGGCGCCGCCGCGCTCGCCCTTCGGCATCGGCTTCCGCGAGGCGGCGCCGACCGGCGCCACCAGCCTCGGCGCCTGGCTGCTGGCGATGCAGGCGGGTTTCTCGCGGGCGCTCCAGGCGGCGGTCTCGGCGGTCAAGGCAGGCCGCGACGGCACCCTGACCCTGGTCGGGCTCGGCTTCGCCTACGGCGTGCTGCACGCCGCCGGCCCCGGCCACGGCAAGGCGGTGATCGCCGGCTACCTGATGGCCGGCGAGCGGGCCCTGAAGCGCGGCTTCACGTTGAGCCTGCTCGCGGCCCTGCTCCAGGCGCTCGTCGCCCTGGCGCTGGTCTGCGGCGGCGCCGTGGTTTTGCGCCTGACCGCCGCCGGCCTCAACCAGGCCGGCACCATGATCGAGACCGCGGGCTTCGCCTGCGTGGCGCTCCTCGGCGCGGCCGTGACCTGGCGCAAGGCCGGGCAGCTCGCCCGCCTCCTCGCCCGCGAGGCGGGTCCCGCCTGCGGGCCCGAATGCGGCCATGCCGGGCTCGCCGACGGGGGACGGGTCGAGCGGCTCTCGGGCTTTCGCGAGCAGGCCGGCGTGGTCCTCGCCGCCGGCACGCGCCCTTGCGCCGGGGCGGTGCTGGTGCTGGTCTTCGCCCTGTCGCAGGGCATCCTGTGGGCGGGAATCGCCGCGACCCTCGCGATGGCCCTCGGCACCGCGATCACCACCGGGGTGCTGGCGGCGCTCGCGGTCTTCGCCAAGGCGCTGGCGCTCCGGCTCGCCGGCGGGCGCGGCCAGGGCGGGGCGATCGCGGTCGGCGTGCTGGAACTGTGGGCCGCCGCCTTCGTGCTGGTGCTCGGGGCCGGGCTGCTGTCCGGCTGGGCCGCCGCGGCGTTCTAAGCAGACTCGCGTTGGCAGGCCAACGCTTCGCCCGCTTAGGTTCTTGGTGTGTCGCAGATTTTTGGCACCGAACCGGTAACCACATCGGCGAAATCTGCTCAGGCCACCGCCGCGACCCGCGGGGCTCGCCGGCGCCGCGGGCTCGCCGCCGCGATCGCCGTGAAGCTGATCTCCTGGCGTTCGCGGGCCACGAAGGCGCCGGGCATCTCGGCCTGCATCTGGCCCTCCAGGTCGCGCAGCAGCGCGTCGGTGTGCTGGGGGTAGAGGTGCACGATGGCGAGCCGCCCGACATCGCCGGCCTGGCACAGCTCGACGCCCTTCTGCCAGGTCGAGTGGCCCCAACCGCGGCAGGAGGGATACTCCCCTTGCGTGAACATGCCGTCGTAGACCACGAGGTCCGCGCCGCGCACGAAGTCGAGCAGGGCCGGGTCGGGCCAGGGCTCGGAATGTTCGAGGTCGCTGATGTAGCAGGCGGTGCGGCCGCCGTGGCGGAAGCGGTAGCCGGTGGCGCCCTGCGGGTGCTGGAGCGGGATGGTGTCGACGACCGCGCCGTCCGGAAAGGTCAGGCTCTCGCCGGCCTTGAAGCCGTGGTGCACGAACCGGGCGGGGAGCATGTCGAGGGTGATCGGGAAGAGCGGCGGCGAGAACAGCCGGTCGAGCGGCTCGGCCGCGCTCTGCCCGTCGAGGTTGCCGCACCAGGTGTGGATCTCGCGCGAGGGGTCGAGCACGGCCGGCTTCAGGAACGGCAGGCCGCTGACATGGTCGAGGTGCAGGTGGCTGAGCAGCAGGTCGATCCGCTGGGGCAGCCGCTCGCGGTGGTGGACCCCGAAGGCGTTGATGCCGGTGCCGGCATCGATCACGAACAGGCGCTCGCCGCAGCGGACCTCGACGCAGGGGGTGTGCCCGCCGAATTCCACGAAATCCGGACCGGAGGCGCAAGTCGACCCCCTGACGCCCCAGAACCGGAGCGTCAGGCCGGCTTCCATGAGAGGACCCCTCGTTGTCATGCCGGCGACCGTGATGGGGGTTGTGGTGGTTGGATGTGCGATGACGCACATGGCGGATGCTCCGGCCGGACGGCCCGGCAAGACACTATCGAAGGCTGTGCACGAGAGATGTGCCTCACGAACGATGTGCGCAAGACGAAGGTTCCCCCGGTCGGCCTAATCTGTCGTTAAGCGGGTGTGCTCGCGCACCGGTCCTGTGGATGACGCCGCATCCTGCGCCGGGGCGGGCGGGCGCGAAAGATCCACCTCCGGCGGGGAGGCGGCCGGCGGGGCGTCGGTCCGCACCACCGTCGTGCGCTCGGCCCGCAGCACCAGGTCGAAGGGCGCCGCCGGATCGGGCCGGCATGCGTCCGGCAGGCAGACCACGAGGCCGCGTCCGGCCCGGGCCGCCCGCAGGCGCCCGACCCCCGCCATGATCTCGGAGGCGCTGCGGTCGTCGAGGGCGAGGCCGACGACCAGGATGTCGGGCCGGCGCACCAGGCAGCGGGCGACGTCGATCGCCGCGCGCTCGTACGGCGTGAAGCCGTCGCGGCCGGACAGACCGCTCTCCGCCGCCCGCGGATCGACCTGGCTGGCGAGCCCGAAGCGGTAGACCGTGCGCTCCAGGCCGCGCTCGCGCAGGACCGCCTGCATCAGGGCGCGCACCCGCGCCCCGGCCCCGGCCTCGGCGCCGGCGATCCGGCCGAACAGCAGGTTCTCCTCCAGGCTCGCCGCCGCGGTGACCCGGGAGGGATCGTAGAACTCGACCGAGCCGGTGAGCGAGGCCGGCAGCAGCTCCGCGAAGGTGCGCCGCGCCGCGACGAGGCGCGCCTCCATCGCCTCGTCGATCAGCCCGAAGCGGTGGCGCGTCTCGCTGTAGCGCAGGCACAGGCCGATCAGGCGGGCGCGGTCGCGCTGCCCGGCCGGGCCGCGGCGCCAGCCGGAGGCCTCCGGCTGGCGCGCCACCAGGTCCTCGAAGAAGCCGCGCTCGCGGGCCGGAAACAGCGAGAACGCATCGAAGAGCGGATGGTCGTCCGGCAGGTCGGAGAAGATCTCGACCGTCGCCCGGGCGATGGCGAGGCCCATCTCGGTCATCGGCCGGGTCAGGCCTTCCGCCTCCAGCACCGCCCGGGTGAAGGGATGGCCGGCGAGCCGCGCCTCCGAGAAGGCGGAGCCGACCGGCTCGCCGAACAGGATGTTCTCGCCGACCGTGGCCTGGCGGTTGTAGCGTGCGGGATCGAACGGCTCGATCAGGTGGGCGGCGTTGTCCGCCGCCAGCGCCGCCCGCAGGGCGCCGCGGGTCTCGACGATGGCGGCGGCCGTCGCGGCATCGAGCCGGCGCGGCATCACGCTGGCGAGCCCGCGGCCGTAGACCAGGTGGTCGAGCCCGGTGACCGACAGGGCCTCGACCAGCCGCTCCTCGATCTCGCGGGCGTTCGGCGCGCCGGCATCCGGGCTCGACCCGTCGGCGAAGGCGAGGTCGCCGTAGAGCAGGTTCTGCAGCAGGGTGCCGTTCATCAGCACCGGCTCGCCCCCGGCATAGGCGATGCGCCGGGCCCGCTCGGCCGGCTCGACCGAGCGCAGGTCGGTGGCCGCATAGGTGACGGCCCCCGCCGTCGGCTCGAGCTGGCCGGCGATCAGCGCCGCCAGCACCCGGCTGCCGCTGCCGCGGTCGCCGAGGATCGCCACGTGGCCCGGCATCGGCAGGGTCAGGTCGAGGCCGATCAGGCGCTCGCCCGAGGCCGGGTCGTAGGCGGCGACGCGGGAGAGCACGATCGGCCCGTGATCGGGCAGGGGCTCGGATTGCGCGCGCAGGCGGCGCGGGGCGCGGGCGCGGGCTTCCAGCGAGGCGGTGGCGCGGGCGATCTCCCGGAAGGCCGGCAGGGCCGCGCGGCGGCGGCGGTTCTGGCGCAGGAAGGCGGCGACCGCGCTCGAGGCGACCGCGAGCGCGCCGAGCACCGCCGACAGCCCGCCCGCGCTCACCGGGGCGGCGGGGGACGGAGCCTGCCACAGGGCGGCGGCCAGGACCAGGGTCGGCACCAGCACCGCCAGCGCCAGCGCCGGGGCGCGGGCGCGGGAGAGCTCGTTCTCGGTCTCGGTCAGCGCCCGGCGCGCCCGCTCGGCGACGTGGCCGAGGCGGGCATGCTCGAAGGCGGCGGTGCCGTGGGCCCGCACCGCGGGAAGCCGCCGCACCAGGTCGGTCAGGCCGCGTTCCAGGGCGGCGCCTTCCAGCCGCCGCTGGTCGTCCCGGCGCTCGGTGCGGGCGATGAGGAGCTGGCGCGCCATCGCCGCCGCCACGAGGCTGATGCCGGCGGCGGCCACCAGCCGCGGCGCCACCGCCGCCGCGACCGCGAGGGCGAGCCCCACGCTGCCCGCGGCCAGCGCCGGCACGAGGATGCCGACGGCGAGCAGCCCGTCGGCCGCCCGGATCGCCGCCCCGACCTGGCCGGCCAGCGCCCGGGCGTCGTCGCGGGCGGCCGGCCCGGAGCGCAGGATCGCGTCCTCGGCCTGCTCGCGCAGGCGGCGCACCGACTCGGCCTGCGCCGTCACGCAGAGCCGCGCCACGCCCCAGCCGAGGGCAGCGAGCGCCAGGGCGACGCCGACCAGGCAGGCCAGCGCCGACAGGGTCAGGGTGCTCTCGGGCAGCGGCCAGCCGGACACCAGCACCAGGCCGCTTCTGCCGAGACGCTCGGGCAGCGGCACGACGAGGTGCAGGAAGTGGATCGGGCCCCGTCCCGGCTCGGCCAGGGCCAGGAGCTCGTCGACGAGGTCGCGCAGCGCCAGCAGGCCGAGCCCGACCAGGGGGCCGCCGAGCCCGAGGGCGACCGCGATGGCGGCGGCGTGCCGGCGCTTGGCGCTGCGCCAGGCGAAGACGATCGGATCGCGGTCCATCAGAGCGGGCGGTGGCGCCGGGGGGCGGGAACGCCCGGGCGACGCGGGGCCGGCGCCGGTCCGGTGCGCGGGGGCAGGCCCGGGGGCCGTCTCGCGGTGGTGACCATGGGCCTCCTCGATGCTCGCGCGAGGTATGGGCCGCGGGGACCGGAGCGGTCAAGCCGCGTGCGGACGCCGCCGCGGCCCCGCATCGTCCCGCGGTCGCACGATGCCGCAGAGACGAGGTGCGCGACCGCACCCGATCGTCCGGATCCCGGGATTAATACCCGGTCGATGCCGGGGTGCGTCGACGCACATCCCGGGGGAGATGCTTGGCTCATCCTCATGGTCATCGCCGGACGGAAGGATTCTTGTTCGGAAATACAGTCGTTCGAGTGGGGAGGGGCCGTGTCGCCCGTCCCTGCATCCGCCAGCACGAGGACCCCACGTGGACAGCAGCATCATCCAGGGCATCTCCACCTTCCGCGGCAGCGTCTTCCCGGGACAGCAGCGGATGTACGAGCGCCTGGTGCGCGACGGGCAGCAGCCCAAGGCCCTGATCATCGCCTGCGCCGATTCCCGGGTCGCGCCCGAGCACATCACCCAGGCCGGCCCCGGCGAGCTGTTCGTCTGCCGCAACGCCGGCAACATCGTGCCGCCCTTCGCGGAGATGAACGGCGGCGTCTCCTCGGCGATCGAGTACGCGGTGGTGGCCCTCGGCGTGCGCGACGTCGTGGTCTGCGGCCACTCGGATTGCGGCGCGATGAAGGGGCTGATGCAGCCCGGCGCGCTCGCCGCGATGCCCAACGTCGCCGCCTGGCTGCGCCACAGCCACGCCGCCGACCGCATCGTCTGCGAGGCCTATCCGGACGACATCGACCCGAAGGACCGCCTGCGGGCGCTCGCCCTCGAGAACGTGGTGGTGCAGCTCGCCCATCTGCGCACCCATCCGAGCGTGGCGGCGGCGCTCGCCAAGGGGCGGCTCTCCCTGCACGGCTGGTTCTTCGAGATCGAGACCGGCCGGCTGCACGCCTATGACGGGACGCGGTTCGTGGCGCTCTCCGACGACGCGCCGCTGCCGGTGGCCGAGGTGTCGGTGCCGCGGCGCGCCGCGCCCGAGGTCGTGTCGATCGCGGCCGAATGATGCCGCCGCGCCTTCGAGCGGACCCGTCCGAAGGCGCCGGCCGAGCCCGCGAGGTCCCCGCCTCCTCGCGCCGGCGCCGATGCGCAGGCGCGAGGGTACGGGCGCATGAGGCCGGTTCAGCCCGCCCGCACCCGGGCGAGGAAGTCGCCGACCTGGGCCGCGAGCCGCTCGGATTGCCGCGACAGCTCGGAGGCCGCCCCCAGGACTTGGCTCGCGGCCGCGCCCGTCTCCTCCGCGGCTCCGGCCATCCCGGCGATGTCGCTCGTCACCTGGTCGTTGTCCCGCGCGGCGCGGCCGACATTCTCCACGATGTCCTGCGTCGCGGCGCCCTGCTCCTCGACCGCGGTCGCGATCGAGGCGGCGACGGCGTCGATCTCGCGGATGCGCGCGGTGATGCCGCCGATCGACGAGACCGCCTGGTTCGTGGTCGCCTGGATCGCGGCGATCTGGTTCGAGATGTCGTGCGTCGCCCGGGCGGTCTGCGCCGCGAGCGCCTTCACCTCCGCCGCCACCACGGCGAAGCCCTTGCCGGCCGCGCCGGCGCGCGCCGCCTCGATCGTGGCGTTGAGGGCGAGCAGGTTCGTCTGGCTGGCGATGTCGGAGATCAGCCCGACCACGTCGCCGATCCGCGCCACCGCGGCGCGCAGGTCCTGGACCAGGACCCCGGTTCCGTCGGCCTCCTGCACGCTGCGGCGCGCCAGATCCGCCGAGCCGGCGACCTGCCGGCCGATCTCCAGGATGGAGGCGTTGAGCTCCTCCGCCGCGGCCGCGACGGTGTTGACGTTGGACGCCGCGGCTCCGGCGGCGGAGGCCATCGTCGTCGACTTGCGCGCCGCGTCCGAGGCGGTGGCGGCCATCGTGCGCGCGGTGGCCTGCAGCTCCGTCGACGACGCGGACACCACGCCGACGATTCCGCCGACCGCCTGCTCGAACCCGTCGGCGAGGCCGGTCATCGTGCGGGACCGCTCCGCCGCCGCGGCCTCCTCGGCCAGGCGCTCGATCTCGGCCCGTTCGAGGGCCTTCTGCGCGACCATCGACGTGATGGCCTCGACCGCCCGGGCGACGGCCCCGATCTCGTCGCCGCGGCTTGCTTCCGCCACGGCCCCGTCGCCCTGCCCCTGCGCCATGCGTTCCAGCACGCGCACCAGGCGCTGCATCGGCCGCGCGACCGTCAGGGTCATCAGACGGCTGACGGCGACCGCCATCAGGACGAGGGCGAGGAGGGTGGTGACGGCCAGGATCTGCGTCAGGGTCCGGATCGGCGCGAGGGCGTTCGCCTTGTCGACGGACAGGGCGATGTACCAGTCGAGGCCGGGCGGGAGGTTGGCGATGCGGGTGAACATCGTCAGCGTCGGCCGGCCGTCCTCGGCCGAATCGACCGGCTCGCCGCCCTTGGCGAAATCGGCGCCGGCCAGCAGGTCGGCGAGCGGCTTGTTGATGAGCTCCGCCCTCGGGTGGATCAGGATCTTTCCGGACCCGGAGACCAGGTAGGCGTAGTTCCGGCCTTCCTTGTCCACCGTCTTGAGCATGGCGGCGACGGCCTTGAGGTCGAAGGCGCTGCCAAGGACGCCGACCGGCATGCCCTTCTCGTCGAGGACCGGGCTCGAAGCCGTGATCGCCAGGGCCGGGGGCGCCGCCATCAGGTAGGGCTCGGTCAGGGTGGGCCCGTTCGCCGCGATCGCGGCCTTGTACCACGGCCGCTGCCGGGGATCGTAGCCGGCCGGCAGATCCTGCCGGGGCACGCCGACGAAGGTGCCGTCCTGCCGCCCGTAGGTACCGAGAAGGAAAGAGTCCCGGACGACCGGTGCCGCCATGATGCCGGACGGATCCGATGCCGGCCCGCCCGCCGAGATCTGCTGCGTCATCAACTTCACGAGATCCAGTTTGCCGGATATCCAGTTGCCGACGTTCTGGGCGGCACTCGCACCGAGCTGTTCTGTGCTTTCGACGACGAATTTATTGATGATAAAATCTTGGTATCGATGAATATAAAACGACGATCCGATGAATGCGATACAAGACATCGCGATCACCAGGATGGTCGCTCGCGCTGATATGCCGATTTTCATTCTCGAGATCGTCATCGTTCTGCTCTTGCGTGCTCTCGGCTTGATGTTACGGCAAATCGTGATCCGACTATTTCTTATACAAACGACATTCTAATATTTGATTACCTTGAGGGAATAGAAACCTCCCGAGGCTTCTCGCCGGAATGGTGAAAAGATAAGCTTCTTGCGCACGCATCGTGCCGGAGCAGAATTCGCTCTTTCGCCTTCGTCGGCAGCCGCCGCCGGAGCCTGCACACGATGCGTCCCGCGTTCGCGGGGCAGCGGCCGGGAGACAGCAGGCAGGGAGGCGGCAGGCGAAGGGGCGGCTGGGCGGGGCATCCCTGCGTCGCGCGCGGGCGAGCCCCCGCCGATTCGCGCTTCCGGCGGGGGAGCGGGGCGCTAGATACGGGCACCATGCGCACCGCCCGGATCGTCCCCCTCGTCGTCGCGACGGCCCTGTTCATGGAGAACACGGATTCCACCGTGCTCGCGACGTCGCTGCCGGCGATCGCCGCGGATATGGGCGAGGACCCGATCGCCCTGAAGCTGGCGCTCACCTCCTACCTCGTCAGCCTCGCGATCTTCATCCCCATCAGCGGCTGGGCCGCCGACCGCTACGGTGCCCGGACGGTGTTTCGCTGGGCGCTCGCGGTGTTCATGGCCGGGTCGCTCGCCTGCGCGGCCTCGAACTCGCTCGGCTGGTTCGTCGCCGCCCGCTTCCTCCAGGGCATGGGCGGGGCGATGATGGTGCCGGTCGGGCGCCTCGTGCTCCTGCGCAGCGTGCCGAAGGGCGAGCTGGTCCAGGCGCTCGCCACCCTGACCATCCCGGCCCTCGTCGGCCCGGTGATCGGCCCGCCGCTCGGCGGCCTCATCACCACGGCGTTGCACTGGCGCTGGATCTTCTTCATCAACCTGCCGATCGGGCTCGCCGGCATCCTGCTCGCCACCCGGTACTTCCAGGATATCCGGGAGGAGGCGCGCCCGCCCCTCGACCTCCTCGGCTTCGCCCTGTCGGGGGCCGGGCTCGCGAGCCTGATGCTCGGGCTGGCCTCCAGCGGGCGCCACCTCCTGCCGGAGGCGGTGTCCTGGGCCTGCACCGGCGCCGGCATCGTCCTGTGCGGGCTCTACCTCGCCCATAGCCGCCGGGTCGAGCACCCGGTGATCCGCCTCGACCTCCTGCGCCATCCGACCTTCCGGGCGGCGGTGCTCGGCGGCAGCCTGTTTCGCATCGGCACCGGGGCGATCCCGTTCCTGCTGCCCTTGATGCTGCAGCTCGGCTTCGGGCTCGATCCGCTGCATTCGGGCCTCATCACCTTCGCGGCCGCTGCCGGCGCGCTGTTCATGAAGACCATCGCGGCGCGCATCCTGCGTGCCTTCGGCTTCCGGGCGGTGATGACGCTGAACGCGGTGATCGCCGCCGCCCTGCTCGCCGTGAACGGCCTGTTCACCGCGGGCACGCCGCACGCCCTCATCATCGCGGTGCTGCTGATCGGCGGCTGCTTCCGCTCGCTGCAATTCACCGCCGTCAACGCCATCGCGTACGCCGACGTCGACCCCCGCGACATGAGCGCGGCGACGAGCCTCGCCAGCGTGGCCCAGCAGCTCTCCTTGAGCATCGGGGTCGCCTTCGGGGCCTTCGCGCTCCAGGAAGCCGCCGGATGGCACGGCCGCACCGAGATCCGGGCGGAGGATTTCTGGCCCGCCTTCCTGGCGGTGGCGATCGTCTCCGGCCTCTCGACCCTGTCGTTCCGCCGCCTCGCGCCGGAGGCCGGCGCCGAGGTCTCGGGCCACCGCCTCGTCCGGGTGAAGCCGGCCGCCGACGCCACGTAAGCGCCTCCGCGGCGGGACCCGGGCTGCGGCGCTTTCCTGAAGAGATCCTGCGGCTACGCTTCAGCCGCCATTCAGCGTGACGGTGCGATACCGGTGACATCGAGCACGGGCGGACGACGCTCCTCCGATCATCCGGAGCGCTCGCGACACCTCATCCACCCTCACGTCAATTGGGGATCTGCCATGAAGCGCATCGCATCCGTCTGCGTGGCCGCGGCGACCTTGGCGAGCGTGACCCTGGCCGGCGCCGCGCCGGCCGAGGCGCGCTGGCGGGCCGGGCCGGCCTTCGCCCTCGGCGCGGTCGGCGGCCTCGCCCTCGGCAGCGCGCTCGCCGCCGGCGCCCGGCCGGCCTACGGCTACGGCTATGCCCCCGGCCCGGCCTACGGCTACACGCCGGTCTATGGCGGCGGGCCCGCCTACGGCTACGCCCCGGCCTACGGCCCGGACTGCTACACCGTCCGGCGCCGGATGGTCGACGAGTTCGGCGACGTCTACGTCCGCCGCGTCCGGGTCTGCGACTGACGCGGACGGGAGCCGGGAGCGGAGCGCCATGAGCCTCATCGCCCGCTACATCCCGGCCTTTCCGCATTCGGCCCTCGCCGACTTCGCCGGCGAGACGCCCTGGGCGCTCGCCGCGGCGGCGCCCGACATCGTCCGGCGCCTCCTCGATCGTCTCGGCGCGGATTACGCCGTTACTGACGCGGTCGCGGTCCATCGCAGCGCCCGGGTCGAGCCCGGCGCGGTGCTCAAGGCGCCCCTCGTCGTCGGTCCGTCCTGCTTCGTCGGCCACGGCGCGACCCTGCGGGGCGGCGCGTGGCTGGAGGAGGCCTGCACGATCGGGCCGGGATCGGAGCTGAAGGCCTCGTTCCTGTTCGCCGGCACGGCCTTGGCCCACTTCAACTTCGTCGGCGAGAGCGTGCTCGGCCGGGGCGTCAACCTCGAGGCCGGGGCGGTGATCGCCAACCACCGCAACGAATGGCCGGGCGCCACGGTGGCGTTCCGGCACGACGGCAGCGTGATCGAGACGGGATGCGCGAAGTTCGGCGCCCTCGTCGGCGACGGGGCGCGGCTCGGGGCCAATGCCGTCGTGGCGCCGGGCGCGATCCTGCCGCCCGGCACCGTGGTGGCCCGCCTCGGCCTCGTCGATCGCGGCGTTCGGCCCGGTCTCAGCTGAACTCGTAGACCGGCACCGGCTCGCCGATGCCCCGCAGGGTCCGGAGCTCGGATCGCGCCGCCACCCCGTTCTCGGCGAGATGGCGCGCGGCTTGCGCGTGGCGCAGGACCGATTCGGTGGCGAAGATGCCGCCGCCGGCCGCGAGCTGCTGCACCCGCGCCGCGACGTTCACGGTCTGGCCGAAATAGTCCTGGCGGTCGTTGAGGCTCACCGCGAGGCACGGCCCCTCGTGCAGCCCGATCTTGAGGACGAGGTCGTCGGCCCCGCGTTCCGCGTTCAGCCCCTGCATCGCCGCCCGCATGCGGAGCGCCGCCGCCACCGCCCCGTGCGGGCTCGGGAAGGTCGCCATCACGGCGTCGCCGATCGTCTTGACCACCGCCCCGCCCTCGGCGGCGACGACCGCGTGCAGCAGGCGGAAATGCGTCCGCACCAGGTCGTAGGCGACGAGGTCGCCGACCCGGGCGTAGAGCTCGGTCGAGCCCTTCAGGTCGGTGAACAGGAAGGTCAGGCTCAGGATCCGGAGCCGCTGGTCGATCGCGAGCGTGTCGGTGCGGTAGAGATCGCGGAAGGTCTGGTTGCTGAGGAGCCGCTTGGCGGTGAGGAAGGGCTGGCGCCCGCCGATCAGGGCCTCGAGGTCGGGACCGAGGCGGAACACCGTCGGCAGCACCCGCTTGCCGCTGCGGTTGTCGAGGGAGAGGCGCAAGGGCCCCGGGCGGAACGCGGCGCTGCCGGCGCTCGTGCGGGCCTCCTCGAAGACCACGGCGTGGTCCTGGCGCTCCCGCGTCGGCTCGCCCGCGACCGTGAGGCTGTGGGCGGCATGGGTGACGGGATCGACCACGATCAGCGGCTCGGCCCCGAGCTGCAAGGACAGGATCATCCGCTCGCCGGCCTTCAGCTCGACCGCCTCGACGAGGGCCCGCTGCGCCAGGGCGGCGAAGGCCTCGGGCTCCGGAAAGGCGACGCCGGAGCCGAAGAAGACCTGGCGCTGGTAGTCCCACAGCCCGAGCCCGTCGGGATCGTGGGCGGCGATGCGCCGGAACCGCGGGCTCACCGTGAAGGCGACCTCGACCGTGTCGTCGAGGACCGGCTCGCTGTCGAGGGCGCAGAAGGCGCAGTGATAGGTCTCCTGCACGCCGTGCAGGCTCGCCGGCGCCTCGAGCACGCCGCTGCAGCTCGGGCACAGTACGTTCCAGGCCATCTCGAGCAGGCCGAGCCGCGCGCCGTGCAGCAGCGCGGCGATGACAGGCTCCTCGTCGAGCCCGGTCTCGGCGGCGAGGCGCACGGCGTTGATCCGCGCCAGCTCCGCGTCCGATCCGTGCCGGAGCAGGTGCTCCACCGCCCGGGCCGCCGCGGGTTCGGCCGTCCGGTGGAAGGCCGCCAGGAGGGCGTCGCTCTCGTCCATCGGGCGAGCATAGGACCGGTCGGGGGAGGGGCGCAATCGCCCCCCCGACCGGGGTCCGTCAGCCCATCACCAGCCCGCCATCGACGGTCAGGACCTGGCCGGTGACGAAGCGGCTCTCGTCGCCGGCGAGGAACAGCACCGGCCCGGCCACGTCCTCCGGCGTCGCGAGGCGGCGCAGGGGCGTCTGGTCGATCAGCGCCTCGCGGACGTCCTCCGGCGTGTCCCGGCTCGCCTCCGTGCCGGCGACGAGGCCCGGCGCGACGCAGTTGACCCGGATTCCGACCGGCCCGAGCTCGGCCGCGAGGTTGCGGCTGAAGCCGACGAGCGCCGCCTTGGCGGTGGTGTAGTCGTGGTAGGGGATGCTCGGGCGCGCGACGAGATCGCTCGCGAGGTTGACGATGGCGCCGCCGCTGCGCCGGGTCAGCAGCGGCAGGTGCGCCCGGATCACCGTGTAGGCCGCCTTCACCGCCCCGTCGAACTGGCGCTGGTAGGCGTCCCACGGCAGGTCGCGGAAGCGGGTGCGGTGCTCGGGGTCGAAGCGATAGGGGGCGAAGGCGTTGTTGACGATCGCGTCGAGGCGGCCGACCTCCTCGGCGATCCGCCCGGCGAGGCCCGCCACCGCCTCCGGATCGGTCACGTCGGCGGCGACCGCGAGCGCCTCGCCGCCGAGCGCGCGGCAACGGTCGGCCACGGCCTGCGCGGCGGCGTGGTTGTCGCGGTAATTGACGACGACGAGGCCGCCCTCGGCGGCGACGGCCGTCGCGACCGCCGCGCCGATGCCGCGGCTGCCCCCGGTGACCAGGACGGCGCGGTCGCGGAACCTCACGGCGTGCCCTCCTTGGCCGGGAGCAGGTCGCTCCTCACCACCTTGTCCATGTCGAGGGGGCGGGAGACGAGGCCGAGCGTGCGGAACAGGTCGGCGCCCTTCTGCATGATCCCGGGCTCGAAATGGCCGAGACCCTCGCGCTCGGTGGCGGCCGAGACGCTCGACAGGTTGCGCAGGCGGATGACCTCGCGGTTGATCGCCTCGTCGCGGCCGTTGATCGCCCGGGTGACGGCGAGCCGCGCCGCCTCGTCGGGTTTCGCGATCATCCAGGCGGCGGAATCGCGGTAGGCGGCGAGGAAGCGCCTGAGCAGCGGCTTCCTCGCCTCGTAGTCCTTGCGCGTCACCACGAAGATGTCGCTCGGCAGGTTGAGATGGTCGCGCACGTCGATCACGTCGACCTCGCCGAGGCCCTTGGCGCGGCCGACGAGCAGGCCGGTATCGGTGGCCGCCGTCGCGTCGACCTGGCCCTGGATCAGGGGGGCGAAGTTGAGGAGGCCGGTGACCTCGACCGTCACGTCGCTCTCCTTCAGGCCGGCCGCGGCCAGCAGCAGCAGCAGGTGCTGGCGGGTGCCGCTCGCCAGGCTGTAGACGCCGACGCGCTTGCCCTTGAGATCGGCCACCGAGCGGATGCCGCGGTCCTTGGGCGAGACCACGTTGAACACGTTCTGCGGGTAGATGTCGTAGATCGCGACGAGATCGGCGCCCTTGTCGAGGGCGAGGTAGAACGAGGCCGGATCGGTGAAGGCGACGTCGGCCTGCCCGGCAAGGAGCGCCTGGATCGCCGAGCCGCCGCCGTTGCCCGGCACGTAGTCGAGGGCGATCCCGCGGGCCTTGAACAGCCCGTGGTCGGGCTCGGCGAGGAGGTTGGTGATCTCGCTGATCGGCTGGCTCCAGCCGGCGACGACGACCGTGTCGAGGACTGGCTTGCCGGGAGTTTGCGCCAGGGCCGGGGCGGCGAGCCAGGCGAGCGCGAGGGCGACGAGGAGGCGCAAGGCGGGCATGGGACGGGTCAACCTCTCGCGTAACGGCGCAGGATCAGGGCCTCGAGCCCCCGCGCGGCCTCGTAGACGGCCATGCCGAGGGCGGTGATGACGACGAAGAGCGCGACGATCAGGCTCGAATCCATCACGCTCTGGGCGGCGACGATCGAGGCGCCGAGGCCCTGGCGCCCGCCGACGAACTCGCCCACCACCGCGCCGACGAGGGCGAGCACGATCGCGACGCGGAACCCCGCCAGGATCACCGGCAGGGCGGAGGGCAGCTTCAGGCGAAGCAGGGTCTGGAGGCGGCCGGCCCCGAGCATCCGGAACAGCTCGCGCTGGCCGGGATCGACCTGGGTCACCCCGGTCAGGGTGGTCTCGAACAGCGGGAAGAAGCAGATCAGCGCGGTGACGACCACGGTCGGCGTCAGGCCGAAACCGAACCACAGGATCAGCAACGGGCCGAGCGCCAGCTTCGGCACCAGCTGGCTCGCCAGCACGTAGGGCCGCAGCACCCGGTGGAGCGCCGGCCACTCGGCGAGCAGGATGCCGGCGCCGAGGCCGAGGACCGTCCCGGCGAGGAGCCCCAGCGCCATCTCGGTCGCGGTGACCCGCAGGTGCGGCCAGAGCCGGCCCGACGCGATCTCGCCCCACAGCGTCTCGGCGACGGCGGAGGGGGCCGGCAGCACCAGCGGCGAGACGGCACCGGAGCGGCACCACGCCTCCCAGGCGGCGACGAGGCCCGCCAGCAGCAGGGCCGAGGCGAGGCGCGCCCTCACGCCGCCCGCCCGATCGGCGGCGATGGGGCGTCGGACGCCTCGTCCATGATCGCCCGCAAGGCCCGGCACGCCGCCCCGAAGGCGGGCTCGTAGCGGATGCCCGGGGGCCGGGGCCGCGGCAGCGGAACCGCGCCCTCGTGGACGAGGCGTCCGGCCGCCATCACCCCGACCCGGTCGCCGAGATAGACGGCCTCCGCGATGTCGTGGGTGACGAACAGGGCGGCGGTGCCGCGCGAGGCGCAGAGGCGCAGGAGGTCGTCCTGCAGCTCCTCGCGGGTCAGAGCGTCGAGGGCGGCGAAGGGCTCGTCGAGGAGCAGCAGGTCCGGGCGGCCGATGAGCGCACGGGCCATCGCGACCCGGCTGCGCTGGCCGCCCGACAGGGCGGCGGGCCGGCGGCCGGCGAGGGCGCCGAGACCCATCGCGGCGAGGAGGTCGCTGGCCTCGTCCCGGTCGGAGGCCTTGGGCCGGCGCTTGAGCGAGACCGGCAGCAGCACGTTGTCGAGGGCGGAGAGCCAGTCGAGGAGCGTCGGGGCCTGGAACACGAAGCCGACCCGGGGCGAGGGGCCGCGCAGGGGCACGCCGTCGATCCGGATCGCGCCGTCGTCCGGCGCCAGCAGCCCGGCGGCGAGCTTGAGCAACGTCGTCTTGCCGCAGCCGCTGCGGCCGAGGAGGCAGTGGATCGCCCCGCGGGGCAGCGACCAGTCGACCCCCGCGACGGTGTCGGCCGGATCGCCCGGGAAGCGGTAACGCACCCCCTCGAGGGTCAGGAACGGCTCAATCGGCATAGGGCGCGAAGCCTTCCGCGGCGGCTTCCGCGCTCGCCTCGATCTCCGTCACGGTGACGAGGTCGAGCAGGCTGAAGCGGCCGTCATGGTGCCAGCCGGCCTCCGGCGCGGTCATGCGGCCGATGGCCGAGATGCGGGTGACGCCGATCCCGGCGAGGTCGTCCGCGAGCGTCAGGAGGCGCTCGGGCGCCGCGGCGATCCCGGCGGTCTGCAGGTAGGCGCGATGGGGCGCGACCAGGGCCGGCACCTCGGCGAGGTCGTCGACCGCCACCACCGCGAGGCTGCGGTTGAGGCCGGACGGGCTCAGGGGCGCGGGGCCGTCGAGCAGGACGACGCTCCACGGATCGGCCGGATCGCCGAGGAGCGTCGCGCCTCCCGATCGTTCTTCCGTTTCCAGCGCCCGCATCTCGTGGCCGCTGCGCCAGGCGGCGATGGCCGAGGCTTCGCCGGCGTCGAGCCGCCGGCGCGGATGCCGGGTCGCGAGGGCGGCGAGTTCGTGGGCGAGGTGGCGGGCGAACTCGTCCGGCGCGACCGCGCCGCCGCGCTCGACGAACAGCATCTGCGGCGCGTAGCAGCCCTGCTGCTCGTAGCGCACGACGTCGTGGGCGGCGTGCCGCGCCAGCGGCCCGGCGCGGCGGCTGTCCAGGGCCTCGCGGGCGACCATCGCGAAGCCGATGCGGTGGCCGTGCGGCAGGAACCGGGTCGTCACCGGCACCCGGGCGCGGAGCGCCGCCAGGGTCTCGTTGCCGCCATAGGCCATGACGCAATCGGCCTGCCCGAGATACGCCGCCTCCGCCCCGCCCGCCCCGCCCTTCCACCAGGTGATCGCCAGGCAGGCGCCGAGCTCGGGATCGGCCTCGGCGATCAGGCCCGCGAACCAGCCCGCGGTCAGCGGCTCGGCCGAGGCGAGCTTGCCGACCGTGCCGGCCTTGACCAGCAGGCCCGACACGAGGCTCCACAGCGGCAGGGCCGGGACGTTGCCGGCCCAGACATGCAGCAGCAGGTCGGGCCCGCGCGCCCGCACCAGCCCGCCCTTCGCCGCCGGCTGGAAGCCGTCGAGCATTCCCGGGTTGGAGAAATCCTCCGCCAGGAAGCGCAGGAGCTGGGGCTTGCGGAACGTCTTGAGATAGCTCGTCAGGCCGAGCCGCACCGTCTCGCGGTCGTAGCCGGTGACCACCGGCAGCAGCGCCTCGGCCCTGCGCCGCAGGGGGTACCCGCGATCGAGCAGGCAGGCGCTCGCCCGGTCGATCGCCGCGACGATGCGGGCCGTCTCCATGCGCCGCAGGGTGTCGCGGGCGCGGGCGCGCACGTGCCCGCACAGGGCCGTCGCCTGATCCGCGGTCAGCTCCGGCAGCGCCACCGCGACGGTCTCGCCCCAGGCGCGATGCTCGACGATGCGGTAGCCGACCGCCCCGGACAGGAAGTCCGGCAGGTGGCCGGCCTGCTCGACCGCGCTCATCCCTGCGCGGCGGCCAGGAACTCGGCGACCGCGACCGAGCAGCCGCGCGAGGCCGAGCCCTCGACCCGTCCGAGCAGCCGGAAGCCGCCGGGCACGATCACCCCGGCATCCTCGGTGAGGATCGCCGAGACGGAGTTGAAGTGGGCGAGGTCGTGATGGACCAGCACGCCGGGCTCGCCCTCGGGCAGGTCGGCGCCGGTGAGCGGATCGACGACGCGGCTGCGGATCCAGTGCGGGCCGGACTTCACCGGCGGGCAGACCGCGTTGCCGTCGTCGTAGAACTGGGTGCTCAGCTCGGTCATGCCGTACATGTTGAGGCAGGATTCGCGCGGAACCCCGAACGCCTCCGACAGCCCGTCGTAGAACGCCTCCGGCTCGATCTCCCGCGACTGGCCCTTGAAGCCGCCGGTCTCGAAGAGAAAGCTGCCCGGCGGCAGGGCGAAGCGGCGGCCCTGCTCGCGCAACGCATCCAGCACCGGGACGAAGGCGTAGGTGGCGCCGAGCAGCGCATACGGCGCGCCCGACGCCTCGGCCTCCCCGAGGGCGGCGAGCAAGGCGGGCAGGTCGAGGCCGGCCGGGCCGACGAAGACCGCGCTGGCGGGCGTGCCGAACCGCTCAGCCGCCAGGGCGAGATAGTGCGCGAGGGAGGAATTCGGCAGCGCCGCCTCGTCCGGGAACAGGATCCCCATCCGGATCGCCTCGCGCCCGCGCATGATCCGGGCGGCGAAGCCCGCGAGCATCGAGGCGTCGTAGACCGCCAGCGTCGGGTGGTAGCTGCGCCCGCGCCCGCTCCCGGTCGTGCCGCTCGTCATGAACACCCGCACGGCCTCGTCCGGCGGGCGGCAGCTCAGGGTCAGGTCCTTGAACGCCTTGATCGGCACCGCCGGGATGTCGCGCCAGCGCCGCACCGTGAGCGGCGTGCGCCCGCGCTGTTGCGCGAACCGCCGGTAGGGCGCGTTGTGCTTGAACTGGTAGGCGAAGAGCCGCAGGGCCAGCGCCTCGAACTCGTCGTCGCCCGCCCCGTTCCGACCGATGAAGGCCAGGAGCGCGTCGACGATCTCCTCTTGCGACATGACGGCTACCTCGCGCCCGTCCTCGGGGCGACGGCCGTGCCGGCGCAGACCATGCGTGAAGTGACGGCGCGCTCGGCCTTCGAGCCCGTGCCGGTCCCGCATCCCTACGCCGGCATGACCCGGATCAGGTTCATAGGGTCACCGCGGCGCCCGGACGGACCCGGACCGGCGGAATCTCAGCCTCCTCGCGAGGCTCCCCTGGGAGCGGTGGAGAGTGGGGGGCGCGGGGACGGGTGTCAAGTTGGGGAGACGGCCCGGCCTTTTCGGCAGAATGGTCGATCCTGCCGGAGGCGATCTGCCGGACGCGACTGCCCCGCCGAACCCCGACCCTTTCCACCGCCACCAGTTCCTCGAACATGGGCTTCGGATTTCGATGCATCTGTCGCCGCTAAACTGAAATGGTATCTTCAAATTTGTTACAAAATGCATTCTAATACGACGAAATTTGACAGGAAATTGCTGTTGATTTTGTGATAGCGACTAATTTTCTAAGATTATTGCTGGAACAAGATGCGCATCACGACCGATCGCGGAAATCTGACATGATCATTTGCTTGATCGCAATCTGGTCCGCCTGATAAGGGGACGAACAGCTCCGCAATGTCCGTTGCAGGCCTATGGATCTGCAGCATTCTTGTCGTGGCCGTTGCGGGATACGGAGGGAGAGTCTCGCGTTTCCGCCGCCGATCGCGGCCCGACTCTCGAAGAACCGGGAAACGCATCAGAAGAAAGGTTCGCGGTGGCTATACGGGAGCACCCGACACTCGGTGTCGTCTTGCTGTGTGATTTCAACGTCGGCTTCAAGGTGCCGGAAATGGTCAAGCGTCGGCCTTGCGTGGTCATCAGTCCAAAAATTGCATCGCGCCCTGGATTATGCACGGTCGTTGCATTGAGTACCGATCCGCCCGATCCCGTGATGCCCTATCACAGGCAGATCGATCTGCGGCCTCAGCTTCCGGAGCCGTGGGACAGCGATGGCGTATGGGTCAAGGGTGACATGGTGAATACCGTCGCGTTCCATCGTCTTGATTTTTTCCGGACCGGAAAAACGGCTGCCGGTAAGCGCTCATATCTCTATACTCCCCTGGATGGCGATACCATCAAGATCATCCGGGGCTGCGTCTTGAGAGCGATGGGCCTATCGGGGTTGACGAGACACCTGTGATGTCCCATATACCTCATCGTTAGCGGCTCTCGGCAACGATCCGCGTCTAAGACCCCGCGAGGGGCCGTCGCAGCGCCGGGTGATACCAAGCCTATGCTGCGACGCAGATTTGACAGGCAGAGGTTCAAATCCCCTGAGCCTCGACCATAAGCGAGGATTCAGCTGAGCGGGAAGGCGTTCGGCGGAGATCGAGGGGGCCTTCGCGGCCCCCTTGCCCGTCCTGCCTTCCGCTTCCCCGGTCCTGAACGGCGACGTGATCGGCCGGGGCGGATCGCGATCCTCACGCCCGCACCAACCCCTCGGCGAGCCGCCGGAAGGCATCGAGCGCCTTGGCCAGCACCGCTTCCGGCTCGTCCGAGGCCGCGACCCACAGGGCGGCGTGGAGCGAGGCGCCGTTGAGCAGCCGGGCCGCCGCCTCCGGGTCGACCGGCGGGATCGCGCCGTCCGCGACCAGGGCGCGGATGCGGCGGGTGGTCTCGGCGAGGCAGGCGTTCTGGGTCGGCCAGCGCGACGGATCGCCGAGCACCGCCGGCCCGTCGAGGAGCAGGATGCGCTGGATCTCCGGCTCCAGCGCCATCTCGAGATAGGCGCGGTACTCGTCGAGGAGCCCGCGCCACGGGGTCTCCGCCCGCTCGCCGACGACCGCGAGACGTGCCGCCATCTCCCCGTCGATCTGCGCGATGACCGCCTGGAGCAGCCCCTTCTTGTCGCCGAAATGGTGATAGAGCGCGCCGCGCGTCAGCCCGGCCCCGGCGGTGAGTTCGTCCATCGAGGCGTCCGCGAAGCCCGTCTCGGCGAAGGCCTGCCGGGCGGCCCGAACGAGCTTGGCCTTCGTCTCCTCCATCATCTGCGCGCGTCGTCCGGCCACCGCACATCCCCTCTTTCGACATACGTCTCGTATGTGAATTGACATACGGAGCGTATGCATGTTCATTCGCATACGGCCCGTATATCAATCGGCGGGCCGGAGGAGCAATCGATGAGGCAGGCTGCCCCCACCCGCGACGCGATCGTCCCGCCCGGCCGTCAAGCGCTTTACGAGCGGCACCGCTACTCGGCGGCGATCCGCTCCGGCGACCTCCTGTTCGTCTCCGGCCAGGTCGGAAGCCGCGAGGACGGCTCGCCCGAGCCCGATTTCGAGGCCCAGGTCGCCCTGGCCTTCACCCGGCTCTCGGCGGTGCTGGCGGCGGCGGGCTGCACCTTCGACGACGTCGTCGACGTGACGACCTTCCACACCGATCCGGCGGCGCAGTTCGACGCGGTGATGCGGGTGCGCGACGGCGTGATCGGGGCGGCGCCCTACCCGAACTGGACCGCGGTCGGGGTCACCTGGCTCGCCGGGTTCGACTTCGAGATCAAGGCGATCGCGCGCATCCCGGCCGCCGCCTGATCCGGCGGCCCGGGGGCGGTCAGAGCCCTGCCGGCGAGTCCTCGGAGCGGCCGGCGCGGACCCGGACGTAGACGGCGAGGAGCGCCACCGGTACCCCGATCAGCGAGGTCAGGACGAAGAACAGGGGAAAGCCGGTCCGCTCGACGATGAAGCCGGAGAAGCCCGCGAGCACGCTGCCGGGAAAGGCGCAGAGCGAGGTCAGGAGCCCGAACTGGCTCGCTGCGTGCTCGGTCGCGGCGAGGCTCGACATGTAGGTGATGAGCACCACCGAGGCGAAGGCGTAGGCGAATCCGTCGATGCCGACGGTGACCGCGAAGGTCCAGAACGCCCGGCCGCCGTCGCCGCCATGCGCGGCGAGATAGGCGAGACTCAGATGCGAGGCCGAGGCCGCGACCGTGCCGACGAGGAGGCTCGGCAGCATGCCGATCCGCGGGATGAGCGATCCGGCGAGGAAGGTGCCGCCGAGCCCGATCCAGAAGCCGAACAGCTTGGTGACGGTGGCGATGTCGGTGTTGGAGAAGCCCTGGTGCTTGAACAGCGGCACCGCCATCGCGGTGGCGATGTAGCCCGGCATGCGGAAGCCCGCGACGAGCAGCAGGATCGCCGGCGCCATCGGGCCGAGCCGCCGCAGGAGGTCGCGGATCGGCGCCCACACCGTCTCGACGAGGCCGGCGCGCGGCGCGGGAGGCGCCCGGCCCCGGTCCAGGTCCGAGGGCGGCTCGGGGGCGAGGATCGCGGCGGCCATGCCGACCAGCATCAGGGCACCCATGGCCAGGTAGGCGCCGCGCCAGCCGATTCGGTCGGCCAGCAGCAGCGCGCCGGCGCCGGCCGCGAGGTTGCCGATCCGCCAGCCGATCTCCGTCCAGGACGACAGCACGGCCTGCTTCTCGGGCGGCCGCACGCTGGTGATGCGCCAGCCGTCGATGACGAGGTCGAGGGTCGCGCCGGCAAATCCCAGCGCTACCGAGAAGGCGATCGTCCAGGCGAGCCAGTGGGCCGGATCGCCGAAGGCGATGCCGCCGAGCATCGCCATGACGCCGGCTTGCGCCGCGACGATCCAGCCGCGGCGCCGGCCGAGCCGGCGCCCGAGCAGCGGCGGGTCGATGCGGTCGAGGAAAGGGGCCCAGAGGAACTTGAACTTGTAGGCCAGGGTCATCTCGCTCAGGAGCCCGATCGTGGCGAGCGAGATGCCGGCGTCGGAGAGCCACGCCGCCTGCGTCCCGTAGACGAGCAGGAACGGGATGCCGGAGGTGAAGCCGAGCCCCAGCGCCGGCGCGATCCGCCGATCGGTGAACAGGGCCGACCAGAACGGGGTCGGCGCGGTCGAGGGGGCGGCCGGTGCGGTCATGCTCGATCGGGCTCGCGGAAGACCGCCATTACGGCTCAGGTCGGGGCATCCTGCCACAACCGGCCCGCGGGACGGCCGTTCCGCGAACGAGGGAGGACGAAGCGGCGCTTCGAGGCCGTTTTGCCCGATATCGCCGCGGGACGGCGTCGGTCCCTCAGCGCCTCACCGCCTCCGCCTGCGGCAGCCCGGCGCCCGTCCGCGCGAACGGGTTGCCCGGCACCCGCGGGGCGAACCGGAACAAACCGGCGGGCGCGACCGCCTCCAGCTCGCCCGCCGCGAGGTCGCGGGCGATCACCACCACGAAGGACGCGGCGTCCGCGCCGGGCCGGCCGAAGGGGCGGGGCCGCGAGAACAGCGTGCCGACGCTCTCGACCAGGAGCGGGCGGTCGGATTCGGCGATCCCCACCAGGCCCTTGAGGCGCAGGAGCCGCTCGCCGAGCCGGCCGGCGAGGTTGTCGAGCCAGGCCGCCAGGTCGTCGTAGGGGAGGGGGACGTTCGGGCGGGCGAGCCAGACCGCGACGCGGGGATGCGCGCCGACGGGCTCCGGCGCGAGCAGCGCCGGGTCGAGGCCGGCGCCGGAGAGCGGCGCGAAGGCCGCCGCCACCGCGCCGCGGCGGTCGGGATCGGCCACCGTCTCGGCGAGGGGGTTGATCCCGGCGATCTCCGCCCGGGCCGCGCCGAGACGGTCGGGGGGCGCGGCGTCGAGCTTGGTGAGCGCGATGCGGTGGGCGGCGGCCCATTGCGCCGCGGCCTCCTCGAACCCGGCGGTCTCCGGCCCGCGCAGCGCATCGTAGGTCGCGACGACCGCGACCCGCATCGGAAACCCGGCGAGGCTCGCGAGCTGGCGCAGGACCGGCCCGGGCTTCGACAGGCCGCTCGTCTCGAGCACGATGCGCCGCAGCGGGCCCGAGGATTCCGGCCGCTCGGCGGCGAGCAGCGCCTCGACGGTGCGGGCGAGGTCGCTGGTCATCTGGCAGCAGACGCAGCCATTCGCCAGCATCGTCATGGGGACGTCGCCCCCGGTCTCGCGCAGGATCAGCCCGTCGAGACCGATCTCGCCGGCCTCGTTGACGATGACCGCCGTGTCGGCGGCCTCCGGCAGGGCGAGGTAGTCGCGCAGGAGCGTCGTTTTCCCCGAGCCGAGGAAGCCGGTGAGGACGACGAAGTCGAGGCTGTCGGTCACGGCGCCGCCCGGCCGGGCTCGGCGTACCGGGCCGGCACCGCCTCGTCCCAGGTCGCCTTGACGAGGGCGCGCACGTCGGCGAGCAGTTCGGCGGTGTCGTAGATCACCCCGTCCTTGATCGTGTACTTGAGGCCCCGGTGCCAGGTGGCGCCGTTCGTCGCCTCGTCGAGGCGCAGCGCCCCGGTGCCGTAGAGCAGCTTGAAGTCGGTGAGCGGGTTGTGATCGTGGACCAGGAGGTCGGCGCGCTTGCCGACCTCGACCGTGCCGATCTCGTCCTCGAGCCCGCACAGCGCCGCGCCCTGCGAGGTCGCGGCGCGCACCACCTCCAGCGGGTGGAAGCCCGCCTCCTGCAACAGCTCCAGCTCGCGGATGTAGCCGAAGCCGAAGATCTGGTAGATGAACCCCGAATCCGAGCCGGCGCAGACCCGGCCGCCGCGGTTCTTGTACTCGTTGATGAAGGCCATCCAGAGCCGGTAGTTCTCCTTCCACTCGATCTCGTTCTGGGTCGACCAGCGATACCAGTACGAGCCGTGGCCGCCGCGCTGCGGCGTGAAGTAGTCCCACATCGACTTCCAGGTATACTCCTTGTGCCAGTCGGCCTGGCGCGCCCGCATCAGGTCGCGGTTGGCGTCGTAGATCGTGAAGGTCGGCACGAAGGTGAAGCCGAGCTCCAGGAACCGCTCCAGGGTCTCGTTCCATTTCTTCGATCCGGGCTCGGCGCCCTGCCGGAACATCTGGCCGGAGACCGAGAAGCGGAAGTATTCATCGTTGTAGTCGTAATCGAGCGGGAAGTTCTGCACCACCCGGTCCTCGAACAGGGCCTCGGGCAGGCCGTAATAATGCTCGGCGCTGGTCAGCCCCCAGCCGGCGGTGGTGAGCGCGTTCATCCGCGTCACCGCCATCTGGGCGTGGTGGCAGCCGGATTTGAGCCCGAGCTTCGCGCACTCGTCGAGGGCTGCCTCCATGATGGCGGGCGGCGCGCCGAAGAACTTCACCCCGTCGGCGCCGCGCTCCTTGAGCTTGCGCAACCACACCCGCCCTTCCTCGGGGGTGTGGATCAGCTTCAGCATGTCGTTGACGGCGGGAAAGTAGCTGTAGGCGAGAAGCCGCGGTGCCGCGATCTCGTTGGCCGCCGCGCGCCTCTTCTGGTCGAGCATCCAGTCGAGGCCGTTGAACGAGCCCATCTCGCGCACCGTGGTGACGCCGTGGGCGAGCCAGAGCTTGTAGACGTACTCGACCGGCGGCACCCAGCCGTTGGCGGCGTGGTAGGCGACGCCGGCATGGGCGTGGCAATCGACGAAGCCGGGGGTCACCCACTTAGCCCGGCAATCGATCTCGTGGTCGCCGGGCGCCGGGCGGTTGGCGGTGTTCGCGAGGTTGCCGGTGACCTTCTTCAGCTGCACGATGCGGCCGTTCTCGACCACGATGTCGGTCGGGCCGATCGGCGGCGCGCCGGTGCCGTCGATGACGGTGGCGGCCCGTAGCACCAGGCGCTTGTGCGGCCCGATCCCGCGGTCGCGGGAGGTCGAGGGCACCAGGGGCGGCTGGCCGGCCTTGGCCCGCTCGGCGGCAAGTTCGTTGCCGGCGAGGATGGGGGCGTCGCTCATGGTGTCCTCCCGTTTTGTCGTTAGTTCTAGCGGGCGTAGCGGCGGCCGAGCAGCGCGGTGCCGAGCGCCGTCAGCGCCAGGGTCGCGCCGAGCAGGATGAAGGCCAAAGCCGCGCCGAACGGCCAGTTCGTGCTCTTCGAGAACTGGTCGTAGACGGCCGGCGCCATCATCTTGAACTGCGAGCCGCCGAGCAGCACCGCGGTCGCGTAGGTGTTCATGCACAGGATGAAGACGAGGACGCAGCCCGCCACCGTGCCGGGCAGCGCCAGCGGCCACACCACCCGGCGGAACACCGTGAAGGCGCTCGCGCCGAGATTCGCCGCCGCCTCCTCCACCGCCCGCGGGATGCTCTCGATCACCGAGGACAGGGTCAGGATCATGTAGGGCAGCACCACCGCGATCGTCCCGATGGCGACCGCGCCGGGCGTGTAGATCAGCTGCAGCGGCTCGGCGATCACGCCGAGGCCGCGAAGGCTCGCGTTGACGAGCCCGTCATTGCCGAGGAGCCCGAGCCAGCCCGCGGCCCGCACGACGTTGCCGACCAAGAGCGGGATCAGGGTGAGCACGGTGACGAGGCTCTTCCACCGGCTCTCCATCCGGGCGAGCCGATAGGCCGCCGGGAACCCCAGCGCCAGGGTCAGCGCCGTGCAGGTGAAGGCCATGAGGAGCGTCGTGCCCATCACGCCGCGGTAATACGGGTCGGCGACGGCATTGAGGTAGTTCTGCGCCGTCGTCGCCTCGATCATCAGCTGCGTCGCGCTGTACTGGTTGAGCGAGATGCGGGCGAGCAGCACCATCGGGCCGACGAGCAGCGCGGCGACGACGAGGAAGGCCGGCAGGATGAGGGCGAACACGGGCGGACCTTTGGATGGGGCTTTTCTGGTTGCAGGCGGATAGGGGCGGTTCCCACCTCCCACCGCATAGGGTCATCCCGGGATCGCGAAGCGGCCTCGGAACGAAAGGCTATCCAGGGAACTCTCGGACAAGAATGAGGCGCGGGATCCCCTCTCCCGAGCGGGAGAGGGGTAGGGGTGAGGGTGTGACGCTTCAGTGTGAAGCTCGAACCATCGTGCTGGCGGCTCAACGGTCGCGTCCGATGCGGAACCGTCGCCACCCTCACCCCCGGCCCCTCGCCCACACCTTGGAGCGATACCGGGCAAGCCCGGCATCGCCTGGAGAGGGGAGACCTGCGCGAGACTCGTCCCGGAATTTGGTCGGACAGCGCGGGTAAAAGCTAATCCGACAGACTACCCCTTGAACTCCTTGTTCCAGAAGTCGTTGAACGCCGCCTGCTGCGCCTGCATCGTCGCGTAGTCGAGCGGGCGGAGCTTGGCCTGCTGGGCCTCCGTCAGGCTGATCTGCTTGGCCAGATCGTCGGGGAGCTTCGCGTCCTTGACCGTCGGCACGTAGCCCATCTTCCGGGCGAAGGCGACCTGGGCCTGCGGATCGAGCATGGCGTTCAGGTACTTGAAGGCGCCGTCCTTGGCCCGCGAGTTCTTCGGCACGCCGGCCTCGAACAGGATCGGCAGCGCGCCCTCCTCGGGGATCGCCATCTCGACCGGGATACCGGCCTGCTTCCACATGAAGCCGCGGGCGAGCCACATCATCGAGATCCACACCTCCTCGGACTTCAGCGCCGCGGCCAGGGTCTCGTTCGACGGGTAGACCTTGGGCTCGAGCTTCTTCAGGTCCATCAGGGCGGCCTTGCCCTTGGTGAAGTCGGTGGGCGTGCCGCCGGCCCCGATATTGGCGCCGGCCATGTTGAAGTTCCAGAGGATGTCCGACAGGCCGACCCGGCCCTTGTACTTCGGGTCGAAGATGTCGGCGTAGCGGGTCGGCGGGGTGGTGACCTTGCTCGGGTTGTAGAGCACGACAAGCGCCGAGTAGATGTGCGGGATCGAGTGCGGCTTCTTGAAGACGTCGATCACCTGCGACAGGCGCGGCACCTCAGCGGCCGGCACCGTCTCCAGCACGCCGAGCTGGCTCAGCATGTAGCTGTCGATGTCGTTGATGCAGGCGACGTCCATGCTGGCGCGGCGGCTGGTGCGCTCGGCGATCAGCTTGGTGCGGCGCGGGTCCTGGTTGGCGATGTCCTGGGACACCTCGATGCCCTGCGGCTTCATCAGCGGCACGTCGATGTTCTGCTGCAGCAGCGCACCGTAATCGCCGCCCCAGGTGCCGACGACGATCGACGAGGATTCGGCCCGGGCGGGAAGCGTGCCGTAGAGGCCGAGGGCGGCGCTGCCGGCCAACAGGGAGCGACGGGTGACGATCATCGGGCGGGGCCTTCTGCTGCGGGGATGACGCGGGCTGCATCCGCAGCCCAGGTGATGCGGACGGGATCGCCGGCGGCGAGGCGACGGCGGGGATCGTCGGGGAGCGGCGTCGACGTCACCGCGACGATCGCTTCGCCGGCCAGTTCCAGGTGATACTCGGTGCGGGCGCCGAGATAGGTCACGGCCCGGAGCCGCCCGGTGCCGGCGGGATCGGGGGCGACCTCGATCCGCTCGGGCCGGATCGCCAGCATGCCGGTGCGGGCGGTCGCGTCGGGCGTGCAGGGGAGCGCGGCACCGCTCGCGAGGCGGAACACGTCGGCCCCCTCGCGGGCGCCGTCGAGCAGGTTGCAGCGGCCGACGAAGCCGGCCACGAAGGTGTTGGCCGGGCGCTCGTAGAGGTCTTCGGCACTGCCGACCTGCAGCACCCGGCCGTGCTCCATCACCACCAGCCGGTCGGCCATGGCCAGCGCCTCGTCCTGGTCGTGGGTGACCATCAGGGTGGTCAGCCCGAGCCGCTTCTGCAATTCGCGGATCTCCAGGCCGACCTCGGAACGCAGCTTGGCGTCGAGGTTCGACAGGGGTTCGTCGAGGAGGAACACCGCCGGGCTCACCACCAGGGCGCGGGCGAGCGCCACACGCTGCTGCTGGCCGCCCGAGAGCTGGCGCGGCAGCCGGTCGGCCAGCGCATCGAGACGCACCAGCCGCAGCGCCTCGGCGATGCGCCGGTCGCGCTCCGCTTTGCCCACCTTCCGCATCTCGAGCCCGAAGCCGACGTTGTCGGCGACGCTCATGTGCGGGAACAGCGCGTAGGACTGGAACACCATGCCGGTGTCGCGGGCGTGGGGCGGCTGCCGCGTCACGTCGCGGCCGCCGATGACGATGCGGCCGGCAGTCGGCTCGATGAAGCCCGCGACCATGCGGAGCGTCGTGGTCTTGCCGCAGCCCGAGGGGCCGAGCAAAGCCACGAGCTCGCCCTGGCGGATGTCGAGGTCGACGCCGGCGACGGCGAGGGCCTCGCCGTAGCGCTTGGTGACGCCGTCGAGGAGGAGGGTGCCCATCAGACGATCCGCGACAGCTTCACGAACCGGTCGGTGACCAGCATCAGGATCGTCACCATCAGGATCTGCGCGGTCGCGACGGCGGCCAGGGTCGGGTCCATTCGGAATTCCAGGTAGCTCAGCATGGCGACGGGCAGCGTGGTGCGGCCCGGGCCGACGAGGAGCAGGTTCAGTTCGAGGTTCTCGAAGCTCGCCACGAAGGAGAACAGCGCCGCCGCCACGATGCCGGGCCGCAGCATCGGCAGCGTGATGCGGCGGAACACCGTGACCGGCCGGGCGCCGAGATTGGCCGCCGCCTCCTCCGCCGAGCGGTCGAGCCCGGCGAGGCTCGCGGTGACGAGGCGCACCGTCCAGGGAATCGTGATCAGCACGTTGGCGGCGACGAGGCCGCCGAGGGTCGCCTTGATGTCCATGTCGAGCCAGTCCTCGGCCCGCAGGTAGAACATGTAGAGGGCGGACCCCGCGACGATCGCCGGCACCGCGAGAGGGGCGAGCAGGAAGGTGTTGATGAGCCCGCGCCCCGGGATGTTCGCCCGCACCAGCGCGAGCGCCGCGGCGGTGCCGAGCGGCACGCCGATGGCGGTCGCCGCGAGCGCGATCTGGAGCGAGGTGAGGAAGCCGCGGGCGAAGTCGCGCTGCGCCCAGGCGTTGACGTACCAGCGCAGGGTGAGCCCGTCCGGCGGGAAGCCGACGATCTCCTGGTCGAAGAACGAGGTGACGATCACCATCACGATCGGCGCGAACACGATCGCGTAGGCGAGGATGACCACCGCCAGGAAGGCGAGGCGGCCGAGCCGGACCGACGGGCCGGGACCGGCCGCGGCGGCGGGAGACAGGGAGGCGGCGCTCATGCGGTCCATGGATCGAGGTCTAACGGCTGCAGGACAGCTGACCTATTTGTAAGACAGGTACCGGGCCTGCTGGCAAGACAGGTGCCGGGCTCTCGGCCGATCGAGCCGTTGGCAAGACGGATGCCAACGAGCCGGGTGCCGAGACGATGGATGCCGGGTACGCGCCCGCGTCCCCCGCCGCTCATGCCACCGCCTCGCGGAAGCGCGGGGCCGCGAAGGTGGCGTCCCCCGCCGGGCCGGCGATCAGCTGCGGCAGCACCGCCTTCCAGGCCTCGATCAGGTCGCGGAAATAGTCCGGGTCCGGGCGCAGCACGGTCTGCACCCCCATGCCGCGCATCAGGTTGACGGTGAGGTTGAGGATGATCCGGGCCTCCCGCGGCGGCCGGGCGTCGGAATCGCAGAACTCGACCCAGATCGTGTCGAGGGCGGCGTGGAAGCGCTGCACCACCGGGATCAGGCCGTCGCGCAACGCCGCGTCGGTGCGGGCCTCGTTGATCAGCTCCAGCGAGAGCTGGAAGAACCGGCCGGAGAAGAGCGGCCACAGGAACTCGACGAAATCGGCGAGCGGCAGCGCCCCCGCGCGCACGTCCCGCGACACCGAGCGGATCTCGGCGGTGCCGTCGTCGAGCAGGGTCTCGAGGGCGGCGCGCACCAGGTCGGCCCGGGTCGGGAAGTGGTGCAGCAGCGCCCCGCGCGAGACCTGCGCCCGCTCGGCGATCGCCTGCGTGGTGGCAGCGTGGTAGCCGACGGCATGGATCTCGTCGATCGTCGCGCGCACCACCCGCTCGCGGGTCGCGAGGCTGCGCGCCTGCGGCTGCCGTCCAGCCTGCGGCTGCCGTCCAGCCTGCGGCTGCCGTGCGGTCTGCGTCACCGATCCTCCCGCTCGCGAGCGCCTGATAAAAAAACAAGCTTGCCTGTTTTTTTCGCGCTGTCCAGTGTGCCGGGCAACGCCGCGCGCCCTCGTCCACGGGCCGCCTCGACCGAAGAAGGACCGCCCGCATGAGCGCCGACCTCGTCCTGTTCCGCAACGCCCGGATCCTCGACGGCACCCACGACACCGCGCTCGACGGGTACGACGTGCTGGTCGAGGGCGGCACGATCCGCGAGGTCTCGGACCGGCCGCTGACCGCGTCGTCGGCCCGGGTGATCGATCTGGCCGGGCGCACGCTGATGCCGGGCCTGATCGACTGCCACGTCCACGTCATCGCGACGATCCCCGACCTCGGCGCCAATGCCGAGCTGCCGGATTCGCTGGTGGCCCTGCGCACCGCCAGGATCATGCGCGGGATGCTGATGCGCGGCTTCACCACCGTGCGCGACCTCGGCGGCGCCGATCACGGGCTGGTCATGGCGGTGCGGGAAGGGCTGATCGACGGCCCGCGCCTCGTGATCTGCGGCAAGGCGCTGTCGCAGACCGGCGGCCACACCGACTATCGCGGCCGCTACCATTCCCGCGACGTGAGCCATTACGGCACCAAGCTCGGCGCGATGGGCCGGGTCTGCGACGGGGTCGACGCGGTGCGCCGGGTGGCGCGCGAGGAGATCAAGGCCGGCGCCGACTTCATCAAGATCATGGCCAATGGCGGCGTGTCCTCGCCGACCGACCCGATCGCGTTCCTGGGCTACTCCGTCGACGAGCTGCGGGCGATCGTCGAGGAGGCGACCAACGCGCAGACCTACGTCGCCGCCCACCTCTACACCGACGCGGCGATCCGCCGGGCGGTGGAGAACGGGGTGATCTCGGTCGAGCACGGCAACCTGGTGACGCCCGAGACCGCGCGGCTGATCCGCGACAAGGGCGCCTACGTGGTGCCGACCAACGTCACCTTCGACGCGCTCGCCAAGGAGGGCGCGTCCCTCGGCCTGCCGCCGGCCTCGGTCGCCAAGATCGAGGACGTGCGCGAGGCGGGGCTCTCCGCCCTCGAGACCCTGCGGGAGGCCGGCGTGATGATGGCCTACGGCACCGATCTCCTCGGCGAGATGCACCGCCACCAGTCGGAGGAGTTCGTGATCCGCGGCCGCTGCCTGCCGGCGATCGAGGTCATCCGCTCGGCCACGGTCAACGCCGCCAAGGTCGTGCGCCTGGAGGGCAAGGCGGGCGTGGTGGCGCCGGGCGCCTTCGCCGACCTGATCGTGGTCGACGGCGATCCGCTCGCCGACCTGTCGCTGCTGACCGGCCAGGGCCGCCACATGCGGGCGATCATGATCGACGGACGCTTCGTCAAGGACGAGCTGGCGGCCTGATCCGGCGCGTCGAGGATCGCGTTCTCTGACCGAGGTCGGTTCGACGGGAGTGGTCGGTCGATCCGGCGCGGATCCCGACAACACGCCATCCCGGGACCGCGCGGCGGAACCCGGGATGGCGGGTGAGGGTGTGAATCCAGCCTGCGAACTCAAACGGCCTCTGAGCAGGATCGTCGATCGGGCGCGATCTCGGATCGCCGGCACCCCTGGAGGAGGTGGACGAGTGAGTATTTAGGGCCGGTCTGGATTTCCGGCCGCTGAACGCACTCGGACGGCCCGCGCCCTCAGCAGCAGCCGGACTTGACGCTGCCGCAGGTATGGGCAGGGGGCGGGCAGGCCGGGGCCGGCGGCGGGCAGGGCGGGGGGCAGGCGGGCTTGCAGCAGCCGCCGGCGACGGAACCGAGGGACTTGGCGTCGAGCTTCTTCATGATGCCATTCTCTGTCTGACGGCAGATCTCGCGTGACTGCCGTAGTTAAAGAATGGTTGATGACCCAAGGTCTGTCCAGATCCGCTCAAATACTGTTACAATTAGAAAACAATGGAAACATGAGAACGGTATGCCCGGCAAAGACTTGATATGTTAGAGCTCGACATACGTAGGTATTCTTGGCCGGGCATCGCCGGCGCGTGCAGGTGGGCGGAGCCGGGTCCCGTCGTGTCGGCAGCTGCGGCGGAAGGCGGGATCAGGATCCCGCCCGCACCACCCGCGCCCCGGCCTCCTCGGCCTCCGCGCACTGCGCCTGCGTGGCGCCGGCATCCGTCACCAGGGTCCAGCGCCGCGGCAGCGGTGCCCAGGCCCCTTGCGTCGCGCGGCCGAGCTTGGACGAATCCATCAGCACCACCACCTCGGCGGCCTGCTCCATCATCAGCGACTTGAGCGAGACCTGCTCGATCGCCGCCTCGCACAACCCGCGGCCGGCGACGAACCCGTCGCCGCTCACCACCGCCTTGTCGGCGGTGAGCCGGCGCAAGGACGCCTCGGCCAGCGGACCCATGGTGCTCATGCTGCCCGGGCGCACCGCGCCGCCGAGCACCGTGAGCGCGAGGCCGGGCGCGCCGGCGAGCACGCCGACGAGCGGCAGGTTGTTGGTGATGATCGCGTGACGGCGCCCGGGACGCCCGGCCCCGCCGATCAGCCCGGCCCCGAAGGTCGCCACCGTCGAGCCGCCGTCGAGGACCAGGATGTCGTCGTCGGAGAGGAGGCCTATGGCGGCACGCGCGATCGCGGCCTTCTCGGGCCGGGCCTGCGCCTCGCGCTCCGGCAGGCTCGTCTCGGGCAGCGGGTGGGCGATCACCGCGCCGCCATAGGTGCGCCGGATCGTCTTCTCGCTCGCCAGCTGCTGCAGGTCGCGGCGGATCGTCGAGGCGGAGACGCCGAAGCGCTCCGCCAGTTCCTCGACCACCACCTCGCCGGCCTGCAGCGCCTCGAGCAGCAGCGGGTGGCGGTGCCGGCCGCGGGTCATGGATCTCAGACCGCCCGGCGCGGCGCGAGGTCCACCGCCTGGCGCAGGGCCTCGACCAGCGAGCCCTCGTCGGCGATGCCCTTGCCGGCGATGTCGAAGGCGGTGCCGTGATCGACCGAGGTGCGGATCACCGGCAGGCCGACGGTGATGTTCACCCCCGCCTCCAGCCCCAGCACCTTGATCGGGCCGTGGCCCTGGTCGTGGTACATCGCCACCACGATGTCGTAGTCGCCCCGTCCCGCCAGGAAGAACAGGGTGTCGGCGGGCAGCGGTCCCTCGACCCGCCATCCCTTCGCCCGGCAGGCCTCGACCGCCGGCGTGATCTTCTCCGCCTCCTCGCCGCGGCCGAACAGGCCGTTCTCGCCGGCATGCGGGTTGATCGCGCAGACGCCGATCCGCGGGTTCGCGATTCCCGCCTTGACCAGGGTGTCGTGGCCGCGCGCGATCACCCGCTCGACGAGGCCCGGCTCGATCCGCGCGATGGCGTCGATCAGCCCGATATGCGTCGTGACGTGGATCACCCGGAGCTTGGGCGAGACCAGCATCATCGAGACTTCCGGGGTGCCGGTGAGCTCGGCGAGGAGCTCGGTGTGGCCCGGATACTTGTGGCCGGCGGCGTGGAGCGCTTCCTTGCTCAAGGGCGCGGTGCAGATCGCGGCGGCCTGGCCGGCCTGGACGATCCTCACGGCGCGCTCGATGTAGCGGAACGCCCCCTCGCCGGAGACCGGCGAGACCTGCCCGAACGGGTGCCCGGGCGGAATCAGCCCGAGATCGACGCAGTCGACGGTGCCGGGCGCAGGGACCGCCTCGTCGGGCGAGGCGACCGCCCGGACCGCGAGGGTCGTGCCGACGATGCGGCCCGCCTCGCGCAGGCGCTCGGCATCGCCGATCACCACGGGCCGGCAGAGCGCCGCGATGTCCGCCCGGGCCAGCGCCTTCATGATGATCTCGGGCCCGATGCCGGAGGCATCGCCCATGGTGATCGCGACGGTCGGTCGGCTCATGTCGGAGACCCTTCGTGTCTGATGGCCCGGAGGTGGTGGACGGCGCGCAGGAGCGTATCCTCGGTGCCGAAGGCACCGGCCTTGGTGACGATCGGCACGGTGACGCGACCCCGCGTCAGGCCGAGCGCGACGCCGGCCTCGATCTCGTCGACCAGCGCCAGGCCGTCGACCCCGAAATGGGCGAGGAGCGCCGCCGCGGTCTCGCCGCCGGTCGCCACCAGCCCGCCGAGATGGCGGCCGGCCGGCGCCAGCAGCGCGCCGAGGGCCTCGGCGAGGCGGGGCCCGAGGCGCAGGTCCGGCGCGTCGCCCGTCTCGACCTCGACCAGCACGTCGTCGCCGACCGCGAGCCGCGCCGTCACGCGGTCGCACCATCGCACCCGCTCGGCCTCGCCGGCCGCGAGCAGCCACCCGGCCGCAACCGGGACGTGGCGCAGCCGCGCCTCGCCGGCGAGCTTTCGCGCCGCGGCGCGGGAGGCGGCCGCGAGGCTGCCCACCACCACGAGCGTGCCGCCGGGTCCGCTCGCGACGGTGGGGCGCGGCGCGGGCGGTGTCGTCTCCGCGGCCGCCAGGGCGTGCGCGAGGCCGGCGCTGCCGATCCAGACCAGGCTCTCGCGCAAGGGGCCCTGCGCGCCGAGGGCGAGGCCGGCCGCGGCGATGCGCGCGAGGTCGTCGTCCTCCTCGGCATCGAGCACCGCGACCGACGAGGTCCGGGCGGCCGCGGCGAGCGCCTCGCGCAGGGGCTCGGCCCCCCGCCGCACGGTCGCGAGATCGATCACCGTGCCGGTGAGCCCGGCCCCGGCCAGCATCGCGGGGAGCGCGCCGGTCGGGTAGGTGTGGTCGCGGCGCCAGAGCTCGGTGTCCTCCAGCGGCCCGCCCGCGACGAGGATCCGCCCATCCCGCGTCGTGCGCCCGGTCGCCGGGAAGGCCGGCGCCAGGATCCCGAAGCCTGCGCCGGTGCGCTCGCGCATCGCCGCGAGGGTGGCGGCGAGCTCCGCCGCCGGCTGGCCGCGCAGGGTCGAGTCGATCTTCTTGAACACCCCGACGCCCGGCCGGTGCAGCCGCCCGGCGAGGGCGGCGTGGCGCGCGGCCGCCGCCGCGGCGCCGAGCTGGCGGCTGTCGGCGTCGTGCGCGACGACGTCCTCCTCCGCCTCGCCGCCCGCCTCGCCCCATTGCACGAGGGCGGAGCGCCCGCGGCGCGCGAAGGCGATGGCGCAGTCGGCCGCCCCCGTCAGGTCGTCGGCGAGGATGAGCCAGCGGCGCGCCATGGCTCAGGCCCGCTCCGGCAGGGCGGCGGCCTCGTCCGGGACCGCGTCGGCCGCCGGGTCCTCCGGCTCGCCGAAATGCCGGGCGGTCCAGGCGGTGGCGAGCGGGGTCAGGATCGCGGTGACGACCACGGTCGCGGCGACCAGCACCGTCGCGGGCGCGGCGGCGTCGGCATAGGCCGGGTTGGCGGCGGCGATGATCGCCGGCACCGCGGCGGCGTTGCCGGCGGTCGAGCAGGCGGCGACGCCCGCCACCCCGGTGCCGCCGGTGAGCCGGTCGGCGAAGAACAGCGGGATGCCGGTGACGACCACCACCGCGACGCCGAGGCCGAGGCCGAGCAGCCCCGCCTGCCAGATCTTGGTGAGGTCGAGCCCGGTGCCGAGCGCGAAGGCGAAGAACGGGATCATCACCGGCACGGCGCGGCCGAGGAAGGCCCGCATCTCGCGGTCGAGGTTGCCGAGGATCATGCCCACCAGGAGCGGCAGGATGCTGCCGACCATCGTCTGCCAGGGAAACGCCGACAGGCCGGCGACGCCGAGCGTCAGCATGGTCAGGAACGGCCCGGATTCGAGGCACATGATCGTGTAGGCGCCGACGTCCCGCGGCCGGCCGTACTGGCCCATCAGCGCCATGTAGAGGCCGCCGTTGGTGTCGTTCATCGCGGCGACGATCGCCAGCGTCGAGAGGCCGGCGAACAGCCCGGCCCCCACCGGCGCCTCGCCGAGCAGGCGGCCGAAGATCACCCCGAGGATCATCGCGATGCCGACCTTCACGACGAGCAGCGTGCCGCCCTTCTTGACGATGTAGGGCGTGGCGCGGAAGTCGATGCTCGCCCCCATGCAGACGTAGAACACCGCCAGGATCGGCAGCGCCCCCGTGAACAGCGCCCCGGTGAACGACCCGAACACCTTCGGGGTCGCCGGGAACAGGGTGGCGATCACCGCGCCGACGAGCAGCGGCACCACCATCATCCCGCCCGGCACGCGCTCGATCGCGCGCTTGATCCGAATCTCGCCCATGCGTTCCTCCCTTTGCGTGGATCGCGCAATATGTGCGCGATCGAACGGTTGTTAGCGCCTGATGGGCGCGACGGAGGCGGAGAGTCAAGCCGGAACTCGAGTGATTTGCGCGAAATGCGCAGCGGAATGGTCTCAGAATGCCAGCTTCATTCCCCCGACGACGCTGCGCGGCGCGCCGGCGAAGATCGAGCCGGTGGTGGTCGCGAGCACGCCCGCACCGTTCTGCAGCCCGGTCACGGCGCTGATCGAGTTCGCCAGCGGCTGGGCCGAGGCGATGTACGTCGTGTCGAGCAGGTTGCGCACCTCGACGTAGAGGCTGAGGCGCTTGGCGTACCACCCGACCAGGTCGGTGTCGTAGTGGATGTTGGCGTTGAGGATCGTGTAGCCCGGGGCCTTGAGCAGGTTGGCGTTGTCGAGGAAGAAGCCGTCCTGGTAGACCGCCTCGACGAAGGCGCCGACGCCCTTGAACGGGCCCGACGGCTGGTCGTAGCCGATGCGGGCGAGGAGCTGGTGGGCCGGCACGCCGGGGATCAGCCGCCCGGCCCGGTCGAACCGCGCGGTGAGGCTGCCGGCGCTCAGCTGCTCGACGTAGCGGGTGTAGAACTGGTCGTTGAGGCCGTAGGCCGCGGTCGCCCGCCAGCCCGGTGAGAACGCCCATTCGGCGCCCGCCTCGATGCCGCGATGCTCCGAGGCCGGGGCGTTGAAGGTGTAGCTCAGGAGGCCCGCCCCCGGCGACTGGGTGACGAACTCGTTGCGGAAGAACTCGTAGAAGCCGGTGAGGCTCAGGCGCAGGTCGGGCAGGGGCGACCAGTCGACCCCGAGATCGACGCCGAGATTGGTCTGGGTGCGCAGGTCGGTGTTGTTGCCCGGCACGCCGGCGGGCGTGACGAACAGCGTGCTCGCCGCGGGCGTGGCGTAGCCGGTGGCGACGCGGCCGCGGAAGGCCCACGCCTCGTCGGGCCGGTAGACCAGGGCGAGTTCCGGCGCGACGTTGAGGAAGCTGCGGTCGATGTCGGCGAGCGCCGTCGTGACGCCGCTGGCCGAATAGGCGTAGGTGAAGGTGCGTCCCTTGAGCCAGGTGTTCTCGGCCGAGACGCCGACGACGCCGGTCCAGCGGTCCGACAGCGCGACCTCGGCGCGGGCCCGGCCGCCGAGATTCGACTGCACCGCCTCCTGGTTGCTCGTGAGCGCGCCGAGGCGGGGACCGCCGTAGGGCGCCCGGTTGTAGAGCGCGATGTGGCTGTCGATCGCGTTGTAGCCGAGCGCCACGTACCCGGTCGCCGGCAGGCCGAGCACCTCGCCGCGATGGGTGAGGTCGGTGAGGACGTTGTAGGACGGATAGCTGCCGCGCGAGGACGTGGTGTAGAACGGCTGGTCGAAGTTGCGCTCGTCGAAGCCGACCTGCATGCGCCAGGTGGTGTTTGCGTCGATGTCGTGCTCCCAGCGCCCGGCGACGATGGTGCGCCGGTCGTTGCGGCCGAAGGCGCCCTCGGAGGCGGTGACCGGCACCGTGGCGCCGAAGGCGCCGTTGCGGAACAGGTTGAAGGTGGTGCACCCCGCGGCGGCCGTGGCCGCGGCGGCGCAGCCGCGCTGGTAGGGATTGATCCGGTACTGCGCCAGGGACGAGCGCGCCGGGAGATCGACGTCGAGCGTGTTGTTGATGACCTTCAGGGTGAAGCGGTTGTCCGGGCCGGGGGTGTAGCTCGCCAGCAGGTTGACCGTCTGGGTGTCGGCGCCGGCATGGTCCTGGAAGCCGTCGAGGCGGAAGTCGCTGGCGAACAGGCTGACCTCGTAGGGACCGCTCGCCCCGCCGACGGTGAAGTAGTGGTTCAGGTAGCCGAAGCTGCCGGCATCGATGCCGACCTCGTACCCGTCGATCTCGCGGCCGGTGCGGGTGCGGAAGGCGAGCGCGCCGCCGGTGGCGTAGTTGCCGAAGAGCGGCGATTGCGGCCCGCGGAAGACGTCGATGCGCGAATAGGCGCGCGGGTCGGTGAGGTCGAACCGCGAGGCGCCATCGGGTTGCGTCAGCGGGAAGCCGTCCTCCAGCACCACCATGTTCTTGGTCACGCCGGTCGAGCGGGCGTTGTTGCCGCGGATCGACACCACCACGTCGCGCGGCCCGTTGCCCTGGCGCACGGTGACGCCCGGGCTGTTGACGAGCACCTGCCCGATGGTGGTCGCCGGGCGGTTCGCGATCGTGTCCCGGCGGTCGATCGCCGTGACGATCTCGCCGACCGGGCGCTCGATCACGCCCGGGGCCGAGCCCGGCGGGGCGGCGACGCCGAAGGCCGGGGCGAGGGAGGTTTGGCCGGGGGAGCCCGCGCCGGCGACCGAGATCTCGTCGAGGGCGATGGTCTCGGATGCGCCCTGCGCCGCGGCGGCGCCGGGAACGAGGGTCAGCAGCAGGGCGAGCGCGCGGGGTCGCACGCCGGAACCGGGGAGGCGCGGCATCGGGAAGGTCTCGTCGAGGAGGGGCGCGTCGGAAGGCGCCGACGCCGGAAGATGTTTCTAGATTTCCGCCCGGCCCGGTCCAATAAAGGTGAAGCGCATCTCCCCTTTCCCGAACGGAAGAGGGGATCCCGCGCTCGACTCTGTCGGATCGAATCGGGCGGGGGTCGAATCAGGCCGTCGCGGGGCGCCGGGGGCCGCGCCGCAGGCCGAGGAGGGCGGTGTCGAGCGCGATCATCGCCAGGATCGCCCCCCCGGTGAGGGGAAAGGCGACGCCCATCGCGACGACGAGGCCGGTGACGCCGGCGACCGCCCGACGGTCGTCCGGCCAGGCCGGCACGCCGAGGCGGCCCTTCGGCCGGCGCTTCCACCACATCATCGCGGCGGTGACCGCGAGCAGGATCGTGGCGAGGCAGAAGGCCAGCATCAGGAACTGGTTGATGCGACCGGCATACTCGCCCTTGTGCAGCCCGATCCCGTACTGGATCCCGCGCCCGACGACTCCGATATCGCCGAACCGCACGTCGACGAGCGGCCGGCCGGTATACTGGTCGAGGGAGATCATCCGCTGGCGGGTGACGTCGCGCGGATAGGCGGCGGCGGCGTAGACGCCGGTCGGCCCCTCCGGCAGCGCCAGCTCGTAGCCCGCCGGCATGCCGAGCCCGGTCAGGATCTCGGCCGCCCGGTCGATGCCGATCGGCACCCCGTCCCGCGCCGTCGAGCGCGGCAGCGGTGCGGTCTCCAGGGTCCAGCCGGTGGTGTCGAGCACCTCGCCCATCGGCACCCGCGAGACCGGCACCCCGGCCCACAGTTCGGTCGGCAGGCCGAGCCCGGCCCGGTTCGAGATCGCCCGGAGCTGGTCGCCCCAGACGATCGACCACGGCAGGCCGGTGGCGGCGAGGAAGAACAGGCCGGCCCCGGCGACGAAGCCCGTGACCGCGTGCAGGTCGCGCCACCAGATCCGCCTGGCCGGGTTGCCCCGCACCGAGACGACGCCGCCCGTCTGCCGGCGCGGCCACCACAGGTAGATCCCGCTGATGACCAGGATCAGCGTGAAGCCGGCCACGACCTCGACGAGCCCGTTCGCGACCGGCCCGAAGAACGACAGGCTGTGCAGCCGGCGCACCACCCGCATCGCCTCCTCCTCGCGCCCGACGCGGTCGAGGACGGCGCCGTCGTAGGGGTCGAGGTAGACCAGCGTCTTGCCCGTGGGCCCCGCCATGGTGACGACGCCTGAGCGGTCGGGCGCCTCCGGGCTGGCATAGGTCGTCGGCCGGGCATCCGGCACGGCGTCGGCGGCGATGAAGACCAGCCGCTCCGGCGACAGGGGCGGGCCCGCCCGCTCCGCGACGACGGTGCGGTACGAGAAGACGCTACGGTCGATCTCGTCCTTGAACAGGTAGAGCGAGCCGGTGACCGAGAGCAGGATCAGGAACGGCAGGCACAGGAGGCCGGCATAGAAGTGCCAGCGCCACACCGCGCGATGGAGGGCGTCGCGCAGGGGCGCGCTCCCGGCGGCGGGAGCGGAGGAGGGGGCGGGCATGGAAGAGAATCCGGAAAGCGGCTGATCGATGACGGCAACGGATCGATCAGGCCTGCGGCGGACCTCGCGGGCTGGTGTTGGTGTCGGGCGGCGCCCGGGCCGGGCTCTCGTCGGCGGCGGGCGGGAAGCGGTCGGCCGGGCTCGGATCGTCCCAGGACAGGCGGGTGAAGGCGAGGAGCGCCGGGGCGACGACGGGCAGGTGATGGGCCGCGACGCAGCAGGGCAGGACGCAATGCGCCCCCGTCCCCGACGGATCGCCCGCCTGGTCGGCGGAATGGCAGATCACCGGTCCGGGCGCGGCGTTCGCCGGCAGGGGGGCCAGGGCGCCGAGCAGCACCTGCAGGCACAGGGCGTAGAGCGCGACCACCGCGATGGTCGCGCGTCCGATCGACCCTGTCGGCGGAACCCTGCGCATGGCTTTGGGTAGGCCGGGCGGGCCGGGGGCGTCAATGTCGAAGGAGAGCGATACCGCGCAATTCTCGCGGCGGGCGGCCGCACGCGGATGGTCGCGGCACCGGGTCCCCTGTACAATTGGAACCGGCGCGACAGCTAAATCGCGCGAGCGAAGGACCGGATCGCTCCCTCGAAGCGTGAGACCGTCGAATGACCGCCGTCGCCTTCGATACCCTCCGCTTCGTCCGGACCCTGCGCGACAAGGCCAAGATGTCGCCGGAGCAGGCCGAAGGGCTGGCCGAAGCGGTCGCCGAAGCGATCCAGGGGGACCTGGCCACCAAATCCGACATCAAGACCCTCAAGTCGGACATCGAGACCCTGAAGATCACGACGAGATCGGATCTGCGCGAGGCCGAGTTGCGCCTGGAAGCCAAGATCGAGGCCACGAAATCCGAGATCATCAAGTGGATGATCGGCTCGATCGGGTTCCAGGCGGTCGTCATCGTCGGCGCGATCGTGGCGCGGTCGCGCGTCACGCACTGACGTGCGGCGCCGTCAGTAACCCCGCGCCACGTCCACCGCCGCCGGGATCCGGCCCGAGGCGCGGTAGGCCCGGACGTTGCCGGCGACGACCGACGCGGCGCTCGCCGGGGTGGTCGGGCCGGAGATGTGCGGCAGCACGGTCACGCCGGGATGGCGCCAGAGGGCCGAATCCGCCGGCAGCGGCTCGACCTCGAACACGTCCAGCACCGCGTGCGAGAGCCGGCCGGCATCGAGGGCGGCGAGCAGCGCGTCGATGTCGACGATCGGCCCGCGGCCGAAATTGATCAGGCCCGCTCCCGGCTTCATCCCGGCGATCCGCCCGGCATCGAGGAGGCCGCGGGTCTCGCCAGTGAGCGGCAGCAGGCAGACGGCGATGTCGCTCGCCGCGAGCAGGTCTCCGAGGCCGGCGGGGCCGAAATATCCCGTCACCCCCGGCGGCACGGCCTTCCGCGAGCGGCTCCAGGCCGCGACCCGGAAGCCCGCCTGGACCAGCCGATCCGCCGCCGCGCTCCCGAGCGCGCCGAGGCCGAGGAGCCCCACCGTCACCGCGGCGGGCGGGCGATAGGCGAGCTGGCGCCAGGTCGCCGCCTCCTGCTGGCGGCGATAGGCCGGCATGTCGCGCTGGAGATAGAAGGTCCAGGCCAGCACCGCCTCGGCCATGGTCCGGGCGAGCTCGGGGTCGATCAGGCGCACGATCGGCACGCCGTTGCCCCCGAGGTCGCGCACCAGCCGCTCGACCCCGGCCCACAGGCTCTGGATCCAGGCGAGGTTCGGCAGCAGGGCCACCTCGGCCGGATCGGGGTTGGCGACGATCGCGAGGCAGATGTCTGCCCGCTCCGCCTCGCCCAAGGTCCGGAACGGCCGGATGGTCTCCCCGGGGAGGGAGGCGGCGAGGGCGGCCAGGAACTCGGCCTCCTCGTCGGCGTCGAGCTGGCCCAGGAAGGCGATCGGTTCGGGCATCGGTCCCTCCCTCAGCGGCCGAGCACGCGGGCGAGGCGCGCCACCGCCTCCCGGGCGAGGCCCGGGCTGATGGCGAAGCACAGGCGGATGAAGCCCTCGCCCTCGGGCCCGAAGGCGGTGCCCGGGGCGACGCCGACCTTCGCCTCCTCGAGGAGCCGGAAGGCGATCTCCAGGCTGGTCGCGTCGGGGCGCGGGGTCCCGGGGCCGGCGACCCGGGCCATCAGGTAGAAGGCGCCCTCCGGCACCGACACGGTGATGCCGGGCAGGCGCGACAGGCCCTCGACCAGGATCTCGCGGCTCTCGGCGCAGCGGGCGACCATCTGGCGGATGAAGCCGTCGCCCTCCTCCAGTGCCGTCACGGCGGCGTGCTGGATGAAGGTCGGGATCGAGGTGGTGTTGTACTGGCCGAGCTTGGCGAAGGTGGATGCCAGCCCCCGCGGGGCGACCAGCCAGCCGGCGCGCCAGCCGGTCATCGCCCAGTTCTTCGAGAAGGTGTTGGTGACGATCAGCCGGTCGTCCTCGGTGCAGATCTGCAGGAAGGACGGCGCGATGGCGTTGCCGTAGGTGAAGTGGGCGTAGACCTCGTCGGACAGGATCCACAATCCCCGCGCCCGGGCGAGGTCGCGCAAGGCCTTCATCTCGTCGAGCGGCATGGTCCAGCCGGTCGGGTTCGAGGGCGAGTTCACCACGATCACGCGGGTGCGCGGGGTGAGCGCCGCCTCGATGTCGGCGAGCGGCAGGGCGAAGCGCCCGTCTCCCTGCACCCGGTAAGGCACCGTCACCGGCACGCCGCCGGTGATGCGCACGGCCTCCGCCAGGTTCGGCCAGGCCGGGGAGGGGATGACGATCTCGTCGCCGGGTTCGAGCAGGGCCTGCGCCGCCTGCATGATGGCGTTCATGCCGCCGGCGGTGACGGCGAAGCGCTCGGGCGGGATCGTCACGCCCCAGTGCCGGGCGTGGTAGGCGCTCAAGGCCTCGCGCAGGCGCGGCACCCCGAGCGAGGTGGCGTAGCGGGTATGCCCGGCCAGCATCGCCCGGTGGGCCGCCTCGACGATGAAGGGCGGGGTCGGCAGGTCGCCCTCGCCGATCCACAGCTTGACCACCTCGGGGTCGTCCCGGCCGCGATCGGCGACGAGGCCGATCTGGCTCGTGCCGATCCCCAGCATCCGCGGCGAGAGCGTGGCGGCGAGGTCCGGCGGCGTGGTGGTCTCCGCATGGGTCATCGGTGGCTCGTGCCCTCGTGGTGATGCCCGGCCTCGGGCAAGCGTGTCGGGATCCCTCCATAGCACCGGCGGCGCGGCGCGCGAGCCGCGCTCCACGCATACGTGGCGGTGGAGCGAGCGGCCCGGGCGAGCGTGGCCGGTGGATTCCGGCCGGCTCGCCGCTACAACGGTTTCAAGAACGAACAGTGGGAGGACGCGGACCATGACGGTCAATCGCAGGACGGCCCTGGCGGGTGTCTCCGCCCTCGGTGCCGCCGCCCTGGCGGCGGGGGCGGCGCAGGCGCAGGGCGCCGCGACGACGCAGGAGGCCGCCAAGACCCAGGACGGATCCAGGACCTACGTGCTCGTCCACGGCGCCTATGGCGGCGGCTGGATCTGGCGCGACGTCGCGGCGGCCCTGCGTGGCCGCGGGCACCGGGTCTTCACGCCGACGCAGACCGGGCTCGGCGAGCGCGCCCATCTGCTGTCGCGCCAGATCACGGTCGACACCCATATCGAGGACGTGGCGAGCGTGATCGCGTTCGAGGACCTGCGCGACGTGATCCTCGTCGGGCATTCCTACGGCGGGATGGCGGTGACCGGGGTCGCGGACCGCATGACCGACCGGATCCGCCGCATCGTCTATCTCGACGCGCTGATCCCCGAGAACGGCGACACCGCCTTCACCATCCTGCCGGCCGGCATGGCGGAGGCCCGGCGCAAGGTGGCGCTCGACCAGGGGGCGGGCGTCGCCCTGCCGGTGCCCGGCCCGGAGGGGTTCCCGATCCCGGCGGGGCCGGCCAAGGACTGGTTCATGCAGCGCCTGCGGCCGCACCCGATCGGCACCTACGAGAGCCCGGTGCGGCTCTCGAAGCCCGCCGGCGCCGGCCTGCCGGTCACCTACGTCGCCTATACCGCCCCGGCGCTCACCTCGATCGAGCCGAGCCGGCAGCGCGCGCGGTCCAAGGCCGGCTGGGAGTACCGCGAGCTGGCGGTGCCGCACGACGTCGAGGTGCCCAATCCCGAGAAGGTGGTCGAGGTGCTGGCGGGCGTCGGGTAGGCCGGCATTCGATCCGGGGGCGGGGACTGCACGCGGTAGGGCCCGCCCGCTTGTCGGCATGGGATGGACAGGACCGCGCCTCAGCGAATCCCCGACGGCTCCTCCGACAGGGACGGCACCGGCGGCGCCGCGAAGGTCCAGACCCGGTGGCCGAGGAAGTTCCAGAACACCACGACGCCGGTCGCCAGCCCCTGGGCGGCGAGGTAGGGCAGGCTGAAGCCGCGGGTCAGCCCCGCCATGATGAGCCATGTCAGCCCGAAGCCGATCGCCGCCACGATGCCGAAGCGCCAGGTCGCCTCGGCGTGGGGCCGGTCGCTGGCATAGGTCAGGCGCCGGTTGAGCCCGTAGGACACCACCGCCCCGGCGAGGTAGCCGGCGAGCGCCGCCGGCACCGGATCGGCCCGGCCGGTCTCGACCAGGCCGGCGAGCAGGGCGTAGTGGACCGCGAGCGCCGCGAGGCTGACCCCGACATAGGCCACGAATTGCCGCGCGAGCGCCGCCAGCGCCGCGGCGTTCCAGATCGTCGAAATCGGTTCGCGCACCACGGACGACACACTCGATCAGGCCCGGCGGGACACGCCGCCGGCACCTGTCTAGCCTGCCGCACTGAACCGAAGATGACCCGAAAGCGGCGGAGCCCGGCTCATCCCTGCAGGCGAGCCGCCACCTTTCGGCTGAGCCAGCGCGGCATCAGGCGGGCGCCGAGCACCGCCGCCCGGTTGGCCGCCCCGGGGATCACCACCGCCCGCCCGGCGAGGTAGCCGTCGACCGCGGCCTTCGCCACCGCGTCCGGCCGCATCACGTTGCCGGTGAAGCGCTTGGTGCCGCCGATATCGGCCCGCGCCGAGAATTCCGTCGCGGTGGCGCCGGGGCAGAGGGCCGTGACCGTCACGCCGTAGGGCCGCGCCTCCTCGTAGAGGGCTTCCGAGAGCGAGAGCAGGTAGGCCTTGGTGGCGTAGTAGGCGGCCATGTTGGGCCCGGGCAGGTAGCCCACCACCGAGGCGACGTTGAGGATGCCGCCGCGCCTGTTCGCGATCAGCCCCGGCAGCACCAGGCGGCTCAGGGCCGTCGGCGCGGCGACGTTCACCGCCACCATCTCGGCCTGGTCCCGCGCCGGCAGGTCACTGAACCGGCCGCGCAGGCCGAAGCCGGCATTGTTGACGAGGGTGTGGAGAACGATCCCCCGTGCCGCGACCGCCGCCAGCAGGGCCTCGGGCCCGTCCGGCCGCGCCAGATCCGCCGGCACCACCAGCGTCGGCACCGGCAATTCCGCGGCCAGGGCCTCCAGCCGCTCCGCCCGCCGGGCGCTCAAGGCCAGCGGCCGCCCCCGGGCCGCGAAGGCCCGGGCGATCTCCGCGCCGATTCCGCTCGACGCGCCGGTGACCAGCGTCCAGCGCGCATCTCCCCCCTGGTCCATCGCCTCGGCCACACCCTTCCCCTGATCTGTTCGCCTATGCTAAGGGCGCCCAACGCAATCCCCGCCGCTTCCGCCCGTTCCGCTTCCGCCACGACACGCCCCGCCGGGCCCGAGGCCGGAAACGAGGAACGCGGCAGCGCGCCGCACGAGTCTGAAGCGTCCGATGCCCAAGCGCACCGATCTCTCCTCCATCCTCATCATCGGCGCGGGCCCGATCGTCATCGGCCAGGCATGCGAGTTCGACTATTCCGGGACGCAGGCCTGCAAGGCCCTGCGCGAGGAAGGCTACCGGATCATCCTGGTCAACTCGAATCCGGCGACGATCATGACCGATCCGGATCTCGCCGACGCGACCTACGTCGAGCCGATCACCCCGGAGATCGTCGCCCGCATCATCGAGAAGGAGCGGCCCGACGCCCTCCTGCCGACCATGGGCGGCCAGACCGCGCTGAACTGCGCCCTCTCGCTCAAGCGCATGGGCGTGCTGGAGAAGTTCGGCGTGCAGATGATCGGCGCCACCGCCGAGGCGATCGACAAGGCCGAGGATCGCAGCCTCTTCCGCGATGCGATGACCAAGATCGGCCTCGAGACGCCGAAATCGGCGCTCGCCAACGCCTCGGCCGCCAAGAAGGCCGACCGCGAGAAGTACCTCGCCGAGGTGGCTCGCATCGAGGCGGCCGAGGGCGACGAGGCATCCCGCAAGGCGGCGCTCGCCGCCTTCGAGAAGAAGTGGGCGTCGGCCGAGAACGACCGGCGCAAGCGCTACGGCGAGCACGCGCTCGGCCAGGCGCTCGTCGCGCTCGCCGAGGTCGGCCTGCCGGCGATCATCCGGCCGTCCTTCACCATGGGCGGCACCGGCGGCGGCATCGCCTACAACCGCGAGGAGTTCCTCGACATCGTCGAGCGCGGCATCGACGCCTCGCCGACCAACGAAGTCCTGATCGAGGAATCGGTGCTGGGCTGGAAGGAGTACGAGATGGAGGTCGTCCGCGATCGTGCGGATAACTGCATCATCGTCTGCTCGATCGAGAACGTCGACCCGATGGGGGTGCATACGGGCGACTCGATCACCGTCGCCCCGGCGCTGACGCTGACCGACAAGGAATACCAGCGCATGCGCGACGCCTCGCTCGCCGTGCTGCGCGAGATCGGCGTCGAGACCGGCGGCTCGAACGTGCAGTTCGCCGTTGACCCGGCCACCGGCCGGATGATCGTGATCGAGATGAACCCGCGGGTCTCGCGCTCCTCGGCGCTCGCCTCGAAGGCGACCGGCTTCCCGATCGCCAAGGTCGCGGCGAAGCTCGCCGTCGGCTACACCCTCGACGAGATCGCCAACGACATCACGGGTGGGGCGACCCCGGCCTCGTTCGAGCCGACGATCGACTACGTCGTCACCAAGATCCCGCGCTTCGCCTTCGAGAAGTTCCCGGGCGCCGAGCCGACCCTGACCACCGCCATGAAGTCGGTCGGCGAGGCGATGGCGATCGGGCGGACCTTCGCCGAATCGCTCCAGAAGGCCTTGCGCTCGCTGGAGACGGGGCTCACCGGCCTCGACGACATCGAGATCGAGGGCCTCGGCAAGGGCGACGACCGCAACGCCATCAAGGCGGCGATCGGCACCCCGACCCCGGACCGCCTCCTCAAGGTGGCGCAGGCCCTGCGGCTGGGCGTCAGCCACGAGGAGGTCCACGCCTCCTGCAAGATCGACCCGTGGTTCCTGGAACAGCTCCAGGGCATCATCGACCTCGAGACCAAGGTGAAGCGCTTCGGCCTGCCGAAGACCGCGGGCGCCTTCCGCCAGCTCAAGGCGGCGGGCTTCTCGGATGCGCGCCTGTCGGTGCTGGCCGGGATCGAGGAAGGGGCGGTGCGCGCCGCCCGCCGGGCGCTCCAGGTGCGGCCGGTCTTCAAGCGGATCGACACCTGCGCGGCCGAGTTCAAGTCGCCGACCGCCTACATGTACTCGACCTACGTGGCGCCCTTCGCCGGGTCCGTCGCCGACGAGGCCCAGCCCTCGGAGGCGAAGAAGGTCATCATCCTCGGCGGCGGCCCGAACCGGATCGGCCAGGGTATCGAGTTCGACTATTGCTGCTGCCACGCCTGCTTCGCGCTCACCGACGCGGGCTACGAGACCATCATGGTCAACTGCAACCCGGAGACGGTGTCGACCGACTACGACACCTCGGACCGGCTCTACTTCGAGCCGCTGACCGCCGAGGACGTGCTGGAGATCATCGAGACCGAGCGCCAGGCCGGCACGCTGCACGGCGTGATCGTGCAGTTCGGCGGCCAGACCCCCTTGAAGCTGGCGCGCGCCCTCGAGGAGGCCGGCGTGCCGATCCTCGGCACCTCGCCGGACGCGATCGACCTCGCCGAGGACCGCGACCGCTTCAAGCGCCTGCTCGACAAGCTGCACCTCAAGCAGCCGAAGAACGGCATCGCCTACTCGGTCGAGCAGAGCCGGCTGATCGCCGCCGATCTCGGCCTGCCCTTCGTGGTGCGCCCCTCCTACGTGCTCGGCGGGCGCGCGATGGCGATCATCCGCGACGAGACCCAGTTCGCCGACTACCTGCTCGACACCCTGCCGAGCCTGATCCCGTCGGACGTCAAGGCGCGCTACCCGAACGACAAGACCGGCCAGATCAACACGGTGCTGGGCAAGAACCCGCTCCTGTTCGACCGCTACCTGTCGGACGCGATCGAGGTCGACGTCGACGCGGTGTCCGACGGCAAGGAGGTGTTCATCGCCGGCATCATGGAGCACATCGAGGAGGCGGGCATCCACTCGGGCGATTCCGCCTGCTCGCTGCCGCCGCGCTCGCTGTCGCCGGAGACCATCGCCGAGCTGGAGCGCCAGACCCGCGGACTGGCGCTGGCGCTGGAAGTCGGCGGCCTGATGAACGTGCAGTACGCGATCAAGGACGGCGACATCTACGTGCTCGAGGTCAACCCCCGGGCCTCGCGCACCGTGCCGTTCGTCGCCAAGGTGATCGGCGAGCCGATCGCCAAGATCGCCGCCCGGGTGATGGCCGGCGAGCCCCTCGCCACCTTCGGCCTCAAGCCCAAGACTTTGCCGCACATCGCCGTCAAGGAAGCGGTGTTCCCCTTCGCCCGCTTCCCCGGGGTCGACGTGCTGCTCGGGCCGGAGATGCGCTCGACCGGCGAGGTGATCGGCCTCGACCGCGGCTTCGGCGTCGCCTTCGCCAAGAGCCAGCTCGGCTCGGGAACCCAGGTGCCGAAGGCCGGCACGGTCTTCGTCTCGGTGCGCGACGACGACAAGGCCCGCATCCTGCCGGCGATCGCGCTCCTCGCCGAGCTCGGCTTCACGGTGCTCGCCACCGCCGGCACGCAGCGCTACCTCGTCGAGAACGGCGTCGCCTGCACCCGCATCAACAAGGTGCTGGAGGGAAGGCCGCACGTCGTCGACGCGATCAAGAACGGCGACATCCACCTGGTGTTCAACACCACCGAGGGCGCGGGCGCGCTATCCGACTCCCGGTCGCTGCGCCGGGCCGCCCTCTTGCATAAAGTGCCGTACTACACCACTCTCGCGGGAGCGATGGCGGCTGCCGAGGGAATCAAGGCCTATCTCGGGGGTGATCTCGAGGTCCGGGCCCTGCAGGAATATTTCGCGGCTTAAGTCGTAAAGCCGCGGACGCGCCCTATTTCATCCCCTCGCGCCCGCGCGAGACAATCGGAAACAGGCCCGGTCGGGAGGCTCACCTCTCGCCGGGCCGATTATTTGTGACGCGAGACGACGACGATGGACAAGGTTCCGATCACGGTACGGGGATTCGCGGCTCTCGAGGCGGAGCTGAAGCGCCGCCAGCAGGAGGAGCGTCCGCGGATCATCCAGGCGATCGCGGAGGCCCGCGCGCTCGGCGACCTGTCGGAGAATGCCGAGTACCACGCCGCCAAGGAGGCCCAGTCCCACAACGAAGGCCGGGTGCTGGAGCTGGAGAGCCTGATCTCCCGCGCCGAGGTCATCGACGTCGCGAAGCTCTCGGGCAACAAGATCAAGTTCGGCGCCACCGTCAAGCTGATCGACGAGGATACCGAGGAAGAGAAGACCTACCAGATCGTCGGCGAGCCCGAGGCCGACGTGCATGCCGGCCGGGTCTCGATCACCTCGCCGATCGCCCGCGCGCTGATCGGCAAGGGCGTCGGCGATACCGTCGAGGTCGTCACCCCGGGCGGCGGCAAGTCCTACGAGATCGTCGGCATCCAGTACGGCGCCTGACGCGCCGTCGATCGTCCGGCGCCTGACGCGCCGCTTGCCGTCCGGCCTCCGCGCCAAGCGTTGCCGGAACGGCCTCGCGGGGCTATCTCGTCCGCCACGAGGTGGCCCCGTCGGGCGCCGTGGAGACGACGCCGATGCTGCGCTGGAGCCAGTCCCTGATCGCGGCCGCCCTGCTGGCGGTCGCCGCGCCGGCTCTCGCGCAGGACGCGACCCTGCCGCCGGCGACGCGGTTTTCCGGCATCCAGGTCGATGTCCGCCCGCTGCTGGCCCGGGGCCTCGGCCCCTATGCCGAGACCGTGCGCGCCGAGTTGCAGGCGGCGCTGGCCAGATCCTTCGCCGACCGGGTCGGCGGCCCCGGCCCGGTGCTCGTCGTGCGGGTCACGGGCGTCTCGCTCAACCCCTATGCCGGGAGCGAGACCCGTCTCGGCGGCGGCAACGCCACCAACACCGACTACCTCGAAGGCGAGGCCCTGGTGGTCGACCGCGTCGGCACCGTGCTGCTGCGCCACCCCCAACTCTCGGCCACCAATGCCAGCTCCGGCGGCGCCTGGTACGACCCGGCCTCGGAGCAGCGGCGGGTGACGTATATCGCCGGGCATTACGCGCAGTGGCTGCGGCGGGGGCTGGGGTTGGAGTGACACTCGTGCCCGATCGGCCTGTGCGCCCTCCGGCGGAACGCGCTATCCAGGCCTGACCCCGTCCAGCCGCGCGACGGTCGCCGGCCCGGAGGTCGCCTCGCGCAGCGCCGGCCAATCGTCGGGTGGGTGGCCCGTGTCGAGCATCCCCTTGAACACGCGGTAGGCATCCGTCTCCGAGCCGTAAGCTCGCAACGTATCCCGGTCGTTCATCCAGGCGAAAATAACGATCCTCGCCCTGCTGTCGTGGCGGAAGAACAGGCGGAACCGGCCGTTGCCGAACCTGGCTCGGAACCAGTCACGGTCCACGACACCGCGACCTCGGCCCGACCATAGGGGCGGACGATCCTCGTGAGTCTCCCCCTTTCCCGGAC